>NZ_CP139348.1:2406943-3610414 GCF_038561965.1 Stutzerimonas stutzeri | reverse complement strand
ATCGCGCATTTTCCCGACTGTGGCGTCAGTGTCGATCAGCTGCTGCGCTCGGCGGACATGGCCATGTATGAGGCCAAGCGGGCGGGGCGGCGTCAGTATCGCTTCTTCTCCAGCGACATGAACGAGCGGGCACATGCACGGCTGATGATGGAGGAGAACCTGCGCAGCGCCACTGATCGCAATGATTTCGAGCTGCTCTATCAGCCGCAGATCATGCTTGCGACCGGCAGGCTCAGGGGGTTCGAGGGGTTGCTGCGCTGGCCGCAGGGCGAGGCCGGTGAGAACCAGCCTAATAACTTCATCCCATTGCTGGAGGAAACCCGGCTGATCGAGCGGGTTGGCGACTGGGTCCTGCGCGAAGGAATGAACCAGTATTGCCAATGGCTGCCTTCATTCGGCAGCGACCTGATTCTCAGCCTGAACGTCAGCCCCGTGCAGTTCAGCCGCGCCGGCCTGTTCGATTCGCTCCGTCGATTGCTCGATGAATATCAGATCAACCCGGCGCAGCTGGAGCTGGAAGTCACCGAGGGTACGCTGATGCAGGACCTTGAGCAGAGCTGCGAAAAGCTTCGTCAGCTGCGCAAGCTCGGCGTGCGAGTGGCCATCGATGACTTCGGCACAGGCTACTCATCGCTGGCCTATCTGCGGCATTTCGAGCTGGATACGCTGAAGATCGACCGATTGTTCATCGCCAACATGATGGATTACCCGCGTGATGCAGCGGTCGTCAGCACCATCATCGATCTGGGTCGCAACCTCAATCTGGAGGTGGTAGCCGAAGGGGTGGAAACCTCGGCTCAGCGCGATTGGCTGGTGCAGAACGGCTGCGATGTCATGCAGGGGTTCCTTGTCTCGCCAGCGGTAACCGCCGAGCAGGCCCGCGCGTTTCCTACTCAGATCACCTGGGATTCGCTCTGAGCGCTCATCGCTCAAGGCTGCACTGGGAATTCCCGGTGCAGCTGGGCTAACTGCCCATCCTTCTCGGTCCACAGCCCGTTGACCCATTGCTGGAAGGCCAGCCGGTACGGCTCGTCCTGATCGTAATTTCTGCCAAGAAATTCGCTGGGAATCGGCTGCGCCTCGATTCGCACCACTACCCGATGAATATTACCGGCCAGCAGGTCCCAGAAGCTGGGGCGGCCGTTGGGGTAGTGGATGGTGACATTGACCAGCGCCGTCAGTTGTTCGCCCATGGCATCAATGACGAAGGCGATGCCGCCAGCCCTCGGCTTGAGCAGGTAGCGGTAGGGTGACGCCTGTTCGGTGTGCTTGTCCTCGGTGAAGCGCGTGCCCTCGAGGAAGTTGAATACCGACACCGGGTTGGTCCGGTAACGCTCGCAAGCCTTGCGCGTAGTCGCCAGGTCTTCGCCGCGCTTCTCGGGGTACTTGGCCAGGTACTCCTTGCTGAAGCGTTTCATGAACGGAAACTCCAGCGCCCACCAGCACAGGCCGATCACCGGGACCCATATCAGCTCCTGCTTGAGGAAGAACTTGAGGAACGGCATCCGCCGGTTGAGCTGGTATTGCAGCACGAGGATGTCGGCCCAGCTCTGGTGATTGCTGGTGACCAGATACGAATGATGCATGTCGACCTGCTCGAGCCCCTGCACATCCCATTCAATCGGGTGAACCAGATCCATCCAGAAACTGTTGACCGCGATCCAAGACTCGGCAAGCCAATGCATGCCGAAGCGCAATCTGCGCTGTATGGCCGGAATGGGAAGCAGCAGCTTGAGTAGGGACAGGGCGAACAGCGGCCAGCACCAGAACAGGGTGTTGAGCGCCAAAAACAAGCCGGCAAAAGTGCCGCGCAGTGGGGCGGGGAGGAAGCTCAGCATGAATTTCTCGACGATACGGCTAATTCGAGGCGCCAAGAGTAGCGATTGCGCGCCGAACTGCAACCATCGGCAGAGGGAAGAGCGTGACGCCGCCGGCCAGAAGGCCTGGCGGCGTCATGCAGATCAGGCCGTTAGGCCTTCTGGTTGGCGGCCTGCAGTGCGGTCAGCGCGATGGTGAAGACGATATCGTCAACCAGGGCACCGCGGGACAGGTCGTTGACCGGTTTGGCCAGGCCTTGCAGCATCGGGCCGACGCTGAGGCAGTTGGCATTGCGCTGCACCGCCTTGTAGGTCGTGTTGCCTGTATTCAGGTCGGGGAAGATGAACACGGTGGCTTGCCCGGCGACCTTGCTGTTTGGTGCCTTCTGCTTGCCGACGCTGAGCACAGAGGCGGCGTCGTACTGCAGCGGACCGTCGATCGGCAGCTCAGGCGCGCGGCCTTGGGCGATGCGGGTGGCTTCGGCGACTTTTTCCACTTCCGCACCGCTGCCGGAGCTGCCGGTGGAGTAGCTGATCATTGCCACGCGCGGATTGACGCCCAGGGCCACGGCGGATTCGGCGCTTTGCAGTGCGATCTCGGCGAGCTCGGTCGCATTCGGGTTGGGGTTCACGGCACAGTCGCCATAAACCAGTACCTGGTCCGGCAACAACATGAAGAACACCGACGACACCAGGCTGTAGCCCGGCGCGGTCTTGATCAACTGCAGAGCCGGGCGGATGGTATTGGCTGTGGTGTGCACCGCGCCTGATACCAGGCCGTCCACTTCGTCCAACGCGAGCATCATGGTGCCCAGCACGACCGTATCCTTCAGCTGTTCACGGGCATCGTCCGGCGTCAGTCCCTTGGCCTTGCGCATCTCGCACATCGGCTCGACGTAGCGATTGGCGATGCTGTCCGGATCGAGGATCTCCAGGCTGGCCGGCAGGATGATGCCCTGCTCGCGAGCGATCTGCTGCACTTCTTCCGGCTTGGCCAGTAGCACGCAGCGAGCAATGCCTCGCTCCTGGCAGATTGCGGCGGCGCGGATGGTGCGCGGCTCGTTGCCTTCCGGCAGCACGATACGCTTGTCGGCATTCTGGGCACGCTTGACCAACTGGTAGCGGAACGCTGCTGGCGACATGCGCAATTCCCCGCGCGGCACGCTGTAACGCGAGTGCAGGAACTCGGGATGCAGGTGCTTGGCGATGAAGTCGGTAACCCGCGTGGCACGCTCGATGTCGTCCGCCGGGGTTTCCTTGTTCAGGCCGAACAGGTTGTTCGCCGTGTCGTAGGAGTTGGTCTCCACGGTCATAACCGGCAAGCCGCCATCCAGCGCGGCCTTGCACAGCTCGAGAATACGAGGGTCCGGTGCGAAGTCACTGCACAGCAGCAGGCCGGCGAGCTTCTCGCCATTCAGTGAGGCCAGGCTAGCCGCAAGGATGATGTCGTCGCGGTCGCCCGGAGTCACCACAAGAACGCCAGATTGCAGCAGTTGCACCGTGTTCGGAACGGCGCGCGCGCACAGCACGATCTTGTTGACGCGGCGCTGGTCGGCTTCGCCGGCGTTCAGCACCTGCGCGCCCAGTAGTTCGGCGATATCACGGGTGCGCAGTGCGTTGAGTTCTTCGGAGAACGGAATCGCGCCGAGCAGCTGAAATTCAGGGCTGCCAAGCAGTGGCAGGTGCTGCTTCAGGCTGTCGAGGAAAGCCGGCAGGCCTTCGTCGGTCTTGACCTTGTTGAGGATGACGCCGAGTACCTTGGGGTCCTTGGCGCCACCGTAGAGCTGCGCCTGGATCTCGATACGTTCGGCCAGGCGCTTGAGGCTGTCGCTGCCCTGAGCGCCAATGAGGATGACTTCAGCGTCCAGGCTCTTGGCCAGCTGGGTATTGATGCGCTGGGTGTAATTGGATTCCCGGGTGGGCACCATGCCTTCGACGACGACCACGTCCTTGCCGACCGCGACCTGCTGGTAGTGACTGATTACGTCTTCGAGCAGCAGATCGATCTCGCCATCGGCGAGCTGGCGTTCCACCTGTTCCAGCGGCAGGGGCTCAGGCGAAGTGAGGTTCAGGGTGCGCTCGACCAGAATGCAGGAGCGCTCTCGGCCTTGATCAACGGGGAAAGGTTGGGCGATCGGCTTGAAGAAGCCGACCTTCAGCCCGGCGTTTTCCAGCGCACGGATCAGGCCGAGGCTGATGGAATTGAGGCCGCCGCCGAAACCGGTAGGGGCGAGGAAGATTGTATGCATGGCATCTCCTTGATGGCAGGGTGCTCGGGGAACGGTGCTGGGCGCCGGCTAGGCTAGGGCACTTGTGCCGGGGCGGGAACTGCCTGATTGCCGCGGCGCTCATGCGCAAAGACCCGACTGCCAGAGGCTGTCGGGTCTTGGGATCGCTGCGTGCTGCCGGTGTCAGGCGTCCAGCAGGGCCAGCGTGTCGAGGGCGATCTGACGCTCCTCGTTGGTTGGCACCACCATGACACGTGGGCTGCCTTCGCTTTGAATCTCGCCCGCGACACCACGGGTGCAACGTGCGTTGGCTTCAGCGTCGAGCTTGAAGCCGAACAGCTTGAGATGGTCCAGGGTCCGCTCACGTACGGCTGAGGAGTTCTCACCAATACCACCGGTGAATACCAGGCCGTCCAGCTGCGGCAAGGCGCAGGCCATGGCTGACAGCGACTTGGCCAGGCGGTAGCAGAACACCTCGAAAGCCAGCACGGCGCCCGGATGACCAGCCTGGCGGGCTTCGGCCAGGGTGCGCATGTCGTTGGACAGACCAGACAGGCCCTTCAAGCCGCTTTCCTTGTTGAGCATGTTGTCGATCTTGGGCAGGTCCCAGCCCAGCGTCTTGTTCAGGAAGTTGTGCAGGCTCGGATCGACGTCACCGCTGCGGGTACCCATCACCAGGCCTTCGAGGGGCGTCAGGCCCATGCTGGTGTCGCGGCTTTCGCCATTGACTACCGCGCAGGTGGAACAGCCATTACCCAGGTGCGCGACCAGCCAGCTGCTGCTTTCAGGCGCAACGCCAGCCAGTTCGGCAGCGCGGTTGCTGACGTAGCGGTGGCTGGTGCCGTGGAAACCGTAGCGACGTACGCCGTGCTCTTTATAGAGCACTTCCGGTAGGGCGTAGCGGTAGGCATGTTCGGGCATGCTCTGGTGGAAGGCGGTATCGAACACACCCACCTGCGGCAGCTCCGGGAACAGGTTGATCGCAGCATGGATGCCGCTCAGGTTCGCCGGGTTGTGCAGCGGTGCCAGCTGAATGTTGGCTTCGATGCCGGCCAGGGTTTCGTCATTGAGCAGCGAAGATGCGAAGAATTTTTCTCCGCCATGGACTACACGGTGGCCGATGCCGTCCAGATGGCCGCCAGCGGCTTCTTCCACGCGAGGCAGTATCTGGGCCAGAGCAGCCTGATGATCGGCGTCGGGCACCCTGACGCTTTCTTTGCCAGCGGCGCTCTCGAAGTGGATGACGGCTTCCGGACTGCCGATGCATTCAGCCAGGCCTTGGAGCGGGAAGGTCGCTTGCGCTTCGTTGACCAGAGCGAACTTGATCGACGAGCTGCCACAGTTAATCACCAGGATGTTACGAGCCGACATCGGTGCTCCTTGGTTCTCTAATGTTATTGAAATGGGTGCCAAAGATACTTTTCGGCGATTCTTGCACATCAGCTGCGAAAGCGATGCCATCCAAAGGTTGTAGTCACATATTCGTTGGCACTACACAGCAAACAAGCGCGACGAACGGCACGGGGCCGTTCATCCAAGGCTGGTTCGCATTCGGCGCGGGGGATGGTTAAACTTCCATATCCATTCTCTCAAGCGAAGGTTCTGCCCATGCTGATTGCCGCTAACAAGGCTGTCTCCATCGACTACACACTCACCAACGACGCCGGTGAGGTGATCGACAGCTCGGCCGGCGGCGCGCCGCTGGTCTACCTGCACGGTGCAGGTAACATCATCCCGGGCCTGGAAAAGGCTCTCGAGGGCAAGCAGGGCGGCGATCAGCTCCAGGTTGCCATCGAGCCTCAGGACGCTTACGGCGAATACAGCCCCGAGCTGGTTGCTACCCTCAATCGCGCCATGTTCGAAGGCGTCGACGAGCTGGAAGTAGGCATGCAGTTCCATGCCTCCGGTCCTGACGGCGGCATGCAGATCGTTACCATCCGCGACGTGGAAGGTGATGACGTGATCGTCGATGGCAACCATCCGCTGGCCGGCCAGCGTCTGAACTTCGACGTCAAGGTCGTAGACGTGCGTGAAGCCAGCGAAGAAGAAGTGGCCCACGGTCACGTTCATGGCGAAGGTGGCCACCACCACTGATCCGGATCGCCGTTTAGGCGTCCGCACGCACAGCGGCAGGAACGGCTGCTGTGCCGATCGAAAGAAGAGCGCTCCGGTCGTCTGCCGGGGCGTTTTTTTCGTTAGGAGAGATGACATGAGCGCATTCCACCAATTGGTGTTGCCAGGCCTGGGCGGTGAAGAATTGCCGCTGGCGCAGCTCGGCGATCAGATCACGCTGGTGGTCAATGTCGCCTCGCAGTGCGGGCTGACGCCGCAATACGCCGGCCTCGAGCGGCTGCAGCAGCAGTACGGTGCCCGCGGGTTCAGCGTGCTGGGCATACCGTGCAACCAGTTCGCTGCGCAGGAGCCGGGCAGTGACGAGGAGATCCGCTCGTTCTGCACCCTCAACTACGGCGTCAGCTTTCCGCTGAGTGGCAAGCTCGAGGTGAACGGTCCTCAGCGGCATCCGCTGTATCGGTTGCTCGCAGGCGAGGGCGCTGATTTTCCGGGCGACATCACCTGGAACTTCGAGAAATTTCTGGTCGGCAAGGATGGCCGCGTGCTGGCTCGGTTTTCGCCGCGCACCGCACCTGATGACGCCGCCCTGATTCAGGCGATCGAAAGCGCTCTGGCCTGACCTGCAAGACCGCGACCGCAGATGCGGTCGTATCTTTTCTCTCCGCGTTAGCGTTCTCTCATCGTCGCCGTGGTTGCCACTGAATAAGCGGGATGGATGATGCTGTGCCGGCGAGACGACCGGTCATATCCTCAGCGCATGACCAATCCTGCACGCAACGACAAGCGCGACCTGATCCTCTCCCGAGGCGCTCAGGTAATGACCCGCCGTGGCTATCACGGCACCGGTGTACAGGAGATCGTCCATGCGGCCGGTATCCCGAAGGGTTCGTTCTATCACTACTTCAGCAGCAAAGAAGATTTTGCCCTGCAAGCGCTGGATTACATCTACGCCCCCCGACTGGAGCGCTACCAGGCCGCACTGAGCGAATGTGCAATCGGCCCGCGGCAGCGTGTGCTCGACTACTACGCCGATCTCGTTGCGCACTTCGCCCGCAAGGATAAGCCCGAATACCACTGCTTCATCGGCAGCCTGAGTTTCGAGATGGCCGAGCTGTGCCCACCCATTGCGCATCGGCTCAGCGAGATACTGGCGCAATCCGTCGAGTTGCTTGCTGCCTGCCTGGAGCAGGCGCGCAGCGTTGGCGAGATCGCCTCGTGCTGCGATTGTCCGACGCTGGCGGAATTCATAAGCGACGCCTGGGAAGGTGCTCTGCTGCGCATGAAAGTAAGCGGCGGCGTTGCCCCGCTGCAGGTGTTTTACCAGCAGCTCGAGCGCTTATTGGCGCCGGCTACAGAAAATCCGCCGGGGCGTGAGCACCCGGTTACCTTGATCAATGCCACAGGAGTCGATTCATGACCGCCAGCGTACAAGCCTTGTTCCAGCCCTTCGAACTGGGCGCCCTCCGTTTGCCGACCCGTGTGGTCATGGCGCCCATGACCCGTTCGTTCTCGCCCAACGGCGTGCCCACCGCCGATGTGGTTGAGTACTACCGCCGTCGCGCGGCCTCCGGGGTCGGCTTGATCATCACCGAAGGCACCACTGTCGGCCACGTGGCAGCCAACGGTTATCCCCACGTGCCGCGCTTCTACGGTGAAGATGCGCTGGCTGGCTGGAAGGCTGTGGTTGAAGCGGTGCATACCGCCGGCGGCAAGATCGTTCCGCAGCTGTGGCACGTCGGCAATGTACGCCGCAAGGGCACCGAGCCGGAGCCGGACGTAGTCGGCTACGGCCCAATGGAGAAGCAGAAGGACGGGCAGGTCGTTGTGCACGGCATGACCAAGCAGGACATCGACGATGTGGTTCAGGCCTTTGCTCAGGCCGCACGCGATGCCCAGGCGATCGGCATGGACGGTGTAGAGATTCATGGTGCCCACGGCTACCTGGTCGACCAGTTCTTCTGGGAAGGCAGCAACCAGCGCACCGACGAGTACGGCGGTAGCCTCGCCAACCGCTCGCGCTTCGCCGTCGAATTGATCCGGGCCGTGCGCGCGGCGGTGGGACCTGAGTTCCCGATCATCTTCCGTTTCTCGCAGTGGAAGCAGCAGGACTACACCGCGCGCCTGGTGCAGTCGGCCGAAGAGCTTGGTGAGTTCCTGGCGCCGTTGGCGGAAGCCGGAGTGGACATCTTTCACTGCTCGACACGCCGCTTCTGGGAGCCTGAGTTCGAAGGCTCGGACCTCAACCTCGCCGGCTGGACCCGTCAGCTAACAGGCAAGCCGACCATAACCGTCGGCAGCGTCGGCCTGGACGGTGAATTCCTGCAGTTCATGGTCAAGACCGACAAGGTGGCGCAACCGGCCAATATCGAAGGCTTGCTGGAGCGTTTGAACAAGCAGGAGTTCGACCTGGTGGCCGTAGGCCGCGCGCTGATCTGCGATCCGGATTGGGCGGTTAAGGTCAGGGAAGGGCGGATGCAGGACATTCTGCCCTTTAGTCGCGAGGCGTTGAAGACACTGGCGTAGTGGCGTTGGGCAGCAGAGAGCGTTCCTGATTTCCCAGTCCTGATTCTCATCGTTGCCCACGTTTTGCCAGCTGGCTGCGTTGATGCCGAGCTGGCTGCCGTAAAGGGCCATTCATGCCTTTACGAACTCTCACCGCCCCCTGCGGCTCGCCCTTGCGTAACGATTGCGCTGGCTTGCCGAAGGGGCGTTGGAATCATAAAGAGAGAATGGCTCGATCGGGCGTTGGAAGCCGAGGCATCAGCACAGGCGGCAAGCGCCCCGATCGACAAGGTGCAAGGCTCAAAGCACATGGCAGCAACACCGATTGTTTTAATCCGGAATCAAAAGCTTTAATCCGCCACCGGTAGCGCTGCATGCCACTGCAAGGCTCAACCTTGCCGATCGAGCTGCCGATTCGGGCCGCCTTCGCGAACCCAGAACAGCGTGGCACCGGCTACCGCCGCCGGCATGATCAACAGGTTCAACACCGGCACCAGCAAGGCCGCATAGGTCACTGCACCAAAACTCAGGCTCTGCCAGCGGCGCTGGCGCAGCCAGCCCATCATGTCCGACCAGCTCAGCTTGTTGTTATCCGCCGGGTAGTCGATGTATTGCACCGCCATCATCCACACGCCGAACAGCAGCCATAGCGGCGCGGCAGCAAGATTAAGCACGGGGATGAACGAGAGCACCAGCAACGCCAGGGCACGCGGCGCGAAGTAGGCCAGTTTGCGTAGTTCGCGACCAATCGTGCGCGGCAGCATCGCCAGCAGCTCGGCCCAGCTGAACGGCGGCGCAGCATCTTCGCCGCGTACCACCACCTCGACCTTCTCCGCCAGAAAGCCGTTGAATGGCGCCGCAATGATGTTGGCCAGCATGGTGAAGGTGAAGAACACCATCAGCACGACCAGCGCGACGAACAATGGCCAGAGAATGTATTCCAGGAAGGCGAGCCAACTCGGCAGGTTGGGCATGAAGGTGTCGACCCAGCCGCTGAATTGGCCGACTGCAAACCAGATCAGGCCGAAGAACAGCAGCACGTTGACCGTCAGCGGAAGGATTACGAACACACGCAGCCCAGGGCTGAGTACCAGCCGCAGGCCTTCGCGCAGATACTGCGGGCCGGAGAGGGCGGATACGGACATTGACGTCTCCTGTAAGCGAGTGAGTGGTCGACGGGATGGCGCGGCGGGATAGTCGATGACTATGGGACGTATGCAGAACCTGAATTATCCGCAGCGGCGGCGGATGGCTAAGGTGGCGCTCAATGGTTTTCGGGTCATCCGCTCCTTTCAGCCTTCCCCAAGTGCTTGGGATGACCCTTTTTATCCCCAGAAGCCGGGCCATGCCCGGCTCTGTCCCGCAGAGCAATAGAGCGCTATTGCTTGCGTGTGATCGGCTGCGAATCGAAATGCACGCCGGGTAGGCCGGTTTCCATCAGCGAGCGGATGTTGCGGTGATCGCTGCCGTTCGGATTGGCCAGTACCGCTTGATAATGCTCGCCGAACGCCAGCAGCGCTTCTTCGGTGGTGAATCCTTCTAGCTGCGATAGACCGAGGGTCTTGCAAGAGCCTTCGTTCTCGCCAGCCGCGTTTTCCAGCGTGCCGTTGACGAAGCGGCTCGGCTGATAGTCGTAAGCGCTCTCGATGAAGGCGAGGGTTTCGCTGAATGCATGGTTGCTATTGCGCAGGCTGGCGCGGAAGTCCTTCAGGTCTTTCATTCTTTCTGTGCCTTGTCGAAAGTGGCCTGCTGCTCGGCAGTCGCTTCCTTTTGATAACGTTTCTTCCATTCGCTGTATGGCATGCCATACACCTCCTCGCGGGCTTGGTCGATGCTGACTTCGACCTCCAGATCATCCGCAGCGGCCTTGTACCACTTCGACAGGCAATTGCGGCAGAAGCCGGCGAGGTTCATCAGGTCGATATTCTGGGCATCGGGGCGGGTGCGCAGGTGCTGGACCAGGCGACGGAAGGCGGCGGCTTCCAGTTCGGTGCGTTCTTGATCGTTCATCTCGTGGGTCTCGGCGTTGGCTGAGGTCGGCCGGATCATAACCTTGGCTCGCCCGGCCGGCCAGCCTTGCGCAGGGTCAATCTCGATGGGCTGCCAGCGTGATCGATACCGACTCGGCAAAGCGCAGCGCATGGGGTTTGTCGACTTCCACCTCGGCGTAGCACACCTGCGGATAGCGCATGACCAAGTCGAGAATCTCCTGGGTCAGCCGCTCGAGCAGGGCGAAGCGATTGTCTTCGACGTGCTGGATGATCGCCTTGGTGATGGTGCGGTAGTTCAATGCCTGTTCAATGTCGTTTTCGCGCACGGCCTCCGCGGCCGGGTAGAGCATCGTCAGGTTGATCAGCACGTCCTGGCGATTGAGGATTTCCTCCTCCTTGATGCCGATATAGGTGCGCAGCCGCAGGTCCTTGACGCGGATGCGCGCCATTGCGGGTTCCAGTCTGGGCATGGGATCTCCTTGCAGTCTTCAGATCAGGTGGCGGCCGCCGTTCACGGTCAGTGTGGTGCCGGTGACGTAGGGGTTATCGAGCAGGTAGCGCAGGCTCTGGTAGATCACTTCGGCGCCGGGTTCGATGCCCAGTGCGGATTTGGCCAGCGCCTTGCTGCGGTATTCGGGGTCGTCGTCCGGGTTGAACTGGATCAGCGCGGGCGCGATGCCGTTGACCTTGATGGCCGGCGCCAAGCTAGCGGCAAAGGACAGTGTGAGGTTATCCAGGCCCGCCTTGCTCGCCGCGTAGGCGATGTGCTTCTTGCTGCCTTTGCGGGTGACATCATCGCCGATGTGCACGATGTCCGCCGGCCCGCCGTGACGCAGCAGATCGGCGCAGTGCAGGTTGATCAGGTAAGGGGCGAGCATGTGCACCTGGAACAGTTGGCGGAACGCCTCTGCCTCCTCCCCGGGCGTATCAGGGCGCCATTCGGAGGCGTTGTGCACGATCGCCCGCAGGCAGTCGGTCCGCTGCTTTAGAGCATTGATGAAGGTCATGATGCCGGCTTCGTCGCTGAAATCCGCCTGCAACGCCTGGGCACCAAGGGCGCGAAGCCGGTCGATGCTGTCGCGTTCGCGGCGGTAGGTGACGATAACCGGGAGGCCGTCTTCCAGCAGCCGTTCGGCACAGTGCAGGCCGATTCGCTGGCTGGCTCCGGTGATGAGAATCGGGGCCTGATGCATGTAAATCCACTGCCTGAAATGGGCGGACGGCCTGCGCTCTGAGGCTGTCGCTACAGGCGTGGCAGCTTACACCAGATCGGCTGGCAGCTCAGGCTGCAAATCGGGATGCAGGCGTTGGTGCTGGCGGTAGAGAAAGGAGCGGATGCGTTCGGCGTCCTTTTCCTGGGTGTATTCCACTTCGTAGGCCGCCAGCCCGCCCTTCAGCTCGCGAACGCGATGGGCGTCGATTTCCAGCGGCGTGTCATCTGGCAGGGCTAGACGCAGGTGGAAATGCTTGGGCGGTTTGTGATGTTTGCCAGCATCAACCAGCAGGCCGTGGGGCGATAGCTCATGCACGCTGAGCGAGCTTTCGCCGCCATCGTTTTCCAACAGGGGAAGCGGCTCGTCCAGATGCAGGCGCCAGGCGCGGGTGGTCGGGCCGCGCTCGTAGATCACCGGTGGCGCCAGTTGCAGATCGAGGCTGTGCAGCTCATCTTCGCGGAGTTGGATCGGAAACGACATGCGGAATTCTTCGAATTCTGCATGTAACGACAGGTTGGCTCTTGCGGCCAGCTGCATCAGCAGCTCATTGGAATGCGCACCGCCATCCACCCGGAAGCCGGCTGCGCGCTCCGGCGCGTTGCCGCCGTTGCGCTGCATCAGCTTGCGTATGAAGGACAGTTCGTCTTTGCTGAGTATCGTATCTTCCGCCATGCGGACACCCTCGGAGGGAAAGTCCCCTCCACTTGGCGCTGCGGCAGAACCGCGTTGCGCTTGCGGCCGGAATGGCAGCGGTGGGGCAATCGGCCCTATGACAAGCCTGCGCGGCCGCAGTTCCGTGCGCGCCTGTTTTTCTGGACGTGCGGCATCGGCCGAAGGGCTGGAAGCCTCGGATGGCGGGATTGCGGCATAATGTGCGGCTTTGATTGCCCTGGAGCGCACATGAAAGTCGCCATTCTTTCCGCAAGCGTCTACGGCACTGCCGAAGATGTCGCCCGTCACGCCGAACACCAGCTGAAGACTGCCGGTTTCGATACCTGGCACGATCCTCGTGCGCAGCTGCAGCAGATTCTCGACTTTGCGCCAGAAGCGTTGCTGGTGGTGAGCTCCACCACCGGCATGGGGGAGCTGCCAGATAGCTTCATGCCGCTGTACTCGACCATTCGCGATCAATTCCCTGCCTGGAGCGGGCTGCCTGGCGGCGTCATCGCGCTGGGCGACGCCAGTTACGGCGACACGTTCTGTGGTGGTGGAGAACTGATTCGCGAGCTCTACGCCGAGCTGGGCGTACGTGAGGTGACTGAGATGCTGCGTCTGGACGCCAGCGAGACGGTCACCCCGGAAACCGATGCGGAGCCATGGCTGGAGGCCTTCGCCGCCGCCTTGCGCGCCTGACAGTGGCTCGCCAGGTCAGCGGCCTGGCTGCAAGGGCAACTGTCGGCGAGGGCAGCTCTGGCTAGAATCCCAGGCATCGTCACGACAATAAGAAGAGGTGCCTGATGACTGCGCTGCATACCTTGCCTTCACTGGAATCCCAGGTCAGCCCTGCCGAATGGCAGGCGCGGGTCGATCTGGCGGCCTGCTACAGGCTGGTCGCTCTGCATGGTTGGGATGATCTGATCTTCACGCATATCTCGGCCAAGATCCCCGACACCGATCATTTTCTGATCAATCCTTACGGGCTGATGTTTCACGAAATCACCGCTTCGAGCTTGGTCAAGGTCGACCTGGCCGGCAACAAGGTGATGGACAGCCCGTACGAGATCAATCCGGCTGGCTACACCATCCACAGTGCGGTGCATGAGGTACGGCACGACGTGGCCTGTGTCATGCACACCCATACCGCGGCTGGGGTGGCGGTCTCGGCGCAGCGGCAGGGCGTGTTGCCGATCAGCCAGCAGTCATTGTTCGTGCTGGCCAGCCTTTCGACTCATGGATATGAAGGTGTCGCGCTGAATCACGACGAGAAGGCGCGGCTACAGGTCGATCTGGGCGAAACCGGCTTCATGCTGTTGCACAACCATGGTCTGCTGACCTGCGGTGGCAGCGTCGCCGACACTTTTCTGATGATGTTCATCTTTCAGCGCGCCTGCGAAATTCAGGTCATGGCCCAGAGTGGCGGCGCCGAACTCATCGCGATTCCTGAGCAGATCCTGGCCGGTGCCAAGGCCATGGCGGCGGGCGTGACCCGCACCCGTTCGGGCATGGGCGGCGCGTTGGCGTGGCCAGGCCTGCTGCGCAAGCTGGATGCACAAAGTCCGGGCTATGCCCAGTAGAACGATGCGCTCGAGCTACATCGCCGACTTGGCGAAGCGTTGAAGCTGCGGATAGAAAAGACGGAAATCCTCAAGCAGCGGGTCGTAAAGCTGCTCCAGCTCTCCCAGCCCGCCGGCCAGGCCGTCCGGTCGGCTGAGGCGGTGGCTCATGTTCGCCAACACCGTGCCCAGTACTTCGAAATCCCGGTAGCTGCCCAACCAGTCGTGAGTTGCCATGTGCGGCGCGATAACGGCGAGCTTGCCAGGCAGCTCGGGTTCTTCGATCAGCGCCCGGTAGGCCCGTTGGGTAAACAGGTCCAGCGGTTCGCCGGAGTAGTCCGACCAGTGTGCCGCCAGGCAATGATCGAAGAACAGGTCGAGCAAGATCCCGGCATAGCGACGCCGTTCACTGGGGAAGCGGGCCTTGGCCTCCAGTACCAGCGGATGGCTGTCGGTGAAGGCGTCGATCTGTCGATGCAGGCGAATGCCGGCCTCGATCTGCGCCGGCCAGCGACCCTGCAGCGGACCTTTGACGAAATCGCCGTAAAGGCTGCCGAGCATGTCCGCCGGGTCAGGGCCGCCAAGATGAAGATGCGCGAGATAGTTCATGGGCGAAGCTTAGCGCAGCGTCGCTACCAGGTCGCTATGCAGCCTCTCTCGTTGGCTCTTGCGACTGGCTAAACAATACCTGCTCAATGGCCTGCTGCGCTTGCTCGGCAAGGGCTTTGCGGCTCAGCGAGGCGACAGGGATCGGGGCCAGCAGGTGGATATCCACTTCCGCCACGTTACTGGCCAGCAGCCTGCGTACGTGCATTGGTAGCTCGTCGTCACCGATGAAGGGGGCCAGGGTGTCGGGCTTGCCGTCACGCAGATAGCGGATCGCAACGGGTTGAATGGCGCAACCGGCTTCTATCGCGCAGGCGAACAGTCGAGGGTGGAAGGTTCGCATGCTGCTGCCATCAGTCGAGGTGCCCTCGGGGAAAATCAGCAGATGGCGGCCCCGCTGCAGGTGTCCGGCCAGTTCCTGGTTGATCAGCGCGGCATTGCCGCCACCGCGACGGATAAACAGTGTGCCAGCCTGTCGCGCGAGCCAGCCCAGTACGGGCCAGGCGCTGACTTCGGATTTGGCTAGAAATGACAGCGGTCGCAGCACGCCCAGCAGGGGGATGTCGCACCAGGAAACATGGTTGGCGACCCAGAGCATCGGTTGTGACGGCAACTCGCCAATCACTCGCACGCGAAAGGGCAACGCGGCGGCAAGGCGCGCCATGAGCCAGCGGGTCAGCCATTGTTTGCGCTCGAAAGACACATGCAGCGCGCAGCGCTCGCCGAGACCCAGTGCGGTTGCCACTAGCAGCCCCGCCAGGACGACCGCGCCCAGGCGCAGCAGGCGCCAGTACAGGCGCAACCGCATCATCTATACCGCAGCCTTGAAGTGACGGGCATAGCGCGGGCAAAGCTCCTCACGCTTGAGCAGGATGAAGACGTCGGCGACCTGGAAGTCGCGGTCCCAGCAGGGTTCGCCGCAGATCTTCGCGCCAAGGCGCATGTACGCCTTGAGCAGGGGCGGCAGTTGAGCCGTGACGTTGTCGGGAAGATCCAGTTCGGGCAGGGGTGTGCGCGGCTCCGCGTGCAGTAGCTCGGTACACAGATGGCTGTCGCGCAGGCGCTGCATGATCGCTCGAGCCTGGATGCCGCCGTCGCGCATGGAGATGCTGGCGCAACCCATCAGGTACCGATAACGGCCCTGGTTGAGCACTTCGGCCAATTCGCTCCATAGCACGGCGATCGTCGCGCCATTGCGATAGGCCGGCGCAACGCAGGTACGTCCTATCTCGAGCACGGGCTCGTCGATGTTCGCCAACCCGTGCAGGGCGAACTCCCCTTCGCTGTAGAAGCGGCCCAGCTGTCGTGCTGTCAGGTGGTCCAGCAGGCGTGTGGTGGCGACCAGCTCGCCGCTGGCCAGGTCGCGTACACCAATGTGCCGGCAGTGAATGTCGAAGTCATCCATGTCCAGTCCGAGCTCTGCACCTTGCAGCTGGGCGTCGAACTCACTGCTAAATACCCGATAGCGCAAAGCCTGGGCTTCGCGCAGGGCCGGTTCGCCTTCCAGGCGTTCGGCTCGTAGTTGACGCGTGCTGCGTGGATCGACGATGGCATTCATGCTCTGTCTCCTTGTCCGCCGTGGCTGTGGCGGGTTGGCGATGCAACACGAGCGTCTGGTTGTTATCGTTGGGCTCGAGTGTTTGGCTGGATCAGGCTAGGAGTAGGGCATGTCGCCGCTGTTACGATCGGATGATGGTTGGATGACGGTGGGCCTGCCGCCTGTGTTCGTGGAGCTCTGCAGATGAACATGCCGTGGAAACGACTGATCGGCCCGTTGCGCCCGGTCGCAGCGGAGTCGGGCCTGGCTGCCTGGTACGCAGGGGTGTGCGAGGGCGCCGGCACGAACGATCCCTTTTGCCTGGCTGTATATGGCGGTCGGCTGGCGGTAACCCCTGGGTTGGCTTTTCTCGGCGGCTATCAGGCCGCGTTGCGCGCCCTCTGGCCGGACGCCCCGCCAGGGCTCGGTGCGCTCTGCACGACCGAGCGGCGCAAATTGCGACCTGCGGACATGGCAACACGCTGGGATGACGGCAATCTGAGCGGCAGCAAGGATTTCGTTACGGCTGGCGAAGCGGTGCAGTGGTTGCTGGTGTCGGCGAGGGAAGAGGGCGCCGGGGAGTCACCGCGGCTCGGGCTGTTCGCCGTCGAGCCGGCCGCAAGGGGCGTTTCACTCACGGCTGGTCCCCAGTTGCCGATCGTGCCGGATATCGCCCATGGACGCTTGTGTCTCGAGCGGGCCTTGGGCGAACGCCTGCCCGGCGACGGTTGGAGCGACTACGTCAAACCCTTCCGCACCCACGAAGATCTTTACGTGCTGGCGGCGCTGACCGCCTGGCTCCATGGCGTAGCCCTGCAGGAACGCGGGCCGCGTAGCCTGATGCTGCGCCTATTGGGCATCCTCAGCGGGGCAGCCGAGGTAGCGCGACTGTCGGCGGACGAGCCCGCTGCTCACCTTTTGCTGGCGGCGTTGCTTGAGCAATTCGCGGCCCTGCAGCCCGACGTCGAAAGTGCATTGGCGGCTGGTGACGGCACCCACGCTGCGCTGTGGCAACGAGATCGTGCTGTGCTGGGGCTTGCCCGCGAAGCCCAGGCGCGGCGTTTGCAGCATGCCATCGCAGCGCTCGGGTTTGGCGATACGGCATGAATGCCGTCGAACCTGGCGCGAGGGCTTGGGAACTCTACCGTGCCGCGCCTGGCCTTATAGGGGCGCTGTTCGCGCGGCGTATAGCCGCTAGCTAAGACGTGCGCCGCTGCCTTGCCTTGCTGACGGGGCTGGGTAAGCTACCGCGGCGTTCGCCGCCGCGGATGGACGTGCCAGCTTGCCGTTGCGCCGCGCATGCCGACCGGAAAAAGGGATTTCATGTCATTTCGCTGTTTCTTTCATTCAACGCTTCATAGGCCTGCAACCGACTTTGCTCAGGGTGATGCGCCATGATGCTGGCCGGGTCGGTTTTCCCCTGGCGCAGCGACAACTGCTTTCGTCTATTGGTCGATGGGCCGCAGTTCTTCCCGGCGATGCTCGAGGCAATCGAGCGCGCCGAGCGCCGTGTCGATCTCGAACTCTATTTGGTGGAGGACGGGAACTGCCTCGACAGCCTGCTGGGGGCGCTGCTGGGTGCGGCGATGCGTGGCGTGCGGGTGCGTTGCCTGTTCGACGGCTTCGGTTGCCTGAAGATGAGCCAGGCCAATCGCGACCGCCTGCACCAGGCAGGTGTCGAGTTGCGCCTGTACAACCCGCTTTCGCTACGCCTGAAACTGCGCAATCTGCATCGTGACCACCGCAAGTTGCTGCTGGTAGATGGCGCCATCGGCTATGTCGGCGGCACTGGTGTCACCGACGAGTTCTGGAATCCGCGCGCGCCGGCCGTGCATTGGCATGAGGTTATGGTCGAGATGACCGGTCCGTTGCTGCAGGACTGGCAGGAGCTGTTCGACAACCAGTGGGAGCATTGCCTGAAGCGGCGAATCTGGCAGCTGCCCCTGCCGAACAGGTTGCCGCGCATACCGTTGCTGCCTGATGGCTCGGGGCTCGGGCGCGTCGCCTATGCAGCGGCTCGTCAGCACCGCGACATCCTCCTCAGCCTGTTGCGCAACCTGCGCCGTGCACAGGCGCGCATCTGGCTGGCCACGCCGTACTTCCTGCCCACTGGCAAGGTGCGGCGGGCGCTGATCCGCGCTGCGCGTCGCGGCGTTGACGTGCGTCTGCTGCTGACCAGCCGCAATACCGATCATCCGCCGGTGCGCTACGCCGGCCAGCGTTTCTACCCGCGCCTGCTGCGTGCCGGCGTGCGAATCCACGAATATCAGCCACACTTCTCGCACCTTAAAATGGTGCTGGTCGATGATTGGGTCAGTGTCGGTTCGTGCAATTTCGATCACTGGAACCTGCGCTGGAATCTGGAGGCCAACCTCGAGGCGATCGACGCCTCGCTGAGCACGCAGGTGCAGGCGTGTTTCGAGCGTGACTTTCAGAACAGCGTCGAAATCGATTTGGCCAGTTGGTATGCCCGGCCTCTGCATCTGCGGCTTTATCAGCGCATGTGGGGTTGGATGGATCGGTTACTGGTGAACATCTTCAATCGAGGCAGCTGAAGCTGTCGCGTATCGGAGCGAAGCTCCAAAACCGCGTAAGGAGGACGATCCAATGGCGGCAAAGAATATTCTGATGCTGGTAGGTGACTACGCCGAGGACTACGAGACCATGGTGCCGTTCCAGGCGCTGCAGATGGTTGGCCATCGCGTGCATGCCGTATGCCCGGACAAGAAGGCGGGCGATAGCGTGCGCACGGCGATTCACGATTTCGAAGGCGATCAGACCTACAGCGAAAAGCCGGGCCACAACTTTGCGTTGAACTTCGACTTCGCCGCAGTGCGCGCCGAGGACTACGACGCCCTGGTGATCCCTGGTGGTCGTGCGCCGGAGTACTTGCGCCTGAACGAGCAAGTGTTGGCGCTGGTACGTGCATTCGACGAAGCCAAGAAGCCGATCGCCGCCGTCTGTCACGGCGCCCAGCTGCTCGCTGCTGCCGGGGTACTCAAGGGGCGTGCCTGCAGTGCGTATCCCGCCTGTGCGCCGGAAGTAAAACTGGCCGGTGGCGACTACGTGGATATTCCGGTGGACCAGGCGCATACAGACGGCAATCTGGTCAGTGCTCCGGCATGGCCAGCGCATCCGGCGTGGCTGGCGGCATTCCTTGAGGTGCTCGGAACCCGCATCAGCCTGTAACATGGCTGCTGCATCAAAGGCCCGCTACGCAGTCTGCGCCGCGGGCCTTTTTCATCTGAGAGGCGCCGTCCTCGAGTGCGTGAGTATCATGACCCAAGCAAAAGATCCTCTTCACGGCGTGACGCTGGAGGCCATCCTTGTCGACCTGCATTCACGCTTTGGCTGGGACGGTCTCGCCGAGCGGGTCGATGTCCGCTGCTTCAGCAATGACCCGAGCATCAAATCGAGCCTGAAGTTCCTGCGCAAAACGCCCTGGGCCAGGGCGAAAGTAGAAGCGCTCTATATTCAGGAGCAACGCTGCGGTCAGTAGCGCGTCTGCATAAGCTCGGTTCCGTTCGGCTGATTATTCCGCCTCCTGCTCAAGTTCGCTCTGCTTTGTCCGACTTCTTGTAACAGAGTGATTCGTCCTGACCGGCGAGTCCCATTTTTTGGCGGATCGCGATCATGGAGATCAGGCGATGAGAAACAACGGGCCGGTAAGCAACATCGAGCGAACCTTTCCGGCAAATCAGCGACTGATTTCTGCGACCGACACCCAGGGCAAAATCCTTTATTGCAACGATGAGTTTGTCGCGATCAGTGGCTACTCCCGAGCGGAGCTGACCGGAAGCGACCACAATGTGGTGCGCCATCCGGACATGCCACCCGCGGTCTTCGAGGCCATGTGGCGCTATTTGAAGGCTGGCAAGAGCTGGATGGGCGTGGTCAAGAACCGTTGCAAGAACGGTGATTTCTACTGGGTAAGCGCCTACGTCACACCCATTTTCGACAACGGCAAGCTGACCGGCTTCGAGTCGGTTCGGGTCAAGCCGACTGCCGAGCAGGTCACCCAGGCTAGTGCGCTGTACGAGCGCTTGCGTGCCGGTCGCCCGGCAGTCTCGTTGAGCCGCAAGGTCCAGGGCTGGGCACGCGTACTGGCTATGCCGATGGGCGCAGCGGCGCTGGCGGCTGGCGGCCTGTTTTGGTTGCCACCGGCTGCGGAAGCGGTGGTCGTGCTCGGTTTGTTCTTTGCCCTGGGGCTCAGCTGCCACTATGCCGCTGAACGGCAGATGCTGCGGATACTGCAGCGGGCGCCCGAGGCGTTTACCGACTCGGTGGTTGCGCTCACCTACACTCAACAGCACGGCAATGCCGCGCGACTGGAAATGGCACTGGTCAGTGAAGATGCACGTTTGCGTACCGCACTGACGCGTCTTTCTGATCTGGCCGGGCAGGTCGCAAGCGCTTCGGCCGAGACATACTCGCTGGCCAGCCAGACCGAGAATGACTTGCGCCATCAGCGCGGCGAAACGGATATGACGGCCACTGCGGTGACTCAGATGACCGCATCCATTACTGAAGTGGCTGGCCACGTTCAACACACGGCCGAGGAAGCCACCACGGCGAATGCACTGGCAGACGACGGCGACCGGGTCGCTGCCAGCTCCCGCAAGGCGATGGAGATGCTGGCCGGGACTGTCACCAACATCGGCAACGCGGTAAACGAACTGGCGGGTGAAACCCAACAGATCATGTCCGCTGCCGGCATGATTCAGAGCATCGCCGAGCAGACCAATTTGCTGGCGCTCAATGCTGCCATCGAGGCGGCGCGAGCCGGCGAGCAGGGCAGGGGTTTCGCAGTGGTTGCCGACGAGGTCCGAGCCCTGGCGAGCAAAACCCGAGACTCGACGCAGCAAATCCAGGCCATCATCCAGTCGTTGACCAGCAAAGCGGACGACGCCGTGGCGATTGCTCAGGTGGGTAACAAGGAGGCCGCGCAAGGTTTGGCCCAGGTCGTCGGCGCGCAGCAGGCGCTGCAGGGCATTCGCGAAGCAGTCAACCGCATCACCGGCATGAGCCAGCAGATGGCGGCTGCGGCCGAGGAGCAGGCTCATGTAGCCGAAGATATCGCTCGCCAGGTCACCAGTATCGCGGTGACCACTGACAGCAACGTCAGCAAGGCGGACCTGACCATGCAGCGTGGCCGCGATCTGGAATGCGCAGCGCATGGCCTTCGGGCATTGGTCGAGCGCTTCAACCGCTGAATTGCACGCAACAAAAAGCCCGGCACTGAGGCCGGGCTTTTGTTTTCGACGTGCCGCTTACTGCACTTCGACCGCCAGGCTTTCGGCGATCTTCTGCTGCCAGATCGCCGGGCCGGTGATGTGTACCGACTCGCCGTTGGTATCGACGGCAACGGTGACCGGCATGTCCTTCACTTCGAACTCATAGATCGCTTCCATGCCCAGTTCGGCGAAGGCCAGCACCTTGGACTTCTTGATCGCCTGGGCGACCAGATAGGCCGCGCCGCCAACCGCCATCAGGTAGACGGCCTTGTTGTCCTTGATCGCCTCGATGGCGATCGGGCCGCGCTCGGACTTGCCGATCATGCCCAGCAGACCAGTGCTTTCCAGGATCTGACGGGTGAACTTGTCCATACGTGTGGCTGTAGTCGGGCCAGCAGGGCCAACCACTTCGTCACCGACCGGATCGACCGGGCCGACGTAGTAAATGAAACGGCCCTTGAGGTCGACCGGCAGCTCTTCGCCCTTGTTCAGCATGTCGACCATGCGCTTGTGCGCAGCGTCGCGGCCGGTGAGCATCTTGCCGTTAAGCAACACGGTTTCGCCCGGCTTCCAGCTCTGCACTTCTTCTGGAGTGATGGTATCGAGATTGACGCGACGCGCGCTCGGGCCGGCTTCCCAGACGATTTCCGGGTAGGCATCCAGCGGCGGCGGGGTCAGCTCGGCCGGGCCGGAACCGTCGAGCACGAAGTGCGCGTGACGGGTGGCGGCGCAGTTGGGGATCATGCACACCGGCAGTGAGGCGGCGTGGGTTGGGTAATCCATGATCTTCACGTCGAGCACGGTGGTCAGACCGCCCAGCCCCTGAGCGCCGATGCCGAGCTGGTTGACCTTCTCGAACAGCTCCAGACGCATTTCTTCGATGCGGTTCTGCGGGCCACGGGCCTTGAGTTCATGGATGTCGATGGACTCCATCAGCACTTCCTTGGCCATCACCGCGGCTTTTTCAGCTGTGCCGCCAATGCCGATACCGAGCATGCCTGGCGGGCACCAGCCAGCACCCATGGTCGGAACGGTCTTCAATACCCAGTCGACGATGGAGTCGGACGGGTTGAGCATGGCCATCTTCGACTTGTTCTCGGAGCCGCCGCCCTTGGCCGCGACGTCCACTTCTACCTTGTCGCCGGGCACGATGGAGTAGTGGATGACTGCTGGCGTATTGTCTTTGGTGTTCTTCCGGGAACCTGCGGGGTCGGCCAGGATCGAAGCACGCAGCACGTTCTCCGGCAGATTGTAGGCGCGGCGTACGCCCTCGTTGATCATGTCGTCCAGGCTCATGGTCGCGCCGTCCCAGCGCACGTCCATGCCTACGCGGACGAAGACGGTGACGATGCCGGTGTCCTGACAGATCGGGCGGTGGCCAGTGGCGCACATGCGCGAGTTGATCAGGATCTGCGCCATGGAGTCGCGGGCAGCCGGGGACTCTTCACGCAGGTAGGCTTCGTGCATCGCCTGGATGAAATCCACGGGATGGTAGTACGAAATGAATTGCAAAGCGTCGGCGACGCTTTGAATCAGGTCGTCTTGCTTGATCACGGTCATGCAGCGCGTCCTCATGGCGGGGCGGTAAGAGGCGCGTCGGGAGTGGCAGTCGACGCGCCGCGAAAAAATGCGGCGCAGTATAACGCGTCAAGCTGCGCGGTACACGGATGGACCAGGAGCGATGGGAATGCCGGCTAGGTTTTTGTTTTCGGTAAGCGTAGAGTGCGGCAAATTGCCACAATGGGAAGGATCCCTATGAGTGCGATGCGAGACGAAACCGATATGCGAGCGTTGCAGCAGTTGGTTACGCGGCGGTTCGCATTGGCCTCGGTGACTTACGGGTTGGCGTTGGTGCTGACCTGGGTAGCCGTGGCGGGTGGCTTCTACCGGGCTTCGGTCACCAGTGCTGTGATGCATTCGGCGCTGATCGTTGTCAGCCAACTGCTGTTCTTCTGGCTGTTTCATCGCGGAATCAACCTGCGCTCGAAGGACCCCAGCCTGACCGAGCCTCAGGTACTGCTGGGGTTGATCTGGCTGACATCCTTTCTGTTCAACCTGGGCAGCGCGCGTGGTTCGCTGCTGGTGCTTTACCTGCTCGTGCTGATGTTTGCTGTGTTCCTCCCACCCAAGGTGTTCATTCGCTACGCCGCGCTGGCTTTCGTCAGTTTCGTTGGCATGGCTGCGCTGGACTACCTCTTGCAGCGCCCGGTGGAAACCGACGTCTTCTTGCTTCAAGCCAGTGTGTTGCTGGTGACGCTGATCTGGATGTGTCTGTTTGCCGGACATGTGTACCGCTTGCGTCAGCGCATGCGCCAGCGGCGCTTCGCCCTGCAGGCGCATCAGGACACGCTGCGTGGGATGATGCGTCAGCTCGAAGATCTGGCTTCCACCGACGAGTTGACTGGCCTGTATAACCGGCGGCGTTTTCTGCGTATCGCCGAGGGCGACCTGAGCCGCTTGCGCAGGGGTCATCAATCGGGCCTTGCTCTGATCGACCTGGACCATTTCAAGCGCATCAACGATATCCATGGGCACGCTATCGGCGACCGGGTGTTGCAGACTTTCGCCAGTGTGGCCAGATCCTGCCTGCGTGATGACGATGTGCTGGCCCGCTACGGCGGTGAGGAATTCGTATTGCTGCTACCCAATACCGACGCCGAGCAATTCTCCGCCTGCTGCGAACGCCTGCGTGAAGCGTTCGCCAACGCCAAACCGGAGGACACAAACATCGCAGCCGGCCATCTCAGCTTGTCGATCGGCCTGACGCTGCTCAATGCCGGGGACGATCTGGATGCTGCATTGCAGCGGGCCGACGAAGCGCTTTACCGCGCCAAGCGTGCCGGGCGTAATCGCTGTGAGCCGGCATGGGTTACCAGCGATGCCTGAGCTGCACTGTGCGGGTCAACGCTGGATGGTTGCGCCCGAAACGAACCTGCTCGATGCCTTGATCGGTGCGGGTTCGCCAGTGCCGTACAGCTGCCGTGCCGGTAGCTGCCATGCCTGTCTGGTGCGCTGTGTAGAGGGTGAGCCGCACGACCTCCAGCCGGATCTGTTGTCGCCCGAACAGCGGGCGGCGGGCTGGCGACTGGCCTGCCAGTGCCGTGTCGATGGCGACCTTGGCGTGCAGGTCTTCGATCCTCGCCGCGATGGGCAGGCAGCGCGTGTCGAGAGCGTGCAGTGGCTGAACAGCAACGTGCTGCGGCTGCGTCTGTTGCCGGAGCGGCCGCTGCGCTATCGCGCTGGGCAGCATCTACTGTTGTGGACCGCAGCCGGTATCGCTCGGCCCTATTCGCTGGCCAGCCTGCCCGGTGATGACCCATGGTTGGAGTTCCACGTCGACTGCAGTCGCCCCGGCGCTTTCTGCGATGCCGCTCGACAGCTGCGCCCAGGCGATGCGTTGCAGCTGGGTGACTTGCATGGCGGTGCACTGCATTACGAACCGGACTGGTCCGAGCGGCCCTTGCTGCTGCTGGCGGCTGGAACCGGATTGGCGCCTTTGTGGGGGCTGCTGCGCGAGAGCTTGCGGCAGGGTCATAGCGGGGCTATCAGGCTGTTGCATGTCTGTAGCGATGGCCACTACCTGCGCGGGCCGCTGCAGGAGCTGGCAAGCAGGCATGCAAACCTGCAGTTGGAATGGATCGATACCGGCGAGCGTGACAACGCTTTGCGCACGCTGAAACCAGCCGCGCGACAGGAGATAGCCCTGCTGTGCGGTGGTCCGGTATTCGTCGAGACGAGTGCTCGGCAGCTGTTTCTCGCAGGGTTGCCGCGCAGGCAGATATTCAGCGATGCGTTCATTGGCGCGAGTCCTTCGCCGCAGTCGCGCTAACCGCAGAAAGCACGAGGCCGGCATAAGCCGGCCTCGTGTCTAGCCCGTCGAGTTTACTGGTCGCCGACGCGCAGGATCTTCATCGTGTTGGTGCCACCGGTGCTGTCGTGATAACTGTCACCCTTGGTGAGCACCACCCAGTCGCCAGGCTGCACGATGTTGCGCTTGAGCAACTCCTCTACCGCCATCTGACTGACCTTGTCTGCCGGCAGCGCAGCAGGATCGAACGGTACGGTCTGGACGCCACGGAACAGCGCGACGCGCGCCTGGGTTGCGCGGTGCGGAGAGAAGGCGAAGATCGGCACCGCAGACCGTATGCGCGACATGATCAGCGGCGTGTAACCGCTTTCGGTCAGGGCGATGATCGCTTTTACGCCCGGGAAATGATTGGCGGTGTACATCGCCGCCAGCGCAGCGCTTTCATCGCAGCGTTCGAACTGCTGGCCGAGGCGGTGGCCCGACTTGGTGCTGGTTGGATGCTTCTCTGCGCCGCAGCACACGCGCGCCATGGCCTTGATCGCTTCGATCGGATATTCGCCAGCGGCGCTTTCGGCCGAAAGCATCACCGCATCGGTGTAGTCGAGTACCGCGTTGGCTACATCGGACACCTCGGCGCGGGTCGGCATCGGGCTGTGGATCATCGACTCCATCATCTGCGTCGCGGTGATCACCACTTTGTTGTGGCGGCGGGCGTGCAAGATGATCTTCTTCTGGATGCCGACCAGTTCGGCGTCACCGATTTCAACGCCCAGATCGCCACGGGCCACCATCACGCCATCGCTGGCGCGGATGAGACCGTCCAGTGCTTCGTCATCGGCTACCGCTTCGGCCCGCTCGATCTTGGCGATCAGCCAGGCGTCGGAGCCGGCTTCGTCGCGCAGGCGGCGCGCCAGTTCCATGTCCGCGGCATCGCGCGGGAAGGAGACTGCAAGGTAGTCCAGCTTCAGTTCAGCGGCCAGCTTGATATCGGCCTTGTCCTTATTGGTCAGCGCCGGTGCAGTCAGGCCGCCGCCGCGGCGATTGATACCCTTGTTGTCCGACAGCGGGCCGCCGATCAACACGGTGCAATGCAGTTCATCAGCCGTGGTGTTGTCGACGCGCATCACCACGCGCCCATCATCGAGCAGCAATTCGTCGCCGACGGTGCAGTCTTTGACCAGATCCGGATAGTCGATACCGACCACTTCCTGGTTGCCGGCATCGCGCGGGTGGGTCACGGAGAAGCGGAACTGGTCGCCTTCCTTGAGCTCGATGCGCTTGGCGGTGAACTTGGCGATGCGGATCTTCGGCCCCTGCAAGTCTCCGAGCAGCGCGACGAAGCGGCCATGGCGCGCGGCGATTTCGCGAACCAGCTCGGCCCGGGCGCGATGCTCGTCGGGATTGCCGTGGGAGAAATTCAGGCGGGCGACGTCCAGCCCGGCGACGATCATCTTTTCCAACACTTCCGGCGAGCTGCTTGCTGGGCCCAGGGTGGCGACGATCTTGGTGCGACGCGGAATCATTCAATTGCTCCTTTTTCTGGCTGGCTGCGAGGCTACTATGCTCGCCGGTTGTAGTCATCGGTCGGCGGGCACTACTCTTTCGGCCTTGTTTGACGGGCTGTCTGCAGGTTTTTCCAATACGGTCGATACAGGAGGCATACGGAGGAACCCATGCGCACCTTGATCATTATTTTTCTGAGTCTTGTGACCGTCGGCTGCAGCAGCCGCCATGCTTCCGATCGCCACCTGGATGCGGCTTACCAGCATTACGAGGCCGACAACTGCGAGCGAGTGATGCAATCGTTGTCGCAGGCGGAACGCCGCAGCAAACCGCGCAGCCAGGTGCAGCCGGAGATTTCCCTGCTGCGGGGGCAATGTCTGGAGCGCCAGGGGCTGTTCGTCGACGCCGGCGAAACCTACCGCTTTATCGTCGACCGCTACCCAGCCAGCGAATACGCCTATCGAGCACGTGCGCGTCTGGAGACGCTTAGGCAGCTGGGCCACTATCATGTCGAGCCGCCTGTTGTGGTTCATCCGGCCAAGCGCTGATGTCGTGAAACCAGGTGAGAGAACATGCGAGCGTTGCTTCTGACTGCCATGCTGCTGCCAGCGCTGGCATCCGCGCAGATCTACCGCTGGACTGACGGTGATGGACGCGTGCATTTTGGCCAGCGCCCACCGGCTGGAGCCGAGCAGGTTGATGTACGGCCGCAAGTGGTCGAGCGAGACGAGCAGACCCGCGAGCGCGAGGCGCGCAGCGAACGTTTCTTCGACGCCCGACGGCAGGAAAAGCAGGCGGCGCGCGAGCAGGCTGGCCAGCTTCATGCCGCCCGGGAGCAGGAATGCCAGGCCCTTCGCAGGCAGTTGTCACAACTGCAGCTTGGCGGACGCTTTTTTCGTAACGATGCGGCGGGCGAGCGCGTCTACTACAGTGAAAGTGAAGTAGAGGCGGCTCGACAGCGCCTGGCAGCGCGTATCGGCCAGGAATGCAACTGAGCCGAAGGGATTCGAATTGCAGGGCTAAGGTTGAAGGCTCCGACGACATGAACATGGCGAACCAGCGTCGTATCCAACGGCATCAGTTGCCGTATTACCTCAATGTATTCAACCGGTTTACCGAAAAGCCGCTTGGTTTTATCGGCAACCTGTCCGAAGGCGGGCTGATGCTGATCAGCCCCTATCCGATGATGCTCGGCGTCAGCTTCGAGATGCGCTTGAAGATTCCGGGCCAGACTGGCCAGCTGCGCCATGTGGACTTCAGTGCGTTCAGCCTGTGGTCAAGCGAGGACGTCACGCCAGGGAGTTACGACACCGGCTTTTCCCTGGTCGAGCCGCCAACCGAAATTCGCGAGATGGTCACCGCGTTGCATCACTACTTCAGCTTTCAGCCGATGCTGCACATGCCGCTGTCGCATCACGCCAGCTCAGCGCCTGATCGATTCACCGACAAGGATTGTTGTCTCGGCCTGTAAGGCCGCTACAGCGTTCTTGTCTTTTTCCATGCCAGATAGCGCCCGACCAGTGCTGGTCCCAGATCGCAAGGTGGGACGTCCAGCACTGGCATGCCATTGGCCATAAGGCGTTTGTGCAGCTGCTGGCGTGCGCTCAGGTAATCCTGCGCGCCGCAGTAGTCGAGCGCATCGTCCAGATTTTGCACCGGCCGCACACGCAGGTGGTCCAGCACTTCTTCGCGCAGGCTCACCAGCAGCACGCGATGCCGTCGCGAAAGTCGCTGCAGAGCGGCATGCAGCTCTGCATCGTCTTCGTCGCGCAGATTGCTTAGGACGATCACCAGCGCCTGGCGCTGTTGCCTGGCCAATAGCTGTTCGGTCGCCGCACCATAATCAGCTGGCTGCTGGGTGGGCTGCAGGTCATAGAGGCTGTTCAGCAATACGCGCAACTGTTGTTGACCCTTGGCGGGCGCGACATATCGTGGCTCGCCGGCGAAGGTGCAGACGCCCACTGCGTCGCCCTGGCGCAGCGCGGCGTAGGCGAGCAGCAGGCCGGCATTGAGCGCGTGATCGAAGTGGGTAAGTTCTGCGTCCTGACTACGCATACGACGGCCACAGTCGAGCATCAGCACGATCTGCTGGTCTTGCTCGTCCTGATATTCGCGGGCAATCGGCATTCGGGTGCGTGCTGTGGCTTTCCAGTCGATCTGCCGCAACGTATCGCCCTCGCGAAATTCGCGTAATTGATGAAACTCCAGCCCCAGGCCGCGCCTGGGCTGCTGGCGCACGCCGAGGCGGTTCAGCCAGACGTCGACGGCTTGCAGGCCGGCACCGTGCAACCGGGCGAAGTCGGGGTAGACCCGGGTGTCATCGGCCAGCGGCAGCTGGCGTTTGCTGCGCCATAGGCCCAAAGGGCTGGTCAGCTGCATGTCGCAGCGCTGGAAGGCAAAGCGTCCGCGGCGAACCGGACGCAGCCGGTAGGTGATTTGGCAATGCTCCCAGGGTTGCAGGCGTATTCGTTGCGGCAGCTGCTCGAAAAGCATGCCTTCCGGCACGTGGTCGAACAGTTCCAGCTCGGCAGGATGGGTGTCCTCGTTGCGAACCAACAGCTGCACGTTGCTCCAGTGACCCAGCGGCAGGTTGCCTGACAGGCTGCGTTGCAATGACGGCGAAGGCCGCCGCTTCAGGTTGCGTGCGTCGAGCACAGCGACCATCCCCAATGCCAGCAAAAGCCCCCACCAGGCAGAGCGCCAACCTTCGGCTTCGATACCCATAGCGGTGAGCGCGCCAAGTGGGACGGCCAGGAGCACCAGCGTTGCCAGCGCAACGAGCAGGCGACGGGATGGAGTCATGCGCGCGGAGCCGCCACCTGGCCGAGCACCTGCTGCAGCACCTGGTCCACCGAAAGCCCTTCGATATCAAGCTCCGCGGAGAGCCGTACGCGATGGCGCAGTACGGCCAATGCGCAGCCCTTGATATCGTCCGGCGTGACGAATTCGCCGCCGCGCAGCAAGGCCCTGGCGCGCCCGCCGCGAACCAGGGCGATCGAAGCGCGCGGGCCGGCACCTAGTGCCAGGCCCGGCCAGCTGCGTGTGCTGCGCGCCAGGCGCACGGCGTAGTCCAGAACCTGATCGTCGAGCGGTAGTTCGCTGGCGATCTTCTGCAAGGCCAGCACATCGCGTGCCTGCACCAACTGACGCAAGGCGCTGACGTCGAGCATGTCGGCCCGTGCCGAGCGGGTGACCTGGCGCACCAGCTCCAGCTCCTCGTCGGCTTGGGGGTAATCCATACGTAGCATCAGCATGAAACGATCGAGCTCGGCTTCGGGCAGCGGATAGGTGCCTTCCTGCTCGATCGGGTTCTGGGTGGCCATGACCAGAAAGGGTTGCGGCACGGCCAAGGCCTTGCCTTCCAGGGTCACTTGTCGCTCCTGCATCACCTCGAGCAGCGCGGCCTGGGTCTTGGCCGGGGCCCGGTTGATTTCATCTGCCAGTAGCAGGTTGGTGAATACCGGGCCTTTGCGCAGCTTGAACTGCTCGGTCTGCATGTCGTAGACCGCATGGCCGGTAACGTCGCTGGGCATCAGATCGGGGGTGAACTGGATTCGCGAGAATTCGCCGCCGAAGCAGCGCGCCAACGCCCGTACCAGCAGTGTTTTGCCCAGTCCGGGTACGCCTTCGATCAGCACGTGGCCGCCAGCGATCAGCGCGGTGAGGACGCCATCAATGACTTCGTCCTGGCCGATCACCGCCTTGTGCAATTCATCGCGCAACGCCTGGGCTAGCTGGCTGGCTCGCAGACGCTGGCTCGCAGGGTTGGCGCTTGGCGCGGCGCTGTTTGATTCGGAGGTGTTTTCGCTCATAGGGCATTCCTGAGGGTTTGCAGGTAGGCGACCTGCCGGGTGAATTCGGTGGCCGACAGGCGTTGCTGCGACACGGGGCGCATGGCCTGTTCGATGCTGGCAGGCGGCAGGCTGGAAAGTTGTGAAAGAAGTATCAGCTGCCCACTGAGTGGTAGCTCGTCGAAGCCGGGATGGCGATGCTTGGCCCGGCGTTGAATGTCGTGCTGAAGGCGTTGCAGGAGGCTTTGCTCGCGGCCATGGCGCAACAGGAAGTCTGCCGATCCGCGCAGATGCTCTTGCAGCTGGCGACGCGCCGGGCTGGCCGGAGACTGCAGCGGGCCGAAGCGCTGCCCGGCATGCCAGAGTGCAAACAGCGTGAGCAGACCCAGCGCGGTGAGCAACTCCGGGAAGTGGCGGCGCAGTTGCGCCAACAGACTGTCATGTTCGCTGCGGTGCACCAGGGTGACTTCGCTGTCCTGAGCCAGGTACCAGAGCAGCCAGGCATGGTCGTATTCGTCGATATTGCGGTTCTGCCAGATCCAGCTGTCGGTCAGCGCGGTGACCAACCCGTCACCGTGCTGCAGTTGCAGCATGTGCGTCGCGCCCGCGCTGTTGGCCCAGGCGTGGGCGCGGTTGTCGGCGTCGTAGAGATGGAAATCCGTATCGAAGGCGAGATAGGCCGGCGCGCTTTCATTCTCCAGATACAGCTTGGTCAACTGCGGATGCTGTTCTGTCTTGGATGGCTGTGGCGTCTGGGTGTCTTCATCCAGATCCTTGGTTGAGTACTGCTGCAGGTTGAGTTGATCGAGCAGCAGGTCGCCGCTTTTGCCTGCTTTCTCATCCCACAGCCGCTCTGCAACGACGACCAGATGCCCGCCGGCGGCGGCCCAATCCAGCAGGCGCCCGGTCTGCCGAGGCGTCATGTTGCGGCGGTCACCGAGCAATAGCAGCGTCTGGCCGCTGGTCGGCAGCGTCTCCAGCCCGGCGATGCCTTCGTGGTGGCTGACCTGCAGGCCAAGGTCGCGCAGAAACAGCTCGGCGGCCAGATAGTCGTTGCTTCGCGCCTGCGGTGCAGCGCCGTGTTCGACGACATCCTCATACGGCTGCAGGTGGCCGCTCAGCCAGATGATCAGCAGGCCGAGCAGCAGGATCGCGACGAAGGCCAGAAGGCGCGTGTGGAGGCGGTTCATGGCTGCCCGCCCTCGACAAACAGTGCGCGCCAATCGGCGCACAGCGCGTCGCGCACTTGCTCGTCGGCAGGGCGATGCCCGTAAGCCTGTTGCTGCCAGTGGCGGGTGAGCTGTTCAGCGAATCGCGACAGCGGGTCGAGCTGCAGATCACGCACCTGCTGCAGAACCTCGCCCTCGGTGTGCGCTGCCTTCAAGGGCAGCTGGAAGTCGCGCAGCAGACGGCAGAGCAAGCCGCGATAGAGCAACGCCAGCGCCGCGCGCGGGTCTAGCTGCCAGAGCCGTTCGGCTTCGCTGGCGATATCGTCTGGCAGGCTGTGCGGGGCGACATCTAGGCCGAACAGTTGCTCGGGCGGCGCCATGCGGCGCCGGTTCGGCAACCGCATACGGCCGCCGAAGGTACGCAGCCAATCGCGGTAGCGCCACAGCACAAGCGCGACCAGCAGCGCCAGAGCGGTCCAGAGCAGAACCTCGAGAACCTGCGCCAGACGGTCCAGACCGTGCCAGAACGAGCCGCCCTGAAGCAGGCGTTCGATCAGGCGTGCCAGCGCACCTGGCTGTTTGGCCTCGTCGCCATCGCCCAGGCGCCAGCGAGTTACCGTTTCGCGGTGTTGAAAGGGTGGCTGGTCCAGCAAGGCCTCGATTCGTTCGCGCGCTGCTTCGCTGGTCACTGGCTGATTGAGCAGGCGCTTACTTTCCGGGCCTGGCTGGATTTCGTCGGCTTGAGCAGCGGGGGCCGCCCAGGCTGCCTGTTGCGCCGGCCATAGCAACAGCCCACAGGCGAGCAGGAGCATCGGCACGGTACCGAGCAGGCGCTGACGCAGTCGGCGGAAGGCCAGTTCGATATCCCAGGCTTCCAGATGTGTGCGCCGGTTGAGATAGAGGCTGAAGCCGCAGGCGACGTAGATCGGCTCCCAGACAATCAGTACCAGGACGTAGAGCAGGTTGGACAGGTGTTCGAGCCAGAGCCATTCGCCGCTTAGTCCGAGTAGGTCTTCCCAGTTCCAGCGCTGCACCAGCTGCGCTGGCAGGAGGAAATACAGCACGCCGAGCAGGCCGAGCCAGAGTGCGCCTTCCAGATGCACGCCGACCACGGTCAGCCAACTCGCTGCGCGCCCGTTGCGCAGACTCAGGGCAACCACGCGCTGCGTTCGCGCTTTGCCGTCGAGCCCCTCGAGTTGTTGCACGGGCAGATCGAAGCTGCGTGTCGTACTCAGCCGGCGCCAGGTCAGGCTGGCGAACCACTGCGACCGCAGCAGGCCGGGAAACGCCTTCAGGCTTTCTCTGAGCCCGGGCGTTTCGCCGAACAACGCTCTGGACAGAATGTGCAGTGGTAGCCGCTCATAAAGCGGCTTCAGCCACCAGAACAACAGCAGCGCGATGCTCGGATGCTGCCAGAGCAGCAGGCTGGTCAGCGCGAAAACCGGCAGCGTGACGGCGGCCCAGGTTGCCATCAGCAGCTTCGCGTGGCGCCTGGCTAGCAGGGTGCCGAGGTCCAGGGCTTCCCATGGGCTGCGAGGACGGATCGAGACGCTGGCATCACTCAGTTGCATGCTGACCTCGCCCGGTCAGGCAGAAATAACCGGCCACGATTAGCCAGAGCAGGGCGCCGACGATGTACTTGATTGCTGGCGTGGCGAGGGTCATGGACGACCAATAGGCCTCGACGAACGCGGCGATCAGCAGAAAAAGCGTGGCACCGCCGACTAGCTGAATACCGCGTTTGGCTGCCTGACGCAGCGCGTCCCCGCGTGTCAGTCGGCCTGGCGCAAGCAGCGCGACGCCAAGCTGCAGGCCAGCAGCACCTGCAAGGGTGATTGCCGTCAGTTCGAAGGCGCCATGACCGATGACGAACGACCAGAACGGCTGGTGGTAGCCGATGCCGCTCAGATGGCCGGCCACGGCGCCAATGGTCAGGCCATTGAACAGCAGGAAAAACAGCGTGCCGAGACCGAACAGCAATCCGCTGGCGAACGTCTGGAAGGCGATGCCGATGTTGTTCATCACGTAGTAGCCGAACATCAGCCAATCGTCGCCAGCGCCTCGCTCGGCGAAACGCCCCAAGCGGCTGGCGTCCGGGTCGTACATCTGTTCCATCTGGGCGACCTGTTCGGGTGGCAGGATGCTGTAGACCAGTTCGGGATATAGGTAAACCAGTACAGCCATGCTGATCAGGCTGCCGTAGAACAGCAGGCTGGCGGCCAGCACGTAGCGCCATTGTTCACGGACCGAGCGGGCGAAACCTCCGCTGATGAAGCCCAGCACGCGGCCGAGCAATGGACTGCGATGGCGGTAGAGCTGCTGATGCCCGCGGAGCGCGAGCTGACGCAATTGCTCGATCAGTTGACTGCTGTAACCGCGTGACTCTGCCAAGGCCAGTTGTTGGCAGAGTTGGCGGTAGGCGCTCGGAAATGTGCTGGCTTGCGTACTGCTCTGTTTGCCGCGCTCAAGCGCGTCCAGCTGTATGGCGAATTCTTGCCACTCGGCCTGGTGCTGGCGCTCGAATAGGGCCTGCTTCATGGCGAGCCCACCAACGAGCGGGCGATGCCATGGATTTTCGCTTCGGCATTCTCGTCACTGGTCCCAAGGGGGGCGGCCAGAATTGACGCCAGCTCCAGGCGGCGTTCGGCAGACAGGCTCCCATGGCGTTCGGCAAAGCTGATCAGTGCGCGCTGCTCGTCCAGGGTCAGCGCGAGGGGCGCTGTGGCCGGCTCGGCATCGGGAAGCGTAGGGCGTGGCTGTGGCTTCTCCTGATAGACAACCAGCGTGCCGGCCGCCAGATCGCCGAGGCGCTTGAAAGTCGGGTGGCCAAGGCAGCTCAGGGCGCCGAGGAAATATCCGAATGGCAGCATGTCGACGAATCGCAGCAGATTACGGGTGAGCGAGGAAGACCAGCCGACTGGCGTGCCGTCGTCATGCACGACGCGCAGTCCCAGCCAGTATTTGCCAGGGGTGCGGCCTTGATTCAGTACTTCGAAAAGCACCATGTACCACCACTGCACAAGGAACAGCAGCAGTGTTCCCAGGCCCATGCCGAACTTGCCTAGAAGTCCAAGGGTGATAAAAAGCGCCAGCAGGACGGCCGCACGAATCGCCAGGTCGATGGAGAAGGCGAGGGCACGTGGCACCAGTCCGGCCGGGCGCAGAAGGAGATCGATGCCCTCGGGTGTCTCGACGCGGAGGTTTGTGTCGAGCAGGGCTTGTCGGTCGAGAATGGAGGGCAAAGGCAAGGTCGTCTGAAATCAGGCAAAGGGCGATGCTATGCGGCAACTGCCGCTGCGGCAATGCGCCTGAGTCTCGTGCATGAGCCCCGGCGAGCCAACGAAGCGCGATTATGGCGAAATGCCTGCCTTATTGCAGGATGCCGTTCGCAGAGCCGCGCGTCGATAGAGCGCGTCAGCGGCGTTGAGCATTGCCGGGCCGGGTCTGCGAGGTGCCGGCCTGGCTGATAGACTGCTGTGCTGATCGAGAAGGACTCTCCCGTGACTCCAAGCATCTTCTGGTACGACTTCGAAACCACAGGGATTTCGCCCAGCCGCGATCGTCCGTTGCAGGTAGCGGGCATCCGCACCAACGAGGCGCTCGAGGAAATTGGCGAGCCGCTGAACATTTACTGTCGGCCCTCCGACGATATTCTTCCGCATCCTGCCGCATGCCTGATTACCGGCATCACGCCTGCAGTCCTGCAGCACAAAGGATTGTGCGAGGCAGAGTTCATTCAGCGGCTGCATCAGCAACTGTCCGTGCCCGGAACCTGCGGTGCCGGTTATAACAGCCTGCGTTTCGACGACGAGGTGACCCGCTACAGCCTGTACCGCAACTTCTACGACCCTTACGCGCGTGAGTGGCAGGGCGGCAATAGTCGGTGGGACCTGATCGACCTGGTGCGAACCGCTTATGCGCTACGTCCGGAAGGCTTGGTCTGGCCTGAGGAGGATGGCCGGGTGACGCTCAAGCTCGAGCGCCTGAGCGTGGCCAACGGGCTGGAGCACTTGAATGCTCACGATGCGCTGTCTGATGTGCGCGCTACCATCGCTCTGGCCAGGCTCGTTCGTGATCGCCAGCCGCGGCTGTATGACTATCTCTACAACCTGCGACGTAAACAGGCGGTGCTGGAACGGATCACCCTGCTCGAACCGCTGGTGCACATATCCGGCCGTTTTTCAGCTGCGAGGCATTTTCTTTCGGTGGTGCTGCCGCTGGGTTGGCATCCGCGCAACCGCAACGCGCTAATCGTCTGTGATCTGCAGGCCGAGCCCCAGCCTCTCCTGCAGGAAAGCGCCGAAACCTTGCGGCAGCGCCTTTATACCCGCCGTGACCAACTCGCCGAAGGCGAACTGCCGGTCCCGTTGAAGCTGGTACACGTCAACAAGTGCCCGGTACTGGCACCGCTCAAGGTGCTGCGCGAAGCAGATACTCAGCGCCTGGGTCTGGATATGTCGCTCTGCCAGGCGCGCGCTGCTGCATTGCGTGAGCAGCGGCAGGTTTGGACCGAAAAGCTGGACGAGATTTACCGCGAGGAGGGTTTCGCCGGAAGCGAAGACCCGGAGCAACAGTTGTATGACGGCTTTCTTGGCGACCGGGACCGGCGACTGTGCGACCAGGTCCGCAACATGGCACCTGCCGATCTGGCAAGACATCCGTGTCGATTTGATGATGCTCGCCTTGAGGCGCTGTTGTTTCGCTACCGCGCGCGCAACTTTCCCGACGCGTTATCTGCAGAGGAACAATCGCAGTGGCGTCAGTTCTGCCAGCAACGACTGAGCGACGATACGTACGGAGCACCTAACACGCTTGCACAGTTCGAGGCGGGTATCCAGCAATCCATGGTTACCGCCACGCCGGCGCAGCAACAACTGTTACAGCAATGGCGCGACTACGGTCTGAGCCTGCGTGCGCGTTACGGGCTGGCTAGCTAGTTGGCTCGAAAAGGCTTTCGAGTAACGTCGCGGTAAATGGCGACTGGCAATGCCGGGTGAAGGCAACAGTCGCGCAAATAAAAACGCCATTTCTCGACATTATGATTATGTCGAGAAATGGCGTTCGGTTTAAACCGTTACGACTTAGCCGAGCAGGGTGGCCCAGCTTTCGACGGTTTCGGAACCCCACTGGGCCTTCCATTCTTTCAGTGTCTTGTGATTGCCGCCTTTGGTTTCAATCACTTCACCGCTGTGCGGGTTCTTGTACTGCTTCACGCGGCGGGCACGCTTGCTGGTTGCCGGCGCTTTGGCAGCGCGCGGGCTCTTGCCGTTGCGGGAGGCTTCTGGGTCGAGCAGGGCGATGATATCGCGCAGCGACTTCTGATATTCACCCATGAGTTCGCGCAGCTTGCCTTCGAACTCCAGTTCCTTTTGCAGTTTGTCGTCTTCGGAAAGGGACTTCAGTCGCTCCTGAAGTTCCTTGATGGCTTCTTCAGTGGCGCGATACTCGTTGATAAGTGACATTTGACTTCCTTGGGATAGGTTTGAACGCAAGTGGCAGCAATCATAGTCCTGCCTATTGCGCAAGTAAATATAGGTTTGGTTAAAAAGCCGGACTACTTTTTGAAGGGATATTTCATCTTCGCTGTGAACCGCTAAGCCGTAAGGCTTCAGCGGTAAATAACCGCAATCCTTGTTTTATCGGACAAGTTTTTTCGATTGGTTTCTATCTATCCCACAATCGCCTTTGGTCTCGGTACTGGCGACGCTCCTGCCTTGGAGTTCGCCGTCGATGACGCGGCGTTAAACTCGATGGCTGGGCTTTTGCCTGCTGGGCTAGAATGCCGCGTTTCCTTAGAGTCGGAGTAACCTTTAATGCGTACTTTCAGGCTGGTCATTGCCTGTCCCGATGGCGTTGGCATTGTCGCCAAGGTCAGTAATTTTCTCGCCACCTACAATGGTTGGATCACTGAAGCCAATCACCATTCTGATCATCAGAGTGGCTGGTTCTTCATGCGTCATGAAATCCGCGCCGACTCGCTACCGTTCGACCTGGAGGGCTTCCGTCAGGCGTTTGCGCCGATTGCGCGCGAGTTCTCCATGGAGTGGCGCATCACCGACTCTGAGCAGCGCAAGCGCGTGGTGCTGATGGCTAGTCGTGAATCGCATTGCCTGGCCGATTTGCTGCACCGCTGGCACAGCAATGAGCTGGATTGCGATATTCCGTGCGTGATTTCCAACCATGACGACCTGCGCAGCATGGTCGAGTGGCACGGCATTCCTTACATCCATGTGCCGGTCGATCCTGCAAACAAGCAAGAAGCCTTCGCCGAAGTAACCCGCCTGGTGCGCGAGCAACGTGCCGATGTAATTGTGCTTGCTCGCTATATGCAGATTCTGCCGTCGGAATTATGCGACGAGTTTGCTCAGCGGGTGATCAATATCCATCACAGCTTTCTGCCTTCGTTCGTCGGCGCCAAGCCCTATCATCAGGCCTCGCTGCGTGGCGTGAAGCTGATCGGGGCGACCTGTCACTACGTTACCGAAGAGCTCGACGCGGGCCCGATCATCGAGCAGGACGTGGTACGAGTCAGCCATCGCGACAGCATCGAGGACATGGTCCGTCTCGGCAAAGACGTGGAGAAGATGGTGCTTTCGCGCGGTCTGCGCTATCACTTGCAAGACCGCGTGCTGGTGCATAGCAACAAGACGATGGTGTTCAACTGACAATCCGGAGTCGCCGTGACCGATCCCCTCGAGCGTGCCGTAGCCAAAGCGCCACCGATCATCGGTAGCGGTTGTACTCAGCGATACGATCCACAGGCGCTGTCGCCCGACCAGGGCGCCGAGTTCGCAGATGCCGCGGCGCTCTGGTCCCGTCTGCAGAATGAGCAGAGCCCAGCCGAATCAATTGAACATGCTCCAGCAGCAAAAGGGAGCGGGCCGTGCGGCTCAGGTGCGCCCGGCAAGGAGGCTGACTGATGACAGCGGTGATGGATCGTTTGGTGCTCGGCGCAGATACCGGTGGCGAGCCGAGTACCCATTTCCTGCGGCTGGCCAATCGACATGGGCTGATTGCCGGCGCTACGGGAACCGGCAAAACCGTTACCTTGCAGCGTCTGGCCGAGCAGTTCAGCGATGCGGGTGTTGCTGTCTTCGCCGCCGACATCAAGGGTGATCTCTGCGGGCTGGGCGCAGCCGGCACGCCACAGGGCAAAATCGCCGAGCGGATCGCCAGCATGCCCTGGCTTGACCATCAGCCACAGGCATATCCGGTCACCCTGTGGGATGTGCATGGACGCAGCGGTCATCCGCTACGCACCACCTTGAGCGAGATGGGACCGCTGCTGCTCGGAAATCTACTGCAGCTGACCGACAGCCAGCAGGCTGCGCTTTATGCCGCGTTCAAAGTGGCTGATCGAGAAGGCTTACTGTTGCTCGATCTCAAAGACCTCAAGGCGCTGTTGGCGCACCTCAAGGCCGAACCGCACGTGCTGGGTGAGGACAGCGCATTATTCACCAGTGCCTCGTCGCAAGCGTTGTTGCGGCGCTTGGCGACCCTTGAGCAGCAGGGTGTCGAAGCACTATTCGGTGAGCCGGCACTACAGCTTGAAGACTTGCTGCATCCCGCTCCTGACGGAAGGGGAGCTATCCATCTGCTTGATGCCAGTGTGCTGGTGCATGAAGCGCCGAAGGTCTATGCAACCTTTCTGCTATGGCTGCTTGCCGAGTTATTCGAGCAGCTTCCAGAGCGTGGCGACGCGGACAAACCGGTGCTTGCCCTGTTCTTCGATGAAGCACATCTGTTGTTTGGGGATACGCCCAAGGCCTTGCAAGAGCGGTTGATCCAAGTGGTGCGGTTGATTCGTTCGAAGGGGGTGGGCGTTTATTTCGTCACCCAGTCTCCTGCGGACCTGCCGGACCAAGTGCTGGCGCAGCTTGGGCTTCGCATCCAGCATGGTTTACGGGCCTATACGGTGAAAGAGCAAAAGGCGCTGCGCTCCGTGGCCGATGGATTCCGCGCCAATCCTGAGTTCGCGACGTTGGATGTGTTGACCCAGTTGGGCATTGGCGAGGCGTTGGTCGGTGGGCTTGAGGAGAAAGGCACACCAGCGGTGGTGCAACGCGTGGCGATCGCACCGCCCCAATCGCGTGTCGGGCCATTGAGCGAAGCCGAGCGTGCGGGGCTCATCGCTCGGTCCGGCCTGCGTGGTCGCTATGACAAGCCCGTCGATCGTGAGTCGGCGTACGAGATCTTGGCTGCGCGCGCTGCGCAGACCGTCGAGCAACAACCTAAAGGCATGCCTGAAAGACCTCGACGCGGTCAGAGTGCTGCCAGCGGGGACCTGGGCGATCTGGCCGGGCGCGTAGTGAAAAGTGCGTTGAGCCAGGCGGCGAGCCAGTTGGGTCGTCAATTAGCCAGAGGGCTGCTCGGATCATTGCTGGGCGGCAAGCGCTGATCCGATCGCTGGGACACGGTCATCATCTGGCTGCAGCTTTTACGTGATGACTGTGATTCCAGCTCTCTACCCGTTGGGGTTCAGGCTTGTCCTGCAGCAGCATTCTCGCAATTGGAGTGTTTCTCCTGCTCGAGTTTCTGCAGCTCTTGCTGAAATACTTGGTCGAGAACAGTGGGTTTTTTTCGCCAAGGTTTGCGCTCGGGTTCGCGTTCAGCGGCATATGTCGTGATTTCGCCACCGTAAACATTGGTAAAGCGCTGAGCCTGGCGCTCGAGTTCTGCGCGCAGTTCGTCTTTCGTCACGTAAGGATCCTATTATTTCAAGTTTGTTGTAAGGCGTGACTGCTTGGAAAGATGCCCCTCGGTTGCAGGGTCTTTCATTGCAGTAGAGGCGAGCTTATGTCGGTGAGACTCAGGGTCAACTGAAAAGGTTTAAGCAATTACATCAAAAACGGCCAATTCGAGCAGTAGTTCAAAAAAAACGTGTTGCCTAATCCACGCTTCATGAGCGCACGCCTTCGGCGTTGTGCGTGCAAGTATGCGCCCAGCGGTGTGCGGAGAGCCAGGATGATAAAAAAGAAAACCCGCCGAAGCGGGTTTCTTTAGGTTTACCAGAAGTTACCGGGCAACTTTTGCTTCGCTGCCCTGTTCTGCGCGTCCGTATACATCGTCGAACCGCTCGATGTCGTCTTCACCCAAGTAGCTGCCTGACTGAACTTCGATGATTTCCAGCGGAATTTTCCCTGGATTGGCCAAGCGGTGGACCGAGGTAATCGGAATATACGTCGATTGATTCTCGGTGAGCAGGAAGGTCTTGTCGTTGCAGGTGACCTGAGCGGTCCCGGAAACGACAATCCAATGCTCGGCACGGTGGTGGTGCATTTGCAGGGAAAGGCTGGCGCCCGGGTTCACGCAGATCCGCTTGACCTGGAAGCGACCGCCCATGTCCACCGAGTCATACCAGCCCCATGGGCGGTAGACGGCGCAGTGGTTCTTGGTTTCGCTGCGGTCCTGGGCGTCGAGCTTGCTAACCAGTTTCTTGACGTCCTGCACCTTGTCCTTGTGGGCAACCATCACGGCGTCCTTGGTTTCCACCACTACGACGTCTTCCAGGCCGAGCACGGTGACCAGCTTGCCATTGCCGTGAACCAGACAGTTACGCGAATCCTCAGCGATTACATCGCCCTTGAGTACATTGCCGTTCTCGTCTTTCTCGTGCACGTCCCAGATCGAGGACCACGAACCGACGTCGCTCCAGCCTGCGGACATTGGAACCACGCATGCCAATTGGGTCTTTTCCATCACTGCATAGTCGATGGAGTTGTCCGGGCAGCAAGCGAAGGTGGCCGGGTCGATGAGTATTTCTTCGCCATGCTTGACGCTGCGCTCGAGTGCGAGCGAGCAGGTGTCATAGATATCCGGATCGTGCTTCTTCAGCTCTTCCAGGAATACGCTGGCGCGGAACAGGAACATGCCGCTGTTCCAGAAGTAGTCGCCGGATTCCAGGTAGCTCTGCGCGCGAACTTCGTCCGGCTTTTCGACGAATTGAGCGACACGCTTGATGCCATCGGGCAAGCCGGCATTGGCGTCCTGGCTAGCTTTGATATAGCCGTAACCGGTCTCGGGACGGGTCGGCGGAACACCGAAAAGCACCATCTCGCCGTTTTCGGCAGCATTGGTTGCCAGCGCCAATGAACGCTGGAATGCTTTCTGATCTTCGATTACGTGGTCAGCTGGCAGTACCAGCAGGAGCTCGTCACGGCCTTCTTCGACCAGTTTCATCGCGGCGATGCCGATGGCTGGAGCGGTGTTGCGGCCGAACGGCTCTAGCAGAAGGCCCTGAACGCCGAGTTTGCGTGCGCCAAGCTGTTCCTTGACGATGAAACGGTGGTCCTTGTTGCACACCAGCAGCGGTTGCTGCATGCCATCAAAGGCCAGGCGCTCGACGGTTTGCTGGAACAGGGTCTGTTCCCCGGTAAGCGCAAGGAATTGCTTAGGGAACGACTTGCGGGAAAGGGGCCAAAGTCGAGAGCCGCTACCGCCTGAAAGAATAACCGGGATCATATTGCTTCTCCTGAATCGTTTCGAAGGTCGTTCTACTTGTTCGGTGACGCCAGCCAGTGGCTGCGCCTGGGTTGTTCACTGTTCTTGCTTGAGAGAGCCGCGGGTTGGCCCGAACGAACTCCGCTCTGTCCCGAAACGCGCTCGGGATTGAAATCTGTTGTAGGGGCTATCGATGAGCTGCTGCGTCATGGCCAGTCAGGCCAGACGTATCTCTGGCGAGCTGATGGTCATGGCCACCTGCGCGGGGCGTTTTTGGCCGGCCGACGGCGAAGTGAGGAGCACCATCGTCGCGAGCGGTGCGTAGCATCCGCGGCTGGTCGAAATGGGGTGGTGCATTTGCATGGCCGTAACCCTCTGTTCGTGCCTTGCTCGGCTGTTGTCGTGCCAGATGCCGCGTTGGCAGTGGTCGACGCCGTGGCCGCCGGCGGTTGTTTCAGCCGCGTGGCCACCTGAGAGTGCGCTACCGCCAAGGTCAGGTTGCGACCCGGTGCGGAGCGATTTGTGAGATTGCTTACCCAATGCACGTTCATGTGCGACGTCCCTTTCCACCTGGAATTGTCGGTACGCGCTTATGATTGCGAGCTGTGCTGGATAGTTCCCGTCTCAATAACCGTTGATCGGCGAGTTTTTGCGAACCGACTCAAGGAGCGGGAAGTGCGGCGGCGATAATCGGCTGAATCGCCTGATCAGCGATATGACACGCGCTGGACCGGGTTCAAGTAGCCGTTTTCGTAAGGAGGGTGTGGGTGGTGATGGAAGCGGCTAGTTCCATCACGTCATTGCGGATTACTGTTCGGCGGCGTCGCGCAGAAATACCAGTCGGTCGGCGTTAGAGTCGTCCGGACTGTAGCGATATCCCTCGTAATTGAACGCGGACAGCTGGTCGGGGCTGCCGATGCGTTCCTTGATTACCCAGCGCGCCATCAGGCCTCTTGCCTTCTTCGCGTAAAAAGAAATGATCTTGTACTGGCCATTCTTCATGTCTTTGAAGTCGACGTTGATTACCCGTGCGTTCAGCGCCTTGCGTTTGACGGCACTGAAGTACTCATTCGAAGCCAAGTTGAGAAGAACCTCATCGCCTTGCTCGGCAAGTGTCTCGTTCAGCCATTCGCTGATTCGCTCGCCCCAGAATGCGTACAGGTCCTTGCCGCGCAGATTTGCCAGCTTGGTGCCCATCTCCAGGCGATACGGCTGCATCAGGTCCAGTGGCCGCAACAGGCCGTAGAGCCCTGACAGCATGCGCAAGTGCTTCTGCGCAAACAGCAGGTCGCTTTCGGTGAAGTCCTCAACGCTGAGCCCGGTATAAACGTCGCCTTTGAACGCTAGTAGTGCCTGCTTGGCATTCTCCGGGGTGAACTCTTCGGCCCAGCTCCCGTAGCGTGCGACGTTGAGGGCGGCCAGCTTGTCAGATAGATGCATCAGCTCGCTGATCTGCGCTGGCGAGTAATCGCGCAACTGCTCGATGAGTAATCGCGAGTGATCGAGGTATTGGGGCTGCGTGAAACGTTCGGTTATTGGGGGCGTTTCGTAGTCGAGCGTCTTGGCTGGGGATAGCACCATCAGCATATTGGGTCTCCTTCCTGATGGCGCGATTGTAGGGATAGCGGCGGCTGGGCTCCAGCTATAGGGTTGATAGATGCTGGTTGGCCTTTTTCCATGTGGCGAGGCGCCAAACTACGCCGAGTCCAAGTAGGAGTTCGTATGTCTGGCTGTGATCATGCGCAATGGCAACCGCCCCACGACTACCGTCCGCTGGAGCGCACTTCCGAGCGGCAGACCTGGGCGGTGGTGGTCCTGACTGGCTTGACCATGCTGGCAGAGATCGTCGCGGGCTACTGGTTCAACTCCATGGCTTTGCTGGCGGACGGCTGGCATATGGCCTCGCATATGGTCGCGATAGGGCTGGCTGCGCTGGCTTATCTTTTGGCTCGGCGCTATGCAGCGGACCAGCGCTTCGCATTCGGAACCTGGAAGATCGAGGTGCTCGCCGGGTTTACCAGTGCGTTGCTATTGGTCATCGTCGCGCTGTTCATGATTGGCGAGTCGTTGTTGCGATTCTGGTCACCGGTAGCGATCAGTTTCGATGCTGCTTTGATGGTCGCCGTGATTGGCTTGCTGGTGAATCTGCTATCCGCGTGGCTACTGCGCGACCAGCACCATCATCACGGCGAGCACTCGCATGACCATCGACACCAGCACGCTTCGGGCGGCAAAGACCTGAATCGGCACGCGGCCTTCATTCATGTGCTGACTGACGCGCTGACTTCGGTGGCCGCGATCATCGCCTTGCTGGGCGGCAAATACCTTGGCTGGGGCTGGTTGGACCCGGCAATGGGCATTGTCGGGGCTCTGGTGATACTGGTCTGGGCGCGTGGTCTGCTGCGCGATACGAGCAAGGCGCTATTGGACCGGGAAATGGATGATCCGCTGGTAGATGAGGTGCGGCAGGCACTGCAACGCGTACCGGATACCGAGGTAATGGACCTGCATCTATGGAGGGTCGGGCGCGCTCAATACAGCTGCGTCTTGAGCGTGGTGACGCATCAGACGCATACGGCCGACCACTACAAAACGGTACTCGAGGCGTTCCCGCAGCTGGTGCACGTAACCGCTGAAGTGAATCGCTGCGACGAAAGCGCGCACCTTGATCTACGACAATAGCGCGCACGAAAGGCACGAGCCAAGGCCGTCTGGTCGATTTGAGAAAAAAATTAGCATTCAACGGAAAAGACTTTTGTCTGTCATAACTTTTACGGTATTACCGAGTTCAGACCGCCGAATCCTGCGACACAGGTGGCGGCTCCTGGGCAGCCCCGAATCCCCTGGCTTCCCTCGTCCGCTCTCCTGAATCGCAATGGCGGTCACTCTGCAGCGAAGCGCTTTCGGCTCTTCGTTTCTGGCCCCAGAAGAAGGTGATCGGTATGGATGACTACGGCAGACCCCGCGCAACCCAGCCCACGCTCTACGTCCTCGACACGAATGTACTGATCCACGATCCCAACGCACTGCTGAACTTCCAGGAGCATCAGGTCGCTATTCCCATGACCGTACTGGAGGAACTCGATCAGCTTAAGACCGGCAAGCACAGCGTGGCGGCCGAGTGCCGTCAGGCGATCCGACTGATAGACAGGCTGCTAGGCGACGCTACGCCGGAAGAGGTCGAACTCGGTGTGCCGATTCAGCGCGGCAAGAGCGGGCCGTCCGGCAGTCTGTCGATACTGATGAGCAAGCGCGGCGAGTCAAGTGCGTTGCCGGAAGATCTGAACGACAACAAGATCATCAATCAGGTAGTCGAGCTCAGCAAACAGCGGCCTGGGGTGCCGGTGGTGCTGGTGACCAAGGACATCAACATGCGCCTGAAGGCGCGGGCCTGCGGCGTAGCTGCAGAGGACTACCATACCGATCAGCTGATCGACGATGTGGGGCAGTTGTCGCGTGGTTATCACAGCGTTACCGGTTCCTTCTGGGATCGTGTGAGCAAAGTGGAAACCCACCAGGGTCATGGGCGCACCTGGCACCGGGTGCAGCTGACCGACAACCTGCCAGCCGTGCACATCAACGAGTTCATCATCGATGAGCAGGGGTTCGTGGGCTGGATCAAGGGCATCAAGGCCGACGAACTGCTGCTGCTAGACCTGCACCAGGAGCCGCTGCTGCATCAGGAAGCCTGGGGGCTGAGGCCGCGGGACATTCATCAGGCATTGGCGCTGTTCGCCTTGCTCGACCCGGACATCCATCTGGTCAATCTTTCCGGCGCGGCCGGCTCGGGCAAGACTATCCTGGCGCTGGCCGCTGCCATCGAACAGACGGTGGTCAGCAAGCGCTACCGGCGCATCATTGCTACCCGCAGCGTGCAGGGACTCGACGAAGACATCGGCTTCCTGCCAGGCACGGAGGCAGAAAAGATGGAGCCCTGGCTGGGTGCCATCACCGACAATCTCGAAGCGCTGCACATGGAAGACGAAAACACCCACGGCAGCATCGATTACATCCTGCAAAAGGTGCCGTTGCAGTTCAAATCGCTGAACTACATTCGTGGTCGCAGCTTCCAGCAGAGCCTGATCCTCATCGACGAATGTCAGAACCTTACGCCGCACCAGATGAAGACCATCATTACCCGTGCGGGGAATGGCTCGAAGGTGGTCTGTCTGGGCAACCTTGCACAGATCGATACGCCGTACCTGTCGGCGACCAGCTCCGGCCTTACCTACCTTACCGAGCGCTTCAAGGACTTCCCGCACGGTGTGCATATCACCCTGCAAGGCGTTCCTCGGTCGGTGCTGGCTGAATACGCAGAGGCGCACATGTAGCGGCAACCGCATGCTGGCGATGCCCGGTTGTACCTCTTACGGGGGCGGGTTCATCGCCAGCGGCTGGGGTAGACTCTTGATTTTCTAATCAGGAGCGCCAGATGCTCACTCATCTCGATTCCCAAGGCCGGGCCAGCATGGTCGATGTCACCGACAAGGCCGTCACGGCCCGTGAGGCGGTAGCCGAAGCGCGTGTTCGTATGCTGCCGCAGACCCTGCAGATGATTCAGCAGGGCGGCCATCCCAAGGGCGATGTCTTCGCAGTGGCCCGTATCGCCGGCATACAGGCGGCGAAGAAGACTTACGAACTCATCCCGCTGTGTCATCCATTGCTGCTCACCAGCATCAAGGTCGAGCTGGAAGCGGACGGCGACGACAATGTGCTGATTCGCGCAACCTGCAAGCTGGCTGGGCAGACTGGCGTAGAGATGGAGGCGTTGACCGCTGCCAGCGTCGCCGCGCTGACGATCTACGACATGTGCAAGGCGGTGGATCGCGGCATGGTCATCGAAGGCGTACGCCTGCTGGAAAAACTCGGCGGCAAGAGCGGTCATTGGCAGGTGCAAGCATGATCACTATCCAGTTTTTCGCCCGCTATCGAGAAGCGCTAGGCAGCGATAGCGAGCGCTTGCAGTGGGCTGCCTCGTTCGCGAGCGTGAATGATGTGCGCCAGCATCTTCTGGCCCGCGGCGGCGCCTGGGAAGTACTCGCCGAACAGAACCTGATGTGCGCCCGCAATCAGGAGCTTTGTGCGCTCGACGAGCCGGTATCCGATGGTGACGAAGTGGCTTTCTTTCCAACCGTGACTGGAGGCTGAGCATGGCAGTTCGTGTACAGACGGCAGCGTTCGATCCAGGCGCTGAGCTCAACGCATTGCACGCCGCCAACCTTGGTATCGGCGCGGTGGCCGGTTTCGTCGGTTACGTGCGGGATTTCAATGACGGAGAGGATGTCGCCGGGATGTTTCTCGAGCATGCGCCGGGCATGACCGAAAAGGCGCTGGAGAAGATCATCGTTGAGGCCGAGCAGCGCTGGCCGTTGTTGCGGCTCGATGTGTTACATCGCGTTGGCTCGCTGGAACCGGGCGAACCCATCGTGTTCGTCGGTGCGGCAAGTGCACACCGTGATGCAGCCTTCGATGCCTGTCGTTTCGTAATGGATTATCTCAAGACCCGGGCGCCGTTCTGGAAGAAGGAAGCAACCGCCTCTGGCCCACGTTGGGTCGAGGGCCGCACCAGCGATCAGGTAGCGGCCGAGCGTTGGAGTGGAAAAAGCTGAGCCTTCAATAGAAGGTGATGTACATCTTGAAAGCCAGCGTCGAAAACATGGTCAGTACACCCAGGCCCAGCAGGCCGACACCCCAGTCACTGTCTCGGTAGTTGAAACCTACGCAGAGCAGAATGAAGCCAATGACGATGAGCGATAGTAGCCAGTGCATGCTATCCACCGGTATCTCCTTGCGTTCGGAATCCAGCTACAACTCTAGCCGCTTTGCCTCGATTACCGGCTGATTCAGGTCATTGATGGGGAATCGAGCAGATAGTGGAGAGGATGCGGCGAATGCCGCATCCGGTGGGCTCAGCGCGATTGTGGAACCGGAGCGAGCAGTTCCGCAGGTGGCATCTCGCACTGGATCTTGCGGCCGATCAGCGTTTCGATGGGCGGCAGCGCGAAGGCATCGTCCTCGCCGGCGAAACTGATTGATGTTCCGCTGGTGCCGGCACGGCCGGTACGACCGATGCGGTGCACGTAATCGTCCGGGTCTTCCGGCAGGGTGAAGTTGATCACGTGGCTGATGGCATCGACGTGAATACCTCGACCGGCGACATCAGTCGCGACCAATACGCGGATCTTGCCTTCGCGGAAGCCTTCCAGTGTGCGGATGCGCTTGTGTTGCGGCACGTCGCCGGACATCTGTGCAGCGCTGATGCCGTCTCGGGTCAGGCGCTCTTCGATACGCCGCACTTCGTCCTTGCGGTTGGCAAAGACCATTACCCGGGTCCAGTCGTTCTGGCTGATCAGGTTGTACAGCAGCTTGTATTTGTCGCTGCCGGCCACGGCATAAACGTGCTGTTCGACGGTTTCGCTGGCCACGTTCTCCGGCTCGATCTCTACCACGGCGGGGCTGGTCGTCCACTGCTGCGCCAAGTTCATCACGTCTTCGGTGAAGGTGGCGGAGAACAGCAGCGTCTGGCGCTCGCTCTTGGGTGGCGTCTGCCGAATGATCTGGCGAACCTGCGGGATGAAGCCCATGTCGAGCATGCGGTCGGCTTCGTCCAGGACCATCACCTCGACCATGTCCAGATGCACCTCGCCGCGCTGGTTGAAGTCCAGCAGGCGGCCGGGTGTGGCAACCAGAATGTCGCAATAGCGGGACTCCAGCTGTTTGAGCTGTTTGTCGAAATCCATGCCGCCAACGAAGCTCATCACGTTCAGGTTGGTGTACTTGGTCAGATCCAGTGCGTCATTGGCGATCTGAACCACCAGTTCCCGGGTCGGAGCGATGATCAGCGCACGCGGCTCGCCCATGTAGCGGTCCTTCGGTGGCGGCGTGTCGAGCAGCTGTGTGATGGTGGAAATAAGGAAGGCTGCAGTCTTGCCGGTGCCGGTCTGCGCGCGGCCGATGGCGTCCCTGCCGGCGAGGGTGTAACCCAGCACCTGCGCCTGGATCGGGGTGCAATAGGGAAAGCCCAGATCATGGATCGCATGCATCAGCTCGGGGGCGAGTTTGAAGTCATGGAAGCGGGTCTTGCCTTCGGACGGTTCTACCGCGAAATCTTCCAGTTTCCAGGTCGGAGCAGCAGGCTTCGCTGGTTTGCTGCGCTGGCGACGCGGTTTCTCAGCTGTACGCTCAGCGGGTTGCGGCTTGGGTGGCGCAACAGGTGTCGCGGCTTGTTGCGCTGCAGGGACGCTGTGTTGTCCTTCGTGAGCTGCAGCGAGTCCGCCATCAACTATGTCTGCCCGCTCGTCCGGGGCCTTGCCAAAGATTTTCTTGAGTGCTTTGAGCACGGTCTTCTCGTCGTCGAATTAGGAAAGTGTCGCGCGCCAGTGTAATGCAAGACGCAGGTGTGGCGAAGTCTCGTCCTTGTACGGCCGTGGCGGCCACCGGCTCGGCGGCTCCTGCATGAACTGCCGGGTCCCGCGCGTTTGCTGTCTCGCCGCGAGCCGCTAGCAAACGGCCGTCAAGGGCCTGCACGCGTTTTCCATGATCAGCCCAGAAGTCCGGCTAACCACTCGCCGATGTCGCGGATTTCCTCCGGAAGTACTTCATGCCCCATCGGGTATTCGCGCCAGGTCACATCGACGCCAACGTCATGCAGCCTTTGATAGGCCGCGCGGCCCATTGCGGGTGGCACCACATCGTCGCGACTGCCATGCAGGGACAGCGTGGGATAGCGCAGAGCCGTCTCGGGCAGATCGAGATGATCGCCGAATGTCGGTGCATAGGTGGATAGCGCGATGACCCCGCCCAGCGGGCCCTGCCAGCGAAGAAATGCGGTGTGCAGCACCACTGCGCCGCCTTGCGAGAAACCGGCGAGAAATATGCGGGTTGGGTCGATGCCGCCGTCTCGCTGCGTTTCGATCAGCGTGATCACCTGCTGCGCCGAAGCCTCGAGTTGTTCACGGTCGATCGCACGGGCAGGGCTCATGGCAAGGATGTCGTACCAACTCGGCATGCTCCAGCCGCCGTTGATAGTCACTGGGCGCGTTGGCGCCTGTGGCAGAACGAAGCGCGTGCTGTGCAGGCGCTGTTGCAATGCTTCGGCGACCGGCAGGAAGTCATAGCGGTCAGCGCCCAGGCCGTGCAGCCAGATGATGCAGGCGTCTGCGGCGCCGTTGGGTTCGAGAATCAGGGGTTCGCTCATGGAGTGGCTCCAGTTGTGGGCATCTCGCCTCGAATTGGGGCGTTTAAGCACCCTGGACGAGTAAATAGCGCGAGGTTACCTGCTCCGGCCCGCTGATAGAACCCGCCAGTTAGGCCATGGATGGCGTTGCCCGGATGAGCTGGTACGCCGCTTGCTTTGGACTGTTCGGACTGAACGGAACGGCTTGCATGAGCGGGTCGAGGTAATGGCACAAACAACATTGCCGATCATCCACGGACGACTAGACTCAGGTCAGGCCGGGACCGCTTCGCTGTTGCCACATGGCATCGAACGGCCAAAGGCCCGAACCCGAGAATAAGAAAGCAAACTGGAGGTTTCGATGATTAGGGTGAAATCCACACTGGCTGTACTGGGTGCTGCGTCACTGCTGGGCATCAGCGGGCTGGCGCAGGCGGGGGCGACCCTCGATGCAGTGCAGAAGAAAGGATTCGTGCAGTGCGGCATCAGTGATGGCCTTCCGGGCTTTTCATACGCCGATGCCAAGGGGAAATACCTGGGCATCGATGTGGACGTTTGCCGCGCGGTAGCCGCGGCGGTGTTCGGTGACGCCAGCAAGGTCAAGTACAGTCCGTTGACCGCTAAGGAGCGCTTTACCGCTCTGCAATCGGGTGAAGTGGACGTGCTGTCGCGTAACACCACCTGGACCAGCTCACGCGACGCGGCCATGGGGCTGAACTTCACCGGCGTGACCTATTACGATGGGCAAGGCTTTCTGGTGAACAAGGAGCTTGGAGTCAGCAGCGCCAAGGAGCTGGACGGGGCTACCGTCTGTATCCAGGCCGGGACCACCACCGAGCTGAACCTGTCCGATTACTTCCGTGCCAACAGCCTGAAATACACGCCGATCACTTACGACACATCGGATGAAAGCGCCAAGTCTCTCGAGTCCGGTCGCTGCGATGTGCTCACCTCGGATCAGTCGCAGCTGTATGCGCAACGCATCAAATTGGCCAATCCCGAGCAGTACGTCGTACTGCCCGAAGTCATCTCCAAAGAACCCCTTGGGCCAGCAGTGCGCCAGGGTGACGAGGAGTGGTTCGATATCGTGCGCTGGAGTCTTTTCGCCATGATCAATGCCGAGGAGCTGGGCATCACCGCGGCCAACGTCGAAGAAATGGCCAAGAGCACCAAGAATCCCGACGTGGCACGCCTGCTGGGGGCCGAAGGCGAGTATGGCAAGGACCTGAAGCTGCCGAAGGACTGGGCGGTGCAAATCGTCAAGCAAGTGGGTAACTACGGGGAGATCTTCGATCGCAACGTAGGTGCTGGCAGCGAACTGAAGATCGAGCGCGGCCTCAATGCCTTGTGGAACAACGGTGGCCTGCAATACGCACCCCCAGTGCGCTGAGCCCGCGTAGCCGGCCTGGTGCCGGCTCGTTTCATGGATGAGCATGGCCGGTCCTGGTGATCGGCCATGCGGCATGAGGATTTTCGATGCGTTCGATCGCCAGAGGCACTGTGCCCCGACGTTCGCCCTTCACCGATCCACGAATACGCGCCTGGGTCTTCCAGGTGCTTGCGGTGTTGGCGGTGGTGGCGTTCGGCTGGTACCTGTTTCATAACACACAGACCAATCTTGCCCATCGCGGCATCACTTCCGGATTCGGCTTCCTTAATAATGCCGCCGGCTTCGGCATCTCTCAGCACCTGATCGACTACAGCGAGAGCGACACCTACGGTCGTGTCTTCTGGGTTGGCTTGCTCAACACACTGCTGGTCAGCGTGATCGGGATTTTTCTCGCGACCGTCATGGGTTTCATCCTTGGTGTGGGGCGACTCTCGAGCAACTGGCTGATCCGCCAGCTGGCCACGCTCTATATCGAGATATTCCGCAACATCCCGCCGTTGCTGCTGATCTTCTTCGTCTATTTCGCGGTCATCAGTCCCTTGCCGGGGCCGCGTAACAGCCTGAGCCTGTGGGATGCGGTTTTCATCAACAACCGCGGCGTGCAAATGCCGGCGCCCAGCGCGGCCGATGGTTTTTGGGCGTTCTGGCTAGCGCTGTTCGTGGCGCTGGTGGCGGTGGTCATGCTCAACCGTTGGGCGCGTGCCCGGCGACATGCCACCGGGCGGATGTTTCCGGTGTTCTGGACCAGCCTTGGGCTGTTTCTCGCCATTCCCTGGCTGATCACCTTCGTTGCAGGTGCGCCTTTCACCTGGGAAGTGCCAGAGCTGCAGCGCTTCAACATTCGTGGTGGTTGGGTGGTGATCCCCGAACTGGTATCGATCGTGGTGGCGCTGTCGGTGTACACCGCGGCGTTCATCGGCGAGACCGTTCGCTCGGGCATCCAGTCGGTCAGCCATGGCCAGACTGAAGCCGCGGCCTCACTTGGTTTGCGCCCGACACAGGTGTTACGGCTGGTGATCGTGCCGCAAGCATTGCGGGTGATCGTGCCTCCGCTGACCAGCCAGTACCTCAATCTGGCAAAAAACTCGTCTCTCGCAGCCGCCATCGGCTATCCGGATATGGTGTCGCTGTTCGCCGGCACTGTGCTCAATCAGACCGGGCAGGCCATCGAAACCATGGCCATCACCATGAGTGTCTACCTGGCCATCAGCATCAGCATTTCGCTGCTGATGAACTGGTACAACAAGCGCATTGCGCTAATCGAGCGGTGAGCGCATGACCATTCATACTTTCAAGCCCGACCTGCCACCACCGACGATCAGCATCGGTGCGCTCGGCTGGCTGCGGGCCAATCTGTTTTCCAGTTTGAGCAATACGCTGCTGACCCTGGTGGGGTTATACCTGCTCTGGCTGATCGTGCCGCCGGTCCTCGAGTGGGCGATTTTCAAGGCGGACTGGACCGGTGAAACCCGTGCAGACTGCAGTCGTGAAGGGGCCTGCTGGGTATTCGTGCAGACCCGTTTCGGCCAGTTCATGTACGGCTTCTACCCCACGGAGTTGCGCTGGCGCGTCGATGCGGCAGCCTGGCTAGCGATCATCGGCGCGGCGCCGCTGTTTCTGCGGCAGATGCCGCACAAGTTGCGCTATGGCCTGGGCTATCTGCTGGCCTACCCGCTGCTGGCCTATTGGTTGCTGCATGGCGGGTTCCTTGGGTTGCAAACGGTGCCGACCAGTCAGTGGGGCGGGCTGATGCTGACGGTGGTCATCGCTGCCGTCGGCATCGCCGGAGCATTGCCGCTAGGCATTTTGCTGGCGCTGGGACGGCGCTCGGACATGCCGGCGATTCGGGTGCTGTGCGTGACCTTCATCGAGTTCTGGCGCGGCGTTCCGTTGATTACCGTGCTGTTCATGTCCTCGGTGATGTTGCCGTTGTTCCTGCCCGAGGGCATGAACCTCGACAAACTGCTACGGGCGATGTTGATGGTTGTCTTCTTCGAGGCTGCCTACATCGCCGAAGTGGTACGTGGCGGTCTGCAGGCTATTCCCAAGGGTCAATATGAGGCTGCGGCAGCGATGGGACTTGGCTACTGGCGCAGCACGCTGCTGGTGATTTTGCCGCAGGCGCTGAAGCTGGTAATCCCTGGCATCGTCAATACCTTCATTGCGCTGTTCAAGGACACCAGCCTGGTGATCATCATCGGCCTGTTCGACTTCCTCAACAGCATCAAGCGCGCCACCTCGGACCCCGCCTGGTTGGGCATGTCCACCGAGGGTTATGTGTTCGCTGCGCTGGTGTACTGGATGTTCTGTTTCGGCATGTCCCGCTACTCGATGCGCCTGGAGCGCAAGCTGGACACAGGCCACAAGCATTAGGAGTGATATATGAGCAATTCGAACGTGCAGGCCGAACAGAGCACCGAGCCGGTCATCCGCATGCAGGGCGTGCACAAGTGGTTCGGCCAGTTTCATGTGCTCAAGGACATCAACCTGAGCGTGCGTCAGGGCGAGCGCATCGTGTTGTGCGGGCCTTCCGGCTCCGGCAAGTCGACCACCATTCGCTGCCTGAATCGCCTGGAGGAGCATCAGCAAGGGCGCATCGTCATCAACGGCGTGGAGTTGACCAGCGACCTCAAGCAGATCGAAGCGATCCGCAGCGAGGTTGGCATGGTGTTTCAGCACTTCAACCTGTTTCCGCATCTGACCGTGCTGCAGAACTGCACGCTCGCGCCCATGTGGGTGCGCAAGTTGCCACGCCGGCAGGCCGAGGAAATCGCCATGCATTATCTGGAGCGCGTGCGTATTCCGGAGCAGGCCAACAAGTTTCCCGGCCAGCTCTCCGGCGGTCAGCAGCAGCGCGTGGCAATCGCCCGTGCGCTGTGCATGAAGCCGAAGATCATGTTGTTCGACGAGCCGACCTCGGCACTCGATCCGGAGATGGTCAAGGAAGTGCTGGATACCATGGTCGGCCTCGCCGAAAGCGGCATGACCATGCTCTGCGTGACTCATGAGATGGGCTTCGCCCGCACCGTGGCAGATCGGGTGATTTTCATGGACAAGGGCGAGATCGTCGAGCAGGCCGAGCCAGAGGTGTTCTTCACCAGTCCGGTCAACGACAGGACCAAGCTGTTCCTCAGCCAGATCCTGCACTGACGCACCCGGCAGGCACGCCGTCGGAGTCGACGGCGTCTGGCTGTGTTCAGCCCTTAGCCTCGGCCGCCGTCATGGGCTAGAATACGCGCCCCGACTGCTCCCCCCTCCGAGGCTGTTCCGACGATGTTGATCCTGCGCGGTGCTCCCGCTCTTTCCGCCTTCCGTCACGGTAAGCTCCTGGCACAACTGACCGAAAAGGTCCCCGCGGTCAGCGGGTTGTATGCCGAGTTTGCCCATTTCGCCGAGGTTTCCGGCACGCTTGGCGCGGATGAGCAGAACGTACTGACCCGCCTGCTGAAGTACGGCCCCAGTGTGCCGGTGCAGGAACCTGCCGGTCGGCTGTTCCTGGTGGTGCCTCGCTTCGGCACCATTTCGCCGTGGTCGAGCAAGGCCAGCGATATTGCCCACAACTGCGGCCTGGAAAAGGTCCAGCGACTGGAGCGGGGCATCGCCTACTACGTGCAGGGCGAGCTATCCGATAGCGATGCGCAGCTGATCGCCGTTGCGCTGCACGATCGCATGACCCAGCTGGTGCTGGCTCGCTTCGAGGAAGCGGCCAATCTGTTCAGTCACGCCGAGCCCAAGCCGCTGACTGCGGTGGACATCCTCGGTGGCGGCCGCGCCGCGCTGGAAAAGGCCAATACCGAGCTGGGCCTGGCCTTGGCCGAAGACGAAATTGATTATCTGGTCAGCGCCTTCCAGGGTCTCGAGCGCAATCCGCACGACATCGAACTGATGATGTTCGCTCAGGCCAACTCTGAGCACTGCCGTCACAAGATTTTCAATGCCAGCTGGGACATCGACGGCGAAAGCCAGGAAAAGTCGCTGTTCGGCATGATCAAGAATACCTACCAGCTGCACAGCGAAAATGTGCTGTCTGCTTATAAGGACAATGCGTCGGTCATCGTCGGCCACACCGCAGGGCGTTTCTTCCCCCATCCTGAAACCCGCCAGTACGGCGCGGTGCAGGAGCCGGTGCATATCCTGATGAAGGTTGAAACGCATAACCACCCGACCGCAATTTCGCCGTTCTCGGGTGCTTCCACCGGTTCCGGTGGCGAGATTCGCGACGAGGGCGCCACCGGTCGTGGCGCCAAGCCAAAGGCCGGTCTGACCGGCTTCACCGTTTCCAACCTGAACATTCCGGGCTTCGAACAGCCGTGGGAGCAGGCTTACGGCAAGCCGGAGCGCATCGTCACGCCGCTGGATATCATGATTGAAGGCCCGCTGGGCGGCGCCGCGTTCAACAACGAATTCGGCCGTCCGGCGCTGACCGGCTACTTCCGTACCTTCGAGCAGTCGATCAGCACGCCGCACGGCGACGAAGTGCGCGGCTACCACAAACCGATCATGCTCGCCGGTGGTTTGGGCAATATCCGTGAAGACCATGTGCAGAAAGCCGAGATCACCGTCGGCGCCAAGCTGATCGTGCTCGGCGGCCCGGCCATGCTGATCGGTCTGGGCGGCGGCGCCGCGTCGTCGGTCGCTACCGGTGCCAGCTCGGCGGACCTGGATTTCGCCTCGGTACAGCGCGAAAACCCGGAAATGGAGCGCCGCTGCCAGGAAGTCATCGACCGCTGCTGGCAGTTGGGCGACCAGAACCCCATCGCCTTCATCCATGACGTCGGCGCCGGTGGCATCTCCAATGCCTTCCCGGAACTGGTCAACGACGGTGGTCGCGGTGGCCGTTTCGAACTGCGCAACGTGCCCAACGACGAGCCGGGTATGGCCCCGCACGAGATCTGGAGCAACGAGTCTCAGGAGCGTTACGTACTGGCCGTCAGCGCCGTCGATTTCGAGCGTTTCCAGGCCATCTGCGAACGTGAGCGCTGCCCGTTCGCGGTCGTCGGCGAGGCCACTGAAGAGCCGCAACTGACCGTCACCGATAGCCATTTCGGCAACACTCCGGTCGATATGCCGCTGGAGGTGTTGCTCGGCAAGCCACCGCGCATGCACCGCAGCGCCAACCGTGAAGCGGAGCTGGGCGATGACTTCGATGCGGCCGCGGTCGACCTAACCGAAGCAGCCACCCGCGTGTTGCGTCATCCTGCCGTCGCCAGCAAGAGCTTCCTGATCACCATCGGCGACCGCAGCATCACCGGCCAGGTGGCGCGCGATCAGATGGTCGGTCCGTGGCAGGTGCCGGTAGCTGACTGCGCCGTCACGGCTACCAGCTACGACGTTTACACCGGCGAAGCCATGGCGATGGGCGAGCGTACGCCGCTGGCGCTGCTCGATGCCCCGGCATCGGGCCGCATGGCTATTGGCGAAACGCTGACCAACCTGGCAGCGGCGCGTATCGAGAAGATCTCCGACATCAAGCTGTCCGCCAACTGGATGGCTGCTGCTGGGCATCCAGGCGAAGATGCGCGGTTGTATGACACGGTCCGCGCCGTCGGCATGGAGCTATGTCCACAGCTGGGCCTGACCATTCCGGTGGGCAAGGACTCGATGTCGATGAAGACTCGCTGGGACGAGGAGGGTGCTGAGAAAAGCGTTACCTCGCCCATGTCGCTGGTCGTCTCCGGCTTTGCCCCGGTTACCGATATCCGCCAGACCCTGACGCCCCAGCTGCGCCTGGACAAGGGTGCAACTGATCTGATCCTGATTGATCTCGGCCGTGGTCAGAACCGCATGGGCGCTTCGATCCTCGCTCAGGTATACGGCCAGCTCGGTCGCCAGGCACCTGACGTCGACGATGCCGAAGACCTGCAGGCGTTCTTCGCCGTGGTCCAGGGGCTCAATGCCGATGGCTTGCTACTGGCCTACCACGACCGTTCCGACGGAGGCCTGCTGACCACCGTGCTGGAAATGGCGTTTGCCGGTCACTGTGGTCTGAATCTGAATCTCGATGGCCTGCTGGAAAGTGCTGCAGACGTCGCGCCGATGCTCTTCAACGAAGAGCTGGGCGCGGTGATCCAGGTGCGTCAGGACGACACCGAGATCGTTTTGGCACAGTTCAGCGCGGCCGGGCTCGGTGACTGCGTCGCTGTCATCGGTCAGCCGGTCAACAACGGTCATGTGTCGATCAAACATGGCGAAGCCGAAGTGTTCAGTGGTGATCGCCGTCTGCTGCAGCGGCAATGGGCCGAAACCAGCTATCAGATCCAGCGCCTGCGTGATAACGCCGAGTGTGCCGATCAGGAGTTCGATGCGCTGCTGGAAGAGGACAACCCGGGCCTCAGCGCCAAGCTCAGCTTCGATGTGAACGAAGACATCGCAGCGCCTTACATCAAGCGTGGCGCTCGTCCGCAGATCGCGGTGCTGCGCGAGCAGGGCGTCAACGGTCAGGTGGAGATGGCGGCGGCGTTCGATCGTGCCGGTTTCGCTGCGGTCGACGTGCATATGAGCGACATTCTGTCCGGTCGTATCAGTCTCGATGAGTTCAAAGGACTGGTCGCCTGTGGCGGGTTCTCCTACGGTGACGTGCTCGGCGCCGGTGAAGGCTGGGCCAAGTCGATTCTGTTCAACGCACGTGCGCGGGATGGCTTCCAAGCTTTCTTCGAGCGCAAGGACAGCTTCGCTCTAGGTGTGTGCAACGGCTGCCAGATGATGAGCAACCTGCACGAGCTGATCCCCGGCACCGAGAACTGGCCGCACTTCGTGCGCAATCGCTCGGAGCAGTTCGAAGCGCGGGTGGCGATGGTTCAGGTGCAGGATTCCCCGTCGATCCTCCTGCAGGGCATGGCCGGCTCACGCCTGCCGATCGCCATCGCCCATGGCGAAGGGCATGCGGAGTTCGAGAGCGAGGAGGCCCTGCTGCAGTCGGACCTTTCCGGCACCATAGCGCTGCGTTTCGTGGATAACCACGGCAAGGTCACCGAGCGTTACCCGGCCAACCCGAACGGCTCGCCACGCGGTATCACCGGTCTTAGCAGTCGCGACGGCCGCGTGACCATCATGATGCCGCACCCGGAGCGGGTGTTCCGCGCTGTGACCAACTCTTGGCGCCCTGACGAGTGGCAGGAAGACGGTGGCTGGATGCGTATGTTCCGCAACGCGCGAGTCTGGGTAGACTGACCCGTTCGCTGATGCCACCCAAAAGCCCGCCGATAGCACATCGGCGGGCTTTTTCATTTGTGACGAAGGTCTATGAACCGGCAGCGTAAAGCGTCGTCTGAGCTATGACGCGACGCACCATTCGGTGCTTGCTGGGGTGGCAGAATGCCACTTCGTCCGACCAGTTCAGGTCGGGTTCATTTGGGTGGAGAGGTCGATGTACAAGCTGTGTTTCTATGTTCCAGACAGTCATCTGGAAGCGGTCAAGAAAGCAGTGTTTGCGGCTGGCGCAGGGCGCATTGGCGCTTACGACAGTTGCTGCTGGCAGGTGCTGGGCCAGGGGCAGTATCGCCCGCTGGAAGGCAGTCAGCCTTTTATAGGCCAGGCTGGTCAGCTGCAGCACGTGCCTGAGTGGAAGGTTGAAATGGTGGTTGCTGACGAGCTTATCCATGACAGTGTCAAGGCAATGAAAACGGCTCACCCTTACGAGACGCCCGCCTTCGATGTCTGGCGCTTGTCGGACATGCAGTTCTGACGGCTGAATGGAGCGCCCCGCTGCCGATTCAGTGAAGGCGCTTCGAACGTATCGCTACTACGGGCGAATCTCGATCAGCGTACCGTCTTTCACCAGCGCCCAGATCTCTCGCATGTCGTGGTTGCTTAGCGCGATACAACCTTCTGTCCAGTCGAGCGTGTGAAAGAACCACTCCGGATACTCCTCATCCAATGGCGTGCCGTGGAGCATGATCATGCCTCCGGGCGGCACGCCCTCCTGTTGTGCCTGGGCCAGGTCTCGGGCGTTGGGATAGGAGATGTGCATGGATAGGTTGTATTTGTCGCTGGTTTTGCGCCAGTCGATCCAATAGAAGCCTTCGGGGGTGCGCTTGTCGCCTTCGCGCAACTTCGCGCCGTTGGGTTGTTTGCCCAGCGAAACGCGATAGCTTTTGAGCGTCTGTCCCGCGCTGACCAGATGGAGCTTTCGCTCGGACTTGACCACCAGAACCTTGTCGATGGTTGGGCTGCCCAGGCTGGGCGTCGCATTGGCGTGGGACAACGCGGTAAACGTGAGGCAGAGCAGAGCGAACAGCCAACGCATCGAGGCATTCCTGGCAGACTTCATCAGACCTGTTTGTGCCAGCGGACCGACAGACGAATCAGTCTGTTCCGGCCTTGTACTGCTGACGGTTTCGATAGCCGGTCACGGCTTCATTGCGCACCGGGAAGGTCTGCTGCACCCGGTCGGCGAAGAAGCATTCTAGGGTACGGCCGATGGTGGGAAAAGCCAGCTCGGACCAAGGGATGTCCTGCTGCTCAAAGAGCTTCACTTCCAGGCTCTCATCCCCGGCACAGAAGTCCAGATCGACCAGCTGGGCGCGGAAAAACATGTAGACCTGATTGATGTGCGGCAGATCGAAAAGAGTATAGAGCTGCAAGTCGCGAACCCTGGCGCAGGCTTCCTCGTACGTCTCGCGCTCGGCGGCCTGTTGCAGGGTCTCGCCGTTCTCCATGAAGCCCGCCGGCAATGTCCAGTAGCCCCGGCGAGGTTCGATCGCGCGCCGGCAGAGCAATACCCGGTCATCCCAGACGGGAACGCATCCGGCGACGATTCTCGGATTCTGATAATGCACGGTGTGGCAGTTGTCGCAGACGAAGCGTGGACGATTGTCACCGTCCGGAATGCGGACCAGCACTGGGTCGCCGCACTGGTTGCAATATTTCATAGCGCCTTCCTAGTTGATTCAGGCAGATATTGGTGCGTCCACGCCTACTTCGGCAAGGATGGTGCAGGTTCGCTCCGGCGCTCGGTTCTCTGTGACAGCAATTGACATCGAGCCGAGCCGTTTGAGCGGCCTGATTGGTCTTTTCGAGGCCTTGGGCCGTTACGCCTTTCATGCCATGATGCCGATCAAAGACGAAACGAGAATATTCATGCTGGACACAATACTCCACCGGGTGCGCGCGTATTCCCCGCACCTCCTGGAGCCGGAAGACCGTCTGCCCGAGGCGGCGGTGCTGATGCCGATTACCCGCAATGAGTCGCCGGAGCTGGTGCTGACGCTTCGCGCCGCTGGTCTGTCCACCCATGGTGGAGAGGTGGCATTCCCAGGCGGTCGCCGCGATCCAGAAGACCGCGACCTGCTGCACACGGCGCTACGTGAGGCCGAGGAGGAGGTCGGGCTGGCGCCTGGCATGGTCGAGGTCGTCGGCCCGCTCAGCAGCCTGGTATCGGTGCATGGCATCCATGTCACGCCCTATGTTGGGCTGGTTCCGGACTATGTCGAGTACCGCGCCAACGATGCCGAAATCGCCTCGGTCTTCTCGGTGCCGCTGGAGTTCTTCTGTGAGGACCCGCGTGAAGTCACACACCGCATCGATTACCAAGGGCAGAGCTGGTATATCCCGTCCTACCGGTATGGCGAATATCAGATATGGGGCCTGACGGCGATCATGGTCGTCGAGCTGGTCAACGTCATATACGACGCCGGTATTGAAATGCGCCGAGCGCCGGCCACATTCATCGATCTGTCCGGGCGCAGTAAGCCCTGAGTGGCTGCCGAGACGATCGGCATCATCCCTACTGACAAGATGAGGTTTGTCGTGAAATACCGTCTGGGAGAGTCGCGGGTCCAAGCGCATCCGCAGAGCTGGGTTGCGCCCAGTGCCACGCTGGTTGGCAAGATCCGACTGGATGCAGGCGCCAGCGTGTGGTTCGGTGCTGTGCTGCGTGGTGACAACGAGCTGATCCATATTGGTGAGAACAGCAACGTGCAGGATGGCAGCGTGATGCATACCGATATGGGGCACCCGCTGACGCTGGGCACCGGCGTTACAGTTGGCCACAACGCCATGCTGCACGGTTGTACGGTCGGTGATTACAGCCTGATCGGGATCAACGCCGTGGTCCTCAATGGGGCGAAGATCGGCAAACACTGCATCATCGGCGCCAACACGCTGATCGCGGAAGGCAAGGAGATTCCCGATGGCTCCTTGGTGGTTGGCTCGCCTGGCAAGGTAGTGCGAGAGCTGACCTATGAGCAGAAGAAGATGCTCGAAGCCAGCGCAGCCCATTACGTGCATAACGCTCAGCGCTATGCACGTGATCTGGAGCTGGATGAGTGAGCGCACAGGAGAAACCGGTGGCTTCGCCGTGCGTCAGCCTTTGCGCCTTGGACGAAGACGACCTGTGCGTCGGTTGTCAGCGCACTGCGGATGAGATCCGCCGCTGGGGGTTGATGGATAACGACGAGCGCCGCCAGGTGTTGCTGCGTTGTGGCGAAAGAGCTCGTCTCAGCGGTCAGCTGATGTAGCAGGGCGCCTGTCGCGCTCGTTTGTTTCGATGCTTGAGGGAATCCCATGCCACGAATAGGCACTCCGTTGTCTCCCAGCGCTACGCGCGTCCTGCTTTGCGGCTGCGGCGAGCTGGGCAAGGAACTGGTCATCGAGCTGCAGCGTCTCGGTGTCGAGGTGATCGCGGTAGACCGTTATGCCAACGCGCCGGCGATGCAGGTTGCCCATCGCAGTTATGTGATCGACATGCTCGACGGGGATGCATTGCGCGCCGTGATCGAGCAGGAGCGTCCGCATTACATCGTTCCAGAAATCGAAGCTATCGCCACGGCCACGCTGGTTGAGCTGGAGCGCGAAGGCTACAGCGTCATCCCTACAGCCCGGGCCGCGCAGCTGACAATGAATCGCGAGGGCATTCGCCGCCTCGCCGCAGAAGAACTCGGTCTGCCGACCTCGCCCTATCGCTTTGCCGACTCGCTGGACGAATGTCGCGCCGCGGCTCTCGCGCTGGGGTTCCCTTGTTTAGTCAAGCCGGTGATGAGTTCATCTGGCAAGGGGCAGTCATTACTGCGTAGCGAGGCTGATATCGATGCTGCCTGGGGCTACGCACAGGCAGGCGGCCGAGCAGGTCGCGGCAGGGTCATCGTCGAAGGCTTCATCGATTTCGATTACGAAATCACTTTGCTGACGGTTCGTCACGCGGGTGGGACGAGCTTCTGCGAGCCGGTGGGGCATCGGCAGGAGAAGGGTGATTACCAGGAGTCCTGGCAACCCCAGCCGATGGAACCTGTGGCGATGGCCGAGGCGCGACGGATTGCGTTGGCGGTCACCGACGCATTGGGTGGTCGTGGCATCTTCGGCGTCGAGCTGTTCGTCAAGGGCGATCAGGTGTGGTTCTGCGAGATCTCACCGCGGCCACACGATACCGGCCTGGTTACTCTGGTATCGCAGGACCTGTCCGAATTCGCCCTGCATGCGCGGGCCATCCTGGGACTGCCGATCCCGGTTATCCGTCAGCTCGGGCCAGCGGCGTCGGCGGTAATTCTGGTGGAGGGAGAGTCCTCCGATGTGAGCTTTGGCAATCTCGCCAGCGCGCTGGAAGAGCCGGACACGGCGCTGCGTCTGTTCGGCAAGCCGGGCGTCAGTGGGCAGCGACGCATGGGCGTGGCGCTGGCGCGAGACGTATCCATTGCTAGTGCAAGGGAGAAAGCACTGCGCGCTGCCGCTGCGGTGAAGGTCGAGCTATGAAAACGTCGTGGAGTCGGCGTCTGCCGGCTTCATTCCGCTTGCTGGCCATTCGCCGGTGCGTCGGCTATGGTCCAGGCGCGTACGCTTTTCACTCGATTGTCGGCGGCCTGGAGAATTTCCAGCCGGTAGTTGCCGATCTGCAGGCAGATGCCGCTATCGGGCATGTGCTCCAGGGCTTCGGTGATCAGGCCGTTGAGCGTCTTCGGGCCGTCACACGGCAGCTGCCAGTCTAGGGCGCGGTTCACCTCGCGAATGTAGGCTGCGCCGTCGATGACCAATGTGCCGTCGTCCTGCGGGTGGATATCGGGGCTGCGCAGGGCGTCCTGATTGCTGAACTCGCCAACGATTTCCTCGAGGATGTCCTCGAGCGTGACGACGCCGCGCACATCGCCGTATTCATCGACCACGATACCAATCCGCCGCTTCTGTTTCTGGAAGTTCAGCAGCTGGGTCGAAAGGGGCGTGTTTTCCGGCACGAAATAAGGCTCGCTGCACGCTGCCAGCAGGCTTTCCTTGGTCAGTTGGTCATGGCTGAGCAGGCGCGCAATCTGCCGCATGTGAACGATGCCTTCGATCTGGTTGATGTCGTTGCGAAACACCGGCAAGCGCGTATGAGGCGTGGTGCGTAGCTGGCTGACAATGGCCTCCAGGTCGTCGTCGAGGTCGATACCGGTGACCTCGTTACGCGGAATCATGATGTCATCGACCGTCACGCGCTCAAGATCGAGAATGCCCAGCAGCATGCTCTGGCGATTCAATGGCAGGTCACTACCCGACTCGCGCACCACGCTGCGCAGTTCTTCTGTGGATAGGCTGTCGTTGCCTTTGTTCGAAAGGTCGACACCTAGCAACCTGAGCAGGCCATTGCTCACCCAGCTAAGCATCGCAACTAATGGGTAAAGCACCTTCTGCAGCATTTTCAGCGGCAGGCTGACGGGATAGGCGACGATTTCCGGTCGCAACGCTGCGAGTGTCTTGGGTGTGATCTCGCCGAATATCAACAGGATTATGGTCAGGCCGATGGTGGCGATCGCTATCCCTGCTTCGCCCCATAGCTGCATGGCCAGCACCGTGGCGATGGACGAGGCGAGGATATTGACGAAATTGTTGCCGACCAGAATGGTGCCCAGCAGGCGGTCTGGGTGCGCCAGCAGCTCGCTGGCGCGTCGCGCGCCTCGATGCCCTTCCTTGGCTTGATGCCTGAGGCGATAGCGGTTGAGGCTGAGCATGCCGGTCTCGGAACTGGAGAAGAAGGCCGAGCACAGCAGCAGAAAGACCAGCAGTCCGACCAGAAAGCCGGGGTGTAGATTTTCCACGAGTTACCTGTTCGCGTCAGATGTGCAGGATGAATTCGCGGACCAGCTTGCTGCCGAAGTACGCCAGCATCAGCAGGCAGAAACCAGCCAGTGTCCAGCGAATGGCTTTGTAGCCGCGCCAGCCAAGCTGATGTCGGCCCCACAGCAGCAAGCCAAAGACGACCCAGGCGACTACTGACAGGAGTGTCTTGTGGACCAGATGTTGAGCAAAAAGATCATCGAGAAACAGCCAGCCCGAGAGTAACGATGCGGACAGCAGCGCCCACCCTGCCCAGAGAAAGCCGAATAGCAGGCTTTCCATCGTCTGCAGCGGTGGGAAATTGCGGATCATGCCCGAGGGGTGTTTGTGCTTGAGATGATGATCCTGCAGTAGCAACAGCAAGGACTGGAACACCGCAATGGTGAGCATGCCGTAAGCCAGGATCGAAAACAGGATGTGCGCCAGTATCCCTGGTTCCTCGACTATCGCGGGTGCGGTGCCGGAAGGCGCGAATTGGGCGAACAGCACGGTCAGGCAGCCCAGCGGAAACAGAAGCAGCAGCAGGTTCTCCACTGGCATTCTGTACAAGGCCAACAGAATCAGCAGGATAACGGCGGCAGCGATCAGGCTCGATGCGGTAAAGAAGTCAAGGTGAAGGCCGCTAGGCGAAAGCAATTGAATGAACAGGCTGGCACTGTGGGCGAGCAGGGCGAGCAGACCTACCGCAAGCAGCAGGCGCTTGTCCGGCACGGCGCGTTGTGCCAGTCGCAAACTTTGATAACCCGTGACGCCGGCATAAAGAGCGGCGGCGGCAAGGCTGGGTAGCAGAGGGTGCATAGGTTCCGGTAACGGGCTCGAAAGGTCGTGAGTGTGGCACAAACACCCGAGGCGCAAAAGCTGCGTCAAGGTTACGTATCGTCACGGCAGGCGCTGCCATGTGTTGGTCATGGATACCGTCTGCGGTACTCCAGATCAACGGCGGCAAGCCAGCTCAAAACGAAAAGCGATGCAGGCGGGGTACCGGCGAGGCACCTGCACCTTCTATAATCTCATCCTTCAGCACATCCAGCGTGGAATGGCTCATGTTCGAAAACCTAACCGACCGCCTCTCACAAACGCTTCGCCATGTCACCGGCAAGGCCAAGCTGACCGAGGACAACATCAAGGACACCCTGCGTGAAGTGCGAATGGCGCTGCTAGAGGCCGATGTCGCGCTGCCGGTGGTCAAGGAGTTCGTCAATCGGGTCAAAGAGCGCGCCGTCGGCACTGAGGTGTCGAAGAGTCTGACGCCCGGTCAGGCGTTCGTGAAGATCGTTCGCGCCGAGCTGGAAGAATTGATGGGTGCAGCCAACGAGGACTTGGCGCTTCAGGTCACTCCTCCGGCCGTGGTGCTGATGGCGGGTCTGCAGGGTGCAGGTAAGACCACTACCGTGGGCAAGCTGGCGCGCTTCCTCAAGGAGCGCAAGAAGAAGACGGTGCTGGTGGTTTCTGCAGACGTGTACCGTCCGGCCGCCATCAAGCAGCTCGAGACGCTGGCGGCTGAAGTCGGGGTTACCTTCTTCCCGTCCGATATCAGCCAGAAGCCGGTGGATATTGCTCAGGCGGCGATTCGCGAAGCCAAGCTCAAATTTATCGACGTGGTGTTGGTGGATACGGCCGGGCGACTGGCGATCGATGCCGAGATGATGGCCGAGATTCAGGCCGTTCATGCCGCGATCAATCCGGCTGAGACGCTGTTCGTCGTTGACGCAATGACCGGTCAGGACGCAGCGAATACCGCTCGTGCCTTTGGCGAGGCGCTGCCGCTGACGGGTGTCGTGCTGACCAAAGTCGACGGTGACGCCCGTGGCGGCGCGGCATTGTCCGTGCGGCACGTGACGGGCAAGCCGATCAAGTTTCTCGGCATGGGCGAGAAGAGCGACGCCCTGGAGCCTTTCCATCCGGACCGCATTGCGTCGCGCATTCTTGGCATGGGTGATGTGCTCAGTCTCATCGAGCAGGCCGAGCAGACCCTTGATCGCGAGAAGGCCGAGAAGCTCACCAAAAAGCTGAAGAAGGGCAAGGGTTTCGACCTCGAAGACTTTCGCGATCAGCTGCAGCAAATGAAGAACATGGGTGGTCTTGGTGGGCTGATGGACAAGCTGCCGTCGATCGGGGGCGTCAATCTGTCGCAGATGGGTCACGCCCAGGGCGCGGCGGAGAAGCAGTTCAAGCAGATGGAGGCGATCATCAACTCGATGACCCCCGCTGAGCGGCGTAATCCCGACATCATTAGCGGTTCACGCAAGCGTCGAATCGCCCTCGGCTCCGGTACTCAGGTGCAGGACATCGGCCGCCTTATCAAGCAGCACAAGCAGATGCAGAAGATGATGAAAAAGGTCACCGGCAAGGGTGGCATGGCCAAGATGATGCGCGGCATGGGCGGGATGCTTCCCGGCGGTGGCATGCCAAAGTTTTAAAATGACTGCAGTACGGCGGCAGGGCGGTGATAAAGTCATTGACCGCTTGGCGCCAGGCACGGCCCTGAGCAGTCCTGGCGCTTTGGTAAAAGAGTTTGCAAAATCCCCGGCATTCCTTAAAATGTGCGGCCTTTCGGGCCTAGGCCCATTTTAAGTAAGTGTGTGCCCTAAGTTAGCACCGACTACAGGAACGATGTTCACATGGTAACTATTCGTCTCGCCCGTGGCGGCTCCAAGAAGCGCCCTTTCTATCACCTGACCGTGACCAACAGCCGCAATCCGCGTGATGGTCGCTTCGTCGAGCGCATCGGTTTCTTCAACCCGATCGCCGCTGGTGCGGAAGTGAAGCTTTCTGTAAACCAGGAGCGCGCCACCTACTGGCTGAGCCAGGGCGCACAGCCGTCTGAGCGTGTTGCTCAGCTGCTGAAGGAAGCTGCCAAGGCCGCTGCCTGAATCGCATGAACGCAACGTCTGCTCCGGCCGATGACTTGGTTGTCATTGGCAAGATCGTTTCGGTGCATGGCGTGCGCGGTGACGTGAAGGTCTATTCCTTTACCGATCCTATCGACAACCTGCTGGAGTATCGACGCTGGACGCTAAGGCGAGGCGAAGAGGTCAAACAGGTTGAGTTGGTCAAGGGGCGCCTCCAGGGAAAGATTCTGGTGGCAACGCTCGAGGGCTTGGATGATCGCGAAGTCGCGCGTACCTACGCTGATTTCGATATCTGCATCCGTCGTAACGAATTGCCCGCCTTGGACGACGGTGAGTTCTACTGGTATCAGCTCCAGGGTTTGAAAGTTATCAACCAGACCGCGCAGTTGCTCGGCCAGGTCGATCATCTACTCGAAACCGGAGCTAACGACGTTTTGGTTGTAAAGCCTTGTGCTGGCAGCCTGGATGATCGTGAGCGTCTGCTGCCTTATACCGATCAGTGCGTGTTGAAGATCGATTTGGAAGTAGGCGAGATGCAGGTCGATTGGGACGCGGATTTCTGAACGGCATGGCCGCTTTGCGCGTTGAGGTCATCAGCCTGTTTCCCGATATGTTCGCAGCGATTTGTGACTATGGGATTACCAGTCGTGCAGTGAAGCAGGGGTTGTTGCAGTTGAACTGCTGGAACCCCAGAAGCTACACCGAAGACCGCCACCAGACAGTGGACGACCGCCCATTCGGCGGGGGTCCAGGCATGGTGATGAAGATCAAACCGCTCGAGCGTGCCTTGGCTGATGCCAAACAAGCCGCGGGCGAGACGGCGAAGGTGATCTACCTGTCGCCGCAAGGGCGTCAGCTGAAACAGGCTGACGTTAGCGAGATGGCGAAGGGGGATGCGCTTATCCTTATCGCCGGTCGTTACGAAGGTATCGACGAGCGCTTCATTGAGGCGCACGTAGATGAGGAATGGTCGATCGGTGATTACGTGTTGTCCGGTGGCGAGCTGCCGGCAATGGTGCTGATTGACGCCGTGACTAGGCTGCTTCCGGGCGCCCTGGGTCATGCTGGTTCCGCCGAGGAGGATTCGTTTACTGACGGCCTGCTCGACTGTCCGCATTACACGCGACCTGAGGTGTATGCGGGTAAATGTGTTCCTGAGGTGCTGCTCAGTGGCAACCATGAACACATCCGGCGCTGGCGCTTACAGCAGTCCCTTGGAAGGACCTGGGAGCGACGCGCCGATCTTCTGGATAGCCGCTCGCTTTCTGGGGAAGAACAGAAGCTGCTGGCGGAATACATCCGCCAGCGGGACGATAGTTAACGTATCGATGGCAACCCGGTGGGTTGACCTTTGGAGCACAGCATGACCAACAAGATCATTCAGCAGCTCGAAGCCGAGCAAATGACCAAAGAAATCCCGCCGTTCGCGCCGGGTGACACCGTTATCGTTCAGGTAAAGGTAAAGGAAGGCGAGCGTCAGCGTCTGCAGGCCTTCGAAGGCGTTGTGATCGGCAAGCGTAACCGCGGCCTGAACAGTGCGTTCACCGTTCGCAAGATTTCCAATGGTGTTGGCGTCGAGCGTACCTTCCAGAGCTACAGCCCGATGGTCGACAGCATCAGCGTCAAGCGTCGCGGCGACGTGCGCAAGGCCAAGCTGTACTACCTCCGCGCGCTGTCCGGTAAGGCCGCCCGCATCAAGGAAAAGCTGGTCTAAGACCGCATTTCCGAATGAAAAAGCAGCCTGCGGGCTGCTTTTTTCGTTTCTGGATGAAAGTATTGCCGGCGACAGTGATTGCGGCTTAGTTTCAGGCTATTTCGCCCCGATGCCCGTTGGAATCTGGCTTCGCTGGCGTCCATTGTGAAAGACTGCTGTCTTTCCGTCTCATTGAACTGTAATGCCTGCACTTGATGATCCCGTTATCGACCGGTACCTCGATGCCCTCTGGCTGGAAAAGGGGCTGGCCGACAATAGTCGTGAGGCCTATCGCAGCGACCTTGCGCTGTTCAATGGCTGGTTGGGCGAGCGGGACGTTGGGCTTGCCGTCGCCGGTCGCGAGATCATTCTCGATCATCTCGCATGGCGCCTGAACAACGGTTACAAAGCACGCTCTACCGCACGTTTCCTCTCCGGCTTGAGAGGCTTCTATCGCTACCTGCTGCGCGAAGGTGAGATCGCGGTTGATCCTACGTTGCGGGTGGATCTGCCCCGGCTTGGGCGTCCATTGCCCAAGGCCCTGTCCGAAACCGATGTCGAGGCACTGCTGGCGGCGCCAGATATTGGCGATCCGCTAGGGCTACGTGATAGAGCCATGCTCGAGGTGCTCTATGCCTGCGGTTTGCGCGTGACCGAACTGATCAGTTTGACGCTCGAGCAGGTCAGCATGCGCCAAGGCGTGCTGCGCACGTTCGGTAAGGGCAACAAGGAGCGCCTGGTGCCGCTGGGTGATGAGGCATTGCACTGGCTGGAGCGCTATCAGCGCGAGGGGCGTGAGCATTTGCTCGCTGGCAAGGCCAGCGATGTGCTGTTTCCCAGTCAGCGTGGCGATCAGATGACGCGTCAGACGTTCTGGCATCGGATCAAGCTGCACGCCAAGGTCGCGAGCATCGCTACGTCAATTTCGCCGCATACCTTGCGCCACGCCTTTGCCACGCATCTGCTCAACCATGGCGCGGATCTGCGAACCGTGCAAATGCTGCTCGGCCACAGCGATCTCTCGACCACCCAGATCTATACCCACATCGCGCGTGCGCGCCTGCAGGAGCTGCATGCGGAGCATCATCCTCGCGGGTAGTGCATCCCCTGGCTGGCTTGGCCGTAATACCATTTGGTGGGGTCTGGCTGCGCCTGTCGGAGAAGCCGCTAGCAGTTTGCGCAGTATGGCTATGGTAGTCTTTGCGCCTTCCTTTGATCGTCGCTGCCAGGAGTTTCCATGGGCGTGATTCGTTTGTTCGCTGCCGCCGCCGTAGGCCTGGCCAGCACTGTTGTAATGGCCGCCGATCCCGATCAGGCGATTCGTCAGGCCCTGCAGAAAATCCAGCCGGACATGCCTATCGAGGCCGTTGCCGAAAGCCCGATGCCGGGCGTTTACCAGGTCCAATTGGAGGGCGGCCGACAGCTGTATGCCAGCGCCGATGGTCAGTTCATCATTCAGGGCTATCTGTATCAGTTCCAGAATGGTCAGGCCGTTAACCTGACCGAGCAGGCACAGAGCAAGTCTGTTGCCAAGCAGATCAATGCGATCCCGGCGAGTGAAATGGTGGTGTTTGCACCCAAGGCACCCAAGACGCATATCACTGTGTTTACTGATACCGACTGTGGCTATTGCCAGAAGCTGCACAGCGAAGTGCCGCAATTGAACCGTCTTGGCGTGGAAGTGCGCTATGTGGCATTCCCGCGGCAGGGTATGGGTAGCCATGGAGCCAATACGCTGACCAGCGTATGGTGCGCCGAAGACCGGCAGGACGCGATGAACAAGGCCAAGGCCCGTGAGGAGTTGCCGGCGGCCAGCTGTGAAACGCCTATTGCCAAGCAATATCAGTTGGGCCAGATGATCGGTGTGCAGGGCACTCCGGCCATCGTTCTTGCCAACGGACAAATGATTCCCGGCTATCAGCCGGCAGCGCAGCTGGCTGAGGTCGCGCTCGCTGCTGAGTGACGGGCACGGAGCCATTGGTCCGATAGCCTAGGCCTGAGCACGCTTGCTGGCTCCGGGCGACCTACCTTGTTAATCCTCAGGTTTGAACAAGGTAGGTCGCGATGAAGCTCGAAGGTTCCTGTCACTGTCAGGCCGTGCGGTTCAGTCTTGAATGCGCTCAGCCCTATCCTTTCATGCGTTGCTACTGCTCCATCTGCCGCAAAACGGCGGGTGGTGGTGGCTATGCCATCAATCTCGGCGGCGACTATCGGACCTTGCAAGTCGAAGGTCGCGAGCATGTTTCCGTCTACCAGGCGCGGTTGACTGATTCCGAAACGGGAGAAGTTAGCATCAGTGAAGGGCGTCGACATTTCTGCGCCGTTTGCGCCAGCGCGCTGTGGTTGTGGGATCCAAACTGGCCCGATCTGATGCACCCCTTCGCATCCGCCATTGATACTGAACTGCCCGTGCCGCCGGAGCACACGCATCTGATGTTGGGCTCCAAGGCCAGCTGGGTGGAGCCACAGGTTCAGGAGCATGATCGCTGCTTTTCTGAGTACCCGGACGAGTCGCTTGCGCAATGGCACCAACGGCTGGGCCTCAACGGTTCATAGCGCCAGGCTGGCCTTGGCTGATTGACTAAAAGCTGCTCGCTTCGTAATGTGCGACTCTTTTGTCGACCGGCAGGTCCGGTCGTTTCGCTGCGAATGGGGAGTTCAGCTTGAAACCGGTGAAAGTTGGCATCTGTGGGCTGGGAACCGTCGGTGGCGGTACCTTCAATGTGCTCAAGCGCAACGCCGAGGAGATTGCCCGCCGTGCCGGGCGCGGAATCGAGGTTGCGCAGATTGCTACCCGTCATCCGAATGCCAAGTGCGACACCGGTGCCACACCCATTACCGCAGACATTTTTGATGTCGTGAACAATCCCGAGATCGATATTGTCGTCGAGCTGATCGGCGGCTATACGCTGGCCAAGGAACTCGTCCTCAAGGCCATCGAGAATGGCAAACATGTGGTCACTGCCAACAAGGCGCTGATCGCCGTGCACGGCAACGAGATCTTCGCCAAGGCCTGCGAGAAGGGCGTCATCGTCGCTTTCGAAGCCTCGGTCGCAGGCGGCATCCCGGTTATCAAGGCGATCCGTGAAGGGCTGGCCGGCAATCGCATCAATTGGCTGGCTGGCATCATCAATGGCACCGGCAACTTCATTCTTACCGAGATGCGCGAAAAAGGCCGTACCTTCGAGGACGTGCTCAAAGAAGCTCAGGAACTCGGTTATGCCGAGGCCGACCCGACGTTTGATGTCGAGGGCATCGATGCGGCGCACAAACTGACCATTCTGGCTTCCATCGCCTTCGGCATTCCGCTGCAGTTCGACAAGGCGTACACCGAAGGCATCGCGCGGCTGACCACGGCTGACGTGAACTACGCCGAGGCTTTGGGCTATCGCATCAAGCACCTGGGCGTCGCTCGTCGCACCGATGCGGGCATCGAACTGCGCGTGCATCCGACGCTGATACCGGCTGACCGGCTTATCGCCAACGTCAACGGCGTAATGAACGCCGTGATGGTCAATGGAGACGCCGTGGGCAGCACGCTCTACTACGGCGCGGGTGCCGGCATGGAGCCGACCGCCTCGGCGGTAGTGGCCGATCTCGTGGATGTCACCCGTGCGCTAACGACCGATCCGAACAACCGCGTGCCGCATCTGGCGTTCCAGCCGGACTCCCTGTCCGATCATCCGATTCTGCCGATCAGCGCATGCGAAAGCGCCTATTACCTGCGCATTCAAGCCAAGGACCACCCAGGCGTGCTGGCCCAGGTCGCGACCATCCTCTCCGAGCGTGGCATCAACATCGAGTCGATCATGCAGAAAGAGGCCGAGGTCCAGGACGGCCTGGTTCCGGTCATCCTGGTTACCCATCGAGTGGTCGAGCAGCGTATCGATGACGCCATCGCCGCGCTGGAGAAGCTCGACGATGTGGTGGATAAGGTCGTACGTATTCGCGTCGAACAGCTGAATTAATCCGGGCGCGCTGGTCGGCTGTGGGTGTTCTGCCTGCTGCCTGCCGCTGCGGCCAACACCGAAGGTTTGAACCATGCGTTACATCAGCACCCGTGGCCAGGCGCCGGCCCTGAATTTCGAAGACGTTCTGCTAGCTGGCCTGGCCAGCGATGGCGGCCTGTACGTGCCGGAGAGCCTGCCGCGCTTCACCATGGAGGAGATCGCCTCCTGGGCCGGCCTGCCTTATCACGAGCTGGCCTTCCGGGTTATGCGCCCGTTCGTTGCCGGCAGTATTCCGGATGCCGACTTCAAGCGAATCCTGGAGGAGACATATGGGGTCTTTGCCCATAGCGCCATTGCCCCACTGCGCCAGCTGAATGGCAACGAGTGGGTGCTGGAGCTGTTCCATGGCCCGACCCTGGCGTTCAAAGACTTCGCGCTGCAGTTGCTTGGCCGCCTGCTCGATTACGTGCTGGCCAAGCGTGGTGAGCGCGTGGTCATCATGGGGGCGACGTCTGGCGATACAGGCTCTGCCGCCATCGAGGGCTGCCGTCGTTGTGAGAACGTCGACATTTTCATCCTGCACCCCCATCAGCGCGTATCGGAAGTGCAGCGTCGGCAGATGACCACCATCCTTGGTGAGAACATCCACAACATCGCCATCGAAGGCAACTTCGATGACTGCCAGGAGATGGTCAAGGCCAGCTTCGCTGACCAGGGATTCCTCAAGGGCACCCGGCTGGTGGCGGTCAATTCGATCAACTGGGCGCGGATCATGGCCCAGATCGTTTACTACTTCCATGCTGCGCTACAGCTCGGCGGCCCGGCTCGTTCGGTAGCGTTCTCTGTACCGACCGGCAATTTCGGCGACATCTTTGCCGGCTACCTGGCGCGCAACATGGGGCTGCCGATCAATCAGCTGATCGTTGCCACCAACCGCAACGATATCCTGCATCGCTTCATGTCCGGCAATCGCTACGACAAGGACACGCTGCACGCGTCGTTGTCGCCATCGATGGACATCATGGTGTCGTCCAACTTCGAACGCCTGTTATTCGATCTGCACGGCCGCAATGGCAAGGCTGTGGCCGAGTTGCTGGATGGCTTCCGCGCCAGTGGCAAGCTGTCGGTGGAAGAGGAACGCTGGACCGAAGCGCGCAAGCTGTTCGACTCGCTGGCCGTGGATGATGAGAAGACCTGCGCCACCATCGCTCAGGTCTTCAAGGAAACCGGCGAGGTGCTTGATCCGCATACCGCCATTGGCGTGCACGCCGGGCGGGAATGCCGTCGCAGCCTGAGCATCCCGATGGTGACGCTGGGGACTGCGCACCCAGTGAAATTCCCGGATGCGGTGGAGAAAGCGGGGATTGGCCAGGCGCTTGCGTTGCCGGCTCATCTGGCTGATTTGTTCGAGCGCGACGAGCGCTGCACAGTGCTGCCGAATGAGCTAAAAGCCGTCCAGGCATTCGTCGGGCAGCACGGCAACCGCGGCAAGCCGCTTTAACGCTGCGGTTAAACAAAAAAGGCCAGTCAATGACTGGCCTTTTTTTACATCGACGGCAGTTTGAAGATTCGAAGTAGTCCGCCGCCCGGCCTACTTCAATGGCCGTCCATTATTCGTCGAATTCTTCCCAACCGCCCATTTCGCGCCAGCGATTGACGATGCCGCAGAACAGCTCCGCGGTTTTCTCGGTGTCATAACGGGCCGAGTGTGCTTCGCGCCCGTCAAAATCGATACCGGCAGTCTGGCAGGCCTTTGCCAACACCGTCTGGCCATAGGCGAGGCCGGCGAGGGTAGCGGTATCGAAGCTGGAGAAGGGGTGGAATGGATTTCGCTTGATCTCGCAGCGGGCGATCGCTGCATTGAGGAAGCCGAGGTCGAAGCTGCTGTTGTGACCCACCAGAATGGCGCGTTTGCAGCCGGCCGATTTCACCGCCTTGCGTACGCTGCGGAAGATATCGGTCAGAGCCTGCGACTCTGGTACGGCCATGCGTAGCGGATGATCAAGCTTGATCCCGGTGAACTCCAGTGCAGCGGGTTCAATGTTGGCGCCGACGAACGGTTCGACACGATAGAAAAGGGTGTCCTGAGGGTAGAGCAGGCCTTGTTCGTCCATGCCGATGGTGACCGCAGCGATTTCCAGCAGGGCGTCCGTCGCACTGTTGAAGCCACCGCATTCCACGTCGATCACTACGGGCAAGAAGCCACGAAAGCGCCGCGCCATAGGCGAACGAGCTTTGCCGGGCAGATGCTCCTCGAGCTCGTCTTCGAAGTGTTCTTCACTCATGCGCTTGCCTCCAGACGCCAGTGCAACCGTTCACCGGCGCGCAGCGGTACGACGATCTGTTCGCCAAATGGCAGATTGGCCGGTACGTCCCACTCTTGGCGTACCAGAGTGATCTGTGCGGTATTGCGTGGCAGGCCGTAGAAGTCCGGGCCGAAATGGCTGGCGAAGGCTTCCAGCTTATCCAGTGCCTGACGCTGCTCGAAGGCTTCGGCGTACAGCTCGATGGCCGCATGGGCGGTATAGCAGCCTGCGCAACCACAGGCGGCTTCCTTGGCATGTTGTGCGTGCGGTGCAGAGTCGGTGCCAAGGAAGAATTTTGGGCTGCCGCTGGTGGCGGCATCCAGCAGTGCTTCCTGATGGACGTTGCGCTTGAGCACCGGCAGACAGAACAGGTGCGGACGAATGCCCCCGACCAGCATGTGATTGCGGTTGTACAGCAGATGATGGGCTGTGATGGTGGCGCCGACGTTGCTGCCGGCGGCCTGGACGAATTCCACGGCATCGCGGGTGGTGATGTGCTCGAACACCACTCTCAGTGTCGGGAACTTCGCGGTGACCCGGCTCAGCTGCTCGTCGATGAAATACTTTTCGCGATCGAAGATATCGATTTCGCTGCGAGTGACTTCACCATGCACCAACAGAGGCAGGCCGACCTCGGCCATGGTTTCCAGCACACCGAAGATATTGTCGATAGCGGTCACGCCAGAGGCAGAGTTGGTGGTCGCCCCGGCCGGATAGAGCTTCGCTGCATGAACGAAGCCGCTAGCCTTGGCCCGGCGGATATCGTCGGGGCTGGTGCTGTCGGTGAGGTAGAGCACCATCAACGGCTCGAAAGCACTGCCCGCCGGCCGGGCCGCGAGAATGCGCTGACGATAGGCTTCGGCTTCATCAGCGTTGCGTACTGGCGGCACCAGGTTCGGCATGATGATGGCGCGGGCGAACTGGCGAGCAGCATCCGCGACGGTATGAGGCAGAACGGCGCCATCGCGCAGATGAATGTGCCAGTCGTCGGGGCGCAGCAGGGTGAGTCGGTCGGACATGCGGGCTTTCCAGGCGGGTGAAACGTGCGCGAATGCTACCGGAAAAGCCCGGGCGCGGCATCTTGCCTTCGTCTGCGAAGCCGGGTCGCTGGCGGCTAATCGCTCAAGTTTGCCGACAGGGCACCGATACCAAGAAGGAATACGCATCCTCTCGGAGTTCATCGTGCGCCTGCGCCCCCTCGTACTGTTGTGCCTGCTCGCTTCACCGGCCAACGCCCTGACATTCCAGACCCGGCTGGAGCGGGTGCAATGGCAGGTGGAGGGGGATCAGTTCGAGTGCCGGTTGAGCCAGCCGATCGCGGGGTTCGGCAGTGGAGAGTTTGTACGCCGCGCTGGCGAGCAGGCGGTCTTCCGTCTTCATTCGCCCGAGCGCTGGCTTGGTGCCGGTTCGGCGACCCTGCTTGCGGCCGCTGCACCCTGGCAGCCTTCCCGCGGCGACATCAATCTAGGCGTGGTGTCGGTAGCCGGAGGCGAGATTCCGTTCAACAGTACTCAGCTGCAGGCCGGACGGCTGCTTGCCGGTCTGCTCGAGGGGCGCAGCCCGGTGGTGCGGCATCGCACCCTGCATGGCGGCGATACGCTGGAGATTCGTCTGTTGCCGGCGCGTTTCGGCAAGGCTTACGAGGACTACCGCGCCTGCACGGCCAAGCTGTTGCCGGTCAACTTCGATCAGCTTCGGCAGTCGCAAATCGGCTTTCCCAGCAGCGACGTGGCGCTCGATCCGTTGGGCCGCGCCAAGCTCGACATTATTTTGCAGTACATGCGCGCCGACCCCAGCGTGAACCGCGTCGAACTGGACGGCCACTCCGACAATAGCGGCAACCGACTCCTCAATCGCGATCTGTCACGTCGCCGCGCACTGGCGGTGCAGGAATATTTGGTCGCCAACGGAGTGCCGGAAGCGCAGATCACGTTGCGCTTTCATGGCGAGCGTTATCCGTTGGTGGCCAACAGCAGCGAGGCCAACCGCGCGAAGAATCGCCGAGTGACCTTGCGCCTTGCGCGGGAAGTTGCGCCTCCGGCGCCATCGACTGCCGCCGCGCCGGCATCTGAGGCGCCGCCCAACGGCGCGCCCCTGTAAAAGCCAGCCCATGACCGGTAGAATCGCAGGCTTTCCGTACAACCCGTGGAGCTGATGGCATGGCGGACGTTAAGAAGGTAGTTCTGGCCTATTCCGGTGGCCTGGACACCTCGGTGATTCTCAAGTGGCTGCAAGACACCTATAACTGTGAAGTGGTGACCTTCACCGCCGACCTCGGCCAGGGCGAAGAAGTCGAGCCGGCGCGCACCAAGGCGCAGGCTCTAGGCGTCAAGGAAATCTACATCGATGACCTGCGCGAAGAGTTCGTCCGCGATTTCGTCTTCCCGATGTTCCGCGCCAATACCGTGTACGAAGGCGAATACCTGCTGGGTACGTCCATCGCCCGTCCGTTGATCGCCAAGCGCCTGATCGAGATCGCCAACGAAACCGGTGCCGACGCCATCTCCCACGGAGCTACCGGCAAGGGCAACGATCAGGTTCGTTTCGAGTTGGGCGCCTATGCGCTCAAGCCGGGCGTCAAAGTGATTGCTCCCTGGCGCGAATGGGATCTGCTTTCGCGCGAGAAACTGATGGATTACGCCGAAAAGCACGCCATCCCGATCGAGCGCCACGGCAAGAAAAAATCGCCGTACTCCATGGATGCCAACCTGCTGCACATCTCCTACGAGGGCGGTGTGCTGGAAGACACCTGGACCGAGCACGAAGAGGATATGTGGAAATGGACTGTCTCTCCCGAGGCGGCTCCAGATGCGCCGACCTATATCGAGCTGACCTACCGCAAGGGCGATGTCGTCGCCATCGACGGTAAGGACATGTCCCCGGCTCAGGTACTGGCCGAGCTGAACCGCATCGGTGGCGAGAACGGGATCGGCCGTCTGGACATCGTCGAGAACCGCTACGTCGGCATGAAGTCCCGCGGCTGCTACGAGACGCCCGGCGGCACCATCATGCTCAAGGCCCACCGCGCCATCGAGTCGATCACTCTGGACCGCGAAGTCGCGCACCTGAAAGACGAGCTGATGCCCAAGTACGCCAGCCTGATCTACAACGGCTACTGGTGGAGCCCGGAGCGCAGCATGCTGCAGCAGATGATCGACGCCTCCCAGGTAAACGTGAACGGCGTAGTGCGCCTGAAGCTTTACAAGGGCAACGTCATCGTCGTCGGCCGCAAGTCTGATGATTCGCTGTTCGACGCTAATATTGCGACTTTCGAAGAGGACGGCGGCGCCTACAACCAAGCGGACGCGGGCGGCTTCATCAAGCTCAACGCACTGCGTATGCGCATCGCTGCAGGCAAGGGCCGTACCCAGTTCTGATAAGCTGGCGCGCCTGAGCCAACCGACCCCGGCCACGTGCCGGGGTTGTACTTTCTGCAATGCCACAAGCGCCGCCGAACGAGGAGACTTGAATCATGAGACTGCTGCATACCATGCTGCGTGTCGGCGATATGGAGAAGTCCATCGCCTTCTACACCGAAGTACTGGGCATGACCCTGTTGCGCCGCAAAGACTATCCAGACGGCAAGTTCACCCTGGCGTTTGTCGGCTACGGTGACGAGGCGCACAACAGCGTGATCGAGCTGACCCATAACTGGGGTGTCGAGACTTACGAACTGGGCAACGGCTACGGCCATATCGCCCTTGAGGTCGAGGACGTCTACAAGGCCTGCGAAGATATCCGGGCGCGCGGTGGCAAGATTACCCGTGAGCCGGGGCCAATGATGCATGGTTCCAGCATTCTGGCGTTCGTTGAGGACCCGGATGGTTACAAGATCGAGTTGCTGTCGCCCAAGCGCGCTGACTGATCGGCGGGCATGGAGAAGCGGATATGAAAAAGCCCCTTTCGGGGCTTTTTCGTTTATGAATCGAAGTCGAAGTCGTTCAACTGCTTTTGCAGGCGGCGTTCCTCGAGAAGGTTGTCGATGATCCGGCGTTTGGTCAGATTGGTCTTGGCGACCTCGACGGGCGCTTCGCTGCTCTCGTCGTCATCTTCGGCGATGAAATCGTCTTCTATCTGAATATCTTCTTTCTCGGCCACTTGTTCACTCCACGGCTACGGGGCGCTCTTGGCGCACCTTATAGCCGCAATTTCGAGGCCGGTAAAAAAGTTTTTTTCAATCGGGGTGCAAGCTTTTCGCTGGCCCACTCAATCGTCGGAAGTCTTGTGCTTGTATTCGCACAGATCCTCTATCCGGCAGCTGCCACATTGCGGCTTGCGCGCCTTGCAGACATAGCGTCCGTGCAGGATCAACCAATGGTGGGCATCGAGCAGATAATCCTTTGGCACGAAGCGGATCAACTTGCGCTCGACCTCCAGGACATTCTTGCCTGGGGCGATGCCGGTGCGGTTGCTGACCCGAAAAATGTGGGTATCCACCGCCATGGTGAATTGGCGGAATGCGGTGTTCAGCACCACGTTAGCGGTCTTGCGGCCCACGCCGGGGAGGGATTCCAGTGCTTCGCGATTATCTGGAACCTGACTGCCATGCTTTTCGATCAGGATGCGGCAGGTCTCGATGACGTTCTTGGCCTTGCTCGGATACAAGCCGATGGTGCGGATGTATTCGCAGAGCCCGTCGTAGCCGAGCGCATAGATTGCCTCTGGGGTGTTGGCCACCGGATAGAGCTTTACGGTGGCCTTGTTGACGCCGACATCGGTGGCCTGGGCTGAGAGGATCACCGCGATCAGCAACTCGAAGGGTGTGCTGTATGCAAGCTCGGTCTTTGGCTCGGGGTTGTCTTCGTGCAGGCGGCGAAAGATCTCCCGGCGTTTTTCGGAGTTCATCCAGTCAGGCTCACTCGATCACGCCAGTGACGCGTACGCGGCGGCTGGCGGCCGGAGCGACGGGTTGCGCTGCGCGGGCGCGCTCTGCGAGCTGTTGGTCGATACGATTCTTCAGGGCGATCAGCAGCCCGAGCACGATGAATGCGCCAGGCGGCAGAATGGCCAGTAGAAAGCCCTTGTAGTCGCTGAACAGGGTGATCTGCCAGTTATTGGCGGTGGGGCCGAACAGCAAGTGCATATTGGCGAACAGGGCGCCGGTGCCGAACAGTTCGCGCAAGCCGCCGAGCACTACCAGCACGAGGCAGAAGCCTACGCCCATGACCAGGCCGTCGAAGCCCGCAATGAGCGGATTATGTTTGGCTGCGAAACCGTCAGCGCGTCCAAGGATGACGCAGTTAGTCGTGATCAACGGGATGAAGATGCCGAGAATCTGGTACAGCTCGTAGGTGAAGGCCTGCATCAACAGCTCGATGCAGGTGGTCAGGGCGGCGATGATCATCACGAAGGCCGGCAGACGCACCGCGGTATTGACCACCCCGCGCACCAGCGATACACCGATGTTCGAACAGGTCAGTACCAGCATGGTCGCCAGGCCAAGCCCGAGCGCATTGACGGCCGAGTTGCTGACGCCGAGCAGCGGACAGAGCCCGAGCAGCTGCACCAGTGCCGGGTTGTTCTTCCACAGACCGTTGACGGTCAGTTCACGGTAGCTGGGTGCACTCATGGCTGTTCCCCTTGCGGCTCGGCATCAGGCTCGGTGGTATGCAGTTCGTCGCGGGTAGCGGCGCTGCCGGCACGGGAGTGGACAGTCGCCTCGGCTGGCTCGCTGCGGCCTTCCAGAGCATCGCCAGTCGCGGCTGCGCCTGAGTCACCGTCGGTTGCCAGCAGCTCGGCCTTGTGCGCATCGAAGTACTGCAGGGCGCGATGCACAGCGCCGACGACTGCACGCGGGGTAATGGTGGCCCCCGCGAATTGGTCGAACTCGCCACGATCCTTCTTTACCGCCCAGCCCGAATCCTGTGGGTTATCCAGAGAGCGGCCATCGAAGCTGCGAATCCATGGGCTCTTGGCTAGCTCAATCTTGTCACCCAGGCCGGGAGTTTCCCGGTGGCCGATGACACGGACGCCGGCGACGCGGCCATCGACATGAATGCCCACCAGTAGATGGATGGCGCCGCTGTAGCCATCCGGGGCGATGGCCTGGAGGATCACGGCGGCCGGCCGGCCATCCTTGATCGCGACATAAGCAGGCAGCGGGCTCCTATTGCCGAGCAGGTGGTCCTGAATCAGCACACTGTTATCGAGCAGGTGATTGTCGTAGCTGCCAGCCGGCAGAATCTCGCCAAGCGCGCGTACTTGCGCAGCGCGCTCGGCGGCCTGAATGCGTTCGGCGGTGCCCTGCTGAAGCAGCGTCACCGCGCCGACCGTGACGATTGCGAAAAGGCCCAGCACCGCGGCGTTCTTCAGCATTGAACGGCTGATTTCCGGAAGCATCATGGTCATTCGCCCAGCTTGAAGCCGCGCTCGGCCTTGCGGTGGCCGTAGGTGCGCGGGCGGGTGTAGTAATCGATGGTGGGTGCTGCCAGGTTCATCAGCAGGACGCCGAAGGCGACGCCGTCCGGATAGCCGCCCCAGGCGCGGATGACGTACACCAGAATGCCGACGCCAGCGCCGAAAATAAGGCGTCCACGCGGGCTGGTGGCGCTGCTGACCGGATCGGTCACGATGAAGAACGCACCGAGCATGGTCGCGCCACTGAGCAGGTGGAACAGCGGCGAGCCGTTGCTATCGGAGCCCGAACCGTTCCAGAACACCAGACTCATCAACAGCAGGGCGCCGAGCATACCGACCGGTGCGTGCCAGCTGAACAGCCGTTTGTGCAACAGGAACAGGCCGCCAGCCAGAAACGCCAGGTTCACGACTTCCGAACCGATGCCGCCGAAGTGACCGAACGCCGGGTTACTCCACAGTTCGTCGATGGTCAGGCTGTTGTTCACTTTCAGGGCGTCGAGCGCCGTCGCCTGGGTCCAGCCATCGGGCAGCGAGGCAATACCGAGGATGTGCTGCAGGCCGGCACTCAGCCCGACGCTGTGCGGTACGGGCCATGTAGTCATTTCGACTGGGAAGGAGATCAGCACTACTACGTAGCCAATCATCGCCGGGTTGAAGGGGTTCTGGCCGAGTCCCCCATAAAGCTGTTTGCCGAAAACGACAGCACAGCCGGTGGCGATCAGTGTCAGCCACCAGGGTGAGTAGGGCGGCAGCGCGAGGGCCAGCAAAACCGCGGTTACCAGAACGCTACCATCGCGGAGAAAGAAGCCTACCGGGCGCTGGCGCAGCTTCAGAATCGCTGCTTCGAAACCGAGTGCGGCTGCGCAGGCCCACGCCAGGTTGATCAGCGTACCGGCGCCGTAAAGCCAGGTCAGCACAACCACCCCAGGCAGGGTGGCCGCGAGCACTAGCAGCATAACGCGCTGTGTGCGGCTGGGGCCCTTGGCATGGGGCGAGGTGATGCGGGGCAGGGCCATTGGCTCTCCGGTTCTAAAACGTTGTCTGGGTGTAGGTCGGGGAGCCTACGCCGTGTATCCAATTTGTTGGTGTGCTACCCAGGCGACGAAAGCAGCAGCTGTGTCGAGCCGTAGTTTCATGAGCCCTGATATTCCGCCATCAGGCGTTCCGCCTCGCTCAATCGTGCGCGGGCGGCGTCCATTGCCGCTGGCTCCGCGCTTTCGTCGCGCTCAAGTTTGCGCAGATCGGCGCGGGCAAAGGCGAGCTCAGTCTTGAGTGCTCGCTGGCGGTCATCAATCCCCGGCTTGCTAGTCCGCACCAGTTCAGGCGCAGGCTTTTGCGACGCGTTTTCGGCGGCGTGCAGGGCTTGTTCGGCCGCACTCAGGGCATCGCGGAGGCGGCCAAGTTCAGCCTCCTCGGCGCCAGCTTTCTCGGCTTTCTTCAGTTCGGCGCGCTTCATCGCCAGTTCGATCTTGGCTTTCTTCAGTGCGTCGTCATTGGCTGGCTGGGCGGCGGACGTAGGCGCTACGTTCTGCGCAGTAGCCAGTGCCTGTTCGGCCTCATGCAGCTGCTGGCGCAGACGGGCGAGTTCGGCTTGCTGCTCGTCGTCCGGTGTCTCGATCTTTTCCAATTTGCGAATCTGCGCCTTGAGCATGGCGGCTTCGATCTTGGCTTTCTTCAGTGCGTCGTCATTGGCTGGCTGGGCGGCGGACGTAGGCGCTACGTTCTGCGCAGTAGCCAGTGCCTGTTCGGCCTCATGCAGCTGCTGGCGCAGACGGGCGAGTTCGGCTTGCTGCTCGTCGTCCGGCGTCTCGATCTTTTCCAATTTGCGAATCTGCGCCTTGAGCATGGCGGCTTCGATCTTGGCTTTTTTCAGGGCTTCGTCATCGGCTGGCTTGGCGACAGGCGCGGCGCTCTGCGCGGTAGCCAGTGCTTGTTCGGCCTCATTTAGCTGCTGGCGCAGACGGGCGAGTTCGGCCTGCTGCTCGTCATCCGGTGTCTCGATCTTTTCCAATTTGCGAATCTGCGCCTTGAGCATGGCGGCTTCGATCTTGGCTTTCTTCAGGGCTTCGTCATCGGCTGGCTTGGCGGCAGGCGCGGCGCTGTGCGCGGTAGCCAGTGCCTGTTCGGCCTCATTTAGCTGCTGGCGCAGACGGGCGAGTTCGGCCTGCTGCTCGTCGTCCGGCGCCCCGAGCTTTTCCAATTTGCGAATCTGCGCCTTGAGCATGGCAGCTTCGATCTTGGCCTTTTTCAGCGCTTCGTCATCGGCTGGTTTGGCGGTCGCTGGCGCAGCTTCTGCCTGCATGGCGGCATCCAGCGCCTGCTGCGCCGCCTCGGCTGCTTTGCGCAGATCGAGGACCTGGGCTTGCAGCTCGGCGGTGTCGTGCGTGGCGAGCTGCTTTTCGGCCTTCTTCAAGGCGACCTGGGCCATGCTGGCTTCGATCTTCAGTTTCTTCTGCGTTTCGGAAAGGCCCGCTTTTTGCGGCTGCGTCGTGGCGGCCGCATCAGCTTTGACGGTGGTAGGTCCTGCCTCGCTTTGCGCGGCCTTTGCACGGGCGGCGCGTTCGGCGCGGGCCTTGCGCTCGGTTTCCTTCAGTTCTTCGGCTCTGCGCAGGCGTTCCTGGCGCAGCTCGAAACGTTGTTTGGAATGTTCGGCTTTCTGGTGTTTCTGCTCGAGTTCGCGAATCTCGCCTTTGGCGGCACGGTAGTACTGCACCAACGGGATACTGGACGGGCAGACGTAGGCGCAGGCGCCACATTCGATGCAGTCGAACAGATGATGAGCCTTTAGCTGCTCGTGCTCCTGACCGAGGGCGAAGAAGTGCAATTGCTGTGGCAGCAGGCTGACCGGACAGGCTTCGGCGCACTCACCGCAGCGGATGCAAGGCAGCGCCGGCGGTGGCGGCGGCAGTTCCTCAAGGGTGCTGGCCAGCAGACAGTTGGTGGTCTTGACCACCGGTACCTCAAGGGAGGGCAGCGTGAAGCCCATCATCGGGCCACCCATGATCAGGCGGTTGAGCCTGTTCTGCTTGAGACCGGCGAAGGCCAGCAACTCATCTACCGGTGTGCCGATCAACACCTCGACGTTCATCGGGCGCGCCAGCGCTTCGCCGGTGAGGGTGGTGACGCGCGAGATGAGCGGCTTGCCGAGCAGCACAGCATCATGGACGGCGACGCAGGTGCCGACGTTCTGGCAGAGCATGCCGATGTCCGCCGGCAGGCCGCCGCTGGGCACTTCTTCACCGGTTAGAATCTGGATCAGCTGCTTTTCGCCGCCGGACGGATACTTGGTTGGGAATACCTTCAGCACGAACGGCCGCTCGCCAATGGCGGCGCGTACGGCGGCAATCGCTTCGGGCTTGTTGTCCTCGATGCCGATCAGCACTTCCTGCGGCTGGATGAGGTGCGCAAGAATTTCGATGCCCGCCACCAACTCGGTGGCCTTCTCACGCATCAACAGGTCGTCGGCGGTGATGTAGGGCTCGCACTCGGTGCCGTTGATGATCAGTGTGCGGATCGTCTGGGTCGGCGGTGGGCTGAGCTTAACCGCGGTGGGGAAGCCCGCGCCGCCAAGGCCGCTGATGCCGGCCTGACGAATCAGCTCCAGCAATGCGCTGCGCTCGAGATCTCGGTAATTCGGCTGCGGATGCAGTTCGACCCAGCTGTCTTCGCCGTCGCTGTCGATGACGATCGCATTGGCGAGCATGCCCGATACGTGGGGAAAGGGCTGCGGGCCGATGAAGCTGACCACCCCTGACGTAGGCGCGTGCAGTGGTGCGCTGACGAAGCCACTGGCATTCGCGATCTGCTGACCCTTGAGCACCCGTTCGCCGAGAGTCACACACGGCTCCGCCGGGGCGCCCAAATGCTGGGCCAATGGCAGGACGAGGCGTTTGGGCAGCGGTGCCGGTTGGATCGGCGTGCGGTTCGAGACTTCCTTGTGCTCTGGCGGATGAATGCCGCCGTGGATGTCCCAGATCTTCAACGAAGTCATGCGGCCTGCTCCCGATCAGTTGCGATCAGCTGGCCGGGCGCCAGCGGCCGATTCCACTTCCAACTCTGCAGGTTGCTACCGACCTCAATCATGTCGATGCAATCGACCGGACAGGGCTCGACACACAGATCGCAACCGGTGCATTCGGAAATGATGACGGTGTGCATCTGTCGCGCGGCGCCGACGATGGCATCGACCGGGCAGGCCTGGATGCACTTGGTGCAGCCGATGCACTCGGCTTCGCGGATGTAGGCGACCATTTGTGGCTTCTCGCCACCTTCGGCATCAAGTGGCTCCGCCTCGACATCGAGCAGGTCGGCCAGGGCCTGGATGGTCGCTTCGCCACCCGGTGGGCACTTGTTGATCTTGTCGCCGCCGGCAATCGCTTCGGCGTAGGGCTTGCAGCCCGGATAGCCGCACTGCCCGCATTGGGTCTGGGGCAACAGGGCATTGATTTGCTCGGCGATCGGGTCGCCTTGAACGCGGAAGCGCACTGCGGCGAAGCCGAGAATGGCACCGCCGAGCAGGCACAGGGCGAGCAGGGCGAGAATGGCGATGAGGACCGCGCTCATAGCTTGATCAGCCCGGTGAAGCCCATAAACGCCAGCGACATCAGGCCGGCAGTGACCATACCGATCGCGGCGCCTTGAAATGACTTCGGCACGTCGGCAATAGCGATCCGCTCACGCATGGCGGCGAATAGCACTAGCACCAATGAGAAGCCAAGCCCCGCGGCAAAGCCGTTGACGGTGGCGGTCAGGAAGGTGAACTCGGCTTTGTTGGCGTTCAACAGCGCCACGCCGAGGACGATGCAGTTGGTGGTGATCAGCGGCAGGAATATGCCGAGCACGCGGTAGAGCAGTGGACTGGTCTTGTTCACCACCATTTCGGTGAATTGCACGGTCACGGCAATCACCAGGATGAAGCTGATGGTGCGCAGGAACTCCAGATCCAGCGGCTTGAGCACGTACTGCTGGACCAGGTAGCTGCACATGGCTGCGAGCGTCAGCACGAAGGTAGTCGCCAGCGACAGACCGATGGCAGTTTCGATCTTCTTCGAAACGCCCATGAACGGGCACAGACCGAGGAACTGCACCAGTACGAAATTGTTGACCAGGATGGCGCTAACCATGATCAGGGCGAGTTCGGTCATCTAGGATTTGTCCCGTTCCGTCGCGCTCTGCGAGAGCCGTGGGGCTAAAGGGCCGCTATTATCGGGAAGCAGCTGCAGCCATACAAGCTGCGGCAGTCCGTCGCGGTGATTGGGCGACGTCTGGATGGAGTCTACAGAAGTGCTATGGGTGCCAATTGTCTGCTGTTTCAGCAGTCATGGCGAGGTTGTGGTCTGATGGTTCGAAGCCTGTGAAACCATCGGAGGTGGTATCCATGAGCATTCGTTCGTTATTTGTTCTGCTTTGCCTCGGGCTGGGCGCGTGCCTGCCGGCACAGGCGGATCGCCGCGATGGTGTATGGGTCTTCCAGGCCGAGAGCCCTCGCTACTCCAACCAGAGCTCGCGTTACTACGGTCAAGGCTACAACCGCAGTTATCGCCAGGAAAGCCGTCCCCAGCAGTACGATCCGCGCAGCCCTTACTCCCACTATCCGCAGTATCAGCACAACCTGCCGCCGCGCTATCAAAGCCAGCTGCCGCCGCAGTACTACGATCGACACCGCGGTGTCGAACGGCCCCGGCATTGGCGAGATGAACACCGCCAACAGCGTCCGCCTTTGATCAGGGATGGGCGGGATCATCGGGTGCGGCCGCATTACGACCGGGGAGGACGACACCATTATTACCGGCGCTGAGGGGCCGAGATCAGGTTAGCTCTTTCAGTGGGTGTGCTCCCCGCCAGGTTGGCTCGAAGTGCGCCTCGATGACTGCAGCCGGAATGTTGTGGACGTCCGGCCAATGCCAGTTCGGCTGGTTGTCCTTTGCTATCAAGCGAGCACGCACCCCTTCGGCGAATTCAGGGTGACGGCAGCAGTTGAGGCTCAGCGCGTATTCCATCTGCAACGCCTGTGGCAATGATTGCTTACGGCCGCGCTCCTGTTGGCGCCAGGCCAGGTGAGCACTCAGCGGGCAACCGTTGCCCAGGCCGCGAGCGGCCTGGGCAAGGAATTGGTCAGGATCGTCGTGCAAAGCAATCAATGCCTGCCATGCCTGAGGCAGCTCGGCGACATCCAGCAGATCATCTATCCGGTCGCGTCTTTTGAGTAAATGCCCTTCGGGTAGCTTCTCGGCAGCCTGCTTGCCCAAGGCTCGCAGCAAGCTGTGAAGCTGACTCGCCGTATGTTCCTGCCAGTTGATCTGCACCAACCCTTCGATCAGGTCGGGCTGTTGTTCGTTCGTCAGGCAACGGTCGGCAAGCCCGGTATCCAGCGCGTCGCGGGCATTGATCTGGATGCCGGTAAGACCGACGAACAGGCCAAGCTTGCCCGGCAGGCGCGGCAGGAACCAGCTCGCTCCGACATCGGTATGCAGCCCGATGGCGACTTCCGGCATCGCCAGTCGGCTGTCCGGCGTGACGATGCGGACCGCTGCGCTCTGTAACAGCCCCATGCCTCCGCCCATCACGTAGCCGTGGCCCCAGCAGATCAGCGGCTTTGGGTAGCGGTGGATGAGATGAACGAGGCGGTACTCGTCAGCAAAGAAGCGCGCCGCTAGGGCAGGTACTGCACCAGGCTCTGCTTTGCAGGCCTCGGCCAGCCGGCGAACGTCGCCGCCTGCGCAGAACGCCTTGGCACCGTTGCCTCGCAATAGCACGCAGGCGACGCCGGGGTCATTCGCCCAGTGACCAAGGTGATCCAGCAACGCTTCGATCATCGGCAGGCTCAACGCGTTGAGCTGCCGCGCGGCGTCCAGGGTGGCAATACCTATCCGTAAGCCGTGCAGTGCCGGGCGCTCGTCGAACGTGACTTTCATCAGCATCCTCTTAGGCACGGTCCGTGGCCGATACTAGTGGCCTTTCGGTGACCGGGCGATTAGCGGTTACGCCAGCGGGGTTCGCGTTTTTCGAGGAAGGCATTGACGCCTTCTAGGGTGTCCTCAGCCTCGAACAGTTCGACAAACGCCTCGCGCTCGGCTGCCGCAAGGTTGTTAGGCAGGCGCTGACGAGCGCCGTCGATCAATGGCTTGATTGCCCTGACGGCCACCGGGCTCTGTCGTGCGACGCGCGATGCGAGCAGTAGTGCGTGGCCGCGTGACTGGCCCGGCTCCACCAGTTGCTCTGCCAGGCCGATACGCACTGCCGTTTCTGCGGTGATGCGTTCGCCGCAGAGAATCATGCGTTTGGCCCAGCCTTCGCCAACCAGCCAAGCCAGGGCCTGGGTGCCTCCAGCGCAAGGCAGCAGGCCAACTGATGCTTCAGGCAGCCCCAGTTGGGCCTGCTGCTCGACGATACGCAGGTCACAGGCCAATGCGCACTCCAAGCCTCCGCCCAAGGCAAAGCCGTTGATTGCAGCGATGGATACGCCGCGAAAGTCGCGCAGCGCTTCGAATGCGTCACCGAAGCGTCTGGCCATCTCGCGGGCGCGATTGCGGTCGCCGTCGGCGAACAGCTTAAGGTCTGCGCCAGCGCTGAAGAATTTCTCGCCTTGGCCGCTGATTACCAGCGCGTAAATATCGTCATCGCGATTTAGGTGGTCGATGACCTGCTTGAGGCCGATCAGCGACTCGCGGTCCCAGGTATTGGCGGGCGGATGGTTGATGGTGATGAGCGCAGTGTGACCGTGCTTTTCCACAGTCAGCTTGTGGGTCAGGTCGAAAACACCGGCTTGATAGGGCTCTACGGCAGTGCTCATGGTCGAGTTCCTCGTGACGTCTCAGGCTCCGCTGATCCGCGACAGGTCACGTCGCTCCTCTTCAGAGTCCCTCTTCGCAGCGAGGTTGCAGCGTTCCGTGCCGCCAGCAGAGTGTTGCGGTGCGTCTGATCAGACGCTCAGGCGCACCGCTTCGATCACTGTAGTCTAGCCGGCTGGCCGCCGACGCGGCGCTCTTCCTGCCATTCGGCCAAAGTAGGTGCGGCCTGTTCGCCGGATAGCCGATGGACGATTTCGAAGTAGTCCTGTTTGAAGCGGTCCTTGAGTACATCTTCGCGGGGTTTCACCCGAACCGCATAGACGGTCTGCACGTTTTGGTGGTCGAACCCGCGCCACTGCTGCTGGCCCTTGAGCAGGCTGTAACTGTGGTTTTCGAGTGCGGAGATGACCTGCTCGCTGCCGATGCTCTTGGCTCGGGTGGCGGCATCCGCCCATTGATAGACGATGCTGTAGGCCGAAGCGGCAGAGCTGGAGGGATGGGTCTGATAACGATCACCGAAGTTACGCACGAATGCTTTGCCTAGGTCAGAGCCTTCGAGTTCCGGCACGCGCCAGGTCCAGGGCTCTGTGCCGAGTACGCCGCGCATGATGTCGGGGCCGGCCAGTTCGACCATCGACAGCGTCAGATTCGGGACGGCGATTTGCATCTTCTTGTTCAGGCCGAGCTCGTCGGCGATGCGCATGGCGCGGACCATGTCTTCGCCGAACAGCACCAGCACCAGTACCTCGGCGCCACTGTTGGCGGCCTTTTCCAGTGCGGCTCGATAGTCGGAAAGACGGGCGCCGGGGAAGGCGGTTTTAACCCCCTGATGCTTGTTTGCGTCTACGGTCCCGGTGGCCTGGCGTAGCGAGCTTTCGCTGGTATGGCCCCAGGTGTAATCCGAGGTGATGTAGAAGTACGTCTTGCCAGGCAGATTCTCGTTAAGGTACTGGCCCAGCACCCGTGCACTCATCCAGGCGTTGTTGCATTCGCGAAACATGTAGCGATGGCCGTCCTTGCCTGTGGTGTCGTTGGAGTACGTCAGCGTGCCGAAGTAGAGCAGTCCACGTTCCTTCGCTCGTTTGCTGGCAGCGATCGCAACCGCGCTGGATACGCCCCCGAAGAGCATGGCTACGCCTTCGTCAGCCATCTTGTCGACGTTAGCGATGGCTTTGTCGGGGCGCGAGGCGGTATTGCGGCTGATCAGTTGCAGGGGACGGCCAAGCACGCCTCCGGCCTGGTTGATCTCGTCGATAGCCATCAAGGCGCCGCGCATCTGCGCCAGACCTTCTTCCTTGTAACTGCCGGTGCGGGGATAGTTGAGACCGAGCGTGATGGGGTCGGCAGCTTGAGCCGTAAGACAGAACCCCAGCCCTAGCGCCAAAAGGGTAATCCGGTTCATCGCATGTTCCTTGTTATCGCTATTGTTATTGGTTTATTGGCAGTGGGCTTTTTTACATCGCGACCGGTGCTTGCGTCACTCTTTATGTGAAGTGTGAAAGACCTGCGGGCATCAGTACGTGAGCCAGGTGCGATTATGACTAAAGGAGGGGGGGCTGCTATTGCGGTAACGCAACGGCTGCGCAGTTTTGTCGTTGACAATGGCAATCGGGTTTTTTAGGGTTCGGCGGCTTGGCCACCCGGAAACAGCTCATGACTCAAGACGATCGCATCAGGCTCGAGGCAGGATGGAAGGATGCGCTGCGCGAGGAGTTCGACAAGCCGTACATGCACGAGCTCGGCGCTTTTCTCCGGCGCGAGAAGGCAGCTGGCAAGACGATCTATCCGCCGGGCCCGATGATTTTCAACGCGCTCAACTCGACTCCGTTGGAGCAGGTCAAGGTGGTCATTCTTGGGCAGGACCCCTACCACGGACCCGGACAGGCTCACGGTCTGTGCTTCTCGGTACAGCCAGGCGTAACGCCGCCGCCATCACTACAGAACATCTTCAAAGAGCTGAAGCGTGATCTGAATCTGGATATGCCGCGGCATGGCTACCTGCAGTATTGGGCGGAACAAGGCGTGCTCATGCTCAACACATCGCTGACCGTGGAGCAGGGCGTGGCCGTGTCGCACGCGAAGGCGGGCTGGCAGCAGTTCACCGATCGCATCATCGAGGTGGTGGGCGAGCGGCGCCCGCATCTGGTGTTCATGCTTTGGGGGGCACATGCGCAATCGAAATCGAAGCTGATCGATGCGACGCGGCATCTCATGCTGAAGTCTGTGCACCCGTCACCGTTATCGGCACACCGCGGTTTCATTGGCAACGGCCATTTCAGTCGCTCCAACCAATTTCTAGCCCAGCAAGGGATGCAGCCTATCGATTGGCAGCTGCCGGCAGAGGTGTGACCCGATGCCTGTCGGCGGCATCGGGCCTGGGCGGATCAGTTCTTGTTGCTGTGCTTGGCCTGCAGATCCTTGGCGTGCGTCAGATGCTCTTCGAGCTTGGGTAGCGTCTTTTGTGCGAACTGCTTAAGGTCCGCATTTTCGCCGCTCTCAACATATTCCCGATACAGCTCGATGGTCTGTTCATGTGCGACGACTTGGTTGTTGGCATAAGCCTCGTCGAAATTCTCGCCATCACGCAGCTTCAGAATCATGGCCTTGGCCTTGTCCATGAGTGTTGCTTCGTCGGACATTTCCAGGTTTTTCTGCTGCGCCAGTTGCGCGAGTTCCTGATTGGCCTTGGTGTGGTCATCAACCATCTTCTGGGCAAACTGCTTCACGTCCTGCGACGTTCCCTTGTCCAGTGCCATTTTTGCAGTTTCGATCTCGGCGATGCCCTTCGCTGAGGCCTCATCGACAAAGTTTTCTCCTTCGGCAGCCAGGGCCATGTTGGCCGCTAGCCCAACCAGCAGAGCAAAGGCGCCCGAGAAAATCGTCTTGGTTGTTTTGGTCATTGCGTTCTCCTTACATCACTAGGGTCGCGTCTAGCACAGGCGTGACGCGAAACCACGATGCGGCGAAATTGCCGTCCCTTTTGTGACTAGGCGCTCGTAGGGACGGTTCCTCGCTTTCGGGCGAACGGCGGGTGGGCGGACGCTTGCTACTGAAGCATGCTCATCGCGGCGTCCATGGCCGCGGATAGATCTTCGTCTTCCTGCATCAGTTCACTTGGATCGAGCCCAAGCTTGGCAAAGGCCGGAATTTCGCTCCAGTCCAGCTGAGCATAGGGGTGTTGCGTACCCATATAGCTTTGCAGCGTCGCGACCTGAACGATATCGACATAATCGACCGTGGCCGAGTCGCGACGGAAGTCGGTGTACTTTCCGGCGACCGATGCAATGGCTTCCGGGAAGTCCCAGGCACGCAGGATCTTTTCGCCCACCATGGGGTGGATCTTGTCGATGACATGATTGAGGCTGAACGAGTCCGCAAGCAGCGCGCTGTGCTCTTCTGCGTAGGTCAGAATTGGCAGTATGCCGATCTGATGAACCAGGCCGGCAAGCGTTGCCTGATCCGGCATCAGGCGCGTGTAATGGCGACAGAGCACATGGCTGATGGCGGCCACCTCGGTGCTCTTGTTCCAGACCTCTCGCATCTTGCGATCGACCACGTCGGTGGTCGCCTGGAACATCTGCTCCATCGCCAGGCCGGTGGCAAGGTTGCAGGTGTAGTTGATGCCCAGACGGCTGATCGCCATCTGCAGATCGTCGATCTCGCGGCTGCTACGCAGCAGGGGGCTGTTGACTACCTTGATGATGCGGGCAGTGACGGCCGCATCGTTACCGATCACCTTGCTAAGCGCCGGGATACTGATATCAGGGTCTTCGGCCGCCTCGCGAACACGCAGTGCCACCTCAGGCAGCGTAGGCAGGACGAGTTCATCATTCTCGATCGCGAGGATCAATTCGCGCTGGACTTTCTCGGCAAGGGTGCTCATGTCATTCCTTTATGGTGTCGGTCAGTGTCGCTTGGGCGCTTCTGGCCTGCCAGCGGCGGCATGAGCCTATGGTGCGCCTCTCGTGAATCTGCTTTCTGGCTCCGGTTCGCACTAGCGCTGAATTTCCTGATCCGGATTCAGGCGGTAGGGAAGTTCGAGCAGGCTCAAGGGCAAGCCGTCCGGAGAGCCGAGGTACAAACGGCCGTCGGCGGCGGCGTCTTCCTGCACGACTGCGAGCAGTTCGATGCCGCCAGCAAAGGTCGCCGCAATGACCACTTCGCCAACGCTGGAGCTGTGGACCGGCGAGAAAAGCTCGACGCCTGGCGCCGGCATTTCACTCTGCGGGCCCTCGCTGACGAGGCGGTGCAGACGGCGTTTGAGTTTGCCCAGATACTGCATGCGCGCCACGATTTCCTGTCCGGTGTAACAGCCCTTCTTGAAGCTCACGCCGCCCATTGCCTGGAGGTTGATCATCTGCGGGATAAACAGCTCGCGGGTGCTGCCGAAGACCTGGCCAATGCCCGCGCGAACCTGGTCGAGCAGCCAACGATTGACCGGCGCTTCGTTCAATTGCGCCGTCAGGCGCGTCCGAATCTGATCCGCATCGGTGCTCGATGTCCATAGTTCGGCGCGGCCGTCCGGTAGCCGGATGGCCATCATGCGATTGCCGCGCACGACACTATCGGCCTTCTGGGGCAGGTCAAGGCCCAGGCTGACCAGCGAACCATCGCCTTGGGCGAGGCCGAATCGGCACCATTCGCTGCTCTCATCAATCAATCGAGACTTGGAAAACGCGGCGTATTTGTTCAAATCGGCCTGTTGCGGCTGCAGCAAGTCGTTGGCCATCGCAAGCAGGTAACCATCGTCGTCCAGCACGATGCGAAAACTCGATTGCATGCGTCCCTTGGGCGTGCAGCGCGCGCCCAGGCTGGAGGTTTCGGCATTGAGGTAGTTGAGGTTGCAGGTCAGCTGACCCTGGAGAAACTTGCTGGCATCCGGGCCGCGTACGGCAAGGACGCCTTCATGCGACAGAACGCAGAAATAAGCAGTGTCGGTCATGATCAGTCGTCGTCAGAATCCGGGTGGGCATCATAGCAGGCCGTTGAAAATGGTTGCGTGATGGCGGGTTTGCAGTGCGACGAAAAAAGCGGCTGATGAGCGTCGCGCAGCCGCTATAATGCGCGCCTTCTCAAAAGGAGCCGATGTATGGCTGAGCAATCCGAACTCAATCGTCTTTTCTGGCAGAGCCGCCGTGGCATGCTGGAGCTCGACGTGTTGCTGGTGCCTTTCGTCAAAGAGGTCTATCCAGATCTCGATGAAGACGATCAGCGTCGCTACCGCAAACTGTTGAGCTGTGAAGATCAAGACATGTTCGGCTGGTTCATGCAGCGGGGCGAGCCGGAGGATGAGGATCTGCGGCGCATGGTTCGCATGATTCTGGACCGTGTCCAGCCCGAGTAATCCACCTTTCGAATGCCAATGGCGACCTTCCGGTCTGTTGTTGGCGCTCTATCTTGCCGCTCAGGGGCTCGCCCTGGCTGCGATCGCGCTGTCGGCTGCACCGTTTTGGCTGCAGCTGACCTGCCTACTTTTATGTCTTGCTCATGCGTTCTACGTAGTGCCGCGCAGCGTCCTGCTGTCCAGCCGGAACGCCTGGCGTGGCCTGCGGCATGACGAGCGTGGCTGGCATCTTTATAGCGAGCGGCAGGGGTGGCAGCCGATCCAGCTACTGCCTGACAGCCTCGCGTTGCCTCTGATCGTGGTTCTGCGCTTTCGCCTGCCGGGTCGGCGCTTCGCCGGCAGCGTCTGCGTGCCCCGGGACGCGCTGCCGCGTGAGCAGCACCGTCGCTTGCGGGTGCGACTCAAGTTCAGTCGGCGTAGGTGGGCGGCGCCAGAATAGTATCGATTGCCTGCGGCAGAGGTTCCGGGTAGTCGAGTGTGTAGTGCAGTCCGCGGCTTTCCTTGCGTTCCATGGCCGAGCGAATCATCAGGTCGGCAACGAGCGCCAGGTTCCGTAGTTCCAGCAGGTCGCGACTGACCTTGTAGTTGCTGTAGAACTCGTCAATTTCGCTCAGCAGCAAACGCACCCGGTGTTGCGCGCGCGTCAGACGTTTACTGGTGCGAACGATGCCTACGTAATCCCACATGAAGCGGCGTAACTCGTCCCAGTTGTGCGCGATGATCACATCCTCGTCGGAGTCGGTGACCTGGCTGGCGTCCCAGGCAGGAAGCGACGGAGCGCTTGCGACCTGAGGCAGTTCGAGCATGATGTCGTGGGCGGCCGCTCGGCCGTAGACGAAGCACTCAAGCAACGAATTGCTGGCCATTCGATTGGCCCCATGCAGGCCTGTGAAGCTGGTTTCGCCAATCGCGTACAGGCCAGGAACATCAGTGCGTCCAGCCTGATCCACGACCACTCCACCGCACGTGTAGTGGGCTGCTGGTACCACCGGGATGGGCTGGCTGGTGATGTCGATGCCATATTCCAGGCAGCGTTCATAGACCGTGGGGAAGTGGCTTTTGATGAAGTCCGCAGGCTTGTGGCTGATATCCAGATAGACGCAGTCAATGCCGAGCCGCTTCATTTCATGGTCAATCGCGCGGGCAACGATGTCTCGCGGTGCCAGCTCTTCCCGCGCATCGAAGCGCGGCATGAACCGCTCACCGTTCGGTAGCTTGAGTAGCGCACCTTCGCCGCGCAACGCTTCGGTCACCAGAAAGCTCTTGGCTTGCGGGTGATAAAGGCAAGTCGGGTGGAACTGGTTGAATTCGAGGTTGCCGACGCGGCAGCCTGCCCGCCAGGCCATCGCAATGCCGTCGCCACAGGCGCTGTCCGGATTGCTCGTGTAGAGATATACCTTTGCGGCGCCACCGGTGGCCAGCACTACGAAACGCGCCTGGAATGTCTCCACTTCGCCGGTATTGCGGTTGAGCACATAAGCGCCCAGGCAGCGCCTGCCCCGCAGACCAAGCTTGTGCTCGGTGATCAGATCGACGGCGACACGCTGTTGCAGGAGTTCAATATTGCTCTTTTGCCTGGTCTGCGCCAGCAGCGTGTTGAATATCGCAGCGCCGGTGGCATCCGCGGCGTGGATGATTCGACGATGGCTATGACCGCCTTCGCGAGTTAGATGGAACTCGAAACTGCCGTCTTCACGATCAGGCGCGTCGTCCCGCGTAAACGGCACGCCCTGTTCGATGAGCCATTGAATGGCCTCGCTGCTGTGCTCGACGGTAAAACGGACGGCGTCCTCGTGGCATAGGCCGCCGCCGGCAACGAGTGTGTCCGCCACGTGAGATTCCACGGTGTCGGTCGTGTCGAGGACTGCCGCAACCCCGCCCTGTGCCCAGTAGGTGGAGCCGTTGGACAGGTCGCCCTTGCTGAGCACTGCGATGCGAAGATCTGCTGGCAGGTTGAGCGCCAGGGTCAAACCAGCAGCGCCGCTGCCGATGACCAAGACGTCGTATCGTAGAATCTGGTTCATGTCCAATTCCGCGGAAAAACGAACCCTAGTATATAGACGGGATGTAGCGCCAAAATAGATGACTGTGCTGTTGTCTTCTAACCAGGGGAACTTTTCCTCGGTCGGATAGCTCAATAGGCAGTTATGAATGCAAACCAGCTGGCCATGGTGGATGGGCGGTGTGGTTTGCTATGGACACCAGGACGGCGTCGTCAGCAAATCTGGCGTAACGCTGGTAGTGCAATCGCCGTCAGGTATTGCAGGATAGCTTGCTAGGAGGGGGAGAACTTTTGCGTAAAGCCCGGGTCTATTCTGGCAGGTCGGTTCGCTGGTGTGAGCGGCGCTACTCCGCTACCGGGGAGGAGCGTTCATGTTGACTCAGGAGCAGGATCAGCAACTGGTTGAACGAGTGCAGCGTGGCGACAAGCGAGCGTTTGATCTGCTGGTAATGAAATACCAGCACAAGATCCTTGGGTTGATCGTGCGATTCGTGCATGACTCCCATGAAGCTCAGGATGTCGCGCAAGAGGCGTTTATAAAAGCCTATCGCGCACTCGCTAATTTTCGCGGTGACAGTGCGTTCTACACTTGGCTGTACCGCATCGCCATCAATACGGCGAAGAATCATCTGGTGGCGCGTGGTAGGCGCCCCCCGGATAGTGATGTGAGCTCCGAAGATGCCGAATTCTACGAAGGTGATCACGCCCTCAAGGACATCGAGTCGCCGGAACGTTCGCTGCTCAGGGATGAGATAGAAGATACCGTTCATCGAACTATTCAACTTTTGCCAGAAGATTTGCGTACGGCTCTAACACTGCGCGAATTTGATGGTCTTAGTTATGAAGACATTGCGAGTGTCATGCAGTGTCCGGTGGGCACAGTACGTTCTCGGATTTTCCGGGCGCGTGAAGCCATAGATAAAGCGCTGCAACCCTTGTTGCATGAATCCTGAGACAGCGGCGACAGCCAAGAGAGGAACCGCCATGAGTCGTGAAGCCCTGCATGAATCGCTGTCCGCGGTGATGGATAACGAAGCGGACGAGTTGGAATTACGTCGCATGCTCGCAGGCGACAACCCGGAGCTGCGTGCTACCTGGTCGCGTTATCAACTTGCCCGTGCCGCAATGCACAAGGAGTTGATTGAGCCGCGTCTTGATATCGCATCGGCGGTATCGGCAGCCCTGGCCGACGAAGCTGCGCCTGTCAAAGCACAGCGTAACGGTTGGAAGAGCCTTGGTCGGTTGGCTGTAGCTGCTTCGGTTACAGTGGCTGTTCTGGCAGGTGTACGCCTGTACAATCAGAACGAAGTTGCTGGTCCGCAGCTCGCGCAGCAAGCGCCTCAGCCGAGCATTGCGCTTCCGCAAACCAATCAAGGGCCGACAGTGTTGGCTGGTTACAGCGAGCAAGCGGACGCTGCTACGCAAGGTGCGGCAGATGCTGCTCCGGTGGAGCGTTGGCATGAAGAGCGTCTGCCTTCATATGTTCGCCAGCATGCACAGCAAGCTGCTTTTGGTAATGGATCGGAGAGCGCGCTGCCTTACGCTCGCGCGGCCAGCATGGAAGAACGTTAGGGAGAAACATGCGCGTATTACCGCTGTATGTGGTGATGGGGGGCTGGCTATCGATGCCGGCCCTTGCTGCTGATGCTGCTGAGTCCTGGATGGAACGTCTCGCCGTAGCGGAGCAGAAGCAAAGTTATGCGGGAACGTTCGTTTATGAACGCAACGGCAGCTTTTCAAGTCATGCCGTATGGCAGCAGGTCGAAGATTCCGGTATGCAGGAGCGTCTGCTCCAGCTCGACGGTTCGCCTGCCGAAGTCCTGCTAGTCGACGGTCAGATGCAATGTGCCACGGATGACCTCGCCGCTCAGGTGCGTGAGGCGCAAGCCTGGCATGGGCAGCGTCTCGATCCGAAAGCACTCTCCGAATGGTATGAATTTCGCGAAATCGGCGACTCTCGAGTCGCTGGTCGTTCCGCTGTCGCGCTGGCAGTCGTGCCGCGTGATCAGCACCGTTATGGTTTTGAGCTGCACCTCGATCGCGAGACGGCGCTACCGCTCAAGTCATTGATGCTCAATGAAAAAGGGCAGTTGCTTGAGCGCTTCCAATTTACCCAGTTAACAACCGATGCGATCAATGCTGATCAGCTGAAGCCTAGTGCTGGATGTAAGTCGGTATCGGTTTCCAAGCGAGAGGCTAATCCGTCGTCGGTTTGGCGATCCGATTGGTTGCCGGCTGGGTTCAAGTTGCTTGACGCTAACGAGCGTCCCAGCCCAGCTTCGTCGGAGACCGTGGCATGGCTGTCCTATGGCGACGGTCTGGCCAAGTTCTCCGTATTTCTCGAACCGTTGCGCGGAGCGCTGGTCGAGGACGCGCGCAGTCAGATGGGCCCGACCGTAGCCGTTTCCAAGCGTATCAGTACGTCGGACGGTGATGTGATGGTTACAGTAGTCGGCGAGATTCCTCTCGGGACCGCCGAGCGCGTGGCCCTTTCCATGCGAGTTGGCGCAGAACAGGCGCAGCAATGATCGAAGAGCCGGGGCGGGTGGTTGCGTTGGATACCGGCGCAGTCTGGGTTGAGACGCGCCGCAAAAGCACCTGCTCCAGCTGCTCTGCCAAGGGCGCCTGTGGTCAGGGGTTGATGGATACTCTCGGCGTCCGCGAGCGACGTGGGCTGATCCGGGCTCTTTGTGATCTCCAGCTTCAGGTCGGCGATTCAGTCATCGTCGGCATTCGAGAGGATGTATTGCTGCGCGGTGCCGTCCTTGTCTATCTTCTTCCCCTGATCATGCTGATGGCGGCTGCGGCGCTTGCTGCCCAGTTCTCAGCGCGCGAGCCGGTGGTGATACTGGCGGGCCTCGGGGGCTTCTTTTTCGCCTGGCTATTCGTGCGTATGCGAAGCCGTAGTTCGGTAGACAATCCGGATCTACAGCCGGTTGTTTTGCGCGCCATGCTCGCGGGGCCTGCGAGTCCCTGAGCTTTCTCGTTTTGTCCGTGGGGAGACTTGTAGTCATGTTCAATCGAAACAGCTGCTTTGCCTTTGTGGCTGGCCTGGCATTGTTCGGGCAGGCCATGGTTGCTCAAGCAGCCTTGCCAGATTTCACGCCGCTGGTCGAGAGTGCCTCGCCAGCCGTGGTCAACATCAGCACCAAGCAGAAGGTGCAAACACGAGGCGCTACGGCGCAAATGCCCGAACTTGAAGGGCTGCCTCCGATTTTTCGTGAATTCTTTGAGCACAGTATCCCGCAGATGCCGGGTGCTCCGGGCCGTGGGCAGCAACGCGAAGCGCAATCCCTGGGTTCGGGTTTCATCATCTCCGATGACGGCTATGTGCTGACCAACAATCACGTGGTCGCCGGTGCCGATGAAATCATCGTGCGCCTGCCGGATCGCAGCGAACTCGAGGCAAAACTGATTGGCGCCGATCCCCGTTCGGACGTAGCGGTTCTGAAGGTAGAAGGCAAAGGCTTGCCGACCGTAAAGATCGGTCGCTCCGATGAGTTGAAAGCAGGCGAGTGGGTGCTAGCCATTGGTTCTCCGTTTGGCTTCGATCATACGGTTACTGCCGGCATCGTCAGTGCGACCGGTCGTAGCTTGCCTAATGAAAGCTATGTGCCCTTCATTCAGACAGATGTCGCGATCAATCCGGGTAATTCGGGTGGCCCGCTGTTCAACCTCAAGGGTGAAGTGATCGGTATCAATTCGCAGATTTTCACCCGTTCCGGCGGCTTCATGGGTCTGTCGTTCGCCATCCCGATTGATGTTGCAATGGACGTGGCCAATCAGCTGCGCACCGATGGCAAGGTCAATCGTGGTTGGCTTGGTGTGGTGATACAGGAAGTGAACAAAGATCTGGCCGAATCCTTTGGGCTCGAGCGGCCTGCGGGCGCCCTGGTAGCTCAGGTAATGGATGGTGGGCCGGCTGCCCGAAGCGGACTGCGTGTTGGCGACGTGATCCTTAGTCTCAACGACAAGCCGATCGTGATGTCGGCAGATCTGCCGCATCTGGTCGGTGCGCTCAAGCCTGGCAGCAAGGCTCGCATGGAAGTCGTGCGCGACGGTGATCGCAAGATGCTGGACGTCGGCATTGGCGCCATGCCGGAAGAGGGCGAGCCGGTTGCAGCGTCCGGCGGCGGTCAGGAGCGCAGCGACAATCGCCTCGGCGTGAAGGTGACCGAGCTGACCGAGGAGCAGAAGAAGAGCTTGGATCTGCCTGGCGGTGTGGTGATCACCGAGATACTCAACGGCCCGGCAGCAATGATCGGTCTGCGTCCGGGCGACGTCATCACTCATTTGAACAATCAGGCTATCAATTCGGCTGCGACCTTCGGCCGGGTGGCCGAGCAACTGCCGAAAAACCGCTCGGTCTCGATGCGCGTGTTGCGCCAGGGCCGCGCTAGTTTCATTACCTTCAAGCTCGCCGAGTAACAGGCGGGTCAGTGACGATCGAGGGACGGTTCTTTACCGTCCCTCTTTATTTGCGGCCGCTGCAGGGAGCTTTCGGCGCTGCTGGTTAGCATGCGGACGGCTTGTGCATGGCACTGTAGAGGTTGATCAGTTACACTTCGCGGCTATTTTCGGCGGGCAATCGGTCCGCGTCTTTTCCGAGTGTTGAGCTGTGAGTGACCTGAGTCATATCCGCAATTTCTCCATCATCGCCCATATCGATCACGGTAAGTCGACGCTGGCAGACCGTTTCATCCAGATGTGCGGTGGCCTTACCGAGCGTGAAATGGAAGCCCAGGTGCTCGACTCGATGGATCTCGAGCGCGAGCGCGGCATCACCATCAAGGCCCACAGCGTTACGCTTTATTACCCCGCGCGTGATGGTAAGACCTACCAGCTGAATTTCATCGACACGCCCGGTCACGTCGACTTTACCTATGAAGTCAGCCGCTCACTGGCCGCCTGCGAGGGTGCTCTGTTGGTGGTAGATGCCGGCCAGGGTGTCGAGGCGCAGTCTGTCGCCAACTGCTACACGGCGATCGAGCAGGGCCTTGAAGTGATGCCTGTGCTGAACAAGATGGATCTGCCGCAGGCCGATCCGGAAAAGGTCAAAGACGAGATCGAGCACATCATCGGTATCGATGCGACCGACGCGGTCGCCTGCAGTGCCAAGAGCGGCATGGGCGTCGACGAGGTGCTCGAGCGCCTGGTCGCGGTGATTCCGCCGCCGACCGGCGATATCGAGGCGCCATTGCAGGCGCTGATCATCGATTCCTGGTTCGATAATTACCTGGGCGTTGTCTCGTTGGTACGAGTGCGCCACGGTCGTATCAAGAAGGGCGACAAGGTGCTGGTGAAGTCCACCGGCAAGGTCCATCAGGTGGACAGCGTCGGTGTATTCAACCCCAAACATACCGCTACGGTAGATCTCAAAGCCGGTGAAGTCGGCTTCATCATCGCCGGCATCAAGGACATCCTCGGAGCGCCTGTGGGCGACACCCTGACGCTGTCGAGCACGCCCGACGTTGAAATGCTGCCCGGCTTCAAACGTGTCAAGCCGCAGGTATATGCCGGCCTATTCCCGGTCAGCTCGGACGATTTCGAGGATTTCCGCGAAGCGCTGCAGAAGCTGACCCTCAACGACGCCGCGCTGCAATACGAGCCGGAAAGCTCCGACGCGCTTGGCTTCGGTTTCCGTATCGGCTTTCTCGGCATGTTGCACATGGAAATCATCCAGGAGCGCCTGGAGCGCGAATACGACCTGGATCTGATCACCACCGCGCCGACAGTGGTCTATGAGATCGTGCTGAAGAACGGCGACACCATCTATGTCGACAGCCCGTCCAAACTGCCGGACGTGTCCTCCATCGAGGACATGCGCGAGCCGATCGTGCGCGCCAATATCCTTGTGCCGCAGGAGCACTTGGGTAACGTCATCACGCTATGCATCGAGAAACGTGGCGTGCAGCGTGACCTGCAGTTCCTCGGTACTCAGGTTCAGGTGCGTTACGACCTGCCAATGAGTGAGGTGGTACTGGACTTTTTCGACCGCTTGAAGTCCTGCAGCCGCGGCTACGCCTCGCTGGACTACAGCTTCGAGTGCTTCCAGTCAGCCAACCTGACGCGTCTGGACATCCTCATCAACGGCGACAAAGTCGACGCGCTGGCGCTGATCGTTCACCGTGACAACGCCCACTACAAGGGCCGCATCCTCGTCGAGAAGATGAAGGAGCTGATCCCGCGGCAGATGTTCGATGTGGCGATCCAGGCGGCGATCGGTGGTCAGATCGTTGCACGTAGCACGGTTAAGGCGCTGCGCAAGAACGTCCTTGCCAAGTGCTACGGCGGTGACGTCAGCCGCAAGCGCAAACTGCTTGAGAAGCAGAAGGCTGGTAAGAAGCGTATGAAGCAGGTCGGTAACGTCGAAATTCCGCAGGAAGCCTTCCTCGCTGTGCTGAAGGTGGATAGCTGATATGTCGATCAATTTCCCGTTGCTGCTGGTTATCGCCGTAGCTGTCTGTGGCCTGTTGGCCTTGAGCGATCTGTTGTTCTTCGCACCCCGTCGTCGGGCCGCGATAGCCAACTACGAAGGGCGCACCGGGGAAATCGATCCATCGACGCTCGAAGCGCTGAACAAGGAGCCGGTGCTCATCGAGTACGGCAAGTCGTTCTTTCCGGTGCTGGCTATCGTCCTCGTGCTGCGCTCGTTTCTCGTCGAGCCGTTCCAGATTCCGTCCGGCTCGATGATCCCCACGCTCGAAGTGGGCGATTTCATCCTGGTGAACAAATTCGCCTACGGCATTCGTTTGCCTGTGGTGGATACCAAGGTGATCGAGGTCAGCGATCCGAAACGTGGCGACGTCATGGTGTTCCGCTATCCCAATGAGCCGAGCATCAACTACATCAAGCGGGTCGTCGGCCTGCCTGGCGATGTTGTGCGCTACAGCAGCGATCGCCGGCTGTTCGTTAACGATCAGTCGGTTGCCGAAAGCCTGGTCGGCGAAGAGCCCGGCAGCCTAGGCAGCGCCGTGCTGTATCGGGAAAAGCTGGGCGAAATGGAGCACCTGATCCGCAAGGAAATGGGACGTTACCGTATCGAGCCAAGCCGGCAGTGGACCGTTCCGGCCGATCATTACTTCATGATGGGCGACAATCGCGACAATTCGAATGACAGTCGCTACTGGCAGAGTGAGTCGATTCCCGCCGAGCTGGCCGGCATGGTTCCGGACCGCAACATCGTCGGCAAGGCTTTTGCCGTTTGGATGAGCTGGCCCGACCCGAAACTCAGCAACCTGCCGAACTTTTCTCGTGTGGGCCTGATTCACTGAAAGCTGTGAATTGCGACCCTCGCTGAGCGAGCCGGGCTCGCTATATTTGTCCTGCCCCGATCGGTGGGTATCAAAACGACATAGAGGTCGACATGAGTTTTGCGCGTTCGCAAAAAGGGCTGTCCATGCTGAGCTGGATCATGGTCCTGGCGGTTGTGGCATTCGTAGCCAGCACCGGGTTCAAGATGTTTCCGCACTACTTCGATTACATGTCCATGGACAAGATCATCCAGTCCGTGGAAACCGACGAATCGCTCGGTATCCATAGCGTCGGAGAGTTCTATAGTCATGTCAGTAAAGGGATGCAGGTCAACGGCATCCAGAATATTGATCTCAAGGATGCGCTGAAGGTCGAGATTCAGAACAACGAATTCAGAGCGCACCTGAAGTACGAAAAACGCGAGCTGCTGATCCGTAATCTCGATCTGGTGGCGAACTTCGACAAAGAATATCGCCTAAGGATGCCGTGAGCACTTCGTTAGCCCGTCTCGAGCGCAGGCTCGGTTATCAATTCAAGGATCAGGAGCTCATGCTCCTGGCCCTGACCCATCGTAGCTATGCCGGACGCAACAACGAGCGTCTGGAGTTCCTCGGCGACGCCATCCTCAACTTCGTCGCCGGTGAGGCGCTGTTCAATCATTTCCCCCAGGCCCGTGAAGGACAGCTGTCGCGCCTGCGTGCCCGCCTAGTAAAGGGTGAAACACTGGCGATACTCGCGCGTGGTTTCGAGCTCGGCGAATACCTGCGTCTGGGTTCCGGTGAGCTCAAGAGTGGTGGCTACCGTCGCGAATCGATTCTGGCTGACACGCTCGAAGCGCTGATTGGCGCCATTTATCTGGACGCCGGGATGGATGTTGCTCGCGAGCGGGTCATCGCCTGGCTGGCCAACGAGTTGCAGAGTCTGACTCTGGTTGACACCAACAAGGACCCGAAGACGCGACTGCAGGAATTTCTGCAATCGCGTGCCTGCGAACTGCCGCGTTACGAGGTGGTGGACATCCAGGGCGAACCGCATTGCCGCAGCTTCTTCGTAGAATGCCAGGTGGCTTTGCTGAATGAGAAAACGCATGGGCAGGGCGCCAGCCGCCGAATTGCCGAACAGGTTGCCGCGGCAGCCGCATTGATCGCCCTGGGCGTGGAGAACGGACATGACTGACGAACAGCTACAACCCGAAGACGTCAGCCGTTGCGGTTATGTCGCAATCGTCGGACGGCCGAACGTCGGCAAGTCGACCCTGCTCAACCATATCCTCGGACAGAAACTCGCGATCACCTCTCGCAAGCCGCAGACCACGCGGCACAACATGCTCGGCATCAAGACCGAGGGCAGCGTGCAAGCGGTGTATGTCGACACGCCCGGCCTGCACAAGAACGGTGAGACGGCACTCAACCGCTACATGAACCGCACGGCGGCCTCGGCGTTGAAGGATGTCGACGTGGTGATCTTCGTCGTCGACCGCACCCGCTGGACCGACGAGGACCAGGCGGTGCTAGAGCGTGTTCAGTACGTCACCGGGCCGCTGATCATCGCGGTCAACAAGACCGACCGGGTCGAAGACAAGGCCGACTTGCTACCGCATTTGCGTTGGCTAGCCGAGCAGCTGCCGAACGCGGAGATCGTGCCGATTTCCGCACAGCACGGACAGAACCTGGAAACACTGGAAAAGCTGGTGGCCGATCGCCTGCCCGAGAGCGAGCATTTCTTCCCGGAAGACCAGATCACCGATCGCAGCAGCCGTTTCCTTGCCGCTGAGCTGGTACGCGAGAAGATCATGCGTCAGCTTGGCGCCGAGGTCCCTTACCAGATCACCGTTGAGATCGAGGACTTCAAGCAGGAAGGCCGCGTGCTGCACATCCATGCGCTGATCCTGGTCGAGCGTGACGGGCAGAAGAAGATCATCATTGGTGACAAGGGTGAGCGCATCAAACGTATCGGCCAGGAAGCACGCAAGGACATGGAGGTGTTGTTCGACTCCAAGGTCATGCTTCACCTGTGGGTCAAGGTGAAGGGTGGCTGGTCCGATGATGAGCGCGCGCTGCATTCGCTGGGTTACCAGTAAGCGCCGACCCGCAATCAATGGTGCGCTTCGCGCACCTTCTGGCCTGCCATGCACCAGCCTGCGTTCGTTCTGCATAGTCGCCCGTACAAGGAAAGCAGCGCGCTGGTCGACCTGTTCACTCCGCAGGGTCGGCTGCGTGCCGTCATGCGAGCGGCGCGAGGCAAGGCCGGTAGCCTTATCCGCCCGTTCGTGACCCTGGAAGTCGAGTTGCGCGGCAAGTCCGAGTTGAAGACCGTCGCCCGGCTCGAAGGCGCTGGTCCGTCGCATTGGCTCGATGGCCAGGCGCTGTTCAGCGGCATGTATCTCAACGAGTTGCTGATCCGCTTGCTGCCTGCCGAAGATGCACATCCCGTGCTGTTCGATCATTACGTTGCGACATTGCTGGCCCTGGCCGCCCACCGGCCGCTGGAGCCCCTGCTGCGTGCATTCGAATGGCGGCTGCTCAGTGAGCTGGGCTATGGTTTTGCTCTCGATGTGGACATCACCGGGCAGCCGATCGACCCGCAACGGCTTTATCATCTGTTGCCTGACGCCGGGCTGGAACCGGTCACCGGGTTTCAGCCAGGGCTGTTCAACGGTGCAGAGCTATTGGCCATGGCCGAGGCCGATTGGCAAGTGCCGGGAGCGCTCGCCGCGGCCAAGCGTCTGATGCGCCAGGCGCTGGCACCCCATCTGGGCGGTCGACCGCTGGTCAGCCGCGAACTGTTCATGAGTCTTAAGGAGGCCCCGCGTGACTGAAGCCAATCGAATTCTGCTCGGCGTCAACGTCGACCATGTCGCTACCTTGCGCCAGGCCCGCGGTACTCGTTATCCGGACCCGGTCAAAGCCGCGCTGGATGCCGAAGAGGCCGGTGCGGATGGCATCACGGTGCACCTGCGTGAAGACCGTCGGCATATCCAGGAACGCGACGTGCTGATGATGAAGGATGCTCTGCAGACGCGGATGAACTTCGAGATGGGCGTCACCGAGGCGATGCTGGCCTTTGCCGAGCAGCTGCGTCCGGAACATGTCTGCCTGGTTCCGGAAACGCGCCAGGAGCTGACTACCGAGGGTGGTCTGGATGTGGCCGGGCAGGAGGCGCGTATTCGCGAAGCCGTTGAGCGTCTACGCTGCTGTGGCGCGGAAGTGTCACTGTTCATCGATGCCGACCCGCTGCAGATCGAGGCGGCGGCGCGGGTCGGCGCGCCGGCTATCGAGCTGCACACCGGGCGCTATGCCGATGCACACAGCGTGGCTGAGCGAGCCTGCGAGTTGGCGCGCATTCGCGACGGTGTCGAGGCGGGTTTGAGCCACGGGTTGATCGTCAATGCCGGGCATGGCCTGCATTACCACAACGCCGAGGCCATCGCTGCCATTCGCGGCATCAATGAGCTGAACATCGGCCACGCCATCGTCGCCCACGCACTGTTTGTCGGCTTCAAGCAGGCGGTCAAGGAAATGAAACATCTGATCCTGAGCGCGGCGGCACGGGGCTGACAGAGCCTAGGATGCTGCAGTCGCGATGACACCGCGGTGGGCTGGCTTTGCATTGGTCAGCCTGTGCGGGGTCGTTCGCAGGCAAGCCGCACCCACGACAGTGCGGAGCGGTGCTCGTCTGGCCGGTCCGGATGGTCAGGGTCCTCAGCGGCGGAACAGGTTGACCAATACAGTCAGCAGAACACTGAGGATCACCATGGAGGTGATCGGAATGAACACCCGGCTGCGTTCGGACTCCATGCGAATATCGCCGGGGAGCCTGCCGAACCAGTTCAGCAGCCAGGGGAAGTAGTGCCACACGACGCCGAGCAGGATTAGTGCCGCGCCTGCGATGATCATCCAGCGTGCCATTTCATCTCCTCGGTTGGCCCGGTTCGACGGCTACCGCGCAGGTGCCGATATTCGACGAAGGCAGCGATCACCTGTTCCGCCAGGATGTCGACGGCGTCGCTCCGATTGCCGCCGCGCAGCAGATTGATTCGATAGTCGCCCAGCTGCGGTAGTCCGTATTGCCCATCCAGGCACTGCAGGGGTGGGCGTAGCAGGCTCGCCGGGTAGGGCGCGATTGCGAGGTCGGCGATCATCGCCGCTTCTTGGCCGGAGGTCTGCTCGCTCGAATAGGCAACGCGGTAATGGCGACCGATACGATCGAGCGCATCCAGTGCTTGCCTCCTCCAGGCACAATCGGGACTGGCCAGGGCCAGTGGTAGCGGCGAGCGCAGCGCCGCAATCCCACCGCTGCGTCCCGCCCAGACCAGGGGTTCACTATGGACCGGTTCACCCCGCGAGTCGTCCTGTCCGAGATTGCCGATGGTGACCAAGGCCAGGTCCAGTTCGCCTGCGTCGATACGTTCGATCATGTCGATGCTGCGGGCGACCGAGACGTCCACTTCTACACCGGGGTGGCTGCGTGCGAACAGCGCCAGCAGGCCGGGCAGGATGCGCGTACCGACATCCGCCGGTGTACCAAAGCGTACGCGACCCTGCAGCGTCGGCTGACGGAACTGGGCGACCGCTTCCTCGTTGAGCTTGAGCAGGCGCCGCGCATAACCGAGCAGCGTTTCGCCGGCTGGCGTGAGGCGTACCTGCCTAGCTTCGCGGATGAACAACGAGCGCCCCAGCGTCTCTTCGAGGCGCTTGATCTGCATGCTGACCGCCGAGGTGCTGCGATAGATCTGTCCTGCGGCACGGGTGAAGCTGCCACTTTCTGCGATGGCGACGAAGGTGCGCAGGACGTCACTTTCCAGCAGCGGCGTGGCGCTGGTAGGCGTTTGCCCGACTGACTCGGTCATATGGGTAGCCTTCAGTATTTCTGAACACAGGCTTTCATATTAGTCGTTTGTTTGAACGGTCAACCCCCGCTCATCCTGTCGTTAACCGGTGGCGCCACAACCAGTGAGCTGTCGCCATTAGCGAAGTGGAGGCGAGTATGTCTGGTGAAAGACGCAAGACGTATGCGCGGCAACCAACCGAGGCCCAGATACCTGACTTTTATATGCCGGCCATGTGGCCATTGGACCTGCAGCGTAGTCTGCACGACTGGTTTCGCGCCTGGCGACAGAGGCGCCTGTATCGGCAACTGCTGACGCTGGATGATCGCCAGTTGGCGGCGCGCGATCTGGACCGGCGCAGGCTTAGCGAAATGGCCCAGGCTCCGTTACGGCAACTGGTGGCGCAGCGGCGTCAGAAGGGTTCGGCAACCCGCGGCCGCCGCTGAATGGATGTTCAGGTCAGGCAGTCAAGGCTTGCGTGCCAGCAGTACGGCACGCATGGGCGCCGGTAGGCCTTCGACGGTTTTGCCGTGGTCTTTCGGATCAAGGAAGTCCGGTAGCGACTGGTAGCGCATCCACTCGGTGCTGCGTTGCTCCTCGATGCTGGTCACGCTGACGTCCACGCAACGCACATCGACGAATCCGGCCCGGCGCAGCCAGCATTCCAGCGCCTTCACCGAGGGCAGGAACCAGACGTTGCGCATCTGCGCGTAGCGGTCTTCCGGCACCAGCGCGCTGTTCTCGTCGCCTTCCACCACCAGGGTCTCCAGTACCAGTTCGCCGCCGCGGACCAGGCAGTCCTTGAGGTCGAGGAGATGGTCGACCGGCGAGCGGCGATGGTAGAGCACACCCATGGAGAATACGGTGTCGAAGCCTTCGAGCTTGGCTGGCAGCTCTTCCAGGGCGAAAGGTAGATGCCAGGCCGGCAGCTCTTGCAGGTAGCGCTTCATTGCGTGGAACTGGCAGAAGAACAGCCAGTTCGGATCGACCCCGACCACGCTGTCAGCGCCGGCGCCAAGCATGCGCCACATGTAGTAGCCATTGCCGCAGCCGACATCGAGGATGCGTTTGCCGGAGAGGTCCAGGTGCGGTGCAACGCGGTCCCACTTCCAGTCCGAGCGCCATTCGGTATCGACATGCACGTCGAACACGTTGAACGGCCCCTTGCGCCATGGTGACAGGCCCATCAATGCCTCGCGGGTGGCTTCGCGCGTGGCATCGTCACAGCTGGCGTCAAGGCGAAAGCAGTCACGCAGTTCGACGTGCGCTGGCGCCAGCGTTGGCAGCGCATCGACGGCGCGCCGCCAACGGGGCAGGTCGCCGTGACCAATGGCAAGCTTCGCGTCCAGCTGTTGCTGGACGCCGTTGGCCCAGGCGGCCAGCGGTGTGCCGGCCAGGCGCCAGGCGAGGGGAGTCAGGTCGAGATTCATGGCAGGGCGATCAACGAGGCGAAGTTCAGGCACTGGAACCACGGCACGACCTTGGAAAAGCCGGCGTCCAGCAACCGTTGGCGATGGGTTTCCAGGCTGTCCGGCTTCATCACGTTCTCGATGGCGCTGCGTTTCTGAGCGATCTCCAGTTCGCTGTAGCCATTGGCGCGCTTGAAGGCGACGTGCAGGTCGGTTAGCAGCTGTTGCTCGTCTTCATCCGCGAAACGCAGCTTTTCCGACAGGATCAGCGCGCCACCGGGCACCAGTGCCTGGCGAATACGTCGGAGCAATGCCGGACGCTGTTCCGGTGCAATGAACTGCAGGGTGAAGTTCAGCGCCACCACTGAGCTTGGCTGAAACTCCAGAGCCAGGATGTCGCCTTCGATGACCTCGACCGGCAGCAGCTCCTGGAACATCGAATCCTGCCCATGCAGGTATTCACGGCAGCGCTCGACCATCGCCGTGGAGTTGTCCACCGCGATCACCTGGCAATTGTCTGCTGTCACGTGGCGGCGCAAAGCCTGGGTAACCGCTCCCAACGAGCAGCCAAGGTCGTAAAGATGGGTGTGCGGCTGCGCGAACTGAGCAGCAATCACCCCGATGTTCTCGACGATCGTGGGATAACCGGGAACAGAACGCTTGATCATGTCGGGAAACACCCGCACCACATCCTCGTTGAACACGAAGTCCTGAATACGGGGTAGGGGCTGGGCAAACAGACGGTCGGGATCGTGGCTCACGGTGCGGGCTGCGGCGTCGAAAAACGGGGCCGCATTGTAGCCGAAACCAGGTTCGCCGCGGACTCGGCCGCGGTTCAGTTCACTTCGATCCGACAATCGAATAGATCGGCCGGCTCGCTGGCGGATTCCCAAGGTCGCTGGTAGGTCAGGTATAGCCTGCCACTACCGGAGTTTTGTACCTGAAAGCGCCAGGTGGAGAGGCCGTCACCGCCGATCATGTCATCTTTCGGATTGCTGAAGACTTCGGGGCCGAGGCTGCGTAGCTGGTCCTTGGCGGACTCATGCAATGTCCAGCGATACCCCGTCGCCGGGTTGCTTGGCAGGCTGACGATGAGTAGTTGGCCGTTCTGCAGTGTTTGCGGGCAACGGCGATCATCGCTGAGCACGACGCTCGACGGCGTGTTGTCGTAGCTGGCGCAGGCAGCAAGCAGGGCAACGCTGGCGGCAAGCAGCAGACGGGGGATGTCGAAAGGCATGATCGGCACCGGTCAGGATGAAGTGGGCAAGGATAGCCCAAAAGAGCTTGGTTGCAGGCAAGTCAGAGAAGCGGCGAGCGCGATGCGGGAGCCCTGCGGACGTGCCCACGGTGGACGTGGGCACGATCACTTTTTGCCAGTTATCCCGCAGCGAGGCCGCTCACAGAGCGGTGCTTGCCGTGCCCTTGATAGGCGCACCCGCGCTTACGGCGAATCGCAAAAGCACGGTACCCCGCTCAAAACAGCACCTTGGCCACATCCGCGAAGCGCTTGGCAAAGTGCACCGTAAGGCCTTCCTTGAGGTAGTCGGGCAGCTCCTCGAAGTCGCCGCGGTTGGCTTCCGGCAGGATCAGCTCGAAGATCTTCTGTCGCCGCGCGGCGATCACCTTTTCACGCACGCCGCCGATCGGCAATACGTGGCCGGTTAGTGTCAGCTCGCCGGTCATGGCTACACCTTTCTTTGGCGCTTGGTCACGCGCCAGTGACAGCAGCGCGCTGGCCATGGTGATGCCAGCGCTGGGGCCGTCCTTGGGCGTGGCGCCTTCCGGTACGTGCAGGTGTACGAACGCTTCGTCGAAGAACTCCGGGTCGCCCTTGAAGGCTTTCAGGTTAGAGCTGACGTAGCTGTAGGCGATCTCCGCCGATTCCTTCATCACGTCCCCGAGCTTGCCGGTGAGCTTGAAACCGCGGTTCAGCGTATGAATCCGCGTGGCTTCGATCGGTAGGGTGGCACCGCCCATGCTGGTCCAGGCCAGACCGGTGATCACACCGACGCCTGAGAGCACCTGCTCGCTGCGGAACACTGGCTTGCCAAGGTAGCTTTCCAGGTCTTTCGGAGTGATCTTCAGCACCGCTTGCGGGTCCTCCAGCAGCTTGACGACCGCCTTGCGCACCAGCTTGCCCAGCTGCTTTTCCAGCTGTCGCACGCCGGCCTCGCGGGCATAGCCCTCGATCACCGCTTTCATGGCGCTGTCGCTGATGGCGAGGCGCTCCTTCGGTACGCCAGTCTTGTCCAGCAGCTTGGGCCACAGGTGACGCTTGGCGATGGCCAGCTTCTCTTCGGCGATGTAGCCGGATAGGCGAATCACCTCCATGCGGTCGAGCAGCGGGCCGGGAATCGAGTCCAGGGTGTTCGCCGTGCAGACGAACAGCACCTTGGACAGGTCCAGGCGCAGGTCCAGATAGTGGTCGAGGAATTCGACATTCTGTTCTGGGTCCAGCGTCTCCAGCAGCGCCGAAGCCGGATCGCCCTGATAGCTGCTGCTGAGCTTGTCGATTTCATCGAGCATGATTACCGGGTTCATCACCTCGACATCCTTGAGCGCCTGCACCAGCTTGCCGGGCAGGGCGCCGATGTAGGTGCGGCGGTGGCCCTTGATTTCCGCCTCGTCGCGCATGCCGCCGACGCTAAAGCGATAGAACGGCCGCCCAAGGGATTCGGCGATGGACTTGCCGATGCTGGTCTTGCCTACGCCGGGCGGGCCGACCAGCAGCACGATGGAGCCGGCGATCTCGCCCTTGAAGGCGCCGACGGCAAGAAATTCGAGGATGCGGCTCTTGATGTCATCGAGGCCAGCGTGGTGCTTGTCCAGCACCTTGCGCGCACGCTTGAGGTCGAGCTTGTCCTGGCCGAATACGCCCCAGGGCAGGGCGGTGGCCCAGTCGAGGTAGTTGCGGGTGACGGCATATTCCGGCGAGCCGGTTTCGAGGATCGACAGCTTGTTCAGCTCTTCATCGATGCGTTTCTGCGCGGCTGGCGGCACCACCTTGCCTTCAAGACGTGCGCGGAACTCGTCGGCGTCGGCGCTCTTGTCGTCCTTGGTAATGCCCAGCTCGCGCTGGATGATCTTCAGCTGCTCCTTGAGGAAGAACTCGCGCTGACGCTCGCCGATCTTGCGGTTGACCTCGCCGGTCAGCTCCTTTTGCAGCTTCGCGACTTCCACTTCCTTGCGCAGCAGCGGTAGCACTTTCTCCATGCGCTTCAATACGGGCACGGTATCCAGTACTTCCTGCAGTTCCACGCCAGGCGCAGTGGTCAGTGCGGCGGCGAAATCCGACAGCGGCGAGGGGTCGTTGGGGCTGAAGCGGTTGAGGTAGTTCTTCAGCTCTTCGCTGTACAAAGGATTGAGCGGCAGCAGCTCCTTGATCGCGTTGATCAGCGCCATGCCGTAGGCCTTTACCTCGTCGCGCGGGTCTTCATCGCTTTTCGGGTAATCGACTTCCACCAGGTATGGCGGCTTGCGCCGCAGCCAGCCGCGGATACGCACGCGCGCCAGGCCCTGGGCGACGAACTGCAGCTTGCCGCCTTCCTGAGAGGCGTGATGCACGCGGACCATGGTTCCGTGCTCCGGCAGGCTGTCCGGGTCGAAGGTCGCCATGTCCAGCACCGGCGAATCGACGAAGAACAGGGCGACGCGCTGATGCGGCGTCTTGGCCACGCGATCCAGGGTCTCGGCCCAGGGATCTTCGTTGACGATCACCGGCAACACCTGCGCCGGAAAGAACGGCCGGTTGTGCACCGGGATGATGTAGAGCTTTTCCGGTAGCTGTTGGTCAGGCAGCACGAGATCGTTGGAGGAGATTATTTCCTGCTCGATGTGATCCTGATTGACGTCGTCGTTCATGCGGCACCCGTTGCGAATACGTGCAACTTAGATGGGTAGTGGCGCAGATGATTTCAATCCCGTCGCTTGGGGGTGGGCACTTTATGCAGGCTTCGGTACAGTGCTTGGACGCACAGGTGCCCATCATGCTTAACGCCCGTCTGCTTCGTCTGGATGACCAGGCTCATCAGCACGCCCACGACTATCACCAGCTGGTGATGTCTCTCTCTGGGCGCGCGGAATTCGAGGTCAACGGTTCGGGCGGTGAGGTTTGCCGCATGCGCGCTTGCCTGGTGCCGGGCGACGCCGATCATGGTTTCGCCGGTGTTGGCGACAACCGCATGCTGATTATCGATCTGGACGAACAGGACGTCGGCGCCGAAGACCCGGAGCTGCTCGCCCGATTGTTCGAAGCGCCGCGCTATCCCGCGCTGGATGCTGATTTCCAGAATCTGCTGGCCTACGCTGGCGCCGAGCTGGCGCGCTACGGCAGCGATCCGTTGCTGGCCAGGGCGCTGGGCGGCGTGTTGCTGCGCGCGCTGCACTTGCGGCTGTTCGGCGAATCACTCCAGCGCCCGACCGGCCCGCTGGACCTGCAGCGACTGGACAACCATATTCAGGACAACCTGGCGCGGCGTATTACTGTCGCCGAACTGGCGCAGGTTGCCTGCCTGAGCCCCAGCCATTTCCACGCCCAGTTCAAGGACTGTGTCGGCCTCACGCCGCACCAGTACCTGCTCAAGACCCGCCTCGACCGTGCTGCCCGCCTGCTGCGCGAAACGCCGCTGCCGCTGGTGCGGATTGCCGAGGAGTGCGGCTTCTCCAGCCAGAGCGCATTGACCACAGCGACCCGCCGCTACCTCGGTCTGACTCCTCGCGGATTGCGCAAGTCGGATTCCTGACCGGTCCGCTATCGCCCTGTTTTCGGGCCTTCCCCCTCCAATGTGCATATTGCTGCGCCATCCTGGTGCGCTTTTGTTACCGCCGCGTTTCGATGTCCAGCTTTCGTAGCTTTTCGTAAAACTTCCGTAGTTTTGCGCAAGAACGGCGCGCCGAGCTGCCCCTACATTCCGTCTCCCGACCTGGCTCATTGTCTTGTGCTGCACCAACAGCCTGGCCGTGGACTAGACCTATAAGCAGACACAATCATAAGAGGAGCGGCGCATGTTCAAGGCCGGTCACGTGCTGGATGGCGCCTTCGCCAACCAGAAAGCCGCGGAATTCTTTCCCGCCGTCAGCGCCAACTACAGCGTTGACGAAGCGCAATATCTCACCGAACTGCTGCAGCTTGCCGATCCCGGCGAGGCCGGCATCGCGGCCATTCGCGAGCGCGCCCGCAGCCTGATCGAAGCGGTGCGCGGCCGCGACAATGCCGTCGACACGCTCGACGCGCTGCTGCGCCAGTACAGCCTGGACACCCAGGAAGGCCTAATGCTGATGTGCCTGGCCGAAGCGCTGCTGCGAGTGCCGGATGCCGCCACCGCCGACGCACTGATCCGCGACAAGCTCAACGCTGCCGAATGGGAACGTCACCTCGGCCAGAGCGACAACGTGCTGGTCAATTTCGCCGCCTGGGGGCTGGTGATGACCGGCAAGGTGGTCGATCCGGAAACCGCTGATGGTCGTCCGAAGAACGTTATCGGCCGCCTGCTCAAGCGCTCCGGTGAGCCGGTGATCCGCAGCGCGATGAACCAGGCGATGAAGCTGATGGGCAAGCAGTTCGTGCTTGGCCGGACCATCTCCGAAGCGCTGAAGAACGGTCGCCCGGAGCGCGAGAAGGGCTACACCTATTCCTTCGACATGCTCGGTGAAGCGGCATTGACCGCCGAGGACGCCGCCAAGTACATGGCCGACTACCGTCAGGCCGTGGAAACCGTGGGCGCCGAACCGCAGGTCGGCAAGGGGCCGCGCCCGTCGGTGTCGATCAAGTTGTCGGCGCTGCATCCACGTTACGAGGTTGCCCAGCGCGAGCGCGTGCTCACCGAGCTATTTGGCAGTGTCCGCGAACTGGCCATCCTCGCGCGGCGGTTGAACGTCGGTATCACCATCGATGCCGAAGAGGCCGATCGCCTCGAATTGTCCCTCGAACTTTACGAAAAGCTCCTGCGTGACCCGGCCATCGCCGGTTGGGGCGAGTTCGGTCTGGTCATCCAGGCGTACTCCAAGCGCTGCCTGCCGGTGCTGGTCTGGCTGACGCTGCTCGGCCGCGAGCTCGGCGAGCGCATTCCGTTGCGACTGGTCAAGGGCGCCTACTGGGACAGCGAGATCAAGCAGTGCCAGGTTCAGGGCCTGGACGGCTATCCGGTCTACACCCGCAAGGAAGGCACCGATACCTCCTACCTCGCTTGCGCGCGCTACCTGCTGTCCGAGCACACCCGTGGGGTGATCTACCCGCAGTTCGCCAGCCACAACGCACACACGGTCAGCTGCATTCTGGCCATGGCCGAGGAAACGGCGCAGCCACGTGAGTTCGAGTTCCAGCGCCTGCACGGCATGGGCGACGCCCTGTACGACACGGTGATCGAGAAGTACGCAAGGAATGTGCGGATTTACGCTCCGGTCGGCGCGCACAAGGACCTGCTGCCCTACCTGGTGCGCCGCCTGCTGGAGAACGGCGCCAATTCGTCGTTCGTCCACCAGCTGGTCGACCATCGCGTGCCGGTCGAATCGCTGATCGACCATCCGGTAACCCAGCTGCGCAGATTCGCCGTACCGGGTAACCCGCGCATTCCGCTGCCGCCGGCGCTGTTCGGCAACCGCAAGAACTCTCAAGGGATCAACATGAATATCCAGAATCAGTGGACCGAACTGGCCAGCGCCTATCAGCCCTTCCTCGAGCGCCAGTGGCAGGCCGCGCCGGTCATCAGCGGGCAGAGGCTCGCCGGAACGCCGTCCGAGGTGCGTTGCCCCTACGACCTGAACAAGGTGGTCGGCCAGGCGCAGTTCGCTAGCGCCGACCAGGCGCGTCAGGCTATCGATCGCCTGGCTGCCTTCTGGCCGACCTGGAATGCTACTCCGGTGGAAACCCGAGCCGCGGTGCTGGAGCGCCTGGGCGACCTGCTGGAGCAGCATCGCGCCGAGTTGATGGCGCTGTGTACGGTGGAAGCCGGCAAATCGCTGCAGGATGGTATCGACGAAGTACGCGAAGCGGTTGATTTCTGCCGCTACTACGCGCAGCAGGCGCGACTGAAGCTTGGTCGTGAGGAGCTCAAGGGCCCGACTGGCGAGCGCAACGAGCTGTTCCACGAGGGCCGCGGCGTGTTTGTCTGCGTCAGCCCGTGGAACTTCCCGCTGGCGATTTACCTCGGCCAGATCACCGCGGCGCTGGCAGCCGGTAATACCGTGCTGGCCAAGCCGGCCGAACAGACCAGCCTGATAGCGGCCCGTGCGCTGGAACTGATGTTCGAAGCCGGCCTGCCGAAGGAGGCAATTGCCTTCCTGCCCGGTGACGGTGCCACCCTCGGCGGCGTGTTCTGTAGCGATCCCCGTGTGGTCGGTGTGTGCTTCACCGGTTCGACCGACACGGCGCGCATCATCAACCGCCAGCTCGCCGAGAAGGAAGGTCCGATTGCCACGCTGATCGCCGAAACCGGCGGACAGAACGCGATGATCGTTGATTCCACGGCGCTGCCGGAGCAGGTCATCAAGGACGCCGTCGGCTCCGCCTTCACCAGTGCCGGCCAGCGTTGCTCTGCATTGCGCGTGCTCTACGTGCAGCGTGATATTGCCGACCGCGTCATCGAGCTGCTCAAGGGCGCCATGGCCGAGCTGAAGATCGGCCCGACCCATCTGCGCGAAAACGACATCGGCCCGGTGATCGACCAAGAAGCGCGCGAAGGCCTGCTGGCGCACATCCAGCTGCTCAAGAGCGAAGGACGGTTGATTGCCGAAGCGTCGCTGCCAGCTGGTCTCAATGGCCACTTTGTCGCCCCGGTGGCTTTCGAGATCGATGGCATTCACCAACTCAAGAAGGAACAGTTCGGCCCGGTGTTGCATGTGGTGCGCTATGAAGCGGCGGACCTGGAAAAGGTCGTCGCGGCCATCAATGGCACTGGTTATGGCCTGACCCTTGGCGTGCACAGCCGCAACGAGGAAACCGCGGCGCGTATCGAACAGCTGGCGCGGGTCGGCAACCTGTACGTCAACCGCAACCAGATCGGTGCGGTGGTCGGCGTTCAGCCGTTCGGCGGCTGCGGCCTTTCCGGCACCGGCCCGAAGGCGGGTGGGCCCAGCTATCTGCTGCGTTTCGCCAACGAACGCACCACCTCCACCAACACCACCGCTGTGGGCGGCAACGCCTCGCTGTTGTCGCTGGGCGACGCCTGACAGCAGTCATGCATGAGTCACCGGCCGCACACGCGGCCGGATCACAAAAACAAATGGACAGTTGGCGGACGCTCTTCCGCCACTGACGGGTCCCGTTGGGCCTGTCGCAGGTGATGGCCTTTTCGCTATCGCCCTCTGCCAAGGTGAGGCGCGGGTCCGCTCGCGTTGCGCCGAACAACAACTAACGAGGGACACACAATGAGCATCAGTACACCCACGCTGATCACCTTTCTGATCTACATCGCAGCAATGATTCTGATCGGCTTCATCGCTTACCGTGCCACCAAGAACTTCGACGACTACATCCTCGGCGGCCGCAGCCTCGGCAGCTTCGTCACGGCGCTGTCGGCCGGTGCTTCGGACATGAGCGGCTGGCTGCTGATGGGCCTGCCCGGTGCGATCTTCGTCGCTGGCCTGTCGGAAAGCTGGATTGCCATCGGCCTGATCGCCGGCGCCTGGCTGAACTGGCTGTTCGTCGCCGGTCGCCTGCGTGTGCATACCGAGCACAACCACAACGCCCTGACCCTGCCGGACTATTTCTCGCACCGCTTCGAGGACGATAGCCGCATGCTGCGGATATTCTCCGCACTGGTGATTCTGGTGTTCTTCACCATCTACTGCGCCTCCGGCGTGGTGGCTGGCGCACGCCTGTTCGAGAGCAGCTTCGGCGTGCCGTACGAATATGCACTGTGGATCGGCGCCGCGGCGACCATCCTCTATGTGTTCATTGGTGGTTTCCTCGCGGTGAGCTGGACCGACACCGTGCAGGCGACGCTGATGATCTTCGCGCTGCTGATAACCCCAGTGTTCGTCATCCTCGCGCTGGGCGACATGGGCGCGGCAATGGACACCATCGCCACCCAGAATCCGGCTGCCTTCGACATGTTCAGCGGGCTCAGCTTTGTCGCAATCATCTCGTTGCTGGCCTGGGGCCTGGGCTACTTCGGACAGCCACACATCCTGGTGCGTTTCATGGCCGCCGACTCGATCAAGACCATCCCTAACGCCCGCCGCATCGGCATGGCCTGGATGATCCTGACGCTGGCGGGTGCTGTGGCGGTGGGCTTCTTCGGCATCGCCTACTTTGCCGGCCATCCTGAACTGGCCGGTCCTGTGAGCCAGAACGGCGAGCGGGTGTTCATGGAACTGGTGAAGATTCTGTTCAATCCCTGGGTTGCCGGCATCATCCTGTCCGGTGTCCTCGCGGCCGTCATGAGCACGCTGAGCGCACAGCTACTGGTCAGCTCCAGTGCTCTGACTCAGGACTTCTACAAGGCCATGCTGCGCAAGAACGCGTCGCAGACCGAACTGGTCTGGGTTGGCCGCGGCATGGTGCTGCTGATCGCACTGATTGCCATCGGCATCGCTTCTAATCCCGAGAGCAAGGTACTGGGCCTGGTGTCCTACGCTTGGGCTGGCTTCGGCGCGGCGTTTGGTCCGGTGGTGCTGATTTCGCTGCTGTGGAAGCGCATGACCCGCAACGGCGCGCTGGTCGGCATGCTGGTGGGCGCTTTCACTGTGGTGGTGTGGAAGGAGTTCATCGGCCTTGGGCTGTACGAAATCATCCCGGGCTTCATCCTCGCCAGCATCGCTATCGTCGTGGTGAGCAAGATGGGCGCCGAACCGGCCCCGACCATCATCAAGCGTTTCGAAGAAGCAGACGCGGATTACCACGCGGGTTGAGCGGAGTGTGCAGGCTGAGCGTCACCGCTGAGCCTGCATCTCGATAGCGGTCGGTCACGCTACATGTCCACCCCGAAGTCGGGCGCCGTAGCTGATGAGGGTGGGCTGAAGCCCGCCCTACAGATGCATCACGGATTACCGTGCCGCTCCATGAAGCCGCTCGGAGCTGCGCACTACCGTAGGGAGGCTTCAGCCCACCGCTCTAGTGCCATCCTCGGGTGAGCTTCTCTTCGAACGGTCATCTCGAACTCACACGAGTCATGGGGAGCGCGACGCAAGCCGCACCGGCATAACTGATTTCGGCGATTCACCACAGATTTGGCTGAGCTTCAGATGATGGGGCGACTAGGCGCCTCGGCCAACCCACCCTGAGATTCGCCCCAGCTCCGAACCCCGGCTAAGCCGGGGTTTTGTTTTTCTGGTTGGGAAATCAGTCGTCAGCTATCAGGTTGGATCGATCATCCACCGCGCCTGCCGCGATCAAATGTTCCGCCTCATCTTCCGGTAGATGAATGCTGGTGCCGTCAATATTCATCACCGACATGCGCGCCTCTGGATCGGTGGTGATGCGTACATCCATCAGGGCGCTGCGGTGGGTGTTGCCTTTGATGACCACGCAGCAGGTACCGGTGGTTGTGTCGATGTCTACGGTCATGAGCTATCTCCCGAAGCGGTGCCAAAGCCGCACGAAGGCCGCACGGCATTCCGGTTTCGACCACAAACAAGGCGCATCCGTTGTACCTGCCATAGGAAAACAATCTTAAACGTTACGATATAACATGTTAGATTCTCGCCCCGCGAAGCCGGACCCAACGATAGGGCGCCGGCGCACAGCCGTCTTCGGTTGCCTTGGATGGCAACCGCACTGTCTGGAGAGTCACATGAAACTGAAGCGTCATCCCTTGGCCTGGGCAATCAGCCTGGTCCTGGTTCCGTCTGCCTGGGCGGCCGAACCGGTCGAACTGCGATCCGTTGTGGTCAGCGCCAGTGGCCTGGCCAAACAGAGCCATGAGATGACCACGCCGGCGGCCGTGATGGAGGGTGATGAACTGGTGCTGCGCCGCGAAGCGACCCTCGGTGAAACCCTGGAAAGCGTGCCCGGCGTACGTTCCAGCAGCTTCGGCGCCGGTGCGGCGCGTCCGGTGATTCGCGGGCTTGATGGCGCGCGGGTCAAGGTGCTGAGCGATGGCGTGGAGCTGCTCGATGCCTCCACCATCAGCCCCGATCACGCGGTGACCAGCGAGCCGCTACTGGCCGAACGCATCGAGGTGCTCAAGGGGCCGGCTACCCTGCTGTACGGTGGCGGCGCCATCGGAGGCGTGGTCAACGTAATCGACAAGAAGATTCCCACCCGTGTCCCGGAGAAGGGTTACGAAGGCGAGCTTGAGCTGCGTGCGAATAGCGTCGCGAATGAGGGCGCCGGCGTGTTAGGCATAACCGCCGGCAGCGGTAACTTCGCCGTGCGCGCCGAAGGCACCAAGCGCCAGGCCGATCCCTATGGAATCCCCGGCTCAGCTGACAAGCAGGAAGGCTCCTACAACGACACCGACAGCTTCAACTTGGGTGCCAGCTTTATCGGCGAGCGCGGCTATATCGGAATGGCCTACGGCGAGCAGAACAACCGCTACGGGTTGCTGGCCCATGAGCACGCCGATTGCCACACCCACGGCAGTGACTGGCACTGCGGCGGCCATGATGATCACGACGATGACGACGACCATGATCATGACGAACACGGCAGCGTGCCTTATGTCGACATGCGCCAGAAGCGCTGGGACCTGCGCGGCGAGCTGAGCGATCCGCTGCCGGGCTTCGAGCTGGCGCGGCTGCGCATCGGCCACAGCGACTATCAGCACAAGGAAATCGAAGGTGGTGAAGTGGGCACCCGCTTCAACAACGACGCCACGGATGCTCGCCTGGAGCTGACCCATCAGCCGCTGTTCGGCTGGCGCGGTGTGCTCGGTGCACAAACCCAGCGTCGCGACTTTGAGGCCCTGGGCGAAGAGGCCTACGTGCCGCAGACGCTGACGCGCAACCACGGCCTGTTCCTGCTCGAGGAATACACCGTCGGCGCCTGGCGCTACGAACTCGGCCTGCGCCACGAATGGCAGGACATCGATGCCGACGGCCGCCCGGATACGGATCACAGCGGTACCTCGATGTCTGCCGGTGCGGTCTGGACGTTCGCGCCGCAGTATTCGCTGGGCTTCTCCGTGACGCGCTCGCAGCGTCTACCTACCGCCGAGGAGCTCTACGCCAACGGCCCGCATGCCGCGACCCGAACGGTTGAGTTGGGCAACGTCGATCTCGAAGAAGAAACCTCGCACAACGCCGAGATAACCCTGCGCAAGTTCTCCGGCCGGACCACCTTCAGCCTGAGCCTGTTCCGCAATGAGGTGGATGATTTCATCTACGCGGCTGACACCGGTAACGACATAGGCGGTGGCTACCGCGAGATCGAATACCGCCAGCAGGACGCCGTGCTTACCGGCGCGGAAGGGGAGGTGCGCTTCCAGGCGACCGACGCAACCGCCTTCACCCTGTTTGGCGACCACGTGCGCGGCAAACTGCGCGATGGCGGCGGCGACCTGCCACGCATACCTGCCGACCGTTTGGGTGTACGGCTGGACCAAAGCTTCACCCCGGCACTCAACGGCCAGCTGGAGTTCTATCGCGTGCAGCGCCAGGACGAACTGGCCGATTACGAGAGCGAAACCGGTGGCTACAACATGCTCGGTGCCAGCCTGGGTTACAGCGGCTCGCTGAACCAGACCAACTACTTGCTCTACCTAAAGGCCAATAACCTGCTGGATGAGAAGGCGCGTCAGCACACGTCGTTCATCAAGGACGAGGTGTTGCTGCCTGGGCGCAACCTAACGGTGGGTATGCGCCTGGCGTTCTAAGGCAAGCATCTTCCTCTTGCAGCACCGACGAGGGCCGGCAGCTAATGCCGACCCTCGTTCGTTCTGGCATGCAGAACCTTGCGGTCACGCGCAAGGACGCCGATGACGCGCTATCCTTGCGCCCCTCGATTGTTCCGTTGCAGGTGCCGGTCGTTGTCCGCGCTGGCGATGGAATGTCAGGACCAACAAGGAAAATAAGTCCCATGAACGTCAGCAACCCCACTCTGATTACCTTCGTGATCTATATCGCGGCGATGATCTTGATCGGTTTCATTGCCTACCGCGCCACCAAGAACTTTTCTGATTACATCCTCGGCGGCCGCAGCCTCGGCAGTTTTGTAACTGCATTGTCGGCCGGTGCTTCGGACATGAGCGGCTGGCTGCTGATGGGCCTGCCCGGTGCGATCTTCGTCGCTGGCCTGTCGGAAAGCTGGATCGCCATCGGCCTGATCGTTGGCGCCTGGCTGAACTGGATCTTCGTCGCCGGGCGGCTGCGTGTGCACACCGAGCACAACCACAACGCCCTGACCTTGCCGGACTATTTCTCGCACCGTTTCGAAGACGATAGCCGCATGCTGCGGATCTTCTCCGCGCTGGTGATTCTGGTCTTCTTCACCATTTATTGCGCCTCCGGGGTAGTAGCCGGCGCACGCCTGTTCGAGTCCACCTTCGGCATGCCGTACGAGTACGCCCTGTGGGTCGGTGCGGCAGCGACCATCCTCTATGTGTTCATTGGTGGTTTCCTGGCCGTTAGCTGGACCGACACCGTGCAGGCGACGCTGATGATCTTCGCGCTGTTGATCACGCCGGTGTTCGTCATCCTCGCGCTGGGCGACATGGGCACCGCGATGGCTACCATCGAGGCGCAGAATCCGGCCAATTTCGACATGTTCCGCGGGCTATCTTTTGTCGCGATCATCTCGCTGCTGGCGTGGGGGCTCGGTTACTTCGGCCAGCCGCACATCCTAGTGCGCTTCATGGCCGCCGACTCGATCAAGACCATCCCCAACGCCCGCCGAATCGGCATGGCCTGGATGATCCTGACGCTGGCGGGTGCTGTGGCGGTGGGCTTCCTCGGCATCGCCTACTTCGCCGACCATCCGGAGCAGGCTGGTGCGGTCAGCCAGAACGGCGAGCGCGTGTTCATGGAGCTGGTGAAGATCCTGTTCAACCCGTGGGTTGCAGGGATCATTCTGTCCGGCGTGCTGGCGGCGGTGATGAGTACGCTCAGTGCGCAGTTGCTGGTCAGCTCCAGCGCGCTGACACAGGACTTCTACAAAGCCATGCTGCGCAAGAACGCGTCGCAGACCGAGCTGGTCTGGGTCGGCCGCGGCATGGTGCTGCTGATCGCACTGATCGCCATCGCTATTGCGTCCAACCCGGAAAGCAAGGTGCTGGGCCTGGTGTCCTACGCCTGGGCTGGCTTCGGCGCGGCGTTTGGTCCAGTGGTGCTGATCTCGCTGCTGTGGAAGCGCATGACCCGCAACGGCGCGCTGGTTGGCATGCTGGTCGGTGCCGTCACCGTGGTGGTGTGGAAGGAGTTTATTGGCCTCGGGCTGTACGAAATCATCCCAGGCTTCATCTTCGCCAGTATCGCTATTTTCGTGGTAAGCAAGATGGGCGCCGAGCCGGCCCCGACCGTCATCAAGCGCTTCGAAGAAGCGGACGCGGACTACCACGCGGGTTGACTGCATCCTGAGTAAGCCATCTCGCTCCTACGGCCCGAATCGACGCCTTCCGCGTCTCCGGTAGGAGCGAGCTTGCTCGCGAACCGCTCCCCAGCAATCGTTGCGGTCACCCCATGACCTCCGACAAATCGATCCGCCGCCAGCGCGCTTCGGCGAAGCTATACACGGCGAAGGCAAGCAGGCCTGCGCCGATTGCCATGAGCAGCACGCCACCTGCAGGCATGCCCTGCAGCGCTTCCAGAGCTTCCTTGAGGCCGGGCGGGTCGGTGGGTTCGTATCGCCTGCCGCCCACGAACAGCAGGGCGGCGATGATCAGAAAGGAACAGCCGCGTGCAGCTAGGCCGACCCGGGAAACGGGACGGATCAGATGCATCGTGCGCTCATCGCACTGAAAGTAGCGCTCGAAATGCGCGCGCCAGGCCTTGATCAGATGTGCAATACCGACCCCCAGGGGAATCAGCGCAACTGCCCAGATCAGCCAGTGGGAATGCTCAAGGCCCAAAAGACGCATCAGGCTGTCGGTCTGGTCATTGCCTGAAGCGCCGCCGTTCTCGGAAAAGCGATCCAGCCCGCTCACCAGCAGGCTCAGGGTGAAGAGGGCGAGCAGTAGATTGACCACACCGCTGCTCACCAGGCCAGTGCGAATCAGAAGCCCCTTGGCGTCATGACCATGCCGGTCGGTGTCCCCGATGCCCTGCGTGAGTCGCCAGGCTACATGCGCAAGCAGGCCGATCACCACCAGCCAGAGTAGAACGGTCCCGAAGGGCTGCCCGAGCAGTTGCTGGACTGCGCCCTTGGAATCTACCGTCTCTCCGGACCCGAGCGCGGCCATGATGGCGAAAAATCCGATGATTACGTACACCGCACCTCGTGCTGCATAGCCGCTGCGTGCCAGCCAGATCACTCCGCGGGTTACGTTCATTCACCGTCCTCCTTTGCGCCGCCAGTGGTTGTAGTCGCCGTCTCGTTTAAGTAGACGGCGGGCGCACCGATGGGTTCGCTTAGCTATTCACCGGCCATGCGGCTGTTGCCGCGCTGGAGGCTGAGCAGAGCACCGTGGTTTAGGCGCGGATTGCCTAATAGAGGTAGTGCGCGAGAGCAGTCGAACGGTTCGGCACGAACGCATTCCCGCCACTGGAATGAGCGATGAAGCGTGAGCTGATGAGCCTGCGCTATACGACTCGGTGGGCTGAGTCGATGGCGGTGCGGTAGAGGGTGGACCGGTAAAAGGCTGTGCTCGTGACAGTTTCAGCGGCTTGGAAAGGCCGTAACTGTCGCCATTACCTTCACCAAATAAAAAGGGGCCTCACTAGAGGCCCCGTAGAATCTGGAGCGGGCGGAGGGAATCGAACCCTTTTGCTTAGTGTGTCGTTCCGTCGCAAAGTGTGTCGTTGTGCTGTTTTCGGACTGAACCGTCTGCTCGTTTCGTCGCTATTCGGCACAGTGATTTCGACACTTTATCGACACCGCGTTTAGCAACGCGCTAAAGTGCACTTGCCAATTTTTGCCAAACGGGGCTGTCTGCATGAGCACCATGAACATCTCCCTTCCTGAGACGCTGAAGAGCTTTGTGGACGAGCAAGTCAATCAGCGTGGCTACGGCACCAGTAGTGAGTACGTCCGCGAACTGATCCGCAAGGACCAAGACCGCCAGCATCTTCGAGGTTTGCTGTTAGCAGGTGCCGCCTCGGCGCCGACTGTTCCCGTTGATGCCGATTACTTCGAGTCTCTGCGTGATCGGGTTCGGAACTCTCGCGGATGAAGCAAAAGCCAGTCATCCCAAGAGCGCTGGCGCGCGACGACGTTGATCGAGCAATTGCCTACTACCTGGAGCAAGAGGCCGATAAGGCTGCGCTGGGCCTGATCGATGCTTTGGAGCATGCCTATAAACAGCTCAGTCGCCACCCTGAATCAGGCTCCAGTCGTTATGCACATGAACTGGACCTTCCAGGGCTGCGGTCCTGGCCGCTCAAGCGGTTTCCCTTCGTAGTGTTCTATGTGGAGCGTCCGAACCATATTGAAGTTTGGCGCGTGCTGAACGGGATGAGCGATATTCCATCTTGGCTACAGAATGATGTGGGGCGCTCCCCGAGTAGTGGCGTTAAATAGATCTGTCCGCACTTCGGGTTGCAAGTAACATTTCTTGTTCTCTCAATAGGATTGCATGCATATGGATGAAGGCGCTTTCGAAAAAGTGATGCGGACAATTAATCTGTCTAAAGATCTGCGGGGGGCAAAGACAGGAGATGCTGCCGAGATAAGCGATGCGCTTGCTCTAAAGCTTTCAAATCATTTTGATCCCGAAGATATAGGTGTGGAAGAGCTTGAGCAGCTTTTGGAATCGATTAATGAAGAGTCGCGAGCTTATATTTTAGAAGTGCTGGGCGATACCTCTGATATTTCTAAGATTCAGCAAGAGGAAATTCGTAATCCGGAATTTGCAAGGGTTATACAAAGAATTTTTTCCGCTAAGAAGTGCGTAGCGGACTTGATAGAATATGTTCGTGATTATGAGCCTGATGACGAGGCTGGAGAGTTTGCTGCAAAGTGCTTGAGCGCATTCGCTGAAGTAAATTCGCTGCTTCTAGAGCGGGATGTTGTTCCGCTGCTTAGAAGAGGCATCTACTCTGAAGATATCAAGTCGGCAATTGCTGTATGGCATAGTAATTCGGAATCAAAAGCAACAGACGAGGAATTCTGGCAGACAGAATTATCTGCTCGTAAAGGAATATTGGAACGACTTATTGGTGGGTACGCTGTTTTTCTTCAGCGCGAATTTCACGTGGGGAGCACGAACGTCGAAGGAAAGGGTAGCAAAAGATCGGATTTTGCGATGGTGGATAGGGAGAATAGAAACCTCAGTTTGGTGGAAATAAAGACACCTAGTACTAAATTGGTAGGTGCCGAATATCGCGGCACTCATCCGCTCTCCCAAGAGTTGTCAGGGACCGTTAGCCAGGTAATGATTCAGCGAAATGAGATACTGCAGAATTTCTACCAGAAAAGAGCATGCAGTGACACGGTTTTTGAGGTTTTTGCCCCAAGGTGTTTCATAATTGCGGGAAGCCTTAAAAGTTTAGGCGGCGATCAAAACAAGATCAAAGCCTTCGAAATTCAACGGCAAGTTATCGCCCCGCACGTCACAATAGTAACTTTTGATGAGCTCTATCATCAGTTTGCAACGTTTCATCAAGTATAGGCTCTCCCTTAGCCGACATTCGTTGTTTAGCCCATCGGATTAAAGCTACTAGCCGCTCCGCAATAGCGCGTCTTCATTCGGTCGCTATGATCTTTGCGGTCGCTGTCGAAGCGTGCCCGCCATGCACGGCATTGCTCATGGAAGTGCTGTTTGGCGGCTTTGCGGCATTCGCGGTAGTCGATTGAGCCTCTGCGGTGGTTGGCGCATACGCTGGTTCCGTCGATGTAGTTATTGACGGCAACCCACTCCGCTAAATAGTCGATGCCGCCATTCCAGCCCTTGATCCATTTCGACGTACGTTCTCGGCTTACCGACCGCGACTTGGGTGCGCTAGTGGTGGGCGTTGCTGCAGCAATGCGATGGACTGCGGGCGGGGTGTAGGTGCTGGCCGGCTGCTTGGGCGTGTAGTTGCTATCGTTGAACGATGTTTGGCGCTGCTGTAGCGCTCGGGCGGTGCCTTCTTCGAACCAGTCAATTTCTTCCTGGGTCAGCGGTCGCTGCTGGGGAGCTGGTGTTTGCTCTGCTGCTGGGGCTTCGTAGCTTGCAATGGAAGGCTGGCTAACCTGCTGCATGGGCTGCTCAGGCTCTTGGTTAAACCAAGGCTTACCGCCGACATGGATGCCTTGTTTGATCTGGTTTACGTCCAGCACGACCGGCTTGCCGAACGTAAATGCCAGTGCTGACAGCAGCGCGGAACCGATACCTAGGATCGCCAGGAACCGCCAGGGGCTAGGCTTCTTTCTGTTGCGTAGGTAATCGGGTGCATCATCCCAGTCTGATCTCATCACGCCTCCCTGCTCAGTGATCGGGGTAGTTAAATAAGTCTGTCCCCTTTTTTCACTTTCTTCATTTGCTAAATTATTTCGTGAGCTTCCCTATTCTCTTGGTTTCGCCGGTAAATCCTGAACTGTCAATTTGAAAGATTCTTACTTTGCCGTTGAGGACGCCCGTCTCTGAGTTGAAGCCAATCGATACGGCTTTGTCACCATAGATCTCGATGAGGGCTTCTTCTTTTCCCAAAAGAAAATAAGAGCTTTTGTCAGCTGCTTGCCTGTGGCCTATCGTGTATACGGATAGGGTTATTAACATAGAATAGAACAAAAATTCTTTTGCTATTTTCGATGTGGAGCTGTCTTGTTCAGTATTGAGGTGATCATGTAGCCGTTCTGGCTTGTAAAGGAGCCAATAGCTATACCCTGCTGTTAATAAAAACAGCGCAAGACATAACCATAAGGCTGTGTAGATTCCTGCAAACAAGAAAAGTATTGAGAGGAAGGTGGAGGGGATCAGCGCAATGCAGATAGATGATGTTAGTTTTCCGCCTCGGTCGGACAGTTTTTTTAATGTGGTAAAGAATTGCCAAAGTGAAAATGCGCTAATTAAAATTAGCGATAATGCAATAAATATTTTGTTTATATCGATATATATTATGCTGTAAGGGACTCCGTAGTATGAAATGAATCCCGCTTCGAATATGAATGATAGCGCCACCGAAATAACGGGGAGGCAACTGATAAGGAAGGTGTTGGATCTCAGAAGTTGGGATAATTTTTGATTCACTGATACATCCCTGTTAGTTCGCAATGCCATTGTCTGGCCAATTCATTTCGCTGGGGCATACCATCGCCTAGCTACTTTCGCTGTAATCGCTATCCCGCGTTTTGATTGGACAAGTTTGAATTAGCTTCATCGTACTGAGGGCTAGTTTGACCCGATTCCGGGGCAATTTGACCACTGGCGATCCATAACGCGTAGCTAGGGAACAGCTTCACCAGCACCTCAACCTCTTCCGTGCTGATGCGAGCCTTGCGGTGGCGGAGATTCTTCCACCGGCTCCAGGTGATATCAGATTGCCTTACTAACTCGTCGAGCCCAGCCTTATAGATCAAAGCTATAGCTCTATCCTGTATTGATTCCATAATCGTCTATGCAATGGAGGGTTCAATAGTTGAACTCTGAATCTGAACTGATAGACTTTGCTCAGGGTTCAATAATTACACCGCGGATTTGCCCCTTCGGTGTTACTGACACGAATAGTGACGGAACGAGCATGGAACTGGAAGAGCTAGAACCTTCAAAGCTGATCGCCCCACAGCAGGACGTGGAAACCGTCGAAGCCTGGGCGGAACGCAACGGCCTGACATGCTCCATGGCCCGCGCCTGGGTCTACCGGGGCGTACTCCCCACCGTAAAGCTCGGTAAGCGCCGCATGATTAACAGTGCGCTGCTGCGTAGCTGGCTGCTGGAACAGGAGTGGACCGCATGATCCGCACCGCCTACGGAAAGCCAGGGGAGGGGATGACCTATGCAGAAGCCGGCCAGCTATCAACGCCTTCCGCACGCCCAGGACTGCGACTGCTCTGTCTGCTGGTCCAGACGCGAAATGGTGAAACCCGATCTCTCCCGGTCCACACCCTGCGCCCTATGCCGCCCCGCGTCTGCGCGGCCGATTCGCACGTTGCAAATGGGCTGCGTCGGTGGAATCTGGAAGCCTCTGCGCTCGGAGTGGACAGTGGAACCGGCCTTTATCTGCGAGAAGCACACGCCACCCGCCCGCCCCGCGAAGTGGTGGAGCGTTATCTACGACTCGGGCAAGCCAACGCCCTACGTGCCGATTCACGCACCGTTCGAGCTGGTGGGGTAGGGCGTAAGCGGATGCAGGTTCGTATCGCGTCGCCTAATTGGCATGAGATTGGCCGAGAGCTGACCGTTGGCGGGGAGCTGTACGGGCACGTCACCTATCGCCGCGATGTTCCTCTGTTCATTCCGTTGGATGGTAGCGAGCCAACGAAACACCGGTCCCTCGTCGAACTGCGTCGGTATGTCGCTGAGCGTTATCAGGCTGAGCGCGTGGCCGAAGAGGTCCAGGGCCGCGCTCCCGGCTCGTCGGATCACGCTTCACCGATCCGGCGAACGGAAGCACGGGCGGAGCGCACCCTTGACCCTGCACGAACCGAAACAGCCTTCGCTCGTGAGTGCGGGAGCGCTTTTCCCTCCCGCGCTCCCGAGCCCTCGGCGGCAAGAGCGGGATGACAAGGGCAGAGCCCTTGGTGTTAAACAGCGTTGCGGATGATCAATTAAATTAATGTTTGCTCAGATGGAAAGTGTCAATTCAGCACTATTCGTCTCATTAAAAAATGAAGTATTGAATCTTTTAATACTTGATAAATAGTTGTTCCAAGAGCGTTTAAATACAGCTATAGATAACCCGCAAGCCAAGTAACAAGCCGGTCGCAGTGAAATTGCTTTTTCACTCGTTCGGGATCGCTCGGCCTGCAGAAAGCAAAGCAGCGCAATAAAGCGCAACTAGAGAGAGGAAACCCAAGATGGCACGTTCGACTATGGAAGTTGCATTTCTCGGCACTCAACGCTTCGACGGTGAAGCGGGCCAGAAGTACATCAAGGTCTTCTACGGCGATGAGCCGGACGGCAAGACCGAACACGGCCTGTCGATTATCGGCATGGCAGCAGCGGACGAAGTAGCCGACGAAATCTTCGCAGCCGGCGCCAAGTTCGAGCCGCTGCAACTGGTGCGCATCCACTTCGAGATTGCCCGTGGTGGCCAGAACAAGGGCAAGAATCTGGCGCTCCAGCTCGAAGCCGTCCAGACCCGCGCCGCTGCCGAAACCCCGCGCACCCCAGCTCAACCCCAGGCCAAAGCTGGCGACCCGGCCAAGGCCAACTAACCGGGAGGGGCGGCCATGCTGATCGATGATCGGGTGTACTGCGACTGCTGCGGCAACGACATGGGCAAGCTCATGGCGCTGCCCGCGCCGCAAAGCGACCTGCTGCCGGACCTCAGCCTGCCGCCCCACTTCGCCGTCTGCCCTGACTGCGAACCCTCCGAACAACCCGCCGACCTTGAGCAGGCCGGCGAATGAATTTCCTCGCCTGTGACGGTGACTGGCTGCAAGGCGCCGATGGCTCGCCCATCTGCTCCGGCTCGCTGGTCGCGCTCACGGTCGAGGAAATGCAAAGCCTCTACGGCTCTGCACTCACCTGGGACCAAGTCTCCGAGCTGCAAGGCGAAGCGATTGTTCTGTTCGCCACCGTGTTCGGCTTCCTGGTCCTGAAAAAAGCCCTGAAACAGTGAGGTATCACCCATGCAACTGAACAAGCACTTCATCAAGAAAATCGGCCTCGGCGCTGCCGTTGCTCTCTCGGCTGTAGCCGGCTCCGTCTACGCGGCCGTCCCGGCTGAAGCCACCGCGGCGCTGGATACCGCCGGCACTGACGTTGGAACCATCGGCTGGGCGGTGTTCGCGGTGATCATCGCCGCGATGGCGTTCAAGTACATGCGCCGCGCCCTGTAACGGGAACCGCGCACTGCATGTGCCGAAGCAAACAAACCCCGCTCCGGCGGGGTTTTCTCTTCCAGGGAAACGCCATGAGCTACGAACTGTACGTCCTGATCCTCACCACCCTGGCGTTTTATCTCGTGTTTTTTGGGCGGGTGTAATCATGCGATCAATCTGGATCTGCGTCCTGTTCATCACTGCGTTAGTGCCAGGGCTAGCAGGGGCTGAAGAGTTCTTCTGGAGGGTGAACTACTCGGGTGGCGTACCCAAGCCGACGCCGCTTGAGTCGTGCAAAGTAGTAAACGCCAATGTCAGCTACGTCAGCAAAATTGATGACGCGCGATATGACTGTCATCAGTACAACGGCCCGGTTCTTTTTCAAACGCTTCGTTATGCGATCAATTGCACCACAGCTCAGCAGTGGGATTGGGATCTAGGGCGCTGCGTAGATGCGCCAGCGCCCAACCAATGTGAGACCACGAACGGCCAGACAGTCAGCCACGAACACCTGATGAAGGCCTCAGTAGGCCAGCCGACTATTGACCCTCCGGGGTCTGTTTGCGGCAACGGCTGCCAGTACGCCTTCACCTATACACCGGCTTCCAACGTCTACGTCTACAGCAGCGGCAATCCGCCCGGCGTGTTCGGGGTGTACTCGTACAGCGGAAACGGCATCCAGTGCAGTGAAAGCACGCTGCAAAGTCCGGGTAATCCCACGGCGGGCGACACGCAGAATCCCGACGACACACCGCCCCCGGATACTGATAACAAGTGCCCTGCGGGTTACACCTATAACGGCACCTTTTGCTCCCCAAATACGCCGCCGGATCCTAATCCCCCGACAGACCCGAGCGACCCAGCCGACCCTAATGATCCCGACGATGGTTCGGGTGGTGGTGGTTCGGGTGGCGGCAGCTCGGGGGGCGGATCTGATGGCGGTGGATCTGGCGATGGGGGTGGAGATGGCGACGGCTCCGGTGACGGTGACGGCTCTGGGGATGGTGGCGGTGGATCAGGCGGTAGCGGTTCAGGAAATGGCGGGGGTGAAGGCGAAGGCGAGGACGAAGATAGTAAGTCCAGCGTCGGCGGCGAGCCCTGCGATGCGGCCCTGAGTTGCGAAGGCGATGCGGTCCAGTGCGCCATCCTCCGCCAGCAGAAGGCGCTGCGCTGCCATGCCGAAGAGCAGGCCGATTTTCAGAAACACGAATCCGCCATCGAATCGGCCGTCCAGGGCGACAAGTTCAAGCTCGAAGAAGGCGCTGAAATCGAACTGCCGTCTTTCATCAACCAAGGCACCCGTTTCCTTCCTTCTAGCTGTCCCGCTGCAGAGACTTTCACCTTGCGCACTGCTGGAGGGCGCTCTTTTGAACTCAGCTATGAGCCGCTTTGCCGCGCCGCCAGTGACCTGAGCGGCCTGTTCGTGGCCGTGGCTACCGTTCTCGCTGCCCTGTACGTGGGCCGCGCCGTAGGAGGCCAATAATGCAGTTTCTATTCATCGTGCAGATGCTCGTCATCATCCTCGGTCCGCTGGTGAAGATGGTGCTGAAAATGATCGGTTTCGGCTTCGTCTCCTATGTCGGCTTCAACCTCATCATCGGCCAGGCGCAAAGCTACCTGTTCGGCCTGATGGGGGATGTCGGGCCGGTGATCCAGGGGGTTCTCGGGCTGGCCAAGTTCGATGTGGTGGTGAACCTGTATTTCGCCGCCATCTCGACGCGCTTCATGCTTGCCGGGATCGACAAGGCAACCGACCGTCGCCGCAATCAGGTCTGGCGCAAGCCGGGCGGCACCTCTATCGACGCATAAGGAGGCGCCGTCATGCTCGTTATCCGTACCGGCAAGCCCGGCCATGGCAAGACCCTGAACACTATTCGTGAAGTGGACCAGAAGGCCCACGCCGAAGGCCGTGTCGTCTACTTCCACAACATCAACGGCCTCAAACCCGATCAACTGCAAGCGCAGTGGTTCGAGTTCGAAGATCCTGAAAAGTGGTTCGAGCTGCCCAACGACTCGATCATCGTCGTGGACGAAGCGCAGGGCTGGTTCGGCTCACGCGATCCCAGGGCGCGGCCACCGGAGCACATCACCCGCTTCGAGACCATGCGCCACCAGGGCCACGAAGTGCACCTTGTTACCCAGGACCCGCGCTATCTGGATGTGCACCTGCGCCGCCTGTGCAACACCCACATCCACTACTGGCGCGTTTTCAAGTCCGCTCAGCTGCTGCGCTTCGAGTCGGAAGTGGTGGTGGAAAAGGTCGAGCTGAAAACCAGCTTCAAGGATGCCGACAAGAAGTCGCTGCGCCTGGATAAGCGCTACTTCGGCGCCTACACCAGCAGCAACGCCAAGCACCACTTCCAGGCCAAGGTGCCGACCAAGTTCATCCTGGCCATCTGCGTGCTAATCGGTGCAGGCATCCTCGTCTACCGCGCCTATGAACGCTACAACACCGAGAAAGCGCAAGCCGCGACAGCCAGCAGCGCGCCGGCCGGCAGCATGGTCGATCAGGTGCGGGATACGGTCGGCGCCTTCATCCGACCCAGCGCCGGCACCGAACAGGCCGCACCGATCACCGTCGAGCAGTACCTGGGCAAGCGCGTGCCCAGGGTGCAGGACCTGCCGGCATCGGCGCCGGTGTATGACGCACTGACCGGACCGCAGACCTTCCCGAAGCCCGTGTGCATCGCCACCACCGATCGCGACCTGATCGCCCGCAACTACAAGCGCATGCAGGTCGGCGACAGCGATGAAGGGCTGACGGGGTGCCGGTGCAACACCCAGCAAGGCACGCGCCTGGATGTGTCGTTCGGCTTCTGCATGTCGGTGGTGCAAAACGGCTACTTCGACGACACCAAGCCTGATCCACAACCACCACAAGCGCCCATGCAGGCCAGCAATCCGCCTCCAGCATTTGAGCGGGCGGTCGCCAGCGGCCTGCAGTCAGCCCCTAAAGGCTCGTCCGTGGTCGTGGTGCCCTATTAGAAGGGGAAATTCCTGTGGTGATGACCGTCAGCGCGCGTGCGCTCCGCGCTCTTTGCACGCGCGGCGAGGCACGAGCCGGCGTGCAAACGCGCGCGCTGACGTCCCTGTAACACGTCAGATAAACCCAACTGGACAGTGTCAATTCGTTGCAATTTGGAGCAGAAGAAGATGAGCGTTAAAGACCAAATTCGTGTTGATCAGAACTTTCAGGAAACCCCAACCGGGCGACTGTTCTTCGATAGCCATTCGGCCAAGCTGACTGACCTGTCGGGCGTTCGCTTGCTGCGTTGCGGCGTCGATACGGTCCGCCAGCTGTACCGAGGACTGATCCGGCCGGAAATCATGGCGCTGTTCGAGAAACCGGGCGTCATGGTCGAGTTCGCCGGGGAGTTCTGGCACGCCGGACGGGTAGGGCGGGACTCGGGCTACCAGTACAAGCTGCAGAACGCTGACCTCGGGTTCATCCTGCTCATCAAGAACTTCAACGCCAAGCTCGAGAACATTGGCCCGCACTTGAAAATCGAAGTGTCACCGCACGCGATCGACGCGCTGTCGCCTGAGCGTTTGCAAGAGCGGATGGACTACTACGCCGCAGCCGTGATGACACACCGCGAACGCAACCAGTGCGCTGTCCATCTGGCGTTGGATCTCCAGGGCTGGAAGCCTCCTGTCGATCTGGTGGCACGCCTGCACTGTCGCGCGCGGACGCACCGGGATATTTCCGGTATCAACGAGATCAACTGGGCGACCAAGTCCAGCGTCTACGGTCGGGGCGAAACGTCCATGTTCGGCTCGGCTGGTGGCGTTCAGCTCTGCATCTACAACAAAACCGAACAGGCCCGCGCGACCGATAAGCTCGACTTCTGGGAAAGCGTCTGGCGTCGCCGGGATTCGTTCGATGCGGCCGATCCTGATAACTACGATCCTGAGGCGGACGTCTGGCGGGTCGAGCTGCGCTATCACCATTCGGTCATCCAGCAGTTCGCCAGCGGGTCGATCAGTGCCAAGACCGGCGAGGCCATCGAGACGGATTCGTTTGCGGCGTTCTCCGCTCACTTGGACGGCCTGTGGCGCTACGGGCTGTGCCAGTTCAAGTTGCTGCATCGCCCTGGGCAGTACGAGCCGATCTGGACGCTTATGCGTGATGACGTGCGGGTCGACGTGGCGGTCGATTCCCTGGTCGATGAAACGGAATACAAGCGCTACTACAAGACCTCACGGGGCTTCTCGGGCAAGAACGTGGAGCTATTCCTGGGAAACTTCGTAAGCCTGCTGGCACGGGAGCGAGTGGGCGCTAAAACCGCATTTGATCGACTGAAGGAATGGGAATGCTGGCCGGTCATTCGTGACCACTACGCCGCCAAGGATATGAGCGAGCGTGATCTATACAAGCACATCAAAACGTTGCTTCAAGAGCGTCACGTTCGATGGGGTAGAGCAGTCTGATGGCGATCCAGCAGCTCTCTGACGGTCGCTGGCGGGTCGATGTTGAGCCGGTCAAGGGCAAGCGGTTTCGCAAGACGCTGAAGACCAAGGCCGAGGCAATGCGCTTCGAGGCGACCTGTCGAGCCAAGTGCAGCGAATCCAACGATTGGGCACCGCGGCCAAAGGATAAACGCAGGCTGTCAGAGCTGGTCGAGCTGTGGTTCGATCTCCACGGCGTCTCGCTCTCCGATGGCGTTCGGCGTGTGGCGATCCTGCGGGCGTGTGCAAAGGCGATGGGCGACCCGATAGCTCGTATGGTCGATGGTGCGAAGATCGCCGCCACACGCGCGCGTTGGATGTCAGCTGGCGTCACCGGCAAGACGGCGAACAATCGCCTTGGCTACCTGAAAGCGGTTTACAACGAGCTGCACAAACTCGACGTGATCGACTATCCCTGTCCGTTCACACGTATCCGTCCGGTTCGGTTGCAGGAACGGCCCTTGGCCTACCTGACCAAGCCGCAGATCTCCGAGCTGCTCGATGCACTCCAGGCGCGGACCACGTCTCCGCATCCGGCGATGGTGGCGCGGATCTGCTTGGCGACCGGGGCGAGGTGGGGTGAGGCTCAAGCGCTTCGACCGGAGCGGATTCGAGGCAATGCCCTGGTCTTCGCCAATACCAAGTCCAAGCGGGTGCGGATGGTCCCGGTAACGCCGGAGCTAGTCGGGGCGATCAAGAAGCACTGGCAAACCTACGGGCTGTTCACCAACTGCATCGGCGTGTTTCGGCTGGTCCTGCTCTCGACCTCGATCAAGCCACCACGCGGACAAGCAAGCCACATCCTGCGCCACACGTTCGCAGCCCACTTCATCATGGGCGGTGGCCATATCGTGACGCTGAAGGAGATCCTGGGGCATGCCTCGCTGAATATGACGATGAGGTATGCGCACCTTGCGCCGGAGCATTTGCATGATGCGATTAGGTTGGGGCCGTTGGCCGGCATCACGTTACCGCTCGCCAGCCAGTAATCGAATCAATTGAAGGAGGTGCGCCACTGGCGTACTATTCGTTTATGATCTTTATCGAGACACCGATCTTCACCAAGCGCCTGCGGGATCTGCTTAGCGATGACAGCTACGCGGAGTTTCAGCGGCAACTGGCCGACCGGCCCGACATGGGTGATGTGATTGAAGGTACTGGCGGCATTCGCAAGGTTCGCGTTGCGTCTGGCGGTCACGGTAAGCGGGGCGGGTCCAGGGTCATCTACTACCACTTCACGGCGGCTTCGCAGATCGCATTACTGCTGATCTATCCGAAGAACGAGAAGGACGACCTGACGGCAGACGAGCGCAAGGTGCTCAAGCAAATCATCGATCGGTGGAGGTAATCACCATGAGCAAATTCTTCGAAGACCTTCTGGAAAGCGTCCAGCAGATGGACGAAATTCACCGCGGCGAACGTCAACCCTCGCGGGAATTCGTCGTCGACTCGCTGCAGGTGAAAGAGATCCGCAAAGCAACCGGGCTGACCCAGGCCAAATTCGCAGCGATGATCGACGTTCAACTGGGTACGCTGCGTAACTGGGAACAAGGCCGACGCGAACCGACCGGACCAGCAAAGGCCCTGCTGCGTGCCATCCATAACGATCCGAAGCACGTCATCCAGGCGCTTTCTTCCGTCTGATCACAGCCTGTACGGCTGGACCTTTTCGACACTTCTTCGACACCACCAAAAGCCAGAAACGGAAAAGCCCTGTAAAAACAGGGCCTTAACGTTAGGTGTCTGGAGCGGGCGAAGGGAATCGAACCCTCGTCATGAGCTTGGGAAGCTCAGGTAATGCCATTATACGACGCCCGCGCAGGGGTGCCTTTTTACCAGAAGGCTTGGGTGAAATGAAGGGCGGCACCGGGTTTTTCTGGCGGGCAGGCGAAAAGGCCTCAGATTTGCGCGATTTCGTGCTCTGTTAGTGCTCGATAACAGCCTGGCGACAGTGCCGCGTCCAGCGTTAGAGGGCCCATGCTTTCGCGATGCAGGGCGGTGACCTTGTTGTTGAAGCGGCCAAACATGCGCTTGACCTGATGGTAGCGGCCCTCATGGAGGGTCAGGCGGGCGCGGTGTGGGCCGAGCAATACGAGCTCGGCGGGCAGGGTGGTGAGATTCTCGAAGCGAAAGTGCATGCCTTTGGCAAAGGCTTCGACGCACTCTGGATCAATCTCGTCTTCGGTTTCAACCAGGTAGACCTTGCCCTGCAGGCTGGTCGGTTGGGTCAGGCGGCGAGACCACTGGCCGTCGTTGGTGAGTAGCATGAGGCCGGTGGTGTTGAAGTCGAGGCGCCCGGCGATGTGCAGGTCTTGCTTGTCCGGTTCGTCGATCAAGTCCAGCACGGTGCGATGCGTCATGTCCTGGGTGGCGCTCACGCAGCCTGGTGGTTTGTGCAGCATCAGGTAGGCCGCCGCTTTCCCTGCCTGCAGCAATTCTCCATTCAGCTCGATGCGATCGAAGACGCGGATTTCCAGATCCATTATCTGGCAGGCTTCGCCATTCACCTGCACACGGCCTTTTGCGAGCAGGCGTTGGACGTCCTGTCGGCTCAGGCGTGCGCGGTTGGCGAGGTAGCGATCAAGGCGCATCTGGAGTGCCGGATTCGCCACGGGCGCAGCGGGGGCAGATGCAGACTTGGTTCCTGAGTGCGGCGGGCATACGCTCGAGTGCCTGCGCTGGAATTGGTGTTGTGAAGCACCAGCAGGGTTGGGATGCGGCAGGGTCGCACTCGCCGCACTGATTGGGCTGGCCACAGAGCGGGCAGCGTGAAGCTTCGACAGGCTCGCTCATGGCGTTTCCGTAATGGCGTCGGCCTTCGCGAGCCGGATCAGTGATCCGGCTCGCGAAGGGTTACATGACGCGTTGGCCTGGCTTGGCGCCGTTATCGGGGCTCAGCAGGTAGATATCGCTACCGCCAGGGCCAGCCGCCAGCACCATGCCCTCGGACATGCCGAACTTCATCTTGCGCGGCGCCAGGTTGGCGACATAGAGAGTCAGGCGACCTTCCAGTTTGCTTGGGTCCGGATAGGCGCTCTTGATGCCGGAGAATACGTTGCGCTTGGCATCGCCTATATCCAGGGTCAGGTGCAGCAATTTGTCGGCGCCTTCGACGAACTCGGCCTTCTCGATCAGCGCAATGCGCAGGTCAACCGCGGCGAAGGCATCGAAATTGATTTCCGCGGCGAGCGGCGCGTTGATCAGTTCGCCATTGCCTGCGGGAGTGACGGCTTCGGTGGACTGCGCGGCCAGGTCTTCCTTGGATGCTTCGATCATGGCCTCGATCTTCGCCGGCTCGATGCGCGTCATCAGCGGCGTGAAGGCGTTGAGCTGATGGTTGGCCAGCAATGTCTGGTGATCTTCCCAGCCCAGCGGATCGATATTCAGGAACTGCTCGGCTGCGATGGCAAGGTTCGGCAGCACGGGCTTCAAGAAGATCACTAGCTGGCGGAACAGGTTGACGCCGAAGGCGCAGATTTGCTGCACCTCGGCCTGCTTGCCTTCAACTTTATTCAAAGCCCAGGGAGCCTTGTCGGCGATCCACGCATTGGCACGGTCGGCCAGTCCCATGATTTCACGCATCGCACGTGCGAAGTCGCGTGCTTCATAGGCCTCGGCGATGCTTGGCGCCGTTTCCTGGAACGCCGCCCACAGCTCGGGCTCGGGGTTGGCGTCGACCATCACGCCGCCATTGCCCTTGTGGATGAAACCGGCGCAACGACTGGCGATATTGACCACCTTGCCGACCAGGTCGGAATTGACCTTCTGCACGAAGTCTTCGAGGTTCAGGTCGAGGTCGTCAACGCCGCGGCCTAGTTTTGACGCGTAGTAGTAACGCAGGTATTCCGGGTTCAGGTGATCGAGATAGGTGCGTGCTTTGATGAAAGTACCGCGCGACTTAGACATCTTCTGCCCGTTCACAGTCAGGTAGCCGTGCACATTGACGGCGGTCGGCTTGCGGAAGCCGGCGCCTTCGAGCATGGCTGGCCAGAACAGGGTGTGGAAATTGATGATGTCCTTACCGATGAAGTGATACAGCTCGGCGGTGGAGTCCTTGCTCCAGAATGTATCGAAACTCAGCTCCGGGCGGCGCTTGCAGAGGTTCTCGAAGCTGGCCATGTAGCCGATCGGTGCATCCAGCCAGACGTAGAAGTACTTGCCCGGCTCACCCGGAATCTCGAAGCCGAAATAGGGTGCGTCGCGGGAGATATCCCATTCCTGCAGCCCGCCGTCGAGCCACTCGGCGATCTTGTTGGCGACCGACTCCTGCAGCGCGCCGCCGCGGGTCCACTGCTTGAGCATGGCCTCGAAGTCCGGCAGCTTGAAGAAGAAGTGCTTGGAGTCCTTGAGTACCGGCGTGGCGCCGGAGATCGCTGAGCGCGGGTCTTTCAGTTCGGTCGGCTCATAGGTGGCGCCGCATTTCTCGCAATTGTCGCCGTACTGGTCTTCGGCAGCGCACTTCGGGCAGGTGCCCTTGATGAACCGGTCGGCGAGGAACATGCCCTTTTCCGGATCGAAGTACTGGGTGACCGAGCGCGTGGCGATGTGGCCAGCATCGCGCAGGCGGGTATAGATAAGCTCGGCCAGCTCTCGGTTTTCGTCCGAATGGGTGGAATGAAAGTTATCGAAGTCCACCAGGAAGTCAGCGAAGTCACCGCTGTGCTCGGCCTGCACGTTGGCAATCAGTTGTTCGGGCGTGATGCCTTCCTTTTCGGCGCGCAGCATGATCGCCGAGCCGTGAGCGTCGTCGGCGCAGACGTAAATGCACTGGTTGCCGCGCAGCTTCTGGAAGCGCACCCACATGTCGGTCTGGATGTACTCGAGCATGTGGCCGAGGTGGATCGAACCGTTGGCGTAGGGCAGGGCGCTGGTAACGAGAATCTGGCGAGCTTCGGACATGGGAAATCTGCAGTCGGAATTGCGAAGGAAAGTCTGCAACTATAAAGGTCCGGCGCGTATTTTTCATCCGCGCTGCCCCATCGCCGTCTGCAGCACGTGTTGCCCGGCCATCGGTGGGCTCGGAACTCGCGGGCGGGGTAAGATGCCTGTCTGATTTGCTCGGTCTTTCTAGGAGTAACCATGTCCGTCACCCGTGAAGCTGTGGAAACCGTACTGCGTCAGTACACCGATCCCCATTTGAATCAGGATCCGGTAAGCGCCGGTTGCGTGCGTTCGATCGAGGTACAGGGTGATCGAGTCAGCGTGCAGCTGGAGCTGGGTTACGCCGCCGGGCTGTTTCGCAGCGGATGGGCGCAGCTACTGGCCATGGCGATCGAGCAGCTGGAAGGCGTCAGCCGCGCCGATGTGCAGGTCGATTGCCTGGTACGTGCACACAAGGCGCAGGACCAGGTGCCGGCTCTGGCGAATGTGAAGAACATCATTGCCGTGGCATCCGGCAAAGGTGGCGTCGGCAAGTCCACCACGGCCGCGAACCTTGCTTTGGCGCTTGCGCGTGAAGGCGCGCGGGTTGGCGTGCTGGATGCGGATATCTACGGCCCGAGCCAGGGCATCATGTTTGGTATCGCCGAGGGTACTCGCCCAGAGATTCGCGATGGCAAGGCGTTCATCCCGCTGGAGGCTCACGGGGTGCAGGTCATGTCGATGGCGTTCCTGTCTGACGATAAGACTCCGATGGTCTGGCGCGGGCCGATGGTGTCTGGCGCGCTGCTGCAGTTGATTACCCAGACCGCCTGGAACGATCTTGATTACCTGGTGGTGGACATGCCGCCGGGCACTGGCGACATCCAGCTGACGCTGGCGCAGAAGGTTCCAGTGACTGGCGCAGTGATCGTGACCACGCCGCAGGATCTGGCCCTGCTCGATGCGAAGAAGGGCGTCGAGATGTTCCGCAAGGTGAACATTCCGGTGCTCGGTGTGGTGGAGAACATGGCCATCCATATCTGCTCCAATTGCGGCCATGCGGAGCATCTGTTCGGCGAAGGCGGTGGCGAAAAGCTGGCGGCGCAGTACAACGTCGATCTGCTGGCATCGCTGCCGTTGTCGATGGCGATCCGCAGCCAGGCGGATGCAGGCAAGCCGACAGTGATCGCCGATCCGGAAAGCCAGATCGCCATGATCTATCAGGAAGTGGCGCGCACCGTCGGTGCCCGTATCGCCCAGAGTGGGCAAATCATCGCGCAGTCGATGCCGAAGATCGTGATTTCCGAGGACTGACCCGTAGGGCGGTGGCGTTAAGCGTCGCCGCCTGACTCCGGCGATAAATCGCAGGCATAAAAAAACCCCGCCGAAGCGGGGCTTTTTCAGAGAAGACTCAGGTTAGATAACCTGAACTTCCTCAGCTTGCATGCCCTTCTGGCCGCGGGTAGCGACGAAGGAAACTTGCTGGCCTTCTTTCAGGCTCTTGAAACCGTCGCCTTGGATGGCGCGGAAGTGTACGAAGAGGTCGTCACCGGATTGCGGAGTGATGAAGCCGAAGCCTTTCTCATCGTTGAACCACTTAACGGTACCGGTTTGGCGATTGGACATTTGATGTCTCCTTGAACCAAGTTTTAAAAAATAAAGTGCGGACTGAAAAGGTCCGAACATCACTGTGTGCAAGGAGATAGGAGTCGTATCGATATTTGGATCGAAATCTAAACATGTAGCGATTCACGGTGACACATGCAGCAGCAGCCCAGTAACAATACCTTTTTTCTGGAGCAAAGCGAGCTTTATTTTGCATTTCTTCGCCAGGTGGCATCGCTCGGGTGTGAAGAGCTCTGCGTCGCGCATGGTGGCCATGCTTTAACACGCGCACGAGGGTCGGTAAGATGCGCGTCTTCGCACGCCATATTCAACTAATCAGGACGCCAGCCATGAGCATCAAATCGGACAAGTGGATTCGCCGCATGGCCCAGGAACACGGCATGATCGAACCCTTCGTCGAGCGCCAGGTGCGCACCGAAGGTACTGATCGGCTGATTTCCTACGGTGTCTCGAGCTACGGCTACGATGTGCGCTGCGCCGATGAATTCAAGGTGTTCACCAATATCAACTCCGCGACGGTCGATCCGAAGAACTTCGACGAGAAGAGCTTCGTCGACGTCAAGAGCGACGTCTGCATTATTCCGCCGAACTCCTTTGCCTTGGCGCGTACCGTCGAGTACTTCCGCATCCCGCGCAACGTGCTGACCATTTGCTTAGGCAAGAGCACCTACGCGCGCTGCGGCATCATCGTCAACGTCACGCCGCTGGAGCCGGAATGGGAAGGGCATGTGACCCTGGAGTTTTCCAACACCACAACGTTGCCAGCGAAGATCTACGCCAACGAAGGGGTGGCGCAGATGCTGTTCCTCGAGTCCGATGAAGAGTGTGAAGTGTCCTACCGCGACCGCGGCGGCAAGTATCAGGGGCAGCGGGGCGTGACGTTGCCCAAGGCCTGAAGATCATCAGCGCCTGAGACGAAAAAGCCCTGGCCAATGGCCGGGGCTTTTTTATTGAGCAGCTGCCTGCTCCGTGGAGCATGGAATGGCGCTCGTCCGGCGAACCGGGCGAGCGCTTCCTTTATTTACCAGCCTGGCACGCCCCTCATGTCCGGCAGTTTGTGCGCGATGCCTTTGTGGCAATCAATACAGGTTGCCTCACCGCTGGCCAGAGCAGTGGAGTGAAACTCGGACGCTCGCTTGCCCTGACGTGTGAAATCCATGTAGCCGAAGTCATGGCAGTTGCGGCACTCGAGTGAATCGTTGGCCTTGAGCCGTGCCCACTCGTGTTCCGCCAGCTCTCGGCGCTTGTCGAGGAACTTCTCACGGGTGTTGATGGTGCCGAAAATCGTGCCCCAGACTTCCTTAGAAGCCTGCATCTTGCGCGCGATCTTGTCAGTCCACTTATGCGGCACGTGGCAGTCCGGGCAGGTTGCTCGGACACCCGAGCGGTTGCTGTAGTGGATGGTGTCCTTGATTTCCATGTACACGTTGTCTTCCATCTCGTGACAGGAGATGCAGAAGGCTTCGGTATTGGTCACTTCCAGAGCAGTGTTGAAGCCACCCCAGAAAATGATGCCCGCGATAAACCCGCCAAGGGTCAGCGCACCCAGACTGTAGTGAACACTAGGCCGCCGTAGCACGGCCCAGTAGCGTTTGAAAAACGACTTGATCGACTTCATTCAGGCCCCCTCAGTTTCCGGAAGTGGATGGTGAGGTTTCCCGATACAGCAGCTCATCGATGTTTTTGAAGCGGTTTTCCACCAGCGGCTTCACATCGTGCTGTGGCACGTGGCACTGCGTACAGAAGTAGCGGCGCGGTGCGACAGCGGCCAGGGTCTGGTGATCGCGGTCGGTGTAGTGGGTGATGCTGATCATGGGCGCCTGCGCGCGTGCACTGTTGGCCCTGCTGTGGCAGCTCAGGCATTTGTTGGCGTTCTTGTCGACGTGATAGCCACGGATGCTGTGCGGGATGGTCGGCGGTTGCTCCGGATAGTTGCGCTCGCGTCTGATGTCCTTGTTTTCCTCGTCATGCAGCTTCGGCGGGGTGAATTCCTTGGTGATGGTCCCGCCCGGACGGCGACCGTCCGGAGCCGGTGCATCCAGCGGATAGTTGGTTTCGGCGGCGATGGCCAGTCCGAACACCGCGAGCAGGGTCAGCGGCAGTAGGCGAAATTTCATGGCGGTTCTCCTCAGGCGATGCTGACCACTTCGATCTTCACGGCGCATTTCTTGTAATCGGTCTGCTTGGAGATCGGGTCGGTGGCGTCGAGGGTGACTTTGTTGATCAGCTTGTTGGCGTCGAAGAACGGCACGAAGATCAGCCCCATCGGTGGCTTGTTGCGCCCACGGGTCTCCACCCGCGCTTGCATCTCACCGCGCCGGCTGATGACCTTCACCACGCTGCCCCGGCGCGCATTGAGCTTTCGCGCATCCTCGGGATGCATGTAGACGAGCGCGTCGGGCACCGCTTGATGTAGCTCGTCGACGCGCTGGGTCATGCTGCCGGTGTGCCAGTGCTCAAGCACCCGCCCAGTGCTGAGCCAGAACGGGTATTCCTGATCCGGTACTTCGGCGGGTACGTCGTAGGGCAGGGCGAAGATGATCGCCTTCTTGTCGCCGTAGCCGTAGAACTGCACCTCGCTGCCGGCTTCGACATAAGGATCGTAGCCTTCACGGTAGCGCCATTGGGTTTCCTTGCCGTCCACCACCGGCCAGCGCAAACCGCGGGTTTCGTGGTAGGTCTCGAACGAGGCGAGGTCGTGGGCATGGCCGCGACCGAACTCGGCGTATTCCTCGAACAGCCCTTTCTGCAAGTAGAAACCAAAGGCCTCGGCCTCGTGGTTCGCGTAACCCTCAGTGATTTCGTCACTGGGGAACTTGTCGACCTGGCCATTCTTGAACAGTACGTCGTACAGGGTTTTGCCCTTGAGTTCCGGTGACTTGCTTAGCAGCTCGGCCGGCCACACCTCGTCGACGTTGAAACGCTTGGAGAATTCGACCAACTGCCAAAGATCGGAGCGCGCTTCGCCAGGTGCGGTGACCAGCTGGTGCCAGAACTGGGTCCGGCGTTCCGCATTACCGTAGGCGCCTTCCTTTTCGACCCACATCGCGCTGGGGAGGATGAGGTCGGCGGCCTGGGCCGAAACGGTAGGGTAGACGTCCGAGACGATGATGAAGGTTTCCGGATTACGCCAGCCCGGCAGGATTTCCTGCATGACGTTGGGACCGGCCTGCATGTTGTTGGTCACCTGGGTCCAGTAGACCTTCAGTACGCCGTCCTTGAGCTTGCGGCTCTGCTCCACGGCGTGGAAGCCGGGCTTCTCCTGAATGGTGCCTTCTGGCAGTTTCCAGATCTTCTCGGCGATGGCGCGGTGCTTGGGATTGGCGACCGCCATGTCCGCAGGCAGGCGATGGGAGAAAGTACCGACCTCGCGCGCGGTGCCGCACGCCGAAGGCTGGCCGGTGAGCGAAAAGGGGCTGTTGCCCGGCTCGCTGATTTTTCCGGTGAGCAGGTGGATGTTGTAGATCATGTTATTCGCCCAGACACCGCGGGTGTGCTGGTTGAAGCCCATGGTCCAGAACGACATGACCTTGACCTTCGGGTCGGCGTAGAGCTCGGCCAGGGCCTGAAGCCGCTCGGCCGGTACCCCGGATTCCTTCACGGCGTATTCCAGCGTGTAGGTTTTCAGGAACTCGGCGTAGTCCTCGAAGCTGATGTCGGTCCAGGTGTTGGCCACCGCAGCATTCTCGGCTTTGAGTTCAAGCGGGTCGGTCGGGCGCAGACCGTAGCCGATGTTCGTCGCGCCTTTGGCGAACTTGGTGTGTTTCTCGATGAAGTCTTTGTTAACCGCACCGCTCTGGATGATGTGGTTGGCGATGTAGTTGAGGATCACCAGGTCGGTCTGTGGGTTGAAGATCATCGGGATGTCGGCCAGCTCGAAGCTGCGATGCTCGAAGGTCGACATGACCGCGACCTTGACGTTCGGCGCACTGAGGCGGCGGTCCGTCACGCGGGTCCAGAGCACGGGGTGCATCTCCGCCATGTTCGAGCCCCAGAGCACGAAGGCGTCGGCCGCCTCGATGTCCTCATAGCAACCCATGGGCTCGTCCATGCCGAAGGTGCGCATGAAGCCGAACGCCGCGGATGCCATGCAGTGGCGCGCGTTGGGGTCGATGTTGTTCGAGCGGAAACCGGCCTTCATCAGCTTGTTGGCAGCGTAGCCCTCCCAGATCGTCCACTGCCCGGAACCGAACATGCCGATGGCTTCAGGGCCTCCCTTCTTCAGGGCCGCCTTGTACTTTTCTTCCATGATGTCGAAGGCCTGGTCCCAAGTGACCGGCTGGAATTCGCCCTGCTTGTCGAACTTGCCGTCCTTCATGCGCAGCAGCGGTTGGGTCAGGCGATCCGACCCGTACATGATCTTTGACAGGAAGTAACCCTTGACGCAGTTGATGCCGCGGTTCACTTCGGCTTTGACATCGCCATGGGTGGCCACGACGCGATTCTCGCGGGTGGCCACCATGACGCCGCAGCCCGTACCGCAGAAGCGGCAGGGGGCCTTGTCCCATTTCAGGTTGGTAGCATCGGCTTCGGTAACCAGATTGCTCGCGGTTGAAGCGATCGGCATGCCGGCCACGGTTGCAGCGATGGCTGCAGCGTTGGCTTTGGCGAATTGGCGTCGGGTAAGGCTCATCAGGCGTCTCCTTCGAGGAGTTCTTCGTGATAGATCAGTGCGGCATTGAGCACGCCAGGCAATTGCTGGATGTGGTCGATCGCGGCAAGGATGCGTGACTCGTGCTCGGCTTCCAGAACCACCACCAATTTGCCGTTGGTGTTTTCCTGGTGCAGCTCGAGTCCGGGTAGCAGTTGCAGGTTGGTCTTGACCGCGGCCAGCCACTCGGGGCGGCAGTGCACCAGCAGGCTGGCGATATGCAGGGGGGTTCCCATCACGTAATTCCGTTTCCGTTGGCAGCAGGGCAAAGCCCGATTGTATTGGCAGCGTGCGACTTAAGCCGGACCTGGCGGTCCGAAGATCATCTGCACGATCCACACGGTGAAGCCGTAGCCGCTGACCAGTAGCACACTGAGGATGGGAAACAGGAAAACGATCAGAAAGACGAAGAGGCGAGTTTCGTCCCGTTTGATCGAGGTGGGGGTGGCGCTGGTGTCCTTCGGCGTTACTGTCATTGTTCTACTCCGACTGGCATACAAGGATTCTAGTCAGAGACTGACATGGGGCAATGCTCGTTTCGACCTCAGGCTTCGATTTGCCCCTTATAAGCGATCGACGGCTCGCTTCGGACGCTCTGGCATGCGCCATTCACCTGACTGTGCTAGTTTGCGCGGCTTTTTTGCCGGGCCATGGAGCTCGGGAAGAGGTTCGTGATGATCGTCGACAGCGCTCACCTCAAGCGTGGCACTGCCGCCTATCGGCGGGCAACGCTGGCACTGTTCTGTGCCGGCTTCGCAACGTTCGCCCTGCTGTATTGCATCCAGCCGTTGCTACCCATGCTGGCGAAGCATTTTGCCGTGTCTGCGGCCAGCAGCAGCCTGGCGCTGTCGTTGACGACCTTGTCGCTCGCGCTCTGCCTGCTTATCTCGGGTGCGCTTGCCGAAAGCTGGGGCCGTAAGCCGGTGATGGCCGCTGCGCTCGGCTTGGCCAGCCTGCTCGGGCTGGCCAGTGTGCTGGTCGAGTCCTGGCAACTGTTGCTGGTATTGCGTGCATTGCTGGGCCTGGCGCTCAGTGGTCTGCCGGCACTGGATGGCTTATGTCGGCGAAGAGTTCGAACCCGAATCTCTGCCTGCTGCGATGGGGCTCTACATCGGTGGCACGGCACTGGGTGGAATGCTCGGGCGCCTGCTTTCCGGATTGCTGAATGACCTGGGGGGCTGGCAGCTGGCCCTTGGTGGCATCGCTTCGCTGGGCCTGCTGGCGCTGGCGTTGTTCGTCTGGTTGTTGCCGGCGTCCCGGCATTTCAAGGCACAGCCGCTTTCGCTGCGTATTCTTCTGGCGAACTTCCGCCTGCATCTGCGCAACCCGACATTGCGCAGCCTGTTCGCGCAGGGCTTCCTTTTGATGGGCGGTTTCGTTGCACTGTTCAACTACATCGGCTTTCGTCTGGCTGGCGAGCCGTTCGGCCTGTCCTCCACGTTTATTGGTCTGCTTTTTGTGGTCTACCTGGGCGGCATCTTCAGTGCGGGATGGGCTGGGCGTCTGGTGCCGCGCTTCGGTGCGCGACGGGTGTTGTGCGGTGGTGTGGCGCTGGTGCTGCTCGGTGTGGGCCTGTGTGCGACCCCCTGGCTGGCGGCTATCATGCTTGGGCTCGCGCTGTTCACTCTCGGTTTTTTCGCCGCGCATTCGGTGGCTAGCGGGCAGGTTGGTAGCCACGCCAAGGGCGCGCGGGCGCAAGCATCGGCGCTGTACCTGTGTGCGTACTACCTGGGCTCGAGCGTGGTTGGCTATGGCGCAGGATACGTCTGGGATCACGCCGGCTGGTTGCCGCTGATGGCGTTGTTGGCGGGGTTGTTCGTCATTGCCGGCTGGCGGGCGAGGGCGCTTTAGCGCGGCTTGGCCAGATTATTCGCGGCGCTGTTCGCCGGTGAACGATAGGGTCGTCTTGCAACGGCGGCAGTAATAGCGTCGGCCCTTTGCCACGAGTGCGTGGCGTTGGGCAGTGAAGTCAAAATCCTGGTCCACGCAGCTGCAGCGATAGACATAGCGGGTGCCGGCTCGGCGACGAATGGCATAGGTATGGCAGCGGTCCGGCGGCAGCTCGTACACGCCCCGCATGATCAGCTGCCATTCTTCCCCGTGCGGCTGGATGCCCGAACCGAACATCTGATGCGCAACCAGATGCGCCACCTCATGGGCGACGGTCTGGCGCAGGAAGTGCTCGGTGTTCTCCCGATACAACTGTTCGTTGAAGCGCAGCAGATTTCGCTGAAGGTGAGCCACACCGGCCTTCTGGCCGCGCAGCTTGAAGCTCACCTCGGGACGCAGGAAGCGTCGGGCGAAAAACTGCTCGGCCAGCACATAGCAGGCTTCGACGCGGGCATTGAGATGCTCGGGCATTTGGGCAACTCCTGAGAGCGCCGCATTATGCCAAACCGCGCCAGGCCGAACAGTATCGGTTCGTCACTCGTTGGGGCGTTCATTGAAGCGACGTTCGTTATCCACGCCGCCCGGCTCCTCTTGCGGGCGATTTTCCTCGAAGCCATAGCTCTGATTCTGCGGAATGTCGCGTTCGTAGGTCGGGTCCAGCGCGAGCATCCAGAACAGGATCATCGGCACTTTCAGGTTGACCAGTACCAACAAGCCGACCCCCCAGGTGCTGGCGCCGTAGAGGAAGGTGTTGCGGTTGTCGATGCGCATGAACTTCGGCAGGCCGACAAAGAGCAGGTAGGTCGAATAGGCTCCGGCGGCTACCAGCACCAGGATGGCGATCCAGCGCGTCGGGTAAAGCGCACCAAGCCCGGCCAGGAAAAACGGCGTGATGACATAGGCGATGAAGCCCACGCACTGGTTAAACGTCGGGCGGGCATCGAAGGTCCGCGACATCCAGCGCAGGAAGAAGCCCATGATGAAAGTGCCGACGATGATGGTGATGTAGATCAGCGCGCTCAACTGGAAAGCGCTACGGGTGTCGAGCCAGATTCGCTCGGCTTCAACCAGGCTCCAGCCCACGTAGCGCGTACCGATGAACATGCAGATCGCGGGTATCAGAGCCCAGAGCAGCAAGTGGACAAGGTAGTTGGAGCTGTTCTTTTCTTCGTCGCGGCGAATGTCGGCCCACGCCTGATCTGGGCGGGTGAGCAAAGTTACTAAGTGCGGGATCATACCGAGCCTCCGTCTGCCTTGAGGGCCGCTCGAGACGCGAGGTCAGCAGCGGCGTTATGGCTTTAGAACGGCAGATGCGGTGAGGGTTTCCCTTGTTAGCTCGGGCGTTTCGTCACGGGCCGATGCGCGCGCCCCTATTTAGTGAATGAAAAGGCCGCCCGAAGGCGGCCTGGCAGAGGATCGGCAGTGGTCAGCGCACGTATACCGGGCCGATGCCCATGCCCCAGCTGATCACCGATAGCGCAATGATCGCCACCAGCACCACCAGCCCGACGGCAAGCACCGAACTGGAGAACATGAAGCCTTCGTCCTCGGGGATGTTCATGAACTTCGGCAGCCCCACATAGAGCAAGTAGGCCGTGTAGCAGACGGCTGCCGTACCGACCAGCATGCCGAGCCACATGTGTGGATAGAGACCGGCAAGCCCGCCGATGAACAGTGGGGTCGCGGTGTAAGCGGCAAAGACGATGCACTGGGTGATTGTTGGGTTTGCATCATAGGTGCGTGCCATCCAGTGGATGAAGCCGCCCATCACGGCGACGCCAGCCAGCATGGCAAAGTACGAAAGTATCGCCAGTTGCATGCAGCTGGCCTGAGTCAGCTTGACCGGCTCTCCACCGCCGATGCTCCAGCCGACCTGGGTGGCTCCGATATAGGCCGATACCGCCGGAATCGCAGCGAGCAGCAACACATGCGTCAGGTACATGTGGCTGACGGTTTCTTCCTCGCCACGGATTTCGGTCCACTCCTGGCCAGGGTGAGTGAATAAACCCCAAACGTGATTGATCATGCCAGCGTCTCCTCTGTTTATGGAGGGTCGCTTCGCCTGGCGGTCGTCATCGAGGACGGCGCGTGCGACCTTATGTCGCAGTATAGGAATCGGTGCCGCGGATGCATCAGCGGGGTTAGAGCGTTTCGAAGCTATCGCGTCATCGGTAATAGCGCTGGAGTATTTCCATGGCCAGATTGATCGATTGCAGGCGCTGCGTGCTGCCGCCTCGATCAGGATGATGCAGGCCCACCAGCTGACGATAGCGCCGTTTTATGACTTCGAGCGTAAGCGGTTGAACTGAGCTCAGTTCGAACAGTTCGAGCGCTGCACGTTTCTCGTCAGTGCCCTGCATGCGTGTCCAGAAGCTGGCCAGCAGGCGTTCGACCTCGTCTTCGCCGGTGTCCTTGAGGTTGGAGAGATCCAGATAGTACTCACGCAACACGTCCTGCTCGGAGAGGCCGGCGTCGACGTTCGTATAAGGAAGCAATTGAACATGCAGCGCGCTGATCTGCAGATGGCCGCTGGCATTGGCCCAGAGCCGGTCGCGCAGCAGATAGAGCCCGTTGAAAACGAGGAAGTGCGTGCGAAACAGCACCAGTTTGTCGGTCAGCGACAGGTTGGGTATGTGTGTGCTGTGTCGGCGCTTGAGCTGCTGGATCAGCTCGTATTCGCTGCAGCCTTCGGGTTGGTCTTGCAGCAGTATGAGCAGGTGGTCTGGCAGATCCAGTGCGGGGGAGAGTTCGTCCATCGGGCGAGCCTAGCACAGCATCAGAGATGCTCGAATGGGGCTGGTTCACATCGGGCAAACGGCAAACGGGCTGGGGCCAGGCACGGTTTTGCGCGTAAAATGCGCGCCTTTCGCATCTCACCCGGACACCTGACATGGGCAACCTCTCGGTCAACCAGAACAAACTGCAGAAGCGCCTGCGCCGCCTGGCCGGCGAAGCCGTTACCGACTTCAACATGATCGAGGGCGGCGACAAGGTCATGGTCTGCCTGTCTGGCGGTAAGGACAGCTATACCATGCTCGACGTGCTGCTCTATCTGCAGAAGGTCGCGCCGATCAAGTTCGAGATCGTTGCCGTGAACATGGACCAGAAGCAGCCCGGCTTTCCCGAACACGTTCTTCCCGAGTACCTGAAGTCCATCGGTGTCCAGTATCACATCATCGAAAAAGACACCTACTCGGTAGTGAAGGAGAAGATCCCGGAAGGCAAGACCACCTGCTCGCTTTGCTCGCGCCTGCGCCGCGGCACGCTCTATACCTTCGCCGATGAAATCGGTGCGACCAAGATGGCGCTCGGTCACCACCGTGACGACATCCTGGAAACCTTCTTCCTCAACATGTTCTACGGCGGCACGCTGAAGGCCATGCCGCCCAAGCTGCTTTCCGATGATGGACGCAACGTGGTGATTCGCCCGCTGGCCTATTGCAACGAGGCGGACATCGAGGCGTACTCGAAGATGAAGGAGTTTCCGATCATCCCGTGCAACCTCTGTGGCTCGCAGGAGAACCTGCAGCGCCAGGTGGTCAAGGAGATGCTGCAGGACTGGGAGCGCAAGTCGCCGGGTCGCACCGAGATCATGTTCCGCGCGCTGCAGAACGTGGTGCCGTCGCAACTGGCCGACCGCAACCTGTTCGACTTCAAGAGCCTGCGCATCGACAACGAGGCTACGCCGCGCTTCGTCGACGTAATGAGCCTCTAGCGCTGGCGCGTTTTGGCCGAGCGCACACATTCTTCGCCTTGCCGGTTGAAAGCGTCCGTCTCGGCGGAGTATGGTTCGGACATCTTCTGGAGATCAGCATGACCCTCAATCCCGTAGCCCTGAACGTTTCTGATGCCGGTGCCATTCGCGCCGCGGTCGGTTGTGGGCAGCAGGTTGCGGCTGCTGGCTATTACTTTGGGTATTGGTTTAGCCACAGGCGCGCCTGATACCCACAGGCGCCCTAGCAAGCAGGGTCGCCACCAGAGCAGTTTTCGAACCCCCGGTCGGCCACCCGACCGGGGGTTTTGTTTTTTAGGCCGGAAACGGCCAACGCAAAGAGGGATACAGCATGAGCATTTACCGCACCGACCGTTATTACCGCTACGACTGGCGATTTAGCCGATTCGACGCCAAACAGACATCACGCGAACGAACACCCGACTAGCGCCGACGCGGACTATCCGCGCCGGCTGAAGGAACCGCCAGATCATGAATGCATCCGTCACAGCTCTTGCCAGTCGCACCTCGGCCACCGCCGAAGCCATTTCCCGCCGCAGCGCACAACCGCTGCCCAGCCCCGCCGTATTGCGCCAGCGTCTGCCCTTGAGCGACGCGCTCGCCGCACGTATCCAAGCCGACCGCAACGCCATCCGCTCGGTGCTCGACGGTCGCGACCCGCGCCTGCTGGTCGTCGTCGGCCCCTGCTCCTTGCACGATCCCGCCGCAGCGCTCGAGTACGCCGAGTGTCTGGCCGCGCTCGCACCCGAAGTCAGCGATCAGCTGCTGCTGGTCATGCGCGCCTATGTGGAGAAGCCGCGCACCACCGTTGGCTGGAAAGGTCTGCTCTACGATCCGCTGCTGGATGGCAGCGGTGATATGGCTGAAGGGCTGCGTCTGTCGCGGCGTTTGATGCTGGATATTCTCGGGACTGGCTTGCCGCTCGCCACCGAGCTGCTGCAACCGTTAGCTGTCGGGTACTTTGACGATCTGCTCGGCTGGGCGGCGATCGGCGCGCGCACCAGCGAGTCGCAGATCCATCGTGAGATGGTCAGTGGGCTGGATCTGCCGGTGGGCTTCAAGAACGGCACCGATGGCAGCCTGGGCATCGCCTGTGACGCGATGCGTTCGGCCGAGCACCCGCATCAGCACTTCGGTATCGACGATCTGGGTCATCCGGCTCTGCTGCAAACACAGGGCAATCCGGACACCCATCTGGTGTTGCGTGGCGGTCATGGCGCACCCAACTACGATGCCGAAAGCGTCGCCACCGCTCGCGCCGTGCTCGAGAAGCAGGGCATTGCGCCTCGCATCATGATCGACTGCAGCCACGCCAACAGCGGCAAGAACCCGCTGCGCCAGCCCGCGGTGCTCGAATCGGTCATCGAACAGCGCCTGGCCGGCGACATGAGCCTGCGTGGCGTCATGCTGGAAAGTCACCTGTTCGATGGCTGCCAGCCGCTGTCCGATGAGCTGCGTTATGGCGTGTCGATCACCGATGGTTGCCTGGGCTGGACGGCAACTGAGCAAATGCTGCGGGACGCCGCGCAGAGCTTGCGCGGCTGACATCGGGAGCCTGCTGCAACGTGGGGGCGGGCTCGCATGTGAATGACGTTCTGCTCATAGGGTGGACAACGCAAAGCCAGTCCACTGTCTGCAGCAGACGTCGGGTCAATGTGACCACGTATTCCATGGCGCGCCCATCCAGCCTACGCCGGCTTCACCTGGCGGAGCGGGCTTCATATGAATTGTCGCCAAGACGGCCCGGGGCGAAGTCTGCCCAGCGGCTCGCCGCTCAGATGGAGCTGGCTCGGCGACGGGCTTGCGAGACGGGCTCGCCGTCGGCACCCTGTGCCGCTGCTGTTGCCACCGGATACCCACCATGCATGACTACAAATGGCTGCACGAATACTGCCTCAACCGCTTCGGCTCGGCCGCGGCGCTGGAGGCACGCCTGCCGCAGCCAAACAGCGCCAACCAACTGCGCAGCGTTTCGGATGACCGTTACCTCTCGCTGATCAGCCTGCGAATCTTCCGTGCAGGGCTCAAGCACAGCCTGGTGGATGCCAAGTGGCCGGCCTTCGAGCAGGCATTCTTCGGTTTCGACCCGGAAAAGGTCGTATTGATGGGTGGCGAGCATATCGAGCGACTGATGCAGGACACACGGCTGATCCGCCATCTCGGCAAACTCAAGAGCGTGCCGCGCAACGCGCAGTTCGTGCTCGATGTGGCGAAAGAGCGAGGTGGCTTCGGCAATCTGCTGGCCGACTGGCCGAGTAGCGATATCGTCGGGCTGTGGCGTTACCTGGCCAAACATGGCAGCCAGCTTGGTGGCCTGTCGGCGCCGCGGCTTTTGCGCATGGCCGGCAAGGACACCTTCGTCCCTAGCGATGATGTGGTTGCCGCACTCAAGGCGCAGGAGATCGTCGACAAGGTGCCCAGCAGCCAGCGTGACCAGGCGGCGGTGCAGGCTGCGTTTAACCAGTGGCATGCTGAAAGCGGCCGCCCGTTGTGTCAGATATCGGCAATGCTGGCGTTCACCGTCAACCACTGACGAGGCTGCGACGGTTTAGCGCAGCGCCGTTGTGACACGTGCGGTGTAAAGTCGAAACATGACCATAGTCAAAGACAAGCGCGCGCAGATCATATGGGCGCTGTTCACCTGCATCCTGCTCAATGCCTTTGTCTGCAGTCTGAACCACGCCACTCATGTTGGCTTCGGACTGGCCATGGGGCAGGACGCTATCTGTGTGACTGGCGATGATGGCGGTCCAAGGCTTGGCGCGCTTCCCGCCGACCTACACGACTTGTCGCAGCATGCCCTCGACTGCCCGCTATGCAGTTCGGTCTTCCTCGCAATCATCGCTCTGTTCGCCCTGGCCTGGCTGGGCCGTCGAACGGCGAACGCGACACCACTACCACCGCTTGAGCGTCATGGGCCGCGCCACCACTGGCCGGCACTGAATCCCCGCGCGCCCTGATATTGCCTGACTGACGTATCTCGCCCTCCTTCTGCCGAGCATAGCGGCGGGCTGGATGGCACCTGTCGGAGCCTTCCGACGGCACGGTCAATTCAGGAATTTCACCATGACCATGATGGAACGATTCACCCGCGCCGACAGCCGCGTGAGCTATCGGCTGCCCTTCCCGGACTACCCCAGCAATGCCCGCAACTTTGTGCATCTGGATGCCAAGCTACTGCCGTACTGGCACGCCTTGTTCGACGTCTGCCCGCGGCTGCTCAAGCTCGACCCGCCTGAGGGGCTGGAGATTTTCCGCCAGTTCATGACCTGGGCCTACGGTTGCCAGCTCGCGCTGGACTGGACGTTCCACCTCAGCGTCTGTCGCTGGTTGCTGGCGTCGGACTATCGCGAGCTGATCGAGCAGGAGCATATCGAGGCCATGATGCTCGCCGCCGCAGCGCGCTGGGTCGCCAGCGATGACAGCCCGGCGATTGGCATCGTGCTTGGCTGGCGGGGTGGCAGCGAACACGTGTTCGATTGGAAGCCGCGGGTACGGCAGGGCACACGTGCGCTCGCGGCGGAAGAAGAAGAGCTGCCGCCGGCACCTTGGGACTTTGCCTGGAGCCCGCTTTCCAGCACCGCGGGCAACGGGTTTCGTCGTTGGTTGCGTGTGCCGTGAGTGCGACAGGCCGCCGCAGTGCCGCTGGCGCTGCCTGCAATGCTCCGCTTCGCCTGGCGTTGCCTCAACGCGTGCCGGACGGAGCGGCTGCAGCATGCCGACCGCTGTGGTCGGCTGAGGCAGGCTGTCGCAGTTGTCGCTGCAGGAGGCGAACCGGACACTCTCCCTGCCTCGAGCCTGAGCAACGCTTCCACGGGTAGGTTCGAGGTGAAGCGATTGAGCCGGTGCTGCAAGGCCCCGGTTTCGGCCCCCACCCCAAGGGGGCCTTCAATCGCCACATGCTGCCCGGGCACTACGCGCTCGGGTGGTCACGCAAGGAGGTAGGCATGTTCAGGTCATCGCTCAGGCGAGACGTCGTGCTGGTAGTGCTGGTCAAGGTCGCGATCCTCATGATCATAAAAAACGTCTGGTTCGATGCTCCCAGCATTCCCGAGAACGGTTCGGTGCGCGTTGCCGACCATTTGCTTGATTCGCGGGGTTCGATCCCCGAGGGAGGGCCGAGATGATCTCGGAAAGCGTTGTCGATCTATCACGCCTGCAATTCGCCATGACGGCGATGTATCACTTTCTCTTCGTACCGCTGACCTTGGGGCTGGCCTTCCTGCTGGCCATCATGGAATCGGTCTATGTCATGACCGGCAAGCAGGTCTACAAGGACATGACCCAGTTCTGGGGCAAGCTGTTCGGCATCAACTTCGCTCTGGGTGTCACCACCGGGCTGACCATGGAGTTTCAGTTCGGCACTAATTGGGCCTACTACAGCCACTATGTCGGCGACATTTTCGGCGCGCCGCTGGCCATTGAAGGGCTGATGGCGTTCTTCCTCGAATCCACCTTTATCGGCCTGTTCTTCTTCGGCTGGGATCGGTTGAGCAAGGTGCAGCACCTGACCGTGACCTGGCTGGTGGCGTTGGGCTCGAACCTCTCGGCGCTGTGGATCCTCATCGCCAATGGCTGGATGCAGAACCCGGTGGGTTCGGAATTCAACTTCGAAACCATGCGCATGGAGCTGGTGGATTTCGGTGCGTTGCTGTTCAACCCGGTGGCGCAGGTCAAGTTCGTTCATACCGTGTCGGCGGGCTACGTCACCGGCGCGATCTTCGTGCTGGCGATTTCTTCCTTCTATCTATTGAAGAAGCGCGACCTGGGCTTCGCCCGCCGTTCGTTTGCCATCGCCGCGGTGTTCGGCCTGGCTTCGTCCCTCTCGGTGATCATTCTCGGCGACGAGTCCGGCTACGAGATCGGCGACGTGCAGAAGGTCAAGCTGGCCGCCATCGAGGCCGAGTGGGAGACCCACCCAGCACCTGCTGGCTTCACGCTGTTCGGCCTGCCCAATCAGCAGGAGATGCGCACCGACTATGAGGTGAAGATCCCCTACGCGCTAGGTCTGATCGCCACTCGCTCAGTGGACGAGGAGGTCAGCGGCATCAAGCAGCTGATCGCCGAGCACGAGCTGCGCATCCGCAACGGCATGCTTGCCTACGAGCGGCTGCAGGTGCTGCGGCGCGGTGACAAGTCGCCCGAAGCCATCGCCGCGTTCAATGAGGTCAAGCAGGACCTGGGCTACGGCCTGCTGCTGAAGAAGTACACCGCGGATGTAGTCGATGCCAGCGACGAGCAGATCAAGCTCGCCGCGCTGGACACCATCCCCAATGTGTTCAGCCTGTTCTGGACCTTCCGCGCAATGGTGCTGGCGGGCTTCCTCATGCTGCTGCTGTTCGCCCTGGCGAGCTGGGCGTCGATCAAGCGCAATGCGGAAACCAAGCCCTGGTTGCTCAGGTTCGCACTGTTCAGCCTGCCGCTGCCGTGGATTGCCGCGCAGACCGGCTGGTACGTCGCCGAGCATGGCCGCCAGCCCTGGTCGATCGCCGAGGTGTTGCCGACTCATCTGTCCACTTCGACATTGGCGGCGGGCGATATCTGGGGCTCGCTGATTGCGCTGGCGGCCTTCTACAGCCTGCTGCTGGTCATCGAGATGTTCCTGATGATCCGCTTCGCACGGCTCGGTCCGAGCAGCCTGCATTCCGGGCGATATCACTTCGAGCTCGAGGCGGCTGCCGCCAATCAGGTGCAGCGGCTCCGCGAGGCAGTCAGCGTGCCGGCCGTTACAACAGACGCCCCCACTGAACCTACCGCCGTGTGAGGTAAACGAGATGTTCGATTATGAGGTTCTCAAGCTCATCTGGTGGGTGCTGATCGGCGTGCTGCTGATCGGCTTCGCCCTGACCGATGGCTTCGATATGGGCGCCATGGCGCTGATGCCCTTCGTCGGCAAGACCGACAACGAGCGGCGCGTAGTAATCAACACCATTGCGCCGCACTGGGATGGCAACCAGGTGTGGTTCATCACAGCCGGCGGTGCGCTGTTCGCCGCCTGGCCGATGGTCTACGCGGTGGCCTTTTCCGGCCTGTACTGGGCGATGCTGCTGGTGCTGTTCGCCTTGTTCTGCCGTCCGGTGGGCTTCGACTACCGCAGCAAGGTGGAAGACCCGCGCTGGCGCAGCGCGTGGGACTGGGCGTTGTTTGTCGGCGGGGCGGTGCCGCCGTTGGTGTTTGGTGTGGCCTTCGGCAACCTGTTCCTCGGCCTGCCGTTCCAGCTGGACGAACTGATGCGTTCCACCTATCACGGCTCGTTCTTCGCGCTGCTCAATCCGTTCGCGCTGCTCTGTGGCATCGTCAGCCTGAGCATGCTCAGCGCCCACGGTGGCGCCTGGCTGATGCTGCGCACCGATGGCGCGCTGGCCGAGCGCTCACGACAGGCCACTCGCCTGTGCACACTGGTGTTCCTGTTCGGTTTCGTCGCCGCCGGGCTGTGGCTGGCGCTGGGGGTCCAGGGCTTCACCCAGCTGTCAGTCACCGATGTGGGTGCGGCGCTGAATCCGCTGCTGGATAAGCAGGTGGTGCGGGACAACGCTGGCTGGTTGGGCAACTACAGCCGCTATCCGCTGACCCTGATTGCGCCAGTCGCCGGGATCGTCGGTGCGCTGCTGGCCCTGCTCGGCTCCAGCCGCAACAGCGGTGGGGCGAGCTTCCTCGGCACCAGTCTGATGATCGTCGGCAGCATCTGTACCGCCGGCTTCGCGCTGTTCCCGTTTGTCTTCCCGTCGAGCCTGGACCCGGCCTCGAGCCTGACGCTCTGGGATGCGGTATCGAGCCATAAGACCATGGGCATCATGTTCGTCGTGGCCTGCATCTTCGTGCCGCTGATCCTCTGCTACACGCTGTGGAGCTACATCCGCATGTGGGGCCGGCTCACTCATAAAACCATCGAAGCCAACCCTCACGGCCTGTACTGACTGAGCGGGCGGGCTTCCGTGCCCGCCGCGCCAAGGAGCGACGACTATGTGGTACTTCACTTGGATACTCGGCGTGCTGCTGGCCTGCAGCTTCGGCATCATCAACGCGCTGTGGCTGGAGGCCACGCAGGATCTGGACGCCGAGCCTTGAGCAGCATCGTGCACAGGCGGTTTTACGGGGCGGCCAGTCGCGTGCTGTCACTGCTGCTGGCCGCACCGCTGGCGCTGGTGCTGCTGATCCACCCGGCCGCGATGCTGGACGGGCAGGGCGGTTACAGCCACCCGCAACTGATGCTGGTGATGTGGGGGATATCCGCAGGCTTCGTGCATGGCGTAGGTTTCGTACCACTGTGGTGGGGCTGGCGCTGGCTGCTCGGTCCGCTGCCGGCGTGGTTGTTTTGCACCATGGGCTATGCGGTTCTGTTCCGCGCCCCGCTGGGTTTGTAACTTGAGTCGGAATACCTGGCTCTTTGCAGTCCAGAGGCGGCTTCCGTAGTCTGAAGCCATAGTCTCGGTGCGACAGGCCCGCAACACGTTGCGGCCTTCCTTCTTACCTCCAACCCGCGGTTGTTCATGGATATCGATAAGGTTGCCCAGGCGCTTGCAGCTGCCGAACGTATTCTGATCATCACCGGAGCGGGGCTTTCCGCCGACTCGGGATTGCCGACCTACCGGGGTCTGGGCGGGCTGTATAACGGTGAGACCGAAGACGGCCTGCCGATCGAGGTCGCGCTGTCCGGGCCGACGCTGCGTAGTGATCCCGCGCTGTGCTGGAAGTACCTGGCCGAGATTGGGCGCGTCTGCTTGAAGGCCGAGCCCAACGCTGGCCACTTCGCCATCGCCGAGCTGCAGCGGCGCAAGCCGGGCGCCTGGGTGCTCACGCAGAATATCGACGGCTTTCACGGCCGTGCCGGCAGCCCGGTAGAGCGGTTGATCGAGATTCATGGGCAGCTGGCGCCGCTGTCATGCGTCGGTTGCGGCGAAACTGATTCGCGTCCGTTGCCAGCTCTGCTGGATGGGGCGCTGCCGCCGCGCTGTGCCCATTGCGCCGCAGTGCTGCGCCCGGCGGTGGTGCTGTTCGAGGAAATGCTGCCCGATGCTGCACTGGCAGACTTGCACGAACAATCGCGCATCGGTTTCGACGCCGTGCTGGTGGTCGGCACCAGCGCCAGTTTCGGCTACATCCTCGAGCCAGTATGGCGGGTGCGGCATCGCGGTGGCTTCGTCGCCGAGGTGAATCTGCAGGCTACCGATATCAGCCCGTTTACCGACGTACGGCTGGAAGGAAGGGCGGCAGACGTTTTGTCGCAGTTAATCCGTCACATTTCGTCCGATTGAATTTGATCATCGACGCGATAGAGGGCATAGTCGCCACCACTTTGAAATCACCGACACGGTCGTGCCCATGCGCCAACGCTTCGCACCCCTCGTGCCTCTCGCACTTATCGCCCTGCTGACGGCTTGTGCCGGCCAGCCTGTACAGACCGAGCAGCAGATCACATCGCCTCGGCTGTCGCACAATCATCCCCTGGCAGGATTCGACTTCGCCGCGCTCGACAAGAGCGAAGATGAGTCGCTGGCCGAGCTCACCGACGAACACGAATACCAGCTGCCCGAACTGGCAGACAGTATTCTGGAGCGCGGCTTCACCTTGGTCGGTACGCCTTATCGCTTTGGCGGCAACTCGGTGAAAACCGGTTTCGACTGCAGCGGTTTTGTCGGCTTTCTGTTCCGCAAGGAAGCTGGCCTCAAGCTGCCACGCTCCACCCGTGAGCTGATCAACCTCGACGCGCCAGTGGTCAAGCGTAGCGAGCTGGAGCCGGGCGACGTGCTGTTCTTCAATAATCGTGGACGTGGCCGGGTCAGTCACGCCGGTATCTATATCGGCGATGACCAGTTCATCCATGCTTCCAGCAGCCGCAGCGGCGGCGTTCGCGTCGACAGCCTGGACGACAAGTACTGGCGCGCCAGCTACATGGAAGCCAAGCGTGTTCTCGCAATGGCCTCCGACCTGGCGCCCCACACCGTTCAGCGCTGATCTAGCGGTCTGCGGGGGGTTGCGTCTTCCCCCGCATGCCGGCAGAGTGATGGCTCTTTTGCCTGGACCGCTCTGCGATGTACTACCTGGCCCGTCTCTCGCTTGTTGTCCTCTTTGCGTTGCTCGCCGCCTGTGCCGGTCAGCCACCGGTGCCGCCAGCCGTCGAGCAACCAAGTGCCTCTTATCCCATGCCAGGCGTTGCCGAAGATGTGCTTTTCAGTGCGCTCGGCCTGGTCGGCACGCCTTACCGCTGGGGCGGCAATACGCCAGACAGCGGGTTCGATTGCAGCGGCCTGATCGGTTACGTCTACCGCGGCGCGGCGGGCATCAACCTCCCTCGCACCACCCAGGCAATGAGTAACCTCCGCGGCCCGGCCGTGCGCCGGCATGCACTGCAACCTGGTGATCTGGTGTTCTTCGCCACGAGCGGCGGCCGTCGTGTCAGCCACGCCGGTATCTATGTCGGGCAGGACCGTTTCGTCCATGCACCTTCGTCCGGTGGCACGGTACGCCTGGATAGCCTGGCTGCCAGCTACTGGCAGAAAAACTACCTGGGCGCCAAGCGTGTGCTCGATCACGAGCAGCTGGCACGCAATCCCTGAGTCGCTTCTGGTGTCCTAGCCGGCAGCACTGTCGTTAGTGCTATTCACATCCTGAAATAGTCTCCGTTTGACATGCGGTGATTCCGCTATGCCCAGCGTTTGGCTACCATGCGCAGCCCAATTTCCTTCCGTGTGCAATCTGCTGCACACATGCCCCTTTCCTTACTTTCCCCTTAGGTGAGTTATGCCTGTATTGCTGACGTACGTGCTTATTGCACTGGCGGTGGCGGCACTGCTTGGTGTCGTGCTCGAAGAAGTAACCCATGTGAACAAGGCCAAAGTAACGCTGTTTTTCGGCACTCTGGCGTGGCTGCTGCTGTTTATATTCACGCCAGCGGGCGAGGCGCGTGAAACCGTGCTGGAAAGCCTCAACGAGAACATCGCCGAAATTGCCGGGTTGTGGATATTCCTGGTGGCGGCGATGACTTTCGTCGCCTATCTGAACAAGAAAGGCATGATCGAGAACCTGATCTACCTCGTCCTACCGCGGCGGATCAGCGAGCGCGCACTGCTGTTTCTCACTGCGACCTTCTGCTTCGTGTTCTCCTCGTTGGCCGACAACATCACTGCGACGTTGGTCTCCATTACCCTGATTCTCTCGCTGCAGCTCGATAGGGCGAAGACCATCAAGTTCGCCACGTTGGTGGTGTTCTCGGTCAACTCCGGTGGCGTCGCGCTGATCACTGGGGACGTCACCACGCTGATGATTTTCCTCGCCGGCAAGGTGGCGATTCTGCAGTTGCTTGTGCTGGCTGTCCCGGCCTTCCTGGCGGTGATGGTATTGGCCGCGATGCTGTCGATCGGCATGCGCGGCGAGGTTATGGTGCAGGGTCAGCGCAACGATGTTCGGGGTGTCGACGTGGCCATCGCAGTGATCTTCCTGTGCACCATCCTCAGCACCATCATCGGCAATTTCCTGTTCCAGATCCCGCCGGTGCTGACGTTCCTGGCCGGATTGTCGGTGATGTTCCTGGTGGCGCGCTTCTTCAGTGACGACAACGACTCCGATCCGATTCTGGAGTACGTGCGACAGGTCGAGTTCGAAACGCTGTTCTTCTTTCTCGGCATCCTGCTGCTGGTGGGGATGCTCAAGGAGATTCGTGTGCTCGACGGGCTGGTGCTGATCTATGACCAGGTTCCGGCGGTGATGGCCAATTACCTGATGGGCGTGATGTCTGCGGCGATTGATAACGTGCCACTGACTGCCGCGCTATTGAAATCCGGGCTGGAGATGGGCGTAGCCGAGTGGATGGTGCTGACCTATGCGGTCGGGGTTGGTGGTTCGCTGCTGGTAATCGGTTCGGCGGCGGGCATCGTCGCCATGAGCAAGGTGCCAGGCCTGACCTTTGGCAGTTACCTGCGGCACATGCTCTATCTGTTCATCGCTTTCAACATTGGCTTCGCCGGGGTTTACCTGATCGGCCTGTCGATGGGCTGATGGCTATTCCGTGCAAGGGCGTATTACCAGCTCAGGTTGAAATGCGAACCCAGTACGAAGCGATCATCGAGCAGGTCCCAGCGCTCGACGCAGACTTTTTTCTGCTCGCCTGGACACAGCTTCAGGCGGTTGAATGAGTTCGGCGAGGTGCCACGCAGGCGTGTAGACAGCGTGGTGCCGGCCTGAACCATCCAGATCTCGCGCGCGAGGCCGGTGTACTGTTTGGATAGCGGTAGTACGTAGGGCAGGTGGATGTGCCCGCCCATGACCAGGTCCAGCCCATGCTCGGCCCAGCGCTGCAGCGCCGGTTCGGCGCCGTGCTGCAGGTTGCGCAGATCGCTCGGCACCATGGCGCCGAACGGCTGGTGTGCCACGACGATGCGGATCTTGCCTGGATCACTGGCGGCAAGGCGCTGCGCCACCTGCTCGACCTGTCGCGCGGTCACTACGCCATCCTTGTGCCGGCGTGGGTGGGTGGTATTGAGGCCGACCACCAGCATGTCTTCATTCTCGAACACCGGCTCCAGGTCGTCGCCGAAATGTCGGCGGTAGTTGCCGTAAGGCGTCAGCGCGCGGGCGAACAGGTTATACAGCGGGATGTCATGGTTGCCCGGAATCACCAGCGTATCGCTGACGCCGTCCGCCTTCAGGCGGCGAACGAAGGCTTGAGCGCTGGCGAATTCGCCGCGGCGGGCGCGTTGCGTGATGTCTCCGGAGAACACCAGTAAATCGGCACGGTGCTCACGTACATGGTCTTCCAGCGCCTGGACGACGGCGGCTTGTTCGGTGCCGAAATGGGTGTCGGAAATCTGCACAATGCTGGTCATGGGCGTCGAATGTGAGTCCTGGCTGATCGGGGCATTGTTGCATTCGAAGCCTTTCGACGCCCGCCGTTCCGAGCAGCAACATGCAAGCGAAGATTGCGCGGCGCTGCGACAACCCCGCGGTTGCGTCATGCCCGGCCTTGGACTACCCTCCGCGTCGCCTCAGGTGCCCCCTCGTCAGAGGAGGGTGAAACAGGGAAGCCGGTCCATTCTCACGAAGATTCCGGCGCTGCCCCCGCAACGGTAGGCGAGTCGAGAAACCGTAACAGCCACTGTGCCTACGCATGGGAAGGCGCGGTTTCGGGACGCTGCAAGGCGTACGCTCGCAAGCCCGGAGACCGGCCTGTCGCATTCACTGACAGTGCGGCGGGCTCTGGGCGGGTGCATATCCTTCGCGATATTCACTTCTCTCTTGCAGTTCCTCCGCCTGTCTTCGTCGACTTTCAGTCGTGCGGGTGGGCACGACGGAGACCTGTACCTTGATTGGCAACGCCCGTTTAAAGCCAGCGGCCTATGTGCTGCTCGGCAGTTTCCCCCTTTCCATCGGCCAGCTGGCCGCAGCTCCACTGGACCTTGAACAGCAGGTGGTGACCGCCACCCGCACCGCGCAGACTGCCAGGCAGAGTCTGGCGGCAGTGACGGTGATCGATCGTGAGCGAATCGAGCGCAGCCAGGCGAGCTCGCTGCCGGAGATTCTCAAGCAAGTGCCCGGCGTTTCGCTGGCGAACAATGGCGGGCCTGGCAAGTCCACTTCGCTGTACATGCGTGGCACCGAGTCCGACCATGTGCTGGTGATGATCGACGGCATCAAGATCGGCTCGGTGACGTCTGGCGGTTCGGCGTTGCAGGATTTGCCGCTGGAACTGATCGAGCGCATTGAAGTGGTGCGCGGGCCGCGCTCCAGTCTGTACGGCTCCGAGGCCATCGGTGGGGTTATCCAGATATTCACCCGCAAGGGCCAGGGGCAGGGCGTCAAGCCTTTCTTCTCGGCGGGGTATGGTACCCATGACACCTACAGCGGCAGCGCCGGTGTCTCCGGTGGCGACGGACGTGGCTGGTACAGCCTGGGTGTCAGCGGCTCGGACACCGATGGCATCAACGTCAAGTCGGCGGGCACCAGCGGCTATGAAAGTGACGTCGATGGCTATCGCAATCTGTCCGCGACGCTGAGCGCCGGCTATCGCTTCGACAACGGGCTGGAGCTGGACGCCAACCTGCTGCAGGCCAAATCCCATAACGACTACGACAGCGTGAACCGGGCTCGCACGTCCGGTTTCGGCGCCAATGCCGATGGTGAGTCCAAGGTTTTCGGCACCCGTGCTCGCTTCAGCCCGCTGGAGCGCTGGTTGGTCACGCTGCAGGTTGGGCGAAGCGAAGACAAGTCCGATGCCTATCAGGACGGACAGTTCTATTCACGCTTCGACAGTCGCCGCGACACGCTCGGTTGGCAGAACGATATCCAGCTCGCCGCCGGGCATACGCTGACTGTGGGCGCTGATCATCAGCGCGACGAGGTCAACGGCACTACCGTTTATGACGAGAGCTCCCGTGACAATAAGGGCTATTACACCCAGTACCTTGGGGAGGTGGGCCGCCATGACTGGCAGTTGTCACTGCGTCGTGACGATAACGACCAGTTCGGCCAGCACGACACCGGTAACGTCGGTTACGGCTATGCGCTGACCGATTGGCTGCGCGCCACCGCCAGCTACGGCACGGCGTTCAAGGCACCCACGTTCAACGAGCTGTACTTCCCTGACTACGGTAATCCGGCGCTGGATGCGGAAACATCCAAGAGTCTCGAGATCGGCCTTGCCGGTCAGCACGGTTGGGGCCAGTGGGCAGTGAATGCCTATCGCACAGTAGTTGATGACCTGATTGCCTATGACGCCAGCATTTCCGGTCCGGCCAACGTGCAGGAAGCGCGTATCCGCGGCGTCGAGTTGGTGCTTGGCAGCCAGCTGTTGGGTTGGGACTGGAACGCCAACTACAGCCTGCTGGAGCCGGAAAACCGTTCCGCCGGTGCCAACCGCGGCAACGAGCTGGCGCGTCGGGCCAAGCAGCTATTCAACCTCGACCTCGACCGCCGGCTCGGCGCCTTCAGCGTAGGCGCCAGTCTGCATGCCGAAGGGCAGCGCTACGACGACCTGGCCAATACCAAGGAGCTATCCGGCTACGCCACCCTCGATCTGCGCGGCGAATACCGCATCACCCCCGAATGGCGCTTGCAGGCGCGCGTCGCCAACCTGCTGGCCGCCGATTACGAGACCGCCGAGGGCTACAACCAGCCCGGCCAGGCCGCTTATCTGACTGTGCGCTACCAGGCGCTGTAAGGCGTGGCGCGGGTATGTCGCCCGCGCCTACCCAAGGAGACTGCAAAATGATCAAGCTTGCCCCGAGATACCAACTGCTTGTGGGCCTCGCGCTGGTGGCGTTGATGGCGATGACCCGAGGGCAGCACTTCGCTAGCGTGAACCTGCCCAGCGCGTCCTGGGCGGTGTTCTTTCTCGCCGGCGTATTGCTAAGGCCGAAGTGGGTGTTTCCGGCGCTGTTTCTTGAAGCTTCGTTACTGGACTTCGCTGCCATTCAGTGGGCAGGGGTTAGCGACTGGTGCATGTCGCCTGCCTACTGGATGCTGGTGCCGGCCTACGGCTCGCTGTGGCTGGGTGGTCGGCTTTATGCGCGCTGGCATCGCGACCAGTTCACCAGCCTGGCAACGCTGGCGCTGTGCGTGATGGCGAGTGCCTTCGTCTGCTACCTGTTCTCCGGCGGCGGCTTCCTCTATTTCTCCGGACGCTATCCCGAGCCGACCCTGGCGCTGCTGGCTGACCGCATCGCTACTTATTATCCGCGCTACCTGTCGACCCTGGCGCTCTATGTTGGCGTTGCCGCGGTGCTGTTCGTTGGTATGCGCGCCTGGACCGGACAGCGTAATGAGGCCCACGTATGAGTGAAACCACCGAGCGGGACGACCGCCACAAGGCGCGCATGCAGCGCAAGAAGGCGCTGATCGACGAGAAGATCGCCGAGGCGCAGGACGAGTACGGCCTGCTGCTGGTGCACACCGGCAACGGCAAGGGCAAGAGCAGCTCGGCGTTCGGCATGGTCGCGCGCGCGTTGGGTCATGGGATAAAGGTCGGCGTGGTGCAGTTCATCAAGGGCGCGGCCAGCACCGGCGAGGAGGCGTTCTTCGGGCGATTCCCGGACGAGGTGCGTTATCACGTGATGGGAGAGGGCTTCACCTGGGAAACCCAGGACCGCCAGCGCGATATCGCCAAGGCTCAAGAGGCCTGGGCGGTGGCGGCTGAGCTGCTGGCCGATCCGGAGGTCGGTTTGGTAGTGCTGGACGAGCTGAATATCGCGCTGAAGTACGGCTATCTGGATCTGCAGCCGGTGCTCGCCGATATCGAGTCGCGCCCGTTGCTGCAGCACGTCGTGGTAACGGGCCGCGGTGCGCCCGCGGGGCTGATCGAAGCGGCGGATACGGTCACCGAGATGGCCGTGGTCAAGCATGCATTCAAGGCCGGCGTGAAAGCCCAGAAAGGCGTGGAGTTCTAATGGCCACGTTTTCGACAGTCATCCGAGGCTGTGGGAAGCGCCAGCCAGCCTGCGGTAGTTGCTTGCGCGCGACGCATGGACAAAGGAGCGGCGCGGATGACTGACAGAAGTTGTCCGGCGCTATTGATCGCTGCGCCGGCCTCGGGCCAGGGCAAGACCACCATCACTGCGGCCCTGGCGCGGTTGCATACGCGCCAGGGCAAGCGCGTTCGCGTATTCAAGTGTGGCCCGGATTTTCTCGATCCGATGATTCTTGCCCGCGCCAGCGGCTGTCCGGTCTATCAGCTGGATCTGCGGATGGTTGGTGAAGACGATTCACGCCGCCTGTTGTGGGATGCAGCCGGCGCGGCGGATCTGATTCTTATCGAAGGGGTCATGGGGCTGTACGATGGCGCTCCCTCGGCAGCCGACCTGGCGCGGCGCTTCGGTGTGCCAGTCATGGCCGTGATCGATGGATCAGCCATGGCACAAACGTTTGGAGCGATGGCTCACGGCTTGAGCAGCTTTCAGCCGGACCTGCCGTTCGGCGGCGTGCTGGCCAACCGCGTCGGTAGCACTCGGCATGGCGAGATTTTGCGTGACAGCCTGCCGGCGTCGATTCGCTGGTACGGCGCGTTGCCACGAAGTGCCGAGGTGGAGCTGCCGCGCCGCCACCTGGGGCTGATCCAGGCCGAAGAGCTGGTCGATCTGGATCATCGGCTGGACGCTGCAGCCGATGCGCTGGCCCTCAGCGCCGATACTGAGCTGCCGCCGCCGGTCGTGTTCGCTGCTCCCGCTCCGAGGCCTGTCGCGCCGCTGCTTCAAGGCGTGCGTATCGGTGTGGCACGCGATGCTGCCTTCGCGTTTCTCTATCAAGCCAATCTCGACCTCCTGCAAGCGCTGGGAGCCGAGCTGTTGTTCTTCTCCCCGCTGCGTTTCACGCGGCTGCCGGCCGTCGATAGCCTGTATCTGCCGGGCGGTTATCCGGAGCTGCACCTGCGCGCGCTGTCGCGTAATCGTGCCATGGCCGATGCAATCCGCGCCCACCATGAGGCGGGAAAACCGATCCTCGCCGAGTGTGGCGGGATGCTCTATTTGCTCGACGGCTTGACCGATCTGGCTGGCGAGCGCGCGCAGATGCTCGGCCTGCTGCCCGGCGAGGCGCGAATGCAGAAGCGTTTGTCGGCGTTGGCTCTACAGGAAGTGTCGCTGCCGGAAGGGTGCCTGCGCGGCCATACCTTCCATCATTCCGTACTGGACTCGCCCCTCGAGCCGCTGGCTCGCGGCGAGTGTCCGAACTACAAGCGCACCGCCGAGGCGGTCTATCGGGATAGGCGATTGACTGCGTCCTATATCCACTTCTACCTGCCGTCCGATCCGGTTGCGGCTGCGGCGCTGTTGCGGCCATGAGCGAGCATGCCTTCAGCCCGCAAGAGCGCGCGGCAATCTACCGGGCCATTGGCGAGCGCCGTGATATGCGCCATTTTTCCGCTGGCGAGGTGGCGCCGGAGCTGCTGGCGCGGCTCCTGCAGGCCGCGCACCAGGCGCCCAGCGTCGGGCTGATGCAGCCGTGGCGCTTCATCCGCATTACCCGTCCGGCACTGCGCACGGCCATCGCCGATCTGGTGGGCGAGGAGCGCCAGCGCACGGCCGATGCGCTCGGTGAACGCTCGGCCGAGTTCATGCGGCTCAAGGTGGAAGGCATCGGGGACTGCGCCGAGTTGCTGGTCGCCGCGCTGATGGATGGCCGCGAGCAACACGTCTTCGGCCGCCGCACACTGCCGGAAATGGACCTCGCCTCGTTGGCCTGCGCGATCCAGAACATCTGGCTAGCCGCGCGCGCGGAAGGGCTGGGTATGGGCTGGGTGTCGCTGTTCGATCCCACTGCGCTGGCCGCCTTGCTCAATATGCCGGAAGGCGCCAAGCCGGTGGCGATCCTTTGCCTTGGGCCGGTGCACGAGTTCTATCCGGCTCCGATGCTGGCGCTGGAGGGTTGGACGCAGCCGCGTTCGCTGGACGAGATGGTTTTCGAAAACGGCTGGGAGTCGAGATGAGTCAAGGGGCACAGCGCATCGGTTGCGGTTTCAGTAAGGGGAGGCGCTGCGCGCCGCGCCTGATTGTCGGCGCCTGTGCGGAGCGCCAGGGTTGAGCCTGTTTCTATTGGTCGCTGCAGCGCTGTTGGTGGATGCGCTGCTCGGCGAGCCGAAGCGGGCGCATCCGCTGGTGGCCTTCGGGCGTCTGGCCGATCGCCTGGAGCAGCATTTCAACGGGCCTGCGGCGCGAGGCTGGCGCAGCCACGGTGTGACCGCCTGGTGCCTGGCGGTGCTGCCGCTGACATTGCTGGCCTGGCTGCTCAGCCTGCTACCCAGCATCGGCTGGCTGGTGGAAATCGTGCTGCTCTACCTTGCGCTTGGGCTGCGCAGCCTTGGCGAACACGCGCTGCCGGTGGCGCAGGCCCTATGGCGGCATGATCTGCCCGAGGCAAGGCGCCGCGTCGGCTGCATCGTCAGTCGTGACACCACGCAGCTGGACGAGGAGGGCGTGGCCCGTGCGGCCACCGAGTCGGTGCTGGAAAACGGCAGCGATGCGGTGTTTGCCGCCCTGTTCTGGTTCATCGTTGCGGGGGCGCCCGGTGTGGTGCTGTATCGCCTGAGCAACACGCTGGACGCCATGTGGGGCTATCGCAACGAGCGCTTCGAGCGTTTCGGCTGGGCGGCGGCACGTATCGACGACGTGCTCAACTATGTGCCAGCGCGGCTGGTTGCGCTGACCTATGCATTGCTTGGACGCACCCGTCGTGCGCTGCGTTGCTGGCGTACCCAGGCGCCGCTCTGGGACAGCCCCAACGCCGGCCCGGTGATGGCCGCCGGGGCTGGGGCGCTTGGCGTGGTACTGGGCGGCGCCGCGATCTATCACGGTGAGGTGCATGCGCGTCCCGAACTGGGACGAGGCCAGGTGCCGCAGGCGCGCCATATCGAGCACGCACTTGATCTGGTCTGGGGGGGCGTTGGCGTGTGGCTGTTGGCGCTGCTGTTCTGGGGCTGGCTGTATGCTTGAGCACGGCGGGCGCCTGCGGGCGGCGGCGCAGCGCTATGGCATTGCGCTGTCGGATTGGCTGGACCTTTCCACCGGGATCGCCCCTTATCATCTGCCGTTGCCATGCATTCCCGATAACGCCTGGGCGCGTCTGCCGGAGACCGATGATGGCCTCGAAGCTGCGGCTCGGGATTACTACGGCGCGCGCGCTGTGCTGCCGGTGGCCGGCTCGCAGAGTGCCATCCAGGCCTTGCCTCGCCTGCGCAGGTCGGCGCGGGTTGGCATCGTTTCACCGTGCTATGCCGAGCATGCCGAGGCCTGGCGCCGTGCCGGCCACCGTGTTGTCGAGCTGTGCGAGGCCAGCGTGCCGCGTGCGCTGGACCACCTCGACGTGCTGGTGGTGGTCAATCCGAACAATCCCACGGGCCAGCTGGTCGCGCCGCAACGCCTGCTCGAATGGCGCAGCGCGCTGGCAGCCTATGGCGGCTGGCTGATAGTGGACGAGGCGTTCATGGACTGCACGCCACAGCACAGCCTGGCCGAACACAGCCACCTGCCTGGGCTGATCGTGCTGCGTTCGTTCGGCAAGTTCTTCGGTCTGGCAGGCGCGCGGCTGGGCTTCGTTCTCGCCCATGCCGGCCTGCAGCGAGCGCTTGCCGAGCTGCTCGGACCGTGGACGGTGAATGGTCCGACGCGACAACTGGGCGCTGCGTTACTGGCTGATCAGGAGGCCCAGCAGCGTCAGCGCGAATGCCTGCTGTGCGATGGCCAACGTCTGGTCGACCTGCTGCGTCGGCATGATCTGGCGCCGCTGGGCGGTTGTGCTCTGTTCCAATGGTGGGTCAGCGCCGATGCGGCGTTGCTTCACGACTTCCTCGCCCGTCGGGGCATTCTCACGCGTCTTTTCGCTCAGCCTTCCAGCGTGCGCTTCGGCCTGCCCACCGATGTCGGCTGGGCGCGCCTGGATCAGGCCCTGCAGGCTTTTCGGGAGCAACATCCATGACCACGCTGATGGTGCAAGGCACCACCTCCGATGCCGGCAAGAGCACCCTGGTAACAGCGCTGTGCCGCTGGCTGGCGCGCCAGGGCGTTGCTGTCGTGCCGTTCAAACCGCAGAACATGGCGCTCAACAGCGCGGTGACTGCCGATGGCGGCGAGATCGGCCGGGCCCAGGCGGTGCAGGCTCAGGCTGCGGGGCTTCTGCCGCATACCGACATGAATCCGGTGCTGCTCAAGCCCAACAGCGACACTGGTGCCCAGGTGATCATCCACGGCCGCGCGGTGACCAGCATGGACGCCGTGGCCTACCACGGCTACAAGCGGGTGGCGATGCAGGCCGTGCTGGCCTCACACCAGCGTCTGTCCACGGCGTATCGCGTGGTGATGGTCGAGGGCGCAGGCTCGCCTGCCGAGATCAACTTGCGCGCTGGCGATATCGCCAACATGGGCTTCGCCGAGGCGGTGGACTGCCCGGTGATCCTGATCGCCGACATCGACAAGGGCGGTGTCTTCGCGCATCTGGTCGGCACCCTGGCGTTGCTCTCGGAAAGCGAGCAGGCGCGGGTGCAGGGCTTCGTCATCAACCGTTTTCGCGGGGATATCGCGTTGTTGCAGCCCGGCCTCGATTGGCTGGAACAACGCACCGGCAAGCCGGTACTGGGCGTGCTGCCGTACCTGATGGATTTCCATCTGGAAGCGGAGGATGCCATTGACGCGCGCCAGTCCGGCAAGGCCAGCGACGTGCTGAAGGTGGTCGTGCCGGTGTTGCCTCGCATCAGCAATCACACCGATTTCGACCCTCTGCGCCTGCATCCGCAAGTCGACCTGCAATTCATCGGCCCCGGCCAGAGCATTCCCGCCGCGGATATGATCATCCTGCCCGGCTCGAAAAGTGTGCGCGCCGACCTCGCCTGGTTGCGCGCCAATGGTTGGGAGGCCGCGATCCATAAGCACCTGCGCTACGGCGGCAAACTGCTGGGTATATGCGGCGGGTTGCAGATGCTCGGCATGCGCATCGCCGATCCGCTTGGCCTGGAAGGCCCGGCTGGAACCAGCGAAGGGCTCGGCTTGCTGGATTTCGAGACCGTGCTGCAGGTGGACAAGCAGCTGCGCAACGTCACCGGCCGACTGCTGCCCGAAGGCGTGCCGCTGAGCGGTTACGAGATTCATGCAGGCATCAGCAGTGGGCCGGCGCTTGAGCGACCCGCGGTGCAGCTGGACGACGGCCGCTGCGATGGCGCGATCAGCGCCGACGGACAGGTGCTCGGCACCTACCTGCACGGCCTCTTCGAGCGGCCCGAGGGCTGTGCTGCGCTGCTGCGCTGGGCCGGCCTCGATGCAGTGCAAACCGTCAATTATCACGCGCTGCGCGAGCGCGATATCGAGCGCCTGGCCGATCTGGTCGAGGCGCATCTGGACACCGCGCGGCTGCGCGAACTCTGCGGGCTGGGGTGCTGAGCATGCTGGAACTGATTCTCGGCGGCGCCCGTTCGGGCAAAAGCCGCTTTGCCGAGCGCCTGGCCGTCGAGAGCGGCCTGGCGGTTACCTATATCGCCACCAGCCAGGCGCTGGATGGCGAAATGGCCGAGCGCATCGTCCATCACCAAGAGCGCCGTCCTGCACACTGGTCGCTCGTGGAGGAGCCGCTGCAGCTGGCGAAAACCTTGCGGCAGCAGGCCGCGGCGGATCGTTGCCTGCTGGTCGATTGCCTGACCTTATGGCTGACCAATCTGCTGATCTTGGACGACCCGGCGCGCTTCACCGAGGAGCGCGATGCCCTGCTCGAGTGCCTGGCCGAACTGCCAGGGCGGATCATTCTGGTCAGCAATGAAACCGGTCTTGGCGTGGTTCCGCTGGGTGAGTTGACCCGGCGTTATGTGGACGAAGCCGGCTGGCTACACCAGGCCGTGGCGGAACGAGCGCGGCGGGTGGCCTTCGTGGTCGCCGGGCTGCCGATGATCTTGAAGGGAGCGCAGTGATGCACGATTGGTGGAATGGACCCTGTCAGCAGCTTGACCAAGGTTTCGCGACACGGGCGGCGGCTCGCCAGGACCAGCTGACCAAGCCGCGCGGTGCCCTCGGGCAGCTCGAAGCGCTGGCGATTGCGCTGGCGGCCATGCAGCGCAATGAACGGCCGCAAGTCGAACGGCTGCATGTCAGTGTGTTCGCCGGCGATCACGGCGTGGTGGAAGAGGGTGTTTCTGCCTACCCGCAATCGGTGACGGGGCAGATGCTGCGCAATTTCGTCGGCGGTGGTGCGGCCCTCAGCGTGCTGGCGCGCAGATTGGCTGCGCCGCTGGAGGTGATCGACCTGGGCACCGTGGAGCCACTGCAACTGGATGGCGTAAGCCATCTGCGGCTCGGCCCGGGCACGGCAAATCTGGCGCGTGAAGCGGCAATGAGCGAGCAACAGTTGCATGCGGCACTGGCTGCCGGCCGCGACAGTGCACAGCGTGCAGCGGAGCGTTCGGCGCAGTTGTTCATCGGCGGGGAAATGGGCATCGGCAATACCACCAGCGCCAGCGCGCTAGCCGCCGTGCTGTTGCCGCGCTCGCCGTTGACGCTCGTCGGGCCGGGCACCGGGCTCGATCTGACCGGCGTTCGGCACAAGATGCAGATCATCGCTCATGCGGTCCGGCTGCACGCCGAGCACTGCGGCGAGCCGCTCGAGGCCTTGCGCCGGCTGGGCGGCTTCGAGATTGCGGCGCTGGTCGGGGCTTACCTGAGCTGCGCGCAAAGCGGTATTCCGGTACTGGTCGATGGCTTCATCTGCAGTGCGGCAGCGCTTTGCGCGGTGCGCATGAATCCCGGCTGCCGGCCCTGGCTGATCTTCGCCCATCGCTCCGCCGAGCCTGGTCACCTGGCGGTACTGGATTCACTCGGTGCATCGCCGCTGCTCGATCTCGGCCTGCGCCTAGGCGAAGGTAGCGGGGCGGCGTTGGTAGTGCCGCTGTTGCAGCAGGCCTGCGCTCTGCACAACGAGATGGCGACGTTCGCTGAGGCTTCGGTATCGGATCGGCCGGTATGAGCACGAGCATCGAACTGCTACGGCACGGCGAAACCGAGCGAGGGGGCGGCTTTCGCGGCAGTCTCGACGATCCTCTGACGCCGCACGGCTGGCAGCAGATGCGCAATGCGGTTGGCGACGCCGGTCCATGGGACATATTGGTCAGCTCGCCGCTGCAGCGCTGTGCCGCATTCGCCCGCGAACTCGCCGCGCAACACGGCCTGCCGCTGCATCTTGAACCGAACCTGCGCGAACTGCATTTCGGCGACTGGGAAGGCCGCAGCGCGGCTGAGCTGATGCAGGGCAGCGCCGAAGCGCTCGGCCTGTTCTGGGCCGATCCATACGGATTTACGCCGCCTGGCGGTGAGCCACTGGCACAGTTCGAGGCGCGCGTGGTGGCGGCTATCGAGCGTTTGCAACTTCGCTTTGCCGGGCAGCGCTTGCTGGTCATCTGTCATGCCGGCGTGATGCGATTATTGCTGGCGCGAGCACAGGGACTCGCTCGTGAACGTCTACTGGAAGTGGTGGTAGGTCACGGTGAATTGTTGCCGCTAGAACTGGCGCCGCCCGCCGAACCTGCTGAAGACCCGAGCACGCGATGAACTCCACGCCGGAACAGCCATGCTGCCACTACTGACTGCACTGCAATTTCTCACCAGCTTGCCGATCCGCCTGCCGGGAATGCCGACGCCGCAGCAGCAGGGTCGCTCGTTGCTGTATTACCCCGTGGTGGGGTTATTGCTGGGCGCCTTGCTCTGTCTGGCAGCGCTATTGCTGGGGGGCGCGATGCCCTTTTTGCAGGCGGCCCTGTTGCTGACATTATGGGTGGCACTGACCGGCGCCTTGCACCTCGATGGCCTGGCCGACAGTGCCGACGCCTGGCTCGGGGGCTTCGGCGACCGCGATCGCACGCTGGAGATCATGAAGGATCCGCGCAGCGGCCCGGTCGCGGTGGTGGCGCTGGTGCTGTTGTTGCTACTCAAGTTCACTGCGTTGCTGGCGTTGTTGCAGGCGCAACAGTATTCCGCTCTGTTGCTGGCGCCACTGCTGGGGCGTGCCGCGCTGTTGGCGCTGTTTCTCAGCACGCCGTACGTACGGCCCAATGGGCTTGGTCATGTTCTGGCGGCGAATCTGCCGCGTACCTGGGCGCAGGGCGCGCTGCTGCTGGTGGCGACTGGATGTCTGCTGCTCGGCAGCAACGGGCTGATCGCCCTGTCGTTGGCTGTCGTGACGTTTTTGCTGGTGCGCCGCGCGGTGCTGCGCCGCCTCGGCGGCACAACCGGCGATACCGCCGGCGCGCTGCTGGAGCTGGTGGAGTGCGCGGTGCTGGTGGGGCTGGCGCTTCAGCTTTAGCCGTCTACTGCTGGGTGACGGTCGAGCACGGGCGCATGCTGCGCCATCAGCGCGACGACCCAATCGATGAACACCCGCAGCTTGGCGCTGACATGTCGATTCGGCGGGAACGCCAGATACAGCGGCATGTCATCGAGTCGCCAATCTTCCAGCAGTGCCAACAGCTCGCCGTGGGCCAGGTGCGTTCTGACCATGTACTCCGGCAGCCAGATGATGCCCAGCCCGGCCAGCCCCGCGGCCAGGCAGGCGTTGCCATCGTCCACTACGAGCACGTAGCGGCCGTGCACCTGAACCTGCTCGTTCTGCCGCTGCATTACGTACGGGGTGGGTTTGCCGGTGCGGCCCCAGAGAAAGCCGACGACGCGGTGGTGGTTGTTTTCCAGCTCGCTCGGGTGTGTCAGCACGCCAGCGCTTTCGAGGTAGCCAGGGGCCGCGTAGACGCCAAGGCGTAGGTCGCCAACGTGGCGGGCGATCAGTGACTGATCGGTGATCTCGCCACCGCGCACCACGCAGTCCACGTTCTCTCCGATGAGATCCACCCGCCGATCACTGACGCCCATGTCCAGCTGGATATCCGGGTATCGCGCATAAAAGGCCGGTAACGCCGGAATCAGGATCATCCGCGCCAGTGGGCTGGGAACATCCACGCGCAAGCGTCCTCGGGGCACCGCCGCGGCGCCAGACAGACTGGTTTCGGCGTCGTCCAGGTCCGCCAGCAGACGCAGGGCACGGTCGTAATAGGCGGCGCCGTCGGCGGTGACGTTGACTTTGCGTGTGGTGCGGTTGAGCAGCTTGACGCGAAGCCGCGCCTCAAGTTGCTGGACCTGCTGGGTGACGCTGGTCTTGCTGATGCGCAGTGTCTCGGCGGCCTTGGTGAAGCTGCCGGTTTCCACCACGCGCACGAAGGCCTGCATGGCATCGAAACGGTCCATCGCAACTCCCAGATTGTTTGGAATATGCAAACAGTGTTGAGCGGGCTGGCGCGTTTATCCAGTGGTGCGTGGCCTCTACAGTGACGCCTTCGTTCAACGGATCGCCTAGATCCTCGCTGGAGGTTGCACATGACACCGCGTGACGTTGTTTTTCCGCCCGGACGCCAGGCGCTCTATGAGCGTAATCGCTATTCCCCGGCCATCCGCAACAATGGCTTACTGTTCGTTTCCGGTCAGGTCGGCAGCCGCGAGGACGGCTCACCCGAACCGGAACTGGAAACGCAGGTGCGGCGTGCGTTCGATAACCTGAATGCGATTCTGCAAGCGGCGGGTTGTACGTTCGACGATGTCATCGACGTCACCGTGTTTATGGTCGATCCGCAAGCAATCTTCGAGCGAGTCTGGAGCGTCGTGCCGGAATACTGGGGCGCTGCGCCGCACCCGACGCTGACAGCCGTTGGGGTTACCTGGCTTTACGGCTTCCAGTTCGAGATCAAGGTGATCGCCAAGCTGCCGGAACCGGCCGCGGCTTGAGCCCGCTCAGCCCAGCAGCGCCACCGTCTTGATCTGCGCCCACAGCGCCTGACCGGGAGTGATGGCCAGCTGGTCGGCCGAGCGTCGGGTGATGCGTGCCAGCAGCGGCGTGCCGCCGGCATCGAGGCGGATCAATACGTGGGCCGGCGTATCGGCTGCAACCATTGCCTCGACGCGTGCGGGCAGGAGATTGGTGATGCTGCTGCCTTCGGCACGCTCCAGTGCCAGGCTCACATCCCGCGCGTGGACGCGAAAGCGCAGGCGTTGGCCCAGGGCTTCAGGGCGCTGCGATACCAGCACCTCACCGCCGGGAAAGCTCAGTTGGGTCAGGTGGTACTGGGCGTCGTGCCCGGCGACCTGGCCTTCGATCACCACACCTGCGTCATCACTGAAGGCGGTCGGCAAGTCCAGCCTCGCCAGCGTCTCACGCAGTTCGCCCTGGGCGATGGCACGACCCTGCTCCAGCAGCACGACGTGATCGGCCAGCCGCGCCACTTCGTCCGGCGAGTGGCTGACGTAGAGCACGGGGATATCCAGCTCGTCGTGCAGTCGTTCCAGATACGGAAGGATCTCGTTCTTGCGCTTGAGGTCGAGCGCGGCCAGGGGTTCGTCCATCAGCAACAGGCGCGGACTGGTCAGCAGTGCACGGGCGATGCCGACGCGCTGGCGTTCGCCGCCGGACAGTCGGTCGGGCATACGCTCAAGCAGGTGGTTGATTCCAAGTAACTCCACCGCTTGATCCAGGACAACACGTCGCTCCCTCGTCGCCACGCGGCGCATGCCGAATTCAAGATTGCGCTGCACCGATAGGTGGGCGAATAGGTTGGCCTCCTGAAATACGTAACCAATGGAGCGACGGTGCGGTGGCACGAAAACGTTCTGCGTACTGTTCTGCCAGCGTTCGCCGTTGACGGTCAGCTGCCCATCGCTGGCCCGCTCGAGCCCGGCCACGCAGCGCAACAGGGTGGTCTTGCCCGAGCCGGAATGGCCGAACAGCGCGGTCACCCCGCGGCCAGGCAGCTGCAGATCGACGTCCAGACTGAAGTCGGCATAGTCGAGGCGAAAACGTGCCTGGATTCCGCTGTTGGTTGCAGCGTCGCTCATCCGCGCCACCCTTGCTTTAACCGGCTGCCATAAAGCACCAGCAGCACCAGGAAGGAGAACAGCAGCATGCCGCCAGCCAGCCAGTGGGCCTGGGCGTACTCCATGGCTTCGACATGGTCGTAAATCTGAACCGAAACCACGCGGGTCTGACCTGGAATATTCCCACCGATCATCAGCACAACGCCGAACTCGCCGACGGTATGGGCGAAACCGAGGATGCTGGCGGTAATGAAACCGGGGCGGGCAAGCGGCAGGACCACGCTAAAGAAGGTGTCCAAGGGGCCGGCGCGCAGGGTGGCAGCCGCTTCCAGTGGGCGTTCACCAATGGCTTCGAAGGCGTTCTGCAATGGTTGCACCACAAATGGCAGGGAGTAGAACACCGATCCGACCACCAGCCCGGCGAAGGTGAATGGCAACGTGCCAAGGCCGAGGCTCTGGGTGAACTGGCCGATAAAGCCGTTTGGCCCCATGGCAACCAGCAGATAGAAGCCCAGCACCGTCGGTGGAAGCACCAGCGGCAACGCGACCACGGCCCCGATCGGTCCCTTCATTCGCGAAGTGGTGCGCGCCAGCCACCAGGCGATGGGCGTGCCGAGCAGCAACAGGATCAGCGTGGTCACGCTGGCCAGTTTGAAGGTCAGCCAGATCGCTGCAAGGTCCACGCTGTCCAGCGGCATGTTGCTACTCCAACCCGTAGCCGAACGAGCGGATCAGCTCCTGGATCGGGGGCTGCGCCAGGTATTCCATCAGCGCCTTGGCCGCCGGGTTGTCCTTCCCCTTGGTCAGCAGCACGGCTTCCTGGCGGATCGGTGGATGCAGGTCGGCCGGTACGATCCAGCCCGAACCAGTGACAATCTCGCCGTTCTTCGCGACCTGGGATAGCGCGATGAATCCCAACTGGGCGTTACCGCTGGCTACGAACTGGTGAGTCTGGGCGATATTTTCGCCCTGTACCAGTCGGCCACGCAGGGTTTCGGCGAGACCAAGATGCGCCAGCGTCGCCTGGGCGGCCGCGCCATAGGGTGCGGTCTTGGGATTGGCGACGGCGAGGTGGCGAAAATCGCCCTTGCGCAGCAACTCAGGGCCGTCCTCCACCAATCCGGCGGTGGGCGACCACAGCACCAGGCGACCGATGGCGTAGGTGAAGCGGCTAGCGGGCACGGCTGCGCCTTCCTGCTCAAGGCGCCCCGGCGTCGTGTCATCTGCCGAAAGCAGCACCTCGAATGGCGCGCCGTTGCGAATCTGTGCGTAGAACTTGCCGCTGGCGCCGAAAGCGAGACGCGCCTGATGGCCCGTGTCGTGCTCGAAGCGTGCGGCGATCTCCTGCATCGGTGCGGTGAAGTTGGAGGCGACTGCAACCTGCACCTGCGCTGCAAACGCATCGCCTACAGGCAACAGAAGTAGTGCCATGGCGTAACGGAACAGTCGGAATAGGGACATACAGCCTCGTTCGGTGCGGAGCGACTGGCCGCATCATATTGCAGTTTGGCCGCGCAGTGATTGACCAGACGTGCTTAGGCACGCGGGGGCATTGTCGCGAGCAAAGCTGCGGAGTAGCGTGGTGAGCCCGCGACCGGAGATCTGGCCATGAATATCACTCGTCCACTGGCGACACTGGTGCTGGTCTTCGCCAGCGCCTCGGTAGTTGCCGCCGAATGCCCGGCGCTGCTGCAGCACGAGCTGCCCAAGCTGCGCTCCAAGGAAACCGTCGATCTGTGCAGCCAGTTCCAGGGCAAGGCCCTGGTTGTGGTCAACACCGCCAGTCATTGCGGATTCACCGGGCAATTCAAGGGGCTCGAAGCGCTCTATCAACGCTACAAGGATGACGGATTGGAGGTGCTCGGCGTGCCCTCGGACGACTTCTTCCAAGAGGCCGATGACGAGGCCGAGACGGCCGAGGTCTGTTACGTGAACTACGGCGTGACTTTCAGCATGACCCAGACTCAGCCGGTGCGCGGGCGAAACGCCACGCCATTGTTTCGCGAGCTGGCCGAACAGGCCGGGGCGGCGCCGCGCTGGAATTTCTACAAGTATGTGATCGATCGGGAAGGGCGCGTCGTCGAGTATTTTTCCAGCAAGGTGAAGCCGGATGATCCGCGTCTGATCGCGGCGGTGGAAAAGGCGTTGAAGCGCTAGAACGAAAAAAGCCCCGGAGAACCGGGGCTTTTTTTGTCTATTGCTACGTTAGAAGCGGTAGCTCAGAGCAGCACCGAAGCCATGGGCGCTGTTTTCATAGGTGGCGTTGTAGGTACCCCGAGTCGGGCTTTCGCGGCGAATCTTAGTGTCTTCTTCCCAGAGATAGGAGTACGCCAAGTCGACGGTCACATCATCCGTAGGGTTCCAGGCTAGCCCGACGCTGACGGCAGTACGGTCGCCGGTAGGAATGCGCGGTGAGCGATGCACGTTATTGGTTGGACTTTGATCAAAAGCCAAGCCGCTGCGCAGTGTCCAGGTACGGTTCAGCTTGTAGGCGGCACCTATCGCATAGGACCAAGTGTCATGCCAGTCCTGTTCTTCCACAATTGTCTGCACGGTTGAGGGGAGCAGCGAGGGCATGCCCTCATTCTCAATTACGATGGCTTCAAAGCGGCTCCAGCGAGTCCACATCGCACCGGCATAGAGCGTCCAGTCGTCATTCAGCTCGTGAGTGACGGACACATCAATGGACTCAGGGGTGGTGAGATCGAGCGAGGCGTCATATTTGCCGACGAAGGGTCCGAAGCCGGCTCCGGACAGCTGTGTGTCGCCTTCCAGCTCGAATTCCACCTTGGAATGGTAGGTAACGCCCATACGTGTCTGTGGACTGAATTCGTAAAGCACGCCTGCGTTGAAGCCCATTGCAGTGTCGTCGCCTTTTACTTTGACGCGGCCACCGTTAAGGGTCGCGCTCTGCAATTCGCCGTCGATTCGATTGAAGGTAGGGCCGAAGCCGATCGACAATTTATCGTTAAATCGATAGCTGACAGTCGGCTGTACGGTGATCACGCGTACTTCGCTGTAATCGCCAAAGTAGCGACCCTGAAAGCCGTTTTCGTAATCGGTGATCATGCCGAACGGTACGTAGATGCCCACGCCGGCAGCCCATTTATCATCAAGCGGCTTCACGTAATAGCCCATGGGGACTGCAGTAAACGGGACCATGTCGCCGTCGTTACTTCCGGTCGGGACCGGTGCGCTGCTCGCGTCTTTAATATCCGTCTTCGCATGAATTGCCGCCATACCGAAGCTGACTTCTTCGCGCTTGAGGCGAGACATGCCGGCCGGGTTGCCAAAGAGGGTGGTGGCGTCGTCGGCGGAAGATGAGCGGCCTGCGAACGAGGTGCCCATGCCACTGATGCTCTGTTCATTGAGGGCAAAACCGGCCGACATGGCCTGGGTGGACAAGGCGCCTACGGCTACCGCGAGCGCGGTCTTCAACCATGTTGTTTTCATTGTTCTACTACTCCGGGATGAAAGCGGGTCGGAACCTAGCAACTTTTTCGGACAGGTAGCAAGACAATGAATTGCAATTTTTCGTAAAGATGGCGACTAACGGTTGTGAAAACAAATGTAATTTCGCTGAAAACTACACAGGCGCAATCTGACTGGCTGGCCACGCTGCGCATGGGCGCAGCGGGGTGCTCGGTATCAGGCGCGAGGGCGGTTCGGGTCGGTTATCCACTCGCTCCACGACCCTGGATACAGCCTCGCCAGCGGGTAACCGGCCAGGCACAGTGCAAATAGGTTGTGGCAGGCGGTGACGCCGGAGCCGCAATAAGCCACAGCGGCCTCGGGCGGGTTGCCGCCGAGCTGCTGAGCGAACCTGTCATGGAGTTGCGCGGGCGAGAGAAAGCGGCTCTTGGCGTCCAGATTCTCGGTAAAAGGTGCGCATACCGCGCCGGGAATATGCCCGGCAACCGGGTCGATGGGTTCCACTTCGCCGAGGAAGCGCGGCAGTGCGCGAGCGTCGAGCAGTGTCAGTTCGGCGCTATCCAAATGCTCCTGCAGCCATCTGGCGTCCGCGGTCATGCTGGTGTCGGCAGTACCGGAAAAACTGCCGGGCTTGCCCGCTGGTATCGCGTCGTCCTGCGGCAAGCCGGCTTCCTGCCAGGCTTTCAATCCGCCGTCGAGCAGGTGGATACCTTCGCGTTTACCCAGCCACATCAGCAACCACCACGCCCGTGCCGCGAATGCGCCGGGCCCGTCGTCATAGAGCACCAGGTCGCTGTGCTCATCGAGCCCCCATTGCCGCAAACGTGTCAGCAACCGCTGCGGATCGGGCAGTGGATGCCGGCCAGTTACGCCAGGAACCACCGGGCCGGACAGATCCTTTTCCAGGTCAGCGAAGCGCGCGCCGGGGATATGGCTCTCTAGGTAACTGCGTTCGCCATAGGCCGGATCTTCCAGGGCGAAGCGGCAATCGAGGATAAGCAGGTCGGGCTCATGCATGCGCTGGGCAAGCTCTGCGGCGGTAATGAGTTGGGCGAGTGGCATCGAACGACTCCAGAGCGGATTGTTGCGCAACACTACCAGCGTGTGCGCCGGCCATGAATGCCCCGGCCGGTAGGGTGCTCGATATATACTGCGCGCCTCGTTCGGCCGCGCGCCGGTCGTCAGCCGAAAAGGAGGGCCGTGTGGCCATCGAAACTCAATGGGTTCTGGATGATGAGCATCTGACCCGCCTGTGCGCCGAATGGCGCCAGCTGCCCTATGTGGCGGTGGATACCGAATTCATGAGGGTCGATACCTTCTATCCCATTGCCGGGCTGGTGCAGGTCGGTGATGGACGGCGCGCCTATCTGATTGACCCACTTAGCGTGCGCGATTGGTCCGCGTTCGCCAGCGTATTGCAAGAACCGGCCGTGGTGAAGGTGCTGCATGCTTGCAGTGAGGATCTCGAAGTGCTGCTGCGCCTGACTGGCAGCCTGCCGCTGCCGCTGTTTGATACCCAGCTGGCGGCTGGTTACCTGAACATTGGCTTTTCCATGGGGTATTCACGGCTGGTGCAGGCGGTGCTCGGCATCGAACTACCCAAGGGTGAGACGCGCTCGGATTGGCTGCAACGGCCATTGAGCGATATGCAGGTGCAATACGCCGCCGAGGATGCCCAGCATCTGGCTGAGCTTTACGAAGCACTGTTGCCGAAGCTGTCCGACGACAAGCGCGCCTGGGTGCTGGAGGATGGGGCCGAGCTGGTGGCCAATCTGCAGCGTGAGTCCAACCCGGACGAGGCCTATCGCGACGTCAAGCAGGCTTGGCGGCTCAAGCCCCAGCAGCTCGCTGTACTGAAAGTGCTGTCTGCCTGGCGCGAGCGGCAGGCCCGCATTCGCAACCAGCCGCGCAATCGCGTGCTGCGCGAGGCCAGCCTGTGGCCGCTGGCGCGTACGCAGCCACGTGATCTGGTGGTGCTCGCGCGCATTGAAGACATGCACCCACGTACCGTGCGTCAAGACGGCGAGGCGTTGCTGGAGATGATCCGCCAGGCGGCGGCAACGCCCGAGCAGGGCTGGCCGGCACCGCTGCCGGAACCATTGCCTCTGGAGGTTTCGTCAGTACTGAAGAAATTGCGTGCGGTTGGTCAGCGCGAAGCGCAGGCGCTGGATATTGCACCGGAGCTGATGCTGCGCAAGAAAACGCTCGAAGCGCTGCTCAAAACTGGCTATCCCGACGGTCCCTATCAACTGCCTGATTCGCTGCGTGGCTGGCGCCGCGAGCTGATGGGGCAGGCCCTGCTCGAAGTTCTGGAAAAACAATCATGAAGTTGATCTGCTCCATCTATAAAAGCCCGCGCAAGGACGGTATGTACCTTTACGTGGAAAAGCGTGAAGCGCTCAAGCGTGTGCCTGAGGGGTTGCTCGCCGCATTCGGCCCTCCGCAATTGGCATTCGAAATGGTTCTGACGCCTGCTCGGCAGCTGGCACGCGAAGATATCGCCACGGTACTGGCCAACATCCAGAACCAGGGTTATCACCTGCAGATGCCGCCGGCGGAGGATGACTACATCGAGCATCTGCCGGAGGAACTGCTGCGCCGTAATGATCCGATGTGATCGGCTTCCCAGCGGGCCGGTGTCGTCCGGTCCGCCTGCCGGCTATTGGCCGGATATCCGGCAGTGGCTAGACTTGCCAGTTTTATCGGTAGTGACAGTCACATGGCGGCCAAAGTCGAACCCTTCTGGATGCGCAAAACCCTCGCCGAACTTGACCCCGTCGAGTGGGAGTCGCTGTGCGACGGTTGCGGCCTCTGCTGCCTGCAAAAGCTCGAGGACGAGGAAGACGGTGCCGTGTATTACACACGCATCGCCTGCAAGCTTCTCGACCTGAAGACCTGTCAGTGCAGCGACTATCCGAACCGGCGCGCAAGTGTGCCGGACTGCATTCAGCTGAACGCCTCCGATGCCGCTCAGTTCAAGTGGCTGCCGCCGACCTGTGCCTATCGTTTGGTGGCCGAGCGCAAGGATCTTCCGCTTTGGCATCATCTGGTCTGCGGTGACCGCGAGGCCGTTCATGTCGAGCGGATCTCCCAATCGGGCAGGATGCTCGCCGAAGGCAGCGTCGCCGAGGAACATTGGGAAGACCACCTGATTTTCCGTGCCGGTTGAATCTAAGCCTCGCTCGCACCGTCTCAAGACCAGCGCCGCCCCTCGCGTTTACCGATCCCTGGAGTTCTCTTCGATGTTCGCTCGACTGCTGTCGCTGTTTGCTCTAATTCTTTTTGCCAGCGCACAGGCTCAGGCTGCCAAGACGGTGGATCTGGACTACCACGTGCGTTTTCTTCCTGAGGAAGACCAGGCGGTGGTGCAGTTGATTCTGGAGAAAGGCGAGGTGGTTCGTCGCCTGCAGTTCAATCTGGGTGACGAGGGCTACTACAGCGACTTCGAAGCAGACGGCGAGTGGGAGCAGGAAACACCGGAGCAGGGAACCTGGCGACCCGCTCCAGGCAAGGCTCGCCTCAGCTATCGCGTGCGCATTAGCCATCCTCGTAGCAACGGTCGCTTCGATGCGCGGATGACCAGCGATTGGGCGTTATTTCGCGGCGATGATCTGGTGCCGCCAGCGCGGCTCGATCAAGTGGATGGCGTGAAGCTGGTATCGCGAATCACCTTTGAATTACCCGAGGGGTGGAAGAGCATTGAAACCGGCTGGCCGCGTATTGGTAAGAACCGCTTTCGCGTGGAAAACCGCGAGCGACTGTTCGACCGCCCGACCGGTTGGATGCTCGCCGGCAAGCTCGGTACCCGTCGCGCCAGGCTTGGCGAAACGGATGTGACCGTCGCCGCGCCAGTGGGCGAGGGTGTGCGCCGTATGGATATCCTGACGATGCTGACATTCGTCTGGCCTCAGGTGCAGAACGTTTTCCCGCGCGACCCGGCGAAGCTGCTGATCGTCGGTGCTGGTGACCCGATGTGGCGGGGCGGCCTGTCCGGGCCCAATTCTTTGTACATGCATGCCGATCGCCCCCTGGTAAGCGAGAACGGCACCAGCTCCCTGGTACACGAGCTGGTACACGTCTTCAGCCGCATCAAGGACACCGATCGCAGCGACTGGATCAGCGAAGGCCTGGCCGAGTACTACGCCATCGAGCTGGTACGGCGTGCCGGTGGCATGAGTGAGGATCGCTACCAGGCGGTGCGTGAGCATCTGACCAAATGGAGCCGCAAGGTCGACAGTCTGCGCACCGAAAATTCCACCGGGGCGGTGACTGCCCGCGCGGTTCTGCTGTTGCAGGACCTGGACAAGGAGATCCGTCAGCGCAGCAAGAGCCGCCACTCGCTCGATGATGTCAGTCGTGGATTGATGCGCATGGATGTGGTCAGCACCGATGACTTCATCGCCATGACCGAAACGCTGTTGGGCGGTGGCTCGAAGGTGCTCAACACCCGTCTGCTGCGCTGATCGCGTCGTCGACTTCGTTGCTGGTCTGATCCGCTTGCTTGCAGAGGTGACTTCATGAATGACATCGATCTACGCAGCGACACCGTCACCCAGCCTACCGCCAGGATGCGCGAAGCGATGCTTCGCGCCGAAACCGGCGATGATGTCTACGGTGAAGACCCGACCGTGAGCCGCCTCGAGCGGCAGCTGGCGGGAGATCTCGGTTACAGCGCAGCGATGTTCGTGCCGTCTGGAACCATGAGCAATCTGCTGGGCCTGATGGCGCACTGCGAGCGTGGCGACGAATACATCGTTGGGCAGCAAGCGCACACCTATAAGTACGAGGGTGGCGGCGCGGCTGTGCTTGGCTCGATCCAGCCTCAGCCCATCGAGATGGAAGCCGACGGAACGCTGGATCTAGGGCGTGTCGAGGCAGCGATCAAGCCGGACAATTTCCACTTCGCCCGCAGCCGTTTGCTGGCGCTGGAAAACACCATGCATGGCAAAGTGTTGCCGCTGGACTATCTGGCCGCTGCACGCGAATTCACGCGTCAGCGCGATCTGGCGTTGCATCTGGATGGTGCGCGGCTGTTCAACGCGGCAGTGAAGCTTGGTTGCGATGCGCGCGAAATCACCCGTCATTTCGATACGGTGTCGGTGTGCCTCTCCAAGGGCCTGGGCGCGCCAGTCGGTTCGGTGCTATGCGGCAGCGATGCGTTCATCGCCAAGGCTCGACGCCTGCGCAAAATGGTTGGCGGCGGTATGCGCCAGGCCGGGATCCTCGCGGCTGCTGGCCTTTACGCGCTGGAGCACAACGTAGAGCGTATGGCCGACGATCATCGCCGCGCAGAGTGGCTGGGCAGCGAGCTGGCAGCGCTGGGCTTTGTCGTAGAGCCGGTGCAGACCAACATGGCCTACGTCGACGTAGGGACTCAAGCGACGGCGCTAACGGCTTTTTGCGCGCAGCGGGGCATTCGCTTGGCGCCTGCGGCGCGGCTGAGGCTGGTCACGCATATGGACCTGCACGACGAGCACATGCCGGTGGTGGTGAAAGCGTTCGCCGATTTTGCAAAAAACATGGGTCGCGGCTGACGTCGAATTGCTTGATTCAATCGCCTTTATCCCCTATACCCGGCGCGCAGGGCCGATATAATGCGGCCCTTTGCCGGCTATCCGTTTGGGTAGTTGCGAACCGGCCTTCGGTGGTCCCGCCTCGCCGTGTCGTTTTGCAGCCGTTCGGCCGCAGTCCTCTGGAAGAAATCTATGAAAAGCGCAGAAATCCGTGAAGCCTTCCTCCGCTTCTTCGAAGAGAAGGGCCACGCGCGCGTGGCCTCCAGTTCGCTGATTCCGGCGAACGATCCGACCCTGCTGTTCACCAACGCTGGTATGAACCAGTTCAAGGACTGCTTTCTCGGCCTGGAAAAGCGCGCCTACACCCGCGCCACTACCAGCCAGAAATGCGTCCGCGCGGGTGGCAAGCACAACGATCTGGAAAACGTCGGCTATACCGCGCGGCACCATACTTTCTTCGAGATGCTCGGCAACTTCAGCTTCGGCGACTATTTCAAGCGCGATGCGATCACCTATGCCTGGGAGTTCCTGACCTCCGAGAAGTGGCTGAACTTGCCCAAGGAAAAGCTTTGGGTCACGGTCTACGCCAGCGACGACGAGGCCTATGACATCTGGACCAAAGAAGTCGGCGTGCCAGCCGAGCGCATGGTGCGAATCGGCGACAACAAGGGCGCCCCTTACGCGTCGGACAATTTCTGGGCGATGGGCGATACCGGCCCGTGCGGCCCGTGCACCGAGATCTTTTTCGACCACGGCGAACACATCTGGGGCGGTCCGCCCGGCTCGCCAGAGGAAGATGGTGATCGCTACATCGAGATCTGGAACAACGTGTTCATGCAGTTCAATCGCACCGCTGATGGCGTCATGCATCCGCTGCCGGCGCCTAGCGTCGACACCGGCATGGGCCTGGAGCGCGTCAGTGCGGTGCTGCAGCACGTCAACTCCAACTACGAAATCGATCTGTTCCAGAGCCTGCTCAACGCCGCGGCGGATGCCATCGGCTGCGCCAACGAAGGCCAGGCTTCGCTGAAGGTCGTTGCTGACCATATCCGCTCTTGTGGCTTTCTGATCGCCGATGGCGTTACCCCGTCCAACGAAGGCCGGGGTTACGTGCTGCGTCGCATCATTCGCCGCGCCTGCCGCCACGGCAACAAGCTGGGCGCCAAGGGCAGCTTCTTTCACCGTATCGTTGCCGCGCTGGTCGCGGAGATGGGCGATGCGTTCCCCGAGCTCAAGCAGCAGCAGGCGCATATCGAGCGCGTGCTGAAAAACGAGGAAGAGCAGTTCGCCAAGACTCTGGAGCAGGGCCTGAAGATTCTTGAGCAGGATCTGGCGGGGCTTACCGGCAGCGTCATCCCCGGCGATGTGGTGTTCAAGTTGTACGACACCTACGGCTTTCCGGTCGACCTGACTGGCGACATCGCGCGCGAGCGCAATCTGACCCTCGACGAAGATGGCTTCGAGCGCGAAATGCAGGCCCAGCGCGAGCGGGCGCGTTCTGCCAGCGCCTTCGGCATGGATTACAACAGCCTGGTCAAGGTTGAAGGCGAAACGCGCTTCATCGGCTACCAGGGTACGTCCGGCACCGGAAAGGTCTTGGCGCTGTTCAAGGAAGGCATGGTGGTCGACAGCCTGAGCGCCGGGGAAGAGGGCGTCGTGGTGCTCGATCAGACGCCGTTCTACGCCGAATCTGGCGGCCAGACCGGTGACTGCGGTTACCTCCAGGCTCAAGGGCTGCGTTTCGACGTCCGCGATACCAGCAAGGCTGGCAGCGCGTTCCTGCATCACGGCATCGTCGACAGCGGCACGCTGCGCGTAGGTACAGATGTCGAGGCTACGGTCGACGCGTCAGTACGCCAGGCTACTGCGCTCAACCATTCGGCGACCCACCTGTTGCATGCGGCGCTGCGAGAAATTCTCGGCGAGCACGTAAGTCAGAAGGGCTCGCTGGTGGACAGTCAGCGTCTACGCTTCGACTTCAGTCATTTTGAGGCGATCAAACCCGAGCAGCTCCGCGCGCTGGAGGATCGGGTAAACGCCGAGATTCGCCGCAATTCCGCGGTAGAAATCGAGGAAACCGACATTGATACCGCCAAGGGCAAGGGCGCGATGGCGCTGTTTGGCGAGAAGTACGGCGATTCGGTACGGGTTCTGACCATGGGCGGCGGCTTTTCGGTGGAGCTGTGTGGCGGCACCCATGTGAACCGCACCGGTGACATCGGTCTGTTCAAAATCACCAGTGAAGGCGGCGTGGCTGCTGGTGTGCGTCGTATCGAGGCGGTTACCGGAGCGCCGGCGCTGGCCTACCTGAATGCTGCCGAGGAGCAGCTGAAAGAGGCCGCGAACCTGGTCAAGGGCAGTCGCGACAATCTGCTGGACAAGCTAGGCGGCATCCTCGAGCGCAACCGTCAGCTGGAAAAGGAACTCGAGCAGCTCAAGGCGAAGGCGGCCAGCGCAGCGGGCAACGACCTGGCGGGTTCCGCGATCGAGGTCAAGGGCGTGCGGGTGCTTGCGGCGCGCCAGGATGGTCTGGACGGCAAAGCATTGCTGGCGCTGGTCGATCAGCTGAAGAACAAGCTGGGTAGTGCCGTCATTCTCCTTGGCGGGGTTCAGGACGATAAGGTGGTGCTCGTCGCTGGTGTGACACAGGATCTGACCTTTCGCCTGAAAGCCGGTGACCTGATGAAGCAGGCCGCCGCCGCGGTGGGCGGAAAAGGCGGCGGTCGCCCGGATATGGCGCAAGGCGGCGGTAGCGAGCCGGCGAAGCTGGACGAAGCACTGGCCTTGGCTCTCCCGTTTGCCGAGCAGGGGCTTTGAGGCCGCACTGCATCAGATAGCGGTCACGTGCCAGGCTCGGCTGACGACGTGTTTGGTGGTTTCGGGGTTATATGTTTAATGATCGCCCGTTACGGGCTTTAGGCGGCTAACAATGGCTTTGATCGTACAGAAGTTTGGGGGCACCTCGGTCGGCACCGTCGAGCGGATTGAGCAGGTGGCCGAGAAGGTCAAGAAATTCCGCGATGGTGGCGACGATATCATCGTGGTCGTTTCGGCCATGAGTGGCGAAACCAACCGACTGATTGATCTTGCCAAACAGATCAGTGAGCAGCCGGTTGCCCGCGAACTGGACGTCATGGTGTCCACCGGTGAACAGGTCACCATCGCCCTTCTGGCGATGGCGCTGATCAAGCGCGGCGTTCCGGCGGTGTCCTACACTGGCAATCAGGTCCGAATTCTCACCGACAACGCGCACACCAAGGCGCGAATCCTGCAGATCGACGCCCAGCGTATTCAGCGAGACATCAAGGCTGGTCGCGTGGTCGTGGTTGCCGGTTTCCAAGGGGTAGACGAGAAGGGCAATATCACGACGCTCGGCCGTGGCGGCTCCGACACGACCGGCGTGGCGCTGGCAGCGGCGTTGAAGGCCGATGAATGCCAGATCTATACCGACGTCGACGGCGTATACACCACTGACCCCCGAGTCGTTGCGAAGGCCCAGCGACTGGACAAGATCACCTTCGAGGAAATGCTGGAAATGGCCAGCCTCGGATCCAAGGTGCTTCAGATTCGAGCCGTCGAGTTTGCCGGTAAGTACAGTGTCCCGCTACGCGTACTGCACAGTTTTCAGGAGGGTCCAGGTACCCTCATTACCCTTGATGAAGAGGAATCCATGGAACAGCCCATCATTTCCGGCATCGCCTTCAATCGCGACGAGGCCAAGCTGACCATCCGTGGTGTCCCGGATACGCCCGGTGTGGCCTTCAAGATACTGGGGCCGATCAGTGCGGCGAACGTAGAGGTGGATATGATCGTGCAGAACGTTGCGCACGATAACACCACCGATTTCACCTTCACCGTGCATCGCAACGACTACAACAATGCTCTCCAGGTGCTGCAGGGCATCGCTGCCGAAATGGGCGCGCGGGAAGTGATCGGTGATACGGATATCGCCAAGGTCTCCATCGTGGGCGTTGGGATGCGTTCTCACGCGGGGGTTGCCAGCCGCATGTTCGAGGCGCTGGCCAAAGAGAACATCAACATCCAGATGATTTCCACTTCGGAAATCAAGGTTTCTGTGGTTATCGAGGAAAAGTATCTCGAACTTGCCGTGCGTGCTTTGCATACTGCCTTCGAACTGGATGCGCCTGCCGGCAATACTGCGGAATGATTCGCAGAAGGCGCGCTAGTCCGCGCCTTCTGTCGTATTGGGCCGCGCAAAAATGAACTTTAGGCTCCCGCGCGCGGGTCAATAGCTGGTGAAAGGCTCTAGCTTCATGTTTTACGGACATTTTCCGTATTTATCTTTGCAGACTGTTTACTGACTGAATCCGTTTAAGGAGAAAGGAATGCTGATTCTGACTCGCCGGGTTGGAGAAACCCTGATGGTGGGTGACGATGTGACTGTCACCGTGTTGGGTGTGAAAGGAAACCAAGTACGTATCGGTGTCAATGCGCCCAAGGAGGTGGCGGTGCATCGAGAGGAGATTTACCAGCGGATCCAGAAAGAGAAGGATCAGGAACCAAACCACTAATTTTTCTGTAATTTTTGGCTTTGCAAACGGGGTAAAGATGGTTATTATGCGCCCCGTGTTGCGGAGAGGTGGCCGAGTGGCCGAAGGCGCTCCCCTGCTAAGGGAGTACATCTCAAAAGGGTGTCGGGGGTTCGAATCCCCCCTTCTCCGCCATTTTGCGTTCTAGGGTTTCTGATACTTGCGGCAGCCTGCTTTCATCTCAGAAAGTGCCACGGCAAAGTGCTTGACCATCAATGTTTACTCCCTATAATGCGCACGCTCAGCGCACTCATAGCTCAGCTGGATAGAGTACTCGGCTACGAACCGAGCGGTCGGAGGTTCGAATCCTCCTGAGTGCGCCATACTTCGAACGGTCCACAGTGATGCGGAGCGTTCAAGCAACCAGCAGTGACCTGGTTTACCAATCACTTACGCACTCATAGCTCAGCTGGATAGAGTACTCGGCTACGAACCGAGCGGTCGGAGGTTCGAATCCTCCTGAGTGCGCCAACAAAGAAAAAGGGCCTGCAGCGATGCAGGCCCTTTTTTCGTTTCCGAAACGTTCAACGTTTTTTTCCAAGCACACAGCCGTGCTCATCGAAGCTGACTGTGCGTACCTGGCCGGCTCCGTCACGAAAGCGAAGCCGGTCGCGGCCATTGCTGCTGGTAATATTTTCCGGTCGGCCCAGCGCACTTTCCACGTCGCTACGCGTCATGCCAGCACGGATCTGCTTGCTGATAATTGCGCTGCGCCGGTCGCTGCCGGTCACTCTATTGCCACAGCCATCCTCCCTCTCCGCGACGATGGCCAGGCTGTCGATTTCCTTGAGATTGGCCTCACGTCTGGTGCGAGGGGGTGCCATCGGTACCGCTTTTCCCGAGCCAGGTGTTGGGTTTGCGGCGAAATGCCGGTTTTGGCTTTGCTCTTCGGGACATCCTTGCTGGCTGAACGTGACATGGCCCGACTGGTCAACGCAGCGAAAGACGCTTGCTGGAAATGCCGAGGTGGTCGCCAGAAAAAGGCTTGCGCCAATAAACAGTGCTTTCATGCTAGTCCTCCATGACTGAACAGTTCATTGCTCAGGCTACCCAATAAAAGCTGCCGGTACATTCGTGTCTCGCCGCGGCGTGAAGGCGTCGACAGAATATCGGCTTCGCGATGATCGACGATTTTCACGGTTTGAGCGTTAGCCATCTGTAAGGGCTGCGCTTGAGCGCGTCGTGCCGACGCCTGCGATGTTATGATTGCCGCATTTGCCCCCTAGGGTCTGTGGAACAACCTTTCCTTATGGACTTGCCCAGTAGTCGCTCAAATTTCCAGTTTGCCAATCACGTACTGATTGATTGATTTTCCCTGGCGCGCTCCCTGGTCAGGGGTGGAGTGCGCCATGACAGAAGTAGAAGCAAGAAAACCTCAAGAGACGCTGCAGGACCGCCTGGCTCAGGTCGTCGAATTGTTACAGCGCCACCGCCTTGGTGAAGGCGGTGAATCTCGCCAGGACGGCCCGCAGGTCGAGCTGGGCGGGCTCTATGATCAGCGGCAGATCCTTACCGAGCTGCAGCGCAAGCTAGATGAACTGCACCCTGCCGACGTTGCTCACATCCTCGAAGCGTTGCCCCTCGATGAACGACTAACCGTCTGGCAGCTCGTCAAGGCCGAGCGTGACGGTGACATTCTGCTCGAGGTGTCCGACGCCGTTCGAGAGACGCTGATCGCCGATATGGACGATCACGAACTGCTCGCTGCGGCCAAGGAAATGGACGCGGATGAACTGGCTGACCTGGCGCCCGAGCTGCCGCGCGACGTCGTCCATGAGTTGATGGAAACCCTCGACGCTCAGCAGCGCGAGCGCGTCCGCTCCGCCCTGTCTTACGAGGAGGATCAGGTTGGCGCACTGATGGACTTCGAGATGGTGACCATTCGTGAGGATGTCAGTCTAGAGGTGGTGCTTCGTTATCTTCGTCGACTCAAGGAGCTGCCCGGGCATACCGACAAGCTGTTCGTAGTCGACTATGACGGCGTGCTCAAGGGTGTCTTGCCAATCAAGCGCTTGCTGGTCAATGACCCGGAAAAGCAGGTTGCGGAGGTCATGGCCAGCGACCCGGTGACCTTTCACCCGGATGAAGACGCCTACGACGCTGCACAAGCATTCGAGCGTTACGATTTGGTATCCACACCGGTAGTCGATAAGGGCGGCAAGCTTATCGGTCGCCTGACCATCGACGAGATGGTCGACCTGATCCGTGAGGAAAGCGAAAGCGAAGTACTCAACATGGCGGGTCTTCGCGAAGAAGAGGACATTTTTGCCTCGGTCTGGAAGTCTGTCCGCAACCGCTGGGCCTGGCTGGCAGTCAATCTAGTTACAGCGTTCATCGCCTCGCGGGTCATCGGGCTGTTCGATGGCTCTATCGAGAAGCTTGTTGCGCTGGCAGCCCTGATGCCAATTGTCGCAGGCATTGGCGGTAATTCAGGCAACCAGACGATCACCATGATCGTCCGTGCTATGGCTCTGGATCAGGTTGGCACCGGCAACACTTCGCGCTTGTTGCGCAAAGAGGTTGGGGTCGGTTTGGTCAATGGCCTGGTGTGGGGTGGCGTTATCGGTGCGGTGGCGTGGTGGCTCTATGGGAGCTGGTCTCTAGGGGTAGTCATGACTGCCGCGATGACGCTGAACCTTCTGCTCGCCTCCTTGATGGGAGTGCTTATTCCCATGACGCTGGTGCGCCTGGGCCGTGATCCAGCCATGGGGGCTAGTGTGATGATTACTGCGATGACAGATAGCGGTGGATTTTTCATTTTCCTCGGTTTGGCAACCATTTTTCTGCTGTAACGGCCTTTTTAGCGCTTTATTGGGGTTTGCCTTGTTTCGCTGTTTCGGGCTAAGGTTCGGCCGTTTCGTATGTCGCGAAACGTGTCCGAACTAACGCAGCGAATAACAAGCAGCTTGAGCTGCTGCCAAGGGAACTCCCGATGACCCCCAGCCAACTCCTGCTCGAAGGCGTCGAACTCATGCTGTTCGGCATCGGTTTCGTCTTCGCCTTCCTCGTTCTGTTGATCCTTTGCATTCGCCTGATGTCCTATCTGACCGGTCGCTTCGTAAGCGAGCCGGCACCTCAGGTAGCGTCTGCCCGGGCTGCGAATGCTGAAACAGATCCGGATATTCTTGCAGCCATCCAGGCCGCGATTCATCAACACCGCGCGCGACGCGGTTGACTCTGGACAGGGAGTTCCTTCCATGACAGTTGCTAAACAGCCGCTCGGCATAACCGACGTGGTGCTGCGTGACGCGCACCAATCCATCCTTGCCACTCGTGTTCGCCTGGAAGACATGTTGCCGATTGCAGCGAAGCTCGATCAGGTTGGTTTCTGGTCAGTGGAGAGCTGGGGTGGTGCCACATTCGATGCCTGCATTCGTTACCTGGGTGAAGATCCGTGGGAGCGTATTCGAGAACTCAAAAAGGCCATGCCGAACACGCGTCAGCAGATGTTGTTGCGTGGGCAAAACCTGCTGGGGTACCGGCATTACGCTGATGATGTCGTAGAAAAATTCGTCGAGCGCGCTGCGGTGAACGGCGTCGACGTGTTCCGCGTGTTCGACGCCATGAACGATCCGCGCAATCTCGAAACTGCACTGCGTGCGGTCAAGCAGCAGGGCAAACACGCCCAGGGCACGATCTCCTATACCACAAGCCCAGTGCACACGCTGGAGATGTGGGTCGACCTGGCCAAGCAGATCGAAGACATGGGTGCCGACTCGGTGGCCATCAAGGATATGGCGGGTATTCTCACCCCGTATATGGCGTTCGAACTCGTATCCCGGTTGAAGAGCAGTCTCGCTATTCCGATCCATATGCAGTGTCACGCGACAGCCGGTTTGTCGACCGCGGCGATCCTGAAGGCCGTGGAGGCTGGTATCGACAACGTCGATACGGCCATTTCGTCGCTCTCAATGACCTATGGACACTCGCCGACCGAATCGGTGGTTGCCATCTTCCAGGGCACTGACCGCGATACCGGTCTGAACCTCGAGTTGCTCGAAGAAATCGCGGCCTATTTTCGCGAAGTCCGCAAGAAGTATGCGAAGTTTGAAGGCACGCTGCGTGGCGTCGATTCACGAATTCTCGTCGCGCAAGTGCCGGGCGGCATGCTGACCAACATGGAAGGCCAGCTGAAAGAGCAGGGCGCGCTAGACAAGTTCGATGACGTGCTGGCAGAAATCCCGCGGGTTCGCGAGGACCTTGGATTCATCCCTTTGGTGACACCTACTTCGCAAATAGTGGGCACCCAGGCGGTGATCAACGTGCTGATGGGCGAGCGCTACAAGTCGATTACCAAAGAGACGGCTGGCGTGCTCAAAGGTGAATACGGAGCGGCCCCCGCTCCGTTCAATGCAGAGCTGCAGGCGCGCGTGCTGGACGGCGCCGAAGTGATTACCTGTCGCCCTGCTGATCTGCTGCAACCTGAAATGGACCGCCTGACTACCGAGCTGAAAGGGATTGCGCAGGAAAAGAACATCAATCTTGCCGCTGAGCTGATTGATGATGTTCTGACCTATGCGCTGTTTCCTCAGATTGGATTGAAGTTTCTCGAAAACCGTGGGAATCCATCGGCGTTCGAGCCGACGCCTACTGGCGGCGAGCTTCCGTCGCGGGAGGTGGGCAAGCCCGAGGTCTACACCGTCGAGGTGAATGGCAAATCCTTCGTTGTGCAAGTCAGTGATGGTGGTGACATCGAGGGTATCAAGCCACTGGCTTCCGCTGGCGCGTCTGCCGAACAAGCCTCAGCAGTGCCTGCTAACGGTGAGACTCAGTCCGCGCCATTGGCCGGGAACATTTTCAAGGTCCTGGTGCAGCCCGGGCAGGTGGTTCAGGAAGGCGATCTGGTGATGATTCTCGAGGCCATGAAAATGGAGACCGAGATCCGTGCGTTCAAGGCCGGCACAGTTGCGTCGGTCAACGTCAAGGTTGGCGATGCAGTTTCGGTCGGTGACAGCCTGCTGAGCATCGGCTAAGGGGAGTCGCATGGAAAAGTTGCTCAAGCTTTGGCATGGAACGGGTCTCTATCATCTAGAGCCGGGCCAGGCGCTGATGATTGTTGTCTGCGTGGGATTGATCTATCTAGCTATCCGTAAAGGATTCGAGCCGTTGTTGCTGATACCGATCGGCTTCGGTGGCATCTTGGCAAATATTCCTGTGGCGAACATGGGGGAGGGCGCTGGAATCCTGCATCTGTTCTATGAGGTAGGTCTTCCGACTAGCGTCTTTCCGTTGCTGATCTTCATGGGCGTCGGCGCGATGACCGACTTCGGGCCGATGTTGGCTAATCCGAAGACGCTGTTGCTTGGCGCGGCTGCGCAATTTGGCATCTTCGCGACCTTGCTCGGGGCGCTGGCGCTTACAGCTGCAGGAATTCCGGGTATGGAGTTCACGCTGCGAGAAGCGGCATCAATCGCCATCATCGGCGGTGCGGACGGCCCAACATCCATCTTCGTGACATCGAAGCTGGCGCCAGAGCTTCTTGGTCCTATCGCTGTCGCGGCGTATTCCTATATGGCTCTCGTGCCACTGATACAGCCACCGATCATGCGGGCGCTCACGACGAAGGAGGAGCGTGCAATCGTCATGACTCAGCTGCGTCATGTCGGTCAGATAGAGAAGATCGTCTTCCCGATACTGCTCTGTTTGCTGGTTGGTATGTTGCTGCCGGATGCGGCTCCGCTGGTTGGCATGTTCGCGTTCGGAAATCTGTTGCGTGAGTGTGGTGTGGTAGATCGCCTGGCCGACACGTCGCGCAACGCGTTGATCAACATCGTAACGATCGCGCTCGGCCTGACTGTGGGGTCGAAGCTTTCTGCCGAGGCCTTTCTGCAAATGAAGACGCTGGGAATTCTCGTATTGGGAATGGTCGCCTTTTGCGGTGGGACCGCGGCGGGGATCTTCATGGCCAAGGTGATGAATCGTTTTAGCCATAACAAGATCAATCCCTTGATTGGCTCAGCGGGCGTCTCGGCGGTGCCAATGGCTGCGCGGGTGTCCAACAAGGTAGGGCTTGAGGCAAACCCACAAAACTTTCTCTTGATGCACGCTATGGGGCCGAACGTCGCGGGCGTCATCGGTTCCGCTGTGGCCGCCGGCGTACTGCTCAACTTCGTCGGCTAGTGAGGTTGATCCAGGCGGCCCGGCGGGGCCGCCTGGGGCCTAAATGCGCTGGCCATTTCAGTCTGCGCGGCAAGATGGCGGCACTCCATACCGTCACGTAAGCGCTCTTCACCATACCTTTGAATAAAACGTTCTTCTGTTACGCCAGGCATGGCTTTGCGCCTTGCGCTTGGTCGCGAGGGCAAAAAAGGGAAGGGGTGTAGCGGAGTATTGAGCTAGAGGATGCGTGGGCCGCAAGGGGCAGCTGCAGAGCTACCCCATGGTTTTGACCTCAGTCTTCCTTGGCCAGCTCGGTGTCCTGAGCAATCAGAGCGATCAGTGCATTCTGCTGGCGATGCGCCAACTGCCGGAAGCGCTGCAGTAGCTCCCTTTCGTGCAGTGATAGCTCAGGGCTGTCCAGGCGCATGCTGAGATCATCATCCAAGGCGCCCTCCTGCAGCAGGCTCTGTTCCAGCCTGGCGATGATCTCGGAATTCATGCTGCGATGATGATTACGCGCTACCTCTGCGATGCGCTCACGCATGCCGTCGGGAAGCCGAACCACGAATTTGTCAGCCGTACGGCTGGAATAAACTGCCTGTTTCATAGGGCGCATAATTAACCGGTTAGTCAGGTGGGCGTGCTGGCGTATTGCCGGGGTGGTCACCGGTCTGACAGCCACCAGTACTCGCTGTTCCGTCGACCAAGAGGAAAAAATTAGGAGACGGCTTCATGGCGCCAATTGTACGGCGAAAAAGCAATTAGTAAAGCAATGTGCTATCAAATTGCCTTTACTGTGAAGCAATTCAGCTTTCGTGTCGGGGGCGCCTAGCGCAAAACTGGATCAAATTTGATTTTGCGTCCCGCCATGAGCGCGAGCAGGAAAAGCGTGCCGAAAACTACCAAGCCGGCCTTGCAGGCCGCGTCAGATACAGGCGACCCCTCTGGCCCCAAAAACGCACCGTAACCACACCCGGCGGTAAGTAGTAGGCAGGTCAATGCAAGTTTCGACATGTCATTATCTCCTTCTGGCGGAACCATCCGCACGTAAACCGATCCCTTAGAAGACCCAGCGCTGTGGCTGAGACAGCGTATTGGTTTCATTGGAGCTCAGTGTGGTCAGCTGAGCACTTTCAGCAGCACTCGTACGCTGGATCGGAAATTGGCTGGAAGACGCTTCAGGCTGAAGTATCTGGGGCTGGGCCGATGGCGTCTGCATTACAGTCATGGCGGCGAACGCGAAGCTTGCAGCAAGAAGAGAAACTGGCTTGATCATGAGCGTCATCCTTCGCGTCACGGTAAGTATGCTTTCTTATTTGCAGTAGCTGTGCCAACTCGGATCTTGTATTTTTAGCTTATATATCAATTGGTTACGTCGCGCTCGATTAGGAGAAAGATTGCGCTTTGCACGGATGGCTACTGCAGGCCATGCAATTTGCATGGCCCGGCAGGGCTTCAGATTGCGAGGCATTAATTACCCGGGTCCGGATGAACGACATGACAAATGGCGTTTGGCTGGTTAACATGCCGCCGCCTGTATAAGCCGTGCCCATTAGTCCCAGTAGCTCAATTGGATAGAGCATCCCCCTCCTAAGGGGAAGGCTGGTGGTTCGAACCCACTCTGGGACGCCATTCCGGCTCGGATCTCCGCTGCGGGAGGCGAGCAAGTTCCACGCTCCAGGTCGCAGCAGGCGTGCCGCATTGCACGGCACACATCAGTTCGCTACGGGGTTAACCCTTGTAGGGCTGGTGCTGGTTGATCAGCCGAATGGCGAGTCGGCATTGTCCCGACGCGCGTCGCGTTGCAGTTGATAGACCAGTCGCTCGATTTGCCGTTGCGCCAGTCCGCTGAGGCGGTGGAAGCGCAAGCCGCACATGGATGTATCCAGCTTCTCATCGACCGCTAAATGGCGTAGCTCGACTTCGGTCTGAATAGACCCAATCGGCAGTTTGGCGGCTAATTCATAGATCTGGCCGGTCTGGAGGCTGCCCAGGAAATTTCCCTTCAGGCTCAGCTTGCAGCCTGTCGCCGATATATCCAGAAGGCGGCCGTCCAAGGCTTTTCTCACGGCAGCGCCGCCCAACTGGGCCGCTACGGCGGTTTCCTTGAGTTGAGCGCGGTAAGCGTTACGCCGCTGGTGATAGGTCAGTGTCGAGGGTGTTGGAATCCAGTAGCAACGGGCGCCGTCTATCTCGCCTAAATGTACAGGCTGATCGTTCGTCCAGAAGATCCTGGCGCCTTCGTAGACTCCCTCGATATGCAGGGGCTCGCCCTGTAGGAGATACCTCTCTCCATCGTTGGGAATAAGTTCGTCCAGAGCGATCCAGCCAGTCTCGCGATTCATTTCAACAAGAAAGCTCTGGAATCGCTGGCTGCGTTCTTGGAAGCGAAGGGTGAGCGGGGTGTTGTTATCCAGAAGAGGGCGAAGATTGGCGTATATCTCGAGCGGTGCCGTCAGTACCTTGGGTGGCTGCGGACCCTCGTCGCCGGAAAATAAGCTAGACACAGTCCGGGGCTCTCCGGCGTATTGTTATCACCATCGCGTGGCGTCCTTGTGGCGGTCAATCATTCAGGCTTGGCTCAGTGGCCTTTGCCGCTTAGCTTTGGCGGCCCCGCCACGGTTGTCGTACAGGCCGGGCGTCTCATCTTTGCCTTGAAGAATGTGAAGCATGCTGCCAAGGGAGCTCTGGTTAGCTCGAATAAGGCGCCCATTTCTTTCGTTGGCTGTACGGCAGTGCTCAAGCTCGGCTTCCAGTACCTGGGCCTGCTCAAGGATGGCTGCACCGCTTTTCGATTTACTTGCCGCTGCTTCCAGTCCGGCTCGATCGGGAGAAAACTGCTGCCCGATCAGCCATTGGCTGCGCTGCGTTCCATGCTGGCCAAGCAGGGCGAGTAGTGGCTGCTTTCTTGCGAGTATGGCTTCGAGATCCGCGAGTTCGCGATCACCCAGTGCGACGAACTCAAGGTCGATGAGTTCAAGGAGTTGGCGCGCGATGCCGATATCGTCAGTTAGCTGCTCAAGCAGGGCTGTGTCGTGCATTTCGGGCTCTTGGCTTGCTCGCGTGAGTCGGGCTCAGGTTCAGCGCTGCGTCTCGAACGCAAGCATCTTGGCTGCCACACGCTGACTGTCGACCTGATAGGAGCCGTCCGCAATCGCTTCTTTAAGCTTTGCTACACGTTCCATATCAACCGCTGGCTGATCATTCAGTTTGTCGGCTGCCTGCTGCAGACGCTGGGCTTCTGGGCTCAGTTGGATGGTGTCGCCGTTACTGCCGCTGGCGGCGCTGGTTTTAGGCGCTTCGCTAGCGGAGCCTTGCTGGGGGCTGGCCGCGCGCTCGTTACCTTGCACGCTACTGCGCCCGCTAGGGGCATTCAGTGGGCTGTTGGGCCGATTGAAGTCGATGACCATGATGCAAACCTCGAAGGAATCAGGACGCTTGCCATGTGTTCGGCAACAGAAGGTGAAACTTTAGCTTTTTTTCCTGGGTAGCACACTGAAAACTGCCAGGCCTTCTTTATTGGCTACATTGCCACTTCGACCTGACCTGGCCCGATAACGCGTGCCTTGATGGTGCGGCCCGAGCGCTGATTCTTTACTGAAATCTGCTTGCCCGGCATTCCATCGGCCATTGCTTCGCCGGGCATCCGAACACTGATCGTACCGGATCTGGCGGTAATTACGACCTGATCGCCCTTGCGTATTACCTTGGCCATCTCCAACTGATTTGGCGTGATCACCTGATCCGGCTGAATTGGGCGAGTGAGTTTGTTACCTAGCGCTTCATCGAGGCGCGTCAGATAGCCCTGGTTGAGAACCGATACGTCCCGTTCAGCGAGGCTTACATCTGTTGGGCTCAGTACCGTATCGCGTAGTAATGATCTCGTTGCAACGATCACTTCGCGATACAGGCGGACCTGGGCAGGGACAAATACCGACCAGGGGCTGCTTCCTTCGCAACTTACCCGGACGGTGACGCGTCCTATGGGAGTGGTAGTGCTGCCGAGGCTTGCTACGAGCGGCTGGTCGCACTGATTCAGGCGCAGCCGTGGGTCGAGTCGACTGATATTGATCTCATGGCGAGCTTCGATAGCGCTGCGGCTCAAATACTCGCTCACAGTGAGCTCAAGAAACTGCTCGGTCACGTCGATAAGCTGGTCAGGATGTGACATGGTTGACGCATAGGCAAGCTGGCCTATAGCTAGAACTACCGATGGCAGCACGATTCTGTAAAGCGTCTGGCTGCAGCGCCGGAAAATGGTCATATGCACGTTCATATCCCAACCAAAGCAAGGGGCGTGCCGCGTCTAATATTCGTCTGGCCCCAATTATCTGCAAGCAGAGAGGAAGACTGGCATGGCCGGTGTACTGGATTCGGTTAACCAGCGTACCCAATTGGTAGGGCAGAACCGTCTGGAGCTGCTGCTGTTTCGTCTAGATGGCGAGCAGCTTTACGGAATCAACGTTTTCAAGGTGCGTGAAGTGCTGCAATGCCCTCGGCTGACGGTCATGCCGAAATGCGGCAGGGTCGTGCGGGGGGTTGCAAGCATTCGCGGCAGTACGCTGCCGATCCTTGATCTGTCGCTCGCTACGGGCAAGTCGGCTCTGATGGACCTGGAAAATTCCTTCGCGGTTATCACCGAATACAACAACAGAACCCTTGGTTTTCTGGTGAGTTCGGTTGAAAGAATCGTCAACCTGAACTGGGAGGCAATTCTTCCGCCACCCAAGGGGGCCGGACGTGACCATTACCTGACGGCAGTGACGCACATCGACAACAAGCTCGTGGAAATCATCGATGTGGAAAAAGTGCTCGCGGAGGTTGCGCCGACGTCGGAAGAAGTGTCACCGGGCGTCATTGATGACGATACCCGTACCAAAGCGCTTTCATGCCGCGTGCTGATCGTCGATGACTCGTCGGTAGCGCGTAAGCAAATCGCACGCTGCCTGGAGAATATTGGGATCGAGGTGGTCAAGCTGAACGATGGGCGCGAGGCGCTCAATTACCTGAAGCTAATGGCCGACGAAGGTAAGAATCCGGCGGATGAGTTCTTGATGATGATCTCGGATATTGAAATGCCGGAAATGGATGGCTATACCCTGACTACCGAGGTGCGGCACGATCCACGCATGCATGGAATGCATATACTCCTGCATACTTCTCTTTCCGGTGTGTTCAATCAGAACATGGTGAAACGGGCAGGCGCGGATGATTTCCTCGCCAAGTTCCAGCCTGATGATCTCGCTGCCCGCGTGGCCGAGCGGATCAGGCAGGCGGATGCAAACTGAGGCTAGCTCCTCTCATGATGGTGAGGCTTTATTGGTGTCAGTTGATCTGGATTTCGAGCAGTTCCGGGTATTTCTTGAAAAGACGTGCGGCATTCTGCTGGGCAGTAATAAGCAGTATCTGGTCTCCAGCCGCCTCAATAAGCTGATGGAGCAGCAAGGCATCAAGACGCTTGGCGATCTGGTCAGGAAGATTCAGGCGCAACCGCGCAGCGGGTTACGCGAGTTGGTCGTGGATGCGATGACGACCAACGAAACGCTGTGGTTTCGCGATACCTATCCATTCGAGGTGCTCAAGAATCGGGTCCTGCCGGAAATGCTCAAGGCAGGCTCCGGCCAGCGTCTGCGGATCTGGTCGGCCGCGTGTTCGTCGGGGCAGGAGCCTTATTCGCTCTCGATGGCCATTGATGAGTTCGAGCGTAGCAGCCCAAGCCAGCCGAAAACGGGTGTCCAGATCGTCGCGACCGAGCTATCCGGGACGATGCTCGCGGCGTGTAAGGCAGCCGAATACGACAGTTTGGCGATTGCTCGCGGCCTGTCGGCTGATCGTCTGCAGCGTTATTTCGATGCCAAGGCACCGGGGCGTTGGGCAGTGAAGCCGCCGATTCGCTCTCGCGTCGAGTTCAGGGTTCAGAACCTACTCGACAGCTATGCGGCGTTGGGCAAGTTCGACATCGTTTTCTGTCGCAACGTACTGATCTATTTCTCTGCCGATGTAAAGAAGGACATCCTCAAGCGTATTCACGCGACTTTACGGCCGGGTGGGTACTTGTTCCTGGGTGCGTCCGAAGCGCTCAACGGTCTCCCCGAGTTGTACCAAATGGTCCAATGCAGTCCGGGGATCATCTACAAGGCGAAGTAGCGCTCGCCATTGCGGCAGAAAACCGTCGTGCAACGCGGCGGTCATGGCAGGAAAGCGGTAAAGACTTGCCGCTTTTGACGCGTTTGATTTCGGACGCCTCGTTAAAAACCTTAAGAAACAATGACTTGCTTTGTATGGCATGAGCTTTGCTGGGATATGCGCAAGCAGACTGTATCCGGCAGAGGGCCAGGTCATGAGCATCAGTTTCGACAATGCGTTTGGTATTCACGAGAAGGCGCTTGGCTTTCGCTCGCAGCGTGCGGAAGTGTTGGCCAACAATATCGCCAACGCCGATACGCCTAATTACAAAGCCCGTGATCTGGACTTCAGTAGCGTGCTGGCCGAACAGTCGGCTCGGGGCCAGGGCGGGTTCGGCATGAGTCGAACCAGTGATAAGCACATTGCGGTGGAGAGCCTGGAGATCGCCGACGCATCCCTGCGCTTCCGCACGGCAGTGCACCCATCGCTTGACCAGAACACTGTCGATCTGCAGATCGAACAATCCAACTACGCGAAGAACGCCGTCGACTTCCAGGCGAGCTTCACGTTGCTCAATAGCAAGTTCAAAGGGCTCATGAGCGCCCTGCGCGGTGAATAAAGGAGTACCCCATGTCTCTTAGCAGCGTATTCGACATTGCCGGTAGCGGCATGAGTGCCCAGAGCACCCGCCTGAACACCATTTCCAGCAACATCGCGAACGCCGAAACCGTGTCGTCCAGCGTGGACCAGACTTATCGTGCACGGCATCCGGTATTCGCTACGGTTTTTCAACAGGCCAATGGTCAGCCGGATCAGTCGTTGTTTGCCGGTCAGGAGAAGGCGGGGGTAGGCGTCCAGGTCTTGGGTGTGGTCGAGGACCAGAGCGAGCTTCAGGCGCGTTACGAGCCTAATCATCCGGCCGCCGATGAAGCGGGGTACGTGTACTACCCGAACGTGAACGTGGTGGAAGAAATGGCGGACATGATTTCAGCCAGTCGCGCATTCCAGACCAATGCCGAGCTGATGAATACCGCCAAGACCATGTTGCAGAAAGTGCTGACGCTGGGTCAGTGATTCATACGAGAGCACATTGATGAGCACTACAAACGGCGTCGGTGGTACCGGCACGGTACTCGACCAGTATCAGTTCGGTGATAACCGCGAGGTCAAGGGCAACGACCTCGGCAAGAACGAGTTTCTGGAGCTGCTGGTTGCCCAGTTGAACAACCAGAACCCGCTTGAGCCGCAGGGCAATGGCGAGTTCATCGGCCAGTTGGCGCAGTTCAGCACCGTTGAGGGTGTTGAAAAGCTCAACTCCAGCATGCAGACCATTTTGTCTGGCTACCAGTCTTCGCAAGCGCTACAGGCGTCGTCGCTGGTGGGCCGCAAGGTGATCGTGCCGGCGGACAAGGCGGTTGTGGATACCAGCGAAACCTTCAAGGCCAGCCTCGTTCTTCCGACGTCCAGCAGCAACGTGTTCGTCAACATCTACGACAGCACCGGCGCTGCGGTTGGTCGCGTCAACATGGGCCAGCAGGAAGCCGGGAATATTTCCTTCATGTGGGATGGCAAGGACTCCAGCGGCAATGTATTGCCGCCAGGCACGTACCGCTTCGAAGCGCAGGCGACCTATCAGGGAGAAACCAAAGGCCTGTACACCTTGCTGCCGGCAAACGTCGACAGCGTAACGCTTGGGCAGAACGGCGGTGAGCTGATGCTCAACCTTGCCGGTATCGGCAGCATCGGGCTTTCGAAAGTCCAGATCATCGGGCAATAACCGCCGCACTCTCGGCAAAGCAGCGATTCAATGTCCTTCAACATCGGTCTTAGCGGCCTGCGTGCCGCGAGCAAAGATCTCAACGTAACCGGCAATAACATTGCCAACGCCGGCACGGCCGGTTTCAAGCAGTCACGTGCGGAGTTTTCCGACGTGTATGCTGCATCCGTGCTGGGTACAGGCAAGAACCCTCAGGGCAGTGGTGTGCTGATGTCCAATATTTCCCAGCAGTTCAACCAGGGAAATATCAATTACACCCAGAATGCGCTGGATCTGGCCATCAACGGCAATGGTTTCTTCCAGGTCAGCAACAACGGCGCGGTGAGTTATACCCGTGCCGGTTATTTCGGCACCGACCGCGATGGCTTTCTGGTCGACAACTTCGCCTACAAGCTACAGGGTTTCCCGGTAGACGGTAACGGTAATCTGCAGAATGGCGTGGTTGGCGATTTGCAGATCCAAACGACCAATCAGGCGCCCAAGGCTACTAGCCAGATCAACACGGCATTCAACCTGAACTCGACTCAGAAAGCGCCTGCGACGTGGCAAGCTTCGTACGATTCTGAGTACGACAGCTGGATCAGCAATCCGGCGAACGTAGCGGATGTATCGGCGCCTAGCGCCGCTGAGAGCGCGCAGGCCGCAGCCTATGCCGCGACACAGGCCGGCGCGACGTTCAATCCGTCGGATCCGACGACCTACAACAGCTCCACTTCGCTGAACATCTATGACTCACAAGGTAACGCCCACGTCATGACCCAGTACTTCGTCAAGACAAGTGCGAATACTTGGGACATGAAAGTGCTCGTTGATGGTCGCAATCCGGCGAATCCAGCGCAGGATCCACCTCAGCCATATGTCATGGGGCTGACTTTCAATGCCACTGGTGGGTTGACCGCTATTGATAACGGTGGCTCTGGTCTGTTCAGCGTTTCGCCTGATCTGAAGGTTACGCTTAACTCTGCCACGGGCAATCCGCCTACTGGCGGCTGGATTCCTGCCATTTCCAACGGGGCTACGCCCGCTACCTGGTCACCCAACGGAGCGCGCGCGAATCCGGATGGCATCGTGCTCGATTTCTCGAAGTCATCCCAGTACGCCAGTACGTTTGCCGTCAACAGCGTCAGTCAGGATGGCTACACCACTGGCGAGCTGGCCGGACTGGAAATTGACGATAGCGGAGTGATTTTTGCGCGCTACACCAATGGTCAGTCAAAGGTGCAGGGGCAGATTATTCTGGCGAACTTTGCCAACGTTCAGGGCCTCACGCCGGTCGGCAAGACCCAATGGGTGCAGTCGTTCGAATCCGGAGAGCCGGTCGTTGGCACGCCAGGTTCTGGAACGCTCGGTGCGCTGCAAGCGGGTGCGTTGGAAGATTCCAACGTCGAGCTTTCTGATCAGCTGGTTAACCTGATCGTGGCTCAGCGTAACTATCAGGCTAACGCCAAGACCATCGAAACCGAGAGTGCGATTACGCAGACCATTATCAATCTGCGCTGATAGGCACCGGCAAGGTGTGATTGCCGCTGACGGCAGTATTCCGCCACTCCGTTCAAAGAAGGCCTGCTCGGGCCTTCTTCGTTTTATTAAAACACTTATAAATCAACCTATTATCTGTTTATTTGGCTGTGGCACGAGCTTTGCATTTTCCATCTTCAACAGAACCGCAAGTGTCAAACTCGCGTCTCGGAGAAGTTAATGGACAAGATGCTCTACGTGGCCATGACCGGTGCTAGCCAGAATGCGCGGGCACAGCAGGCCCATGCCAACAATCTGGCAAACATATCGACTACCGGGTTTCGCCGGGATTTCGAGCAGGCCCGCTCCATGCAGGTATTCGGCGATAGTCATCCGGCTCGGGTGTACGCCATGTCTGAGCGGCCCGGGACGGATTTCACGTCCGGCACGTTGCAAGAAACCGGTCGAGACCTCGACGTCGCCGTCGAGGGGGACGGCTGGATCGCCGTGCAAGCGCCCGATGGCAGTGAGGCCTATGTGCGCACTGGCAGCCTGAATATTGACGTGCTGGGCATGTTGCGCACCGCCGACGGTATGCCTGTGCTGGGTAATGGCGGGCCGATTGCGATTCCGCCGGAGGAGAAGGTTGATATCGGCCATGACGGCACCATCAGTATCCGCGCTCTGGGCGAAAACCCGAACATTGTGGTCACGGTTGATCGGATCAAGCTGGTAAATCCTGATCCGAAGCAGATGGAGAAAGGGACCGATGGCCTGATCCGTCTGAAGGGTGGCCAGCCCATCGAGCCAGACGCAAACGTACGGGTCGTTTCAGGCTTCATCGAGGCGAGCAATGTGAATGCCGTAACCGAAATGACTTCCATCCTGGCGCTGTCTCGCCAGTTCGAACTGCACGTAAAGATGATGCGCACCGCCGAAGATGATGCGGCTGCCATGGCGCGCGTACTGCAACTCAGCTAATAGCGTGGCGCCGGCGGCGCACGAGGAGAAAGCTCATGCTTCCAGCACTTTGGGTCAGCAAGACCGGGTTGTCCGCTCAGGACATGAACCTGACGACCATATCCAACAACCTGGCCAACGTTTCTACTACCGGCTTCAAGCGTGACCGTGCCGAATTTCAGGATCTGCTGTACCAGATTCGTCGCCAGCCCGGTGGCCAATCCAGCCAGGACAGCGAACTGCCGTCCGGCCTGCAGCTGGGTACCGGTGTGCGTGTTACCGGAACCCAGAAGATCTTCACCGCCGGTAGTTTGCAGACCACTGAGCAGCCGCTCGACATGGCCATCAATGGTCGAGGCTTCTTCCAGGTGCTGTTGCCGGACGGCACGGTTTCCTACAGCCGCGACGGAAGCTTCCATCTGAGTTCCGACGGCCAGCTGGTGACCTCCAATGGCTATGCGCTGGAGCCGGCCATCGTCGTTCCGCCGGAAACCCAGACATTCACCGTGGGTGAAGACGGCACTGTCTCGGTAACTACCGTGGGTAATCCTCAGCCGCAGATCATCGGTAACTTGCAGACTGCCGACTTCATCAATCCAGCGGGTCTCCAGGCGATGGGCAGCAACCTGTTCCTCGAGACGGCTGCCAGCGGCGCGCCGCAGGTCAGTACGCCGGGATTGAACGGCCTGGGTACCGTCCTTCAGAACACCCTGGAAAACTCCAACGTAAGCGTCGTCGAGGAATTGGTGAACATGATCACCACTCAGCGCGCCTACGAGATGAACTCCAAGGTAATTTCCACCGCCGACCAGATGCTGTCGTTCGTTACGCAGCAACTTTGATCGCGGGTTTGCCGTTGTATACGGGCACGCACATTCAGTGCTGCTCGCAGTAGTTTCGATGGCCTGTCGTGGCTTGAGGTGTTTATGAGCCGTTTGTTGATTGTTGTGTCGATGTCGTCCGCCCTGGCGCTGGTCGGATGTGTTGCCCCTGCGCCGAAACCCAATGACCCGTACTACGCTCCGGTGCTGCCGCGCACGCCGTTGCCAGCGGCGCAAAACAACGGCGCGATCTACCAGGCAGGCTTCGAGACCAATCTCTACGACGACCGCAAGGCTCATCGGGTTGGCGACATCATTACCATTACGCTCAACGAGCGGACCCAGGCTAGCAAGAATGCGACCTCCAAACTCTCGAAGGACAGCAGCGCGAATATCGGACTCGGCTCGCTGTTCGGCGGAGCCGTGTCGATGGCCAATCCGCTGACAGGCAACTCGATGAGCCTGGGTGCCGAGTACGACGCGTCGCGAGACACTTCCGGCTCTGGCCAGGCGGGGCAGAGCAACAGCCTGTCCGGCTCCATCACCGTCACCATTTCCGAAGTACTGCCTAACGGCATTCTGGCGGTGCGCGGCGAGAAATGGATGACGCTCAATACCGGCGACGAACTGGTGCGCATCGCAGGCCTGGTTCGTGCGGACGACATCTCGACCGACAACACCGTCCCATCTACCCGTATTGCTGATGCGCGTATCACCTATTCGGGCACCGGCGCGTTCGCCGATGCGAGCCAGCCTGGCTGGCTCGACCGATTTTTCATGAGCCCGATGTGGCCCTTCTGACCGGAGCTGATGTCATGTGGAAAAAACTGCTTCTGCTCGCGGGTATGCTCACGCTCTGTGCTGGCGCACAGGCTGAGCGTCTGAAGGATGTCGCGACCATCCATGGTGTACGGAGCAACCAGCTGATCGGCTATGGCCTGGTCGTCGGGTTGAACGGTAGTGGTGACCAGACCACCCAGACGCCCTTCACCGTGCAGACCTTCAACAACATGCTGGCCCAGTTCGGCATCAAGGTGCCGGCGGGTGGCAACATCCAGTTGAAGAACGTGGCTGCGGTGTCCATTCATGCAGAGTTACCGCCGTTCGCCAAACCAGGCCAGACCATCGATATCACCGTCTCGTCCATTGGCAATGCCAAGAGCTTGCGTGGCGGCAGCCTGTTGATGGCCCCGTTGAAGGGTATCGACGGCAACGTCTACGCCATTGCGCAGGGCAACCTGGTGGTAGGGGGCTTTGATGCTGGCGGCGCGGATGGTTCACGGATTACCGTCAATTCACCGTCGGCTGGCCGAATACCCGGTGGAGCGTCCGTCGAGCGACCGGTCCCGAGTGGTTTCAACCAAGGCAACACGCTGACCCTGAACCTCAATCGTCCGGACTTCACTACGGCCAAGAATATCGTCGACCAGATCAATGATCTGCTTGGCCCAGGCGTGGCGCAGGCGTTGGATGGTGGATCGATCAGCGTGACTGCACCGCTGGACCCAAGCCAGCGTGTGGACTACCTATCGATTCTGGAGAATCTTCAGGTTGAGGTTGGCCAAGCCGTGGCGAAGGTCATCATCAATTCGCGTACCGGCACCATTGTGATCGGCCAGAACGTTCGGGTTCAGCCTGCCGCCGTCACTCATGGCAGCCTGACCGTGACCATCAGCGAGGAACCACTGGTGAGTCAGCCGGAACCCTTCTCGGATGGGCAGACCGTGGTCGTGCCCAACTCGAAGGTCAAAGCCGAGCAGGAAGCCAAGCCTATGTTCAAGTTCGGCCCAGGCACCACGCTGGATGAAATCGTCCGAGCGGTGAATCAGGTGGGCGCTGCGCCCAGTGACCTGATGGCCATTCTCGAAGCTTTGAAGCAGGCCGGCGCGCTGCAAGCCGACCTGATCGTGATCTAAGGGTAGCGATATGGAAAATCGTCTCGGTAGTGGAGCGCGCGGTCTCGATAGCGGCAGCTACAACGACCTCAATCGCCTCAGTCAGCTCAAGGTCGGCAAAGATCGCGACGGCGAGGAGAACGTGCGCAAGGTCGCGCAGGAGTTCGAGTCGCTGTTTCTCAATGAGATGCTCAAGTCGATGCGTGCGGCTACCGAGGTGCTGGCCAAGGACAACCCGCTGAACAGCCAGGCCAGCAAGCAATATCAGGACATGTACGATCAGCAGCTGTCAGTCAGCCTGTCCAAGGAAGGTGGCGGCATAGGGCTGGCGGATGTGCTGGTGCGCCAGCTGAGCAAGCAGACGGAAACGGTGACGCGCAACAATCCGTTTGCCCAGGTTGCGCAGACCGAGGGCGCAGCCTGGCCGAGCAAGCCGGCGGCTGGTGCTGAATCCGCGCGAGATGATTCAAGGCTGCTCAACCAGCGCAGGCTTGCATTGCCTGGGAAGCTTGCCGACCGACAGGTTGCCAACGTGTCAGCGACTGCCGTTCCGCCGGCGGGCGATACCGTGCAGCCGCTGGTTAACGTGGACTGGAAGCCGGCCACCGCGTTCGTGCCGCCCACGGACAAGCCGCTGACGGTAAATGGCGTGGAGAAAAGTGCTCCGAACGCGCCAAGCAGGACGCGCTTCAGTTCCTCCCAGGAGTTCATCGCCACCATGCTGCCAATGGCCGAGAAGGCTGCCGAGCGCCTTGGGATCGAACCACGCTTTCTGGTTGCACAGGCCGCGCTGGAAACCGGCTGGGGCAAGTCCATGATTCGCCAGAAGGACGGCAGTAACAGCCACAACCTGTTCGGTATCAAGGCGACCGGTTGGAAGGGCGAGTCTGCCACCGTAATGACGACCGAATACGTCAATGGCAAGGCGACCCGCGAGAAGGCGGGCTTTCGCGCCTACGATTCATTCGAGCAGAGCTTCGACGACTTCGTCAGCCTGCTGGAAAACAACGACCGCTATCGGACCGCGATCCAGGTGGCGAGCAACACCGGTGATTCGGAGCGTTTCGTCAAAGAACTACAGAAAGCCGGCTATGCCACCGATCCGCAATACGCCCGCAAGATCAGCCAGATCGCGCGCAAGATGCAGACCTACCAGACCGTTGCCGACGCGAATTCGGTGCCCGCGATGCGGACCAGAGGCTAAACCATGGCTGACCTATTGAGCATTGGCCTTTCCGGCCTGGCTGCCAGCAAGACCCAGCTGTCGATCACCGGCCACAACATCACCAACGTCAATACGCCTGGCTACAGCCGTCAGGATGCGACCCAGGCCACTCGGTCTCCCCAGTTCAGTGGTGCGGGCTATATCGGGTCGGGAACCACGTTGGTCGACATCCGCCGCAGCTATAGCGAATTTCTCACCAGCCAGTTGCGCAGTAGCACCTCGCTGAGCGGTGATGTGGAGGCTTACAAAAGTCAGATAAACCAACTCGATTCATTGCTGGCCGGCACCACCACGGGTATCACACCCTCGCTGCAGAAGTTTTTCTCCGCCTTGCAGACCGCTGCCGAGGACCCTGCGAACATCCCGGCGCGCCAGTTGGTGTTGGCCGAGGCCGAGGGTTTGGCGCGGCGGTTCAACACCGTCTATGACCGGCTCTCTGAGCAGAACAATTTCACCAACAAGCAAATGTCCGCGGTCACCGATCAGGTAAACCGGCTGGCTGGCAGCATCGGTAGCCTGAACGAGGCGATTGCTCTCGCGGCAGCCAACGGTAAGCAGCCGAACGATCTGCTCGATGCCCGCGACGAGGCCGTGCGCCAGTTGTCGGGCTATATCGGTGTGACGGTGGTTCCTCAGGATGACAGTAGCTTCAACATCTTCATCGGCAGTGGCCAGCCGCTGGTGGTGGGAACCGCGGTGGCCAAGCTGGAAGTGGTGCCAGGGCAGGGCGACCCGAATCGGCATGAAGTACAGTTCATCAGTGGCGGCTCCCGTCAGGGCATTACTTCGCAGGTTACCGGTGGCGAATTGGGCGGGTTGATTCGGTATCGCCAGGAAGTTCTGGATTCCACCATGAATTCGCTTGGCCGGCTCGCGCTTGCCGTGAGCGATCAAGTGAATACCCAGCTGGGACAGGGGCTGGACCTCAAGGGTGAGGTTGGCTCGGCGCTGTTTGGTAACTACAACGATCCGGCGCTGGCTAAGCTGCGCGTCACTGCGTTTTCCGGCAATAGCAATGCGCAGCCGGTATTGAATATCACCAATACCAGCCAGCTCAGCACTAGCGACTACCTGATGGAATATGACGGTAGCGGCTACAAGGTACGGCGCCTTAGCGATAACCAGCTAATGACAACCACGGAAAGTCCGGCCGGCACGCTGTCGATCACTGACAGGGATGGCCGCAACCAGGGATTCCAGATTGTTATGGACGATCCGCTGCCGGCTCCTGGTGATAAGTTCAGCCTCCAGCCCACTCGTCGTGGCGCATCTGAGATCAAGGCGACGCTTGATCAAGCTGATCAGCTGGCGTTTGCAGCACCGGTGCGCGCCAAAGCCGAGCTGCAGAACAGCGGGAACGGGGTAATTGGCCAGCCTTCGATCGAAAACGTTCAGAACCCTCTGGTTCCGCTGGATCTGCAGAACCTGTCACCGGTTTCAATGACCTATGCTGCCCCCGTCGCGCCTTCTCCAAATGGAACGTTGACCCTGAGCGCCCCAGCAGGTGTAACCATTACGCCTGCTACGCTGAATGTGACCCCGGGACAAAACAACACGCTGAACTACACCATCTCTTCAGGTGGCAGCACTGTGGAGATTTCCCAAGCGTTCAGCGGTCGGCCTGGGCCAGGAGATGTATTTACGCTGGAATACAATCGGAGCGGCGTCTCGGACAACCGTAACGCTTTGAAGCTGGTCGACCTGCAAACAAAGCAGACCGTAGGCGTCACGGCCGGTGTTGTTGGTTCAGGTTTCAGTTTCACCGATGGCTACGGCGAGCTGGTCGAGCGCGTCGGCACCTTGACTGCACAGGCACGCATGGACAGCGACGCGACCGGCGCGATCCTCAAGCAGGCCACCGACAACAGGGACTCGTTGTCCGCTGTGAACCTGGACGAGGAAGCGGCTAATCTGATCAAGTTCGAGCAGTACTACAACGCTTCGGCTCAGATCATTCAAGTTGCGCGCTCCTTGTTCGATACATTGATCAGCTCCTTCAGGTAATAGGCTCGTCATATGCGCATTTCTACCGTGCAAGCATTCAACAACGGTGTCGCCGGGTTGCAGCGCAACTATGCCAACGCGACCCGTACCCAAGAGCAGATCAGCACGGGCAACCGCCTTCTCACACCGGCAGACGACCCGGTTGCGTCGGTGCGGCTGTTGCAGTTGGAGCAGCAACAGAACGTGCTGAGCCAGTACAACTCCAACCTGACCGCCGCCAAGAATAGCCTCACCCAAGAAGAGGTCACGCTCGGGTCTTCGTATACCGTGCTGCATCGTGTACGGGAGCTTGCGTTGCAGGCTGGCAACGGAGCGCTGAGCGCAGAAGATCGTAAGTCCATTTCCGCTGAGCTGACTCAGCGCGAGGACGAGCTGCTGTCTTTGATGAACACCCGTAACGCACGAGGCGAGTACCTGTTTTCTGGTTTCCAGGGCAAAACGCAGCCGTTCGTGCGCACGGGCGATGGTAGCTATAGTTATCAGGGCGATGAAGGGCAGAGAAAACTGCAAATCGCCAGCTCGCTGAATATAGCCATCAGCGATAACGGTAAAGCGGTATTCGAAAACGTTACCAACGCAGGGCGCTATCAGGTTTTACCCGGTTCGACCTTGAGCGTTTCCGCGCCGCTAGTTCAGGATGAGGTAGCGGTTGCGGGAAATCCGGCATTCCCAGCCGCGGGCGTGGGCATTTATTTCACGTCTGATACCGATTACATCATTTACGACCGGGCCAACCCACCAGCAGATTTTGCCGACCCCTATGCCGATCCAGATCAGGTCATCGGTTCGGGAGTTGTCGACGGGAATGAAAAAACTGCCGACGAGCTTGTTTTCCGCGGCGTTATGGTTAAGTTCGATGGTGTTCAGGCTCAAGGTCAGTCGGCAGAAATCCAGCTTAATGCCAACGTACAAAAGCAGGGCATCCTCGACACGATCGCCAATCTTCGCAAGACTTTGGAAAACCCGGCGTCTAGCAACGCAGACATCCGCGATTCCGTGGCGGTGAGTCTGACCAATCTCGATTACGGCATGGGAAGCGTAGATGCAGCCCGCGGAAACATCGGCGCACGGCTCAATGTAATCGAAACAACGCAGACCGATAACGAGGACGTTGCGTTGGTGAACAAGTCTGTCCAGGCCGAGTTGCGCGAATTGGATTATGCGGAGGCGCTTTCAAGACTTTCGTTCCAGACCATCATTCTCGAGGCGGCACAGCAGAGCTACGTCAAAATCAGCGGCCTTAACCTGTTCAACGCCATGCGCTGAGGAACATGACGAGGTTTGCAAAAATGCACCCTCGCTTTTGACATTGGCGGGGAGGCGGCTAGATTGGCTGACGCGGAGCAGGAAGTCCCGCGTAGAAAATCCCTCAGATAAGGACATCGTCATGAACAAAGCTTTTATTGCTGCTGCGGCTTTTGCCGTTCTTACCAGCCTGTCCCTCAGTGGCCATGCAGCCACGCAATCGCAGCCCGCGCCCTTGCCCGCGCCGGCTGTCGCCATCACCCAGGCACCAGTGAACCTCAATACCGCCGACGCCGTCACGCTTACCCGTGAACTCAAAGGTATCGGCGCCACCAAGGCCAAAGCGATCATCGATTATCGCGACGACCATGGCCCGTTCAGTTCGGTAGACGAGCTGCTCGAGGTAAAAGGGATTGGCTCGGCCACTCTGGAAAAGATTCGCGGCCAACTCAGCGTTCAGTAACGCCGTGCAGAGGCCGATCGCAATGGTCGGCCTCTTGTCCATCGATAGGCCGAACCCCCTGTGCAGCCACTAGTCAAAGTGCTTGTAAAGCCATTGACAATCCTCGGTTATGCACATTCGGAATAGAAATATCCGATTCCTGCCCCGGCGCAGACGCTCAGTTTTCACAGCTTCGTAAGATACTGATTTAAAAGAGCTTACCTGGCTGGATAAAAAAGCGTCGATCTGTCGGGCAGCCCCGTAGATGGGGCATTTGCGGCAGTCATCCATAAACTGTTCACAAGGTTATCCACAGGTTCGGTGGATAACATCCCCAAGGTCACGGATGACGCAGGCTAGAAGGTGTTTGATGAAGGCTCCCTGGAATTTGCTCAGATATCTGCCGCTCGCCCAGAGGTTGATCAAGCGGGGGAAAATTCCCGCGTTGCTGCTCGCAGTGGCACGCAAGTCATCGTCCAAGCGAGGATTGCTAAAAGGCCTGCGAGATGATCTGGCGCTACTACAAGCGCTTTGCGTGGCATGGTGGCGTGGTGAGTATCGGGCCGTCAGCCCCAACGCGCTGATAGCGATCGTTGCGGGCCTGCTGTACTTCCTATCGCCCATCGATGCGATTCCCGATTGGCTGCCTGGCCTTGGATTTGTCGATGATCTAGCCGTACTGGGCTGGGTGATGCGCAAATGGTCCGGAGAGCTGGACGCATTCAGAGTTTGGAAACAGGCGCAATCGGCCGACCGCCAAGCCGCGCTTCTGCGATTGCCTGCGCTGGACGAGCCCAAGGCTGGCGACTAATAGCTCGAACTCAGGTAGGCATGCATCGCTCGTCCGTTTGTCGATACTGATCGCACATTTGCGGTACTGATCCCGATTCCCTGTCGCATGCGGCAGGTTGGTAGCTTCAAGGAGCGTCGAGGGCTGTTAAGATTCCGCCTCTGATCGAGGACGCCAGGGGAATACGGATGAATGTTCAGGTCATCATGCGTGACGGCTCGCCGGAATACGCCGTTCTGCCATGGGACGAGTACCAGGCACTTCTCAACGCTGTCGGAGTCCGGCCTCCGACGGCCGCAGCCTCTGTGCCTACGGCTGGCCAGCCACGCCCCGTACTGAGTCAACTGCCACTCCTGCGAGAGGCCAAAGGCCTGACGCTGGAAGTATTGGCGCGCTCGGTAGGTATCAGCCCGGCGTACCTTGGGTTGATCGAGGCAGGGGAGCGCGAGCCCGATGCTGCGATTCGCCGCGCGCTGGCACGCGCGTTGGAAATCACCGGTTGGGAGGATGACGCTTGACGTCAGTATCCATCAGCCGCCAACACTGGCTGGCATTGCTTTGTGAGCTTGATGCCGCGCGCCGCCAACGGCATTTGGTAACCTACCGGGCGCTGGTCGAGCGCCTTCAACTACCCACCCCTGCGATGCAGACGCTGACCGCTGCCCTGGAGCATCTTGCCGCGCTGGATGCCCGTGCCGAGCGGCCGTTGCGCAGTGCGCTGGTTATCAGCCAGGGCGCTAGTCGTTTGCCCCGCACAGGCTTCTTCGAGTGCGCTTCGCAACTAGGGCGCTTCTCCGGGCCCGCTGATGGTGCCGCAGCCGCCTCGTGGCATGCTGGAGAAGTGGCGCGCGTGTTCGAGTTCAACTATCCGGAGGACGTCTGATGCTGGGGCGGCTACGCGCGAGGCTCGGTTATTTCGCCGCACGCAAGTTGATGATGTCCCACTTTGCGGTGCAGCAGCCGAAACTCTGGCGTTGGATGGAAGGACAATTCGCACGAATGGCGGCCCTTGGGAACGTAGGTGCGCAGAGCTTCTACGGCCACATTCTCTATTTCCGCGGTCGTGGTCATGGCGCCAAGCTAGAGGGTGTCCGGCTGTTGCGGCTGGCGGCCAAGGCCGGCGATGCCAAGGCGGCTTACCAGATGGGTGTCGTCAGCCTGAGCGAAGACGCATCACACGGGCCCGATGGCAACGAGGCGGCTCGTTGGTGGGCCAAGGCGGCCGAGGCGGGCCATCCTCTGGCGGCGGTTCGGCTTGAGCAGCTTTATCGCGCCGGAGGTCACGGCCTGGCCGCCGATGCCTCGCAGGCAGACCGTTACAAGGCGAGGGCCGCGCAGCTGGGGCTGTAAGCATCCATCGGTGGCTCGCCTGCGTCGATTAGATGAGAACTGGGGCCGCTTACCTGTTTTGCGTAACGCTTGGCCTCCGACGCCAATGCTGCAAGCCTGCCCGCATCCAGGCGGTCGGTGTGCTCCGGAAGCACGCTGACGAGCCCGATCGACAGCGACAACAAGGCATAGCGCTGTTTTCGTCCGTCCCGACTGGTTGAGACAAAGCACTCGGCCTCTAGATGTTCTCGCAGGTAGAACGCCTTACTGCGAAGCATGAAATCATGATGCAGCTGTTCGATGCGCCGTTCCCAGTCGAGGGCGCCCAGCACCAGCATGAAATCATCACCTCCTATATGGCCAACGAAATCCACGCGCGCGTCGACCCGATCGTTCAGGCACTGCGCGAGACACAGCAGCACTTCGTCGCCTTTGCCGTAGCCGTAGAGGTCGTTGAAAGGCTTGAAGTTGTCGATATCGACGTAACAGACCAGCGCCTGACGTCTCTGCAGCAACAGGCGTGTCAGGCATTGCTGTATTGGCACGTTTCCGGGCAACAGTGTCAGTGGGTTGGCATGGCGCGCCTGTTGGACCTTCAATTCGGTTATCAATCTAAGGACGTCGATGACGCGGCCTACGCCGTGATAACTGCCAGCCTGGGTGATGACGAAATCTTCCTCGATACGTTGACGAGCACGACTCGTTAGCAGGCGGCTGACTTGCTGCAGGGATTGCTCGAGCCCGACTGCGAGAAAGTCGGTACTCATCAGCCGACTGACCGGCTTGCGCGCCAGCAGATCCGTGGCGAAGGGCTTGAGTAGCGCATCGGAAATGAGATTGCGGTGCACGATGCCGACCGGTCGCGCCTCGGCGTCCACTACCGCAATCGAGTTCAGATTGGGCTGGATGCGAAATGCCTCAAGCAACTCCGCGACCGGTCGATCTGCTGTCATGGAGAATTGTCGGATGAGCAGTGCGGACAGGTTACAAGACTCTTCGGCGAAGCTGCTCTGCTGGGTTTCGGCTGAAGGCAGGATCTCTTCGATATCCAGTGCAGGTAGTTCTTGTGGCCGTCCCAGCAGGTACCCCTGAACCAGATCGACACCCATGCTGGCCAGCACCGCCAGTTCTTCGGGCAGCTCTATACCTTCTGCGATGACCTGGGTGCGTGACGTGCGGGCAATCTTCAGGATCGACTCAACGAACTCGCGCTTCACCGGATCAAGATGGATGCCGTCGATGAAATAGCGGTCGATCTTCACATAGTCGGGTCGCAGTTCGGACCACAGGCGCAGGCTCGAATAACCGGCACCGAGGTCGTCGAGCGCGATGCTGAAGCCCATCGAGCGGTAATGGTGAAGCGCTTTGTCCAGCAGCTCGAGATCGTCAGCGGGGGCCTGTTCGGTTAGCTCGATGACCACGTTGTCAGCGGAAATGCCGTAGGCATTCAGCAGCTCAAGCGTGCGGCCAGGCTTGTGAGTTGCATCGAGCAAGGTTTCCGGTGATGCGTTGAGAAACAGCTTGCCGCGCAAGGCGCCCTGGCTATAGCGCCGGCACGCGGTCTCTCGGCAGGTCATCTCCAGTTCGTTAAGACGGCCAGCATGGCGCGCCGTAGCGAGCAGATTGATCGGGGAATGCAGCGGGCCATTAGATGGCCCTCGGCTGAGAGCCTCATAACCGAGGATGCGCCGCTCCGAGAGCGAGACGATGGGTTGGAACAGCGTAGTGATGTCGCCGTGAGCAAGGATGTGTCCTAGCGTGCTCAACTGCTCGGTGACTGTCATGGATATCTCTGGTGTGAAAAAAAAGGGCCACGAGAGTGGCCCTTCATTTCACGACGCAGTGATGTCATTTTGATGACATTGGGTGCGTTTTCTACTGTCAGTGCTTGGCCATTGCCGAGCTGAGCCCGAGATAATCCAGAAGGATACGGCCACTTTCGGAGAGGTACGCATCATCTTCTGGCTTGAGCTTATCCACTTCCTTATGCGGCGTGGTTTCGTCTTCCTTCTCCAGTTTGGCCAGTGGCTCATCGCCTTTGGCCAGACGCAGCGCGTTCTCCAGCGTCAGCTGGCGCTTTTCGATATCCGCCTGCTGAGCGCGGCGCTTATCTTCATTAAGGCTGACGGTGGTGTCGTGCATCAGTTCCTGAGCAAGCGCGAGCCGGTCGCGGGTGAACACAAAGTCCGGGTTCTCACCAGTGCGTGCCTCATGGCGAGCTTTGAGCTCAGCAAGGAACGGCTTGAACGGGTTCATATCCGGATTGATGGCGGCGCGAATGCTGTCCCACGGTAAGGCCTCGGGAAGGGCGCTTTCGCCAATTTCCTTAGTATCGACATCCGCCGGGTAGGTGATATCGGGAATTACGCCCTGATGCTGCGTGCTCTGCCCTGATACACGGTAGAACTTCGCCAGCGTAAGTTTCAGCTCGCCATGGTTGAGTGGCTGGATGGTCTGCACGGTGCCTTTGCCGAAGGTCTGGCCGCCGAGAATCAGCGCGCGGTGATAATCCTGCATGGCGCCAGCGAAGATCTCCGACGCGGATGCCGACAGGCGATTGACCAGAACGGCCAGCGGCCCTTTGTAATAGACGCCGGTCTGCTCGTCGGCGAGCACATCCACGCGGCCATCGCTGTTGCGCACGAGTACGGTCGGGCCCTGGTCAATGAATAGGCCGGTGAGCTCGGTAGCTTCCTGCAACGAGCCGCCGCCATTGTTGCGCAGGTCGATGACCACACCGTCGACTTTCTCGGCCTCCAGTTCGGAGAGCAGTTTCTTCACGTCGCGAGTGGTGCTCTTGTAGTTCTGATCGCCGGCACGCAGTGCCTTGAAGTCAAGGTAAAACGCAGGGATCTCGATCACGCCGAGCTTGAAGCTCTGACCTTGATGCTCCAGGTCCAGCACCGACTTCTTCGCTGCCTGTTCCTCCAGCTTCACTGCTTCGCGAGTAATGGCAACGACCTTGCTGTTCTGATCATTCGGCGCATTGCTCGCCGGGATGACTTCCAGGCGGACGACGGAGCCTTTCGGGCCGCGGATGAGTTTGACCACTTCATCCAGACGCCAGCCAATGACGTCGACCATTTCGTCGTTGGCCTGGCCAACCCCGACGATTTTGTCTGCTGGCGCCAGTTGCTTGCTCTTCTCGGCGGGGCCTGCCGGAACAAGGCGCACGATTTTGACGTGCTCGTTGTCACTCTGCAGCACCGCGCCGATGCCTTCGAGCGACAGGCTCATGTTGATGTCGAAGTTCTCCGCGTTGTCCGGAGACAGATACTGTGTGTGCGGATCGTAGGACTGGGCGAACGCGTTGATGTAGGTCTGGAACACATCCTCGCCGCGCGTCTGGTTCAGGCGTGCCAGCTGATTCTTGTAACGCTTGGTCAGCAGTTCCTCGATGGCTTCGGGCTCCTTGCCGGCGAGCTTCAGACGCAGTACTTCGTCCTTGACGCGTTTACGCCACAGGTCGTCGAGTTCGGCCATATTCTTGGCCCATGCGGCTTTTTCGCGATCGACCAGAAGTTCTTCATCGATGGTGAAATCGAAGCTGCCGACGCCTTTGCCGAGCAGGCCCAGCGCGTAGTTGAGGCGATTCTGCAACCGTTCCAGGTGGCGCTTGTAGATGGCAAAGCCTGGCTCGAGATTGCCTCCTTTGAGGAAATCGTCGAACTGGTTGCGCCACTTGCCGAACTCTTCGAGGTCGGATGCCAGGAAGTAGCTGCGCGAAGGGTCGAGCATCTGGATATAGCTGTCGAAGATCTTCGCCGAGCGCGCGTCGTTCAACGGAGGCTTGTTGTAGTGATGGCGCTTGAGCAACTCGACGACATTGAGGCTGGCGATCACCTGGTCTCGATCGGGTTGCAGGTAGTCCCAGCTCTCCGGCGTGCTGACGGCTTTGGCCATCGCCAGGGAGGCGTTAAGTCCGAAAAGGACGGCGAGAATGGTGCAGGTCAGCGTACGTTTCATGGCTTGGGGGCGACGTAAGGCTAGGGAATAACGCATATTAGGCCATCTAAAGTAGGCGCCGGTTCGGTTTTCCGTCCGGCGGTGGAAAGCACAAGCCCGATGGTAAAGGTGGTCAAAGAAGGCCAGCGAGCGATCAGTTGGGTGGGCAAAGATAGGAACCACTATGGAGGCAGCATGAAGGCATTGCAAGGTATCGAGGGGCATCTGGATTGGGCCGAACGACCGGCTCCGGTATGCGCGGAAGGCGAAGTCCGTATCCGTGTTGCCGCCGCAGGGCTGAACCGTGCGGACCTGCTGCAACGTGCCGGGCATTATCCACCGCCTGTGGGTGTGACCAACATCCTGGGCCTGGAATGCGCAGGTGTGGTTGCCGAGGTAAATGGTCGTAGCCGCTGGAAGGTGGGGGATCGGGTATGCACTCTGCTGGCTGGCGGCGGCATGGCTGAAGAGGTAGTGGTCGATGCCCGCCACGCACTGCCGGTTCCTGAGGGGTTGTCGCTACATGAGGCTGCGGTGATCCCTGAGGTTTATGCCACGGCCTGGCTGAATCTCTATCGGCTTGGCGCGTTGTTGGCCGGCGACAAGGTGCTCCTGCATGCCGGTGCCAGCGGCGTCGGTTCGGCGGCGATCCAGCTGTGTAAGGCGTTCGGCAATCCCTGTTGGGTCAGTGTCGGTTCGGCAGAGCGGTTGGCCTACTGCGAAGCGTTGGGTGCGCAGGGTGGAGTGCTGCGTGGCGACTCGCTAGAGGCGCTGCGAGATTTCGCTCCGTTCGACATGATCCTCGATCCCGTTGGTGCCAAGTACGCGGCGCTTAACACGCAGCTGCTGGCGATGGACGGACGCTGGGTGATGATTGGTCTGATGGGCGGCCGCAAAGCCGAGATGGATCTGGGCGGACTGCTGGCCAAGCGCATCCAGCTGATCGGCTCTACGTTGCGCAGTCGTGATGCCGACTACAAGGCGGGGCTGCTGGCGGAAATGGAGGAGAAGGTCTGGCCGCTATTTGCCCAGGGCAAGCTTTCGCCGCGCCTGGAGCAGACGTTCGCCATCGCAGATGTAGAGGCCGCATTCGCCGCGCTCGCTAGCAACACTGTTTCAGGGAAGGTGGCGCTGGTGATCGATAGCGCGCTTTCCTGATCAGCGCGCCATTGGTCGATTGATCAACGCGCGATGAGCAGGGGGCCTGCTCGTCGCGTGATCCAGCTCAGGGCAGCTGGCTGCTGTTATAGAAGGCGGTCAGTACCTTGACCAGATGCGCCAGATCCTGGCTTCCGGCTAGCTCTCGAATCGAATGCATGGCGAAGGTCGGCAGGCCGATATCGACTGTGCGCACACCCAACTGGCTTGCCGTGATCGGGCCGATGGTCGAGCCGCAGCCCATATCGCTGCGGGTGACGAAGCTTTGCACCGGCACTTCGTTCTCCAGACAGAGATGGCGGAAATATCCCGCGGTTTCGCTGTTGGTGGCGTAGCGCTGATTGTTATTGACCTTGATTACCGGGCCAGCATTGAGCTTGGGGCCGTGGTTGCCGTCGTGCTTGTCGGGATAGTTGGGGTGCACGGCATGGGCGTTGTCGGCAGAGATCAGCAGGGAATGGCTGATGGTGCGCTGGAAGTCATCTTCATCCGGCAGCAGGCGGCGCAGCACCTGCTCAAGGAAAGGGCCGTCAGCGCCGCATAGCGAAGTGGAGCCGACTTCCTCGTGGTCGGTGCAGACCAACACACAGCTATGCTCGGGATCGGCGTTCAGCAAGGCCTGCAACCCGGCGAAGCACGAGAGCAGGTTGTCCAGGCGCGCACCGGCGATAAAGTCGCCATGCAGACCAATGACCGCGGCAGCTTGGGTATCGAAGAAGCTCAGTTCGAAGTCCAGTACCACATCGGCTACCAGACCATGCTCACGCCCGAGCTGATCGGCCAGCAGTGCGCGGAAATCTGGGCTTTCCTGGCTGGCGATCTGCGCAAGGATCGGCGGTAGCTCGTTCTGGGCGTTGATCGCCCAGCCCTGATTGGCTTCCCGGTTCAGGTGGATCGCCAGGTTCGGTACCGTCGCGATCGGCACCTTGAAGTTGATCAGCTGGCTTTCGATACGGCCATCTCGGCTATAGGTGACGCGCCCGGCCAGGGACAAGTCGCGGTCGAACCAGGGGGCAAGCAGCGCACCGCCATACACCTCCACGCCGAGTTGCCAGAAGCCCTGGCGCTGCAGTTCCGGTTGCGGCTTTACCCGCAGGCATGGGCTGTCGGTATGAGCACCAACCAAGCGAAGCCCGTGCTCGACGAGCGGCTTGCTGCCCAATTGGAAGGCAATGATTGCCGAGTCGTTACGGGTGACGTAATAACGCCCGCCGGCCTCGGTATGCCAAACCTCTCGCTCGTCCAGCGCGCGGTAGCCTGCGGCTTGCAGCGCCTGGGCAAGGTTTTCGGTGGCATGGAACGGGGTAGGGGATGCCTGCAGATATTCAATCAGGCCTTGGTTGAGAGCTTTGCGCATTTCGGACTCCGGACTGCCAGGTCACGAAGTCTATCCCATCGCAATGCGCCGCTGCAGTGCCCCACTGAACGGAATACTCAGCTGCGGCGGGCAATGACTTCGAACAGGTGCCAGTGTTTGCTTCGACCGATCGCGGTCTTGCCGTCGAATTCGAATTCGTTGAGCTCCAGCAGCGCCCAGCTTTCGAACTGTCGCAACAGCTGCTCATGACTGTGGATGGTGGTGTGATCCTTGGCCGCCCAGCTATCGCGCGGACCGAAGAAATGGCCGGCGAATAAGCCACCCTTGTTCAGGCATTCGGTTATCCGCGCCCAGCAGTCAGTGAAGGCCTCTGGCTTGCAGAATGGCAGCGCGAAGCTTGCGTTTGCCAGATCGACCGCAGGCAGCGGTGTGTTGTCTTCGAAAGGCTGGCACAACGTTGTGAGTGTGCCGGCCATGCTGGAGTCAGCCTGCACGCAGAGGGCATCCAGCGCATCGACGGACTGGTCGAGCGCAACGACCTCCCATCCAGCACGCAGCAGGGCGAGGCTGTCACGCCCTGCGCCACAACCCAAATCCAGCGCTTTGCTGGCAGGTCCGCACCACAGATCGAGCGCTTTTCGCAGGCTGGGGTGCTCTGGTGCGCCCTTAGTGGCGTCGAGAAAGCGGTCCATCAAAACGGTGCCGGGCACTCGAAACACAGGCGCTCACCGGTCTGCGGATGGGTCAGGGTTAACATGCTGGCATGCAGGCACAGGCGTTCATGAGCCTGCAGGGCTTGCTCGTGGGCGTACAAGCGATCGCCGAGCAGCGGATGCCCGATCGACAGCATATGGACTCGCAATTGGTGGGAGCGCCCGGTGATTGGCGTCAGCTCGATGCGGCTGAAATCGCCACAGCGTTCGAGTACACGCCAGAACGTCAGCGCATGCTTGCCCAGTTCGTGGTCGACCACGTGGCGCGGTTTGGTCGGCGGGTCGTAACGCAGTGGCAGATCGATGCTGCCGCTGTCCTGTTCGGGCTGGCCCCAGCACAGCGCGGTGTAGGCCTTTTCCGTTTCGCGATCATGAAACTGGCGGGACAGTTCGCGGTGCGAATCGGCGTCGCGGGCGAGCACGATAAGCCCGGAGGTTTCCCAATCCAGGCGATGCACGATGCGGGCTTCGGGGTACCCGTTTTCCTGCAGACGGGTCACCAGGCAGTCACGGTTGTCTTCGGCGCGGCCTGGGACGGAAAGCAGCAGGGTCGGCTTGTTGATCAACAGCAGGGCGGCGTCCTGGTGGACGATCTCGATAGCGCTAAGAGGCATTCGCTTTTCCACAAACGAAGACGGCGACCCGTGGGCCGCCGTTTCTGTACGCCGGTGTCGCTCAGCGATCCGGCAGGGTGATATTGAGTTCTAGAATCGAGCAGCTGCCCTGATCTTCAAGTGCGACCTGGACCTGATCGCTGTCGATGTTGACGTACTTGCGGATCACCTCGACCAGTTCCTTCTGCAGGGCCGGCAGGTAATCCGGCTCGGTGCGCTGTCCACGTTCATGGGCAACGATTATCTGCAGGCGCTCTTTAGCGATCGCGGCTGGGGTTTCCTTCTTCTTGCGTTCACGGAAGAAGTCTAAGAGGTTCATTCGCGGCCTCCGAAAAGTCGTTGCAGGAAGCCTGGCTTCTTGACGTCGAGGAAGCGGTGCACGACTTCCTTGCCAAGCAGGCGGTCGACGGCGTCGCTATAGGCCTGACCAGCATCGCTCTGGTCATCGAGGATCACCGGGATGCCCTGGTTGGACGCCTTCAGCACCGCCTGCGATTCTGGGATCACGCCGAGCAGGCGGATGGAAAGGATTTCCTCGACGTCTTCGACGCCGAGCATTTCGCCCTTGGTAACGCGCTCGGGGTTGTAGCGGGTCAGCAACAGATGTTCCTTGATCGGTTCCTCGCCGCCTTCGGCGCGGCGCGACTTGCTCGCCAGTAGGCCCAGCATGCGGTCGGAGTCACGTACCGAGGACACTTCTGGGTTGGTCACGACGATCGCCTCGTCGGCGAAATACATGGCCAGGTGCGCGCCCTTCTCGATACCGGCCGGCGAGTCGCAGATAACGTACTCGAAGTTCTTGGCCAGTTCTTCGATGACCTTGCCTACGCCCTCTTGAGTCAGCGCGTCCTTGTCGCGGGTCTGGCTGGCAGCCAGCACGAAAAGGTTCTCCAGGCGCTTGTCTTTGATCAGGGCCTGGGTCAGGGATGCGTCGCCATTGATGACATTGACGAAGTCATAAACCACCCGGCGCTCGCAGCCCATGATCAAGTCGAGGTTCCGCAGACCTACGTCGAAATCGACGATGACGGTCTTGTGGCCGCGCAGAGCGAGGCCGGTGCCGATGGCGGCGCTGGTGGTGGTTTTACCAACGCCACCTTTGCCGGAAGTGACTACGATGATCTTGGCCAAGGTGATTCACCCTAAAAATTGAAAAAATCGGGACCTTCCGCCGGTTTCAGCGTCGGGATTGCCCGTTTGGTCCTTGAAAATTGGCGGCAGTATCCGTTAAAGGCGGGTGATGTTCAACACGTCGCCAGAGAGGCTGATCTGCACCGCTTCAGCCCAGAGAGGTTCGCGTCGCAGGTCCTCGGCGACCTTGTACTGACCGGCGATGGATACCATTTCGGCCGCGAGCTGCTGACAAAAAATCCGCGCGGTGGTGTCGCCCTTGATACCAGCCAGAGCGCGACCGCGAAGTGGGCCGTAGACATGGATGTTGCCATCGGCGAGAAGTTCCGCGCCGGGGCTCACGGGAGCAAGAACGATAAGGTCGCCCCCTTGCGCATAGACCTGCTGACCGCCGCGGATGGGCGTGGTGACGACGCGGGTTGGGCGATAGACCGGCTCGGCAGGCTTCGGCGGGGTTTTCGAACCCAGGTCCACCTGGCGTTCGCGCGCGCCGGAAGGTGGCAACACGGGGAGATCGAGCACCGCTGCCGCTTCTAGATGCACAGGTTCGCTGGCTCGCAGCGCTAGGGTGCGCAGGCGATGCTTGCGGCACAGGCTGACCAGCGCGGCGATATCGATTTCGCGGGCCGACTCCGGCAGCTTGTCCAGTGCTAGCACCAGCGGTGTGTTGTTGAAGAAGTCCGGTGCCTGCTCGACCTTGGCCGCGAGTTGCTCGTCGAGGCGCTCGATATCATTGCTGGCAAGTTCCAGCACAGTGATGGCGAGCATGCTGCCCTTGAGCTGGAAGGCTGGGGACTGATCGGTGAGGTCGGCTTGGCTCATGGTCTGTCTGCTGCGGTAAATGGCGAGGACTTATAGCGGGGAGCGCCGCTGCCTGCAACCCGGCCGACGGCCTGCGGAACGAACACCACCACGTCGAGGCTCGGTCAATGCGGGCTTTTGCCGCTAGAATGCGTCGCTTCATCGGTTGTCGAGCTATTCATGGACCGTCCTCAGTTTCGTGCGTACTTCCTGCACCCGCGCTTCTGGCCGCTATGGCTGGGCTTGGGCCTGCTCTGGCTGCTGGTGCAGTTGCCCTATCCGCTGTTGTTGAAAATGGGGCGCGGTCTTGGCGCGCTTATGTTCTGTTTCGCCAGTTCGCGGCGCTACATCGCCCGGCGCAACCTGGAGCTGTGCTTTCCTGAGCTCAGCCAGGAACAACGCGAACGTCTGCTACGTGAGAACTTTGCCTCTAACGGCATCGCCTTCTTCGAGATGGCCATGAGCTGGTGGTGGCCGCAGGCACGGCTACAGCGCCTGGCTCGGATCGAGGGTCTCGAGCATCTGCAGCAGGCCCAAGCCGCAGGGCGGGGGGTAATTCTGATGGCGCTGCATTTCACCACGCTGGAGATCGGTGCGGCGCTGCTCAGTCAGCGACATACCATCGACGGCATGTATCGCGAGCACAAGAATCCGGTTTTCGACTTCGTCCAGCGCCGCGGGCGCGAGCGGCATAACCGCGACGCCAGCGCAATCGAGCGCGAGGACGTGCGCGCCATGCTCAAGGTACTGCGCGCCGGGCGCGCGATCTGGTACGCACCGGATCAGGACTACGGGCGCAAGCAGAGTCTGTTCGTGCCGCTATTCGGCATTCAGGCCGCGACGGTCACCGCCACCACCAAATTTGCCCGGTTGGGCAGGGCGCAGGTTGTGCCGTTCACTCAGGAGCGCCTGGCGGACGGCTCGGGGTATCGCCTGGTGATCCATCCACCACTTGACGATTTTCCCGGCGCAAGTGAAGAGGCTGATTGCCTGCGGATCAATCAGTGGATTGAGGAGGCAGTCAGCGCATTGCCGGAGCAGTATCTGTGGGCGCATCGCCGCTTCAAGACACGACCCGCAGGTGAGCGCAGCCTGTATAAGACGAGAAAGAAAAAGTCGGCTATGTAGTGGCCGTGGGCTGAATCCGGCCTATCGCTCTGCAGTACAACAGGGTTATTGGCCGAGCTTTAGCGCTGCTGCCGGTGTTCGTATCTGGTGGGCTGAAGCCCACCGTACGGCTGCGTCAGGTCAGTGGTTTGCGTTGATCCAAGAGCGCGGCTCAAGCCAGCGTCCCATCGCGAAAATCTCGCAATGCCTGCTCTATCTCCTCACGACTGTTCATCACGAATGGGCCGTACTGCACGATGGGTTCTCTCAGCGGCCGGCCGGCCAGCAGTATCAGTCGCGTGCCGGGCTCGCTATGCAACCGCAGCTCGCCCTGTTCCGACAGGCGCACCAGCTGGCCTTTGCCGACCGGCCGATCGCCGACCTGCAGCTCTCCCTCGTAGATGTACAGCAGTAACAGGTGCCCGTCCGGAATTTGCGGAGACAAAGTGCTGCCTGCTGGCAAATGCAGATCAAACAGATAGGGCTCGGTATCCGGTCTTTGCATGATGCCTTGTTGCTCGACGTTGCCCACCTTCAATGTTCCGGCAATGATTTTGGCCTGCGCGCCGCCTTCGAAGCTCAGCTGCGGGATTTCTGCGGGTGCGAAGTCTCGGTAGTCTGGGTCACCGAGCTTGGCGTGGGCGGGCAGGTTCAGCCACAGCTGGAAGCCGCGCATGCTGCCTTCCTGCTGTTCCGGCATCTCGCTGTGGATTACGCCACGCGCCGCAGTCATCCATTGCACGCCGCCGCTTTCCAGCAACCCGACATTGCCCATGTGGTCCTCGTGGCGCATGCGCCCTTCGAGCATGTAGGTGATGGTTTCGAAGCCGCGGTGCGGGTGTGGCGGAAACCCGGCGATGTACTCGTCCGGGTCGTTCGAACCGAACTCATCGAGCATCAAAAACGGGTCGAACCGCTCTGGTGCAGCCCCGCCGAAGACCCGGGTCAGGCTGACGCCGGCGCCATCGGAGGTGGGCCGGCCGGTGGTGATGGAAAGAATTTCCCGTTGGGACATGATCGATGCCTCCTGGTTGAATGAGCCAAGGATAGGCGGGCTGCTTCGATCAATGGTTGCGTATTATCGCTCTAATCAATCTTCTTTTTAGATTATTCTTCGACTAGCAGCTCCCGCGCGCGGCTGTAGACGTAGCGAACCTTTTCGTACTCGAAAGGCGAATTGAGCTGACCATAGCGAAAGCTGGTGACGTGCCGCGCGTTGATGGCACGCAGCGCCGTGAGGCTCAGTTCTCCGCCGGTGGTCTCGGAGTACTGCAGAAATTCCACCTGCCGTTCGATGGCGAAATCGGCCACGCGGCCGGTGGCGTCGCGCAGATTCGACGGGCCAAGGGCAGGCAGGATCAGATACGGTCCCTGGGGAACGCCCCAATAGCCAAGCGTCTGGCCGAAGTCTTCGCTCTGGCGCGGTAGACCCATACGGGTCGCCGGGTCCCAGACGCCGCCGACGCCGAGAATGGTATTGAACAGAAAGCGCGCCGTCGCGTTTGCTGCACGCTGGCCTTTGAACTGCGCGAGGCTGTTGAACAACGTCGGTACTTCACCCAGGTTGCTGAAGAAGTTGCTAACCCCGGTGCGCACGGGCTGCGGCGTGACGTAGCGATAGCCGCGCACCACCGGCAACATGACCCACTGATCGAGCCGGTAGTTGAAATGGTAAATGCGTCGGTTGACCGGCTCGAACGGGTCGTACACGTCCAGTGCCTGGAAAGTGGCGCGCTCGAATTCGCGTTGGTCCAGCCCTGGGTTGAACTCGAGATTGCGCAGCGGATGGGTAAAGCCATCCTCATCGACCGTTGGTGTATCAGCGAAGGCCAAGCCACTGGCCAGGAGTAACGGCAGCAGCATTCCTTTAGCCACGGAAGAACTCCAGCATATGTTGAGCATTGACACGATAGCTGAGGTTGCCGCAGTGGCCGCCTCGCGGATAGAGAGTCAGGCGATCACCGAAGGTGCGGCGCAAAAAGCCGATATCCCCACTGCCGAGAATGACGTCATCGGCGTTGTGCATGACGGCGATCTTCGGGCTCTGGCGCAGGTAGTCTTCGAGTGCATACAGGCTGACCTGCTGGATCAGCTGCGTCAGGCTGCCGCCGTCGGACTGTGCGCGCCACATCGGTATCACCTGTTCGGTGATGTAGCAGTCGAAGCTGCATAACAGGGCGCGCTTGAAAAACGGTTCCAGGCGAGTGCCCTGATCGATCGGATAATCCTGCGGTGTGATCAACCCGCGGCGGTTGATCAGATCAGAGGTGAACGTGATATCGGCAGCGGAGAAACGGAAAACCGAGCCGATCAACATTGCCATCTGCTCGTCGCTGAGCTTGAGCGTCGACTGCTGGAAGTCATAGAGCATGGCTTCGTCGAGGTCGATGTAGCCCTTCTGCTGATAGTAGCGGGTGAGCTTTTCGAGGATTACTTCGTAAAACGTGGTGTTGTCGTTGATTCCCTCGACCCGGGTCTGTACCAGCTTGTCGAGGTTGCCGACCGAGGTGTATAGGTTGACCGGCGGGTTCAGCAGCAGGACGCGTTTGAAGTTGAAGCTACGCCGCGTTTCGTCCAGATGGCTGACGAACGCCGCATTCAGCGCACCGAGACTGTAGCCGGTGAGGTGGTATTCGGTCACTTGCAGCTTGTGCTGTTGCGCGCGAACGGCCTGCATGACCCGGTACAGGTCCTTGGCGTCGTCGCTGCTGATGCCGGGCGTTGCATAGCGCGAGGCCGCGGACATGAAGTCGTAACTGGTTGGCGAGGATAGCTGAACCACGTGATAGCCAGCGCCGTAGAACAGGCGTTTCAGCGCTTCGGTCTTGCCTGCGGAATAGCTTGCTCCCGTCCCGGAGATGATGAACATCAGCGGTGCTGGGCCGCGCTGGCGGGCCAGTCGATAGCGCAGCTTTTTCACCGGCCAGAAGTTGTCCGGCAGGGTGAACTCTCGCTCCGGACGCAAGCGCAAGCTGTAATCGGACTGGTCGATAGCGTCATCGCTCGGCACGTCTGCACGCAGCTCCGCTGGCGTACCTGCGATCGTGGCTTCGAACGGGTTGGCCAGGGGATAGCCGTATTCCTCGACGCTGAGGTCGGCGGCGTGGACCGGTGCAACGGCCACGACGAAAAAGGCGAACAGGCGCAACAACAGCTGCATGGTACTTCTCCATAACAGGCCGTTCGCGGCCCGTAGCGAGGCGGCAGCGCTTGGCGTGCCGCCCGTTCCAATCAGAACTGAATCAGCTCGCACACTGCAAGCCAACATCACTATGGCAGCACCGCTGCTGATTCGATCCCTGTTTATGCATGGAAATGACGACGACTCGACAGATGCTGTCGAGCCGGTGCAGGTCAATCCTGCCTGATCTGGCGTCACGCCTGGTGGTGCAGCCAGGCGTGCTTCGGGATGGCCTGTGCGCGTTCAGGTATGCGTTCAAAACGCTGCCAGACCTTTTCATGGAAGTAGAAGCCAACCGAATTGCACAGCGGTTCGACAGTTGCTACCAGCCCGCCGATGGCGATGCTGCCAGTCAGTGCATAGGTGACTGAAAAGGCGATGCAGAAATGCATCAGGGTGAACGTCACGGTCTTGAGCATGGCACGCCTCCTTGTCTGATCGAGAACTATTCTCAGTTCGTACAGTCTGGCCGAGGCGTGGCAATGTCGGAAATCAACGTTTTGCATGTGCGACATAGCGCCACACTATTTATGTTTGGAATTGTTGCAAAGCCCCGGATCGCGTGACGTGAAGGCTCTACGACGGTCGTTTCAGAGATTCGCATTGAGACCAAAGTCGGGTGGTGTTCGGATTACCCGAGCCTAAAGTAGCCGCCCTGCTCCCACCAGGGGGTAGTGACCGTGGAGACAGATTCCAATGAACAACGAAAATGTTTACCGGCAGATCTATGCCAACCCGCGTTTCCAAGAGCTGGTTGCCAAGCGCGGGCGTTTCGCCTGGCTGCTGTCGGCCGTCATGCTCGGCGCCTACCTGGCGTTCATCCTGCTGATCGCTTTCGAGCCGCAGGTTCTCGGCATTCCGCTTTCTGCGGGTACCGTCACCACCTGGGGCATCCCGGTGGGCGTTGGTGTGATCTTCATGGCCTTCATCCTGACCGGTGTCTATGTGCAGCGTGCCAACGGTGAGTTCGATCGCATCACCCAGGAAATCCTCAACGAGGCACAGCAATAATGATCCTGCGTTTTCTGACGGCTGCCTTACTGCTGGCAGTCTCGCCTGCGCTCCTTGCCGACGCCATTACCGGCGAGGTCGAGAAGCAGGCCACCAACTACACCGCCATCATCATGTTCGTGGTGTTCATCGCATTCACCATGGGCATCACCAAGTGGGCGGCGAAGCGCAACACGTCCACCGCCGACTACTACACCGCTGGAGGCAGCATCACCGGTTTCCAGAACGGCTTGGCGATCGCTGGTGACTTCATGTCGGCCGCGTCCTTCCTCGGCATTTCTGCGCTGGTCTACACCAGTGGCTACGACGGTCTGATCTATTCCATCGGCTTCCTCGTCGGCTGGCCAATCATTCTCTTCCTGATGGCTGAGCGCTTGCGCAACCTGGGCAAGTTCACCTTCTCCGACGTGGCGTCATACCGCCTCGGTCAGACGCAGATTCGTCTGCTCTCGGCATTCGGCTCGCTGATCGTGGTGGCCTTCTACCTGATCGCGCAGATGGTCGGCGCCGGCAAGCTGATCCAGTTGCTGTTCGGTCTGGACTACTACGTCGCGGTGGTGCTGGTCGGCGTGCTGATGGTGATGTACGTGCTGTTCGGCGGCATGCTGGCGACCACCTGGGTGCAGATCATCAAGGCAGTCCTGCTGCTGTCGGGTGCGAGCTTCATGGCCGTCATGGTGATGAAGAGCGTCGGCTTCGACTTCGGTAGCCTGTTCGCCGAAGCGGTGAAGATCCATGAGAAGGGCGCGCAGATCATGAGCCCCGGCGGCCTGGTATCCGACCCGATCTCGGCGATCTCGCTCGGTCTGGCGCTGATGTTCGGGACCGCTGGGCTGCCGCATATCCTGATGCGCTTCTTCACCGTGTCCGACGCCAAGGAAGCGCGCAAGAGCGTGTTCTACGCCACCGGCTTCATCGGCTACTTCTATATCCTGACCTTTATCATCGGCTTCGGCGCGATCCTGCTGGTCAGCACCAACCCGGAGTTCAAGGACGTCACTGGCGCTATCGTCGGCGGCACCAACATGGTCGCCATCCACCTGGCCAGCGCCGTGGGCGGCAACCTGTTCCTTGGCTTCATCTCGGCGGTTGCCTTCGCCACCATCCTCGCCGTTGTGGCGGGGCTGACGCTGGCTGGTGCGTCGGCTGTTTCCCATGACCTTTATGCCTGCGTGATCAAGCAGGGCAAGGCACGGGAAGAGGACGAGATGCGTGTGACCAAGCTGACCACCCTGACCCTGGGCGTGGTGGCGATTCTGCTGGGTATCATCTTCGAGAAGCAGAACATCGCATTCATGGTCGGCCTGGCGTTCTCCATCGCTGCCAGCTGTAACTTCCCGGTGCTGTTCCTTTCCATGTACTGGAAAGGGCTGAGCACTCGTGGTGCGCTGCTCGGCGGCTCGCTGGGGCTGTTCACCGCGCTGCTGCTGACCATCATCAGCCCGACCGTATGGGTCGACGTATTCGGCTTCGCCGAGGCGATCTTCCCCTACAAGTATCCGGCGCTGTTCTCGATGACTGCAGCCTTCACCGGCATCTGGTTCTTTTCGGTCACCGATAAGTCCAAGCGGGCCGGCGAGGAGCGTGAGCGCTTCTTCGCCCAGTTCGTCCGTTCGCAGACCGGCCTGGGAGCCACCGGTGCCGTCGCGCACTGATCCGGTCGCCGGAAATAAAAAGGGCAGCCCTCGGGCTGCCCTTTTTATTCGTGGCGCAGACAATTCGTGAGGCTGCAACAAGCCCATGCTGCCGCCATATTGCCTGCCCGGAACCGCGCGGTCAGCCCCATGAGGCGCGGGTTTGCCAAGGGCATTCATCAGTCTGATGGATGCCGGTCCGTACCCTGGCATTCGCTAGACTCGCTGCCACTACCGAACAACAAAAGGCAGCAGAACAATGCACAACCGCATGATGATTACCGGTGCCGGCTCCGGACTCGGTCGCGAGATTGCCCTGCGCTGGGCGCGTGACGGCTGGCAGCTGGCGCTTTCCGATGTCAATGAAGGCGGCTTGGCGGAAACCCTGAAGCTGGTCCGCGAAGCGGGCGGTGACGGCTTCACGATGCGCTGCGACGTGCGTGACTACAGCCAGCTGATCGCCTTCGCCCAGGCCTGCGAGGAGAAGCTCGGCGGCATCGACGTCGTGGTTAACAATGCCGGCGTGGCCTCTGGCGGCTTCTTCGACGAGCTGTCGCTGGAAGACTGGGAATGGCAGATCGCGATCAACCTGATGGGCGTGGTCAAGGGCTGCAAGGCGTTCCTGCCGCTGGTGCAGAAGAGCAAGGGCAAGATCATCAACATCGCCTCGATGGCGGCACTGATGCAGGCGCCGGGCATGAGCAACTACAACGTGGCGAAGGCTGGCGTGGTGGCGCTTTCGGAGAGCCTGCTGGTGGAGCTGCGCCAGGTCGAAGTCGGTGTGCACGTGGTTTGCCCGTCGTTCTTCCAGACCAATCTGCTGGACTCGTTCCGTGGCCCGACGCCGAACGTGAAAGCGCAGATCGGCAAGCTGCTGGAGTCCTCGCCGATCAGCGCGGCAGATATCGCCGACTACATTCACCAGCAGGTCGCCAAGGGCGAATTCATGATCCTGCCGCACGATGAGGGCCGCATGGCCTGGAAGGTCAAGCAGCAGAATCCGCAGGCGATCTACGACGAAATGGCCCTGCTGGCCGAGAAGAAGCGCGCCAAGAGCAAGGCTCTCTGAGGTGGCCGGCCGCCTCGGCGGCCGGTGCGGTTGCTTCAGGGGAGGGTGGGGAGTAGGGTTGCCTGTCCGGCTTTTTTTGCCGTAACCCTATGGATCGCTTGTGAAATTCCCCTCCCGCGGACTGTTGATGCTGGCCCTGGTGCTGGCTGCGATCAACCTGCGTCCTGGCATTACTTCCTTCGCTCCGCTGATCGAACGCATCGCCGAAGAACTCTCGCTATCCCGTGGGCTGATCAGCCTGACCACCGCCTTGCCGGTTCTGCTGATGGGCCTGCTGGCGCCATTGGCGCCGCGGCTGGCCGTGCGCTTCGGGCTTGAGCGCAGCATTGCGATGTGTCTCGGTCTGATCGGTGCGGCGTTGCTGCTGCGGTTGTTCGGCCATAGCGCAGCACTGCTGATCGCTACCGCCGGACTGGTCGGTGCGGGGATCGCCGTTGCCGGGCCGCTGTTGTCCGGCTTTATCAAACGTTACTTCCTCGAACGCATGGGCCAGACGGCGGCGTGGTATTCGCTGAGCATGGCGGTCGGCGGCACCCTCGGGGTAGTGGTGACAGCACCGGCCACCGAAGCGATGGGGCAGGAGTGGACGCGTGGTCTCGCGCTATGGGCGTTGCCGGCACTGGCAGCATTGCTGATCTGGTTGCGGCTGCCCAACCAGCCGGAAACCGCCAGCGACAGTCGTGCCGGGCTGCCCTGGACGGAACCGCGGGCCTGGCTGCTGAGCATTTATTTCGCCCTGCAGGCCGGGTTGTTCTATGCGTTGGCTACCTGGTTGGTGGCGCGTTATCACGAGGTTGGTTACAGCCTGCTGCAAAGCAATGCGTTCTTCAGCGCCTTCATGCTCATCGGCCTGCCCAGTGCTTTTGCCATGCCGTGGCTGGCGCAGCGGCTGGGCAACCGGCATCGGATCATGGCGGCCTGCGGTGTGCTGGCGACGCTATGTCTGGCGCTGATCGCCTTGGCGCCGAACTGGCAGCCGCTGCTGGTCTGCATGCTGCTCGGTGTCGCGCTCAACGGTACCTTTTCCCTGGCGCTGATCTCGCCGATGTACGAAGCCAGCACGCCGCTGGCGGTCAGCCGGCTCACCGCGATGATGCTCTGCACCGGCTACTGCCTTGCCTGCCTGACGCCGGTGCTCGCCGGACTCGGGCGCGACCTGGCGGGTGACTACCGTATGCCGTTCCTGGTACTGACGAGCATGGCTGCGTGCATGTCGCTACTGGCGATGCGCTTGCGGCCTCGACACACGGGCGGCTAAAACGCTCAGGCTGTGGCCTGTTTCACCACTTCCCAAGCCGCGGGTGACCCGCCCGCCGGGCTGTGCTAGAAAGCTCGCCGTTGTGTCCCGTCCCCGCGTTTCCGGAGTTTCGAGTGGAGTCTGAGTCCATCGTCTATGGCTGCATCCGTGACTGGCCTTCCGCCGACCCCGAGCAGTGCCGTCAACGACGGGCGAACAACCTCGCTGCGGTCCAGGCGCTGCCGCAGGGCGAAGCCTGGCCCTTCATCGGACGCGAGATGTTTTCCTTCTGTCGTAACGAGGAACTGGGCCTTTATCAGACCCAGGTCATCCACTTCGGCGCCAGCTACCGCGCGGTGGAATACGAGTGGACGCTCTGGGTCCAGCGCTTCGAGGAGCTGCTCAAGCAGCTGTACTGGACCAGCGCCGTGGTGCACCTGGAAACCGAACTCAACGGCACGCACACCTTTCGCTGGCAGACCGATGCGGGCAGCCACAGTCCGCAACAGAGCGACCTGCGCATGCGCTGTGCCTGGGAGCGGGAAAGCGGCCTGTTTGGCTGATTGAATCTGACGCCTGCCGACGCGCTCAGCCCAGCCACTCGCGCGGCACGTCGCGTCTGAGTGCCAGCTGGCATTGCTGACTGTCGGCATCGAACACGATCACCGCTTCACCCTTGTCCAGTGCTCGGCGTACCCGTGTCACGCGGGTTTCAAGCGGGGTTTCATCGCCGTTGTCAGTGCCGTCGCGGGTGACGAAATCTTCAATGAGGCGGGTCAGGGTGTCCGGTTCAAGCTGGTCGTGGGGTATGAGCATGGGACTTCTTCGGATGGGCCGGGCATGGCGCGGAGCTGGCGCAACCTAGCTCGCGCCGCTCTGCAGATAGCTGTCCAGGCAAGCATACAGTTGCCGGCTTTCCAGCGGTTTGCCGATGAACTCGTCCATTCCGGATTCCAGGCCACGCTGGCGATGTTCGGCCAGCACATGCGCAGTCACGGCGATGATCGGTACGGCCTGCAATTGCTGGTCCGCCTCCAGCTTGCGTATCTGCCGGCTGGCCTCGAATCCGTCCAGCTCCGGCATTTCGCAATCCATCAGAATCAATTGCACGGCGTTCGGGTCGCGGCGGTAGAGGTCCACGGCCTGACGTCCATTGTCGGCGAGCTGCACGGCATAGCCGCGTTTTTTCAGCAGGCCACGAACCACCATCTGATTCACCGGATTGTCCTCGGCCACGAGAATGCAGGGTTCGCTTTGCAGCGGCGCACTCGAGGCCTTGTCGGTTTCGGCCAATGGAGCGGGCTCGTGTTCGTAGAGCGCCTGCAACGCCTCGCGCAGCGGGGCGCTCTGCAGCGGTAGCGCCAGGCTAATCAGGCGCAGATCAGGCGTCAGCGGCGGCGGTTTGTGAATCGGCGAGTAGAGCATGAGCACCCGCTGATTCGCCTCGAGATGCGGCCGCAGGCGTTCCAACCACTGGCTTGGGCTGCCTGGCCATGGCGCCAGTAACACCAGCAGCGGTGGGGCGGTGAAATCGGCGAGATAGTCCGGTAGGCGATCCGGTATCAGGCAACGTTCGGTGCGCATGCCCCAGCGCCGCAGCAGATGGCTGAGTGCCTCCAGGCCCTGGGCGTCTTGCGAGGCGAGCAGGGCGGGGCGGCCTGCCAGCAGCTGGGTCAGTGGGTCTTCCACGTCGGTGGCGGTTTGCAGGGGGATTTCGAAGCAGAAACGGCTGCCGCGGCCCGGGGCGCTCTGCACCTCGATGTGGCCGTTCATCATTTCCACCAGCTCTTTGCTGATCGCCAGACCGAGCCCGCTGCCGCCGTAACGCCGGGTGGTGCTCGAGTCGCCCTGGGAGAATGATTCGAAGAGCTGCGCTAGCACTTCCTGACGCATGCCGATGCCACTGTCGCTGACGCAGAACACCAGCCGCGGTCCGCCATCCGGCGTCTGGCGACAGGACACCTCAAGCACTACGTGGCCGTGTTCGGTGAACTTCAGCGCATTGCTCAGCAGGTTCATGAGGATCTGCTTGAGACGCGTCGGGTCGCCGCGGATGCGCCGCGGCACGCCGGGTTCCAGGCCAACGTGCAGGCTCAGCTGCTTTTCCAGCGCCTGGGCGGTGAACAGTCTGATGGTTTCGGAGATCAGAATTTCCAGGTCGAAGTCGATGTCTTCCAGGCTCAGCTTGCCGGAGCCTATCCGCGCGTAGTCGAGGATGTCGTTGATCACCGCCATCAGCGAATTGCCGGAGCTGGAAATGGTGTCCAGATAGAACTGCTGGCTGCGGTCTAGCGGCGTTTCACGCAGCAGTTGCAGCATGCCGAGCACGCCGTTCAGCGGTGTGCGGATCTCATGGCTCATCTTGGCCAGGAAACGGCTCTTGGCCTCGTTCTCGCTGGCGGCCCGCTCGGCGGCTTCACGCGAACGGTAACCTTCTTCCTTGAGCAGGTTGATACGGTCGGCCAGACCAATGGACAGGGTGATCAGCTCGAACGCGACGCTGGCCTTGACCACCCCAGCGCCATACAGACCGAATAGCTCGACACCTAGCGAACCGGCAGTGACAAGAATGAATGACGCCAGCAGCACGCCCCAGGCGAGCGTGTAGTAAACCCCGTAGCGCACGCCGCGGCGCCAGACGAAGGCGCCAGTCACCAGCAGGCCGATGGAGGCGATGATTACCGTCACGCTGGCAAGAATGCTCCAGGTCTGCACATCCAGCAGCAGACCGGAAATCATGCTGCCCAGTGCCACCAGCAATGTGCAACGCAGTACCAGGTCGAGCCGCGGAAACAGCTCGCGGGTATGCAGGAAGTGCCGGCTGAACTGGATGGCGATCAGGCAGTGACTGAACATCAGGACGTAGATGCCAAGCGCCACCAGCCCGCCGTCATCTTGCAGCCACTTGACCAGCAGGCCGTCGAAGGAGAGCGCGAACAGGCCAACATTGAGGGTGTAGACCAGATACCAGAAATACGCCGGCTCGCGCAGGGAAACGAAGAGGAACAGGTTGTAGCAGAACATCGCGAACAGCACGCCGTAGAACGCGCCGCTCAGGCCGCTCAGTTCCTGCTCCTCGGCTGCACTGGTGTTGTAGCTACTGAAATACAGCGGCACGTAAAGCGTACTGGTGGTCTTGATCCGCAGCAGCAGGGTGGTGTCGCCCGGAGGTAGCTCGACGGGAAACCAGAAGTTACTGACTTTGACCGGCCGCTCCGAGAACGGATAGAGATCGCCGGTCAGCTGGCGGCTGATGCTGCCGTCGGGGTACTGCAAGAACAGCTCGATATGGTCGAGCAGTGGATAGTTGATCTCGACGAAGCCGCCCAGTGGCTCGGCGAGACGGTTCGTCAGGCTGGCGCGCAGCCACCAGGTCGAGCTGTTCTTGCCTTCGTTGACGTGCCCGCCCTTGACCGCCTGAAAGCGTTCCGATGGCAGCGCCATGACCTCGTCGGCGCTCAGCTCTCCGTTCGGATCTTCCAGGTAGCGAGTACCCACGCCCAGCGACTGGCGCGAATCAATTGAATCGACCACCACAGGCATGAATGCCCAGGCTTGAAGCGATAGGCAAAACAGCAGCAGAGCCAGGCATGAACGCGGCAACATGTTTCGATCCGGAAGGGTGCGCAGCCCTGTGGCAGGGCTGCACATATTAGTAGAGCGGTGTGACGGAACCGAATCCTTGGGGCTCTACATGGCGCCTTCAGAGTGCCGCACGTCCTTGTCCGGTTAACTTTGCCGAGTTACGCGCAAAGCGGCAAGCGCCGCCTTCATCAAGCGGGCAGCTTGTCTCGCAATGCGTTGCCTCAGCTGTCGCGCTCCTGCGGATGATGCTGGCGGCCGATCAGGGTATCGACCGGTGGCACGCGGGTATCGTTCTCCATCTGCGCGTCGTGCTCCAGTTGATGGCTGAAACGTTCCAGCGAGTCCTTCCCATGCGGCGCATCGCTGGCGAAGACCGGCTGGCTGAGCATGTAGCCGCAGAGCAGACTACTCATGGCGGCGAGACTGTCGATATGGGTGCGCTCGTAGCCGTGGGTCGCATCGCAGCCGAATGCTACCAGCGCGGTGCGTATGTCGTGTCCGGCCTCGACGGCCGACTGGGCATCACTGTGGTAATAGCGGAAAAGGTCGCGGCGCACCGGAATCTCGTGCTCGCCGGCAAGCTTGAGCAGATGGCGCGAGAGATGGAAGTCGTAGGGCCCGCCGGAATCCTGCATCGCCACCGTAACGGCATGTTCGCTGGACGCCTGGCCCTTGGCGGCCGGGGCGATGTCGATCCCGACGAACTCACTGACATCCCAAGGCAGCGCGCCCGCTGCGCCGGAACCGGTTTCCTCGGTGATGGTGAACAGCGGGTGCACGTCGATGGGCGGCTCGCGGCCACTTTCGACGATAGCCTTGAGGGCGGCGAGCAGGGCGGCGACGCCTGCCTTGTCATCCAGGTGTCGGGCACTGATGTAGCCACTCTCGGTGAATTCCGGCATCGGATCGAAGGCGACGAAGTCACCGACGTTCACCCCCAACGCGCAGGTTTCGTTGCGGCTGTAGGTGTAGGCATCCAGGCGCAGCTCGACGTGGTCCCAGCTGACCGGGGCCTCATCTACCGCGGTATTGAAGGCATGCCCCGAGGCCAGCAGCGGCAGCACGCTGCCGCGGATCACGCCGGTGTCGGTGAAGACGCTGACGCGACTGCCCTCGGCGAAGCGGCTCGACCAGCAGCCAACGGGTGCGAGGCCGAGGCGGCCGGTGTCGTGAATCTCGCGCACGATGGCGCCAATGGTGTCCAAGTGTGCAGCCACGGCCCGGTCCGGACTGTAGCGCCGGCCTTTGAGGGTGGCGCGAATGGTGCCGCGGCGGGTCAGCTCGAAGGGGATGCCCAGCTCGGTCAGCCGCTCGGCGACATAGCGCACGATGGTATCGGTGAAGCCGGTTGGGCTCGGAATGGCGAGCATTTCCAGCAACACGCGTTGCATGTAGTTGAGGTCGGGTTCGGGTAGTTTTGCAGTCATGGGAGCTCCTGTTGACGGCGGCTTCTTCAGCCGCCGGATGGAGTGAATATCGGAGAGCGTGACCCGCGCGATAGCGGCGAACAGATCGCCGCGGCCCGGTCAGCGCCGGGGCGCGTCAGGCTCAGCCTGCGGTACTGAGCGGGAACAGCAGATCGATGAAGCGTTCCGCCGTCGGTTGCGGCTGATGGTTGGCCAGCCCGACGCGCTCGTTAGCTTCGATGAACACGTATTCCGGCCGGTCCGGTGACGGCACCAGCAGGTCCAGCCCGACCACCGGGATATCCAGCGCTCGGGCGGCCCTCACGGCTGCGTCGATCAGCTCGGGATGCAGCTGCGCCGTGACGTCTTCCAGCGTGCCGCCGGTATGCAGGTTGGCGGTGCGGCGTACTGACAGGCGCTGGCCGTCGGGCAAGACACTGTCGAAATCGAAACCGGCATCACGCAGGCAACGCTGGGTTTCCTCGTCCAGGGGAATGGAGCTTTCGCCTCCGGTTGCGGCCTGCCGACGGCGGCTCTGCTTCTCGATCAGCGAGCCGATGCTGGTGCGGCCGTCGCCAATGACCTCTGCCGGCCGGCGTATCGCCGCGGCGACCACCTCGAAGCCGATGACTACGATGCGCAGATCGGAGCCTGGGTGAAAACTCTCCAGCAGCACGCGACTGTCGAACTGGCGGGCGCGCTGGATGGCCTCTTCCACTTCGCCGGCGTCGCGCAGGTCAACCGCGACGCCCATGCCCTGTTCGCCGTCCACCGGCTTGACCACCACACTGCCGTGCTCGGCAAGGAAGGCTGCGTTGTCGGCCGGACTGCCTGCCAACCGTTGCGCCGGCAGGCAAATGCCTGCATGGGAGAGGGTGCGGTGAGTCAGACGCTTGTCCTGGCAGAGCGTCATGCTCACGGCCGACGTCAGGTCGGACAGCGATTCCCGGCAGCGTACGCGGCGCCCGCCCTGGGTCAGAGTGAACAGCCCAGCTTCGGCATCGTTGACCTCGATCTCGATGCCGCGGCGGCGGGCTTCGTCGACGATGATCTTGGCGTAGGGGTTGAGCTTCGCTTCCGGCCCTGGGCCAAGAAACAGCGGTTGATTGAAGCTGTTCTTGCGCTTGACGGTGAAGGTTTGCAGATCGCGGAAGCCGAGCTTTGCGTATAGCGCCTTGGCCTGCTGGTTGTCGTGCAGCACCGACAGGTCAAGGTAGGCCAGCCCGCGGCCCATGTAGTGTTCGATCAGGTGGCGCACCAGCGCTTCACCGACACCGGGTCGCGCGCAGCTGGGCGACACGGCGAGGCACCAGAGGCTCGAGCCGTGCTCAGGATCATGAAAGGCGCGATGGTGATCGATACCCATGACGCTGCCGATGATCTGTCCCGACGTTTCGTCCTCGGCCAGCCAGTACACCGGGCCGCCTTGTTCGCGCGGCGTGCAGCGCTCCGGGTCGACCGGCATCATGCCGCGAGACTGGTACAGACCATTGATAGCCTGCCAGTCCGTCTCGTTCTGCGCGCGGCGCACGCAAAAACCACGGAAACGTTTCTGCGAGGGGCGGTAGTCGCTGAACCAGATGCGCAGGGTATCGGAGGGGTCGAGGAAGAGTTGCTGCGGTGCATAGGAGAGCACCTGATGCGGTGCGGCTACATACAGCGCGATGTCGCGCTCACCGGCCTGCTCGTTGAGCAGCTCGGCGGCGATCTGCGCGGGGTCCGAATAGGTGTGGCCAACCAGGATTCGCCCCCACCCGCAGTGCAGGATCACCGGGCCGCAGGGCTCTTCCTGACCGTCCTCGGCGAAGCGTGCCTGCAGCCTCTGGTAGGTCGGTGACTGTCCGCGCAACAGACGCTGGCCGTAGGCTTGGGACTTCTGCATGGTGCGTTCCTTTGATGCTAAGTCACGAACCGGCGCGCGGTGGGGCAAGTGGTTGCCCCCGTGGCGCGTGGCAACCGCAGCCGTTCGTGAGCGGGTTATCGGGGCCGTCGCGGTCTGGCGACTTCATCGACTGCCCCTAAAGGCCTTGTTCGCTCAACCATAGGTTGACCGCCGCCAGCTGCCAGAGTTTTGAACCGCGCAGCGGAGTCAGCTGGCCATCCGGATCGGCGAGCAGCTTCTCCAGCGCCTGCGGGTTGTACAGCCCGCGCTCCTGGCTGGGATCGAGCAACATCTCGCGCACCCAATTGAGCGTGGCGCCCTGGAGATGCTTGAGCCCCGGCACCGGGAAATAGCCTTTCGGCCGGTCGATCACCTCGGCAGGAATCACCTGGCGTGCAGCCTCCTTGAGCACGTACTTGCCGCCCTCCGGCAGCTTGAACTTGGCCGGTATGCGCGCTGACAGCTCTGCCACGCGATAGTCGAGAAACGGCGTGCGTGCCTCCAGGCCCCAGGCCATGGTCATGTTGTCCACGCGCTTGACCGGGTCATCGACCAGCATCACCGTACTGTCGATGCGCAGCGCCTTGTCTACCGCCGCATCGGCGCCCGGCTGGGCGAAGTGCTGGCGAACGAAGTCGCCGGAGAAGTCGCCCTTGACCCATTGTTGCTGCACGGTCTCGGCGTATTCCTCGTAAGTGCGGTCGCGGAACGCAGCGAGGTAGGCCGCCACCGGGTCTTCGGCGCCATCCACCAGCGGGTACCAGTGGTAGCCGGCGAACAGTTCGTCGGCGCCCTGGCCGCTCTGCACCACCTTGCAGTGCTTGGCCACTTCCCGCGAGAGCAGGTAGAAGGCGATGCAGTCGTGGCTGACCATCGGCTCGCTCATCGCCTGGAGGGCGGCTGGCAACTGCTCGAGGATTTCCTTTTCCTGAATGCGCAGCTGGTGATGGCGCGTGTTGTAGTGCTTGGCGATCAGGTCCGAGTACTTGAACTCGTCGCCGCGCTCGCCGCCGGCATCTTCGAACCCAATGGAGAAGGTCAGCAGGTTTTCCGCCACGCCGGCTTCGCGCAGCAGGCCGACCAGCAGGCTGGAGTCGACGCCGCCAGAGAGCAGCACGCCAACATCCACCGCGGCACGCTGACGAATCGCCACGGCCTCGCGCATGGTGTCCAGGGTGCGCTGCTTCCAGTCTTCGAACGTGTAGTTGCGCTCCTCTTCACGGGCGCCGAATTCCAGCTCCCACCAGCGTTGGGTGGTGGTCGCACCGTTGGCGTCGACGCGCATCCAACTGGCCGGCGGTAATTTCTCGATGCCGGCAATCAGCGTGTCCGGCGCCGGAACCACGGCGTGGAAACTCATGTAGTGATTCAGCGCCACCGGGTTCAATACGCCGGCGATATCACCACCCTTGAGCAGTGCCGGCAGCGACGAGGCGAAGCGCAGGCGCTGGTCGGTGCGTGACAGGTACAGCGGCTTGACGCCGAGGCGGTCGCGGGCGATGAACAGCTGCTGGCTGTCGCGTTCCCAGATGGCGAAGGCGAACATGCCGTTGAGGCGCGGCAGCAGCGCTTCGCCCCAGGCGTGGAAGCCCTTGAGCAGCACTTCGGTATCGCCTTCGGAGAAGAAGCGATAGCCCAGGCCTTCCAGCTCTGCGCGCAGTTCGGGGTAGTTGTAGATGGCGCCGTTGAAGACCATCGACAGGCCGAGCGCCGAGTCGATCATCGGCTGGCCGGAGGCCTCGCACAGATCCATGATCTTCAGGCGCCGATGGCCCAGGGCGAGGGGCCCTTGGCTATGGAAACCGCACGCATCGGGGCCGCGCGCAGTCAGGTGTTGGGTGATGCGTTCAACCGCTGCCAGGTCGGCCGGGCGGTTATCGAAACGAAGTTCTCCAGCTATGCCACACATAAGATCCTTACCGGTTTAGCCGTTGGGGAGTGTGACTGACCCGTCACGGGCGAAGTTCAGCTTTTCAGACCAGCGCAGCGGCGCTGATACAGCCTGGATCGGGTCAGCCATCTTTTTACACCAAAACAAATAAATGCTTTGATGTCAAAGTTAGTTGCCAGCTAAAGGTTCGGTTATGGCTGATGAAACAGTTTCAAGCGAAAGCAATACTGCGGAGCTGGAGGCGTTCGAAATGCCGCTGTTCCAAGCCATGCGCAGGCTGCAGCAGGACGCCGAAGTGCATGCCAAACGGCTGGCGCGTTACGGCGGGCTCAGCCCGGTACAGTTGATGATCCTGCAGGTGTTGGCGAGCGAAGGGCAGCTCACGGCGAGCGCACTTAGCAGGCGGGTTAGCCTCACCGCCGCCACGCTGTCCGGGCAGATCGATCGGTTGGCTGAGCGCGGGTTGCTGCAGCGTCAGCGCGATGACCAGGACCGCCGGCGCCAGTGGCTGCTGCTCAGCGACAGCGGCCGGGCCTTGCTGCAGCAGGCACCGGCGCTGCTAGCGCCAGAATTCCGCGCGCGTTTCGCCGAGCTGCCGCAGTGGGAGCGTCACGCCCTGACCGCCGCCTTGCTGCGCGCCGCCGAGCTGTGCGGCGATATGGAGTGACCCGCCTTAGCGCGTGTTTTCCAGGCTCTTGACGGTCAGTTCCAGCGCCTTGCGCATGTCCAGCCGCGCCGAGCGGCCAACGTCGTTGTCGTCCAGCCGGTAGCCACGTTCGGATGGCAGGATCGGTGCCGTAAGGTCATCCGCCTCGGCTGGTTCGAAGTCCGACTCACGGCCGATGGTCATGGCACTGCGGCGCAGCAGTTCGCGCACCTGATCCGGCTCCAGCTCAGGGTTTACTGAAAGCATCGCACCCACCGCACCGGCGACCAGCGGCGTGGCGTAGGAGGTGCCGCAATGCACGTCGCCGCGCTGTTCGGGATCGAGCGTGGCAGCGCGGGTGCAGGCTGCGGCTGTTATATCCACGCGCATGTCGACATTCGACGATTTGCGCTTGCGCACGTAGTCGGGGTGTTCCACCGAGACCTTTTTCTGGTCGTTGCGCTCGTGGCCACCGACCACCAGCAACTGATCGGTGATGAACGAGGAGGGCAGTCGGTAGTCGTCGCGCCCGGAATGCGCCGAGCCGTTACCGGCGGAGTTGATCACCAGCACGTCCGGATGCTCGCGGCGCAGCCAGAGAAAGAACTCTTCGAGCAGCTCCTCGTAGCCGCTCATGGCGATCCCCGAGCGCAGCAGCGAATCCACCGGTTCGCCTTCCACGTCCACGGTGCCGATGCGATGAATGCCCCAGCTCCAGTTGAGGATGCGCGCGCCGTCCTCGACCAGATTCACCGAGGCCGCAATGTTGGCCGTGATGCCGGCGTCCGAGTTGCGCTCGACGATTACCTCGAAGCCCGGTCCGGTGCCATCGAGCGCGCTGAGAAAGCCCTGGTCGCGGGCATCACTGGCGTGCGCGGCGAGAATGCCGGCGACGCTGCTGCCGTGGTTGTCGGGTTTGTCGGCGTCACGGGCATAGAGGCAGGTGCGTTGCTGACTCGGATGGCAGGGTTGCAGGTATTCGGCGAAATGCGGCGCGTCGAAGTCGACCGCACGTTCGATGATGCCGATACGCACCGGCTGTTTTTCGCCGGTGCGCTGGCCGGCGGGGATGCGTTCGCGGTAGTAGTTCACGGCATCGAGAAAACGGTTTGCGGCCCATTCGCGGTTCTGCGGACGCTTTTGCTCCGGCGTCTTGCGGGGCTCCTGCTCGTTCTCGGCTGCAGACTCCTCGATCACCACGGCATCCACGCCGACCTCGCTGCCCAGGCGTAGCACCATGGCGTCGCGTTCGGTCAGGTTCTTTACCGCCAGTCGCAGCTGGTAGGTGTTCAGCGGAGGAATGGCGCCGACCACCTTGGCACCGTATTTCTCGGCGAGCTGTCGCGCCTTCTCAAGCCCCTCATGGTCCTCCTCGATGATCAGGCTGACCAGGTCGACGTAGGTGGTCAGGTCGTCCATGTTGCGCGCCACTTCATCGGGCGTAGCGGCGAGTACCTGGCTGCGTCCGGCCGACAGCCAGACCGGATTGCTCCGTTTGCCCTGATGTTCCAGCCACAGCGGACCGCTGCGAACCGCGTCCGGTGCGAGGGTCAGGCGCAGCTGATCGCCGTCACGCTGAAGCTTGTCGGCGCTTAGCTGCTTGCCGTCCAGATACAGCTGCAGCTCTGAGCGGGGCAAGCCTTTGGCGTGCAGGCACCAGCTCAGTGAATCTTCGGAGAAGAGGTCGCCGCAGCGCTTGAGCTGGGTGATGCGCATTGCCTCGTCAGCCGCTGCGGGGAGAGAAGTGAGGGCGCTTAACAGCCCCAGGCCAAAGATAGTCAAGGTGAAAGATCGTACTGCCATGGGATCAACGTCGCTCGAGGTAGTTAACGCTGAACAATCCGCGCGGGTCGGTCCACTGCCCCCGGCAGTCGAAGCCAGAGGCGCTCGCCAATGCGGCGAAGGATTCGAGCGTGTATTTGTAGGAGTTCTCGGTGTGCAGGCTTTCTCCGGCATCGAAGTGAAAGCGTCGTCCTTCGATGGTCACGTCCTGCGCGCCGGGGCTGATCAGGTGCATCTCGATGCGTGATTCGGCCTCGTTGTAGAAGGCCTGGTGGACGAAACGTGACGGGTCGATATCGCTGTCCAGCTCGTTGCGGATGCGCTGCAACAGGTTGAGGTTGAACGCGGCGGTGACATGGGCACGGTCGTTGTAGGCCGCCTCCAGCACTGCGCGATCCTTGACCAGGTCGACGCCGATCACCAGGCCGCCACCGGCCGGCAGCACATCGTGCAGGCGCTGCAGGAAGGCCGCGGCCTCGCTCGGGGTGAAGTTGCCGATACTGGAGCCGGGAAAGAACATCAGCGGATGCTCGCTGGTGAAGTCATCCGGCAGGTTCAGCTCGTGGGAAAAGTCGGTGCAGGCCGCATGCACCTCCAGCCACGGGTAGTCCGCGGCCAGACGCTGGGTGCTGCTGAGCAGGAAGTCCTCGGAAATATCGATGCCCAGATAGCTGGTCGGGTGCAGTGCCTCGAGCAGCAGGCGCACCTTGCGGCTGGCGCCGCTACCCAGCTCGATCAGGTCGCTGTGCGGCCCGGCGATATCGAGGATGTCGTTCGCCGCATCGGCGAGTATCTGCTCCTCGGTGCGGGTGATGTAGTACTCCGGCTGCCGGCAGATCTGCTCGAACAGCTCGGAACCACGGCGATCATAGAAAAATTTCGGTGACGCCCATTTCGGGCTGGCGGCGAAACCGGCAAGGGTTTCGTCGCGCAGCGAGGCGTCGTGTGGTTGTTGCAGCTGATCGTGAAAATGAATTGCCAGCGCCATGTTCAAAGCCCTCTGGCCAGGCGCAGCCCGGCGAACTGCCAGCGCATCGCCGGCTGGAAGAAATTGCGATAGGTGACCCGTAGGTGGGATTCAGGCGTGGCGCAGCAGCCTCCGCGCAAAACCATCTGGCCGGACATGAACTTGCCGTTGTACTCGCCGAGGCTGCCCTCCAGCGGGCGAAAACCCGGGTAAGGCAGGTAAGCGCTGGCGGTCCACTCCCAGACATCGCCAAATAATTGCCTGGGGCCGTCGTGACCCGGCAATGCAGCGACCGGCTGCAGGTGATCGCTCTCCAGAAGGTTGCCACGCAACGGTTGATCGGCCGCTGCGACTTCCCACTCCGCTTCGCTTGGCAGCCGCGCACCGGCCCAGCGTGCGTAGGCGTCGGCCTCGTAGTAGCTGATGTGGCAGACCGGCGCTTCCAGGTCTAGCGGACGCAGGCCGCCGAGGGTCATTTCGTGCCAGCTGGCATCTTCGCGTAGCCAGTACAGCGGTGCGTTCCAGCCGGCCTGCTGGATCAGATCCCAACCATCCGACAGCCACAGTTCCGGACGGGCGTAACCGCCGTCGGTGATGAACGATAGGTACTCGCGATTGCTCACCAGGCGTTCGGCGAGCTGGAAATCCTCGACGAACTGGCGATGCCGCGGGGTTTCGCAATCGAAGGCGAAGTCATTGCCGGCATGCCCGATGTGCTGCACGCCACCGGTAAATTCGTGCCAGCGTGGGCGCTCCGGGCCGCTTGGCTGCGGCTTGGCAAGATCGTGGCGATACACCGGATGCAGCGGGTTCTGCGCCAGGATGTGCTTGATGTCCATCAGCAGCAGTTCCTGGTGCTGCTGCTCGTGCTGCAGGCCCAGCCCGACGCGGCGGACGATTTCGGCGGCCTGCCCACGAGGCGCGTTGGCCAGTAGCTCGCCCATCGCCTGATCGACGTGTCGACGGTAGCGATAGATTTCCTCCACGCCGGGTCGTGACAGCACGCCGCGCTGCGTTCGCGGAAAGGGCAGGCCATGGGTCTGGTAATAGGAGTTGAACAGGTAGTCGTAAGCGTCGTTCAGGCGCCGGTAGCCGGGCAGATAAGGCAGCAGCAGAAAGGTCTCGAAGAACCAGCTGACATGAGCCAAATGCCATTTTGGCGGACTGACTTCGGGTGTGCTCTGGATAACGTAATCCTCGACCTGCAGCGGCGTGCAGATCGCCTCGCTGGTGGCGCGAACCTGTCGGTAGCGCTGCAGCAACAGATCGAGCTCTGCCAATGCCGGGTGCGGATGTGGCTGCTCTGCCAGGTTGCCCATGGCTGTCCCCCTACGGTTTGACGACCGAAACGGCCTCCCATAGCGACCCGGTACGCCGGGCAAAAGTTTCTGCCGACCGGCCCGGCAACGTTGCAGAAGAACCGGCCGCGTCCTGGTCACTGTGTATGAGCAAAGCAGGGGGTCGAGACATGCGAAAGTTAGTATTCCTGAGTTCCGCGGCGCTGCTGGCTGCCTGCGGACAGCACAACACCGCGTCCTATACCGAGGCGGCCGGGGCACCGAAAAGCGCCGAAACGCGCACGCTGGAGGCCGGTGCCAAGCTGTTGCAAGGCAAGGCTCCGCTGGATGCGGTGAGCGCCTATCTCAACGGCTTTCACTTCTACAACGGCGACATGGACGGGCAGATGGAGGCGCATCACTACGTCACCCGGCTGAATGAAGACGTGATGCAGGCGCTCATCTACGACGGCAACGGCCACGATGCGAAGCTCATGGGCGTTGAATACATCATCAGCGCACGCCTGTTCGAAACGCTGCCCGAGGACGAGAAACAGCTCTGGCACAGTCACGACTACGAGGTGAAGTCCGGCACGCTGGTCGCGCCCGGCCTGCCGCAGGTGGCGGAAAAGCAGCTGATGGAGCAGGTGGTCAGCACCTACGGCAAGACCTGGCACACCTGGCATACCGACCGCGACAAGGACCTGCCCTACGGCATTCCGGCGCTGATGATGGGCTTTACCGCGGACAGCCAGCTCGACCCCGCGCTGGAAAAGGCCCGTGATCAACGGCTCGGTGTAGATACCCAAGCAATCCGCCGTAACCGTCAGTCGATCCCGCAGCCCAAGGTTGATCCCGCGGCGAATGCCTGGGAGAAAGGTGAGGTAATCCAGCTGCAGCGGGTGCGCGGTGCCGGTGAGCACCGCCATGGCGATGCGGCCGGGCGGGCGGAAATCATCGAATCCGGCCGCTTGCAGCAACAGCAGCGGCGCAGCGACGAACGCTGACAGCTGTGCCGTTATATGTCGGCGTCGACCGGCGGTGTTGGGCGAATGAGGATTTCGTTTACGTCGACGTGTGCCGGCTGCGATAGCGCGTAGACCACCGCGCGGCCGATGTCTTCGGGTTGCAGGGCATAGGCTGGCGGCTCGTCGAACAGTGGCGTGTCGACCATGCCCGGTTCGATCAGCGTGACCCGCACGCCCGTGCCGCGCAGTTCTTCGCGCACGCTCAAGCCCATTCCGGTCACCGCCCATTTACTGGCGCTGTACATCGAACCGGGAATGACGAAGCGCCCGGCCGCCGAGCCGGTGAGCAGCAGATGGCCGCGACTGGCCTTGAGCGCGGCCAGGCTGCAGCGCAGGGTCAGCCCGACGCCGTAGACGTTGGTCAGCAGCATGGTTTTCCATACTTCGGGATCGGCAGCGCTGAAGCCGCCCTCGCTGCCGGGGATACCAGCGTTGGCGTAAACGGCGTCGAGCTGGCCATAGCGATCCAGTACACGCTGAACCATGGCCTGTTGCGCGGCGTAATCGGTTACGTCGCAGCGAATGGCGAGTGCGCGCTGCGGCCCGATCTCATCGACCAGGTGCTGCAGCTTGGTTTCGGAACGTGCGGCGAGCGCCAGCCGATAGCCGGCCGCCGCAGCCAAGCGTGCAGTCGCCGCGCCGATGCCGGACGAGGCGCCGGTGATCAACAGTACGGGATCGCTCATGCCGGCTCCTCAGTAGTTCGGCGTGGTTTCCGGGATGGCGCTGGCGTCGGTGATGAAGGGCATCGTCCATGGCTCCAGGGCGCAGCCCTTGTCGATCAGCTCCTGACGGGTCTGCTCGATCACTTGTGCCATGCGCAACGGGTCGGCGTAGTCGCGCACCTGCGCTACCCGCGTGATTTCCTCGCCCTTGCCGTTCATCACGGTGAAGCCGAAGCTGTCGTCCTCGGGGTTGGCGCTGGTCACGCAACCGCAGGGCAGAAAGGCTTCCGAGGCCAGTTGCATGGCGTTGTCGAGGCTGAGCGGGGTAGTCGTCATGGTTATCTCCGTTGCGTTGCTGGTGTCTGGAGTTGACCGCCATATCCCAAGGCCGTTTCGCCACCACCGACCGGCTGTCGCTTGTGCAACGGCCGGAGCGCCACCATATTCATCGGCATGAGCATGCCATCTGCCGATCCCCTTAGCCGTTTCCACCCCGCTGTAGCGGGCTGGTTTTCCCGCAGCTTTCCCGTGCCGACGCCGGCCCAGGCGTCGGCCTGGCCGCTGATCCGCGCGGGGCGTTCGACTCTGGTCGCCGCACCGACCGGCTCGGGCAAGACGCTGACCGCCTTTCTTGCGGCCATCGACGCGCTGGTGCAACAGGGCCAGGCCGAGGGCGGGCTGGCTGACGCTACGCGGGTGCTCTACGTCTCGCCGTTGAAGGCGTTGTCCAACGACATCCATATCAACCTGGAAGAGCCGCTCGCCGGAATCACGGCGGAGCTAGCGCGGCTAGGGTTGCCGCCGCTGGAAATCCGCACCGCGGTGCGCACCGGCGACACACCGCAGGCCGAGCGCAATGCGATGCGCAAACGGGTGCCGCACATCCTGGTCACCACGCCGGAATCGCTCTATGTCCTGCTCGGCTCCGCATCCGGCCGCGAAATGCTCGCTGACGTACAGAGCGTTATCGTCGATGAGATTCACGCCATCGCCGGCAACAAGCGCGGCAGCCACCTGGCGTTGTCGCTGGAACGGCTGGAAGCGCTATGTGGCAGGCCGCTTGTGCGCGTCGGCTTGTCGGCTACGCAAAAGCCGATCGATGCGGTCGCGCGCTTTCTAGTGGGCGTCGAGCGACCGTGCGAGATCGTCGATATCGGCCATGGGCGCGCTCGCGATCTGGCGCTGGAAGTGCCGCCGGTGCCGCTGGAAGCGGTCATGAGCAACGACACCTGGGCACTCGTCTACGACCGTCTCGCGGCGTTGGCTGGCGAGCATCGCACCACGCTGGTGTTCGTCAACACGCGGCGTATGGCCGAGCGCACCACGCGGCACCTGGCCGAACGGCTGGGCGCTGAGGTGGTGGCTGCGCACCATGGCAGCCTGGCCCGCGAACAGCGTCTGACCGCCGAGCAGAAGCTCAAGCGCGGCGAGTTGCGGGTGCTGGTTGCGACGGCCTCGCTGGAGCTGGGGATCGACATCGGTGATGTCGAACTGGTCTGTCAGCTGGGCTCGCCGCGCTCGATCTCGGCGTTTCTGCAGCGGGTCGGGCGGGCTGGGCATCAGGTAGCGGGTGTCTCCAAGGGACGGCTGTTTCCCAGTTCACGGGACGACCTGATCGAGTGCGCCGCGCTGCTCGACGCGGTACGCCGTGGCGAGCTGGATACGCTGAAGATCCCGCAGGCGCCGCTGGATGTACTGGCGCAGCAGATCGTCGCCGAAGTGGCCTGCCGTGAGTGGGGCGAGGAGGCGTTGCTGCAGCTGTTTCGCCGGGCGATGCCTTACGCGGCACTCGACGAGGCAACCTTTCAAGCGCTGCTGCGGATGCTCGCCGAGGGCTACACCACCCGCCATGGAACGCGCGGTGCCTACCTGCATCGCGACCTGGCGACACGCAGCCTGCGTGGCCGGCGCGGCGGGCAGCTGACCGCGCTGACCTCCGGCGGCACCATCGCTGATAACGCCGATTACGCCGTGCTGCTGGAACCGCAAGGGCTGAACATTGGCACGGTGAACGAAGACTTCGCCGTGGAAAGCCTTGCTGGTGATGTGTTCCAGCTGGGCAATACGTCCTACCGCATCCTCAAGATCGAAGCCGGGCGGGTGCGTGTCGAGGATGCCCAGGGTATGCCGCCAAGCATCCCGTTCTGGCTGGGCGAGGCGCCGGGGCGCAGCGATGAGCTGTCCTTTGCCGTGGCACGCCTGCGCGATGACATTGAGCAGTGTCTGAACGATGCCGACCCCACCAAAGTGGTGGCCGAAGACTCGACAGCGGGCTCGCGCCTGAGGCCTGCCATCGACTGGCTCACCGGCACTCTAGGCCTGGCGGACGAAGCCGCGCGGCAAATCGTCGAGTACCTGGCCCGCGCTCGCTCGGCGCTAGGGGCGTTGCCGACCCAGCAGCGACTGGTGATGGAGCGCTTCTTCGACGAATCCGGTGGCACCCAGCTGGTCATTCATTCGCCTTACGGCAGTCGGATCAACCGCGCCTGGGGCTTGGCGCTGCGCAAACGCTTCTGCCGCACCTTCAATTTCGAACTGCAGGCGGCGGCGACCGAAGACGCCATCATCCTTTCGCTTTCCACCAGCCACAGCTTCCCGCTGGCGGAAGTCTGGCGCTACCTGAATTCGGCCAGCGCCGAGCAGGTGCTGATACAGGCGCTGCTGGATGCACCGCTGTTTGGCGTGCGCTGGCGCTGGATCGCCACCACAGCGCTGGCCCTGCCGCGCATGGCTGGCGGACGCAAGGTGGCGCCACAGCTGCAGCGCATGAAGAGCGAAGACCTGCTGGCCACGGTGTTCCCCGATCAGGTCGCGTGCCTGGAAAACATCGTCGGCGAGCGCGAGATTCCGGACCATCCGCTGGTGCGACAGACCCTCGAGGACTGCCTGCACGAGGCCATGGACAGTGAAGGTTGGCTCGCGCTGCTGCGCCGCATGGAAGGCGGTGAGATCGAGCTGCTGGCCCGCGACCTGCCGGCGCCATCGCCGCTGGCCATGGAGATTCTCGGCGCACGCCCGTACGCCTTTCTCGATGACGCGCCGCTGGAAGAACGACGCACCCAGGCGGTGTTGGCGCGGCGCTGGAGCGATCCGGAATCGAGCGATGATCTCGGCGCGCTGGACCCCGAGGCAATCGCCGCGGTGCGCGAGGAGGCCTGGCCCGAGGCGCGCAATGCCGACGAGGTGCACGAAGCGCTGACAGCCTTGGCCTGTGTCGCCGAATCCGAGGCCACTGCGCAGCCGCAGTGGCTTGAATGGCTGGCCGAGCTGGCCCGTGCCGGGCGCGCGACGCGTATGCAAGTGGCGCATGACCGCGTCCTCTGGCTGCCACTCGAGCGGCTGATGTTGCTGCGCGCGATCTATCCGCAGGCCCCGTTCGAGCCGCATCTGCAGGCGCCCGCCGGGTACGACCAGCCGCTCGCGGAAGAGGATGCGCTGGTCGAGCTGATTCGCGCCCGGCTGAGTGGCTTCGGTCCGTTACCCGTGTCCTTGATCGCGCGGCCGCTGGCATTGCCGGCTTCTGCCGTCGCGACGGCGCTGATTCGCCTGGAAAGTCAGGGTTACGTGATGCGCGGGCGTTTCAGCGCCGGTGCGGTGGAAGATGAGTGGTGCGAGCGGCATTTGCTGGCGCGCATCCATCGCTACACGGTCAAACGCCTGCGCAGGGAGATCGAGCCCGTCGAGCGTGCCGATTTCATGCGTTTTCTTGCTGATTGGCAGCATCTTTCTGGCGAAACGCGGATGCAGGGACGCGAAGCGCTGGCGGGCGTAGTCGAGCAGCTCGAGGGCTATCAGGCAGCTGCTGCGGCCTGGGAAGCCGACCTGTTGCCGGCGCGCCTGAAGGACTACGGCGGAACCTGGCTGGACGAACTGTGCCGCTCTGGTCGCATCGTCTGGACGCGACTGGCCGGACGGCTCAAGGCCAGCGGCGGGCCGGTACGCGGCACGCCGATCGTGCTGCTGCCGCGCCGCCAGCTGCCGGCCTGGTACGCGCTGGCCAGCGACGCACCGGCGCCGGAAATGTCTGCACGGGCGCAGCGGGTGTTCGATTGCCTGCAGGCCCAGGGCGCGCTGTTCTTCGATGAATTGCAGCACGAGGCGCACCTGCTGCGCAGCGAGCTGGAGGGCGCCCTTGGCGAGCTGGTGGCGGTGGGGCTGGTGAACGCCGACAGTTTCGCCGGTCTGCGCGCATTGCTGGCGCCGGCGAGCAAACGCTCGCGCACGACCCGCCGCAGCCGTGGCGGCGCCTTTATTGGCGGCATGGACGATGCCGGCCGATGGGCGCTGGTGCGCAAGCCAGGCATACCAAACGATACGGCGCGACCAGCCGCGGTCGATGTCGAGGCGCTGGAGCATATCGCCCGCGTACTGCTACGCCGCTACGGTGTGGTGTTCTGGCGCCTGCTGACGCGTGAGGCCGACTGGCTGCCGCCTTGGCGCGAGCTGTTACGGGTTTACCACCGGCTGGAAGCACGCGGCGAGATTCGTGGCGGGCGCTTCGTCGCCGGTGTGGCTGGTGAGCAATTCGCCCTGCCGGAGGCGGTCGGTCTGCTGCGAGAAGTGCGCAAGCGGCCGCTGACCGGCGAGATGCTGGCCGTTTCGGCGGTGGACCCGCTGAATCAGCTGGGCGCGCTGTTGCCGGGCAGCAAGGTGCCGGCATTGGCAACAAACCGGATTCTCTATCGCGACGGCACGCCGCTGGCGGTGCTGGTGGCTGGCAAGCCGCAATGGCTGGTCGAACTGGATGAAACCGGGCAGCGCGAAGCGCGCCGGCTGCTAACACCGGCAAGACGCTAAGCGCCAGGGATGCTCGTCAGCCTTCTGGCGGCAGGCACTTGAGGCTGCCGAAGTCAGTCTGCAACTGTGCGAGGCGGTTGGTGAGGTGGGCACGCTGCCCATCGTCGGCGAGGGTGTGCAGGTCGGCGACGAGGTCCAGGCCGGCCTGTTCGGCACGTTGAAAGGTTGCTCGATCGTTTTCATTCATCAGCGCTTCGCGCTCCTGCAGGAGCCGCGCGATGCGGGCATCGAAGCCGTCGTCGTGACGCTCCTCGACCGCTTCGACAAGCATCTTCTGCCAGCGCTCGCGATTGTCCAGCCAACGGCTGTTCTGCTCGCCCAGGGTATGCGCCCAGAGCAGTACGCGTTGACGCTGCTCCGCATTCAACGGGCCGAACCAGTACTGCAGGCGTTCCTGCATGCGCTCGGCGCGTTCGCGAATCTGCTTGTCCAGCGGCGGTGCCAGATACTTCTCCCGGTGCTCGCGGCGGTTTTCTTCCAGAGAACGGCGCAGCTCATCGACCTGCGCGTCGCTGAGTGCACGCAGCAAGTCGGTGGCAGTGGGGGTGACTTCCACGGCGATGCTCTGCATGGCCTCGCGAACGCCACGGTAATGCGGCTCCAGATCCTGGCGTTCGAGCTGACCGCTGGCGCTCTCGCGTTCCAGCTGCTGGAGGCTGGCGAGAATCTCCGGCAGCTGAGTGCTGCAGTGCCACGCCAGGTGCTGGCGCAAGCGCTCACGCAAGTCGCGTTGCTGGCTGCGATCCAGATCCAGGTAGTCATTTAGCGACCAGGGAACCAGCATGTCGAGGTTGCGATAGACCAGCGTCGCGCGGCTGCAACCGGAGATCAATAATGCGGTGAGCAACGTCAGCAGTAGCAGGCGGGTGGTGATGCGCATCGTCTTTCCTCGCTGTGCGGCGCTTGTTGTGTAGAGCCGTGGCGGCGCCAGGGGTTCGTCCGATCGGCCGTTTCGTCGAACTGGACGAGCAAAGGCGGCTGCCCTGTGGTCTGCATTGCATGGGCCGGGTCGCAACAGCGAGGCGGCCGTTTTATCCCAGCAACGATGGAGAAACGCCATGACCTCTCAGATCAAGCACCTCAGCGGCGACGATGTACCTAAAGCCTGGCGCCCGACTTGGGCCGTGTGCTGGGTAGTGGAGCTGAACGGCACTGTCGTCGGCGGCCCGTATGCCAGCGAAGAGGAAGCCCGCGCGGTGGCCGAGGGCAAGGAAGAACCGCGCATCTCGCAAACCCCCGCGCCCTGACTGAACGTTGGTAGAGCCCGCAGCTAGCGCGACTGATCCAGGCAGTGCTGCGGGCAAGGCGCCTGATACGGCACCGAAGGCGGCGGTGGCGCGACCAGCTGATTGACCAGTTCCAGCGACTTGTCGAATGACGGATACCCGCTGCGTGCGACATCCAGCTCGCCGTAGGCTTCGCGATAGTATTCAGCGCGTACCAGATCGGCTTCGTTGAGCAGGTACGGTTCCTGATAGATCTTGTAGAGCAGCGCTACCGCATGGGGATGACCCTTGCGCTTGGCCTTCTCCAGCAGCTGCAGCACTTCCGAAGTCTCTGGGCCCTGGCGAATCAGCAGCAGCGCCTGGTAGAACTCGGTTTCGCCGCGCCGATCCAGCTTCGCACTGCGGTTGAGCAGGGCCTGGGCCAGTTCGTAGCTGTCTTCGTCAGCGATGGAGATCAGGATTTTCGCCTGCATCAGGTCGTTCTGATAGAGCAGGCGCTCGGCACGGCAGCTGTCGCTGCGGGACTCGTCACAGGGTTGGCTGGCGCAGCCGCCGAGGGTCAACAGCAGGCCGAACAGCATTGCCTTTTTCATGGCGGGCTTTTTCTCCGTTTTCTTTTGGCCAGTATGGGCTGTGCCAGCTTCGATTCGCCAGCGGCGCTTACGTTCGCTCAATAGTTGGAGCAGGGCGCGCTCATTTGCTGCAGGCCATAGCGCCTGAGCAGCGTCTGCCAGCGCGCGCTGTGCGGCAGATCGGCGATGAGCTGCTGGATGAACTGCGCGGTGTCGGCAGGCAAACTGGCGGTCATCAGCACATGCCGGTCGAAGATGTAGAGCGGGCTGGGCGAGACGTACAGCTGCGCCTCCGGTACTTCGGTCAGGCCGTAGAACAGCCTGGATGATCGAGGCATCACCGCCACGTCGAGGCGGCCGGACAGCAGCTTGTTGAGGTTTTGCAGGTCGCTGTGCACGTCCTCGCGGCGGATCAAGCCTTTGTCGATATCGTCCTGCAACACGCGGTAACGGTGGCCGAGAATTCCGCCCAGGCGCATGCCGTGCAGTGAGCGCGGTCCCTCGTAATCGACCGGTGCGTCGCTGCGCGAAACGAAATCCTGGATGTCGCAGAGCAAGGGTCGGGTCCAGCTGGCGCGAGCGGTCAGGCGCTCGGGAAAGAACTCCGGCGTGGCCCACAGCAATACGCCAGGCTCGTTGGCGGCAAGTCGGGCATCGAGGCGCTTGCGCGGCAGCTGAGTCAGCGTGAAATCGTAGAGACCCTGATTCGTCGGGTGCTCGTTGAGCAGTTGCACCATGGCTTCGGAAAGACCCATGTTGTGCTCGGACGCAAAAGGCGGGGAGGGCTGATAGGCCCAGACGGCAACAGGCTTGGCCGCCAGGATATGCAGGGGAAACAGGGTCAGCAGCAAGAGCAGCAGTTTCGGCATCGCGATCCTGATTCGGCTAATGAACTGTCGTGGCGATCTGCCGCAACGAGCCGCTCAAGACTGATTCAGCATGGCCTGTAAAGCAAGTACGGGCCGCTGATCGGCGCAGACTGCTGAATCAGGCGCCGGCGTTAGAAGCGCTCGTGCTCACCGACGATGCGCCAGTGCTCGACCGGCAGCTTGGCCATGGACAGGCGCCCGATGCGGATGCGCTTGCAGGCCAATACGCTGAGGCCGATGGCCTCGCAGAGCAGGCGGACTTCACCGGGCGCGGGCTCTTTGATCACCAGACGCAGGCGGTTTTCGCTCTGCCAGCTGACCTTGGCCTTGGGCAGAATCCTGCCCCGATGGCCGATGCCCTTGGCAAGCAGCGCCAGACCGTTCTCTTCGGCTTCGCCGCTGACCTCGATGACGTACTCCTCCTCCAGCTTGTCGCGCGTGCTGGTCAGCAGGCGGATCACGTCGCGCTCTTGGCTGAATACGCTCAGGCCGCTGGCGTCGGGGTCCAGTGGTAGCAGGATGCTCTGCTGGAGCAGGTGCCGCTTGAGGGGTTCGATACGGCTGGGGTCGTCACTCCAGTGCTCGCTGGCCAGCAGGGCGCGGCGCGTGCTGTCGGCATCAGCGCCAATCTCCACACCGGCAGGCTTGTGCAGCAGCAGGGTTACAGGCGCGATTTCCCTCGCCGTGGCGCCGGCTCGCAGCTCGATACGTTGCTCGTGAGTCACCTTGAGAAAAGGTGCTTCGACCGGTTCGCCGTCGACCGTTACCCAACCGCCCTCGATATACAGCTCGGCCTCGCGCCGGGAACAGCCGAGCTGCTCGGCGAGGCGTTTGGCAAGGCGTACGGGGTCGGTCATGGTGCGCTCGGAGACGAGAAAAGAGGGGGGTAGAACGCGGCGAGCCGAACTGCAGGCTCGCCGAAAGCGGTTCAGATCATCATTTCTTGCTGATGGTGATCTGGCGGGACGGGCCGTTGGTCTGGCCACTTACCCCGTTGGGAATGGTCTGGACCTCGCCGCCGGCTTTGAGGAAAGCGGCCATCTGCGCAGCTAGAGATTGGCTGGTTTCAGAGGCCGGTTCGGGTTTGCGTTTGGCGCTGGTGGTTTTCGTTGCCATGGGTCGCTTGTCCTTTAATCAGTCGAACCGGGCATTATACAGATTTGATCAATTTTTGTTCAGTTATTTCAGTGCCGTCATTTCTTGAAGCGTTTTCGCAACCACTGCGAGCACCGTCTGGTCTTCAATGAAGCCGCGAAACACAAACGTTTCGTGACGCCGAAATGCTAATCCGGAGGACCACCATGCTGCGCCATGCCATTCGAACCACGCTTTGCGGCTGCGCTCTTGCCGCCTCGTTCCAGGTTGCCGCCGACGTGCAGCGCTATCCCAGCGAGGCTGGAGAAGTGACCGTCAGGGAGATCGCTGCGGGTTTCGAGAACCCTTGGGCGCTGGCGTTTCTGCCGGACGGCGAGCATATGCTGGTGACCGAGCGCCCTGGTCGTTTGCGTCTGGTGGGATTGGATGGCAGCCGGTCCGAGCCACTCGGCGGCGTGCCGGAGGTGTTCGCGCGGTCGCAGGGCGGCTTGCTGGATGTACGGCTGTCGCCGGAGTTCGACTCGGATCGTCTGGTTTACCTGACCTATGCCGAGGCGGGCGAGCAGGGCAAGGCCGGGACCGCAGTGGGCCGCGGTCGGTTGAGCGAAGATCGGAGCCGACTGGAAAACTTCGAGGTGATCTTCCGCCAGATGCCGAAGCTATCGACAGGCGTGCACTTCGGCTCGCGCCTGGTGTTCGACGGCAACGGCCGCCTGTTCGTCGCGTTGGGCGAGAACAATCAGCGGCCGACCTCGCAGGAGCTCGATAAACACCAGGGCAAGATAGTGCGCATCGGCCTCGACGGCAGCGTGCCGGACGACAATCCGTTTGTCGGCGAGGACGGCGTGCAACCGGAGATCTGGTCCTACGGCCATCGCAACCAGCAAGGCGCGGCTCTCAACCCGTGGAGTGGTGTGCTCTGGACCCACGAACATGGCCCGCGTGGCGGCGATGAAATCAACATCCCGCAGGCCGGCAAGAACTACGGCTGGCCGCTGGCGACCCATGGCATCAACTACAGCATGCTGCCGATCCCGGAGGCCAAGGGTAAGACGGTGGAGGGCACCGAACCGCCTCATCATGTCTGGGAAAGGTCGCCCGGTGTCAGTGGCATGGCGTTCTACGATGCCGAACGCTTCCCCAACTGGCAGCACAGCCTGTTCATCGGCGCGCTGGTGGATCAGTCGCTGATTCGCGTGCAGCTCGATGGTGATCGCGTGGTTGGCGAGGAGCGCTTGCTCAAGGATCTCGGTGCGCGCATCCGTGACGTGCGTTTAGGCCCGGACGGCTACCTCTATCTGCTGACCGATGCCGGCGACGGCAAGCTGCTGCAGGTGGGGCTGAACGCGCAGTGAACCATTGATTGCAGACGAGGCCGGCTGGCCTCGTCGCTTCCCGATACATGACGCCAATCTCTGCTTCGCACGGAGCATTCCCTCCCGTCGCCTGTCCCACTCTCATTGATGGCCACTTCTGCTGGCCATCGGGACGTTGGCGAGTTCGATAACAAGATCGAGGGAGAAGGGCCGTGGCTGTGGTTATCAGCGGATTGTTCTGCATCATCGTCGGGATCGCGCTCGGCGTCGGGGGCGCAAAGGTCATAAGCCTGGGTGGGACCTGGTATTTCGCCATCGTAGCGGCGGGATTCCTGCTGACTGGTGTATTGCTGCTGATGCGCCGTCGCACCGCCTTATGGGTCTATGCGTTGCTCATGCTTGGCGCGCTCGGCTGGGCGCTGTACGAAGTAGGGCTGGACTGGTGGCAGCTGGCGCCGCGCGGCAGCATCATCGCGCCGTTCGGGTTGTGGCTGCTGACGCCCTGGATAGCCCGGCGTCTTGGCTGGCAGCATTTCGGCTTTCGCGCCTGGGGCGGTGCGGCGTTGCCGCTGATGTTGGCGGTCTTATTCTGGGGCGCTGCGGCGGTGTATGCGCTGGGGCACGACAGCCACGACATCAAAGGCATGATGCCCGCGCCGCTGGCTCAGGCACCTGGCGCGGACGATAGCGTGCCGGCCGGCGACTGGCACGCCTATGGGCGCAGCCAGCACGGCCAGCGGTACTCGCCACTGGCGCAGATCACGCCGCAAAACGTCGACCGACTCGAACCAGTCTGGCATTACCAGACCGGCGACCTACGCGGCCCGGAAGATCCGGACGAAACCACCTATGAAGTCACGCCGCTCAAGGTCGACGACAGCCTGTACCTGTGCACACCGCACAATCTGGTGATCGCCCTGGATGCCGAAACCGGACAGGAGCGCTGGCGCTTCGATCCCCAGGTGCCGCACTCGGTCAATCGTCAGCACCTGACCTGTCGCGGCCTGTCCTACCATGCGGCGCCGCAGCCCAGCGAGGCACAGGCCTGCCAGCAGCGGCTGTTCATGCCAACCGCGGATGCCCGGCTGATCGCTCTGGATGCGAAGACCGGCGAGATATGTCCTGGTTTCGCGAACAACGGCGAGATCGATCTGTGGGCGAACATGCCGCACAAGAAGGAAGGTTTCTACTATTCCACCTCACCGCCGGTAGTTGCGCGCGATGTGGTGATCATTGGCGGGGCGGTGAATGACAACGTGCGAGCCAAGGAGCCGTCCGGCGTCATCCGTGCGTACGACGTCTATACCGGCGAGCTGAAATGGAACTGGGACCCGGGCAACCCCGATGCCACGGAACCCATTGCAGCCGGGCAGACCTACAGCGCGAGCAGTCCGAACAGCTGGAGCATTTCCAGTGCCGACGAGGCGTTGGGGATGGTGTACGTGCCGCTGGGTAATCAGGTGCCGGACCAGTGGGGCGGCCGGCGCAGCGAGAACAGCGAACGCTTTTCTTCCTCCATCGTTGCGCTGGATCTGGACAGCGGTCAGCTGCGCTGGGTGTTCCAGACCGTACGCCATGATCTCTGGGATATGGACGTGCCGGCGCAGCCAAGCCTGATCGACATCCAGACCAAGGACGGCCCCATACCGGCTCTGGTGGCACCGACCAAGCAGGGCGACATCTATGTACTCGATCGCCGCAGCGGCGAGCCGATCCTGCCAGTGCGCGAGGTGCCAGCGCCGCAAGGCGCTGCCGAGGGCGACTGGGTGGCCAGAACGCAGCCAGCGTCGGCGCTGTCTTACGAGCCGCCGAAGCTACAGAGCAAGGACCTATGGGGTGCCACGCTGATCGACCAGATGATGTGCCATATCCAGTTCCATTCCCTGCGCTACGAGGGCCGTTACACGCCGCCTTCAACCCAGGGCACGCTGGTGCATCCGGGCAACTTCGGCGTGTTCAACTGGGGCGGCGTGGCCGTTGACCCGGTGCGGCAGATGGTCTTCAGCACGCCAGCCTATCTGGCCTTCACCTCGAAACTGATTCCCCGCGAAGATGCCGAGACGACGTACGTCTCGGACCAGGAGCCGTTCCTCAACGAGAACTTCGGCTCGCCATTTGCCGTGGAACTGAAGGCCTTCGTTTCGCCCATCGGTCTGCCGTGTACCGCACCGCCGTGGGGCTACGTGGCGGGCGCCGATCTGCGTACCGGCAAGACCCACTGGCTGCGCAAGAACGGCACGGTGCGCGACCGCTCGCCGATTCCGCTGCCGTTCAAGATGGGCGTGCCCAGCCTTGGTGGCCCGATGGTCACTGCTGGCGGCGTTGGCTTTTTGAGCGGCACGCTGGACTACTACCTGCGCGCCTATGACGTCACGACCGGACGGGAACTATGGAAGGCCCGTCTTCCGGCTGGCGGCCAAGCCACCCCGATGACCTACCAGAGTCGCTCCGGTCGGCAGATGGTCGTGGTGGTCGCTGGCGGGCATGGTTCGCTCGGCACCAAGGCGGGTGATTCGGTGATCGCCTATGCATTGCCACGCTGACTGGCGCTAGAATCGCCGCCTTTATATTCGGGACCGCCCACATGGCCGCAATCGGACGTTACAACAGCCTGCAAATCGTCAAGCACACCGGTTTCGGCCTCTACCTCGATGGCGGCCCGGACGGAGAGATCCTCCTGCCCAACCGCTATATCCCGAAAGACACGCCGACCGAGGTGGATGACTGGCTGAACGTCTTCATCTACCTCGATAGCGAGGACAAGCTGATCGCCACCACGGAGAAACCCAAGGTGCAGGTCAGCGAGTTCGCCAGTCTGAAGGTGGCCGAGATCAACCGCGTCGGGCTGTTCCTCGACTGGGGACTGCCCAAGGACCTGTTGCTGCCGCATTCGGAAGAAAAGCGCCCGCTGCAGGTCGGCGACTACTGCGTGGTCTACGTCTATATCGACAAGCGCACCCGGCGCATAACCGCCACCGCTCGCCTGGATCGTTACCTGGACAAGACCCCGGCAACCTACAAGGTCGGTGAGGCCGTGGACCTGATGATCGTCGAGGCGACCGAACTGGGCTTCAAGGCCATCATCAACGGCCAGCACTGGGGCCTGATCCACAAGAACGAGGCGTTCAAATTCCTGCGAGGCGGCATGCAGGAGCGCGGCTACATCAAGGAGCTACGTGCCGACGGCAAGATCAGCCTGAGCCTGCAACCGGTCGGCAGCGAGGCGACCGACGCCCTGCAGGCGTTGATCCTGCAGAAGCTGGCGGAAAACCAGGGCTCGCTGGATGTCAGCGACAAGAGCCCGGCAGAAGAAATCGCCCGTCGCTTCGGGGTGAGCAAGGGCAACTTCAAGAAAGCCATCGGTGGCCTGTACAAACAGGGGCATATCGTCATCCACCCGGATCGTATCGAGCGCGCCTGAGCGAAAGCAGGGCGGCTGCAATGGCCGCCCCAATACCCGGCTCGGGCGTTAAAGGTCTAGATTGATCTGCCCGCTGCCGACTTCCTTTCGCAGAGACTCACCTTCACCCGCTGCATAGCTAAGCTGCCCGTCGACCAGGCGGGCAGGGGCGGTGAACGGGTGGGCTGCCGCCGGCTTGTCATCCTGAATGTGCAGTACGCCGATGCCGCTGGTTTTCAACACGTCCGACACCAGCGAGCGATGACAGCGCCACCAGAGCACCTCGGCGCACATCATTGCGGTACGCCGCTGTGCCGCCATTTCCAGCAGGCAATTCAGGCCGCGGTCGAACTCGGCACTTTGCAGGTGATCGGCGTAACCGCGGAACGAGCTGTTGCGCCAGGCGAGATTGGGCGAATCCTTGAGTGGTCGTCTGCGGCCGCCCAGTTCTTCGATCCAGCGATACTCGATTCCGTGCTCGAGCAACGCCTCACGTAGAGCTGATTCACCGAACTGCGGCAGTCGCCGAGAGCCTGGAAAGCGTCGCACATCAGCGATGGCTTCGATCTGGTGGTGGCGCAGCACTTCCACGAACTGCTCGAGCGAGCGCGTCGAGTGGCCGATGGTCCACACCGTTGCTGGTTTGGCCATGCTTAATCCAGCTTTCGCAGTGCCGACTCTTTATGCATCGCCACGTGATCGGTCTTATCGCTCTTGATCTCGTATTGCGGAGCGTCCGGGCTGGCCCGACGCGTTCGGCCCATGAACTCGGTATCGGCGGTATGCACCTTGATGATGCGTCCGCGAACCCGGCCCGCTTCGGAATTCCAGCTGACGTGGTCGCCCACTTTGTATTGCTGACTCATGTTGCCTCCATCGGCTGACGGTTATGCGTTCGACCGTTCCCAGGTGTGGATGATCGTGGGACAAGCAAAGTTGCGCGACGGGCTAATCCGGTTTTTTTCGCGGCACTGCAACTTACCGTTCGTCGGAACTTGCTATAGGGTTTAAGCCGCTATTTCATCCGGTACATACAGAAAACCGCCGCGCAAATAGCGCCAGAAATACCTTTTAGAGGGGCTGCGGGTAATATCAAAAAGACACCTACTACCGCCTGAGTAGTGGCACTGTAATGTTGCTTTGTTTCATATGGCGACTTTCTGGCGATCTATAAGCGACAGAAAAATTTCCATTCTTTTTAAGAAACTATTATAAAACCGCCACGCAAGACGTTTGACCGGTTTGTTCAGGGGGTGGACGACGGGAAATCTCTTGTTGAATGGTTCGTTTCGTTGTGACACCGCGGCTTCCTTCCAAGAATCGCCCCACGACTTATCGACCTCCCGTCACTTTTTAAAGGCTCCGCCTTTGAAGTAGTAAGTTCCGGAGAGACTCAATGTCCACCAACCTGTTTTCCGGTGCCCGTAAGGCACTCGTCGCTTCCATCGCCATGGCTGCCCTCATGGGTGGCGTTACCGTTGTAACTGTCCCTTACGCTTCTGCGGCGACCGCTGTCGCAGCCGCTTCCGTCTCTACCAAGATCAACGCCTTCAGCAACACTGATTGGCTCAATGGCGTGTGGCGCACGGGCGCCGGCTTCTCTATTCCCGCCAGTGCCGCCAACCAGGCCGCGTTCAAGGCGGGTGCTTCAGTCAGGCTGTCCGACGGGCAGGTGCGCAAGATCAGCCGCCAGCAGATCGTCGGCAGCAACATGAGCATCTTCCTCGAAGGCGCCAAGCTCGACGGCAACAAAGTCGGCGCGCCGCAAATGGTCAGCACTGTCGGCACGACGACTTCTGCTCCAGCTGTTTCTGCACCAGCTACCTCGGCACCTACCCTTGCAGCGCCATCGACCGTCAGCGCGCATTCCACCAGCATCAATGCGTTCAGCAATACCGACTGGCTTAATGGTGTGTGGCGTAAGTCTCCGGGCTTCTCTATTCCGGCTAATGACGCCAATAAGAATGCTTTTAAAGTTGGCGCCTCGGTAAAACTGGCGGATGGCCAGGTTCGCAAAGTTACCCAAGTGCAAGTCGTAGGCGCCAATATGAGCGTTTATCTCGACGGCGCCGCGGTGAATGGAAGTGTGGTCGGGGCACCTAACAAGTTGTCGTTGGCTACTACCGCTGCTGCACCGGCGCCGACTGCGCCTGCTCCGACAACTTCGGTCGTTGCTACCAGCAATCTGAATAGCTTCACCAATACTGATTGGCTCAATGGTGTGTTCCGCGCTTCGGCCGGCTTCTCGATCCAGGCAACCAGCGCCAACATTGCTGCATTCAAGGCGGGCGCTTCGGTAAAGCTCGCTGATGGTCAGGTCCGCAAAGTGCTTCGCTCCCAGCAAGTGGGTAGCAACATGAGCGTGTTCCTTGACGGCGCCGCTATCAACGGTGCCACTCTCGGATATCCGAAGACCGTTTCCGTGGTTAACACTTCCGCCAGCAGCACGCCGTCGGCACCGTCCTTGACCACTCCGCCTGCTGCTGTTGCACCCGCGCCGGCTCCATCTGCTCCGGACACCACCAATGGCAAACCGCTGCTGGTTGGCGTAAACCTCTCCGGCGCAGGCTTCGGCCCGTCGGTTGTTCCCGGCAAGCACGGCACCAACTACACCTACCCGGCCGAGTCGTACTACAAGAAGTACGCCGACCTTGGCATGCCGCTGGTTCGCCTGCCGTTCCTCTGGGAGCGCATCCAGCCCAAGCTGGGCACGCCGCTGAACACCGAAGAGCTGGCGCGTCTGAAGCAGTCGCTGGACTTCGCGCAGAAGCACAACGTCAAGGTGATCTTGGACCTGCACAACTACTACCGTTATTTCGGCAAGTTGATCGGTTCCAACGAGGTGCCCATCAGCTCGTTCGCTGCGGTGTGGAAGCAGGTTGCACAGCAGGTGGTCAACCATCCGGCGGTCGAAGGTTACGGTCTGATGAACGAGCCGCACTCCACCAACGGACTCTGGCCGCAGGCTGCTCTGGCTGCTGCGCAGGCAATCCGTACGGTTGACTCCAAACGCTGGATCTACGTAGCGGGTGATCGCTGGTCGAGCGCCTTCCACTGGCCGTACTACAACACCCAGCTGATCACCAATCCGTGGATGCGCGATCCGAAGAACAATCTGGTGTACGAAGCGCATATGTACGTCGACAAGGACTTCTCCGGTAACTACTTCGACAAGAACGAGAAGTTCGACCCGATGATTGGCATCAACCGCGTCAAGCCCTTCGTAGAGTGGCTGAAGCAGAACAAGCTGCGCGGTTATATCGGGGAGCATGGCGTACCGGACTTCTCTCCGTCGGCCATCGTTGCAACCGATCACCTGATGACCTATCTGCGCCAGAACTGCATCCCCAGCACCTACTGGGCCGCAGGTCCCTGGTGGGGTGAGTACGCTCTGTCGCTGGACGTGACCAGTGGCAAGCACCGCCCGCAGCTGCCGGTACTGCAAAAGCACGCCAAGACTGCACATAGCTGCACCAGCATCGGTCCGCTGTAAGGACTACCCAGCAAACAGAAACGGGCCTTCGGGCCCGTTTTTGCGTTCTGCTCACAAAGCGCCTTGCAGCTCGTCGGCTCGCTGATCAGGTGTTCTTCCTGTCCGGGCTGACTACTCAGTCAATAAGCCTGCCGTCTCCGCCGTTTCGCTTGTTCAACCCCGCCAACGCCGCAGCCCTCGCGGCACGCAGGCTGCGTGCCGAAGGCGGGCACTTCGCTATCAGCGGTCATGGCGAGCGGGTTTCCGTCGAGGTGAAAAATGTGCATGCAAACCTGGCGTCAACGTCCTGAACCACCTGGCCAGAATCATGGAACTCGATTTTGGGGGTCCGGTCACCATTAGTGTGCGCACTGAAACTGCACGGCCGCGGCAACTCCGCATAGCTGTGCTTCACGGACCGTGGTCATCCGGCCAAATCCTATAAACCTATATAAGGTGGACAAAATGACGACACCCGATGAAGAGATCACAGGTTACGGCGGCCAAGCCAGAACCGATTCCCCGCAGGCGGGCTCTACGTCCGGCCAGCCATCCACCCAATCGAGTACCACTGGTAGCGACCGGACGAACACTTCTGGTTCGTCGGCGAGCGCCGAGGACATGAAAGCGAAGGCCCGCGACGCTGGCGAGCAGGTCAAGAATCAAGGCAAGGCGCAGCTCGATAGCTATCGGGGCACGGCCGCCGACGAGCTTGAAAAGGTCGCCCAAAGTGCCAAGGCAGCAGCAGCCGAGCTGGAGAATCAGGACAGCACCGGGCTTTCCAGCTACGTGTCTGATGTAGCGCAAAGCATGGTGGACCTGGCCGACAATCTGCGCGGCAAAAGCGTCGATGAACTGGTAGGTGAGGTCAATCGGCTGGCCCGCAATAACCCAGCCCTGTTCATCGCTGGCAGCGTGGCGCTCGGCTTTGGATTGACCCGATTCGCTCGCGCATCCAGCCATCGTGCCGACACCACTGGCGCTCGGGAGCCTACGACTGATTACGGCCATTCCGATGCCAGCCGGCCGCATCCCACGTCGCCGCTGGGCGTTCCGGCTGATGTCACTGCCGAGACCTTGCCCAGCCAGTCCGAACTCGATTCCCGCGTCTCCAGCGGAACCCCCGGTGGCACCGTCGGCAGCGTCAGCAATGCAGGCATGTCGTCGACCACCGGCAGCACCAACGGCATCGGCAACAATGGCAAAGGCACCACCGGAGGGCTTAATCGATGAACGAGCAACGTAATCTCAACGCGCCTTACGAGCCGGCTAGTCCAGAGCAGGACAGTTCCGTGGGTGGCCTGCTGCGGCAGCTGACCCGCGAAGTGCCATCGCTGTTTACCAAAGAACTGGCGCTGGCCAAAGCCGAACTGAGCGAGTCGCTTCGCGCCACCAGAGCGGGTGCAGCGAGCGTGGCCACCGGCGGAGCCGTGCTGTTGGCAGGCTTCATCATTCTGCTGATGTCGGCGGTCTACTTTCTCGCCACGATGATGGAGCCCTGGCTCGCAGCCTTGATCGTCGGCGTTGTCGTCGTCGTCATCGGGATGATCATGGTTTCGGCCGGCAAGAAGAAGTTCGAAGCCTCTTCGTTCAAACCCGACCGCACCATCCATTCGCTGCAGAAGGATAAAGAAGCCGTCAGGGGGCACGCATGAGTACGCATAATCAAGTAGACCTAGAAGCGCAAAAAGACCCGAGCACCCTGGAGCGAGAAATCGACCAGCAGCGTGCTGAGATCGGCAACATCGTCCATGCCCTTGAAAGCAAGCTGTCCCCCGGGCAGATGATCGACACCGCGTTGGGCTATGCAAAAGGTGGCGGTGGCGAATTCCTGCACAACCTTTCCGATACGGTGAAGGCCAACCCAGTGCCGACCCTGTTGACCTCTATCGGGCTGGTCTGGTTGATGGCCGGGCAGAATCGCCGTCCGGACTACAGCGCCAGCACGACGTCCACCGGCCCGTCCATGACCGACAAGCTGTCCGCCAAAGCTTCCGGTTTGAAGCAGCAGGGCACAGGAATCAAGGACAAGGCGACGCAGATGAGCCATGACGCCTCCAGCACGCTGGGCAATGCGCGTCATCGCGTCAGCGACTCCAGTCGGCAGGCTGCAGATAGCCTGCGGCATACGGCCGACCGCGCCCGGGGCGGCTTTTCGCAGCTGTTGAATGAGCAGCCACTGGCCCTCGGCGCCATGGGCATCGCACTGGGCGCATTGCTCGCGGCTTCGGTCCCGCCGACCCGTCGCGAAGACGAAATGATGGGGCAGAAAAGCGATGAGCTGACTGGCAAGCTCAAGGACAAAGCCCGTGAGGGTTACCAAATGGCGAGCGCCGAGGGCGAACAGTTGGCCGGTCAGGTCAAGCACGACCTCGAACGCGACCACGGCCAACCGGCCTCGCGGCCGCACTGACGCGCTGCCATGCAGGTGAGCAGGATTGCCGCATCGGGGACCGCCTCGCGGACTTGAGTCCAATCGCGGAACCCCCGATAATCCGCCACCTGGCGCCGGTGTAGCTCAGTAGGTAGAGCAGCGCATTCGTAATGCGAAGGTCGCAGGTTCGACTCCTGTCTCCGGCACCAATTAACGCGAAAGGCCCGCAGCGATGCGGGCCTTTTTTGTTTTGTTGGATGCCAGTCGCGCTGCTTCGATAGGGCGGACTAGCGAGCGCCGCGTGTGCACAAGGCGATGCCGACCGATGTGGCGCCGAGCAGCGAGACCACGATGATCATTACCGCGACGAAGGCGTTGTCGAACGCACCTTGCGCCAGGCTGATCAGCGGGGCGGCGATAGCTTCGGGTAAGGCTTCTGCGGCGATCAGGGCGCCATCGAGGCTGTCGCGTGCCAGAGCGGGGGCCGCCATTGCTGCCGGGGCGACGAAGGCTGCGGTGTACACCGCGGACATCACGCTGCCGAGAATGGCGATGCCCAGCGCACCACCCAGCTCGTATGACACTTCCTCGATCGATGCGGCCATGCCGGCGCGATCGGGCGGTGCGTGCAGCAGCATGGCGCTGGACGCGGCGGTCATTGCTGCGCCGACACCAAATCCGAGCAGGCTGAACGATAGGATCTGCACCCATTGCTCGGCGGCATAGCCCAGTAGATAGAGGAGGGCACCGGTGGCCGATAAGGCCAGTGAGGTGCTGAGGATTCGCTCCGCGCCGATGCGGGGTAACGCCAGGCCTGCAAGCGGTCCTGCGATAAAGGCGCCGAGCGGGATTGGCAGAATGGTCAAACCAGCCTGGAGGGGCGAAAGCCCGACCACCAACTGCAGCCGCTGGCTGACCACCAACTCCATGCCCATCAGGGCTGCTGAGGCAACCGACGCGGTGACTACGCCAGCCGAGAAGCTCCGATCGCGAAATAGCGCGAAATCGATCATCGGCACGGCGGTCTGGCGCTGACGGCGCAGGAAGGCCAGGCCGCAGGCAATGGCGACGATTGCCGCTATGCACGCTTGCAGTACCGAAGGGTCGGCCTTGCCGGCTTCCTTGATGGACAGGGTCAGCCCGACCAGTGCCCCCATGATCCACAGCGAGGCGAGAAGATCGAACGGCCGCTGCGGGTTACCGGGCCTGGACGGCACCCAGACCACTGCGAGCACCAGCGCCAGCAGGACGATGGGCAGGTTGATGATGAACACCGAGCCCCACCAGAAATGTTCCAGCAGCACGCCGCCGACCACCGGACCGAAAGCCGCGCCACCGGAAGCGATAGCGGCCCAGATGCCGAACGCCAGAGCGCGCTCGCGAGCGTCTTCGAAAACGTGACGGATAATAGCCAGCGTGGCGGGCATCATCATGGCAGCGCCGACCGCCAGCGCAACGCGCGCGGCGATCAGCATCTCGGGGTTCGGCGAGAACGCCGCGCCGAGGGATGCCCAGCCGAACACCACTAGGCCTGAGATGAACATCCGTTTGTGTCCGAAGCGATCGCCCAGCGCGCCCATGCCGGGCAATAGGCCTGCGACAGTGAGGGCGTAGGCGTTCACGATCCACAATTTCTCGGTGGCGGAAGCGCGCAGCTCGTAGGTCAGGCTGGGGAGAGCCAGGTAGATTACCGTCATATCGATGACGATCAGCAGCAGGGCACTGGACAATATGCCCAGCACCAGCCAGCGAATAGGCGATTTCAAGGGGGCCGACCTCGGTTAAGGTATTCAGCGCGGTTGGCTGAAGGTGAGCACTGCGACAGAATATAAATACATACGTATTTAATTGAAAGGGGCAGGTGTGGGAAGGAAGAGAACGATCGATCGTGACGCGCTGTTGGACGTGGCTGAAGGCATCGTTAATCGACAGGGCGCCGCGGCATTGACGATCGATGCCGTGGCCAAGGCGGCGGGCATAACCAAGGGTGGGGTGCAGTACAGCTTCGGCAGCAAGGATGACCTGATCAACGCCATGTTCGAGCGTTGGGGCAAGGGCTACACGGAGCAGTTCCAGCGCATCGCCGGCGACCAGCCCGATCCGCTGACCGCGGTGCGCGCGCACGTGGAGGCAACTCGTACCTCGGATACCGCCTCTCACGCCAAGGCGGCAAGCCTGATGGCTGCGCTACTGCAGACGCCGGAGCATCTGCTATCGACCCAGGCGTGGTATCAGGAGCGCCTTGCCGGGCTCGACACCTCTACAGAAGAGGGTCGCCGTGCCCGGCTGGCTTTTTTCGCCACTGAAGGAATTTTCACCCTGCGCTTTTTCCGCCTGATGGAGATCGATGAGCAGGAGTGGGCGGACATCATGAGCGACATCGCGGCGCTGGTTCGTCCGGACAGCTGAGCGGGCATTCATTGGCTCTCGCTGATTACCAGGTCATACGAAAGCAGCGGGCAGGGGCTTCGATGGAGTGTCCTCGGAGACGCCGGTGTGTATCTGGAGCACGCGCCAGAACATAGGAGCGGGGCGCGGCCGCACAGGCTACGCCCTGGGATGGTTACAGCGTGACCGAGATGCCCGCCTGCAGCGTGCGGGGTGCGCCTGGGTAGGCCCAGATGTTGCCCCAGGCGCGCTCTTCGTATTCCTCATCGAAGACGTTGTTGAGGTTCAGATTCAGACGAACCCGTTCAGTCAGCGGATAGTAGGCGAGCAGGTCGACGGTGGTGTAGGCGTCCATGTCGAACGCTGTGTTCGAGGCGCTGCCCTTGCGGTCGCCGACGTACTTGATGCCCATCCCGACGCCGAGCCCGGCCAGCGGGCCTTCGGCGAATTCGTAGGTATCCAGCAGGTTGAAGCTGTGCCGCGGCACGTTGGCCAGACGCGTGCCGACCGGCATCGATGTAGTCGAGCTTTCGGTGACTTCGGCATCGACGTAGGCATAGCCACCGATCACGCGCCACTGCGGGGTGATGTTGCCGGCCACGCTGATGTCGAAACCGCGGCTGCGCGCTTCACCGGCAGCGACCTTGAAGGATTGAACGCCTGTGTTGGCGGGGTCGTCGGTAAGCACGTTTTCCTTGGTGATATGGAACAGTGCAGCGGTAACGCTGAGGTCGTGCTCCGGCAGGTCGTACTTGATACCGACTTCGTGGGCGATGCCTTTTTCCGGGTTGAACGCCTGGCTGCTGCGGTCGGCACCCGGGTTGGGTTTGAACGAGCGTGAGGTGTTGGCGTAGACGGCCAGCGCTTCAGTCAGGTCGTAGATCAGCCCGAAACGAGGGGATACGGCGTTGTGCGCTTGATCCCAGCTGCCCGCAGGCCTGAGCTTGTTGTCGTAGCGCTGCTCGAAGCGCTCCAGGCGTGCGCCGACCTGTGCTTTCAGGCGCTCGGTGAGGGCGATCTGGTCCTGCAGGAAGAAGGCGTACGACTTCAGCTTCTCGTCATCGTAGGTGGTGATACGCGTCAGGGCGGGCAAGGCTTGACCGTATGCAGGATCATAAAGGTCGATGGGGAAGTCGGTGGTCGAACCGCCGGAGCGACGAATCAGCGAGTCGTAGTTGTATTCATCGAACTCGACACCCAGCAGCAGCGTGTGTGCCAGACCTGCGGCGTCGAAGTGACCTTCCATATTGGCCTGCACAGCCAGGTCGTTCCAGTTCAGCCAGCGCTCGCTGTAGTTGCGGCCTACGGTGCGGCCATCGGCGGAGACAGCGGTGGTGGGGAGGCCATTGTTCTCCACTGCACCGCCGTCCAGGCTGCCGTCGAGGTACTGAATGCCGCCGCGCAGCATCCATTGGCTGTCCAGCTGGTGCTCCACGCGCAGTTGGGTGGTGGCGTTCTTGTTGGTCAGCTTGCCGGCGCTTTCTTCACCGAGGAAACGATCACGCGGCAGATCACCGGCCTGGTTGGGATAGCGAGTCACGCCACGGTCCAATGGGTGACGATTGTGCAGATAGTCGCCTTCGAGGATCAGCGCGGTGTCGTCGCTCAGCTGCCAGCGCAGTACCGGTGCGATGTTGTAGCGCTCGCTTTCGACGTGATCGCGGAAGCTGTCGCTGCCTTCGGCGACGAGGTTGAGGCGATAGGTGACGGCTGCGCTGTCGTCCAGCGCACCGGTGGTATCCAGGGTGCCGCGGCGCAGGCCGTCAGTATCCATCTGGCTGCCCAATACGGTACGTCGCTCGGCTTGTGGCTGCTTGCTGACGATGTTGAAGGTGCCGCCCGGATCGCCGCGCCCGTAAAGCATCGACGCCGGGCCGCGGAGTACTTCGATGCGTTCCAGCGTGCTAGCGTCGGGCATGTTGGGATAGCCACGGTTTACCGCGAAGCCGTTACGGTAGAACTCCTGAGTGCTGAAGCCGCGCACCAGAAATTCGGTCAGGCCCTGCCCGCCAAAGTTATTGCCGCGCTCCACGCCACCGGCGTAATCGAGTGCGTCTTCCAGGCGCGTTGCGCCGATGTCTTCGACGACCTGCGCTGGAACGACGCTGATCGATTGAGGCGTTTCATGGATGGCGGTATCGGTGCGGGTGGCGCTGGCCGAGCGGGTTGCTCGATAGCCTTGCACGGGGCCGTCGGCGCGCTCGGCCGATGCGGTGACTTGCATCTCTTCGAGGGCGAGCGGGGCGGCCGTATCCTCATTGGCTGATGCAGTGATATGACAGGTAAGCGCGGGAACCGCGAGCATCGGGACGAGAAGGCGCCGCATCGAATGATCCTTGAACGGAGGGAAACGAGGGCGGGCATCCTAATGGTAACGAAAACTATTATCAAATGGCCGGGTGCCTGAGCGAGCTGTACTCGCGCGGCTGGATAATCTGCGAGTGGCCGGCTGCCGTGGCTACCGCTTCAGGTCGAGGCGAGTACCACGCGGTCACGGCCAGATCTTTTCGCTTGGTACAGTGCGTTGTCCGCCGCCTTGAAGGTTGCGTCGGGGGTGGCATAGTTGCCGCTACTGGCGATGCCGATGGACGCCGTTACCGGAGCTCCCGTTGGGCTTGGGGTCTGTCGCAAACGCGCCAGCAGGCGTTCGGCGGCGATGCTTGCGCCGATTGCATCGGTCTCGGGCAGCAGCATCAAAAATTCTTCGCCACCCATCCGGCAGAGCACGTCAGTCGGGCGCGAGCATTCCTTCATTTCCGCTGCGAGAAAGCGCAGTACCTCGTCACCTACGTCATGGCCGTACTGGTCGTTGACGTGCTTGAAGTGATCGATGTCCAGCGCGAGGGCTGCGTAGCGCTGATCGAGCAGCTCGAATTGCCTGAGCGCCAGCTCCAGGCCGCGTCGGTTGCGCAGGCCGGTCAGCGGATCGGTCATCGAGGCGGCTTCCAGCGCTCCCATTTTCTGCTGCAACAGGGAGACGCCCGCAAGCATCGCCACTTTCAGCCGCGATACCTCGAAGTACCAGGAATTGACCGTCGAGATGCGACTGGCCGCCTCCGGCGCGCCCCAGTGCTCGGCAGTGTCGGCAAGCGCTCGGATCGGGGTGGAGATGAGCTTGGACAGCCACCAGAACACCGCGAGCGAGATGACGGTAAACGGCACGGCATTCAGTAGCGTGGTATGCGCCAGTTGTTGAAGTTTTGCCGTTATGGCTGCAGTGGGCCGTTGCGAAACGATCCCCCAGCCGGTGCTCTGGATCGGTGCATAACCGGCCAGCATGTCCACGCCCCGGGTGTTGATGACGCGCTGGCTGCCTTCGTGGCGCTGCAATACCTGCTGTACGACCTGGTTGCTCGATACGTTCTGGCCGACCCGCTGGCCATCTTCGTGAAAAATCAGATTGCCTTGTGTATCGACCACGTAGAGGTAAGAGCCGTCACGGTAGTAGTGCACGCCCAGCAGGCCGTGCAGTGCGTTGCGTTCGCGCAGGAACAGCGATGCGCTGAGGAAGCCGAGGTAGGCCCCGTCCGGGGCGAAAATCGGCTGGGTCACCGCAACCAGGTACGTGCCGTCGGTGGCGATATATGGATCGCTGATCAGCGGCTTGCGCTCAGTCAATGCACGTGTTGCCCCCACGCTGTTGACTTTGACGCCCAGCAGTGCGGCGCTCCCCGGCGAGGCTGAAACGATCTCCCCATCGGCGCGGACGATAATGGCCCGGCTGAACTGATCGCTCTTGAGCTTGAGCCGCTCGGTTTCGCCGTCGCGTGCGGCAGGGTCGTCGAAGCGGGTCGAGAGCACATCGGCGGCATAAGCGAGTTCGCGGCGGCTGTTGAGGAAAAACTGGTCAGTGGTGTCTGCAAGTTTGCGTGCATAGGCGCGGTTCGCCTCAAGCGTCTGCTCGAACAGTTGTTCGCGCTGAGAGGTATAGGCAGCGAAGAAGCTATTGCCGAAGGTCAGCAGGCCGGCCAGTAGGGCCAATAGCAATGTGAGTTTTTGCAGATCCAGCCGGGAAATCACCCTTCGCTCTCCTAATGCATGCTTGGCGCGGTGCCAATGCAGGGTCGCCCTCAGGATTTGTACCGAGCGCAAGCCAAAGGCCGGGGATGATACAGGCACCATGCCAGCCAGGAGTGGTTTTCGGACGCGCCAGCGGTTGGTGACTGGTATTAGATTTTTATGTGGATAATAATCACTCGCATTACAAGCGACCTTGATATCCATGCCTGACACAACTGCTCCCGCCACCCGCCTGCTCGCCGTGGAAGATGATCCCGTTTTTGCCCGTCACTTGGTCGACCACCTGGAGTCGATCGGCTATTCGGTCAGCCATTGCCAGGATGGCGAAGCGGGCCTGTCGCGGGTGCAAGCCGAGCATTTCGATCTGATCCTGATGGACATAATGCTGCCCGGCACCAGCGGGCTGGACGTGCTGGAGCAACTGCGGCGCAACTGCAGCGTGCCGGTTGTGCTGATGTCGGCGCTGGGCAACGAGCAGGATCGCATCACCGGTTTCAGCCAGGGCGCCGATGACTATCTGCCCAAGCCTTTCAGCCTGCGGGAGCTGAGCGTGCGCATCGAGGCAGTGTTGCGGCGGGTGGCTTACGAGCGCACGGACACAACGGCTGCGCTCGACTGCGGCGAGTTGCACTTCGACGAGCAACGACGAGACGTCGCGCTAGGGGAGTGCTGGGCCGGCCTTACGCCCAGCGAGTACCGTGTGCTGGCGATGCTGTGGCAGCACGCCGGAACGGCATTGAGTAAGGCTTGCCTGTATCAGCAGGCACTACACCGCAACTATTCAAGCCACGACCGTAGCCTGGACATGCATGTCAGCCATGTGCGCCGCAAACTGAAGGTGCTTGGCTGTGCCACGCTGCACGTGGAAACCGTGTGGGGCACCGGCTACATGGTGACAAGAGGCGAGCAATGAGCTTGCCTTCGCGCCATTCGCTGTACTGGCGACTGGCGCTGTTGCAGATCGGCTTCTGTCTGTCGCTGATCTGGCTGAGCCAGTCCTGGACGCAATATGTGTACGAGCGCAGCAGTTATTTGCCGGCCGAGTCGCGCCAGCAACTGATGCGTTACGCGGCCGGTGCCGAGCAGGCCTGGCGCGATGGCGACTTGCAGCGCTGGTTGGAGCACTTGCGCGAGCGTGAGGGCCGCTGGGCTGTGGCGGTGGGGACGGATCTGCACTCGCTGAGCGGGCGGACGCTCGAGCCGGATGACTATGCGCGTATGAAAATGGTGCGCGGGTTGGATTGGCGTATCAGTCGTCGGGGCAGCGATACCCCCTACGTAAGCGTGCCGTTTCCAGGCCGCCCCGACGGCGGGCAGCTGATCCTGCAACTGCCTGAGCGGCTGATGCCCAGCACCTCGATGTTCCTGCTGCAGCTGCTGATCAACGTCGTGGTGCCCGGCGTGCTGGCGCTGCTGTTCTGCGCACTGATCTATCGGCAGCTGATGCGACCGCTGGCCCAGTTGCAGGCCCAGGCCAACGCGCTGCGCGCGGACCGGCTTGGCATGCGTGGTGGCGCGCTGATCACGCGGCGCGATGAACTGGGTGAACTGGCGCAGGCTTTCGATCACATGGCCGAGCGCCTACAGAGCGCCGTGTCGTTCCAGCGCCAGCTGCTGCGCGACCTTTCCCATGAGCTGCGCGCACCGCTCAGTCGCCTGCGCGCGGCGGCCGAGCGCGAACCTGCCGGCAATGAGCTGAACCGTCGGGTCAGCCAGGAAGTGCAGGGCATGGAACAGTTGATCGGCGGCATTCTCGAGCTGGTCTGGCTGGACACCGAACGCCCCTCGCTGCCGTTGGAAGAGGTTGATGTGGCGGCACTCTGGGATGTACTTCGCGACAACGCCTGTTTCGAGTCCGGCTGGGACCCAGCCCGGCTGCCCTGCGACCTGCCGGACGGCTGTCGAGTCCACGCGCACCTGAATGGTCTTGCGCAGGCACTGGAGAACATCCTGCGCAACGCCATCCGGCACTCACCGGCCGAAGGCATCGTGCGTCTCACGGGCCGCCAGGAGGAGGGTCGTTGGCATCTGTGGATCGAGGACAGCGGCTCGGGCGTCGCGCCGGATCAGCTGGAGCGAATCTTTCAACCTTTTACTCGCCTCAATGCGGCGCGCCCCGGTGGCGACGGCTTCGGCCTGGGATTGGCGATTGCTCGGCGCACGGTCCGCCTGCAGGGCGGTGAACTATGGGCTGAAAACGGCGGGCCAGGGCTGCGCCTGCATCTGACCCTGGCAACTGTATAGTTTGTAAATGCACTTTACTCTCAAATGAGAATGCATAGCATTGCGAGTCGGCGCGACGGGCTGTTCCGCCGGCCACGCCTTGCCTGCGGCCATCTAGCGGACCGTAGAAGACGTAATCGCTTCTCAGGGAGACGGGTGTAAATGGTGATTTTCAATCGACAACGGCTGGCTTGTGCAATCGCTGCGGCCTGGGTGAGCACGCCCGTGTTTGCGCAGGATCCGATCCAGCTGCAGCCCACTACAGTGGTCACTGCGGCCGGTCACGAACAGAACATTGCAAAGGCTCCGGCCAGCATTTCGGTGATCACCCGCGAGCAACTTGAGGCGCAGTCCTACACCAGCGTTATCGATGCGATGAAGAACGTCCCAGGCGTTTACGTTTCCGGCGGTGGAAACCAGCAGGACATCACCATCCGCGGCATGGGCAGCGAGTACACCCTGGTACTGGTGGATGGGCGACCAATTTCCGCCGGGCGTCAGACGCAAACCAACGGTACATCGGGTGGCAAACAGCAGCTGGCATTGCCGCCGCTTGCCATGATCGAGCGTATCGAAGTGATTCGCGGGCCGATGTCTTCGCTTTACGGCTCCGAAGCAATGGGCGGTGTGATCAACATCATCACTCGCCAGTCTTCCGGCGAATGGGCGGGTACTGTTCGCGCTCAGAAGATGTTCTCCCAGAACGACTACAACGAAGACGAATATCACACCGAGCTTTTCGCCGGCGGCGCGCTGATTCCTGGGCTGGTGGGATTGCAGTTGAGCGGTGCCTATACCCACACCTACGAAAGCGACTACGTCGGCGGCGAAGCCTTCAATTCGGGTGAAAGCAAGCCGGAGGCCCGCGAGAGCAACGTCGGCGCGGACCTGTTCCTGACGCCGACCGACGCCGACCGGTTCACTCTGGGTTACCGGGAAGTCACGCAGAAATCCCGCCATACCGCCGGTAAGAGTTCGCCGGTGACGACAAGCCTGCCCGAGGGAGAGGCAACGACGAACCGTTTCGAAAAAGAGGTTTGGACGCTGTCGCACGAAGGCAACTATGGCGACTGGCTGGTCAACAGCTATTTGCAGCGGGACGTGTCCGAGCGTGTGCAGGACCTGTCGATGAAAGAAACGGTCAACCTGTTCAACACTCAGGGTACGTATTTCTGGGGGGCGCACACGATCACCCTCGGCGCTCAGTACAAGGACGAGGAATTCGTCAACGGCCAAAACGTGCTGTTCAACGATGGCATTGCCGGTGGGGTGCACGAAGCCGACCGCTGGCTGGCGGCGGTATATGGGGAAGTGGAGTGGGGCATCACCGATGACTTCGCACTGACTACCGGGCTGCGTTACAACGATGACGAGCTTTTTGGCGGGCACTTGTCGCCACGCGTTTACGGCGTCTACGGCCTGAGCTCCACCCTGACCCTTAAAGGTGGTGTTTCGACTGGTTACAAGCAGCCGTCTCTTACTCAGGCCACCGAAGGCTTTGGTGGGCGTACCGGCGGTGGCGGCTCGCCGAATGTCGGCTCAAATGGCCAGGCCTTGCCACGTGCGCTGAGCATCGGCAACCCCGATCTGGATCCCGAAACCAGCACCAGCTATGAAGTCGGATTCGTCTTCGACGATCCATCGATCGGCCTGGGGACGAGCGTGATGCTGTTCCATACGATCTACAAGGACAAGATCGCCGAGGATCGCTTCTGCACCAGCCCCAATGCTGCCAACAACAATGACGTTGCTAACTACGCCTGTAACTTCGGTGGCAACAACTTCTACTTCCTCAGCACCACCCGCAACATCGATGAAGCGGTCATTCAGGGCGTCGAGTTCACCCTCGACTACGACATCACTGACGACCTGCACTGGATGAGCAGTTACACCTTCACTGACTCGGAGCAGAAGAGCGGGGAATTCAAAGGTGAGCCGCTCAACAAGCAGCCCCGGCACATGTTCAACACCAACCTGGACTGGCGAGCGACGGACAAGCTCAGCCTCTGGTCACAGTACAACTACCGCAGCCGCACCTCCGATTACCTGAGCCGGACCAGCATGAGCGAAGGCACGCCGGGTTACGGGTTCGTCGATATTGGTGCGGTGTACGGACTGACCAGAAACGTCGATCTAACCGCCGGGTTGTACAACGTCGCGAACAAGGAAGTGACCGATGACGATTATGCGGTTGTGCTCGATGGCCGCCGCCTGGTCGTAGGGATGACTGTCGACTTTTAAAAAAGGCAGACGCGAGTGGCGCGGTCAGAAAGCCCGCGAAACCGCATCGAACCCACTGCCCGACCGGCCGAGAAGCCAGTGTCGGGCGTTTTCGTATGACTTCAGCCGTTTCCCGCTCGGAGCCTGTCGTGACCCGTTCCGCACCCCAATCGAAAAGTGCATGGCGCGATATCGCCATGCGAACTGTTCTGGCCATTCTGGGTGGCTATGCCTTCACCTACGCATTCACTGCCGCCCTGGCAAGGCTGCTACCGCTGGCACCGGTTGATGCCCTGATCGTCGCAACACTGCCGTCTTATCTCGTTTACACCGCGGCAATTCTTTGGGCGTTTGCCGCGCGCAGTTTGCGGCGCGCATGGTACGGCGCGTTGTTGGCGCTACCGTTGGCCCTGATCGGCTTCTGGCCGCAACTGATGGAGCGCATCGGATGAAGAAGCAGAGCTTCACGCAATCCATGGCCTGGCTGCATACCTGGGGCGGCCTGCTGCTGGGCTGGCTGCTGTTCGCCATCTTTCTGACCGGCACCCTGGCGGTGTTCGACAAGGAGATCGATGGCTGGATGCGCCCGGAGGTGCCGGCTTATACGGGCAGCCAACAGGACGCGCTGCAGCGCGCGCTCGACTTCCTGCAGGCACGGCACCCCGATGCGCCGAGCTGGAACATCAACCTGCCGACAGAGCGTTCGTCCAACCTCAGCGTATCGACGGGCGAGCAACGTCGCGGTGGCGGGCAGCTGCTTGACGCGGCAACTGGGGAGCCGATCACGGCTCGGGAAACGGCAGGCGGCGGCTTCTTCTTCCGCTTCCACTTCTCGCTGAACATGCCACGCAACATCGGCATCTGGCTGGTGGGACTAGCAGCCATGGCGATGTTGGTGGCGCTGGTCAGCGGGATCGTCATCCACAAGAAGATATTCAAGGACTTCTTCACTTTCCGCCCCGGCAAGGGGCAGCGCTCTTGGCTCGACGCGCATAACGCCAGCGGCGTGCTGTTGCTGCCGTTTCACCTGATGATCACTTACACCGGGCTGGTGATCTTTTTCCTGCTCTACATGCCCGCAGCGGTGGATGCGCTTTATGACGGTGACCGCCAGGCGGCCGTCCGCGAGCTGCGTGGTGGTGCGGCGGAGCAACAGGCCGAGCGCCCAGCCGAGCAGCGTGGTGAAGCCCGACAGCAAGGCGGAAATGGCGAGCGCGCCCAGGGTCGAAACCGAGACGCCGGCCAAGGTCAGCAAGGCCGCGCAGAAGCGGCGACTCGCCCGATGGAGGCGGTTCCTGCTGCGCTGCTTGCGCCGCTCGGTCCGATCCTGGCGCAGGCCGAAGCGGCGATGGGACCTGTCGGCGGGCTTTCCATCCAGAACCCTGGGCGTCGCGATGCGCGCATCGAAGTACGCCCCGTGCTGGGCAATCGCATCGAACTGACGAAAGGCCGCAGCATGCAGTTCGATGGCGTCAGTGGTGTGGTGCTGCGTGAGCCTGATGAGAGCCGGCTGAGCCTGCTCACGCAGAGGGTGATGGCCGGCTTGCACTTCGCCCAGTTCGGCGGCTATCCAATGCGCTGGCTGTACTGGCTTTGCGGCATGGTCAGCTGCGCCATGATCGCCACCGGCCTGGTGCATTTCTGCATCAAGCGCCGGCGCAAGTATGCGGAGCAAAGTCCCGCCTCGCGGCGTTTCCATCGTCTGGTCGAATCGCTCAATCTGGCGGCGGTAGCAGGGCTTTCGTTGGCCTGTATCGGCCTGCTCTGGGCCAACCGCCTGCTACCGGTGCAGCTGCCGCAGCGTAACGACTGGGAGGTGCGAGTGTTCTTCCTCGTCTGGGCGGCGGGCTTGGTCCATGCCCTATGGCGGCCGACCTTGCGCGGTTGGGCCGAACAACTGGCTTTGCTGGCGCTACTTTGTCTGGCGCTGCCGTTGCTCAACATGGCCACCGTGGGCGGGATGCCTTGGGCGGACGCGCCGCGACTGTGGCTGGAGCTGACCTGTGTGGCGATGGGCGCGATGCTGCTGTGGCTGGCGCGCAAGGTGGCGTTGCGTGCCGGTGATAGGTTGCCGACGCCTCGCCGTGCCGCCATGAAACTGAAGGAGATGCACCCATGATGCTGCCGTTCGTGGCTGGCCTCCTGCTCGCCTATGGCGGCATGGTTGGGTTGTGCCAGGGTATGGAGCGCAACTTCAAGTTGGTCTGGCAGCGTGAGCCTTCGCTGCTGCTGCGCCGTGCCTTGCGATTGCTGGGCTGGGGCCTGTTGCTGGCAAGTTTTGTCAGTTGCGTCTGGGCCTGGGGTTGGGCGATGGGGCCGGTCGGTTGGTTCGGCGTTATTTCGCTGGCCGCGCTGGTGGTGGCGTGGCTGCTGCCGTATCAAGCGCGGATCGCCGTGATCTTTCCTGTCGCGGGCATTCCGCTGTGGCTGTTGGTCTGGGCAGTGGTCGGCTGAGCTCGACACAGCAACAGGCCCGCAATTGCGGGCCTGTTGTGTTTGGCAGTCAAGGCGACTGTCAGCCTTGGTGGTAGCTTGGAGCGAGCTTGTAGACCGACGTCTCCAGCCCTTCGAACTGCGCCTTCAACTGCAGCGCCAGGTACAGCGAATAGTGTCGTGATTGGTGCAGGTTGCCGCCGTGGAACCATAGGTTCTGCTGCTGGGTGGGCTTCCACATGTTGCGCAGTTCACCTTCGTACGGACCCGGGTCCTTGGTGGTGCCGGAGCCCAGCCCCCAGCAGCGCCCGACCTTGTCGGCGACTTCCTGGGAGATCAAGCGAGCCGCCCAACCGTTCATTGAGCCGTAGCCGGTGGCGTAGACGATCAGATCGGCCGGCAAGCGGCTGCCATCGTTGAGCACCACGGTATCCGCCTCGATGTGGTCGACGCAAAGCCCGGGCCCGCTCTTCAGCTTGATGGTACCGTCGGCGATCAGCTCGCAGGCGCCCACGTCGATGTAGTAGCCCGATCCGCGGCGCACGTACTTAAGGAACAGACCGGATTCATCATCGCCAAAATCGAGCATGAAGCCCGCTGCGGTCAGGCGATCGTAGAAGTCTTTATCACGCTCTTTGACCTGCTCGAACGCCTGGCGATGAAACTGCGGCAGCACCTTGTAAGGGATCGAGGCGAACAGCATGTCGGCCTTGTCGGTGGTCAGCCCGTTTTCGACGGCATCCTCGGAATAGAGGGGGCCGAACACCACGTCCATCAGGGTGTCGGAGCGCACGATATGCGTGCTAGAACGCTGCACCATGGTGACGTCCGCGCCGTTCTCCACCAGGTCCGCGCAGATGTCATGGGCCGAGTTGTTGGCACCGATGACCACCGCGCGCTTACCGCGCCAGGCATCGCCGCCAGGGTGCTGGCTGGAATGGTGTTGCTGGCCGGCGAAGGTCTCGGCGCCCGGGTAGACCGGCACGTTGGGCACGCCGGACATGCCGGTGGCGAGGATCAGCTGTGCGGGCTTGAGCGTCATCGGCTTGCCGTCGCGCAGCACCTCGACCGTCCAGCGGCCTTCGGCTTCGTCGAAGCTGGCTTTGACGCATTCGGTCTTCGCCCAGTAGTTCAGCTCCATGACCTTGCTGTACATCTCCAGCCAATCGCCGATCTGATCCTTGGGCGTGAAGACCGGCCAATGGTCGGGAAAGGGCAGGTAGGGCATGTGGTCGTACCAGACCGGGTCGTGCAGGCACAGTGATTTGTAGCGCCCGCGCCACTGGTCGCCGGGGCGCTCGGCCTTGTCGACGATCAGCGTAGGCACGCCGAGACGCTTGAGTCGTGCGCCGAGGCCGAGGCCGCCCTGGCCACCGCCGATGACCAGGCAGTAGGGCTGCTCGGTGATGCCCAGCGCGGCTTCTTCATCGCGGCGCTTTTCCAGCCAGTTGCGCTTGTCGGCCAGGCCATGGCCATGTTCGGCACCCAGTGGCCGACGACGTCCGAGCGGTTCCTCGTGGCCCTTGAGTTCACGCATGGTGGTCAGCAGCGTCCAGCACAGGCCGTCCTTCAGGCGTACATAACCCTTGCCGCGGGCGACATCGGTTTCCAGGCTGATCCAGCCTTCGAGCACGCCGTCGGCCAGGCTCGCTTCACCTTCGAGCTTCCATTTGTCCGGCCGGGTCGCTTCGAGCTGGTTTTCCAGCATGTCGCGGATATCGGCCTTGCCCTCGAGGGTGACCAGGTTCCAGCTGAACAGCACCAGATCGCGCCAGTGGCAGTCGTCGGCGAACAGCTCCAGGGCGCCGTCGATATCGCGTTGGGCCAGGCGCTGGCCGAGGTTTTCGACCCAGGCAGACAACTGCTCGGTGGGGGTGCGGCTAGCAGTGGCCTGGCTGTCGCCGCCGAGGTCGCTGCCGTTGTCGGTTTTCAGATCGAAGGGGACATCATTGCTGGGACGCATGGTGGTTCTCCTGGTCTTTGTTGTTATTCACGGGGATACCGTGTTTCCAGTAGAGCAAGCAGCGGGCCAGCGAACGTCCCGCCGCATGGTGGCTGGCTTGCAGCCGTCTCGGGACCGGCTGGTCGAGGCGGCGCTGTGCCATCGGCGACATGCCGTGGGTGACACTTTGTACCAGCCATGGCACAGCATGCGGCGCCCGGGCATTTGGCCTATGCTGGGCGCGAACCCGCCTCGAAACATCGCGGAGAACAACAAGAATGACCTCTCGCCTGAATCAGCATGCGCACCAGGTACTGAGCTTCGGTGAAGGCACCGCAGCCAGTCAGGGCCCGGCTGCCGATCCCGCCATCGCGCGCTCCTGGCGCCGCTGCCTGGAACAGCATCAGCTCGACCCCACCAGCCCGCACGCGCCCTGCGTGATCGAGCGGCCACGACTGAACGAGCACCGTGAGCGGCTGGACCGAGTCATCGCCGTCGCCCACTGGCAGATGAACAGCCTGCACCAGCAGCTGGGCAGCAGCGGCCACGCGGTACTGCTGACCGACGCCAGCGGCGTGGTGATCGACAGCGTGGCGGACCAGGCTGAGCGCGCCGAATTCCAGCGTGCCGGGCTCTGGCTTGGCGCGGTGTGGAACGAGGCGACCGAGGGCACCAATGGCGTCGGCCTGTGCCTGCTGGAGCGCCAAGCGCTGACGATTCGACGTGACGAGCATTTCCGCGGCCGGCACGCGGCGCTGACCTGTTCGGCAAGCCCGGTGTTCGATGCCGAGGGTGGTTTGCTTGCCGTGCTCAATGTGTCATCGGCGCGCGAGGATCTGTCGCGGCAGCGGCGCTTTCACACCATGGCGCTGACCAACCTGTCGGCCAAACTCATCGAAAGCTGCTTCTTCCTGCAGCACTGCGAAGGCGATTACCTGCTGCGCTTCCATGCCCAGCCCGAATACATCGGCCTGCTCAGCGAAGGCCTGCTGGCGTTCGATGCTGAAGGTCGTATCACGACCATCAATGAAACCGCACTGAATCTGCTGGCCAGCAACCGCGAAGCACTGCTGGGCCAATCGCTGGAAAGCCTGTTCGACCTGCGTCTTGACCGGCTACTGGAGCGAGCCCGACCGCAGCCGGGCACCTGCTGGCCGCTGCACACCCACAACGGTCAGCGGCTGTATTGCCAGTTGCGCGGGCCGCAGATGCGCGTGGTGGTTGCCCCGCCGAAAAAGGCGGCAGAGCTGGTCGGCGGTTTCTGTCTGCTCGATCCGTCGATGCGCACCGACTTCAACCGCGCGCTGAAAGTGCTCGAACGTGATGTGCCGGTGTTGCTGCAAGGTGAGACCGGTACGGGCAAGGAGGCCTTCGCCAGCGCGCTGCATCGAGCCAGCACCCGTGCCGCCCGGCCATTCGTGGCGCTCAACTGCGCGGCGATTCCGGAGACGCTGATTGAAAGCGAGCTGTTCGGCTATCGCGGCGGTAGCTTCACCGGCGCGCGTCGCGAGGGCATGGTGGGCAAGCTCGAACAGGCCAATGGCGGCATTCTCTTTCTCGACGAGATCGGCGATATGCCGCTCGCGCTGCAGACCCGATTGCTGCGTGTGCTGGAGGAACGCAAGGTCACGCCGCTGGGCGCTGCCATGCCGACTGAGCTGAACATCCGCCTGATCAGCGCCAGCCATCATGAACTGCGTGCGCTGGTGGCCAGCGGGGCGTTCCGTGAGGACCTGTATTACCGGCTCGGTGGGCTGATGGTGGCTTTGCCGGCGTTGCGCGAGCGTAGCGACAAGGCAGCGTTGCTCGATCATTTGCTGGCTGAAGAAGCCAAGGGTGAGTCGATCTACCTTGATCCAGCCGCGCGGCAGGCGTTGCTGGGCTACAGCTGGCCGGGCAACGTACGGCAGATGCGCAATCTGCTGCGCACGTTGGCGGCCTTGAGCGAGCGGGGGTGCATCGCCGTTGACGAGGTGCTTGCCGTGCTGCCTGCCGACTTCGGCACGGTGGAGGCGCCGCGCGATGCGCTGCAGACCGCTGAGCGTGAGGCCTTGCTCGCCGTGCTGCGCGAGCGACACTGGCAGATAAGCCGGGTCGCCGAGCAGCTGGGGATCAGCCGCAACACCCTCTACCGCAAGCTGCGCAAGCACGGCATCTCGCGCAACTGAAAGGCGGCCGCTGGCGGCGCTTCAGAGTGCGGTAGACAGGGTGATCGAGCCGAATTGGTCATGCTCCCGCTGGCCCTGGAACTCACGGGTGCGCCATACGTTGGCGAACGCCAGCTGCCAGCGGCTCCAGGTCACTGCCACGCCGACCTTGGCATCACCGACCCACTCGCGACGGTCCACCGAATGGCTGTCCTCGAAGGTGTTGCCGTCCAGCAGCATGTTGTGCGCCATGTAGCGGCCTTCGACGTTGGCGAAGCCGTACCAGGCGAAATCGCCGCCGGGGCGGAACAACTGGCTGCCGCTTTGCGCTGGCGTCACCGCCGGGATGCTGAAGCTGCGCTGCAGGTTCTGCCCCAGGCGCAGGCCCATTCCGGCCGAACCGTAGCTGTAGAGGTTGCCGAGGGCGAAGCCGAGGCTCGGGCCGTATTCCAATTCCAGACCTGCGAAGCGCTCCTGCAGCCACCAACGATGCTGGTAGCCAAGATTGACGAAGGGTTCGTTCTCCAGCTGATTGTCCCAGCCGTTGGGTTCGTCGCTGTTGGTGGCCTTGTGCACCGCACGTTGCAGGCGCTTGCCGCCGGCGGCCGGGCCGACAATGCCGGCATCCAGGTGCAAGCTCTGCGCCGCGCGCCAGCCATCAAATTGGGTATCGGAGAACATCGACATACCGGCGAAGAGCAGGCCGGCATAGGGGCGGTCGTCTTCGATCAGTTGTCGGGTTTCGATTTCCTCCGGCGTGTAGATCTGATGGCCGAAGCGGTAGGCGACGTTGTCGACAGTGGCGCCTGACCAGCCGGGGAGCAGATCGGCAAAGCGACGCGTCCAGCTCTGGTCGTCCGGTTCGAAACCCCAGATCACTTCCAGACCGTTGCTGTAATGACCATCGCTGCCCCTGGCGATGATGTCGTTCTCCACCTTGATGGAAAGGATGTCGGCATGACTGACAGCGGGGGCGGCGACGGTTGCAGCGAGCAGGCACGAGCACAGCAAAGAACGAGAATGCATGATCTGACTCCTGGCTTACGTTCTTGTTTGTATGTTCCTTCTCGGACCGCTTCCGCTCCCGCCGGTTCGCTCGTGACTCAAGGGGCGCCGAAGCCGTTGCTACCGGCCAGTACCGATGCGCCCAGCCGCGCATGCTCTGATTCACGCAACTGCTCGGCTAGCGCTTCGGAAAAGTCTTGTACGGCTGACCAGCGCAGGTGAATGGCGTCGACAAAGGCTGCCGGTGGCGCTCGCCATTCGCGGTCGGCGTTCCAGTACTGTGCCGAGGCGTTGCCGGCGATGGCGGCGCTCAGCTTGTCGTCGAAACGGGTAAGAAAACTGCCATCGGCATCGACCTTCGCCTTCCACTGCGGATGCAACGGCGTGGAGACGACGAGCAGCTGGCGTTGCTCTTCTTGCAAGCGCTTGGACAGCTTGCCCAGCGCCGCGAAGCAGCTATTATCCAGCGGGTCCGGCTTGCCGTAGAACAGGCCCCGGTCAGTCCGTGGTTCGAGCGGGCCGTCGCCGTGACGGGTGAACACCAGCGGGTCCCATTCGATCTCGTTGGCCCGTTGCGCCTTCACCGTCTTGGCATTGCGCAACAGTGAGCGGGGCGAGAAGTAACGCATGTAGTAGCCCCAGCGCGAGGCCTGCTGATAGACGTACTGGTCAGCGTGCTCACGGTCGAACACCGCATCCTGCACCTTCCAGCAGCCGGCGAAGTCCAACGGATCGACGATCATCACCACCTGGCGGACGGTCGGCTCGCGGTCCAGCAGCCAGTTGGCGACGTAGGTCGCCTGGTTGGCGTGCAGGCCGCAGAACGCTCCGTTTAGCGGACGTACTCCAGGGGCCTGTTCGATCAGCACATCACCATCGACGTGGCGCCAGGCTACCGATGAGCCGATGACAAGCAGGTTCGGCTTGGCGATCGGGTTGTGCCTTAGAAAGTGCAGCTTTTCATCCACGCACAGGCTGTTCGAGAAGGCCGGTGGCGGCAGGTTGTCGGTGTGGTCGAGCCAGGCGAGCAAGGCGGCAAAGCCGCCAAGCATCCCGAACAGCCCGGCGAACATTCCCAGCAGATACCCGGCACGCACTGGCCGCTGGTCTACCTTGTCCCGGCCGGTGTTGCCGCCCGGGCATGTATCGACGGAGCTGGCCATGGCTCAACGCCCTCCGAGTTTGGTCTGGATCAGTTGGGCGAAGTGGCCGACGTTCTTCAGCGATTCGAGCTCGGCGGTGCGGAACTTGATGCCGAAGCGTTGCTCGGCGGCCACGATCAGCAGTACATGGGTTTGGCTGTCCCAGCCATCAATGTCGTCGGCGGTGGTTTCTGGCGTGAGGACGATATCGTCATCGTCGAACACGTCGTGGAAGACCTGGGTCAGCGCCTGGAGAATTTCCTTTTCGTTCATGCTTGCACCTGGATGTGATGGTGGATGGGGGCGCGCGAGGCCAGCTCGCAGCGCCAGAAACTTGCATCGGCGTTTGCGTTTGCAGGGGCGGGGCGCTGCTCGAAGCCCAGCCGCGGATAGTGCTCGGCGACCATGCCGTTGCGTTCGGTGGGGCGGTATTCGCCAACCAGGGCGCGGTAGCCGGCGGCATTTGCCGCATCGGCCAGCACCTCCAGCACGGCGGCCTCGACTTGGCGACCCAGCACGCGGCAGCTCATCAGCCAGCTGTCGATCAGCAGCTCATCGGGCTCGATAGCCGCATCCGGTCGCGCCAGCACCACGCTGATCAGGCCGTTGTCACCGAACTTGTCTTCCAGGCGCAGGGCCAGCGCGATGCTTTGCGGGTCGCTGGCCATACGCTCGACTTCGGCTTCGGTAAAGCGGCGGGTGGTGAGGTTGAACTGGTTGGTCTTGTTGATCAGCTGGGTGGCGCGAGTCAGTTCGGTAGCGCAGATGCGGCTGACGCGCAGCAGCATCTGCAGGCCGCGCAGGTAACCTTCCATGTCCGTCGCCTGGCCCTGCGCGGCCTTGCGCTCGGCGTTAAGCGCATAGCTGCGACCGCGCGCGGCGTCATCGGAGGTGAACGACACCGCCTCGAAATAACCTGCGGCGGCGATGCGCGCCGGGTAGTCGGCGACGTCGTCTGGCAGCTCCGGAACGGCGACCTCTGGCAGCTCGCGGCGCACGATGTCGCGTTCGGCAGGGTTGTCGTCGACGAACACCAGGCTGTCGAGGCCGATGTCGAGCATGCTCGCGATGCGCCGCAGGTTGCCGGCCTTGTCTTCCCAGTTGGCGACGAACGCTGCGATATCGCTGCGCTTGAGCGCCATTTCCGAGTGTGCGAATCCCGCCTCGGCGACGTGCAGGTCGTTCTTGCTGCACACCGCCAGAATCACCCCGCGACAGGCCAGTTGAGCGGCGTAGCGCTGGAAGGCCAAATATGCCTCGCCGCTGGGGCTGCCCTGGCCGAGCTGGATGCCGTCGATGCCGTCATCGCCGATCACGCCGCCCCAAACCGTGTTGTCCAGGTCCAGTACCAGGCATTTGCGCGACAGCCCGGCAGTCGCCGCCGCAATGCGCGCCAGGTGCTCGCCATACAGTGGTGCCACAGTCGGGCTGACCAGCTGCTTGGCCTGGTGCCAGCGCACCGGCTCGGCCAGGCCATCACCATACGCAGCTGCCTGCCAGGCCAGGTCGAGCAGCAGCACGCCATCTTCGCGAGCGGCATTGCGTATGGCGGTATTCAGTCGTTCGATGATCGCCCTAGGCGACGCTGGCACCAGCGCCTCGTAAGAACCGAACAGTGGCGGCTCGACTGGCACCAGCGTTTGCTGCACCACCTGCGCGGCGTAGCGTTCGCGTGCTCGACGCCAGAGCAGGCGCAGCTCTTCGACGCGCTCCGCGACCGCGGCATCCACCTCCGCCTGGCTGGCCTGTAGCGGCAGTTGCAGTGGTGCGTCATGAGCGTCCAGCGCCAACAGCACCAGTTGCGGGGCGAAAGCGTTCAGCGCTGGATCGTCGGCCAACAGTGCCTGGCGGTACATGCCGTAGGGCGCCACGTGCAGCGACAGCGCCAGGCGCCGCTGCAGCCCGGCAACGCGAATGGCCGGCAGCAGGTAATCGACCGTATGCGAGGACAGCAGCGCCACCCGCAGCGGCGTCAGTCGTGCCGCTTTGGCGTGCTGTTCGATACCGCTGGCGGCGAGCTTGTCCAGCCGTGCGGTCAGGGTGAAATCCCGTTGATAAGCGCACAGCCGGACGGCCTCATGCAGCCGCTGCAGGGGGTCATCGATGCGTTTGGCTTGGCCAATCGCGCTGGATAGGTCCGGGTGCACCGGCTGCCAGGGAAGTTGTTGCATGCCTGTGACTCCTTGTCGTGGTCAGAACTGGAAGTAGAGGAACTCGGTCGGCGCCATGGAAAAGGCGATTGCCAGGGCGAAGAAGCCGAGCACGCCGACCGCCATGCCGTGGAGCGCACTCGGCCGCCAAGTGCTGATCGGTAGCAGCCGTTCGGTCCAGTGCTGCTGCGCCTGGTAATTGAGTGCGGTACGGAAATGGCCCATCCACTGCTGCACGTTCGGCATGCCCCAGACGAACACCAGCAACGCCGCGATGTAGACGAAGTCGGAGCGATCCATGTGAGTGCTGATGGGGCTCAGGCCGAGCATGCCGGTGAGAATGGCGAGGGCAGCGGGTACGTCACTGGCGCGGAAGAAAACCATCGCCACCACCACGCAGCCGAAGGTCACAGCGACTGCCGCTGCCTTGTGCCACCAGATATCGCTGTCCAGTTTCCAGCCCTGGCGCGCCTTCCAGGCGCGCCAGCCATGGGCTGCCACCAGGTAGAAGCCGTGCAGCAGGCCGAACACCACGAACTGCCAGCCGGCGCCGTGCCAGATGCCGGAAATGAACATGGTGAAAACCGTGGGGTAGGCAACCAGGGCGAAGAAGGTGCCGGCAGTCATCTTGCCGCGCCGCGGCTGCGGCTTGCCGGCGGCCATGCGAGCGCGGGTCACGCGCAGCACGATGGGGTTGTAGATGTAGGCGGTGAGAAAGCGTGTCAGCGTCATGTGCCAGCGTGACCAGTAGTCGATGACATTGCGCGCCTTGAACGGGCTGTTGAAGTTGGCCGGCAGGCTGATGCCGAACAGCAGCGCCAGGCCGATGGCCATGTCGCTGTAGCCGGAAAAGTCGAAGTAGATCTGCAGCGTGTAGGTCAGCGCGCCGGTCCAGGCGTCGTAGAACGCGGGGATGGCGCCGTCGGCGGCCAGGCTGAAAACCGGCGTGGCTTTCAGCGCGAGGGTGTCGGCGATCACCACTTTTTTGAACAGTCCAAGCAGAAACACCGTCGCGCCCAGGGACAGGTTATCGGTGCGCACACGAAAGCGCGCGCGGTCGCGGAACTGCGCGAGCATCTCGCCATGATGAGTAATCGGCCCGGCGATCAGCTGCGGGAAGAAGCTGATGAACAGACAGTAGTTGGCAAAGTCGTGCTCTTGCACCACGCCGTCATGGGCATCGACCAGGTAAGCGATCTGCTGGAAGGTAAAGAAGGAAATTGCCAACGGCAGGATGATGTCTTCCACCCGCCAACCGAGATCCAGCGCCGTATCCAGCGTGCCGAGCAGGAACCCGGTGTACTTGTAGTAGACCAGCAGCAGCACGTTGGCCGCGACCGCCAACCCGAGCACCAGACGTGAGGGGCGCCGGCGCAGGTAGCCACCGAGCAGATAGTTGACCAGCATGCTGCCGACCAGCAGCGGTACGTAGACCGGGTTCCACCAGCCGTAGAACACCAACGAGAGGACGGTCAGCCAGATCACCGCAAGCCGTTGTCGGCCCGATCCGGTCAGTACGAAGAATCCGATCAAAACCACCGGAAGAAACCCGGCGATGAATTCCATTGAATTGAAAAGCATCTTCCTTATTCCCTGCCAAGCGTACGTGAAAACGCTGCTCAGGCCGCCTGCCGGGCGGGGCGAATCATCTTTCCTGGTCCGTTGCATTCATTCGCGATTGGCGGTCCATCTTCATTCGCCGTAACCGCGAATCTTCGGTCCTTGAGTCGGATGCTCGCTCTGGGTTTGGCCGCTTGGCCACTGTTCCCTGAGCTCCTTCTTGCTCCGACGTGGAGGTGTAAGAAAAAGTTTCGGCAGCGATTTGACCATCGAGCGCTTTTTTGTCGCAGGTCAACAAAGGCACAGCTGACAAGGCCTGCAGGCCACTTTCCGTCGGTCGGAAAAGTTCCCAGCATTTTGGATTGGAAACAAAAAGGCCGACTGCTGCGGTTACTCCGGCAACAGTCGGCCTTCGGGCCTGATTGAAAAACGCTCAGCGAACGCTGCTCAATCCTGCGGTATCGCGTGGTCGGCGGGCAGCCTTCGGCCTCGCGCCAGACGGGTCTACCTTGCCCTGCAAGTGTCTGACGGTGCGCTTGAGGCGCTGCACCTTGTCTTCCAACTGAAAGACCTTGCGATTGTTGTAGAACATGCCCAGCACGAACCCCACCGAAGTGAAGACCAGGCCATAGATAAGTGCGGCTTCATAGAGATAGCTGGAAAACATCCTGTCGTCCTCTGCGGGTAATGGCTGTATCACGTTGCGTAATGCAGCCCAAAACGGCCTGATGCCAATCTGCCCCTATGTGACATGGCGCACATTAAAAACGTTCCCGACTGGTGCGCACTCCGGGGATGCCAAGCTCAGCGGGCGGACGCGGACATTGCGATGGCGGCGGCGGCCGTTCGCGTCTCAACGCCGAGTTTCACGTAGACATGTTCCAGATGCTTGTTCACCGTCCGCGGGCTAAGCCCGAGGATATCGCCGATATCGCGGTTGGTTTTGCCGCAGGACACCCAGTGCAGAACTTCAACTTCTCGCCCGGTTAATTGATAGCGCTGGGTTAGCATGGCCTGAATCTGCCTGTTATCTGCGGGAGACGTCTGAGTTGAGATAAGGCGAGCGTTCTGCAAGGCGCGGGCAGTGCGTAGGTGTGCAGCCACTCGGGCCAGCACCTGTTCCGGGTGGATAGGCTTGGTCACGTAGTCGATGCCGCCCGCCTCGAAGCCGGCAAGCACATGCTCGCTTTCGGTCAGGGCAGTCATGAACAGCACCGGCACGTCTTCCAGCTCGGTCTGCGCCTTGATCCGGCGGCAGGTATCGAAACCGTCCAGCCCGGGCATCATGGCGTCGAGCAGAACGATATCCGGCTTCAGCCGCTGCATTCGCTCCAGCGCGCTGAGGCCGTCCAGCGCCACCAGCACCATGTAGCCGGCCTGATCCAATGCGCCGGAGAGCAGGGCGAGGTTGTCGGGCACGTCATCGACGATCATCACGATGCCCTGATTCTGCGGATGATCAGCTGGATGCATGGGGGTTCTCCATGGTCGTCTGAATCTCGTTGGTCATGGCCTGATCCAGGCGCTGGCCCAGTTCGTTTAGCTGGAAACGTCTGGCCAGCTGGCGCAGTTCCTGGAGTTGCGCGGCGGCGGCCGGCAGGTTGCGTTCGAACTGGTCGAGCAGTTCGAGCACGCCGCGTACATATCCGAGCGAGGTCTGTTGCTGCAGCGCGTGCAGTGCATCGAGCGGCAGGGCGGCGGCCATCGAAGCGGAGGCGTCCGCATCGCGTCTGAGCCATTCCAGCGCTAGCTGCTGGCGAATCTTGTCCAGCAGCACCGGTGCATGCACCGGCTTGGGCAGGTAGTCACTGCAATCGGCGGCGACACTCGCTCCGTCGACGAAGGCATTGGCGGAAATGACGATGATCGGCGCCGTCGAACCCACCGAGCGGCGAATCAGCCTGGCGGTCTGCCAGCCGTCGAGCTGCGGCATGGAAAGATCCATCAGGATCAGATCAGGGTTGTGCAGCGAGACCAGGCTGAGCGCTTCCTGGCCATTGCTGGCCATGAGTATCTCGAAGCCCAGTGGCTCAAGCATGCCGGCCAGCACCTTGCGGTGTTCGATGTGGTCGTCGACCACCAGCACGCGACGGCGCGGGCCGTGGTAGCCGATGATGTCGTGTTCGACATGGACTACCGCCTGCGGCACGCGCACTTCGGAGAGGAACAGGCGCAGCTGGAAGACGCTGCCGCGACCTTGCTCGCTCTTCATCGACAGCTCGCCGCCCATCAAGGCGGTGAGCATGCGGGTGATGGTCAGGCCGAGGCCCAGGCCGCTGTCCTGGCGCAACGGATTGCCTCGCTCGAACGGCTGGAACAGTCGCTCCACCTGCTCGGGGGCAATGCCGATGCCGGTGTCGGCGATCTCGAAGGTCGCCGTTTCGCGCAGGTAGCTCGCGCGCAGGGTGATGCTGCCGGCGTCGGTGTAGCGCACCGCATTGCCGAGCAGGTTGATGAGAATCTGCCGTACGCGCTTCTCATCACCACGCACCACGGCCGGGATGCGGCCCTGGGTTTCGAAGTGGAAGCGCAGGCCCTTTTCCTCGGCCTGCGGCGCGATCATCTGGCGTACCTGCAGGAGAAACTCGGGAAAGGCGATCTCGGAGGGCTCCAGATTGAGTTTTCCGGCCTCTATCCTGGCCACGTCGAGCAGGCCGTCGATCAGCGAGAGCAGGTGAGCGCCGCTGCGATGGATGGTGCCCAGCGCTTCCTTGTGTCGCGTCGGCAGCTCGCCATCGCGCAACAGGATCTGCGCGTAGCCGAGGATGCTGTTGAGCGGCGTGCGCAGCTCATGGGACAGGCCGGTCACATAGCGGCTCTTGGCGGCATTGGCTGCCTCGGACGCCTCCTTGGCCTTCTGCAGCTGTTCGTCGGTCTTGCGGTGGGCTTCGATTTCCTGCATTAGCAGGTGGGTCTGGCGATCCGATTCCTGTTGGGCGACGTGGCGGCTTTCGCGGGTCAGCACCACCCACCAGGCGAGAATGCCGGCGAACAACGAGAGCACCAGGAACGCCTTGAGAAAGGCCTGGTAAAGGGTTTCTCCCGCCTCCTGCGAGCTGGCCACGACACTTGGCGAGACCTGGCTGTAAATCAGCCAGAGCGCCAGCGAAAGCAGGCCGATGATCAGGCCGAGCACACCGAGGTAGTGCGCCAGACGGGTGTGCAGCCGCGGGATGGACACCTGTGGGAAGGCCCAGCGAACGAAGTTGTCCCACTGCGCCGAGAGCCGCGCGTGCGGTTTGCAGAGGTCGCCGCAGCGGGCATCTAGCGAGCAGCACAGCGAGCAGATCGGCGCACCGTAGGCGGGGCAGAAGGCGGTGTCCGGCTCCTCGAAGGCATTGCTGCACAGCACGCAGGCGATCTTGCCGCGTTCGGTATAGGGGTAGAGCAGCTCTGGCTGGCGTTTACGGGCGATATAGAAGCGCCCGCCGGTGAGCCAGGCGATCAGCGGTGCGCAGACCAGTGCAGTGCCCAGCGCGATCATCGGTGAGGCTGCCTGGACCAGCGCACCGAGCGCGCCGCTGTGGGCGAGGATCGCCAGAAGCGAGGCGATCAGCATGGCGCCGACGCCCACAGGGTTGATGTCGTAGAGGTGTGCGCGCTTGAATTCGATCTGCCGCGGCGACAGGCCCAGCGGCTTGTTGATCACTAGGTCCGCGACCAGCGCGCCGATCCAGGCGATTGCGACGTTGGCGTACAGCCCGAGCACCTGCTCGATGGCCTCGAACACGCCCAGCTCCATTAGCATCAGCGCGATCGAGACGTTGAATACCAGCCAGACCACCCGCCCCGGATGGCTGTGGGTGACGCGCGCGAAGAAGTTCGACCAGGCCAGGGAGCCGGCATAGGCGTTGGTCACGTTGATCTTCACCTGCGAGACGATGACGAACAGCACCATGGCGCCCAGCGCCCATTCCGGCGAGGCGAACACGTAGCTGAAGGCCACCAGGTACATCTGCGTCGGTTCGGCCGCCTTGTCCACCGGGATTTCGTGCTGCAGCGCGAGAAAGGCAAGAAAGGCGCCGGCGAGCATCTTCAGCGCGCCGGGGATGATCCAACCGGGGCCGGCGGCGAGCATCGCCAGCCACCAGCGGACGCGGTTCTGTCGCGTCTTCTCGGGCAGGAAGCGCAGGTAGTCGACCTGCTCGCCGATCTGCGTGATCAGTGCCAGCGCCACGGTGCAGGCGGCGCCGAAGGACAGTAGGTTGAATGAGCCGCCGTCGCCTTCGCGGCCGGCAAAACTGGTCAGATCGCTCAGCGCCTCTGGGTTCTTGGCGATGACGAAGATGTAGGGCAGCAACAGAAGGATCAGCCAGACCGGTTGCGTCCAGAGCTGCAGGCGGTTGATCAGGGTGATGCCGTAGGTCACCAGCGGCACGATGATGATCGAGCAGATCACATAGGCCAGCGCCAGCGGGATGCCGAAGTACAGCTCCAGCGCCAGCGCCATGATCGCCGCTTCGAGGGCGAAGAACAGGAAGGTGAAGCTGGCATAGATCAGCGAGGTGATGGTCGAGCCGATGTAGCCGAAGCCGGCGCCGCGGGTCAGCAGGTCCATGTCCACGCCGTAGCGCGCCGCGTAGTAACTGATCGGCAACCCGGTGAGGAAGATCACCAGCGCCACCGCGAGGATCGTCCAGAGCGTATTGGTGAAACCGTAGGATAGGGCCAGCGTGCCGCCGATGGCTTCCAGGGCCAGGAACGACACCGCACCGAGCGCGGTGTTGGCGATACGGAATTCCGACCACTTGCGAAACGACTTGGGGGTGAAACGCAGGGCGTAGTCTTCCAGCGTCTCGTCGGCGACCCAGCTGTTGTAGTCGCGGCGAATTTTGACGATGCGCTGTGTGCCTGTGATCTGCACGCTGGCGGCCCCGGCTGGTTGTCGTTTCCCTGGTTTGAGCAACTTCCGTGCCCCCGTTCGGTACTGCTGATGGCCTGCGGCGAAGCACCGGAACGCATGCCGGCGCAGCGCTGCCGTGATCGGCAGGGACGAGGGTTGCCGGCTGCCGGCGTGCTCCATACCGGCGCAAGGATGCACCAGCAGTGCGCCTGCAACGGATACGTCAGATGACGTACCCGCTTACGTCATCCTGCGTATACCCCGGCCAGACAGCCGAGCCCATTCTTGCTCCCGACCCGATGCCGGCCCGCAGCAGCAATGTTGCGGCAAGCCAAGCACGGCCCACCGAGACAGGAGCAATCATCATGGATCCAAAACTGACGGGTTCGTCACGCCGCCTTCCCCGCCGGCTTGCGCAGGGGGCTGCGGCACTCTCGATGCTGGCAATGAGCATCTTCGCCTCGAGCGCCAGCGCCGAGGTCAACACCACCGGCTTGGCGGTCACCGATACGGAAGTGGTGGTCGGGCAGCTGCATTCGGCAACGGGCACCATGGCCATCTCCGAGACCGGCTCGATCCAGGCCGAGCGACTGGCCATTGAGCAGATCAACGCGGCAGGCGGCATCCTTGGCCGGCAGATCAAGGTGGTGCAGGAAGACGGCGCCTCCGACTGGCCGACCTTCGCCGAAAAGGCCAAGAAGCTGCTGGAGCGCGACAAGGTCGCGGCGGTGTTCGGCTGCTGGACCTCGGCCTCGCGCAAGGCGGTGCTGCCTATCTTCGAGCGGGAAAACGGACTGCTTTACTACCCGACTTTCTATGAAGGGCTGGAGCAGTCGAAGAACGTCGTCTACACCGGCCAGGAGGCCACCCAGCAGATCCTCGCCGGCCTCGACTGGGTCGCCAAGGAGAAGGGCGCCAAGACCTTCTACCTGCTCGGCTCGGACTACATCTGGCCGCGCACCTCGATGAAGATCGCCCGCAAGCACATCGAGAACGTGCTCGGCGGCAAGGTGGTGGGCGAGGAGTACTACCCGCTGGGCAACACCCAGTTCGGCTCGCTGACCAACAAGATCAAGCTGAAGAAGCCCGACGTGATCTTCGCTGCCGTGGTCGGCGGTTCCAACGTCGCCTTCTACAAGCAGCTCAAGGCCGCCGGCATCACCGCGGACAAGCAGACCCTGCTGACCCTCTCGGTCACCGAGGACGAACTGCTCGGCATCGGCGGCGAGAACATGGCCGGCTTCTACGCCTCGATGAAGTACTTCCAGAGCCTGGACAACCCGAACAACGCCGAATTCGTCAAGGCGTTCAAGGCCAAGTACGGCAGCGACGCGGTGATCGGTGACGTCACCCAGGCCGCCTATCTCGGCCCATGGCTGTGGAAGGCCGCGGTCGAGAAGGCTGGCAGCTTCGACGTCGACAAGGTGGTCGCCGCCTCAGCCGGGCTGGAGCTGAACACCGCGCCGGAAGGCTACGTGAAGGTCCACGAGAACCAGCATCTGTGGAGCAAGACGCGCATCGGCCAGGTGCAGGCCGACGGGCAGTTCCAGGTGGTCTTCGAGTCCGACCTGATCGAGCCGAATCCCTTCCCGAAAGGCTACCAGTAACCCTCTCTGCGCCGCGTGCCGGCAGGCCCGCGGCGCTCTCTTTTGCCATCAGGAGACATCATCATGGAATGGCTATCGGAGTTTGGTGCCATCGCGGCCATGCAGGGTTTCAACGGCTTGTCGGTGTTCTGCGTGCTGCTGCTGATGGCTCTGGGTCTGGCGATCATCTTTGGTCAGATGGGCGTGATCAACATGGCCCATGGCGAGTTCCTCACCGTGGGTGCGTACACCACCTATCTGGTCTCGGTGCTGACGCTCAAGTATGTGCCTGAGCTGCAGCCCTACTATTTCTTCGTCGCCATCGCGCTGTCATTCGTGATCGCCGGTGCGCTTGGCTGGCTGGCCGAATGGGCGCTGATCAGCAAGCTCTATCACCGCCCGCTGGACACGTTGCTGGCGACCTGGGGCCTGTCACTGGTGATGCAGCAGGCGTTTCGTTCGATCTTCGGTGCGCGCGAGGTCAGCGCCACGCTGCCGGACTGGCTGATGGGTTCCTGGATGCCCACTGACACCATCGACATTCCGCTCAACGGGCTGTTCGTGATGGCGCTGACACTGCTGCTCACCACGGCGATCTTCGTCCTCATGTACCGCTCGCGCTGGGGCCTGCAGGTGCGCGCCACGGTGCAGAACCGGGTGATGGCGCGTTCGGTGGGGATCAACACCAAGAAGGTCGACCGCATGACCTTCGCCCTGGGCTGCGGCGTGGCTGGGGTCGCCGGCGCGGCGTTCACCACCATCGGTTCGACGGGCCCGACCTCCGGTTCGCTGTACATCGTCGACACCTTTCTGGTGGTGGTCTTCGGCGGCGCGGCCAGCCTGTTCGGCACCATCGCCTCGGCGTTCTCCATCGCCCAGACGCAGTCGATCGCCGAGTTCTTCATCAGTGGCTCGATGGCCAAGGTGCTGACCCTTTCGGCGGTAATCCTGATCCTCATGCTGCGTCCGCAGGGGCTGTTCACGGCCAAGGTGCGCAAATGAAAAAGACCATTTGCACCTGCTGCGCGCGCCGCCTGGGTCGCGCTGTGCTCATTTCCCAAGCGTACCGGGTTGCTCATTGCGCTTCGGACGACTTGCAGCCGGGGTTGCCCGCTACGGTTCGAAGCAGCTTTTTCAGGTGGGGCGAACGATGAATAAGACACTCGATACATTCTTCGGCGGAAAGCAGGGCGGCATCGGTCTGCTGATCCTCGCGGCGCTGCTCCTGCTGGCATTTCCGCTGCTGCTCGACAGCTTCCGCCTGAACATGGTGGGCAAGTACCTGACTTACGCGTTCGTCGCCGTGGGGCTGGTGCTTTGCTGGGGCTACGGCGGCATTCTCAGCCTGGGGCAGGGGATCTTCTTCGGCCTCGGCGGCTACTGCATGGCGATGTTTCTCAAGCTAGAGGCCTCTGACCCGGAAAGCACCAGGATCCAGTCCACGCCCGGCATTCCGGACTTCATGGACTGGAACCAGATCACCGAGCTGCCGTTGTTCTGGCAACCCTTCCAGAGCTTCGGCTTCACCCTGCTTGCCGTGGTCGCGGTGCCGGCGATCCTCGCGCTGATCATCGGTGTGGCGATGTTCAAGCGCCGGGTGGGCGACGTGTACTTCTCCATCGTCACCCAGGCCATCGCGGCGATCCTAACCATCCTGATCATCGGCCAGCAGGGCCTGACCGGCGGGGTGAACGGCATCACCGACCTGAAGACGCTGCTCGGCTGGGACATTCGCACTGACGAGGCGAAGACCATTCTCTACTTCGTCAACGCGGCGCTGCTGATCGGCTGCATCCTGATCGGTCGCTTCATTCTCGCCTCGAAGCTCGGGCGCCTGCTGATGGCCATGCGTGACAAGGAAGAGCGGGTGCGCTTCTCCGGTTACGACGTGGCCAGCTTCAAGATCTTCGTGTTCTGCGTGGCGGCGAGCTTCTCGGCCATCGGCGGCGCGATGTTTACCCTGCAGGTGGGCTTCATGTCGCCGAGCTTCGTTGGCATCGTGCCGTCGATCGAGATGGTCATCTTCGCCGCCGTGGGTGGGCGCATGTCGCTGCTCGGCGCGGTGTACGGCGCGCTGCTGGTCAACTACGGCAAGACGGTGTTCTCCGAGAGCTTCCCGGAGCTCTGGCTGTATTTCATGGGTGGCCTGTTCATCGCGGTGGTCATGTATTTCCCCAACGGTCTGGCAGGCCTCTGGCAGAGCCATGCCCGCCCCTGGTTGGCGCGTGTGCGGCTGCCGGATCGGCGCCAGCCATCGATGAAGTCCAAGCCGTCGGCGGAGCAGCCGGGGGTGGGCGGTACGACGATCGATGCGGTTCCCGCCAAAGAACTGGAGAGCACGCCATGAGTGGATTTCAGATGCCCAAACCGGTGCTGGCCATCGAGGGCCTGACCGTTTCCTTCGATGGTTTCAAGGCTGTCGATGACCTGAACCTCTATCTGGACCGCAACGAGGTACGCGTAGTGATCGGCCCCAACGGCGCCGGCAAGACCACGGTGCTCGATCTGATCTGCGGGAAGACCCGCGCCACCGGCGGCTCGATCCAGTTCGACGGGCGCGAGCTGACGAAGATGAAGGAGTTCGACATCGTTCGCGCCGGGGTAGGGCGCAAGTTCCAGAACCCGTCGATCTACGAAAACCTCAGCGTGTTCGAGAACCTGGAAATGTCCTATCCGGCCGGGCGCAAGGTGTTCGGCGCGCTGTTCTTCAAGCGCAGCGCCGAGGTCGTCGCCCGGGTGGAGGAAATCGCGGCGGAAATCGGCCTCACCGGGCAGCTGTACAGCGAGGCAGGACTGCTCTCCCACGGCCAGAAACAATGGCTGGAGATCGGCATGCTGCTGATGCAAGACCCGGAGTTGCTGATGCTCGACGAGCCGGTGGCCGGCATGAGCGTCAGCGAGCGGGCACAGACCGCCGAGCTGCTCAAGCGCATCAGCCAGGGCCGCTCGGTGCTGGTGATCGAGCACGACATGGAGTTCGTCAAGAGCATCGCCCACAAGGTCACCGTACTGCATCAGGGCAAGGTGCTGGCCGAGGGCAGCATGGAAGCGGTGCAGAGCAATCCCAAGGTCATCGAGGTTTATCTGGGGCATTGAGGCGGTGCGGGCCCTGGCACGCGTGGATAACGCTTCGCGGTTATCCACCCTAAGCCGACGGCTGGTCCGCGCACCGTAGGGTGGACATCGCCGCAGGCATGTCCACGCGTGTCGCACCCAACAGGTACACAAAGGAGTTCAGCATGTTCCAGATCAGCAGCCTCGCCTCGGGCTACGGCCAGAGTCAGATCCTTCACGACCTCAATCTCAAGGTCGAAAAACAGGAAATCGTCGCGGTCATGGGCCGCAACGGCATGGGCAAGACCACACTGTTCAAGACGCTGATGGGCATCGTCCCGCAGACCGCAGGCAGCGTGCAGGTGGACGGGCAGGAAGTCGCCGGGCTGGAGACCCATCAGCGGGTCGCCAGCGGTGTGGCCTACGTGCCCCAGGGGCGGATGATCTTCCCCAGCATGACGGTGCTGGAGAACATCCAGACCGGTCTGCCTGCAGCCGCTGGCGGCAAGGTGCCGGATGATCTCTACGCGCTGTTCCCGGTGCTGCACGACATGCGCAAACGCAAGGGTGGCAACCTGTCCGGCGGCCAGCAACAGCAGCTGGCCATCGCCCGGGCACTGGCGACCAATCCCAAGGTGCTGCTGCTGGACGAGCCGACCGAGGGCATCCAGCCGTCGATCATCAAGGACATCGCGCGCACGCTGAAGGAGATCCGCTCGCTTCGCGATCTCACCATCGTGGTTTCCGAGCAGGTGCTGTCGTTCACCATGGAAATCGCCGACCGCTTCCTGGTCATCGAGAAGGGCCGCTTCGTGCTGGAGGAAAGCGCGGCCAATGCCAACGAGGCGACCATCAGCCGTTACCTGTCGGTGTAGCGTGCTGTTCCGTGGCAGCGCCCTTGGTCGCGAACCACGCAGACTGGTTCGCGGCGTAGGCCCTTTCACGGAGCGATGCAGCAGCGTCACCCTTCACCTTTTCCTGATCGTCAGGCCGGTGTGCATCTCCCTGCACGCCGGCCTTCTCCTGCCTGCCCAGCAGCGCTGCAAGCCGCGCATTTGCTGGCTCCGGGCATACGTCATCCAACGTATTTCGGAAAAGCCGGCGACGGAAAAGACTAGCTCCGTGTTCAGCGCAACGCTGATGTCCTTCCAACGCAAAGGAGTTTCGTCATGACCGATACCCTGATCAAGGTCGACTTGAATCAGCCTGCCACCGAGAACGAGCAGATCCACAACCGCTGGCATCCGGACATTCCGATGGCCTGCTGGGTCAAGCCGGGCGACGACTTCATTCTCGAGACCTACGACTGGACCGCTGGCGCGATCAAGAACGACGACGATGCATCCGACGTGCGCGACGTCGACCTGACCACCGTGCACTATCTGTCCGGCCCGGTCGGGGTCGAGGGCGCTGAGCCGGGCGACCTGCTGGTGGTGGACCTGCTCGATATCGGCGCCAAGCAGGAGTCGCTGTGGGGCTTCAATGGCTTCTTCTCGCAGCAGAACGGCGGCGGCTTCCTGACCGACCACTTCCCCCATGCCCAGAAATCCATCTGGGATTTCCAGGGCATGTTCACCAGTTCGCGGCACATTCCGGGCGTGCGTTTTGCCGGGCTGATCCACCCGGGGCTGATCGGCTGCCTGCCAGATCACAAGATGCTCGCCACCTGGAATGAGCGCGAGCAGGGCCTGATCGACACCAATCCTAACCGCGTCCCGCCGCTGGCCAATCCGACGTTCGCCGCCACCGCGCACATGGGCAAGCTCACCGGAGAGGCGCGTAACAAGGCCGCGGCCCAGGGCGCGCGTACCGTGCCGCCTCGCGAGCATGGCGGCAACTGCGACATCAAGGACCTTTCGCGCGGCTCGAAGATATTCTTCCCAGTCTATGTCGACGGCGCCGGGCTCTCGGTCGGCGACCTGCACTTCAGCCAGGGTGATGGCGAGATCACCTTCTGCGGCGCCATCGAGATGGCCGGCTGGGTGCACATGAAGGTCGAGCTGATCAAAGGCGGCATGGCCAAGTACGGCATCAAGAACCCGATCTTCAAGCCCAGCCCCATCGTGCCGGCCTACAAGGACTACCTGATCTTCGAAGGCATCTCGGTGGACGAGAGCGGCAAGCAGCACTACCTGGACGTCAACATCGCCTACAAGCAGGCCTGTCTGAACGCCATCAACTACCTGACCAAATTCGGCTACTCGCCTGCGCAGGGATACTCGCTGCTAGGTTCGGCGCCGGTGCAGGGACATATCAGCGGCGTGGTGGACATACCCAACGCCTGCGCCACGCTCTGGCTGCCGACCGAGATATTCGAGTTCGACATTCACCCGAACGCGTCCGGGCCGACCCGGTTCCTCGACGGCAGCATCGACCTGCCGATCGCCTACGACAAATGAGTTCGTTCATCCGGGCGGGGCAGGTGCTCTGGACGGCGGCCTGGCCCGCCCGGATGGAGGGACACGGAGGATGACGCGATGCCGATCTATGAATTCGACTGCGACGCCTGCGGTGATTTCACTGCGCTGCGTCCGATGAGTGTGCGTAGCGAACCCTGTGATTGCCCGGCTTGCGGTACACCCAGCCCTCGAGTGATTCGCACCGCCCCCGGCTTGGCAGCCATGGCTGGCAGCACCCGCGCGGCGCACGAGACCAATGAGCGAGCCAGCCATGCGCCCAAGACAGTCGCCGAGTACGCCGCCAGCAAGCGTCACCCGGCCGGCTGCAGCTGCTGCGGCCCCAGCAAGACGGTAGTGCCAACCAAGGACAATCCGCATGCGCTCAAGGCCAGCCCATCGAATCGCCCGTGGATGATCAGTCACTGAGGCGTCACTTAACCCCGTGGAGGGCCTTGCCTGCAGCGCCTGAGCAATGCGGCAGACGCCACTCCCACGATCGCTCTGACTCCAAAGAAAGGGGAGGCACCCATGCGTCACGGTGATATTTCTAGCAGTCCCGATACCGTCGGCGTTGCCGTCGTGAACTACAAGATGCCGCGCCTGCACACCCGGGCGGAGGTGCTCGACAACGCGCGCAAGATCGCCGAGATGATCAAGGGTATGAAGCTCGGCCTGCCGGGCATGGACCTGGTGGTGTTCCCCGAGTACAGCACCATGGGGATCATGTACGACCCCGGCGAGATGATGGACACCGCCACCACCATTCCCGGCGAGGAAACCGCGATCTTCTCGGCTGCCTGTCGCGAGGCACGGACCTGGGGCATCTTCTCGCTCACTGGCGAGCGCAACGAAGACCCGGGCAAGGCGCCTTACAACACCCTGGTGCTGATCGACGATCAAGGCGAGATCGTCCAGAAGTACCGCAAGTGCATCCCCTGGTGCCCGATCGAGGGCTGGTATCCGGGTGACCGCACCTACGTCAGCGATGGTCCCAAGGGCATGAAGATCAGCCTGATCATCTGCGACGACGGCAACTATCCCGAGATCTGGCGCGACTGTGCGATGAAGGGCGCCGAACTGATCGTGCGCTGCCAGGGCTACATGTACCCGGCCAAGGAGCAGCAGGTGCTGATGTCCAAGACCATGGCTTGGGCCAACAACTGCTACGTGGCGGTGGCCAATGCCGCAGGTTTCGACGGCGTCTACAGCTACTTCGGCCATTCCGCGATCATCGGCTTCGACGGGCGCACCCTGGGCGAGTGTGGTGAGGAGGAAATGGGAATCCAGTACGCCCAGCTGTCCATCTCGCAGATCCGCGACGCCCGGGCCAACGACCAGTCGCAGAACCACCTGTTCAAGCTACTGCACCGCGGCTACACCGGCGTCTACAACTCCGGTGACGGCGACAAGGGCGTGGCCGACTGTCCGTTCGAGTTCTACCGCACCTGGGTGCTGGATGCGCAGAAGGCGCAGGGAAATGTCGAGGCCATGACCCGCGCCACTATCGGCGTCGCCGACTGCCCGGTGTACGAACTGCCGCACGCGGGGCGAGAGCGAACGCTGGGTTGAAGGGTTGCCCCCGCCTTGGGGCAAGTGCTCCAGGGCGGTGCTTGCCATCGGGGCCATGCGTCCTTCGCCCTCACCTCTCCTTGGAGAGGTGAGGTGAGGGTGGCAGGCCTGTGTCGACTTTGGGCGATTACCCGCCTCGTTGCGATCTAGGCTTTGCCTTTCCGAGAGCAGGTAGCGGCGGAGGCGCAGCGTTAGTCCCCATTCACGCAGCCTCTCTCCCAGGGTTGAGAGGACGTACGTTCAATTCTCTGCACCGGGGCGCTCATGCCATTCGTGAATGAACTGATCGATGACAACCGTAGCCAGATCGTGCAAGCCAGTGCTCGGGCAGGCCACGGGCCGATGCCGGCGTCGCGCTTCCTGTTCGACGTCGAGACCGTCATGGCGCTGCTGCGCAGTCGTATCGTTGGCCAGGATGCGGTACTGGGCGAGATCGAGGCCATGCTTCGCGTGGTCAAGGCGGGGATCGGCGATCCCGAACGACCGCTGACCGTCAATCTCTTCCTCGGCCCGACCGGGGTCGGCAAGACGGAGCTCGTCCGCTTGCTAGCCCAAGCCATCCACGGCAAGCCGGACGCCTTCTGTCGCATCGACATGAATACCCTGGCCCAGGAGCACTACGCCGCCGCGCTCACAGGGGCTCCCCCCGGTTACGTAGGCAGCAAGGAAGGCACGACGTTGTTCGATGCCGAGGCCATTGCCGGTAGTTTCAGTCGGCCCGGTATCGTGCTGTTCGACGAACTGGAGAAGGCCAGCCGGGAAGTCGTACGCAGCCTGCTAAACGTGCTGGATAGTGGAAGACTGACGCTCGCTGCCGGCAGCCGAACCCTGGATTTCCGCAACGCGTTGGTGTTCATGACCAGCAATATCGGTGCACTGCAGGCTGCCCGGTGGGAGCGCTGGCCGATACCGCACATGGGCCGTGCCGCGTTGCGAAGCCGCAGCTTCGGCCAGGCGCTGCATCGGCATTTCGATCCGGAGTTCCTCAATCGCCTCGACCGCACGCTGCAGTTCGAGAGCATCCGGGGCGACCGGTTGCTGGCGGTGCTCGATGTCGAGCTGGGCAAGCTGGCACAGCGCCTGGCCCGACAGGGCGTACAGCTGCAAGTCGATGACGCCGTAAAACGCGCCATCTGGCGCGCGCACGACTCGCGTTTCGGTGCGCGCGACCTCAGTCGGAGGGTGCGCACGCGCCTCGAGCCAGCGTTGGCGGAAGCCCTGCTGCGCGATCCCGCCGGGAGGGGATGGCGGGCGGTGCTGCACGAAGGTTCGATCCGGGTAGAGCCGCTCGCGAGCGACTAGCAGCGAACTCTCCAGCAGAGCGGTCGTCCCATTTTCTAGACCGCACATTTCACTGATTGGGGGAACACCAATGGCCATGCTGGACACCCGCGGCATCGGCGCCTTCACCTTGCTCAAGCGCACGCTCAAAGAGTTCGGTGACGACGACATGTCGACCTACGCTGCAGCACTGGCTTATCGCGGCCTGTTCGCGATGTTTCCGTTTCTTTTGTTCCTTATCGCGTTGCTCGGCTTCCTCGACCTGCAGAACTTCTTCGACTGGCTGCGCATGCAGGCGGAGCTGGCGCTGCCGCCGATAGCGATGGAGCAGATCAACCCGGTCATCGAGCAACTGCAGGAGCAGCAGGCTGGATTGTTGTCGTTCGGTATTCTTGTGGCGCTGGGAACTGCGTCCATCGGTTTCCGCTCGTTGATGATCGCCATGAACAAGGCCTACGACGTGGAGGAAGGGCGCCCCGGCTGGAAACTGATCTTGCTATCGCTGGCCTATACCGTCGGCATCGCTGTGCTGCTGCTGTTCACGGCCGGACTGATGATCATCGGGCCGCAGGCCATGGAATGGCTGGCGGGGCAGGTGGGCTTGCGAGAGATGGTCGTCGTGCTTTGGACCTGGCTGCGCTGGCCGGTGATTGTGCTGATGCTGATGCTGGTGGTGGCGCTGCTGTATTACGTGACGCCCGATGTGGAGCAGGACTTCCGTTTCATCACACCGGGTTCGGTGATGGCCGTGCTCGTCTGGATTCTCGCCTCGATGGCCTTCGGCATCTACGTGCAGAACTTTGCCGATTACAACGCGACCTACGGCAGCATCGGCGCAATCATCGTGTTGCTGCTGTATCTGTACATATCCGCCGCGGTGCTGCTGTTCGGTGCTGAACTCAACGCTGTGATCGAACACGCTTCGGTGGAGGGCAAGGACCCCGGTGAAAAAGTGCCGGACGCCTGAGGCGCCGTCCGGCGGCCTGCAGCGAACGCCCCTTCTACGTAACGGTCATCTATTTCATTACAGAATTATTCCGCAGGGATGCGGAGCAGGTCGTTTAACCATCGGCCTGTCCGGCGACGCCGGGTTCTGCAACGGGACCGAACGGAGAAGTACCTTGCATATCGCGGATATGACCATGTTCTACGCGCCCGCCAGTGGAGGCGTGCGCACTTATCTCGAGGCCAAGCACCGCAGGCTACAGCTGTATTCCGGAGTGCGGCACAGCATCCTGGTGCCGGGCGGTGACTACAGCCACAACGATGGCCTCTACGAGGTGCCGGCGCCGATCCTGCCGTTCGGCAAGGGCTATCGTTTTCCGATTCGCCGCGCGCCCTGGCGCAATCTGTTGCGTTCGTTGCGTCCTGATCTCATTGAGGTCGGCGATCCCTACATGACGGCCTGGGCGGCACTGGATGCGGGTCGCCGGCTGAACGTGCCGGTCATCGGCTTCTATCATTCCGATCTTCCGCTGCTGGTCAGCAACCGTATTGGCAGCTGGCTGGGCACCAATCTGAACGGCTACGTATCGCGCCTGTACGGCAGCTTCGACCGTGTGCTGGCACCGAGCGAGGTGATGGCCGACAAGCTGATTCACCTCGGTGTGAAGAATGTCTTCGTGCAGCCGCTGGGCGTCGATCTGGACACGTTCTGCCCACAGCGCCGCGACCCGAATCTGCGCCGCGAGCTGGGGCTGGCGGATGACACGCGGCTGATGATCTTCGCCGGGCGTGGTTCGCGGGAGAAGAACCTGCACATCCTGTTGGAGACTGCGCGTCAGCTCGGCAAGCCCTACCACCTGCTGCTGGTGGGTTCGAGCATGCCGCAGCGGGTGCCTGACAACGTCACGGTGATCGACCGCTTTTGCCCGGCTGTCGAGGTCGCGCGTTTCGTCGCCAGCAGCGATGTACTGCTGCACGCCGGTAATCAGGAGACGTTCGGCTTGGTTGCGCTCGAAGCCATGGCCTGCGGGATCCCGGTAGTGGCGGCGCGTGCCGGTGCATTGCCGGAACTGGTGCCGTTCTATAGCGGCCGCCTGTGCCGGCCGCTGGATGCCAAGGCCATGGCCTATACCGTGCGCGAGTTGTTCGAGGACGATCCGCGACTTCTCGGCCAGCAGGCTCGTCAGCATGTCGAGGCGCACCACGCCTGGGATGCCGTCGTGGCCGGGTTGCTCGCCCATTACCACGCGGTGCTCGGCACCGCGGACCTGCCGGTCGCCGTACATGGCTGACACCGCGCTGACGCTGGTGCTGCACGACGTCGCCGCGGAAACCTGGCCCGACTACCGACCCTTCATCGAGGCCGTCGATGCCATTGGCGGCGTACCGATCACCTGGCTGGTGGTTCCGGACTTTCATCGGCGCAACCCGCTGGACCAGCAACCAGATTTCCGCCGGTTACTGGACGAGCGAGTGCTGCGCGGTGACGAACTGGTGCTGCACGGCTGCTACCACGCCGACCTCGAGCCTGCGCCGAAAACGCCGAAGGACTGGTTCATGCGCCGGGTGTACACCCATGAAGGCGAGTTCTATGGCCTCGACGAGCAGGCGGCGGGTGAACGGCTGGCGCGTGGCCTGGACCTGTTCAGTCGTCAGCACTGGCCGTTACACGGCTTCGTCGCACCGGCCTGGTTGATGAGCGAGGGCACCCGGCGCGTTTTGGCTGGCAGCGGGCTGAGCTATACCAGCGATCCCGGTCGTCTCTACCTGCTGCCCGACTTTTCGCCAATCGTCGCCCCGGGCCTGGTCTGGAGTTCCCGCAGCGCCTGGCGCCGCGGTGTGTCCTGGTTGGTCAGCGAACGGCAGCTACGTCAGAGCCGGCAAGCGCCACTGCTGCGCCTGGGGCTGCATCCGGTGGATATGCGCCATGAGTTCTCCCGGCGCTATTGGCTCGAGGTGCTTGAGCGTCTGCTGCAGGACGGCAGGCGGCCGCTGACCAAGATCGACTGGCTGCGGCAGTACCGGTTATCGAGCGCAGCGGCATGAATCGGCGCTGGTGGATATTGGCTGGTGCTTTGCTCTGCGCGGCAATGGTGCCGCTGTTGCTCGGTGGGACGGGGCTGTTCGAGCGTCTGCGCAGCTTTCCAGGCAGCCTGCTGGCGGTCATGCTGGGCATGGTGATCCTGGGCTGGAACCTCAATGCGTTGCGATTACGCCTGCTGCTGGGGCGACGTCAACTCGGCCAGCGCCGCGCCTTCGGCATCGTGGTGGCAACCGAATTCGCAATCTGCGCAACGCCAGGGGGCGCCGGCGGTCCTTTGACGCTGATGGCTCTGCTGATGCGCCAGGGCGTCGCGCCAGAGAAGGGCACTGCAACCTATGCCGTCGAGCAGTTGACCGACCTGCTGTTCTTCGCCTGTGCGCTCGTCGGCGTACTGTTTTACGCGCTGACCCATGCGCTCAACGCGCACATCGCCAATCTTCTAGGCTTCAGCGTGGCGCTGCTGATCGGCGTAATGGTGCTGCTGGCGTTACTCGGACGCTTTCACCGGCAAGTGTTCCTGCTCAACGGCTGGTTGGTGACCCGTTTGGGTATGAAGCAGGCGCGCAAGCGGCGCTGGGCGCGCAAAGTACTGAGTTTTCGCAATGCGCTGATCGACTGCTTTCGCTTGCCTCGGCGTATCTTGCTCGCCGTGTTCGGACTGACCACGCTGCATTGGCTGCTGCGCTTCAGCGTGCTCTATCTGACGCTGCAGGGACTAGGCAGCGAGCTGGCCTGGGCCTGGACGTTCCTTGTGCAACTGCTGGCATTGACTGCCGGCCAGCTCAGTTTGCTGCCGGGAGGGGCGGGTAGTGCCGAGTTGGCGTCGGCGGCATTGCTGACGCCGATGGTAGGCAAGTCGACTACTGCGGCTGCGATTCTGATCTGGCGCTTCGTGACCTATTACTTCTATCTCATCGCCGGTGCGCCGGTGTTCCTGCATCTGGCCGGCCGGCCGCTGTTGCATCGGCTGATGCCGTCGCGCCGGGCTTGAGCCGTTCTGGCCCGATGGCCGGGGCGAAACTATCGCTTCGTTTGGCGGGTCCACCCTATGTCACTAATGAGAACGAGGAATTTGTCATGAGCAGTACAGAAGACAAGATCAAGGGCAACACCAACGAAGCCGTCGGCAAGATCAAGCAAGGTGTAGGCGAAGCCACCGACAATGAGCGCATGAAAGGCGAAGGCCAGCGCCAAGAGGTCAAGGGCGACGCCCAGCAGGTCAAGGGTGATGTGAAAGACACCCTGAAAAATGGCATCGACAAGGCCTGACCTGTCGCTGCTTAGGCAGCCACAAATGAAAATGCCCGCATCGCTGCGGGCATTTTTTTGTCCTGATTCGCTTGGTATCAGCGCTCCAGGTGCTGCAGTTTATCCTTCACACCATCCCACTCTTCGGCATCGGCCAGCGCATCTTTCTTCTCGGTGATGTTCGGCCAGACTTCTGCCAGATCTGCGTTGAGTTCAATGAACTCCTGCTGATCCTCCGGTACCTCGTCTTCGGAGAAGATCGCCTGGGCCGGGCATTCAGGCTCGCACAGGGCGCAGTCGATGCACTCGTCCGGGTGTATCACCAGAAAGTTCGGGCCTTCGTAGAAGCAGTCCACCGGGCAGACTTCCACGCAATCGGTGTATTTGCACTTGATGCAGTTGTCGGTGACGACGAAGGTCATGTCTAGCTATCTCCTCAGGCGTGTCGGGTAGGCGTTACGGTGACGCCCTGTGAGTGGCGGCACAGGCAAATGCCGCTTATCAAAAAAATGCGCGCGATTCTAGCAGCTTTCGCGGCGTATCAAATGCGTGATTTCAAGCTGTATAGCAGGTCCAGTGCCTGGCGCGGCGTCAAATCATCAGGATTGATTCGTCCCAATTCCTCGAGAGCCGGGTGGGGCAGGCTGGCGAACAGGTCGCTCTGCATGGGCGGTGATGGCTGGCCGGGCGCTATTCTCGGCGCTTCGTGGGGCAGGCTGGTGGTTTCCAGGCGCGACAGATGGTCGCGTGCGCGCTGGATGACTTCGCCCGGCACGCCGGCCAGTTGCGCCACCGCCAGGCCGTAGCTCTGGCTAGCCGGCCCCGGCAGCACGTGGTGCAGAAAGACGATGCGTTCGTTGTGTTCGGTGGCCGAGAGATGGACGTTGGCCACCACTGGTTCGCTTTCCGGGAGCACGGTCAGCTCGAAGTAGTGGGTGGCGAACAGCGTGAACGCGCGCAGCTTGGCCAGATGCTCAGCGGCGGCCCACGCTAGGGATAGACCATCGAAGGTACTGGTGCCGCGGCCCACTTCATCCATCAGCACCAGGCTGCGATCACTGGCGTTGTGCAGGATGTTGGCGGTTTCGCTCATTTCCACCATGAAGGTCGAGCGCCCGCCGGCCAGGTCGTCCGAAGAACCGATACGGGTGAAGATGCGGTCCACCAGCGACAGCTCGCAAGCCGCCGCCGGGACGAAGCTGCCGATTTGCGCAAGCAGCACGATCAGCGCGGTTTGGCGCATGTAAGTCGATTTACCGCCCATGTTCGGTCCGGTGATGACCAGCATGCGGGTTGCATCATCGAGGCCGAGGTCATTGGCTACGAAGGGCGTTTCCAATACCTGTTCGACCACCGGATGGCGACCCTGCTCGATGCGCATGCACGGCTGCTCGACGAAGCGCGGGCGGTTGAGGTCAAGGTTCAGCGCACGCTCGGCGAGGTTGCTCAGCACGTCCAGCTCGGCCAGCGCGCCGGCGCTGTCCTGTAGCGGTGCCAGATGGCCGATGAGCATTTCCAGCAGCTCGTCGTAGAGCAGCTTCTCGCGAGCCAGGGCGCGGCTCTTGGCCGACAGCGCCTTGTCTTCGAATTCCTTGAGCTCCGGGGTGATGAAGCGCTCGGCGCCCTTGAGCGTCTGCCGGCGAATGTAATCGGCCGGTGCGGATTCGGCCTGCCTGCTTGGCAGTTCGATGAAGTAGCCGTGCACGCGGTTGTAGCCGACCTTGAGGTTGGCCAGCCCGGTGCGGGCCTTCTCGCGGGTTTCCAGGTCCATCAGGTACTGGCCGGCGTTCTCGGAGAGCGATTGCAGTTCGTCCAGCTCGGCGTCGTAGCCGGTTTTTAGCACGCCACCCTCGCGGATCACCGCCGGCGGGTTGTCGATGATGGCGCGTGCCAGCAGCTCGGCGAGCTCCGGGTAGGTGCTGATGCTCTTCGCCAGCTCGAGCAGATGCGGTGCCACCAACTCCTGCATGCCGGTCTGCAGCTGCGGCAATGCCGCGAGTGCATCGCGCAGGCGCGCCAGATCGCGCGGGCGGGCGTTGCGCAGGCCGATGCGCGCGAGGATACGCTCCAGGTCGCCGATATCCTTGAGTTGCGGCTGCAGCTGCTCGAAGCGGTAATGCTCTAGCAGGCAGGTGATCGAATCCTGGCGCGCCTCGAGGATCTCGCGGTTGCGCAGCGGACGGTTCAACCAGCGGGTCAGCAGGCGCGAACCCATGGCCGTCTGGCAGCGGTCGACGACCGACTGCAGCGTGTTATCGCGCCCACCAGCAAGGTTGATGTCCAGTTCGAGGTTGCGCCGGGTGGCGCCGTCGAGGATCACGGTGTCGTCGAGGCGCTCATGGCGTAGGCTGCGCAGGTGATGCAGGGCAGTGCGCTGGGTTTCCTTGGCATAGGTAAGCAGGCAGCCAGCGGCGCCGATTGCCAGCGTCAGCTTCTCGCAACCGAAGCCTTTCAGGTCCTGCGTGCCGAACTGCTGGCAAAGCCCTTTGAAGGCGCTATCACGGTCGAAGTCCCAGGGCGCGCGCCGGCGGACACCGCGGCGTTTCTCGATCGGCAGACCGGCGGGCCAGTCATCGGGAATCATCAGCTCGGCTGGATTCAGGCGCTCCACCTCGGCCAGCAGCGTTTCCCATCCTCCGAATTCCTGCACGCTGAATCGGCCGCTGGTGATGTCCAGCACCGACAGGCCGAACAGACGCTCATCGCCGACCACGGCCGCCAGCAGGTTGTCGCGGCGCTCGTCGAGCAGCGCTTCGTCGCTCACCGTGCCGGGCGTGATGATGCGCACCACCTGGCGCTCCACCGGCCCCTTGCTGGTGGCCGGATCGCCGATCTGTTCGCAGATCACCACCGATTCGCCAAGCTTCACCAGCCGCGCCAGGTAGCCCTCGGCGGAATGGAAGGGAATACCGGCCATGGGGATTGCCGTGCCTGCCGATTGGCCGCGCGCGGTAAGGGTGATATCGAGCAGCGCGGCGGCCTTCTTGGCGTCCTCGTAGAACAGCTCGTAGAAGTCGCCCATGCGGTAGAACATCAGCTGATCCGGATGCTCGCGCTTGAGTCTCCAGTATTGCTGCATCATCGGCGTGTGTGCGGAAAGGTCGGCGTTGGGCTTGGTCATCGGCTTGCGGAGTGGCTCGTTGTAGGGCGAGAGAACCCGGTTCATGGGTCCAGGCAGTGGCGTTGGTGGTGCCGCCTGGCGGGCGAGGAGGGTTCCCGCGGAAAGCCGGCAAGGTTACCACGGGCTGCGCGGCGCGGCAGGCTAGTGGTCACGCATCCGTCTGGCGCGAGCATGCCGGCTAAAAGGGTCATCTGTCGGACTGATGGATGAAAGCGTTGACAGCCAGGTCGCCGCTGTCGATAACTCGGCCCCGTCGATTGGTTGCCGGCGCGCCATGCGTGAACCGGCATGCTGGCTTTCGATGCCCTCCGATTTCGCACGTTTTCAGGCCCATGCGCCTGCTGCGGTAGCTTGCCTGATCACCGTTCCTGCCTCGCATCGTTTGTTCATCTACGGCTAACGAACAGCGAGCGCGTGCATGCGTTACCTCCTCGCGTCAGTTCCCTGCAGTAACTCTGGCGATTTCTCTCCAGGTCTAAAGTGAGCAGCAAACATGTCCCGACTACTCGGACTCGACGCCCTGCGCGGCGTTGCGGCGTTGTGCGTCGCCTATTCCCATCTGATCGCAAAAATGAAGCGTGACGGCCATTTCGACGAGATGACCAGCGATCTGTTTCTCGTCAGCAAGGCGGTACTGGATGTCGGCAAGACCAGCGTACTGGTGTTGTTTGCGCTGAGCGGCTACTTCGTCGTGGCTGCGCTGTACAAGAGCCGCGGCCGGTACGAGCGACCTGTCGCGGCGTTCCTCTATCAGCGTTTTTTCCGGCTGTTTCCGTTGTATTGGTTGTCGTTGTTTCTCGGCGTGATGTTCCCCTGGGACGATCCGGCCAAGGTGTTCAGCCTGGCCGTCATCGCCATCAATGCGACGATGCTGCAAGGCTTCGTGTTCGTCGAAAATGTGATCGGCCTGTATTGGACGCTGCAGATCGAGCTCACCTTCTACCTGCTCTGCATTCTGATTTTCGTGCTGCGGCTCGGTGGTTCGGCAAAACGGGATCTGCTGTTTCTGCTCGCCCAATACCTATTCACGCTGCTGTTGGCCTTCCTGCGTTACAAGCTTGAAGTGAAACTGCCGGTGGCCTTGCCGCTGATGCTGAGCGTGTGTTTTCTCGGCGCCTTGTGGAAGGCGACGGACAATGGGCGGGCGGCTGCTACCGGGCACTATGCTCGCATAGCCGTCGGGCTGTTCTACCTGTTCCTGCTGCCGATCTGCCTGCTCGCCTACTCTCGCGATACAGGGCTAGGCGAAACCTGGTACCGCTACTTCATCAGCTACGGGGCGGGGGTTGCCCTGTTCCTGGGCGCCACGCGCATCAGTGGCGCCAAGCTGCGCTGGCTGGCGCCGCTTGGCGGTGTCGGATACATCATCTTTCTCTCTCATCCGTCGGTATTTGCGATTGCCGAACGTCTGGGCTTCGGCGCTGGCGATCTGGATATACCCGGGCCGCTGTATATCGCGGCGATGCTGATCCTGCTGTCGCTGTTCGGATTCTTTGTGAAGCGAACCCTCGCCGATCCCATTCAGCGCTATGGCGATGCCGTGGTGAATCGTCGCGGGCGGCGGGTTGGCGAAGACATCGTTCTGCCGGTCCGCCAGGATGCCTGACGACTGGTGCAGATACCGCCTGGCCAGTCACGGTGGAGGCGGGCTGAAGTCTGCGATCTGCTGGTGTAGGGTATCGGCCACTCTCAGGATTGCGCGGAGCGCCGATGGATATCACTGAACTGGCTGCACGCCTGGGCGAAGAGCTGCAGCGCCTCGGCGCCCAAGTCACCACGGCAGAGTCCTGTACCGGTGGAGGCATCGCCGAGGCCGTCACTCGTATCGCCGGCAGCTCGGCCTGGTTCGAGGTGGGTTACATCACCTACTCCAACGTCCAGAAGACCCGCCAGCTTGGCGTGCCCGCGGCGTTGTTCGAACAGGTCGGTGCCGTCAGCTCCGAAGTCGTCCAGGCCATGGTGCAAGGGGCCCGGCAGAGCAGCGGCGCGCGCTTTGCGGTAGCCGTAAGTGGGGTGGCCGGGCCCGGTGGCGGTACGGCTGAAAAACCGGTGGGCACGGTCTGGATCGCCTGGGCCGATGGCGCTCAGGTGTACGCGCAGCGTCAGTTGTTCAGCGGTGACCGACAGGCCGTGCGCGAGCAGACGGTAGCGGCTGCGCTGCAAGGACTGATCGCACTGGCGGTCGGAGAAAAACCGGTTCGGGGCTAGGCGAGCAAAATCGCCTATGTTCTAATACTGTCTACTTATACAGTTGTTGTGGCCTCCGGCCCTCTTGATCAAGTGAGGATTTGATGGACGAGAACAAGAAGCGCGCCTTGGCTGCAGCCCTGGGCCAGATTGAAAAGCAGTTCGGCAAGGGTGCAGTGATGCGCATGGGCGATCATGATCGCCAGGCCATTCCGGCCATCTCTACCGGCTCGCTGGGCCTGGACATCGCGCTTGGCATCGGCGGCCTGCCGAAGGGCCGTATCGTCGAGATCTACGGTCCGGAATCGTCCGGTAAGACCACCCTGACCCTGTCGGTGATCGCTGAAGCGCAAAAGATGGGCGCCACCTGTGCCTTCGTCGATGCCGAACACGCGCTGGACCCGGACTATGCCGGCAAGCTGGGCGTGAATGTCGACGACCTGCTGGTATCCCAGCCGGATACCGGTGAGCAGGCGCTGGAAATCACCGACATGCTGGTGCGCTCCAACGCGGTTGACGTGATCATCGTCGACTCCGTGGCGGCGCTGGTACCCAAGGCCGAGATCGAAGGCGAGATGGGCGATATGCACGTCGGTCTGCAGGCACGTCTGATGTCCCAGGCGCTGCGCAAGATCACCGGCAACATCAAGAACGCCAACTGCCTGGTTATCTTCATCAACCAGATCCGCATGAAGATCGGCGTGATGTTCGGCAGCCCGGAAACCACTACCGGTGGTAACGCGCTCAAGTTCTACGCCTCGGTTCGCCTGGACATTCGCCGTACCGGCGCGGTCAAGGAAGGCGACGAGGTGGTCGGCAGTGAAACCCGCGTCAAGGTAGTGAAGAACAAGGTTGCCCCGCCGTTCCGTCAAGCCGAGTTCCAGATCCTCTATGGCAAGGGCATCTACCGTAATGGCGAAGTCATCGACCTCGGTGTACAGCAGGGTCTGGTAGAGAAGTCTGGCGCCTGGTACGCCTACAAGGGCAACAAGATCGGCCAGGGCAAGGCCAATGCCGCCAAGTATCTGGAAGACAATCCGGAAATCGGCCGCGAAATCGAGCAGCAGATTCGCGACAAGCTGCTTGTGGTTTCCGGCGGTAGCAAGGCGAACGTAGTCAGCGAAGATCTGGCTGACGCCGACCTCTGATCCATATGCCAGCCGTGCTCGATAACCCCGTCGCGGTGCGGCGGACGGCCATGGATCTGCTGGCTCGACGCGAACATGGGCGCGTCGAGCTGGCCCGCAAGTTGCGCCAGCGTGGCGCCCCGCCTGATCTGATCGAACAGGCTCTGGATCGCCTCTGCGAACAGGGCCTGTTATCCGAATCCCGTTATCTCGAAAGCTTTGTCAGAAGCCGGGCCAATGCTGGCTACGGTCCGTTGCGCATCCGCGAAGAGCTGGCCCAGCGCGGATTGCCTCGCGCGGATATCGAGCAGGCCCTGCGTGACAGTGGGTTCGACTGGAACGAGCAGCTGCTTGAGCTCTGGCAGCGCAAGTTTGGTCAGCTGCCGGCCGATGCAAGAGAGCGGGCCAAACAGGGGCGTTTTCTCAGCTATCGCGGCTATTCGCTGGAACTGATCGGCCGATTGCTGCGCGGCGGCAGTTCGGTTGATTGAGCTGGAGAGAAATGCAGTGCCATCGTTCCTGCGTCAGAGAGTTGCGGCAGATTCGGTTTGACGATGGCTGCGCTTGCCTTCAAGCGACCCGCATAGAAGCTGTACGGACAGCTTCTTGCAAAGTCATGGCGTGTGCGAGTTATCAGTCTTCGTTTGCCATGGGTCGCGCCCAGTTGGCTGGTTCGTTGACGTAGTCGGTCAGCTCTCTCAAGCGGCCATGGTTGCGCCCGTTGAAAATGAAGCTCAGCCGCGGTAAGCGTTGCAGCTCAGGCTCGTCCAGTTCGGACTCGCAGCAGTTCTGCTGTTCGAATCTCCCTTTGAGGCAAAGGTCATTAAATTCTGCATTCAGGTATTCCATCGCCTGATCATTCAGCGCGTGGTTCAAACGCAGAACGAAGCGGTCCTTCAGCCAACGGCTTGAATGGAAATTACGGTAGAAATTGGCGATTTCCCGGGCGGCTTCTTCAGCATCGTCCACCAGGCGCATCAGTCGCATGTCGCTGGGCAGGATGTAGCGGTTTTCCTCCAACTGGCCGCGCATGAACTGCAACGCATCCTTCCAGTAGCTGCCGCCGGGCTCGTCGAGCAGCACGATCGGTACCAGCGGGCTCTTGCCTGTCTGAATCAAGGTCAGCACTTCCAGTGCTTCATCAAGCGTGCCGAAGCCACCGGGGCAGAGTACCAGCGCGTCCGCCTCCTTGATGAAGAACAGTTTGCGGACAAAGAAGAAGTGAAACGAAAGCAGGTTCTCGGTGCCGCCCACCGTTGGGTTGGGATGCTGCTCGAAAGGCAGCGTGATATTCAGCCCGAGGCTGTTGTCGCGGCCGGCACCCTCGTGCGCAGCCGCCATGATGCCGCCACCGGCACCGGTGATGACCATGAAGTTGTAGTGGGCCAGGGTCGCGCCGAGCTGTCGGGCCAGCGCATACAGAGGATGTTCGACCGGTGTGCGGGCGGAGCCGAACACGGTGACCTTGCGGCGACGCTTGAACTGGTCGAGGCGGCTGAACGCATGCTCCATCTCACGCATGGTCTGCAGCAGTATCTTGGCGTCCCAACGGCTGCGGTCGGCCTGCGCCATGCGCGTAACGGTCACCAGCATTTCCCGATACAGCGGCAGGTTTGCGCTGTTCTCGGGCACCACCAGGGCGGCAAGTTCATCGATCTTGCTTTCCAGCTCCGCACCGCTGGTTTTGAAATGCCGCGACAGATAGTCATCCGAATCAAAGGACATACAACATCTCCATGTATGGGCGTCGGTTCAGGCTATAGGGTGTGCCCGGCAGGCTCAAGCCGGTTGCGCGGCGCGCTGCCGGGCGAAGCCGTTGTTGGCTTCGCCGCACTATTTTCAGATGGCGATTCGATCACCAGGTTCGGGAATCCGCGCTTCCCAACCGAGGCGATCACGGATGGCCTGTTGTAGAACCTGCATCTTCTCCAGCTCGCCATGGACCAGATAGAGCTCGGGGCGATTTTCGAAGTTGCTCACCCAATCGATCAGCTGGGATTGCCCAGCATGGGCGGAGAAGCCACCTAGCGTATGCACCTTGGCATTCACTGCGATGCGCTGGTGCAGCAGCTTGACGCTGCCGGCACCGTCGACGATGGCACGACCAAGCGTGCCGCGAGCCTGGAAGCCAGGAATCACCAGATGGCATTCTTCGCGCCAGAGGTTGTGCTTGAAGTGATGCAGAATGCGCCCGCCGGTGCACATGCCGCTGCCGGCGATAATAATCACCCCGCTCTTGAAGCGGTTGATGGACATCGACTCTTCGGGCGTCGGTGTGGACTTGAGGATTGGCAACCAGCGTTCGGCGTACAGCTTGCCGCTGGTCGCGCTCAATGCCGGGTCGATACCGTCGAGATCCAGCTGATCCTTGTAGTGCGAGTAGATGGCGTTGGCGCCGATGGCCATTGGGCTATCGAGGAACACTGCCTGCTGTGGCAGCCTGCCTTCGCGATAGAAACGCCCCAGGTAGTAGATCAGGTCCTGGGTGCGTCCGACGGCGAAGGAGGGCATCAATACGTTGCCGCCGTCTCGATGGGCCTGCTGCAGGATGGCGGCAAGTTCTTCGATGGTATCTTCGTGGCTGCGATGGTCGCGGTCACCGTAGGTGGACTCCATGAGCACCACGTCGGCTTCCTTGAGTACCGCCGGCGGGTGCATCAGCGGCGAATAGTCATTGCCAAGGTCGCCGGAGAAGACCACGCGGCGGGTTCTGCCGTGGTCGTTTACATCCAGCTGGACGATGGATGAGCCGAGGATATGGCCGGCATTGTGGAAGGTCACCGCCACGCCCTGGGCGACTTCGAAGGTCTCTTGATACGGATGGGGCTCGCGCTGGCTCAACATGCGCTCGGCATCCACGCGGGTATAAAGCGGCTGAATCAAGGGCTTGCCGATACGCGCACGCCACTTGTTCTCCCACTCGGCGTCCTTTTCCTGAATCTGTGCTGAATCCAGCAACATCAATTCGAGCAGTTCGGCCGTTGCATCTGTGCAGTGCACCGGACCGCGGTAGCCTTGGGCAACAAGGCGCGGAAGCAAGCCGCTGTGGTCTATATGAGCGTGGGACAACACCACTGCGTCGAGCGTCTTTGGATCGAAGGCGAATGTGCCGCGGTTGCCGCCGTCCTCTTCTCGACGGCCCTGGTGCATGCCGCATTCGAGCAGAACCCTGGCGCCGTCGTGGGTCTCAATGAGATAGCAGGAGCCGGTTACCTGTTGAATGGCGCCGAGAAAACTGAGCAAAGCCATGTTGCCTTCCTGTCTGTACGATGGTGTTCACATTGCCCGCTCGGTCGCCATGACCACTTGATGCATATCAGAGATAACGAAACGAGCCCTGCCTAGACTACAGCACAACCCGCTTACCAACGGAGTGAACCCATGAGTCAGCTACTGCCCAGCCTCGTCGAGCTGGATCAACACGCGCAAGCCGAACCGGCGTTCGCCACCTGGCGTGAAGGATTCGGGCCTTTCGAGCATGCGCCGGAGACTCAGGCGGCGGTGTTTCGTCTGGCCCACCAGCTGGTACAGGCAGGCCATCAGCCGGACGTCGCGAGCGTGTATCGGCTGTTGCAGGCGGTCGACCGTGTCGCCAGCGCCGGTCTCTGGCTGGTCGTCCACATGACCTATGCGCAACACGTGCATCTCGATGGAGCACCATTGGCCGCCGAGGATTTCAAGCCTAGCCCCGAAGGCCACACCGGCGGCGCGCTGAACATGGTGCCGGCGTATGCCGGTTACCTGGCGCTAAATGCACTAACCGGGCGTACCCGCGCCTGGCTGATGGGGCAGGGTCACTGCGTGGCGGCCGTGGACGCGCTCAACCTGCTGACCGGCAACCTCCATCCGGAACAGGCGCAGGCCTACGGTGGTGGCGAGTCGGGCATGAATCGACTCCTGCAAGATTTCTACGGTTACCGGCAGGCGCCCGACGGCAGTCCGCTCGCGCCGTTGGGCAGTCATGTCAATCCGCATACCGCTGGCGGCATCGCCGAGGGCGGCTATCTTGGGTTCGCCGAACTTCAGTACGCACACATGCCGCTGCCCGGGGAAACGCTGGTCGCTTTCCTTTCCGATGGCGCGGCCGAAGAGCAGCGCGGCAGTGACTGGATGCCGCGCTGGTGGCGTGCAGAAGACTGTGGCGTAGCGTTGCCGGTGATGATCGCCAATGGGCGACGTATCGAGCAGCGTACGGCGCTGGGTACCGAGCAGGGCTTAGAAGATTTCCGCCAACAACTGAGCCAGTGCGGTTTCGATCCGATGCCCTTCGATGGCCGCGATCCTGCCGCTTTCGTCACGACGTTGTGGGAAATGGAGCTGCGCCTGGAACGACGCGTAGAGGAAAAGGCGCGCGGCATTCTTAACTACCCGCTGCCCATGCCGTACGGCATCGCCGAGACGGTCAAGGGTTTTGGCTTTTACGGCGCTGGCAGCAACGCCGCGCATAACCTGCCACTTCCGGGCAATCCAAGCCTGGAAGAAGAGTCGCGCAAACTGTTCAATGAGCACGCGGCGCGTCTTTTCGTGCCACAGCAGGAACTCAATGCCTCGCTGGAGCTGTTTGCGCTTAGCCGCCAGGGGCGGCCACTTGAGCGCGACAACCCACTGGCCTCGCGCCGTCCGCCTGCGCCGACCATGCCGAAGCTGAATTATCGCGATGACGCTTGCTCACCGATGGCCGCGGTTGACCGCTTCTTCGTCGACTTGACCGAGGCCAACCCGTCGCTGCGGCCACGGGTCGGTAATCCCGATGAGCTGGCGAGCAATCGCTTGGGGGGTGTGCTCAAAGCGCTCAAGCACCGGGTTATCGAGCCGGAAAGCGAAGTGGAGGCCATCGATGGCGCCATCATCACTGCCCTCAATGAGGAGGCCGTGGTGTCTGCCTGTCTGGCCAACCAGAGCGGACTGAACCTGGTGGCGAGCTACGAGGCATTTTGCGTGAAGATGCTCGGCGTGGTGCGCCAGAGCATCATTTTCTCCCGCCAGCAAAAGGAGATCGGCCGTCCGGCTGGCTGGCTCGGCTGGCCGCTGATCGCGACTTCGCATACCTGGGAAAACGGCAAGAATCAGCAATCGCACCAGGACACTACCTTCTGCGAGGCGCTGCTCGGTGAGATGAACGACATGGTTCGCGTGCTGTTCCCGGCCGATCACAACAGCACCTTGGCATTGCTGCCGTCGATCTATCAGGCACGCGGTGAACTGGCTTGCCTGGTGATGCCCAAGCGCGACCGGCCGTGCTACTTCAATCGAGCTCAAGCCGAGCAGTTGGCGCGCGACGGTGCCATTGTGGTCGAGGAGCAACCAGGTAACGAACCGCTGCTGCTGATCGCCAACGGTAGCTATCAGCTAGGCGAAATGCTCCGTGCGGCCAAGCGGCTCAAGGAAGCTGAATGCGCCTACCGCCTGGTTTATTTGCAGGAGCCGGGCCGTTTCCGCGGGCCGCGCGATCATTGGGAAGTCGAGGCGCGGGCCAGCGAAGGCGTCGCGGAGCGGCTGTTCCCGGATTCTATGGAGATGCGCGTGCTGCTGACGCATATGCGCCCGGAAGTCGCTCGCGGACATCTCTGGCCGATCCTGCCAGACGCTCGCAAATGTTCGGCGCTTGGTTATCGCAACCGTGGCGGTACGCTGGATGAGTTCGGGATGCAGTTTGCCAATCGTGCCAGCTGGGCGAATGTGCTGGCGGCCTGCGCGCGGCTGCGTAACGTGCCACGCACAGCGCTGCTCACTCAGGATGAGGCCGCGGCGGTGGCCGGCAAAGGCGATCCACAGATATTGCGAGGAAATGCTTGAAAGGGTGAGGCCGGCGGGAATGCGGACACCAGTCCGCTCCCGCTCGCTATTTAGAGCTACTAGCTGCAGTCAGAAGCCGTGTAGCGTTCGCTGGCAATCGGCTTGTTGCTTTGGTATTCGCTGAAGTCGTAGCGCAGCACGGCGCCCTGGCTCATCAGTTTGCGCAGTCCCTCGTTGCCACACACGCTGAGCGCGAGCTGGCTGCGCACATCGGCTGGGTTGTCGCGCATTTGCGCTGCATGGCGGGGCTGAACACTGAGATGGTTCACCAGCTGGTTGTTCTCTACGGTGTAACCCTGATCGAGGATGTCTTCGTTGATCGCACGGGGCGTGCCGACACTGCTCTCACGGGCAACCTGATCGAGCAATTGGCTCAGCTGCTGTTCTTGCAACGAGGCGGCGTGGGCAACGGGTAGGGCAAGGCTCAGGGCGAGCAGGGTGGTCAGACGGTACATGGCGGTCTCCTTATGACTGCGCTATTTCGACCGGCTGGCCGTGGTGCGGTTCATTTACCGACGCTACGCAGCCAGCGTCTAGGCCCTGTAGACTGCCGCGCTTCATCGTTTCCTTCGAGTCGATCCATGCCCCATGCCGTAGCCCGTCTGCGCGATGAGCGCCTGGCGAAAAGCCTCAAGCCTTTCGTTGCTCGCGGTTCCCGTGCGCCGCGGTGCGCGCGTTGCCGAGTGCCGTTCAGCCATTGTCTTTGCCCTTGGCTACCCAGCCTCGACGGTGAATGCGGCGTCTGTCTGCTGATGCACGACATCGAGCCTTTGAAACCGAGCAATACGGGTTGGCTGATTGCCGATGTGGTCCGCGATACTTTTGCCTTTACCTGGCAGCGTACGGGCGTCGATCCGCGGCTATTGGCGCTGCTGGCTGATCCGCAATGGCAGCCGATGGTGATTTTTCCGGGTGAATACGCGCAGGCGCCGCGGGTGGTTGATCAGCTCGCGGGGCAGCCAGGCAAGCGCCCGCTGTTCATCTTGCTTGATGCGACCTGGACCGAGGCGCGCAAGATGTTTCGCAAAAGCCCTTACCTCGATGGTTTGCCGGTGCTGAGCTTGCAGCCCGAGACGCTGTCGCGCTATCGGCTACGCCGTTCGACCCGCAGCGACCATCTGTGTACCGCCGAGGTCGCCGCGCTCTGCCTCGAACTGGCCGGGGACTCGGCGGTGGCGAACACCCTGGATGCCTGGCTTGACGTGTTCACCGAGCATTATCTGGGGGCCAAGTATCATCGCCAGCCGGATCTGCACAACCCTGCGCACCTGGCCCTGCGGGCGCAGCCGGGCACCTGAAAGCCATGGCATCAGGCCTTGCCCGGGACTGCGGTCGTCAGTGGCTCCGGTTTTCGCGGCCATAGTTGTGCGGCGAGCATGCCGACGAACATCAGCACGCAGCCCATGTAACCGCGCGGCGTCAGGCTCTCTTCGAGGAATACTGCGCCGGCTATGGCTGCGAATACCGCTTCCAGCGACAGGATGATTGCCGCGTGGGATGCGATTGCGTGCTTCTGCGCGACGACCTGCAGCGTATAGCCGACCGCAACCGCGAACAGGCCGCCATAGATGAGGGCTGGACCGGCGAGCCAGATGCTGGCTGGATTGATTTCCTCGAAGATGAGCGCCAGCAGCAGGCTTACCACTGCGCAGGTGGCGAATTGCAAAAAAGCCAGGCGGATCGCGTCGTGACGGCTGACGAAAAAACTCACCAGCAGCACATGAACCCCCCAGACGAACGCGCCGGCCAGCTGGATCCAATCACCTGAGGCTACGGTGAAATTTTCGCCGATACTCAGCAAGGCCATACCGGCTACGGCCAGGAAAGCCCCAACCCAGGTGCCCAGGCCGGTCTTGTGGCCGATGATGAGCCCAAGCAGTGGCACCACAATCACGTACAGGCCAGTGATGAAGCCGGAGTTGGTCACGCTGGTGAACAACAGGCCAACCTGCTGGAGATTGATGCCCAGCGTAAGGGCCAGGCCCATGCTGAGGCCTCCCAACAACAGGCCGCGCTGGAAGAACGGTTCATGGCGGGCTTCGGTACGACCCTGATAGATCAACAGGGGCAGCAGCGCCATGGCGCCAAGAGCAAAGCGCAGACCGGTAAAAAGAAAGGGGCCGATGTTGTCCATGCCGATGCGCTGGGCAACGAAGGCGGTGCCCCAGATCATCGCGGTAATCAACATCAGAAAATCGGCGCGAAGGGCTTGGCTACGCATGTTTCGGCTCGTTCGGGAAAAGTCGCAAACTTTGCTACAAAGCGCCGCGCTTGACCACTTATTCATGGGTGGGCATGCTTGCGCCGCTTGATTTGTTGTGGCGGGCGACCGATATTCGGTCCGGCCGGCCGAAAATTCCACATCGGACCATCCCCGAAGCGTTTCGTCGGGGTTTCTGCCGTCATCTTGTCGGCATCGGCTGCGCAAGCCGATGAAAAGCGCCAATAAAAATTACAGGTCTGCCAATGGCTGCTTACGAAATAATCATTGCCGATGATCACCCGCTTTTTCGCAGTGCGCTGCAACAGGCACTCACTATGGGTCTTGGGGAAAATGTGCGTCTGGTTGAGGCGGCAAGCATCGCCGAGCTGGAAACCTTTTTGAACCAGGGTGCCGACTGGGACTTGGTCCTGCTGGATTTGAACATGCCGGGGGCCTACGGCTTCTCAGGTCTGGTGCTGCTGAGGGGGCAGTACCCGCACCTCCCGGTGGTGATGATTTCTGCACAAGAGGACGCGGCAGTCGTTGCGCGCTCTCGTGAGTTCGGTGCCAGCGGCTTCATTCCCAAGTCCAGTTCTCTGGAAACCATTCAGGAAGCGGTGCGCGCGGTACTGGACGGTGACGTCTGGTGGCCGAGCAACATTCAGGATGTGGCTAACGTCAGCGACGAGGCCAAGGCTGCCAGTGCCGGGCTTGCCAGCCTGACGCCGCAACAGTTCCGGGTGCTGACGATGGTTTGTGATGGGTTGCTGAACAAGCAGATCGCATACGAACTCAGCGTTTCCGAGGCGACCATCAAGGCCCACGTTACAGCCATCTTTCGCAAGCTCGGTGTGCGCACACGGACTCAAGCAGCCCTATTGCTGCAGCAGATGGGGTCCATTCCTACCAGCTGACACGTCGTGGTTCGGCCTCAGGCGATCGGCGGCAGCTTGATTTCATCGCTGCGGCGAACGCCTGAGGTGAGCGCTCGGCATTGTTCGATGAATTCGAGCATGGCGGCGGTCTGGTATTTGTGCGAATGCCAGATGAAATAGAACTGGCGTCGCAGATCCAGGTCTGGTGTCGCCACCGGGACCAGGCTGCCGCGACGAAACGCGTCGCGCAGTGCCAGCCGGGAAATACAGCCGATCCCCAGCCCAGACTCCACCGCACGTTTGATCGCTTCGGTGTGTTCCAACTCCAATCGCACGTTCAGCTTTCCCGGTCGATGCCGCACGGCCTGTTCGAACGTCATTCGCGTACCTGAACCTTGTTCGCGCAGGATCCAGGCTTCGCTGGCCAGTTCGTCCAGGTCCACCCGCTCGCGTCCGGCCAGAGGATGCTGCGGCGCGCAGAACACGACCAACTCATCCTCGATCCACGGTTGGACCTCCAGGTCCGGATGTTGGCAATCTCCTTCGATCAAACCCAGGTCAAGTTCGTGCTGTGCAATCTGGTGCACGATGTGCGCGGTGTTATGGACATGCAACTTCACCCGGCACTCTGGATGTCGCTGCATGAAGCTGCCGATCAGCAGGGTGGCGAGGTAGTTACCGATCGTCAGCGTGGCACCGACGGCGAGTGATCCGAAGCCGCTCTTGCCGTTCAGAAGATCCTCGATGGCTCGCGCCTGGTCGAGAAGGGCGACAGCCTGTGGCAGCAGCTGCTGTCCAAGGGCGTTCAGGCAAAGGCGTTTGCCGGCACGGTCGAAAAGCTGGCAGCCAGATTGGCGCTCTAGTTCCGCCAGCGACGTGCTGGTAGCCGACTGGGACAGCGACAGGCTTTGTGCCGCCCGTGACACGCTTTCCTGGCGGGCAACGGCGGCAAATACTTCGATTTGGCGGAGCGTGAAATGCATATCTATATAACCGATAACCTATATCTTTATTATCCATTTAACGAATAAGAAAGCTACCGCTAGACTGGCGCAAAGTAACGACGTCCGTCGCGACATCATGAGGAATTCGTAGCATGAGCAATCTGAACGTTGAGCGCGTTCTCAGTGTGCATCATTGGAACGACACGCTGTTCAGCTTCAAGACCACCCGCAATGCTGGCCTGCGCTTCGAGAATGGTCAGTTCGTGATGATCGGTCTGGAGGTCGAGGGCAGGCCGTTGATGCGTGCCTACAGTATCGCCAGCCCTAACTACGAAGAGTATTTGGAATTCTTCAGCATCAAGGTGCAGGAAGGCCCGCTGACCTCTCGGTTGCAGCATCTGCAAGAGGGCGATCAGATCATGGTCAGCCGCAAGCCGACCGGAACCCTGGTGCTTGATGATCTACTGCCCGGAAAGCACCTCTATCTGCTTAGCACCGGTACAGGCCTGGCGCCTTTCATGAGCGTCATTCAGGATCCGGAAACCTACGAGCGATTCGAAAAAGTGGTGCTGGTGCACGGCGTTCGTTACGTCAATGAAGTCGCGTACCGCGAATTCATTACCGAACACCTGCCCCAGAACGAGTTCTTTGGTGACGCGGTAAAGGAGAAGTTGATCTATTACCCGACCGTTACCCGTGAGTCGTTCGAAAATCAGGGGCGTCTCACCGAGCTGATGCGCAGCGGCAAATTGTTCAGTGACATCGGCCTGCCGCGTATCAACCCGCAAGATGACCGCGCAATGATCTGCGGTAGCCCGAGCATGCTGGACGAAACCAGTCAGGTGCTCGACAGCTTCGGTCTGAGCATCTCGCCGCGAATGGGCGACCCGGGGCACTATCTGATTGAGCGCGCGTTCGTCGAAAAATGATGGCTCACCTGCTGCGCTGCTGCACAAAGTAGCGGCGCAGTAAGCGTGACATCAGACGTATGCCGCGCAGCACTTCTTGAACTTCAATCCGCTTGCGCATGGACAGGGATCGTTGCGTCCCGCAGTTAACGGTACCGTCGGATCGATGAAGTACCAGCGCCCCTCACATTGAACGAAAGCTGATCGCTCCTGATGGGCATGCTCACCGCTCTCGTCGTGCCAGCGCGCGGTGAAGGTCACCAGGGCATGCTCGGGCTTGCCGCCAAATACAGCGCTTTCGTTTACCTCCAGTCCGAGCCAGGTGCTGCCCAGGCTCCAGCGACGCACGCCGTCCATATCCAGCGCTGCCTGCTGTGCCGGAAGCGTCGTCGCTTGCAGATAATCGATTAGCCCCAGCACGTACGCGCTGTAGCGTGAGCGCATCAGTAGCTCGGCACTCGGTGCGGGGGCACCGCCGTGATAACGGCCACAGCATTGGGCAAGCGCGTTTCCACTGCCGCAAGGGCAGTTTGGGTCTAAAGGTCGCTGTACGCTCATGTCACCACCAGTACTTGCCGAACATTTCGGGGTTCGCCCAGAACCTGGCATTCAGCCAGTCCGGAACCTGCTTGTATTGGAGCAGGTCGTAGGTGAAGAGCGTCAAGGTCTGTCCGTCGCGCTCGAAACGTTCGCTGACTTGCAGTGCCAGGGCATAGAAATCAGTCGTCTGCCAGTCGCATGCATCTAGATCCACGAGTACCGCCATGCGGGCGGCATTCAGATTGCGGACGCTGCCGAGCAATTCGAGGCCGCTGCGTTTGGGCATATGTTCGAGGCAATCGACGAACAGGGCCAGGTCGTAGCGTTGCGAGGCCTGTGTTTCGGGTAGCGGTGCGGCGTCGGCGCGGTCGAGCCGGCACTCCGGATGACATTCGGCGTAGGCAGTCAACGCAGGTTGATCGCTGTTCCCTACGTGCAGAATTTGGCAGGGGGCGTAGTGATCGAGCATCGCCGCTAGCGCTTGTTGTGGCGTATGCAGCACAGGGTTTTCAGTCAATCGAGAATCCTCGTTCAAAGGTGAAGACTAGCGCGGTGCCGTTTGTCGGCCTAGTCTGAAGGTAACCGGAGCCGCTCGGATTCCCGCAGGTGGTGATTCTGGCTGAATGTTCATACTGGAGGTTTTGATCGATGAGTACATTACGGACAGCAGTACCCGTTATTGTCATGACCACGTTCCTGGCCGGTTGTGCAGGCGTGCAGAAACAGGACTGGCCGACGTGTGCGGCCGTGGGCGGCGTGACCGGTGCTGCGCTAGGGGCCATCGAGAGCAGCTCCTATGCGGGCTGGGGTGCGCTGATTGGTGGCGGTGTCGCAGCGGCTTATTGTTGGGCCAACGGCATGGAAGAAGAAACCGTTGCGATGGTGGAAACGGTTGAGCCGATGCCGCAATCCCAGCCCGAACCAGAGCCTGCGTCCGAGCCGGTACGCGTCGAGCTTGACGTCAAGTTCGACTTTGATCGCGACGTGGTCAAGCAGGACAGTTACGGCGACATCCAGAACCTGGCAGATTTCATGAAGGAATATCGCCAGACCACAACCGTGCTTGAAGGGCATACCGACTCGGTGGGTACCGATGCCTATAACCAGCGCCTTTCCGAGCGCCGCGCCAGTGCAGTGCGTGAAGTACTGGTCAATCAGTACGGCGTCGAGGGTAACCGAGTGAATTCGGTTGGCTACGGCGAGTCGCGTCCGGTCGCCGATAACGCAACCGAAGAAGGTCGCGCCATCAACCGTCGCGTAGAGGCCGAAGTCGAAGCTCGTCCTTGAAGCTCTCGCGATAGCACTATCAGCCGGGCTTCTAGCCCGGCTTTTTTTATTGGCGATTCAGAACATCGGCCGAGCACTGGCAAGCGCGATAACCAGTAGCCCCAGCATAAGGTTGATGCCTACCAGTCGACGGATCTGGCCAAGTGCTGCACCACCATCGGGCCATTGCTCGGCTGCGATCGCACGCTTGAGCGCCGGCAGCTGCAATAGTTGGATACGTAGAAACAGCGCCAGCATCACCAGATATAGGCCAGTCATGATGTGGACGTAGCGCGGCGCGCTTTCTAGCACGCCGAAACGCATGTGCCACATGCCGATCCCGCTCAGCGGCAGCACCAGCACTGCCACCCAGACCCAGACGAAAAAGCGCCGGAATACATCTGCCCACAGCTTCAGTCGTTCTGGTGCCTGCAGCGTCGCCACGGCCGCCGGGCGCAGCACCATCCAGGCGAAGAACATGCCGCCCACCCACACCATCGCGGCGAGTACGTGCAGTGCGTAAAGCGAGGCGAAGGGTGTCATGGGCAAATCTCCGGTGGCGGTTGAGCGAACGCGCTATCATAGCCGCCCGATCGAAATACTGAAAATATATACAGCTCCGCGCCCATGCTCAGCACTGAACTCAAGTCCCAGATCCAGGGCGCCTACACCCGTTTTCTCGAAGCCAAGGGGCTCAAGGCCCGCTATGGCCAGCGTCTGATGATTGCCGAAGTGGCCAAGGTTCTCGGCACCATCAGGACGGACGATGAGGGTCGCCGTGACAGCGAGCCTGCAGTAGTCGCGGTCGAGGCGGGTACCGGTACTGGCAAGACCGTGGCCTACAGCCTGGCGGCGATTCCGACGGCGAAGGCTGCAGGCAAGCGGCTGGTTATCGCCACCGCGACCGTCGCTCTGCAGGAGCAGATCGTATACAAGGATCTGCCCGACCTGATGCGCAACAGTGGACTGAACTTCAGTTTCGCGCTGGCCAAGGGGCGTGGTCGCTACCTTTGTCTCTCGAAACTGGACCTGCTGCTTCAGGAAGGCCAGGCGCAGAGCGCTACCGCCCAGCTGTTCGAGGAAGAGGGCTTTCGTATCGAGGTCGACGAGCGCAGCCAGAAGCTATTCAGCGGCATGATCGAGAAGCTCGCCGGCAATCGCTGGGATGGCGATCGCGATAGCTGGCCCGAGGAGTTGGGCGATTCGGACTGGTCACAGCTGACAACCGATCACAGTCAGTGCACGGGCCGCCACTGCCCTAACTTCCAGCAATGCGCGTTCTACAAAGCGCGGGAAGGCATGACCAAGGTCGACGTGATCGTCACCAACCACGACATGGTCCTGGCCGACCTTGCACTCGGCGGCGGCGCAGTGCTGCCCGATCCGCGTGAGACGATCTACGTCTTCGACGAAGGGCATCACTTACCCGACAAAGCCATCGGTCATTTCGCTCATTTCACCCGGCTGCGCTCGACTGCAGACTGGCTGGGGCAGGTAGAAAAGAATCTGACCAAGCTGCTTGCGCAGCATCCCCTGCCGGGCGAGCTCGGCCGGCTGGTCGAGGGCATTCCGGAGCTCGCTCGAGAATTGCGCACGCAGCAGCAGTTCATGTTTAGCGCGTGCGAGCAGCTGGCGGACTTCAAAGCCGGCGAAGATATGGAAGGCCGCGAGCGGCCGCGACATCGCTTTGTCGGTGGCGTGGTGCCAGAGCACCTGATCGAATTGGGCACCGAGCTGAAGAAAGGCTTCGCCAAGCTGACCGACCTGTTCAGCCGCATCGCCGAGCTGCTCAAGGAGGCGATGGATGGCGAAACCGGCAGCGGAATCGCCAGTCATCAGGCCGAAGAATGGTATCCACTGTTTGGCAGTCTGCTGACACGCTCGCAGGGCAATTGGGAGTTGTGGACCGCGTTCACCGTCGAGGACCCCGAAGACAGCCCGCCGATGGCGCGTTGGCTGACGCTGGCAGATGGCGGTGCATTGTTCGATATCGAGGTCAATGCCAGCCCGATCCTCGCGGCGGAAACGCTGCGCCGCAATCTCTGGAATGTCGCTTTCGGCGCGCTGGTAACTTCGGCGACGCTTACTGCCCTGAACAGTTTCGATCGCTACCGCATGCGGGCCGGTCTGCCAAAGGGCGCCGTCACCGCTGTGGTGCCGAGTCCCTTTCACCATGCCGATGCCGGCGTGCTCCGGGTGCCGGATCTCAAGGCAGATCCGCGCGATGCCGCAGCGCACACGGCAGCGATCATCCGCGAATTGCCAGCGCTGGTCGAGGGCGCTCGGGGTACGTTGGTGCTGTTCTCCTCACGCAAGCAGATGCAGGATGTCTTCGACGGCCTGGAGCGTGAATGGCGCCGTCGGGTTCTGATCCAGGGCAACCTGTCCAAACAGGAAACCCTGAACAAGCACAAGGCTCGGGTGGACGATGGTGAGTCCAGCGTGCTGTTCGGGCTTGCCAGCTTCGCCGAAGGCGTCGACCTGCCGGGAGCGTATTGCGAGCATGTGGTGATCGCCAAGATTCCGTTCGCTGTGCCGGATGACCCGGTCGAGGCGGCGCTGGCGGAGTGGATCGAAGCGCGGGGGGGCAACCCATTCATGGAGATCGCCGTGCCGGATGCTTCTCTGCGGCTGGTGCAGGCCTGTGGGCGTCTGTTACGGACCGAGGCGGACCGCGGAACCATCACGCTGCTCGACCGGCGGGTGGTGACTCAGCGCTACGGCAAGGCGATCCTCAATGCGCTGCCGCCGTTTCGTCGCGAAATCGGTTGATCAGGCTGCGATAACCGGTCGCGATGCACGCCCATCACCGCGCCGTCTAGCGGTTCCTTTGCCCGGCGGCGGTTGTAAGAATGCAGAGTGGTGAAACTCAAGAGGGTGGCAACGTGCAGGTTCAAGGCTATTTCGATCTTCGCTTCGAGGCGGTTCGTGGCGCGTTCAGCGCACTGTTCGACGGCACTCAGCAGCGTGGCGCAGCGCTCTGCGTTCAGATCGGCGGAGAAACCGTCGTCGACCTCTGGGCAGGCGTTGCCGACAATCAGGGTGAGCAGGTCTGGCAAAGCGATACGCTGGTAAACCTGTTTTCCTGCACCAAGACGTTTACTGCGGTAGCAGCGTTGCAGCTGGTCGAGGAGGGCAGGCTGGAACTGGACGAGCCTGTCGCGCGCGTCTGGCCGGAGTTCGCTGCCAATGGCAAGGCATGCATCACCCTGCGCCAGCTGCTCTGTCATCGGGCGGGGTTGCCAGCGATTCGTAGACCGTTGGCCGCAGAAGCGCTGTACGACTGGGACATCATGACCGCTGCGCTGGCGGCCGAAGAACCGTGGTGGAAGCCTGGCACCGATCAGGGCTACGCAGCGATGACCTATGGCTGGCTGGTGGGTGAACTGCTGCGCCGCGTTGATGGCTGCGGTCCTGGCGAGTCAATCGTTCGGCGCACGGCTGCGCCACTCGGCCTGGATTTTCACGTTGGTCTGGATGATGCCGACGCCCATCGCGTCGCTTATCTCACTCGCACCAAGAACGACTTTGGCGATGCTTCCGCGCAGCGGTTGTTCAAGACGCTGATGAGTGAACCGGAGTCGATCAGTACCAGAGCATTCAATAACCCGCCTTCGATCATGAGTAGTGGCAATAAGCCCGAGTGGCGTCGCATGGCACAGCCGGCCGCCAATGGACACGGCAATGCCCGTTCCTTGGCAGGCTTCTACACCGGCCTGCTGCAGGGTAAGTTGCTCGACAATGCACTGCTGCGCGAAATGACCCGAGAGCACAGCGCCGGAGAGGATCGCACGTTGCTGGCTCGCACACGTTTTGGTTTGGGTTGCTGGCTGGATCAGCCCAGCGTGGCCAATGCAACATTCGGCATGGGCGCGCAGGTGTTCGGCCATCCTGGGGCGGGGGGCAGCATAGGCTTTGCCGACCCGGATCGGCAGCTGGCGTTCGGTTTCGTGACCAACACGCTCGGGCCCTATGTACTGATGGACCCGCGTGCCCAAGCCTTGGCACGTTGCGTTGCCGAGTGTGTGCGATGAACCACTCGTCACTTCTGGTCAGACAGGCTTTTCAAAAGAAGGACTTGCGTCCACAATTTCAACTCGACCTCACTAGTGGCTTCGCCTCGACAGGTCGCTCCTTCCAAGAACGCTTGTGGTTGACGGAACCTTGCTCATGAATCTGCTGAAAAGCGCCTCCCTAATTTTCTGCATGATCGTCGTGGCTGGCTGTAGCTCGAAGAGCGAGAAGCCCAGCGAAGCTGCGGCTCCGGTTGCCGCCAAGGTGGATTATGCCTGGCTCGACGAGTACGAGCCGAAGCTGCGTGATGCCCTGATTGGCACTCGTTTCGAGGTGGAGCGGCGCGATAGCGTGCTGGTGGTAACGGCGCCGGTGGATTCTTCGTTCAACCCAGACCGTCCTGGCATGTTGCTGCCGGTCACGCTCGGGCCGATCACTCGCGTGGCGAAACTGGTAGAGAAGGACGACAAGACTGCCGTAGTGGTGCTCGGCCATGCCGACAGTTCCGGCGCCGACGATATCAATCGCACCATCAGTCGCGATCGCGCCGGCGCAGTAGCGGCCATCTTCCGCCTGAGTGGTCTCAAGCATGACCGCCTGCGTATTCGTGGTTTGGGTTCGGACATGCCGCGTGCCGCAAACGACAGCAAGGAAGGTCGCGCGCTGAATCGTCGTGTCGAGATGGTCCTGGCCCCGCAAACGACAATGCTGGCGCTGATTGCTCAATACGAGCAGCCGGCCCAGCCAGCGACGCAGGTTGCCCAGGCCGAAGTCGCAAAATAAGCCAGCTGAGAGCTGACATCTACAGGCCCGCATGCGGGCCTGTTTTCGTTGGGCAGGTTGCGTTGAATCAAGCGCTTCGTGCGTGAGCGCAGATACTCTTCGCATCCGCAGGCCGTTCCAGCGCGCTGCTCGTCGCCCGGTTGCGAGCCGCCTGGTACGCTGAAGCCTGCTTATTCATACGAGGAGCCACGCGATGATCCAGACCCTGGCCGATATGCGCCGCGATTACACCCGTGACGGCCTCAGCGAAGCCAATGCGCCAGCCGAACCGTTCGGCCTGTTCCGTCAGTGGTTCAGCGAGGCGATGGAGACAGAGCAGGCGCCTGTGGAACCCAATGCAATGTCGCTGGCAACGGTCGATGCAGACGGTCGTCCACATTGCCGGATCCTTCTGCTCAAAGCTCTTGATGACCGCGGCTTCACCTTTTTCACGAACTATGACAGTGCCAAGGGTGAGCAGCTGAATGCTGCGCCTTATGCTGCGATGACGTTCTTCTGGCCGACACTGGAGCGCCAGGTCCGCATCGAAGGGCGCGTCGAGAAGGTCACGGAGGAAGAGTCGGACGCCTACTTCCAGGTTCGGCCATTGGGTAGTCGGCTTGGCGCCTGGGCATCGCCGCAGAGCCAGGCGATTCGTGATCGCGCTGAACTGGAACGTCTGCTGGCGGAAACTGAGCAGCGCTTTCTCGACAAGGCGCCACACTGTCCGCCGCACTGGGGCGGCTATCGCCTCCTGCCAGAGCGTATGGAATTTTGGCAGGGCCGTGCGAGCCGCCTGCATGATCGGCTGGACTATCGCCTGATTGCCAATAGCTGGCAGCGCGAGCGTTTGGCGCCCTGAAGCCTGCTCGCGCCGGCGTATGCGAAGCGCGTTTCAAGGGCAGTGATTTTTCAAGCGAAATCGCTAAGAGGATCGGTGCGGTAGCTCCTGCCGATGGTCTCGTAGCGTGATCTGCCATTTGCAATGGCAGATCGTAATCTGCTGTAACCATCGGCGAGCTGCTGGTCCGGATGATCCCTTCGCCTCGCGGTCCCATGGTGAGCTTATGCTGATAAGCGCTGGAGCTTGGCCGTGTTGCTGGGGTCAAGCGGCCGGGTAGCGTTGAGCCTGCTGTTCAAGCCAGTTCTGCAAATCCCCTCGTTTGATTTTGTGGGCTTTGGCTTCGGCGAGCTGTTGAAGCATCCAGCTGCGTTTTTCCGGGTCGCTACCTGCAATGGATAAAGCAAGGTCTCGGTCGGCCCATCGGCGGAAGCGAATGATCAGCCAACCGTGAAAAGCCAGGCCGGCCACGGTGGTGATGGCTATGATGAAGTAATCCATGGGTTGTCTCTTTGGAAAGGAACCCGGCACGCCAGGTTCGACTCGCATGTGTATGCTTCGAAGATGGCAAATGCTGGGGCAGGACGCTGAAGTTGCCAAGCGCTTTTTCGTCGCTGCCGCCCAACGCCACCCCGGAACGAATCAGCTGTCTGCAGGAGAATCACAATGCGTAATTCCATTTTTGTCGCTTCTTTCACTGCCTTGGCGTTAACCATGGGCGGCTGCGCCTCCAGCCTTACCGGAGACACCTATTCTCGAGACGAGGCGCGCGCCGTTCAGACCGTGCGCTACGGCACTATTGAGTCGCTGCGCCCGGTCAAGATCGAAGGAACCAAAACGCCAATCGGATCCGGCGCGGGTGCCGTCGTCGGTGGGGTTGCCGGCAGTGGCGTTGGCGGCGGTCGCGGCAGCGCAGTCGCAGCAGTCATCGGTGCGGTTGCTGGCGGAATGCTGGGCGCCGCTGCGGAGGAGGGAATTACCCGTACACAGGGCGTAGAAATTACCGTGCGTGAAGATGATGGCAGCATGCGCGCCTACGTACAGGCGGTTGAACCCAACCAGGTCTTCCGCGTCGGTCAGCGGGTTCGCATCATGACCGTCAGTGGTACCAGCCGCGTGGCGCCGTGACCGCTTCGGCTACGGCCGAGAATTGAAGTCAGGCGCTGCCTAACGTTCCAGAAACGGGACGGAGGCAGCGCCTTTTTGTTTTTCGAAATACATGAATCCATGACGTCGGCATCATCCGTATGGATAATCGGGCGCACATTTATGTGCTGTTTCAGGCAGTTGCTGTGCCTGCAGGGAAAGGAATGCCTCCATACCGGCGGCTTAAGGGGTCTCGTTCATGGCGCTTGCGCTGATTATCGCTTTGCCATTTTTGGGCATCTTTTTGCCTCTGTTTCTCGAGCGCTTTGGTCGCTCTGCTTGCGCCTTCGGTGCTGGTCTGGCTCCGCTGGCGGCGTTGATTCTTCTGCTGAGCAAACGGGCTGAAGTGTTTGCCGGTCATACCGAGATCATTCATTACGACTGGCTGCCGCAGCTTGGCCTGAACTTAAGCCTGCGCCTGGATGGCTTGGGCTTCCTGTTTGCCTTGCTGATCCTCGGTATTGGTTTGCTGGTAATTCTTTACGCGCGCTACTACCTGTCGAAGAAGGACCCTATGGGGCGCTTCTACGGGTTCTTCCTGCTGTTCATGGGTTCGATGCTCGGAGTGGTGCTGTCCGAGAACCTGCTGCTGATGCTGATGTTCTGGGAACTGACGAGCCTGTCTTCGTTCCTGCTGATTGGCTATTGGAACTACCGAGCGGATGCCCGTCAGGGTGCGCGCATGGCTCTGGCGGTGACGGGCGGCGGCGGGCTGGCATTGCTCGCAGGGATTCTGCTGATCGGGTATATCGTCGGCAGCCTTGAACTGACCACGGTGCTGGCGTCGGGTGATCTGATCCGCGCCAATGCTCTGTACCCTGTGGCGCTGATTCTCGTACTGCTTGGCGTATTCACCAAGTCGGCTCAGTTTCCATTCCATTTCTGGTTGCCGCAGGCCATGGCCGCGCCGACGCCGGTTTCCGCCTTCCTGCATTCGGCGACCATGGTCAAGGCTGGTGTATTCCTTCTCGCTCGGCTTTATCCAGCACTGGCTGAATCGGAGTGGTGGTTCTATCTGGTCAGCGTTACCGGTCTGGCAACGTTGCTGCTGGGTGCCGTGATGGCTCTGTTTCAGCACGACCTCAAAGGACTGCTGGCCTATTCCACAATCAGCCATTTGGGACTTATCACGCTACTGTTTGGTTTGGATTCTCGTCTGGCGGCCGTTGCGGCGATATTTCACATCATCAATCACGCGACGTTCAAGGCCTCGTTGTTCATGGCGGCGGGGATCATTGATCACGAAACTGGAACCCGCGACATGCGGCGTATCAATGGCATGTGGAAGTACATGCCTCACACCGCGGCGCTCGCCATGGTGGCATCGCTGGCCATGGCCGGGGTGCCGCTGCTCAATGGCTTCCTGAGCAAGGAGATGTTTTTCGCCGAGACACTCGATCAGCATCTGCTCGGAAGCTTCTACTGGACCATTCCGGCGGCCGCAACCCTTGCCGGTGCGTTTTCCGTAGCCTATTCGCTGCGCTTCGTGCATGACGTGTTCTTCAATGGCGAGCCGGTCGATCTGCCGAAATACCCACCGCACGAGCCGGCACGCTACATGAAGATTCCGGTGGAAATCCTTGTGCTGCTTTGTCTGCTGGTAGGCATGCTGCCGGCGTTCACGGTGGGGCCGCTACTGGCCGCTGCCGTGTCGGGTACGCTGAATGGCAACGTGCCCGAATACAGCCTGTCGATCTGGCACGGTTTCAATCTGCCACTAGCGATGAGCTTCGTCGCGTTGATTGGCGGCATCCTCATTTACTCGCTGCGCAAGTGGGCGTTCCGCTGGTACGAAGGATTACCTTCAGTCGATTCGCTGGAAGTATTCGAGCGAGTGATGGGAGGGCTGACGCTTGGTGCTCGTTACATCACCGGCCTGTTGGAGAACGGCTCGCTGCAGCGTTATATCGCGCTGATGCTTATCAGTACGCTGGTGCTGGTGGTGTATGCCTTGACGCCTCTGGAAACCCTGCACGGGCCGGTGGCGCTCACGCCGCTGGACGGTATCACTGTGATGGGCATGGTAATTCTCGGGCTCACCTCGCTGCTGACCGTGCTGTTCCATCGCCAGCGACTGGTTGCACTGATCGTGCTAAGCGTCGTCGGGTTGATGGTCGCGCTGGCATTTGCCCGTTATTCGGCACCGGATCTCGCGCTGACGCAGCTGTCGGTAGAGGTCGTAACCATCATCCTGCTGATTCTCGCGCTGTTCTTCATGCCTGACCGCACACCGGCGGAGTCGAGCAGCTTGCGTGCTTTCCGTGACTTCATACTTGCTGGCGGTTGCGGCACGATGGTGGCTTTGCTGGCCTATACCGTGCTGACGCGCGAGTACGACAGCATTGCTTCGTTCTTTCTCGAAAACAGTGTCTCCGGCGGCGGCGGCACCAACGTCGTGAACGTCATCCTTGTGGACTTCCGCGGCTTCGATACGTTGGGTGAGATCGCGGTTCTGGCGGTAGCAGGTGTTGGGATTTACAGCCTGCTCTATGGCCTGCGCTTGCCGCATCCGATTCGAGATGCGGGCGGGCGGCTATGGTCGCTGGACAAGCATCCAATGGTGCTCGATGCGCTGGCGCGTGCGTTGCTTCCTATGGCTTTGCTGATCTCGGCGTTCATCTTCCTGCGTGGCCATAACTTGCCAGGTGGCGGTTTCATCGCCGGCCTTATCACGGCCGTCGCGTTGATTCTGCAGTACATCGCTCATGGTGTGGCCTGGGCACAGGCGCGGCAGCCGCTCAGCTACCACGCGATGTGCGGGGCGGGGCTGCTCATTGCTGGCGCAACCGGGCTGGGTAGTTTGCTGTTCGGTCAATCGTTCCTGACATCGGCATTCGATCATTTCCATCTGCCGCTCATTGGCGAGTTCGAGCTGGCCACTGCAATGCTGTTCGATCTAGGGGTTTATCTGGTGGTTGTTGGAGCGACATTGTTGATCCTTTCCAATATCGGCCAAGTCAGGCAGGACGATTCCAACATGGAGGTGCTGTGATGGAGGCTGTGTTCGCGATTACGCTTGGAATCATGACCGCAAGCGGCGTCTATCTGCTGTTGCGCGCTCGGATCTTTCCGGTGGTGATGGGGCTGACGCTGATTTCCTACGCGGTCAATCTGTTCATCTTTTCCATGGGACGCCTGGCGACCGGCGTTCCGAGCGTCATAGGCAAGAGCGCCGAACACGGCGATCCGCTGCCTCAGGCGCTGGTTCTTACCGCAATCGTCATCGGCTTTGCCATGACGGCGTTCGTCGTGGTCCTGGCGCTGCGCAGCATTGGTGAGCTGCGCACCGACCATGTCGATGGGCAGGAGCCGGGCAAATGAACCATGCGTTAATCCTTCCGTTGTTGGTGCCCTTGATCGTGGGCGCGCTATTGCTGCTCTCTCACCGGATGGGCAAACCGGCCAAGCGAATGCTTTCACTGGCAGCGACCTGGGCGCTGGTCCCGATTGCACTTTGGCTAGTGCTTCTTTCCGATGATGGCCAACTGCGCAGTTATGCGTTGGGAAGCTGGCAGCCGCCATTCGGCATCATCCTCATGCTCGACCGTCTCAGCGCGCTCATGTTGCTCGTGACGGCCGTTCTGGCAGGCTTCGCTGTGCTGTATGCCAGTCGTGGTGACGATGAGCGTGGGCCCAACTTCCACGCGCTCTATCAGTTTCAGCTGCTCGGTATAAACGGCGCATTCCTCACAGGCGACCTGTTCAATCTGTTCGTCTTCTTCGAGATTCTGCTGATCTCCTCGTATGCCTTGTTGTTGCATGGCCATGGCCAAAAGCGAGTGCGTGCGGGCATGCACTATGTGGTGTTGAACCTGCTTGGCTCCTCGCTATTTCTGATCGGGGTCAGCATGCTTTACGGGCTGCTGGGCACGTTGAACATGGCCGATATGGCGGGGCGCGTGAGCGTGGCCGATCCAGCTGACGCTCCGTTGCTTGCGGCCGCCGGCTACCTGTTGCTGGTGGTCTTCGCGCTCAAGGGTGCCATCCTGCCACTGTACTTCTGGCTGCCACGTGCCTACGCGTCGGCAACTGCCCCGGTCGCCGCGCTGTTCGCGATCATGACCAAGGTCGGGCTGTATGCGATCGTTCGAGTATTTACCCTGGTGTTCGGTAGCGAAGCGGGTGAGCTGAGCAATATGGTCGAAGTCTGGCTCTGGCCACTGGCTCTGCTGACTCTTGGCGCGGCGGTGCTCGGTGCGCTGGCCGCACGCAACCTACAGGTGCTGCTCGCGTATCTGGTAGTTGTATCGGTGGGTACGCTGCTGGCCGGTATCGCGCTGGGTACCGATGCGGGTCTCGCCGCTGCGCTGTACTACCTGGTGCACAGTACGTTGGTCGCGGGTGGGCTGTTCCTGCTTGCAGATCTGATCGCTCGTCAGCGCGGCGATCTGGGTACTGATCTGATCTCGGCTCCAGCCTTGCGCCAGCCGTTGCTGCTTGGCTCGCTGTTCTTCATGGGAGCGATTTCTGTTGCCGGATTGCCGCCTTTTTCCGGTTTTCTCGGCAAGGTGATGCTGTTGCGTGCCATTGAGCTGGGTCCGGATGCCATCGCGCTGTGGGCTGTCGTGCTGGTTGGCGGGCTGGGTATGCTGATCGCCTTGAGTCGCGCCGGTAGCCTGGTGTTCTGGCGTCATGCGTCGGAGGCGGTAGGACCCACTGCCGATCCAATCCGCGTGGTCGCGACAGTGGGGCTTCTGCTGGGTAGTGTGGTTCTGGTGGCTGCGGCCGGTCCGTTACAGGCATTCATGCAAGCTACCGCAGCGCAGCTGCTCGATGTCGCACCCTATCTGCAGATCATTCAGGGAGGTGCAGCATGAAGGCCCGCTGGTTACCGAGTCCTGCGCTGACCCTCTTGCTGGCGCTGCTCTGGCTGCTGCTCCATAACACGTTGAGCTTTGGGCATGTTCTGCTCGGGCTGTTCCTTGGTTGGGGTATTCCGCTTCTTGTTCGCGGTTTCCTCATCGAGGTGCCCACGATACGCAAGCCGCTGAAGCTGTGCCTGTTCACGCTCAAGGTTCTCTACGACATCGTGATTGCCAATGTGCAGGTAGCCAAGCTGGTGCTGGGGCCGAAGAAGAACCTGCGTCCGGCATTCATCGAGGTGCCGATGGCGATCGAGAACGAGTTTGCCCTGGCAACGCTCACCAGCATCATTTCGCTGACGCCGGGTACGGTATCGGCTTGCCTGAGCCCCGACCGTCGGTTGCTGATGGTGCATGCGCTGGACGTGCCGGATGTCGATGCGCTGATCGCTGACGTCAAACGCAACTATGAAGCGCCGCTGCTGGAGATCTTCGAATGCTCGCCTACGTAATTCCGCTCTGCATGGCCGTGCTGGGAGTGGCGGCTGTGCTGAACGTCATCCGCCTGGTCCAGGGCCCGGACATGCCCGACCGTGTGCTCGCGCTCGATACGCTATACATCAACGCCCTTGCACTCATCGTGCTGTTCGGTATCTGGCTCGCCTCGGATCTGTTCTTCGAGGCGGCACTGCTGATCGCCGTGATGGGGTTCGTCAGTACTGTGGCGGTCGGCAAGCATCTGCTGCATGGCGACATCATTGATTGAGGGGAGCGGTATGCCATTCTGGATTGAAGTGCTAGTAAGCGTGTTCCTGATCATCGGTAGCCTTTTCGCGCTGATCGGTGCGATTGGCTTGTATCGCCTGCCGGATTTCTATACGCGTCTGCATGGCCCGACCAAGGCGACGACGCTCGGGGTCGGAGGCATCGTCATTGCATCGATGATTTTCTTCAGCAACCAGAGCGACAGCTTGAGCCTGCACGAGCTGCTTATCACGCTGTTTCTCTTCCTCACTGCGCCAGTCAGTGCGCATATCTTGGCCAAGGCTGCGATGCAGCAGAAGCTGCCGGCCGTCGAGCAGACGCGCGGCAAACCCTGGGATTGAGGCGGTCACCTACCTGCGGGCGTGCAGGTAGGGCCGGGGTGGGGCGCTCAGATCAGAATGCTGCTCGGGGAGGGCTGCTGTTCATTCTCCTGCTGCAGTTCCTTGATTAGCGCCTGCTGCAGGCGCAGGCATAGCTGCGGATCGGACAGCGGCTGATTATCGGCATCGGTGATGAAGAACACGTCCTCCACGCGTTCGCCCAAGGTCGCGATCTTGGCGTTCTGTACCGATAGATCGAAATCGAGAAACAGCTGGCCCACTCGAGCCAGCAGGCCTGGCCGGTCCGGCGCGATGATCTCCAGAATGGTTTGCGGCCGCTGCGTGTCGTTATGGATGGTGACCTGCGGCGGGAACGCGAAATGCTTGAGCTGCCGAGGAACGCGGCGCTGGATGATGGTCAGGTAATCGTCCGGATTGCGTAGCGCAGCGATCAGGCCTCTACGAATTTCCTCGATACGTTCCGGATTGTTGCCGATGGGGCTGCCGTCGGCATCCAGCACGACGTAGGTGTCGAGGGTGAACTGGCTGCTGGACGTTAGAATGCGGGCGTCATGGATATTCAGGTTGAGCTGGTCCATGGCTGCCACGGTCACGGCGAAGAAGTCATGCTGGTCCTGCGCGTAGATGAATATCTGCGTGCCGCCTTCGAATTCGCGCTGAGTGGTTTCCTTGATCAGTACCAGCGGCCCGCCGTTGGCAGGGTGCTCGATGATCGCGTCAGTGTGCCAGGCGACGTCGATGGCTGTATGACGGAGGAAGTAGTCGTCACCGAGTTGCGCCCAGAGCTGCTCGGCGTCATCCGGGTCGGTGCCTTGACGCACCAGGTCATCTAGCGCAGCGCGCTGGGTCTGGCGGATCTGCTCCTCACGCCCCAGCGGGTTCTCCAGGCCACGCTTGAGCGCCCGTTTGGTTTCGGTGTAGAGCTGGCGCAGCAGGCTTGCACGCCAGGAATTCCAGAGGGTCGGGTTGGTGGCGTTGATGTCGGCCACGGTCAGGACGTAAAGATAGTCCAGGTGCGTCTCGTCGCCGACCAGTTGGGCGAAATCGTTGATCACCTGTGGGTCGGATAGATCCTTGCGCTGCGCAGTGGTGGACATGACCAGATGGTTTTCCACCAGCCAGACCACCAGCCGCGTGTCCCATGCCGGCAGCTTGTGGCGGCTGCAGAACTGCTCGGCATCCACAGCGCCGAGTTCCGAATGGTCGCCGCCACGACCCTTGGCGATGTCGTGGTAGAGCCCGGCAATATAGATAAGCTCTGGCTTGGGCAGCCTCTCGACCAGCTTGCTGGCCAGCGGATACTTCTCGGCGACGCCGGGCTTGGTCAGCTTGCGCAAGTACTTGATGACATTGAGCGTATGCGCATCGACGGTATAGATGTGGAACAGGTCGTGCTGCATCTGCCCGACGATGTGTCCGAATTCCGGCAGGTAGCGGCCGAGAATGCCGTAGCGGTTCATACGCCTGAGATTGCGGTGGATACCTTCCTTGCACTTGAACAGTTCGATGAACAGGCTGGTGTTGCGCAGGTCCTGGCGGAAGACATCATCGATCAGGTAGCGGTGATCGCGGAGCAGACGAATGGTGTCGGAGCGCACACCCTGGATATCCGGGTGTTGGGCCAGCAGCACGAAGGTTTCCAGAATGGCGAACGGCGTTCGTTTGAAGATGGCTAGGTTGCTGACTTCAAGGTAGCCGTCGCGAACCTGGAAGCGGCTGTTGAGCGGCACGATCGGGCCTGATTCGCCTTCCCAGAGAATCACTTCGGCGAAGTGCTGGCCGACCAGGTCGCTGAGTTCGGCGATGCTCATGACGACCCGATAGTACTTCTGCATGAAGCGCTCGATGGCCAGCTTGGCATCGTTGTTCTCGTAACCCAGCAGCGCGGCGAGGCTGCGCTGGTGGTCGAACAGCAGGCGATCTTCAGCGCGACCGGCAAGCATGTGCAGGCCGTAACGGACCTTCCAGATGAATTCCTGAGCTGCCGTGAGCAGGCTGTGTTCGCCTTCGGTAAGAAAGCCTTGATCAACCATGGCTTGCAGGTTGAGGGTGCCGAATTCCCGACGGGCAATCCAGAGGATGGTCTGGATATCGCGCAGACCTCCGGGGGAGCCCTTTACGTTGGGCTCCAGGTTGTATTCGGTGTTGTTGTACTTCGCATGGCGCGCGCGCTGCTCGTTGCGCTTGGCGAGGAAGAACTCCTTGCTCGGCCACATTTGCTCGGTACTGGTGACCTGCAGCATCGCCTGGCGCAGGCGCTCGGGGCCTGCGATCGTCCGGCTTTCCATGAGGTTGGTGATAACCGTGAGGTCGGCTCGAGCCTCCTCAGCGCATTCGGCAACCGAGCGCACGGCCTGACCAACTTCCAGACCGATGTCCCAAAGCAGGGTGAGGAAACCTTCGATCGCGTCGCGAAAGATCTCTTGGTCGTTATCGTCGAGCAGGATCAGCAGGTCGATGTCGGAGTAGGGGTGCAATTCGCCCCGGCCATAGCCGCCTACCGCGACGAGGGCGATATCGGCGCCCTTGTTCCAGTCGAAGCGGTCCCAGGCCGAGCGCAGAATCTGATCGACGAACCAGGCTCTGTCCTGAATCAGGCGGCGGATATCCCGGCCCGACTTGAAGCGCTCGTCTAGCACCTGTCGCGCCTGGCGTATGGCCTTCTTGTACGCGGCGATGGGGCTGGCCTTCAGCGCCAGCTCCGCCTGAAACTGGCTGCGGTCAAACAGCTCCGGATCGACCTGGGGCATGCGAACGTCCTCCCATGGGTGCTGCGGCTGGGGAAATCTTAGGCGGAGGTGCGGGCGATGGTGTCGTCGCTGCGCAAGGTGAAAATTTCGTAGCCATCTGCGGTGACCAGAATGGTGTGCTCCCATTGCGCCGACAGCTTGCGATCCTTGGTAATCGCGGTCCAGCCGTCGCCGAGCAAGCGGGTCTCCGAACGGCCCTGGTTGATCATCGGCTCGATGGTGAAGGTCATGCCTTCCTTGAGCTCCAGGCCGGTGCCAGCTCGCCCGTAGTGCAGCACCTGTGGCTCCTCGTGGAAGACCTTGCCGATGCCATGGCCACAGTATTCACGGACCACGGAAAAGCCATTCTTCTCGGCATGCTTCTGGATCACCTCGCCAATGTCACCGAGGCGGGCGCCTGGGCGAACCAGCTCGATGCCTTTATATAGGCATTCCTGAGTGACCTGGCAGAGTCGCTCGGCCCACTCGGGTACCTTGCCGGCCATGAACATCTTGCTGGTGTCGCCGTGATAGCCGTCCTTGATCACGGTGATGTCGATGTTGACGATATCGCCTTCTTTCAATGGCTTGTCGTTGGGGATGCCGTGGCAGACGACATGATTGATCGAGGTGCAGATCGACTTGGGGAACCCCTTGTAATTCAGCGGGGCGGGAATGGCTTGCTGCACATTGACGATATGCTCGTGACAGAGGCGGTCAAGTTCTTCGGTGGTGACGCCCGGCTTGACGTGCTCGCCGATCATCTCGAGAACTTCGGCGGCGAGCCGCCCGGCGATACGCATCTTTTCGATATCTTCGGGCGTCTTGATGGTAACAGTCATGCAAACCTCTTAATGCGCCCGCAGGCGAAGGCAATAACGGAAAGCCGCGATGATAAACCAAAGCACCCAATGCCTGCAGGTCAGGGCTGGTCGAGCTGCTGAGCGTGCCGCCGAGGCGTCAAGGCAGTAGCCTCTGGGTAGTCTTTGTGCTATAAAACGCGCCGCTCAACGGGGTAGACCCCGTCGGGCCTAACCCCACACACGTGTCGACACGGTATCCTGGGTGCTCGCAAGAGTTGGATATCGGGACGCGTGGAGGCCTAACCCGACTTATTCGAGGACTGATCATGTCTCAAGTCACTATGCGCGATATGCTGAAGGCCGGTGTGCACTTCGGCCACCAGACCCGTTACTGGAACCCGAAAATGGATAAGTACATTTTCGGCGCGCGTAACAAGATCCATATCATCAACTTGGAAAAAACCCTGCCGATGTTCAACGACGCGCTGCGTTTCGTTGAAAAGCTGGCTGCAGGCAAGAACAAGATTCTGTTCGTTGGCACCAAGCGTTCCGCTGGCAAGATCGTTCGCGAAGAAGCTGCTCGTTGCGGCTCGCCGTATGTCGATCATCGCTGGTTGGGCGGCATGCTGACCAACTACAAGACCATCCGCGCTTCCATCAAGCGTCTGCGTGAGCTGGAAGTTCAGTCCCAGGACGGCACTTTCGACAAGCTGACCAAGAAAGAAGCCCTGATGCGCACCCGTGATCTGGAAAAGCTGGATCGCAGCCTGGGTGGTATCAAGGATATGGGCGGTCTGCCGGACGCCATGTTCGTCGTTGACGTCGATCACGAGCGCATTGCTATTTCCGAAGCCAACAAGCTGGGTATCCCGGTCATCGGCATCGTTGATACCAACAGCAGCCCTGAAGGCGTTGACTACATCATTCCTGGTAATGATGACGCCATCCGTGCCGTGCAACTCTACCTCGGCTCCATGGCTGATGCTGTTCTGCGCGGTCGCCAGAACGGTGCCGGTGGTGCTGACGAGTTCGTCGAGGAAGTTGCTTCCGAAGCGGCTCAGGGCTGAGCGCAGCGCACTGCAGCGTGACACCCGATGAACAAAAAGGGGGCTAGGCCCCCTTTTTGTCTCTTGCGAATTGATCACCCGTGTCATGGGTGAGTGGTTTAGAAACCAAATCGAGAGGATTCCCAACATGGCAGAAATCACTGCAGCCTTGGTCAAAGAACTGCGCGAGCGTACCGGTCAGGGCATGATGGAGTGCAAGAAGGCTCTGGTTGCCGCCGGTGGCGACATCGAAAAAGCGATCGACGACATGCGTGCTTCCGGCGCCATCAAGGCAGCCAAGAAGTCGGGCAACATCGCTGCCGAAGGTTCGATCGCCGTTCGCGTCGAAGGTGGCCGTGGCCTGATCATCGAGGTCAACTCGCAGACCGACTTCCTGGCTCTGCAGGATGACTTCAAAGCGTTCGTCAAGGATAGCCTGGACGAAGCTTTCGAGCAGAAACTGACCGAAGTGGCTCCGCTAGTAGCTTCTCGCGAATCCGCTCGCGAGGCGCTGGTCGCCAAGTGTGGCGAGAACGTCAACATCCGTCGCCTTAGCGCAGTTGAGGGCGAAGTGGTTGGTGCCTATCTCCATGGTCATCGCATCGGCGTACTGGTCACCCTGAAGGGTGGCGATGCCGAGCTGGCCAAGGATATCGCCATGCACGTGGCTGCCAGCAATCCGGCTGTTCTGAGCCCGGCTGACGTTTCCGATGAGCTGGTTGCCAAGGAAAAGGAAATCTTCCTGCAGCTCAATGCTGACAAGATTGCCGGCAAGCCGGAAAATATCGTCGAGAACATGATCAAGGGTCGTATCAACAAGTTCCTGGCCGAGGCCAGCCTGGTTGAGCAGCCGTTCGTCAAGGACCCGGAAATCAAGATCGGTGAGCTGGCCAAGAAAGCCGGCGCCGAAATCGTTTCGTTCGTTCGTTACGAAGTAGGCGAGGGCATCGAGAAGGCTGAGGTCGACTTCGCTGCCGAAGTAGCTGCCCAGGTAGCTGCGACCAAGAAGTAAGTATCGCTCGTGGTTTGACAAGAGGCTGCCCGCTTACGCGTGCGGCCTCTTTGTCGAATTGGGCGGCGGAATTGTTTTTCTTGTCACGATATAGTCATCGCGTGGCACCAACCCCGAGTTGCGCTGTCATAGCGCAGATATTTTTGGTCTGGGTCATACAGACTTGGTCATAGCACGCCGCAGGAGATAACACGCCAATGGCTCAGCAGATGAGTGCACGCAATCCTCGCTATAAACGCATTCTGCTCAAATTGAGCGGCGAGGCCCTGATGGGTTCCGAAGACTTCGGTATCGATCCAAAGGTTCTGGATCGCATGGCTCTTGAAGTCGGCCAGTTGGTGGGGATCGGGGTCGAAGTCGGTCTGGTTATCGGTGGTGGCAACCTCTTCCGCGGTGCGGCGCTTTCGGCAGCCGGCATGGATCGTGTTACTGGCGACCACATGGGTATGCTGGCCACGGTAATGAACTCGCTGGCGATGCGCGATGCGCTCGAGCGCTCGAATATCCCTGCATTGGTGATGTCCGCCATTTCCATGGTCGGCGTGACCGACCACTACGATCGCCGCAAAGCAATGCGTCATCTCAAGACCGGCGAAGTGGTCATCTTCTCGGCTGGTACCGGTAATCCGTTCTTCACCACCGACTCGGCGGCTTGCCTGCGTGCGATCGAGATCCAGGCGGACGTGGTACTCAAGGCGACCAAGGTTGACGGTGTCTACACTGCAGACCCATTCAAGGACCCCAATGCCGAGAAGTTCGCCGAGCTCACTTACGATGAAGTGCTCGATCGCAAGCTCGGCGTGATGGACCTGACGGCCATCTGCCTGTGTCGTGACCACAACATGCCGCTGCGGGTCTTCAATATGAACAAGCCCGGCGCCCTGCTCAACATTGTGCTCGGTGGCGCCGAAGGAACACTGATCGAGGAATCGAACGAATGATCAATGAGATCAAGCAAGACGCGCAGGAGCGCATGAAGAAAACCCTGGAGTCGCTGGACCATGCGTTCGCCAAGATCCGTACTGGTCGTGCGCACCCCAGCATTCTCGATAGCGTGATGGTGTCCTACTACGGTTCTGATACGCCGCTGCGTCAGGTTGCCAACGTGATCGCCGAGGATTCCCGGACACTGGCATTGACCGTGTTCGACAAGAGCATGATCCAGGCGGTCGAGAAAGCGATCATGACTTCGGATCTGGGTCTGAATCCGGCCACAGCGGGCACCACCATTCGTGTGCCGATGCCGGCTCTGACCGAGGAAACCCGCAAGGGTTACACCAAGCAGGCGCGTGCAGAAGCCGAGAACGCTCGCGTTGCGGTGCGCAACATTCGCCGTGACGCGATTGCGCAGCTGAAGGATCTGGTCAAGGAAAAGGAAATCAGCGAGGACGATGAACGTCGTGGCCAGGATGACGTCCAGAAGCTTACCGATAAGCACGTTGCCGAGATCGACAAGGCCCTCGAAGCCAAAGAAGGCGACCTGATGGCCGTGTAAGGCCGGCATCGAACCGCTTCTATCGCGTCACGAGTTTGCGTGGCGCGATGGGCGTGGATGCCACAGAGCTGTTGCTTGCAGCTTTTTCTTTTGGTTCGCAGCGTGTTTTAGCGCAAGTAGAGTTGTTCATGGAAAAGGTCAGGCAGATCGTCGGGCGGAACATACCCCGCCATGTGGCGATCATCATGGATGGCAACAATCGCTGGGCTAAGAGGCGTTTGCTGCCCGGTGTGGCCGGACACAAGGCTGGTGTCGACGCGGTTCGCGCCGTTATTGAGGTCTGTGCCGATTCCGGTGTCGAGGTGCTGACGCTTTTTGCGTTTTCAAGCGAGAACTGGCAACGCCCGGCGGATGAAGTCGGTGCGCTGATGGAATTGTTCCTCTCCGCGCTCAGGCGCGAGGCACGCAAGCTCGATGAAAACGGGATTCGGCTTCGCATCATCGGCGACCGTGCGCGCTTCCATCCAGAGCTCCAGGCAGCGATGCTGGAAGTGGAGGAAATGACCGCTGCCAATCACCGCTTCGTGCTCCAGGTCGCAGCCAACTACGGCGGGCAGTGGGACATTCTCCAGGCTGCTCAGCGTTTGGCTACCGAGGCGCAGTCCGGGCGGCTGAACCCGGCCGAAATTACTCCAGCGCTGTTTCAGAACTATCTGGCGACCGGCGACACGCCATTGCCGGATTTATGCATTCGAACCGGCGGTGAGCGGCGCATCAGCAATTTCCTGCTTTGGCAGCTTGCCTATGCAGAGCTGTACTTCTCTGACCTGTACTGGCCGGATTTCAAGCATGTCGCGATGCGTAAGGCGCTCGCGGACTTTTCTACTCGGCAGCGGCGCTTCGGCAAGACTGGCGAGCAGGTTGAAAGTGAGGTCAAAGTCGAATGCTGAAGCAGCGAATCATCACGGCAGCCATTCTTCTTCCCGTCGCGATCATCGGTTTTTTCCTCCTTCATGGGCTTGCGTTCGCGCTTTTCATTGGTCTTGTCGTTGTGCTAGGCGCCTGGGAGTGGGCGCGCCTCGCTGGTTTCGCCAGCCAGTCGGCGCGCGTTGGTTATGCCGCGCTGGTCGTGGTGTTGCTTGCTGTGCTGTATCAGCTTCCGGGTCTGGCGCCCTGGCTGTTGGCGCTGGCTATCTTCTGGTGGCTTGCCGCGACCTACCTAGTGCTGACTTATCCCCAGAGTAGTCGTCTCTGGGGTGGTTCTGTTGGCAGCTTGCTGATCGGGCTGGCGATTCTGTTGCCGGCATGGCAAGCCTTGGTTGTGCTCAAGCAGTGGCCGTTGGGCAACTGGTTGATCCTGGCAGTCATGGTGCTGGTTTGGGTAGCTGACATCGGTGCGTATTTTTCTGGCAAGACCTTCGGTAAGCGCAGGCTCGCGCCTCAGGTCAGTCCTGGCAAGAGTTGGGAGGGCTTGGTGGGTGGTCTACTGACCAGTCTCGCGGTCACGCTTGCCGTTGGGGTCTACCGTGGTTGGACCCCGCGAGAGCTGGTGCTAGCGCTGTTGGGTGCAGCGGTGGTGGTCTTGATCTCGGTGATCGGCGATCTGACTGAAAGCATGTTCAAGCGCAGCTCCGGCATCAAGGACAGCAGTCAGTTGCTGCCCGGGCATGGCGGTGTCATGGATCGCATAGACAGTCTCACTGCGGCCGTACCGGTGTTCGCAGTCCTGTTGTGGCTTGCCGGTTGGGGCGCGCTGTGACCCGACCCTTGCAGATCACCGTGCTGGGCGCCACTGGGTCGATTGGGCTCAGTACGCTGGATGTCGTTGCGCGTCACCCTGATCGCTACAGTATTTTCGCGTTGACTGGCTTCAGCCGGCTAGCCGAGCTGCGCTCGCTCTGCGTCAGGCATCGGCCTGTCTATGCGGTGGTTGGCGATGAGAAGCAGGCCGCGACGTTGCAGGAGCAGCTGCAATCCGATGGCGTCACGACACGGGTTCTGAGTGGCGAGGGCGGTCTGAGCGAGGTGGCTGCGCATCCTGAGGTCGATGTGGTCATGGCAGCCATCGTCGGCGCTGCGGGATTGAAGCCGACGCTTGCGGCTGTGCAGGCGGGCAAGCGTGTTCTGCTGGCAAACAAGGAGGCGCTGGTGATGTCTGGCGCCCTGTTCATGCAGGCGCTGCGCGATAGCAAGGCGGTATTGCTGCCGATTGATAGCGAACACAACGCGATTTTCCAGTGCTTACCATCCGGTTACGCTCAGGGTCTTGGCACGGTTGGTGTTCGGCGAATATTGCTGACCGCATCCGGTGGCCCCTTCCGCGATATGGCGCCGCAGCTCCTGGCGGACGTGACGCCCGAGCAGGCTTGTGCGCATCCCAACTGGTCGATGGGGCGCAAGATATCGGTGGACTCGGCAAGCATGATGAACAAGGGCTTAGAGCTGATCGAGGCCTGCTGGTTGTTCGATGCGCGACCGCAGCAGGTCGAAGTGGTGATTCATCCTCAAAGCGTCATCCACTCCATGGTGGATTACGTGGACGGTTCGGTCCTCGCGCAGCTCGGTAATCCGGACATGCGTACGCCTATCGCTCACGCGTTGGCCTGGCCGGAGCGGATCGATTCCGGTGTTTCAGCGCTCGACCTGCTGCAAGTCGGGCGGCTGGACTTTCAGGCGCCGGATGATCTGCGTTTCCCTTGTCTGCAATTAGCCCGGCTGGCTGCAGAAGCTGGCGGTACAGCGCCAGCGATGCTCAATGCGGCGAATGAAGTGGCGGTCGATGCCTTTCTCAATCGGCGCATCCGCTTCACTGAGATCGCGAGTATCATCGACGACGTATTGAATCGCGAGACAGCGGTTCCGACCGCCTGTCTCGAGGATGTGTTAACGGCAGACAGGCAGGCGCGGAAAGGTGCCGAAACCTGGTTGAGCCGCCACGGGCGATAGGGTCTGCCGGCCTCAAGGCTTGCAGCGAAACGTCAACAGACCCAGTCCCGGAGGAAAGTATGGGCGCGCTATACATGATCATTGGCACCCTCGTTGCGCTCGGGGTGCTGGTGACCTTCCATGAGTTCGGTCATTTTTGGGTCGCGCGGCGCTGCGGCGTTAAGGTGCTGCGATTCTCCGTAGGCTTCGGCACGCCACTGGTGCGCTGGCATGATCGACAGGGCACTGAGTTCGTCATCGCGGCGGTACCCTTAGGTGGCTACGTCAAGATGCTCGATGAGCGCGAAGGTGACGTACCCCCGGCAATGCTCGATAGTGCGTTCAATCGCAAAACCGTCCGTCAACGCTTCGCCATCGTATCTGCCGGGCCGCTGGCCAACTTCCTCCTCGCCATGGTGTTCTTCTGGTTGCTGGCAATGCTTGGCAGCGAGCAGGTGCGGCCGGTGGTCGGCGCTGTCGAGCCCGGCAGCCTTGCGGCGCAGGCAGGTTTGGCCGTCGATCAGGAGATCGTCGCCGTCAACGGCAAGCCGGTCAGCGGCTGGGGCGAGGTCAATCTGCAGTTGGTTCGTCGCTTGGGTGAAAGCGGTCAGCTAAATCTGACCGTGCGCGACATGGGTAGCACTGCCGATCGGCATCTGCAGGTTTCGCTGCAGAACTGGCTGAAAGGGGTGGAAGAGCCGGACCCGATCACTTCGCTTGGTATCAGGCCTTGGCGCCCGCAAATATCGCCGGTAATCGCTCAGTTGGATCCTGAAGGTCCAGCACAGGCGGCAGGCATTCGTCTTGGTGATCTTTTGCTGGGGCTGAATCAGCAGCCGCTGGCGGATTGGCAGCAGGTCATCGATGCGGTAAAGGTGCTCCCCGGCGAATCGGTGTCACTGCAGGTGGAGCGCGAGGGGCAGCGTCTGGATGTGCCGCTGACGTTGGCCGTTCGCGGCGAAGGGGATGCACGGCGCGGTTACCTTGGCGCTGGAGTCGAGGGCGGTGAATGGCCGGCTGAGATGCTGCGCGAAGTCCGCTTCGGTCCTCTCGAGGCGGTGGTAGAAGGTGCAAGGCGCACCTGGACCATGAGCCTGCTGACTCTCGATTCGTTGAAGAAAATGCTCTTCGGGGAGCTATCGGTAAAAAACTTGAGCGGCCCGATAACCATTGCTAAAGTGGCGGGCGCTTCTGCCCAGTCGGGGTTGGGGGATTTCCTCAATTTCCTCGCCTATCTGAGCATAAGTCTGGGGGTTCTCAATCTATTGCCTATCCCGGTGCTCGATGGCGGTCACCTGCTCTTCTATCTCGTCGAGTGGGTCCGCGGACGTCCTTTGTCGGAGCGGGTGCAGGGGTGGGGAGTACAGATCGGTATCAGCCTGGTGGTAGGGGTGATGCTGCTTGCGCTGGTCAATGATATTGGCCGTTTGTAACGCCGAATCCGTAGTGTCGCCGTGCCGAATCGCCGGTTCATTTATCAGGTTTGAACAAGAAAGGACTTCATGAAACGTCTGCTGCTACCTGCGGTTATCTCCGCATTGATGATTGCCGAAGTTCACGCTGAGTCCTTCACTATCTCCGATATCCGGGTCAACGGCCTGCAGCGGGTTTCCGCCGGCAGCGTATTCGGCGCATTACCTTTGAACGTGGGTGAGCCGGCCGACGATACCCGTCTCGTCGATGCGACTCGTGCGCTTTTTCGAACTGGGTTCTTTCAGGATATCCAGCTCGGTCGTGAAGGCGATGTGCTGGTCATCAGCGTAGTCGAGCGTCCGTCCATTTCCGGCATCGAAATCGAAGGCAACAAGGCGATCAAGACCGAAGATCTGCTGTCAGGTTTGCAGCAGTCCGGCTTGGCCGAAGGGGAAATTTTCCAGCGAGCCACGCTCGAAGGCGTGCGTAACGAGTTGCAGCGCCAGTACGTTGCTCAAGGCCGCTACTCGGCGACCATTGAGACTGAGGTCGTTTCACAGCCGCGCAATCGTGTCGCCCTGAAAATCAAGATCAACGAAGGCTCGGTCGCAGCTATCAAGCACGTCAATATCGTCGGCAACTCTGTCTTCGCTGACGACGATCTGGTCGATCTGTTCGAGCTGAAGACGACCAACTGGCTTTCCTTCTTCCGCAACGATGACAAGTACGCCCGTGAAAAACTGTCCGGTGACCTGGAGCGTCTGCGTTCCTACTACCTGGATCGCGGCTACATCAATATGGATATCACCTCGACTCAGGTGTCCATCACGCCTGACAAGAAGCATGTCTATGTCACGGTGAACATTGACGAGGGTGAACGTTATACGGTTCGCGACGTCAAGCTCAGCGGTGACCTCAAGGTTCCGCAAGAAGAGATCGAGGCGCTGTTACTGGCCAAGGAAGGACAGATCTTCTCTCGCAAAGTAATGACTTCGACTTCCGAGCTGATTACTCGTCGGCTGGGCAATGAGGGCTATACCTTCGCCAACGTCAACGGCGTTCCGGAAGCCCATGACGAAGACAACACGGTTTCCATCACCTTCGTCGTCGATCCTGGCAAGCGTGCTTACGTCAACCGCATCAATTTCCGCGGCAATACCAAGACCGAAGACGAAGTGCTGCGTCGCGAGATGCGCCAGATGGAAGGTGGCTGGGCTTCGACGTACTTGATCGATCAGTCCAAGACTCGTCTTGAGCGTCTCGGCTTCTTCAAGGAAGTTAACGTCGAAACGCCCCAGGTCCCGGGCACGGATGACCAGATCGACGTCAACTACAGCGTCGAGGAGCAGCCTTCCGGTTCAATCATGGCCAGTATCGGTTTTGCTCAGAACGCCGGTCTGATCCTTGGCGGCTCCATCAGCCAGAACAACTTCCTCGGTACCGGTAACCGCGTGTCACTGGGTTTGACCCGTAGCGAATACCAGTCGCGCTACAACTTCGGTTTCGTGGACCCCTACTGGACCGAAGATGGCGTCAGCCTTGGCTACAATGCTTTCTATCGCACAACAGATTACGACCAGTTGGACTACGACGTCTCCAGCTACTCGGTGGACAGTCTGGGTGGTGGTATCAACATTGGCTATCCGATCAGCGAAACTTCGCGCCTGTCCTTCGGCCTGACCGTGCAACAGGACGATCTGGATACCGGCCGCTATACCGTGGACGAGATATTCGACTTCATGGAGGAGGAGGGCGACAGCTTCCTCAACTTCAAGGCATCGGTAGGCTGGTCAGAATCTACGCTTAACCGTGGTGTGCTGGCGACACGTGGTCATTCCCAGAGCCTGGTTTTCGAGACCACCATCCCGGGTAGCGACCTGTCGTTCTACAAGCTCGACTACAACGGGCAATTGTTCGTGCCGATGAGCAAGGACTACACGCTGCGTATGCACACGCGCCTTGGTTACGGCGATGCCTACGGTTCGACGTCGAGGCTGCCGTTCTATGAAAACTATTACGCGGGTGGCTTCAATTCGGTGCGGGGCTTTGAAGATAGCAGCTTAGGTCCGCGCAGTACCCCGAGCGACGGTACACGTCCAGGAACCATTGCCGATCCGGATCAGGATCCGTTGCCCTTCGGCGGCAACGTGCTTGTGCAGGGCGGGCTGGAAGTGCTGTTCCCGATGCCATTCGTCAAGGATCAGCGCTCGTTGCGAACTTCGGTATTCTGGGACGTCGGTAACGTGTTCGATACCAACTGTCCGTCGGGCTCAGCCAATTGTAGCGATATCGACTTTGGTGACATGGCCAGCTCAGTCGGCGTCGGTTTGACCTGGATTACCGCAATGGGCCCGCTTAGCTTTAGTTTGGCTATGCCGGTCGTTAAGCCCGACGACGCCGATACCCAGGTATTCCAGTTCTCGCTGGGACAAACGTTCTAACATTGCGGCGTGATGCGGCAGTGTTTTCTTTCAGGAGTGGTGTTTACCGTGCGTAAGTTGACTCAACTGTTTCTCGTCGTTGCCGCGCTGGTAGCGACCCCGGCATTTGCCGAAATGAAAATCGCCGTCATGAATTATCAGATGGCGCTGCTCGAGTCCGATGCCGCCAAGCGTTACTCGGTCGATGCGGAGAAGAAATTCGGTCCTCAGCTGACCAAGCTGAAGACGTTGGAAAGCGATGCCAAGCGCATTCAGGACCGTCTGATGAAGGACGGAGACAAGATGCAGCAGGCTGAGCGTGAGCGTCTGGAACTTGAGTTCAAGCAGAAGGCGCGCGACTTCCAGTTCCAGTCCAAGGAGCTGAACGAATCCAAGGCCGTGGCTGATCGCGACATGCTCAAGCAGCTCAAGCCGAAGCTGGACCAGGCGGTCGAAGAAGTCATCAAGAAAGGCAACTACGATCTGGTGTTCGAGCGCGGTGCCGTGGTGGATGTCAAACCTCAGTTCGACATCACCCGCCAGGTCATCGAGCGCATGAATCAGATGCGCTGATATGTCCGGCGCAGTCTTTACGCTCGGCCAACTGGCCGAGGAGCTGGGTGGCAGCCTGCGCGGCGATGCTGCCTTGGCCATCAATGGGCTCGCAACCTTGCAGGAAGCGGGTCCATCGCAGTTGAGCTTCCTGGCTAATGCCCAGTACCGCAAGTATCTGGATGCCACTCAGGCTGCGGCGGTATTGCTGTCAGCCGCCGATGCCGAGGCGTATGCCGGTTTCGCCATTGTCGTCAGTGACCCTTATCTCGCCTACGCGCGAGCCTCGCATCTGTTCGAAACTCGTCCGCAAACGACTAGTGGCATCCACCCCACCGCGTTGGTGGCGGCCGATGCGAGCGTTCATCCATCGGCCAGTATCGGGGCTTATGCGGTGATCGAATCGGGCGCATGCATCGAGTCGGACGTAGTGGTTGGTGCGCAGTCATTCGTTGGTGCGCGCAGCCGCATCGGCGAAGGCGGCCGACTGGCTCCGCGCGTCACGCTCTATCACGATGTTCTGATCGGCAAGCGCGTGGTGATCCAGTCGGGTGCCGTGATTGGCGGCGAGGGGTTCGGTTTTGCCAAAGAACAAGGTGCTTGGCAGAAGATCGCGCAGATTGGTGGCGTGCGTATCGGCGATGACGTCGAAATCGGCTCCAATACCACCATTGACCGCGGTGCCCTTTCCGACACGCTGATCGGTAACGGCGTGAAACTGGACAACCAGATCATGATCGCGCACAACGTGCAGATTGGAGACAACACCGCGATGGCTGGCTGCGCCGGCATATCCGGCAGTACCAAGATCGGGCGCAACTGCATGATTGCCGGTGGTGTTGGCATGGTTGGGCACATCGACGTCTGCGATAACGTGTTCGTGACGGGAATGACCATGGTCACCCGTTCCATTACTGAGCCCGGTAGCTATTCCTCTGGCACGGCGATGCAAAATGCTGCCGATTGGAGAAAAAGCGCGGCGCGGATTCGTCAGTTGGACGATATGGCCCGCCGGCTTCAACAGTTGGAGAAAAGCCTGGCCGCCGTGACTCAGGCTCAGAATCCGGCTTCTGATGCCTGAGCTTCTAGTCTGATCCGTTTTTTTTCGGGGTTACTGCCTGTCAGTGCTCGCGCGAGCTTTCAGCGCAGGCTGCCCTATACTTTTTTACAGGCTCTTTCCTGACATGATGGATATCAACGAGATTCGCGAATACTTGCCTCACCGTTACCCGTTCCTGCTGGTGGACCGCGTAACGGAACTGGATGTCGAGGCCAAGCGCGTTCGTGCCTACAAAAACGTAACCATCAACGAGCCGTTCTTCAACGGGCACTTCCCACAGCATCCGATCATGCCGGGCGTGTTGATCATCGAGGCCATGGCACAGGCTGCAGGCCTGCTCGGTTTCAAGATGATGGGTGTCAAGCCAGCCGATGGCACGCTTTACTATTTCGTTGGTTCTGACAAGCTGCGCTTTCGTCAGCCGGTCGTTCCGGGCGATCAGTTGATCCTTGAGGCGTCGTTCATCAGCGCCAAGCGCGGCATCTGGAAGTTTGATTGCCGCGCAACCGTTGAGGGCAAAGCGGTCTGCTCGGCCGAAATCATCTGCGCGGAACAGAAGATATGAGTTTGATCGACCCTCGCGCCATTATCGACCCTGCGGCCCAGCTGGCGGCTGACGTCCAGGTCGGGCCCTGGTCGATCATTGGGGCGGATGTCGAGATTGGCGCGGGTACGGTGATCGCGTCGCACGTGGTCATAAAAGGACCGACTCGCATCGGACGCCACAATCGTATCTACCAGTTCTCCTCGGTTGGCGAAGACACGCCGGATCTGAAATACAAGGGCGAGCCGACACGCCTGGTGATCGGCGATCACAACGTGATTCGCGAGGGTGTGACGATCCATCGCGGCACCGTTCAGGATCGATCCGAAACCACTATCGGCGATCACAACCTGATCATGGCCTATGCGCACATTGGCCACGACAGCGTGATCGCCAATCATTGCATCCTGGTCAACAACACTGCGTTGGCCGGTCATGTACATGTGGGGGACTGGGCCATCCTGTCCGGTTACACCCTGGTGCATCAGTTCTGCCATATAGGCGCGCATAGCTTCTCTGGCATGGGCACCGCGATTGGTAAGGATGTGCCGGCGTTCGTGACCGTTTTTGGCAATCCTGCCGAAGCCCGCAGCATGAACTTCGAAGGTATGCGCCGGCGTGGCCTCAGTGCCGAGGCCGTACATGCGCTGCGCAACGCCTACAAAATCGTTTATCGCAAGGGGCTAACGGTGGAAGCCGCGCTCACGGAGCTAGCCGATAGTGCGGCAGCGTTCCCGGAAGTCGCGATATTCCGTGATTCCATCCAGGCATCTACCCGTGGCATCACCCGCTGAAATGAAACGGCCGCTCAGGGTTGCTCTGGTCGCAGGCGAATCCTCGGGCGACATCCTTGGCGCGGGGCTGATGCAGGCGCTGAAGGCCCAGCACGCAGATGTCGAGTTTGTCGGGGTCGGCGGTCCGCTGATGCAGGCCGAAGGGTTGCAGTCTTATTTTCCGCTCGAGCGTCTGGCCGTGATGGGGCTGGTCGAGGTGCTCGGTCGCTTGCCGGAGCTGCTCGCGCGACGTAAACGCCTGGTCAAGACGTTGACCGCGCTTCGTCCGGATGTGTTTATCGGAATCGATGCGCCCGATTTCAATCTCGGCCTGGAACTCAAGCTGCGCCGCGCTGGGATCAAGACCGTGCACTACGTCAGTCCATCGGTCTGGGCCTGGCGGCAGAAGCGGGTACTTAAGATTCGTGAAGCCTGCGATCTGATGCTCACGCTATTTCCGTTCGAAGCCAAATTCTACGACCAGCACCAGGTGCCGGTGCGTTTTGTCGGCCACCCGCTCGCTGACGCCGTTCCGCTTTGTGCCGATCGTGTGGCTGCAAGACAAACGCTGGGGCTGCCAACGGATGGACTGGTCGTTGCTCTGATGCCAGGTAGCCGAGGCGGCGAGGTGGCCCGGCTGGGCGATCTGTTTCTTTCCGCGGCCGAGCGTTTGCGTGCCATGCGCCCCGGGATTCGTTTCGTCATGCCATGTGCCAGTCCCGAGCGGCGGCTGCAGCTCGAAGAGATGCTGGCCACGCGTGATCTGCCGCTGGCCCTGCTCGATGGTCGTTCCCATGAGGCATTGGCCGCCTGTAACGCTGTGCTGATCGCTTCCGGCACCGCAACGCTCGAAGCTCTACTGTTCAAGCGGCCGATGGTGGTGGCTTACAGCGTGGCGCCGATGACCTACCGCATCCTCCGTCGGCTGGTGAAGAGCCCCTATGTCGCGCTTCCCAACCTGCTCGCTCAACGCCTGCTGGTCCCAGAGCTGCTGCAAGATGCCGCGACGCCGGAGGCGCTAGCTCAGGCGCTGTCGCCATTACTGGACGATGGTGACGTGCAGACCGAAGGGTTCGACAGCATCCACCGCACGCTACGCTGCGATGCTTCGAGTCAGGCTGCCGACGCGGTGCTCCGTCTGGTTGGGGCGCGCTGATGCAGATCGGACTCGATTTCAATCTGGTCGAAGAGCTGGTTGCCGGCGTCGATGAGGTAGGGCGCGGGCCGCTGTGTGGTCCGGTGGTAACGGCCGCTGTGATCCTGGATCCGGCGCGTCCGATCAAGGGGCTGAACGACTCAAAGAAGCTCAGCGAGGCCCGTCGAGAGGCACTGTTCGACGAGATATGCGAGAAGGCAGTAGCCTGGTGCATTGCTCGGGCCGAGGTTGATGAGATCGATCAGCTGAACATTCTTCACGCCACGATGCTTGCCATGCAGCGCGCAGTAGAGGGACTGAGTGTCACCCCGCGGCTGGCGTTGATCGATGGTAATCGCTGTCCACAGCTGAGCGTGCCCAGCGCGCCGGTGATTCAGGGCGACGGCCAGGTGCCGGCAATCGCCGCCGCGTCGATTCTGGCCAAAGTCAGTCGCGACCGTGAAATGCAGGCTCTCGATCTCTGCTATCCGGGTTACGGCCTGGCTGGGCACAAGGGCTATCCAACTCCCAGTCATCTGGAAGCGCTTCGTCGGCTCGGGCCTACGCCGATCCATCGTCGCTCCTTCGGGCCCGTCCGGGCGATGCTTGAGCAGGCGCTTATAGAAATCGAGGTTCCGACCAGCGTTCTGTTGGTCTAGCCCGCGCCAACGCAACGATCCGCTGCGCGCTGTTCTCGCTACAGCTGCCTCGCGGCGTCGCCATGAATGCCCGCTTTGCTGCTTGATGGCGCTCCTCCACTCCCCAGTCGCTCCGTGCTTTCCGGTACAATCGCGCGCTCGTCGTTCTGCCAGTTCAAGGTCTGTTCATGCCTGTTTCCTTCGTCCATCTACGTCTGCACACCGAGTACTCGCTGGTCGATGGGCTGGTCCGGGTCAAACCGCTGATTAAAGCGGTTGCGGCTGGTGGAATGCCGGCTGTGGCAGTGACCGACATGAGCAACATGTGTTCGCTGGTGAAATTCTACAAAGCTGCGCAGGGTGCCGGCATCAAGCCAATTTGTGGCGCCGATATCTGGATGGCCAACTGTGACGAAGATGGGCCGCTCAGCCGTTTGACCCTGTTGGCAATGAACCCGAAGGGCTACCGCAATCTCACCGAGCTGATTTCTCGCGGCTGGACCGAAGGTCAGCGCAATGATCTGGTGATCATCGAGCGCGATTGGGTCAAGCAGGCAGCCGAAGGTGTGATTGCGTTGTCGGGCGCGCGCGAAGGGGAGGTCGGCCAGGCGCTGCTCAATGGTGACGAAGCACTGGCTGAATCGCGCCTGGCCGAATGGCGCGACGTGTTTGCCGATCGCTTCTATCTGGAAATCCAGCGCACCAGTCGGGTCAACGATGAGGAGTATCTGCACGCCGCAGTCGCCCTTGCCGAACGCAGCGGTACGCCGCTGGTCGCGACTAACGATGTGCGCTTCCTGAAGCAGGAGGATTACGAGGCTCACGAGACCCGCGTATGCATCGGCGAAGGGCGCGCCCTGGACGATCCGCGGCGGCTGCGAACCTATTCCGATCAGCAGTATCTGAAAACGCCAGAAGAGATGGCGGAGCTGTTTTCCGATCTGCCCGAGGCGCTGGAAAATACCGTCGAGATTGCCAAGCGCTGCAATATCGAGGTCCAGCTCGGTACGTACTTCCTGCCGGACTTCCCGGTGCCGGACGGCATGACGATGGACGAGTACTTCCGCAAGGTCTCGTTCGATGGCCTCGAGGAACGACTTGAGGTGCTGCTGCCACGTGACACGCCGGACTACGACGCGAAGAAGCAGGTCTACGTCGACCGCCTGAACTTCGAGCTCGACATCATCATTCAGATGGGCTTTCCCGGTTACTTCCTGATCGTCATGGACTTCATCCAGTGGGCGAAGAGCAACGGTGTGCCGGTTGGGCCGGGCCGGGGCTCGGGTGCGGGTTCGCTGGTGGCCTATGTGCAAAAGATCACCGACCTCGACCCGCTGGCCTATGACCTGCTGTTCGAGCGCTTCCTCAATCCCGAGCGGGTCTCCATGCCCGACTTCGACGTCGACTTCTGCATGGACGGCCGTGATCGGGTCATCGACTACGTAGCCGAGAAGTACGGGCGCAACGCGGTCAGCCAGATCATCACCTTCGGCACCATGGCGGCCAAGGCTGTGGTGCGCGACGTGGCGCGGGTACAGGGCAAGTCTTATGGCCTGGCTGACCGACTTTCGAAGATGATCCCCTTCGAAGTCGGCATGACGCTGGAGAAGGCCTACGAGATGGAGGAGCCGCTGCGCGACTTCCTCACCGTAGATGAGGATGCCCGGGAAATCTGGGACATGGCGCTCAAGCTCGAAGGTATTACTCGCGGCACCGGTAAGCACGCCGGTGGCGTGGTAATCGCGCCGACCAAACTGACCGATTTTGCACCGATCGCCTGTGACGAGGAGGGCGGCGGTCTGGTGACCCAGTTCGATAAGGATGATGTCGAATCAGCCGGCCTGGTGAAGTTCGACTTCCTCGGTCTGCGCACGCTGACGATCATCAAGTGGGCGCTGGAAACCATCAATCGCGAGCAGGCCAAGAAAGGCCTGGGGCCGATCAACATCGACTTCATCCCGCTGGATGACAAACCCACGTACCAGTTGCTGCAGAAGGCCGAGACCACCGCGGTATTCCAGCTCGAGTCACGCGGCATGAAGGAGCTGATCAAGAAGCTCAAGCCCGACTGCCTCGAAGACCTCATCGCACTGGTGGCGCTGTTCCGTCCCGGCCCGCTGCAGTCGGGCATGGTGGATGACTTCATCAATCGCAAGCACGGGCGCGCGGAAGTCTCATATCCGCACCCGGACTACCAGTACGCCGGCCTTGAGCCGGTACTCAAGCCCACCTACGGCATCATCCTGTATCAGGAACAGGTGATGCAGATCGCCCAGGTGATGGCGGGTTATACCCTTGGCGGCGCGGACATGTTGCGTCGCGCTATGGGTAAGAAGAAACCTGAAGAGATGGCCAAGCAGCGCGGGGGCTTCATCGAAGGCTGCTCCAACAATGGCATCGAAACGGAGTTGTCGGGCAACATCTTCGACCTGGTGGAAAAGTTCGCCGGTTACGGCTTCAACAAGTCGCACTCGGCGGCGTATGGCCTGGTGTCCTACCAGACCGCCTGGCTCAAGGCGCATTTCCCGGCGCCGTTCATGGCCGCCGTTCTTTCGGCGGATATGCATAACACCGACAAGGTGGTGATCCTCATCGAGGAATGTCGCAGCATGAAGCTGCGCATTGATCCGCCGGATGTGAATGTTTCCGAGTTCAAGTTCACGGTCAATGACGACGGCCGTATCGTATACGGCCTTGGCGCTGTCAAGGGGGTCGGTGAAGGGCCGGTGGAAGCCATCGCTGAATGCCGCACCGCAGGTGGGCCGTTCCAGGACCTGTTCGATTTTTGCGCGCGGATCGACCTTAAACGCATCAACAAGCGCACCCTGGAGGCGCTGATCCGCTCCGGTGCGCTGGATCGTCTCGGGCCGTATTTCTTCGAGGAAGCCAAGGCCTATCAGGCCAACATCGATCGCAATCGTGCGGTGTTGCTGGCGGCCATGGAAGAAGCAGTTCAGGCTGCCGAACAAACGGCGCGCAGCGCTGAAAGCGGGCACATGGACCTGTTTGGCGGCTTGTTCGCCGAGCCCGAGGCGGACGTCTATGCCAATCACCGCAACGCGCGTGATTTGTCGCTCAAGGAGCGCCTCAAGGGCGAGAAGGATACGCTCGGGCTGTATTTGACCGGTCATCCAATCGATGAATATGAGGGTGAGGTTCGCCGCTTTGCCCGTCAACGTATCATCGACCTGCGGCCCGCGCGTGGTGAGCAGACCATTGCGGGGCTGATCGTCAACCTGCGAGTGATGAAGAACAAGAAAGGCGACAAGATGGGTTTCATCACGCTGGACGACCGCTCTGGCCGTATCGAGGCTTCGCTGTTCGCCGAGGCGTTCAATACGGCCCAGGCGCTGCTGCAGACCGATGCTTTGGTGGTGGTGGAAGGTGAAGTCAGCAATGATGATTTTTCCGGCGGTCTGCGCCTGCGCGCCAAGCGGGTGATGAGCCTGGAGGAAGCGCGCACCGGGTTGGCCGAAAGTCTGCGCGTGAAGGTTGCCGGCGAGGCGCTCAAGGGCGAGCGTATGCGCTGGCTGGCTGAGGTCTGTGGCCGCCATCGAGGCGCCTGTCCGATCACACTGGAGTACACCGGTCATGATGCGCGGGCTTTGCTGCAATTTGGTGAGGCCTGGCGGATTGATCCTGCTGATAACTTGATTCAGGCATTGCGTGACCAGTTCGGGCGCGACAACGTCTTTCTGCAATACCGATAGAGGGCGGACGCCCGGAATGCGGCAGATGCACGCTTTCCGAGCTAGGCCCGAACGGCCCGGTGTCAACCGGGTCATGGTTCAGAACAATTTTTGTTCGACCTGAATGCGCCCGTCCCGTAAGGTAAGGCGCAAAAAACGGAACAGCCTCCCGGCCGCCTGGCCGTCGACGCATGACGGATGCCTATGAACCCGAATTTCCTGGATTTCGAACAGCCGATCGCCGACCTGCAAGCCAAGATCGAAGAATTGCGCCTGGTTGGTAACGATAACTCGCTGAATATCGGCGATGAGATTGCCCGCCTGCAGGACAAGAGCGAATCGCTCACCGAAAGCATTTTCGGCAACCTGACCAGCTGGCAGATCGCCCGCCTGGCTCGCCACCCGCAGCGGCCGTACACGCTCGATTACATCAATCACCTGTTCACCGAGTTCGAAGAGTTGCACGGTGATCGTCATTTCTCCGATGACGCCGCGATCGTTGGCGGTACTGCTCGCCTGGATGGTCAGCCGGTGATGATCATTGGTCATCAGAAGGGCCGTGAGGTGCGCGAGAAGGTTCGCCGTAATTTCGGCATGCCGCGCCCGGAGGGTTACCGCAAGGCCTGCCGTCTGATGGAGATGGCTGAGCGATTCAAAATGCCGATCCTCACCTTTATCGACACACCTGGCGCTTATCCGGGTATCGATGCCGAAGAGCGCAACCAGAGCGAAGCGATCGCCTGGAACCTGCGTGTCATGGCGCGGCTGAAGACGCCAATCATTGCCACCGTGATCGGTGAAGGTGGTTCTGGTGGTGCGCTGGCCATTGGTGTCTGTGACCAGCTGAACATGCTGCAATACTCCACCTACGCGGTGATTTCGCCGGAAGGCTGCGCCTCGATTCTCTGGCGTACCGCCGAGAAGGCACCGGAAGCGGCTGAGGCCATGGGCGTTACTGCCGAGCGTCTGAAGGATCTGGGCATCGTCGACAAGGTGATCCCCGAGCCGCTGGGCGGCGCGCATCGCAACCCGGCCGTCATGGCTGCCGCCCTGCGCGAACAGCTCAACAGCCAGCTGCATATGCTCAAGTCGCTGGATACCGATGCGCTGCTAACGCGTCGCTATGAGCGTCTGATGAGCTACGGTATCGCCTGATCCAACAGCGCCAACTGCGCGTCTCGATTCGGCTGGTGTGGATCGAGGCGCGCTGTTGTTGGTCGCATTTGCTGGTTCCCCTCGCTGCTTGCTTTGCTGAGCTTTATGCTTACCGACAATGTCGGTTCTCGAAGCGCTTGCATGTCCCTCGATTCCCTCCTGCTTTCCGCGCTGACGCCTTGGCGTAGCTCACCCACGTGGTGGGTGGCGTTCTCTGGCGGCCTTGATTCGACCGTCCTGCTGCATGTGCTGACACGACTTGCTGATCGGCATCAGCTGCCGGTCATCCGCGCGATCCATGTGCACCATGGCTTGCAGGCCGTTGCCGATGATTGGCCGGCACACTGCCAAGGCATCTGCGATGAGCTGGGTGTTTTGTTGAACGTCGTTCAGGTGCAGGTCGAATCTGGCGCCAGCATGGAGCAGGCTGCCCGTAATGCGCGCTACCAGGCTTTCAGCGATTGCCTGGGTGAGGGCGAGCTGTTGCTGACCGGCCAGCATCGCGACGATCAGGCCGAAACGGTGCTGTTCCGTCTGCTGCGCGGCGCAGGCGTACGGGGTTTGGCCGCGATGCCGGGCGAACGTCCGCTCGGGCGCGGCAGGCTGGCACGTCCGCTGCTCGGTGTGCCACGAGAGGAGTTGGAGGCATACGCAAGGTCCAGCGCCCTGACTTGGGTGGAGGACCCCAGCAATCAGCAATACGCCCACACGCGCAACTATCTCCGCCGGGAAATACTGCCCCTGCTAAAACAGCGCTGGCCGCAGGCGGCATCGACGTTGGCAAGAACCGCAGCGCATATGGCAGAAGCGCAGGAGCTGATGGACGAGCTGGCGCAGCAGGATATCCGCGCCGCGAAGGCGGCGAGCAGCGACGGCTGGCTGAGCCTGCCCAATCTCGCGTTGCCAGCGTTGCGCGCGCTAACGCCGGTGCGGCAGCGCAATGTGTTGCGTTACTGGTTGGCAGGTCTGACCTTGGCGCCGGACGAAGCGCATTGGGCCGGATGGCTATCGTTGCGCGACGCCAAGTCGGATGCCACGCCTCGCTGGCGCTTGGTCGGTGGAGAACTGCAGCGCAGTGGTGACCGGATCTGGTGGCTACCGGATGCTTGGCTGAAAACGATTGTCGCACCGGTCGATTGGCCCGATCCGGCTGCACGCCTGGTACTGCCGAGCAATGGCGCGCTTCGAGTGGAAGGGGTGCCGCCCACAGGCAAGCTGCAGATCCGCTATCGAAAGGGCGGCGAGGCGCTGTTGGTGCCAGGTCGTGGGCGGCGCGATCTCAAGCGCTTGCTTAACGAGGCCGGAGTGCCAGCGTTCGTGCGCGGGCGGCTGCCGTTGCTGTATTGCGATGACGAGCTGGTCGCGGTGGCCAATCTGCCGCAACTGAGTGATGGGGGGTTCGCACTCATTTGGTGCGCTCCGACGTTCTAAGTGGTTTGAGCTGATAAGGGCTTTCCGGTAGACTACGCTCCCGTCCCAATACAGCTTCTGCGGTTTCTTCGAATCCGTGGCAGTTGCGCTATTGCCGCTCGCGAGCAATGGCACCTTCGCTTTTCCCCGGCGGCGCTGGCCGCTTAACGCAGACTTCTAGGGTTTTTCATGACGCGCTACATCTTCGTCACGGGTGGTGTTGTTTCTTCATTGGGGAAAGGCATCGCCTCGGCTTCATTGGCGGCCATCCTGGAGGCGCGGGGCCTGAAGGTCACGATGCTCAAGCTTGACCCTTACATTAACGTCGATCCGGGCACCATGAGCCCGTTCCAGCACGGAGAGGTGTTCGTCACTCACGACGGCGCCGAGACCGATCTCGATCTGGGGCACTACGAGCGGTTCATCCGCACCCGCATGACCCAGAACAACAACTTCACTACCGGTCGCGTTTACGAAGACGTGCTACGCCGCGAGCGCCGGGGTGATTATCTGGGTGCAACCATCCAGGTCATTCCGCATATCACCGACGAGATCAAGCGTCGCATCATCAAGGGCGCCGGCGATGCCGATGTGGCTCTGGTGGAAGTTGGTGGCACCGTGGGTGATATCGAGTCGCAGCCGTTCCTCGAGGCGATTCGCCAGTTGCGCGTGGAGGTGGGCGCCAAGCGCGCCATGCTGATGCACCTGACGCTGGTTCCCTACATCGCTACGGCTGGTGAGACCAAGACCAAGCCGACACAGCATTCGGTGAAGGAGCTGCGCTCCATTGGCCTGCAGCCGGACGTACTGGTTTGCCGCTCGGACCGTACCATCGACGTTTCCTCGCGCCGCAAGATCGCGCTGTTCACCAACGTCGAAGAGCGTGCGGTAATCAGCCTGCCGGACGCCGATACCATCTACAAGATTCCGGGCATCCTGCATGCGCAGGGGTTGGATGACTACGTTGTAGAGCGTTTCGGCCTCGAATGCCGTGGTGCCGATCTCTCCGAGTGGGACCGTGTGGTCGACGCCAAGCTGAACCCGGAGAAAGAAGTCACCATCGCCATGGTTGGCAAGTACATGGAACTTCTGGACGCCTACAAATCTCTGATCGAAGCGATCAGCCATGCTGGCATCCAGAGCCGTACCAAAGTGAACCTGCGCTATATCGACTCCGAAGACATCGAAAACCAGGGCACCGGCCTGCTGGAAGATGTCGACGCGATTCTCGTACCCGGCGGTTTCGGCCTGCGCGGCGTCGAGGGCAAGATCGCTACGGTGCGCTATGCGCGCGAGAACAAGATCCCGTATCTGGGCATTTGCCTGGGTATGCAGGTCGCCGTCATCGAGTTCGCTCGCGACGTGCTGGGCTGGTCCGATGCCAACTCCACCGAGTTCGACAAGGACAGCGCTCATCCAGTGGTTGGTCTGATCACCGAATGGGAAGACGCCAGTGGTGCAGTTGAAACCCGCAGCGATAATTCCGATCTGGGTGGCACCATGCGCCTCGGTGCCCAGGAGTGCGGTCTCGAAGCCGGCTCCAAGGTGTTCGAATGCTACGGCCAGGAGCGCATCGTCGAGCGCCATCGTCATCGTTACGAAGTGAACAACAATCTGCTGCCGCAACTGCAGGCAGCCGGGCTGAAGATAACCGGGCGCTCCGGTGACGGTGCGTTGGTGGAAGTGGTCGAGGCGCCGGATCATCCCTGGTTCGTCGCCTGTCAGTTCCACCCTGAATTCACCTCCACGCCGCGTGACGGTCATCCGCTGTTCAGCGGTTTCGTCAAGGCGGCGCTGGAACACAAGGCGAAGAAGGCATGAGCCAGAAGACTATCCGCGTAGGCAATATCGAGATCGCCAACGACAAGCCGTTCGTGCTGTTCGGTGGCATCAACGTTCTCGAATCGCGCGACCTCGCAATGCAGGCCTGCGAAGAGTACGTGCGGGTTACCGAGAAGCTCGGCATTCCTTATGTCTTCAAGGCCAGCTTCGACAAGGCAAATCGCTCCTCGGTCACCTCCTTCCGCGGCCCAGGCCTGGAGGAGGGGATGAAGATCTTCGAGGAAGTGAAGAAGACCTTCGGTGTGCCGGTCATCACCGATGTGCACGAGCCCTGGCAGGCGCAGCCGGTTGCCGAAGTCTGCGACATCATCCAGCTGCCGGCCTTCCTCTCCCGGCAGACCGATCTGGTGGTGGCGATGGCCAAAACCGGCGCGGTGATCAACATCAAGAAGGCTCAGTTCTTGGCGCCGCAGGAGATGAAGCACATCCTGCGCAAGTGCGAAGAAGCCGGTAACGACCAGCTGATCTTGTGCGAGCGAGGCTCGTCCTTCGGCTACAACAATCTGGTCGTCGACATGCTCGGCTTCGGCGTCATGAAGCAGTTCGAATACCCGGTGTTCTTCGATGTCACCCACGCGTTGCAGACGCCGGGTGGTCGTTCGGATTCCGCCGGTGGTCGTCGCGCTCAGGTCACCGATCTGGCCAAGGCCGGTCTGTCCCAGGGGCTGGCCGGGCTGTTCCTTGAAGCGCATCCGGATCCGGACAACGCCAAGTGCGACGGTCCGTGCGCGCTGCGCCTGAGCAAGCTCGAGCCTTTCCTTACCCAGCTCAAGCAGCTGGATGATCTCGTCAAGAATTTCCCGCCAATCGAAACTGCTTGAAGCCTTGCAGCTATCTACGGAGTGTTAATAACAATGGCAAAGATCGTCGACATCAAGGGCCGTGAAGTTCTCGATTCCCGTGGCAATCCCACTGTGGAAGCCGACGTGATCCTGGACAACGGCATCATCGGCAGCGCCTGCGCGCCGTCCGGTGCTTCCACAGGTTCTCGCGAGGCTCTGGAACTGCGCGATGGCGACAAGAGCCGCTACATGGGCAAGGGTGTGTTGACCGCCGTAGCCAATGTAAACGGCCCGATCCGTGACCTGCTGTTGGGCAAGGATCCGCTCGATCAGAAGGCGCTGGATCACGCGATGATCGAGCTCGACGGTACCGAGAACAAGGGCAAGTTGGGCGCCAATGCCATCCTCGCCGTGTCGCTGGCTGCCGCCAAGGCTGCTGCCCAAGCCAAGGGCGTGCCGCTGTACGCCCACATTGCCGATCTGAACGGCACCCCAGGCGTCTATTCCATGCCGGTGCCGATGATGAACATCATCAACGGCGGCGAGCATGCCGATAACAACGTCGACATCCAGGAGTTCATGGTCCAGCCGGTCGGCGCCAAGACCTTCGCCGATGCGCTGCGCATGGGTGCGGAGATCTTTCACCACCTGAAGGCTGTGCTGAAGGCCCGTGGCCTGAGTACCTCTGTCGGCGACGAGGGTGGCTTCGCGCCGAACCTGGCTTCCAATGAGGACGCCCTGGCTGCGATCGCCGAGGCGGTGGCCAATGCTGGCTACAAGCTGGGTGACGACGTGACGCTGGCTCTGGACTGCGCTTCCTCCGAGTTCTTCAAAGACGGCCAATACAATCTGGCCGGTGAAGGCAAAGTGTTCGACGCTGCCGGATTCGCCGACTACCTGGCGGGCTTGAGCCAGCGCTATCCGATCATCTCCATCGAAGATGGTATGGACGAGTCCGATTGGGCCGGTTGGAAGGTGCTGACTGACAAGATTGGCGACAAGGTCCAGTTGGTCGGCGACGACCTGTTCGTTACCAACACCAAAATCCTCAAGCGCGGCATCGACGAGAAGATCGGCAACTCGATCCTGATCAAGTTCAATCAGATCGGCTCGCTGACCGAGACCCTCGAAGCCATTCAGATGGCCAAGGCCGCTGGCTACACCGCGGTGATTTCGCACCGTTCCGGTGAAACCGAAGACAGCACCATCGCCGACCTGGCTGTGGGTACTGCCGCTGGTCAGATAAAGACCGGTTCGCTGTGCCGTTCGGATCGCGTGTCGAAGTACAACCAGCTGCTGCGTATCGAAGAGCAGCTGGCCGGCAAGGCAGCCTACAAGGGCCGTGCCGAATTCCGCGGCTGATTCGTGACACATAAAAAAGGGCGGCGCGAGTCGCCCTTTTTTGTTTCAATCGCACCGTGCATTCGCCAACCACCCGTTGTGCGTGTATGCCCGAGTGCCTGCTCAATACCTGAATTACAGCCGAAGTCGTTTCATGCCTTCTATGCGTCGCCCCTACTGGTTGTTCGTCGTATTACTACTGCTTCTTGGCGGTCTGCAGTACCGTCTTTGGGTGGGCGAGGGCAGCTTGGCGCAGGTCAACGGTCTGAACAAACAGATTGCCGACCAGCAAGGTGAAAACGAACGGCTTCTGGAGCGCAATCGGATCCTCGAGGCTGAGGTCCGGGAGCTGAAGCAGGGCATGGAGACCGTAGAAGAGCGTGCTCGCCAGGAGCTCGGCATGGTCAAAGAGGGTGAGACCCTCTTTCAGCTGATCGAATGAGCCCGCGTGAGCAGCCTGCCTTCTGGGTCATCATTCCCGCTGCCGGCGTCGGTAGCCGCATGCGCGCCGATCGCCCCAAACAATACCTGCAGCTGGGCGGGCGCAGCATCATCGAGCACACGCTCGATTGCTTTCTCGATCACCCGTCGCTTGCCGGTGTGGTGGTCTGCATAGCCTCCGATGATCCGTACTGGCCGAATCTACCCTGTGCAAACGACCGTCGCGTTCAGTGCGCGCCGGGTGGCCGGGAGCGCTGTGATTCGGTGCTCAGCGGGCTGCGACGGCTCGGCGAGCTGGGCGCGGATGAGCATGACTGGGTGCTGGTGCATGATGCGGCACGCCCCAATCTTGCGCGCGAGGACCTGGAAAAGCTCCTGGCCGGGCTGGCCGACGATCCGGTTGGCGGCCTGCTGGCAGTGCCTGCGCGGGACACCCTGAAGCGGGTAGGGCCGGACGGTCGGGTAATGGAAACGGTTGATCGCAGTGTCATCTGGCAGGCGTTCACACCACAGATGTTTCGACTGGGTATGTTGCGCAACGCCCTCGAAGCGGCGCTCGAAGCCGCTGTGCTGATCACCGACGAGGCCTCGGCGCTGGAATGGGCAGGGCATGCGCCAAAGGCTATTGAAGGTCGGGCGGACAACCTGAAGGTCACACGCCCCGAAGATCTCGAATGGCTCGCGCAGCGCTGGAACTCCGGCCGCGCGCATTGAAAGCGGGCAGGGGTCGCCTGCCCGCAATGCGCCGTCAGAACCGATAAATCGCCGCCGCTCCCGTAGCAGTCGGCATGCGCTCGGTTGGCACGACGACGACATCGCCGCCTTGCTCCAGCGTCCAGATCGTCAGTTCGTCGAGCAGATCGGGAGTGTTGACGTCGCCCTCGGTTGCCGGCGTTGCCGTGCCGTCATTCCTGTCGACGTGCCCTGGAATTTGCCGCTCGGCCTCGACCAGCAGCGTGGCAACCCGGCCCTGTCGAGTAGCCTGGCCGATGTCCTCCAAGTGATCGGATGCCAGCCCTTGACCATGGGAGGAGCCGAACTGGTCGAGCAGTCCCTCGAGGCGCTTGAGGTAACGCGGTTGCATCACCATCCAGCTTTTTCCCCGTAGCTCTTCGATGCCCAGTGCGCCTTGTCCAATTTCGATGCCTTCCGGCAACAGGTTCTGGTTATGGCTGATGCGCCGAAAATGCGGCTGCTGCTCCGCCAGGGCCGCGAGGATCAGCGGAAGGCCGGAAGGTTTGGAGTGGTGCTCAAGAATGGTCCGGTCGACTTCGCGGAAATAGCGATCACGGTCTCGGTCGATCTCGGCCTGCTTGCCGCTGCCGCCGGCCTCTACCTGCATTGGATCGCCTCGTTCGCTGGCGCGACTGTAGCCTTGCGGGAAGCCGCTCTGGCCTTTTTCGGTAAGGTCGCTGCCCAAGGCATCGGCGAGTGTCTTCGGTACGGCTTCGTGCAGCTTCACCTCGTCGAGCGCATCACGGTTACCTTCGAACAAGCGTACCGAGTCGCGCGACAGACAGAGAATCTGGTAGCGATCAGCCGATTGGGCGATGCGCACCAACGGCTTGAGGTGCATGCGCGAGTTGGCCACTGCCATTTCCGGCACGCTGCGTTGCAGTCGATAGACCTGGAAATAGTCCTTCGCAGCAAAGGCTGCCAGCCCATCGAGGCTGTGGTTCCAGAAGTCGTTGTTGTCGATCAGGGCATAGAACGGCTCGAGCAGGGTTGGCGCCTGTTCGGCGTGCCCTTGTTGCTTGAGTGCATCTTCCAGTTGCCGGACAAGTTGCTTGAAGCGAATCGGGTCTTGCTGACGTTCCGGAAAGCTGCGATGAGTGGGCTGATAGACGGACAGGCAGGGCCCATCGCGTTGTGCCAGCAGGTTGGTGAGGGTTTCGCGATCGAGCAGTCGGTTCATGCGTGTGCTCCAGTAGCTGTGGTTCGGTCCCTCGCAGAATATCGATGGCACACTCAATGGCCATCCAGGGCCAGGTCAGTGGCGGTTGAGCTTGTCTAGTGCGTGAGCGAGCGCGTGGTTCAGCTTCTCCGCTGCCCCGTTGATTGCCAGGTCAAGCGTCTCGGCCTTGTGCGTAGCTGAAACGGGGTCGTGACCCTTGACTCGCGCTTCCATCTGGCAGCGCTTGTCCTGCGGCCCGCTCTTGTTGCTGTTTTCGTCGTTGAGATGAACTTCGACGCGGGTCAGATGATCATCGAAGCGTTCAAGCTCGGCTTCCACCGTTGCCTTGATCCGACCTTCAAGATCACTGGTAACGCTGATGCTGTGGTTGCTGTTCACCAGAACCTGCATGGCTTCCTCCTGATTGCAGCGCTGCACCCTTCGTAGCACAGGCGGCTCGAAGAGCTGCAGCTACACAAGTTACGACGTGGCGGACTCGGACGGGTTCCGCCTCCTGCCTGGCCTCGGACGCGCGGTTCAAGTTCTGTTCAGCTTGAGCTGCCTGCGTATTCATGGCGTCTGGCAAGCCCGGCCTTAAGTGCTTCGATGAGCAGACGAACCTTCGGCAGGGGATAGCGGCGCTGCGGATAGACTGCCCAGACGGCGGTATCGGGTGGCTGGTTGCCTTCTAACAGGGAAGCCAGTTCGCCGCGCTGTAGCGGGCCCTGCACGTAGTAATCCGGCAGCTGACACAGCCCAAAGCCGCGCAGGGCGGCGTCTAGTAGAGCCTCGCCGCTGTTGCAGCGCCAGTTGCCGCTGGGCTTGAAATGTTGCTCGCGCCCTGCAACCAGGAAAGACCAGATATCACTCGTTCCGATCAGGCAGTTGTGCCGGGCCAGTTCCGACAATGTATGCGGTCGTCCGTAGCGCTCCAGATAGCTGGGTGCGGCGCACAGATACATCGCCCTGGGAGCAATGCGCGTGGCAATCAGGCGCGACTCGCCGAGTTTGCCGAGACGGATGGCCAGGTCATAGCCCTCCTGCACAAGATCGAGATTGCGGTTGGTCAGCTCGATATCCACGCGCAATTGCGGGTGTCTTGTCATGAACTCATTCACCAGCGGCACGATGAATCGCTCGCCATAGGCTACTGCCGCGGTCATTCGCAACAACCCGGTGGGGGCGCTGTGCAGGTCGCTGATGGCGAGGAATGCTTCGTCGCGCTCTTCGATCAAGCGCTGGCAGCGGGCAAAGAAGGTGTGCCCAGCCTCGGTCAGCGAGACGCGGCGGGTGGTGCGATAGAGCAGGCGCGCTTGCAGACGCTCTTCGAGGCGGGCGATCTGTCGGCTGACGTGGGATGACGAGACGCGCAGGCGTTCCGCGGCGCGCATGAAGCTGCCGCATTCAGCGACAGCCACGAATTCGTCGAGGCCTTCCCAGCGATTCATGGCGTCTCCGGTATTGGTAATGAGTGATATCAAACTGAATGCGAAGCGTAGCGTCGAGCGAGACGATTGTCCCTGTGTGGCAATAATGTTTTCCTGAATGGTCGATTAATCCCTATTCGAGCATGAATTACACTTCACTCTTTCCTGATCACATCGAGAGTGATGTCCATGACCATCAAGTCGCGTGCCGCCGTTGCCTTCGGCCCCAATCAGCCCCTGCAGATCGTGGAAGTGGACGTCGCGCCGCCCAAAGCAGGCGAGGTGCTGATCCGCATCGTCGCCACTGGCGTCTGCCATACCGATGCGTACACCCTTTCGGGTGAGGACTCGGAAGGCGTTTTCCCCTGCATTCTCGGGCATGAGGGCGGCGGTATCGTCGAGGCAGTGGGTGAAGGCGTCACGTCGGTCGCCATTGGCGATCACGTGATCCCGCTCTATACCGCCGAGTGCGGTCAGTGCAAATTCTGTAAATCTCAGAAGACCAATCTGTGCAGCTCCGTTCGTGCCACCCAGGGCAAAGGCCTGATGCCGGACGGCACCACACGCTTCAGCTACAAAGGCGAGCCGATCTATCACTACATGGGCTGCTCGACCTTCTCCGAGTACACCGTGCTGCCCGAGGTTTCGGTAGCCAAGATCCCGAAAGAGGCGCCGCTGGAAAAGGTCTGCCTGCTCGGTTGTGGTGTCACCACCGGTATTGGTGCCGTGCTGAACACCGCCAAGGTCGAGGAGGGCGCCACCGTGGCGATCTTCGGCCTGGGCGGTATCGGCCTGGCGGCGATCATTGGCGCGAAGATGGCCAAGGCCAGCCGGATCATCGCCGTCGATATCAACCCGAGCAAGTTCGCCATCGCTGAAGAACTGGGCGCCACGGACTTCGTCAATCCGAAGGAGCATGACAAGCCGATTCAAGAGGTGATCGTCGAGATGACCGATGGCGGCGTCGACTATTCCTTCGAGTGCGTCGGCAACGTCCAGCTGATGCGCGCCGCGCTTGAGTGCTGCCACAAGGGCTGGGGGGAGTCGACCATCATCGGCGTCGCCGGAGCCGGGCAGGAAATCAGCACCCGGCCGTTCCAGCTGGTCACCGGTCGCGTTTGGCGCGGTTCGGCATTCGGTGGCGTAAAAGGGCGTAGCGAGCTACCGAGCTACGTGGCGAAGGCACAAAGTGGCGAGATCCCGCTGGATACCTTCATCACTCACAACTTGCCGCTCGACCAGATCAATGAAGCGTTCGACCTGATGCACGAAGGCAAGAGCATTCGTACCGTCATCCATTTCTGATCCCAGGGTGGAGAACGCCGTCGCCAGACGGCGTTCTCCACCTCGACTGGTGGGAGCCCGTGCGGTTTCCATCGCGCGCGAGGCCCGTTCATGACCCTTGAAATCGTTTCCAGCAACAAGAGTTTCGGCGGTTGGCACAAGCGCTACCGCCACCGTTCCAGTAGCCTGAACTGCGACATGGTGTTCGCCGTCTTCCTGCCGCCACAAGCGGAGCAGGGCGAGAAGCTGCCGGTGCTGTACTGGCTGTCCGGTTTGACCTGCACCGATGAGAACTTCATGCAGAAGGCCGGCGCGCTGCGTCTGGCCGCCGAGCTGGGCCTGATCATTGTCGCGCCGGATACCAGCCCGCGAGGTGCGGGCGTGCCGGACGATGCCGACGGCGCCTGGGATTTCGGCCTTGGCGCCGGCTTCTATCTCAATGCCACTCAGGAGCCTTGGGCGCAGCACTATCGGATGTACGACTACGTGGTCGATGAACTGCCGGCACTGGTCGAGGCGAATTTCCCCGTTTCCGATCGCCGCGGCATCAGCGGGCATTCCATGGGGGGGCATGGCGCGCTGATCTGTGCGCTGAAGAACCCTGGTCGTTATCACTCACTTTCTGCGTTCGCGCCTATCAGCAACCCGCTTAACTGTCCGTGGGGCGAAAAGGCGTTCAGCCGCTATCTGGGCGAGGATCGTTCGCGCTGGCGCGAGTGGGACGCTTGCGTGTTGATTGCCGATGCGGATGAAAAACTGCCGATACTGGTCGATCAGGGTGATCGTGATGATTTCATGGAGGGGCAGCTCATGCCGCTGGCGCTGCAAGCAGCCGCGACTGCGGCCGGTCACCCGCTTACGCTGCGTATCCAGCCGGGCTACGACCACAGCTACTACTTCATCGCCAGCTTCATCGACGATCATCTGCGTCACCATGCGCAGGCGCTGAAGGCGTAGGGTGGATGACGGCGAAGCCCTCATCCACGCGTTGGGCCAGGCTCGCCCTCTAAGACGCAGCGTTCGCGCGGCGCGGGACCTAGGGGCGTGCGTAAGCAGAAGCGTGGGCAAAAGCTCCAGCCTGACCTACGGATTAGAGATGCTTGCTGGCCGCGCCCGGGCCGCGTGGAAAGGCTTCGCCGTTTTCCACGCTACGTAATACCGATGCGACGGCGGAATGAGCAGGTGTTAGGGCGCAGCGTCGAGAACGCGTTGCTTGTCCATCGAAACCGACTCGCCGCCAATCTCTCGCGTGAGGGTAAGCCCACCGTCGCGGTAATGGAAAAAAGGCCCGACCGGTCACCCCGGTCGGGCCTTCCGTCGCAAGGAGCTAGAGCGACGGATAATCGGTATAGCCAACCGGTCCCTGGGCGTAGAACAGCTCAGGCTTGGCCTCGTTCAGCGGCGCGTCCTGGCGCAAGCGTTGGACCAGATCCGGGTTGGCGATGTAGGGGATGCCGAAGGCGACCGCATCGGCCTTGCCCTCCGCCAACCAGGCATTGGCCTGTTCGTTGGTGAAGCGTTCGTTGGCGATGTAGACGCCACCGAAGATTTCCTTCAGCTGAGGCCCCAGGCTGTCTTCGCCGGCTTGTTCGCGAGTGCAGATGAAGGCGATGCCGCGCTTGCCCAGTTCACGCGCAACATAGCCAAACGTCTCGGCGCGATTGGAATCGCCCATGTCATGCGAGTCGGCGCGCGGTGCCAGGTGCACGCCGACACGGCCGGCGCCCCACACCGAGATAGCGGCGTCGGTCACTTCCAGCATCAGTCGGGCGCGGTTTTCCAGAGAGCCACCGTAGGCGTCTGTGCGCTTGTTGGTGCTGTCCTGCAGGAACTGATCGAGCAGGTAGCCATTGGCGCCGTGGATCTCCACGCCGTCAAAACCAGCCTCCTTGGCGTTCTCCGCCCCCTTGCGATAGGCCTCGATGATGCCCGGAATCTCTTCAGTTTCCAGCGCCCGTGGCGTCTCATAATCTTTCATCGGGCGAACCAGGCTGACGTGGCCGGCCGGTTTGATGGCGCTGGGTGCGACCGGCAGTTGGCCGTCCAGGTAAATCGGGTCGGAGATGCGGCCGACATGCCAGAGCTGCAGAACGATCTTGCCGCCCTTGGCATGCACCGCGTCAGTGACCTTCCTCCAGCCCTGCACCTGCTCGGCGGACCAGATGCCAGGGGTGTCTGGGTAGCCGACGCCCATCGGCGTGACGGAAGTGGCTTCGCTGATGATCAGGCCGGCATCGGCGCGCTGGGCGTAGTACTCGGCGATCAGGTCACCGGGAATACGGCCGGGCTCGGCGCGGCAGCGGGTCAGCGGCGCCATGATGACGCGGTTGTTCAGTTCCAGGTCGCCGATCTTGATCGGGTCGAAGAGTGTGGGCATAGCAATATCGCTCCTATTACTGGTGATGCGAAAAGGGCTCAGAGGTCTTGGCCGATGCGCTCGACGAAGGTTTGGATGGCCTGGTCGTTACGCTTGAAAAAATGCCATTGGCCGACCTTTTGGCTGGTAATCAACCCGGCCTTTTGTAGGGTCGCCAGATGGGCCGATACGGTTGACTGCGACAGCCCGGCGCGCTGGTCGATCTGCCCGGCACAGACGCCGTTTTCGAGTGAATGGTGCTGGTCGGCGAAATAGCGCTGCGGCTCCTTGAGCCAGCGCAGAATGTCGCGGCGCAACGGGTGGGCGAGGGCCTTGATGATGTCGTCGAAGTCGTCCGGCATGAGTTGGCCTGGGTTGTGTATATCGGAATGAAGCGAACTATATATCGCTATCTTCCGATATGAGATCGATTCGGCTGATGGTGGTTATCGCTGATGTCGATGGCCGGGCTGAATCGCGAAACCCTCAGGCCGCGGCCGGGTCCTGTAGAATCGCCGCCTCGAGATTTTCCAGGGTGCTTCATCTATGCGTATCGGCCACGGTTACGACGTGCACCGCTTCGGCGAAGGCGATCACATCACGCTTGGCGGCGTGCGAATTTCACACAGGCTTGGGTTGCTGGCGCATTCCGATGGTGATGTGCTGCTGCACGCGTTGAGCGATGCACTGCTGGGGGCCGCGGCGCTGGGTGATATCGGCAAGCATTTCCCGGACACAGACCCGCAGTTCAAGGGCGCCGATAGCCGCGTGCTGCTGCGTCATGTGCTGGAACAGGTACAGGCCAAGGGCTGGCAGGTGGGCAACGTAGACGCCACCATCATCGCCCAGGCGCCGAAAATGGCACCGCACATCGACAACATGCGTGCGCTGATTGCCGCGGACCTGCAAGTCGAAGTGGATCAAGTCAACGTAAAGGCCACCACCACCGAGAAGCTTGGCTTCACCGGACGTGAGGAAGGGATCGCTGTTCATGCGGTTGCCTTGCTGGTCCGCGCATGACTGAAGATCAGTTGCTCGGACCGCGCGCCCATGGCGAGCCCTGTGGCAGCGCGGTGCTGAAGGCCGTCGCGGAGGATTTTCAGGTCGACGAGGTACTCGACATCCCGTTGTCCGGCGAGGGCGAGCATCTGTGGCTGTGGGTGGAAAAACGTAACCTGAATACCGAGGAAGCCGCCAAGCGCATCGCCCGGGCCGCCGGCGTGCCGTTGAAGATGATCAGCTACGCCGGGTTGAAGGACCGGCAAGCGCTTACCCGTCAGTGGTTCAGCCTGCATCTGCCGGGCAAAGCCGATCCTGATCTTGCCGCCGCCGAAAACGACAGCCTGACGATCCTCAAACGCACCCGGCACCAGCGCAAGCTGCAGCGTGGCGCGCATTCTGCCAATGGCTTCCGCTTGCGCCTGACTGCGCTGCAGGGCGACCACGCTGAAATCGATGCGCGACTGCAACGAATCAAGACTCATGGCGTGCCGAACTACTTTGGTCTGCAACGTTTTGGCTATGAAGGCGGCAATCTTCACGGCGCGCGCGAGTACGCCGAAAAAGGCGAGCTGCCTGTGCAACGCAACCTGCGCTCGCGCCTGCTCTCGGCGGGGCGCAGTTACCTATTCAATCGCGTGCTCGCCGAGCGGATTGCCGATGGCACCTGGAATCAGGCAAAGCAGGGCGATCTGCTGGCTTTCACCGACAGCCGCAGCTTTTTCCCGGCGGGGCCTGCAGAGTGCAGCGACCCACGTTTGGCCATCCTGGACCTGCATCCAACAGGTCCTTTATGGGGCATCGAAGGCTCGCCAGCAGGTGACGAAATACAGGCACTCGAAAATGCTGTCGCTGAAACTGAGCCATCTGTCGTCAATTGGTTGGCGCAAGCAGGAATGAAGCACGAACGGCGCATTCTTCGCCTCCCCATTGGCGGTTTGTCGTGGCATTATCCCGAGCCTGACATTCTGCAACTGGAATTCGTCCTGCCGACCGGATGCTTCGCCACCGCCATGGTGCGTGAGCTGGTCAGCCTGGCAGGGCAGACGGACATCTGATGCGTATTCTGATCGCCAACGACGACGGGGTGTATGCACCCGGGCTCGCCGCGCTTTATGACGCGCTGGCCGACTATGCCGAGTGCAAGGTAGTAGCCCCGATTCAGGACATGAGCGGCGCGAGCAGCGCGCTTACCCTGGATCGCCCACTTCATCCGGTAAGCATGCCGAACGGCTTCATTGGGCTGAACGGCTCGCCCACCGATTGCGTGCACCTGGGCCTCAACGGCTTGCTCGAGGAAACCCCGGACATGGTCGTTTCGGGCATCAACCTCGGCGCCAACCTGGGTGACGACGTGCTGTACTCCGGCACCGTCGCGGCAGCTATCGAAGGGCGCTTTACCGGGCGTCCGGCTTTCGCCTTTTCGCTGGTATCGCGCACGACGGAGAACTTGGCGACCGCTGCCCACATCGCGCGCATGCTGGTGGAAAAGCACGACCAGCTCGAGCTGCCTCCGCGTACGGTGCTTAGCGTCAACGTGCCGAACTTGCCTCTGGACCATATTCGCGGCATTCGGCTGACCCGCCTGGGCCATCGCAGTCGTGCTAAACCGCCGGTCAAGCAAGCCAACCCGCGCGGCAAGGAAGGTTACTGGATTTCGGTTGCTGGCGATGTCGAAGACGGCGGGCCGGGTACCGATTTCCACGCGGTAATGCAGGGCTACGTATCGATCACGCCGCTGCAGTTGGATCGAACCTTTCATGAGGCCTTTGGCGGTCTTGAGAGCTGGCTGGAGAACGTGCTGTGAGACATCGCGAACAAGACAGCTTGCTACATGGCTCGGGAATGACATCCCAGCGCACCCGTGACCGCCTGATCCAACGCCTCTATGAAGAAGGGCTGTCCAGCGCCAAGGTGCTGGAAGTCATTCGTCGCACGCCGCGTCATCTGTTCGTCGACGAAGCGCTGGCGCACCGCGCCTACGAAGACACCGCACTGCCAATTGGCCACAACCAGACAATTTCCCAGCCGTTCATGGTCGCGCGCATGAGCGAACTGCTGCTGGCGGACGGCCCCCTGGACAAAGTATTGGAGATCGGTACCGGTTCCGGTTATCAGACCGCTGTGCTGGCACAGTTGGTCGAGCGGGTGTTCTCGGTCGAGCGCATCCAGGCATTGCAGGACCGCGCCAAGGAGCGCCTGGTCGAACTCAAGCTGCGCAATGTGGTCTTTCGCTGGGGCGATGGTTGGGAGGGCTGGCCTGCGCTGGCGCCTTACAACGGAATCATCGTCACCGCAGCGGCAGCCGATGTGCCGCAGGCCCTGCTCGATCAACTGGCGCCCGGCGGGCGACTGGTGATTCCGGTTGGTGTCGGCGAGGTCCAGCAACTCATGCTGATCATTCGAGAGGAGAACGGCTTTTCACGCCATCTTCTGGATACCGTACGTTTCGTGCCGCTGCTCAATGGACCTGTGATTTGATCATTCAGCGGAAGGAAGCATGAAGAACGCTTTATTGTTGTACGCCAAGGGCATGGCCATGGGCGCGGCGGATGTGGTGCCGGGTGTCTCGGGCGGTACCGTAGCGTTTATCACCGGTATCTACGACGAGTTGCTGCGTTCGATCAGCGCTGTGCCGTATGCCGCTCGCCCGCTGTTGCGTGGACGCATTGGCGAAGCGTGGAGTACCGCCAATGCCAGTTTCCTGCTGATTCTATTCGCTGGTGTGCTCACCAGCATTCTCAGCCTGGCGAGGCTGATCACCTATCTTCTGGAAGAGCATCCAATTCCGGTGTGGTCGTTTTTCTTCGGCCTTATCCTGGTATCGGTGCACCTGGTGGGCAAGGAAATCCAGCGGCGCAACCTGACGCGGCTGGTGAGTTTCTGTCTGGGTATAGGGTTCGCCTACTGGATCACCGTGGCGGCTCCCATGCAGTGGGGCAGTGGCAGCGTAAGCCTGTTCCTCGCTGGCGCCATCGCCATATGCGCAATGATCCTGCCCGGGATTTCCGGCAGTTTCATTCTCGTCCTGCTGGGGTTGTATCAAGTGGTACTAGGTGCCGTGAAAAGCCTGGATGTGGGCGTCATGATGACTTTCGCAGCAGGCTGCGTCGTGGGGCTGCTGAGCTTCGCCCGACTTCTGAGCTGGTTGCTCAAGCGGTGGCGTGATCTGACGCTGGCGTTTCTCACCGGGCTGATGCTTGGTTCATTGAATAAAGTATGGCCCTGGAAGGAAACGCTAACCTGGCGCACCAACTCCAGTGGAGAGAATGTTCCGCTTTTGCAGCAAAACCTCATGCCTGGCACCTACGGTGATTTGACCGGCCAGGATCCTCAGTTGCTGCTGGCCGTGCTGCTGGCGGTTGGCGGTATCGTTCTGGTACTGAGTCTCGAGTGGTTCGCTGGTCGACGCCAGCCGATGACGGAAGGCGTCTGACGCACTTGTCTATGAAAGGGAGCGGGCATTGAGGCTCACAGCAGTACAGCGGTGGATTCGCGACCCAATGGTCCGCTCGATGCTCGGCCTTCTGGTGATTGCCGGAGCGCTGGAGGGCTGTACCTCGCCTCAGGGTGGCGGCGTGCAGGTCGTCGATCGCAATCAGCGTGATCGTGTCACCAGCGGTCAGTACACCGTGCGCCGAGGCGACACGTTGTGGTCCATCGCGTTCCGCTTCGGTTGGGACTGGCGTGAGCTGGCTCGGGTGAATGGCATCCAGCCGCCACACGTCATCTATCCAGGGCAGAAGATCCGCTTCGGCGGCGGCTCGTCGCGTGTCGCTTCTGCTGCGCCGCGGCCCGCACCTCAACCTGCGCCGACGCCGGCACCCTCGACGCCTGTGGTAGTTGCCACGCCCATACCGCGTCAGGCGCCAATTACCACTCCTTCGAGTCCGCCTCCTGCAGCCCCGCCGGCAAGCACTCAGGTGACCCCCGTTGCCCGTTCTGCAAGCGGTTGGGCATGGCCGGCGAACGGCGCGATCATCGGTCGATTCTCGTCAAACGGTAGTTTGAATAAAGGAATTGATATCGCTGGGGAATTAGGACAGCCTGTCCTGGCTGCTTCTGATGGGACTGTTGTGTACGCCGGCAGTGGATTACGGGGTTACGGCGAACTTGTGATCATCAAGCACAGCGATACCTATGTAAGCGCCTACGGACATAGCCGCAGGCTGCTGGTGCGGGAGGGCCAACAAGTCAAGGCTGGGCAAAGTATTGCCGAGATGGGATCGACGGGAACCGACCGGGTGAAGCTGCACTTTGAGATTCGCCGCCAGGGCAAACCCGTAGACCCGTTGCAATATCTGCCAAGACGTTGACCTGTCGCCTGCCTGTTCCAGCACTAGGTTCGGCTTGAGCGTAGCCAGGGACCCGCGTCGCTTGGGCCTGTTGTCGAACTCGGAACAGGACAAGAATAATATGGCACTTAAAGACCAAGCGCTGGAGTTTGACGTCGACGATGCGGTTCTGCTTATGGAAACGCCTATCCACCTCGACCAGAAAAACAAAGTGACCAAGGCTGCCACAGCAGGCAGACCCAAGGCCGCATCCAGCAAACAGCACAAGTTCATCGATTACAACCGGGCCCTGGATGCAACCCAGTTGTACCTCAACGAAATCGGTTTCTCCCCCCTCCTTACACCCGAAGAAGAAGTGCACTTCGCGCGCCTTGCTCAGAAAGGCGATCCTGCGGGGCGCAAGCGCATGATTGAAAGCAACCTGCGGCTAGTGGTGAAGATCGCTCGGCGATACGTTAACCGTGGCCTTTCGTTGCTCGATCTGGTTGAGGAGGGCAATCTGGGACTGATTCGCGCGGTCGAGAAATTCGATCCCGAACGCGGCTTCCGCTTCTCCACCTATGCCACCTGGTGGATTCGACAGACCATCGAGCGGGCGATCATGAATCAGACCCGTACGATCCGGCTGCCGATTCATGTGGTCAAGGAGTTGAACGTCTACCTTCGGGCGGCGCGCGAGCTGACGCAAAAGCTCGACCATGAGCCGAGCCCCGAGGAGATTGCCAATCTGCTGGAAAAACCGGTCGGTGAGGTCAAGCGGATGCTTGGCCTCAACGAGCGTGTCACTTCAGTCGACGTGTCGCTTGGTCCGGATACAGACAAGACCCTGCTCGATACGCTGACCGACGATCGTCCGACTGATCCGTGTGAATTGCTATTGGACGATGACCTTTCCAACAGCATCGATCAGTGGCTGTCAGACCTCTCCGAGAAGCAGCGGGAGGTGGTGATCCGTCGTTTCGGCCTGCGGGGTCACGAGGCCTCCACGCTGGAAGAAGTGGGCCAGGAGATCGGCCTGACTCGAGAGCGTGTTCGCCAGATTCAGGTGGAGGCGCTACGACGCCTTCGCGAGATTCTGGAGCGCAACGGCCTGTCGAGCGACGCGCTGTTTCAGTGAAGTACCGTCGGGCTCGGCACCGCCGGGCCCGACATCCGGTACTTAGTAGGGCTCCCCTCATTATGCCGTGCGCCCTCAATGGTCGATCCATTGAATTAATCCGTTCCGGCCACTTCTCCGTGTTCGCCTATTCGGTTGTGAGCATTCGCTTACAAACGTTGTAAGCAAAGCCCATAAAGTAGCCGCAGCAGCCGACCATTTTTGATCCTGAACCAAGATAAGTGGCGGATAGATAAGCTATTTATTCTTCGGTGGCGGCATGCTGCCTATTGCCGTACGGATATGCACTAGCTTGCTGCTCAGCGGCCAATCATTAATATCGCTCTCGCGCTCAGGGATTAGCGCGGCCTTCAGGAAGAAGGTTAGGGACCATCGCAGGAAGCGGTGTCATCCAGGATGATGAGAAGGGATATAGGGAGCAAGGAAGGAGGTGGGCGGGGTCAAACCCGCCCCTTTTTTTTGCCTGCAAAAACTCTCGCTGAACCGAGTGGCCGGGATACGGCCTAAGGTTGGAGTCCATCAGCGGAGAATGAAAATGAACGGCGATCAGCACAACGACCAGTCAACCGAAGAGCAAGACGACGTGGCCCGTCGGCCAGATGAGGCTGACGAAGATCAGCTCGATGAGGCGATTGAAGAAACCTTTCCAGCCAGCGATCCGATTTCACCCTGATCCTGGCAAGCGGCAGGCGGGGATGCCCGCTTCTGCCGCCCGCGCTAGCAATGCAGGCATCACGTGCCTGCATAGCAGCGGCGCGATGTCTTCCCGTGTACATGGCGCCAGTGCCAACCATTCCAACTCCTCCAGTTCGGCCTGTACCTTCACCGTATGGCGCAGACGGGCAATGAACACGTCCGCTTCCACCTGATGGTCAGGTTCGTTCGCCGCCGCTGCGCGGAAATGTCCCAACGGCTCGAAAGCCTCATTCTCAAACCGCAGATCCAGCTCCTCATGCAGCTCACGTCTTAATGTCTCGAGCGGCGTTTCGCCCGCTTCAGCCTTGCCGCCGGGCAGCATGAAAAAACGCGTTCCACGCTTGCGCACCACTAGCAGCCGGTCGCTTTCGTCGAACAGGCAGGCTATGGCAATGGTGAGGGTAGCGATGGGCATGGGCAGCATCCTTCTTTCGATGACCAGGGCGAGCAGTGTCTTGGTTCGTTTGTATCGGCTGAGTCGGTCGGCCAAGGGCTCCGGTAGTTGGCTCGTCAGCTTAAACCCCAGGCGCGTGTAGAACTCCAGAAGCTCTGGTTTGCAGAATAGCCAGACCGGCCCGAGGGTGGCGTCCAGGGCGCGGCGTACCAGTTGTGTGCCTACTCCACGTGTTCGCATGGAGGGGCTTACCAGCAGGCCGGTCAGAAAATGCCCGTGCGCTACCGGTGTCAGGCATAGACCAGCAACGATATCTCCGCGCCGCGCGACCCAGCAGGTTGCTTCAGGGCGCACGCGATTACGGCTGTTATGGTCACGATAGAACCGGACCAACAGTGGGCGCAGGGCCTCGGGTAGCTGCGTGTAGTCGATAGCGGGCATCTGCTTATGGGGGCTTTTTCGAGACCGCTAGTCTAGCGCTTGGGCGTTGAGCGCCAAACGGCTCTATGCCTCAAAAGTGCCGTTCATCCGCTCGGTGCATCTTTTCCGCTGTCTGGGCGCTCTCACCCTTTAGCGCCTCCAACGACAGGAATAACAAGATGTTGGATCTAATGATCGTGCTCGCGTTTGTCCTCTATGGCCTCTCGGCAGGGATGCGTGCTCGCAACAAAGCATCACAAAGCCTCGACGAATACTTTCTTGCCGGACGAACCATCAAGGGATGGCGTGCCGGCGTTTCGATGTCCGCCACGCAGTTCGCCGCCGACACGCCGTTGCTGGTCAGCGGTCTCGTCGCGACCGCCGGCGTCTTCGCACTTTGGCGGTTGTGGATCTACGGCCTGGCGTTCCTTCTGCTGGCGTGGGTATTCGCATCGGGTTGGCGCCGTGCAGGCGTGCTGACCGACGCGGAGCTCACGCGGGTGCGTTACAGCGGGCCTGCCGTTGTCCCGCTGCGACTGTTCAAGGCCATCTATTACGGCACCGTGATCAACTGCGTCGTGTTGGCGATGGTGCTGGTGGCTGCCATTCGCATCGCCGAGGTGTTTCTGCCCTGGCATGAGTGGCTGCCTGGTGGGGTCTACCCGGTGATCATGGGCGCGGTCGAGTCGAGCGGGATCCGCTTGGGCGAAAGCATCACCGGGCTGGATCAGCTGACGACCAGCACCAACAATCTGATTTCGATCCTGCTGATCCTCGCCTTCACCGCCATGTATTCAATCACCGGCGGCTTGCGTGCGGTGGTTCAGACTGACGTGATGCAATTCAGCGTTGCCATGCTCGGTACCCTGGCATACGCCTGGTTCGTGGTCGATGCGGCAGGTGGCTTGGGTGGGCTGACGGATCGCATCGTCGAGCTTTATGGCAGCGAGCAGGCAGCCAAGATGCTTTCGTTCTCGCCGCCGAGCAACGCTGGCGAGGCGTTGACGCCATTCCTGGTGATCGTCGGATTGCAGTGGTTGTTCCAGATGAACTCCGATGGCACCGGCTACCTGGCGCAGCGGAGTATGGCTTGCCCGACGGATCGCGAAGCGCGGATCGCCGGCCTGGTATTCACCTGGCTGCAGATTTTCCTGCGTAGCCTGTTCTGGCTGGCAATCGCCATCGGCTTGCTGGTGTTGTACCCGTTCAGCCCTGACGAGATGAGTGGCGAGGGGTTCACCGCTGCGCGCGAGGCCTTGTTCGTCACTGGCATTGATGAGCTGTTACCGCCGGGCTTTCGCGGTTTGATGCTGGTGGGTTTGCTGGCCGCACTGGCGTCGACCGTCGATACGCATCTCAACTGGGGGGCTTCCTACTGGAGCAATGACGTCTACGGCGGCGTCGTCGCGCCTAAGCTGCTCAAGCGCAAGCCCAAGGACAAGGAGCTGGTGTTGGTCGCGCGGCTGTCCAACATTCTCATTCTGCTGATTGCGATGGTCATCATGGCCAACCTCGGCTCGATCCAGACGGCGTGGTTCATTTCGTTGCTGTTCGGCGCGGGCATGGGCTCGGTGTTGGTCCTGCGCTGGTTGTGGGAGCGCATCAACCTGTATTCCGAGCTGACGGCTATGGTCGCATCGCTTATTACGGCGCCGCTGCTGCTCTACTTCCTCGGCACGGATCCGGAACGGGAGTGGATTCGCCTCGGCATCATGTCGCTGGTGACCTGTAGCGCCGCGATATTGGTCAGTTACATCACGCCGCCAACCGATGAGGAAACGCTCGACCGCTTCTATCGCAGGGTGCGCCCGTTCGGCTTCTGGGGGAAAACAGCGACACGCTGCGGGGTAACCCGTCGCGATTCAATCAAGGCATTAGGCGCACGACTGTTTGCGGTAGCCGTGACGGCCTTGTCCCTGTTCACGCTATTGATCGGTGTGGGGCGGTTGCTGTTCCCGCAGCCCGACGGCAGCCCGCTCCTGGCATGGATATGCGTTGCGGTTGGTCTGGCATTGATGCCCGTATGGATGTATCTCGCGTTTAGTCGTTATTTCGATGACAAGCGGGAAGAAGATACGCCCGACCTGCAGGCAGATCGTGCTGATGCGACCAGCTAACATTTGAATGACTGGCGATTATATAGGTAGAGCCAATAAGCCAAATAATAGCGGTTTAATGTCATGGAGTTGTTCGATGATGGCGTGACAATATTGTATGTATACATAAAATGATAAGAATCATCGTATTAGATAGTTTTCTTAGAGTTTTTTATGAAATATCGGTCATTCGTCGATTCTTCAGGCAACCACCAGTTTTACATGCTTGTCTCAGGACTACGCATTGCTATTGCGTAATTACCAACAAGCATAAATAGAGGTGCCGTCATGAACCGACTCTTCAAAACTTCATTGATGATTGCTGCAATGCTCCCGGCTATTGCCGGAGCGGCTCCAATGACGGGTGACAAGGAAATTACCCTGGGTGGCGCGGGCAGCAGCGACAAAGACTTCGACGATACTATTTTCTCCGTTCAGGGGAGTTGGGGTCAGTATCTGAGCGAATCGTCTTTATGGGGCGTTCGGCAAACCATCAATGCTCGTGATACCGAAGGCGAGAGCGTCAAATTCGATGGCTCAACCCGGGTCTTTTACGACTACCACTTCGGTACCGGCAAAGCTCGGCCATTCATTGGTGCCAGCATTGGCGGTGTCTACGGTGATCGTGTAGATGAGACCTTCATGGCGGGGCCGGAAGTCGGCTTTAAATACTGGGTTCAGGACAAGACTTTCATTACCGCGATGGCGGAATATCAGTTCCTGTTCAAGAGCGGAAGCGATGCGCGAGATCGTTATGACCATGGTGTATTTCTTTACAGCATCGGGGTCGGCTTCAACTATTGATCGAAGCCTGCGCGATGTCCTTCGTGGCATCGCGCATATTCGATAGAAAGGTCGTAATACCGTTTCGCTTGTTGGCGAGTGAGTCGACTAGCTCTCGACCAGTTGCTGTAGAAAGTTCTTCAGGGCGACGCCGGGTTCATCATCTTCGGATGCAATCATGCGAATGCCCCATTGCCGCAGCACTTCTTCCTGTACCGGGTTAGGCTTGTGTGAAAACACATAGGAAATAGGCCTTACGCCCAGCGCTTCGTGTTCGTTCCATATCTTCGAAAGCTTGTGGAAAAGCAAACGGATATTGGTATCCGAGAGGCTGTAGCCGATAAATAGAACGGCCTTGCTTAGCGTGTCAGCCCGCAACTTGATATCCAGCGGTGTTTCGAATTGCAGGCGCTGGTAGTAGCTCGTTTCGTCGAGCACGATTGATGCGTCGTCATCGAAGTCCCCATGAAACTTGACGATCTGCCTGACCCCGTCACGTGCCTTGGTGAGATCGCTCGCGTTGGCGATCTTGACGTAATCGACGGCATGCGCGTCATGCGCGTACTCGAGCCAGCGGTCGTAGTTGGTCGTGTAGATCGCTGGAAAGCGGCCACGCACGATCAGCCGATGGATCTCCGAGTCACGTATTTCGATGTCGCGGTGCCATTCACGATCCATCCAGCTTCGTAGCGGGCCGATGCTGCCTTTCTTGATCCGGTAGTACTCGGCTAGGGCGAGGAAGTTGCCGTAGGTATTGAACACCTCCGGGTCATAGTCGAGCTGCACGGCGATTTCATCGATCAGCTCCTTCCAGGGTGGCAGGCCGATGTTGGCGGACACGCCGGAGCCGACGAAGAGGATCAGCCGATTGTTCTTGTACGCATCGCGAAGCTGGTCCATGGCTGCTCAGGACTCCCGCAGAAACGTGACGAATGCGTCCAGCGCTCGCCGGCGCATGGATAGCCCGTTCTTCTGCTTGCCCAGTTGCGCAAACGTCTGGTTCTGCCCTTCGGGGATGAACACATCGTCCCATTCGAAACCGCCGTGGCCGGCGGGGTGAGATGAAATACGCCCGGCGACGATGCCCTCGAAGAAGTGCCGTTTGCGACCGTCGCAATAGCCGATCAGGGTCCGTGCTTCGGCTGCCGGATCGTCGAGCCGGCCGATCAGCTCCGAGAATCGCTCAGCCTGCAACCTGTCCCAGAATATCTGCGTCAGGCCTCCGGGGAAGCCATTCAGGCTGTTGATGAACAGCCCGGTGTGTTCGACAAAGACTGGCTTGCCGATCAGTTTGAAAGCGGCCAGCAGCTTGTCGCTGACCAGTTGCTGCAGGTCTTCGGTGCGTAGCTCCTCGATACGAATAGGGAAGGGCTTCACCTCGATTCCGCTTGGCTCGAGAATCTCGCAGACCTCGCGGATCTTCTGCTGGTTGATAGACGCAAAGCGGATTTTCATGAGACGAACCAACTCCGGTTGTTCGGCGGCTGGTACTGCCGCGATGACCGCTGCCATGTCTGTATGACGCGAGGTGTGCGGCTCGGTTCGCCTTTTGATGAGTGACAAGAAGCAAAGCCGCCTGACATGTCGCCGGCCGCTGCACCCGCATCACGGGTTCGAGGGTCGGGCTGGAGACCCGAAGGCCGGCGTGTCGCTGGAGGGCGCTACGGCTACGTCAGGTCAACCGGCGCTGCGCCGGGTGACCGAGCCAGCGCTGGCCCATTCGCCATTCGGCGTGCTAGATGGCCCTACCGCGTGGTGACGCTCGCGAGGATGAATGCTGTCGCTCAGTGCTGGCCGGGACGTGCCGGGCAAACCGCTTGAACCTGGCGGATGCGCTCGGCCGGGACGCGCAGTTGGCGCAGCAGGTATTCGGCGAACGCCAGAGTGTATGGCTGACGGGCGATGGCCTGCTCCATGCAGAACAGCCAGGCGTCCCGCTCGGCTTCGCCAACCTGCCAGCGTGTATGGAACTGCGGAATGCTGATGCCACCGTACTTTTCGGCGTAGCGCTTCGGGCCTCCGAGCCAGCCGCAGAGAAAGCTCGCGAGGCGATCATGGGCTTCGCTCAGATCATGCGGATACATGGCGCGAACATTCGCCGCTTGTGGCGCCTGTTCCATTACCCGATAGAAATCAGCGACCAGTCGTTGCAGGCCAGGCTCGCCACCGGCGGCCTGGAACGAGGCGTCACCGACGCCGAATGCGGGACCTTGACCGAGGCTCATCAGGCTTGTCTCTGGCTCGTTGAAGAGGCGCGCGATGATGCGCGCTTGTGCCAGATCAAAACAAGTGCAAGTAGCGACAACAGCGCAGCGGCAGCTGGTCTAAGCTGAGATTCCACACAACAGCGGAGACAGCAAATGCGCAGGCTTCTGGTTGCATACGATGGTTCAGACAACGCCAAACGCGCCTTGCAATATATTGTCGATCTGGCGCGGGACACGGGCCTGGTGCCGCAGGTGCATGTGGTCAATGTCCAGCATGAGCCGGTCATCTACGGCGAATATTTCACCGCGGCGATGTACGACGAGCTCAACAAAAGCATCATTGCCAAGGGACGTACCGTTCTCGACGAGGCGGCTGCCGTGCTTCAGGCCGCTGGCCTGAGCTGCGAGACCCACGCGCTCATGGGCAACGTCGCTGAGCAGGTCGCCGATGCGGTCAAGCGCCTGGGCTGCGACACGGTAGTGATGGGGACCCGCGGCCTGGGCAGCTTTACCGGGCTGCTACTGGGCTCGGTGGCGAACCGGGTGATCCATGAAGTGGCGGTCCCGGTTCTGCTGGTCAAATAAGCTGACACGCCAGCCCTGGTCAATCAGTCCGGTTTGCTCTTGAGCAAGTCAGCCAGATTGGCGAAGGCCTTGAAGGTTTCCTTCGGGCCAAGATCGCTGCCAGGGCGGGCCTCGGCGTGGTACTGGTTGTCGGTGTAACGAGAGTGTTCGTTGTCGTGGCAATACAGACAGAGCAGCTCCCAGTTGGAGCCATCCTCGGGGTTGTTGTCGTGATTGTGGTCCTTGTGGTGGACCGTCAGTTCACTCAGGCGCTTGCCGGAAAACTCACGGGCGCAACGCCCACAGACCCACGGGTACATCTTCAGGGCTTTTTCCCGATAGCCCTGCTCGCGCTGGCTGTAGGGCGTGGCGGGTTTGCTGGTACTCATCGTCAATGCTCGCCGGATTACGTTGTTCTTCTGGGGGCCGTTCCCGTGTGCTCGTTATCACGAGCAGGACGGGAGCTGTCCTTAGTTAAGCCGATGGCGGTCAGCCGGCCAAGCCGACATAGACGTTCTGCACATCGTCATGGGCATCGATGGCCTCGAGGAAGGCTTCGACTTCCTCAAGCTCCGCACCGGACAGGCTGACCGGGTTCTTCGGACGGTAGCCCAGTTGCGCCGACTGCACGGTAAAACCGAACTCCGGCAGGGCCTTGCAGACGGCGTCGAGGTCAGTCGGTTCGGTGATGAACAGCGTGGCGCCTTCATCTGCCGCTTCGAAATCCTGGGCACCGGCCTCGATGGCGGCCATTTCGGCGTCGGCATCGCCCTGTGGAGCGGCCTCGATCATGCCGACGTGGTCGAAGTCCCAGGTTACCGAACCGGAAGAGCCCAGCTGGCCCTTGCGGAACAGCACGCGGATCTCGGCGACGGTGCGGTTCACGTTATCGGTCAGGCATTCGACGATCAGCGGAACCTGATGCGGCGCAAAACCCTCGTAAAGGGTGCGTTCGTAATGAACCACCTCACCGCTGAGGCCGGCGCCTTTCTTGATGGCGCGCTCGAGGGTGTCCTTGGGCATCGAAGCTTTCTTGGCCTGTTCGACGACCAGGCGCAGGCGCGGATTCATGTCAGGGTCGGCGCCGCTGCGGGCTGCGATCATGATTTCCTTCGACAGTTTGCCGAAGATCCTGCCCTTGGCGTTCGCCGCCGCTTCCTTATGCTTCGCTTTCCACTGTGCGCCCATGCTCGTCCCCGTCTGAAGTGATGAAGTCAGGCGCGGATTCTATAGCGTCCGTACGGGTTTCGTCGCCGGTGGCGGTCGAGCCTGGCATCGGTGTCCGTTCGGGGCGATAGGCGGTTGGCCGGCACTGTGCCGCTCAATTCGGCAGTCACTGTATGGAGCGTTAGTCGGAAGCGGCGTCTTTAATGCTGTTTTAGGTAATAAGGTGCGTCGCCATGTCGCCTCGGGATCTGTTGCTCGCGCTGGTCGTCATCATTGTCTGGGGCATGAACTTCGTGGTGATCATGGTCGGCCTGCACGATGTGCCGCCGATGCTGCTCGGGGCGCTGCGTTTCATGCTGGCAGCCGTGCCTGCGGTGTTCTTCATCAAGCGGCCGCAGGTGCCGTTGCGCTGGATGCTGGCCTATGGGCTGACCATTTCGCTCGGGCAATTCGCTTTTCTGTTCACTGCCATGAAGCACGGCATGCCGGCGGGGCTGGCTTCGCTGGTGCTGCAGTCGCAGGCGTTTTTCACCTTGTTCTTCGCGGCAATGTTTCTCGGCGAGCGGATACGCCCAGCCAATCTGCTGGGCCTGGTCATAGCGGCCTGTGGCCTGGCGCTGATCGGTGCGCAGAGCGGGTTGGGCATGACCCTGAGCGGGTTCGTGCTGACCATCTGTGCAGCGTCCATGTGGGCGCTGGGCAATATCGTCACGCGCAAGGTCGGCAAGGTGAATCTGGTCGGCCTGGTGGTTTGGGGCAGTCTGGTGCCGCCATTGCCGTTTCTGGCGCTGTCGCTATGGCTGGAAGGGCCGCACGTGATCGAGACGGCATTGCGGGGCATTGGTTGGCAAACGATTCTGGTGCTCGTCTACCTGGCCTTTGGTGCGACGATTCTCGGTTACGGGCTATGGAGTCGCCTGCTCTCGCGGTATCCGGCGAGTCAGGTGGCGCCGTTCTCGCTGCTGGTGCCGGTGGTCGGCCTGAGCTCGGCCAGCGTGCTATTGGGGGAGCGTTTGGGATCGCTGCAGCTGGGAGGGGCGTTGCTGGTGATGCTCGGGCTGGCGGTGAACGTCTGCGGTAGCTGGGTCGTCGGTCGCTTGCGTCTGGTCAGAGCCTGAGACGCCCGGCGTCGGGCCGGGCGTAGCGGTCGATTGCTTCAGTGCGTGGCAGCGTGGGTGCCGAGCAGAGTGGTGGAGCCACCTTTCTTGTCGCGCTTGGCCATGCGTTTCTCTTGTGCGGTTTTCAACGGCTTTTTCTTGCCGTCCTTCTTCGCGTCCATTCCCTTGCTCATGGTGTTCACCTCTGATTGCGTGGCTGGACAGTTCCTGATCTATGCAGACCTCGCGGCTGGCGGCACAAGCGCTCTGCGCTGGTACCTGGGCAGGTCCGGTGTCTTCCATGACCGCTGCAGTATGGCAGCGCTGCGCTGCTTTGCACGCAATGCTTTGCGAGGGGCTCAGTCGAACAGGTCGCGCTGGTCCCGGTGACCGCGACGGGCGTCGTAGCGTTGGCGGAAGATCGCCCGATAATGCGTGGCAAGACGTGGCAGCTCGGCCAGTTGCAGCAGTGTTTCGTCGGCCAGACCTGGATCGAGAAAGCAGCGCCAGAGATGCGTAACGCTGACGCCAGGGTGCGGGCGCTCGAGCAGTTGCAGCGCATCGCCCGGCCGCACGTGGCCTTCCTCGATGGTCCGGTAGAGCCAGCCGATGCGGCCGCTTGCTGACAGCTCGCGTGCCAGGCCACGGACGCCGTGGCGGCTGTCCAGTCTGATGCAGGGCGAGCGTGGCTGGCTGACCTCTATTAGCGCGCCGCCCCAGCGCAGCCGGTCACCGATGCACACCTGAGCCTCATCCAGCTGTTCGCTACCCAGGTTCTCGCCGAAGGCACCGAGGCCAAGCCGCGTACGCAGCTGCGCAAAGCGCTGCGCCCAGTAGACGTAATGCTGCGTCGGGTAATGGCAGAGCGTGCGCTCGGGGCCACCGTGAAAGCGCTGGTCCGCAACCCGGTCGCCCTGCAAGCCGGCCATGCCCAGCCAGAGCGGACCTGCGGACGCATGCTTGTCCATGGCGGTAGCCTTGCTGCTGCCGGGCAGGGGCGAGAATCGCTCGCACAGCAGCGGGCCGCTGACCGCCCAGATTTGCGGCGCGGTGGCCGCCAGGCTTTCGTTCAAGGCTGCTGCGCCTGATTGAGCTGCTCCAGCTCGCGACGCACCATTGCAGTGTATTCGGGCGGGCTGAGGCGATACAGCTCAGTGGCGACCCAAGGCAACCAGCGCGAACCCATTGCCTCGCGCGGGTCGAGCAGCCGCTGGGCTTCGGTACGGGCGCGCTCGGCGTTGTTCTGGTGGAAATCTGCTCGGCTCACGAATCGTCTCCGTTGCGGTAGCTGGCCATGAAAGGTGCGGCGATGGTAAACCCGGAACGCTCGCGTTAGGCTCGATGGCTTATTTTTCGCCACGAGAACGATGCATGCCGGTTTCCGTGAATTTCAAGCACAAGATCTCCCGCCAACGTCCCTACGGCAAGGCAGAGGCGGGCCTCAGAGCCAGTGATGGCGACCTGGTTGCAGTGCTCGATCAGCTGGAAAGCGATCGCGGGCGGATCATCAACTCGGCCGCGGTGCGTCGTTTGCAGCAGAAGACCCAGGTCTTTCCGCTGGAGCGCAATGCGGCAGTGCGCAGCCGTCTGACACACTCGCTGGAAGTGCAGCAGACTGGGCGTTTCATCGTCCGCACGCTCTACAAGCAGCTTGGCGACAGGGCTGGCGAGTTCGGCTTGGACGGGCTCGAGCCTGCGCTGCAGAGCCTGGTAGAGATGACCTGCCTGATGCATGACATCGGTAACCCGCCGTTCGGCCATTTCGGCGAGTACGCCATCGGAGAGTGGTTCGAGCGCCATCTCGATGCGCTGTTCACTGCCGCCGTGACGCCGGGGCAGGGCGATGCCGAACTGCGCAAGCGGATGCTGGTCGATCTCAAGCATTTCGAAGGCAACGCCCAGGCGATTCGACTGGTTGTCTCGCTACAGCGGTTGAACCTGACCTATACGCAGACCGCCGGCCTGCTCAAATACGTCCGTCCCGCCTACCAGGCCAAGCCGGCGAAGGGCAAGCCCGGCGCTTACCTGCTGAAAAAGCCCGGCTTCTACCTGTCCGAGGAACCCTTCGTACGTACCTTGCAGGCCACGCTGGACATGCAGCCGTGCACCCGCCATCCGCTGGCTTATGTGATGGAAGCCGCCGACGACATCGCCTACTGCCTGGCTGATATCGAAGACTCGGTGGAGAAGGGCATCTTCAGCATCGAGCAGCTGGCGCAGCTGCTGCTGGACAAGTTTGCCCTGCATGGTTCTGTGGATGCGCCGGTACCGGGACCGGAGCGCAGCTTCCGCAGCATGGTCAATTATGCGCTGGAGCGTGCGCACAAGGAGCCGATCAACAAGGCCGGCGAGTTCTTCATCTGGCTGCGTGTGAGCCTGATCCACCCACTGGTGCAGCACGCCGCTCGGCAGTTCGTCGACAACATCGAGGCTGTATACCACGGCACCCTGGACCGGGCGCTGCTGGAGGACGACAGCCTGCCGAATGCCATCGTGCAGACCTTCAAGGACGTGGCGATGGACAAGGTGTTCTGCCACCGCGAGGTTGAAACCTTGCAGTTGCAAGGCTATCGCATCCTTCAGGGCCTGCTGGAGTTCTATGCGCCGCTGCTGCGCGCGCCGGCGCCGGTGTTCGAAGCGCTCACCCTGGGTGGCTGTCGCAGCGAGCCCCATCTGCAGATGCTTGCACGGCGCCTGCCCAATCAGCTGGTCAAGGCTTATCACGAAGCGCTCAAGGCGCATGCCGAGGACGCGGCCGACCGCCCTCTGTGGGAGTTCTACTACCGCAACCGGATGCTTCAGGACTACATCAGCGGCATGACCGACCAGCTGGCCCAAGACGAATACCGCGCGCTCTCGGCGCTCTGACTGACGCAGCGCGACGCCCGCCGCTGCGCTTGGTACGGGCATTGCTACTCCTTGGTGCAGCAGTCGCCGTGCAAGCGCCTTAATGGCGCACGACGGAACCCCGGTATTTTCCATAACCTATTGATATCAAAGGTTTCATGGTGCTTCGATTGTTGGCTCGAAGCGATCCCCGGCTGCAGGTTACGGTAATAGCTCCTGGCGCAGTGACGCATCTCGGTGCGTGCGTTTGGCCGTGGTTACCGTTTTGGTGCGTAGTGTCCGCTGAGGCTGTAGTCACTCATGGAAAACCTCGACAGTGCCGTGCAAACCCTGGTTCACGGCTCGAATACCCTGTTCATACTGATTGGTGCGGTGATGGTGCTGGCCATGCATGCCGGCTTCGCCTTTCTGGAAGTCGGCACGGTACGCCTGAAAAATCAGGTCAATGCCCTGTCGAAAATCATCACCGATTTCGCCGTCTCCACCCTGGCGTACTTCTTCATTGGCTACTGGGTCGCCTATGGCGTGACCTTCATGCAGCCAGCGGATCAGCTGGTGTTGGATCACGGCTACGCGCTGGTGAAGTTCTTCTTTCTGCTGACGTTCGCTGCGGCCATCCCTGCGATCATTTCCGGCGGCATTGCCGAACGTGCGCGATTCGGTCCGCAGCTGTGTGCAACGCTGCTGATCGTCGCGTTCGTCTATCCGTTCTTCGAAGGGCTGATCTGGAACGGCAATTTCGGCGTCCAGACCTGGCTCGAGCACCAGTTCGGTGCATCCTTCCATGACTTCGCGGGCTCCGTAGTGGTGCACGCGATGGGCGGGTGGCTGGCATTTGGAGCGGTGGTTCTGCTCGGACGGCGCAACGGTCGTTATCGGGACGGCAGGTTGGTGGCTTTCGCGCCGTCGAATATTCCGTTTCTGGCGCTGGGATCGTGGATTCTCATCGTCGGCTGGTTCGGCTTCAACGTGATGAGCGCGCAATCCATCGAAGGCATTAGTGGGCTGGTAGCCGTCAACTCGCTGATGGCGATGGTCGGGGGAACCGCCGCTGCATGGCTGGCTGGGCGCAACGACCCGGGCTTCCTGCACAACGGCCCGCTGGCCGGCCTGGTGGCGATCTGTGCCGGCTCCGACCTTATGCATCCAGTCGGTGCGCTGGCTACCGGTGCTATCGCCGGGGCGCTGTTCGTTTGGGCATTCACCGCCACGCAGAACCGCTGGAAGATCGACGATGTGCTGGGTGTGTGGCCACTGCACGGCCTGTGTGGCGTTTGGGGCGGGGTGGCTTGTGGAATCTTCGGTCAGGCGGCACTCGGCGGACTGGGTGGCGTGAGCCTGATCAGCCAGGTGATCGGCAGCGGCCTGGGCATGCTGGTGGCGTTGCTGGGTGGCTTCGGCGTCTACGGCTTGCTCAAGCTGACCACAGGTATTCGCCTGAGCCAGGAAGAGGAGTTCAACGGCGCGGATCTCTCCATTCACCGGATCGGCGCCCTGAGCCAGGATTGAGGCGCTCGAGCTCGCCTGTTGCCGCAGCCGCGCCCTAGTAACCGCGGCTGCGCTCCACCAGATCGCTCAGCGGCTGGCCATCCTGCAGCGCTCGCAGGTTGTGCACGACGACCCGCGCGGCACTGCGCATGTCCGTTGCAGCAGCCACGTGCGGCAGCACAGTCACTCGCGGATGGCTCCAGAGCGGATCGTCTGCCGGCAGAGGCTCACAGCGAAATACGTCGAGTACGGCGTGCCCGACCTGGCCACGCTCCAGCGCATCGAGCAGATCGGCCTCGACTACGTGGCCTCCGCGCGCGAGGTTTATCAGCCCGGCGCCGGGAAGCAGAGCGTCGAAGAAGCGCCGGTTCAGCAGATCGCTGGTCTGTGCGGTCAACGGCAGCAGGTTGATGACGATGTCACTGCGGGCCAGCAGGGGCCAGAGTGCATCCATCCCGTGTTCGAGCGAAAGGCCTTCCAGTGTGCCGCCGCGCAGGTTCCAGCCAGTCACCCGATAGCCTAAGGCGAGCAGGCGCATGGCGCAGACGCGGCCCATCTGACCCGTACCGAGCAGCGTGACCTGAATTTCATCGGCACGCCGTTGCGGCAGTTGCCGCCACTCACAGGTGCGCTGTTGCCGGGCGTAGGCGTAGAAGTGCCGGTGCAGCGAGAGCGTCGCCCACAGCGCGGTTTCAGCCATGGCCGCACTCATGGCCGGATCAACCATGCGCGCCACCGGCACATCAGGAAGACTCGAGTCGTTCAGCAGGCGATCCACGCCGGCCCACAACGACTGGATCAGGCGCAGATTGGGCAGCCCTTGCAACGAGCCGGGCGGCGGGTTGGCGACCACCGCTGCAGTAATTCGCTCGGCGTTTGCCGGCGTTACGGTCAGGTGCCAGCGGGCATCGGCCAGGGCGTCCTGCAATTGTGCGAGCCAGGCGTCGCGCTCGTCATCGTCGAAGCTACCGCAGAGCAGTATGTCCATGCAGATGTCCCTCCGGGATTGGTCCTGGGTCCAGGCGGAACTGTACCCAGCCATAGGGCCTCTGAATAGACAAGTAGCGGAACGCGCCCGGTGCGCCTTTCGGCCTGTTAACGAGCCCCAGGAGAACACTATGGAATTGCCCAACAAAAATCTCGGTACGCTGTTCGATCAACTTGGCCTGGAGTCGGATCCGGCGAGTATCGATGCGTTCATCGCCAAGAATGGCCGCTTGCCGGAAGACGTGCGGCTGGCCGATGCGCCGTTCTGGAACGAGTCGCAGCGCTCGTTGCTGCGCGATGAATGGATCGAGGATGCGGAGTGGGCGCCCATCGTCGACGAGCTGAACGTGCGCATGCACGAGCACTGATCGCCGATGTCCAGGCTGCGGCAAGTGCCGCAGCCCGATGTTGCCGTTCAGGTGATTCAGTCCAGCAGATCGGTTGGAACGTTTCCGCCGTTTTCGACCAGCTTGTTCAGCACCGTCTTGTGCAGCCACATGTTCATCTGGGCCGAGTCACCCATCTTTTCAGCGGGGCAACCCAGCTCGGTGGCGAGCTCCTTGCGTGCAGTCAGGCTGCTGTCCAGGCCGAGCAATTTCAGCAGATCGACGATAGAGGTACGCCAATTGAGCTTCTCCGGATGGTTGTGCGCCATGCCATCGAGCTTGGCGGCGACGTCGACCTGATCCACGGCCGGCGCAGCGAGCGCCCCGGCACCGCCTGTAGAGGCCTCAGGGGGCGTGGTGGGTGCGGTGGAATCCGGCGTGGTGTGCGTCTGGCCGAGACCGATCTTTTCCAGTATCGAGTTGAACAAGCCCATGGGGATCTCCTGTCTGCGTGGTGAGCGGTGCCTGAGTAGGACCGCTCGCCTATCGATTCGTCGCGCAAGCACTCGGGCGGCCCAAGAGCTGTGTTAGCGAGCGTCGCGAGCAGCTGACCTTGAAGTACCAGGGTGGCCATGTGGTCTACCCCTAGGTCAGGTAGGTCAGGCTTCGTCGCTGCGCTTTCGGTTCCCTGCGCCCTCGTGCTGCAACAGCAGCCTGTCTAGAATGCCGTTTTTGTTTCCGGAGCCCACCATGAGCGAGCCGACCCAACACGACCTCGATATCGATGCCCGCTACGCCTGCGCCAAAAGCCTCGCGCTGGAAGCCGCGCAGCTGGGTATGGATTTCTATCGGCAACGCGAGACGCTGGATGTCGAGCACAAGGGCAGCGACCAGCAGGATGTGGTCAGCATCGCTGACAAAAGCATCGAGGACTTCATTCGCGCACGGCTGGCCGAGCAGTTTCCGCAGGATGGCTTTCTCGGCGAGGAGAGCGGCTCGGCCGACCTCAAGGCCCGCTGCGTCTGGGTCATCGACCCCATCGACGGCACCGCCTGCTTCGTCAACGGCTTGCATAACTGGTGTGTATCCATCGGCTTGTTGGTCGACGGCGAGCCCCATGTAGGCGCTATCGCCGATCCCAACCATGACGAGCTGTTCCATGGTTGTCTGGGCCAAGGTGCTTATGTCAACCAGACCCGGCTCAGCGCCAGCGCCGCGACCCACGTGCGCGAGGGGCTGACCGGAGCGGGCACCTTCCACCCGCGGGGCAAGGAGCACTTCATTCCGTTCCTGGAAAAGCTTCTGGCTGAAGGCGGCATGTTCATCCGCAACGGCTCCGGTGCGCTGATGACGGCCTATGTCGCAGCGGGTCGGCTAATCGGTTATTACGAAACCGAGCTCAAGAGCTGGGATTGTCTGGCTGGCCTGGTGCTCGTGGCCGAAGCAGGCGGCCTGCGCAATGATTTCTTCCGTAACGAAGGCTTGCTCAGGGGGAACCCCTATCTGGTCGCGGCGCCTGGTGTGTACCAGCAGCTGGTCGAGCTCATTGGGCCTTCGCTGGACGCCTGAGCGGGTCACGTTCGTCGATCAGACTGGCCCGATCGGCACGGGCCGTACAGCCTGTGCTATACCGTTGTGACGCATTGGGCCGGCGAAATCGGCCCGTTTACAGGGGGGATAATCGGCGGTCCATCAGGTCCGTGTCTCCTGCGTGTCCTGATGGCTGCCCGCACAGAGCGAGGTAACGATCATGACCATGATGCAATGCACCTACCGCGACCATCTCATCACCGCCGAGGTGATGGAGTATCCAGGCACCCCGACCCCGTGGGCGGGTGGCTGTCGGATCACCGACCCCGCCGGGAACATGACCCGCCGCATGCCGCTACCGATCGAGCATGTCTTTATGGACGAGCTGGATAAAGCCCAGCGTATTTCCATCGCTCATGGCAAATGGCTAGTGGACCAGCACCTGGACCATGGCCGACAGTTGTTCCAGCAGGCGGCGTAGCGAAAGCTGACGCCTTGCACGCGTCGGATCGAGTCATCCGGCGCGTGTCTCACGATGCCGAGTCCCGATGTATCTATGCGGTCGCTGGCGTACCGTTCCCGCGCGTGAATAACCGGTGGCGCGCTTGCGTGGCTATCTGTCCGCCTTATGCCAGCAACGGTGTCGATCGCGCTAAGTTTCGGATAGCAAAGCAGAAACCCAATCGCCGTAGGGACAGCTTTGGCGACATTTTGGCCGTTGCTTATTAAGCGAAAGGGTGGCATAGCTATCACCGAGCCACCCGCAACGGTGGTGCTCATAAGCGGAAGTAAGGACGACTTATGCAAATCCAGGTTCACAGCGATAACCACATCGAAGGCAGTGCCCGTCTGGCAGATTGGGTCAGTGCCAGTGTCGCAAGCAAGCTGGACCGGTACGACGACGAGCTGACTCGTGTCGTCGTACACCTCAACGACGAAAACGGTGACAAGGCCGGCGCGCAAGACAAGCGTTGTCAGATCGAAGCGCGTCCGAAGGGGCTGCAGCCGATTTCCGTTACGCACAAGGCCGAATCACTGGAGTTGGCCGTTGATGGTGCGGTCGACAAGTTGAACAACGCGCTGGCGCACCAGTTCGGTAAATTGCGCAGCAAGCGTCCCGGCGCCCAACCGCAGATGATCGACGGCGCTGTCGCCGGCCGCGATGCGCTGCTGGAGGAAGATTTCCTGGCGGACGAGCAGGTCCGCAACTCATAAAGTCCACAAGCAAGGGCCTTCCGTGAGGAAGGCCTTCGCGTATCAGCCCAGCAGTTCCGGCGGAATGCTACCGCCATTCTCAGCCAGCTTCTTCATTACCGCCCGGTGCAGCCACATATTCATCTGGGCCGAATCGCCCATCTTGTCCTGCGGACAACCCAACTCGGTTGCCATCTCGCGTCGTGACTCCAGACTGCTGTCCAGGCCTAGCAATTTGAGCAGGTCGACGATGGACGTACGCCAGTTCAGCTGCTCGGCGTGACTGGCGGCCATGCCGTCGAGCTTCGCCGAAACATCCACGCCGGAAGTTGAATGCGCTACGCCTTCTGGGCTGGGCGCCACGCCCGGCGGGGTGGTGGTGGCGTTGTGGGCCGCGGTGGGCCGCTCCGAGTCGACGACCGTGTCCGGCGCATGTTCGTTCGGCGTGTTGCGTGGGTCGATCGGCTTGTGTGCTTCGTTGCTCACGCCGCCCATGCCCAGCTTTTCTTTGATCGTATCGAACAGGCCCATTTCATTTCCTCTAGTCGTCAGTGGTTGTTTTTGGACCACTGTGAGGCGCTGGGGATCGTCGCCACAGGTCGGATCAATCACGTGGCCGGCCTAGCGAGTGGAGACCGCTGCCCGTCTCTTCGTTCCGGCCTGGTCCGGCGCTGACGCGGACTCCAGACCACCGCCCAATGCGACATATAGGCTGACCAGATTCTGCACCTGCGCACGTTTGACCTCGATGAATCCCTGTTCCGCGTCGAACAGGTTGCGCTCGGCATCCAGAACCTGCAGGTAATTAACCACGCCCTCGGCGTAGCGGTCCCGGGCTAGATTGGCGATGCGCCGCAGCGTGGCGACATTTTCTTCCTGCGCGGCAACCTGTTCGGCTAGGTAACGTCGGCCCGCCAGTGCGTCTGCCACTTCCCGAAAGGCGGTTTCGATGGTGCTTTCATATGCGGCCACGGCGACATCTTCCCGTGCCTGGGCAACAGTCAGGTTGCCGCGGGTGCGGCCGAAATCGAACAAGGGCAGGGAGAGGCTTGGGCCGATGCTCCAGGTCTGGTTGTCTCGGCTGATCAGGTTGTTCAGCTCGCTGGACATGTAGCCGAAGCTGCCCGTCAGTGAAATTTGCGGGAAGAATGCAGCCCGTGCTACGCCGATATTGGCGCGCGCCGCGCGCAGGTCATGCTCTGCACCGAGAATGTCCGGGCGCAGCAGAAGTAGTTCGGATGGTAGTCCGGCCTGGAGCTGACGCGGTTCGATCTGTTCGTCGAGCGGTAACGGAACCGGCAGGTCGCGCTGTAGCGGGCCGCCGGTGAGCTGGTTCAGGTAGTTCACTTGCTCGGCGCGAAGCAGCTTCAGACTGGCCAGCTCGGTTCTGGCCTGGGTCAGCAGCGCTTGCGCCTGGTTGTAATCAAGGGCGGAGGTGATGCCAGCATCGAAGCGCACCTGGGCAATGCGCAGGCCATCGATGCGGCTTTGCAGCGTGGCTTGGGCAAGGTCCATGCGTGCTTCGGCACCGCGTATCGCCAGGTAGGTCGACGCCACGTCGGCAATCAATGAAAGGTGGAATGCGCGTTGCGCTTCGATCGTCGACAAGTACTCAGCGCGAGCGGCTTCCGTGAGATTTCGCACCCGGCCCCAGAAGTCGAGTTCGAAGGCCGAGATGCCGAGGCCAATGGAAAATCGCTCAGTGATCTGGCCGCTCGTGCCGCCAGATGAACCGGCCGAGCCGCCTGCCGGCCCGCCGGCGGCGCCTTGGCCCGCTGCGCTGCCGATGGGAAATCGTCCTCGGCTTGCATCGGCCGTGGCGGAGAGAGTCGGATAGCGATCAGCGCCTCGCACGCCGAATTGGCCACGCGCTTCCTCGATACGCGCTACGGCGACGCGCAGATCGCGGTTTCGCTGCAGCGCCGTTTCGACGTAGAGCTGCAGCCGTGGATCATCGAAGAATTCCCGCCAACCGATTTCGCTCGCCTGCCGGTCACCGCCTGCCGGCTGATAGTCGGTGGGATATTGTGTCGCGATGGGCGATGGCGGTCGCTCGTTTGGCGGTGCCAGCTGGCAGCCGGCAACCAGCCCAGCGATACACAGAGCCGCGAAATTACGCATGGCCTGGCCCCTCCCGTTCCTCTACCGGCAGTGCCTTGTCCTCAGCCGACGGCGGCCGGCGTTTGGTTAGCCAGCGACGTACGGACAGATAGAACAGCGGGATGTAGAACAGCCCCAGCAACGTCGCCACGATCATGCCGCCCATGACCCCGGTACCTACAGCGATGCGGCCTGCCGCACCGGCTCCGGTCGAGAGCACCAGTGGCAACATCCCGAGGATGAACGTAAGCGAGGTCATAAGGATCGGTCGAAAGCGCAGGCGCACCGCACTCATCACTGCATCATTCAGGCTTTTGCCGTGGCCTTCCTCCTCGATGGCGAACTCGACGATGAGGATCGCGTTTTTTGCCGACAGACCAATGATGGTGACCAGGCCCACGTTGAAATACACGTCTGCTGGAAGGTCACGAATCATTGCGAACAGCACGGCGCCAAGCGCTCCAAAAGGCACTACGAGCAACACCGCAATAGGCACGGTCCAGCTCTCGTAGAGGGCTGCCAGCACCATCAACACCACCAGCAACGACAGGCCGAGCAGCAAGCCGACCTGACCGGATGCTTGCTGTTCCTCCAGCGAAGCACCCGTCCATTCATAGCCAAAACCGCCTGGCAGTTCGGTTGCCAGCCGCTCCATCTCGGCCATCGCCTGGCCGGTCGTGGAGCCAGGCGCGGCGCTACCGGACAGCGTCAAGGCGGGGTAGCCGTTGTAGCGCTGTAGCTGGGTCGGCCCCTTTGTCCATTCAACTGAGGTAAAGGCGCCAAACGGCACACTCTCGCCCTGATCGTTGATGACTTTGAGGTCGAGCACATCCTGCGGCGTCATCCGGTAAGGCGCATCAGCCTGCAGCAGCACCTGCAACACCCGCCCGTCACGGTTGAAGTCGTTGGCGTAGGCGCTGCCGAAAGCGATCGCCAGTGTCGCGTTGACGTCGCTGATCGAAAGTCCCAGCGCCCGCGCCTTGATGCGATCGACGTTGACCCGCAGACGCGGCGCGTCGTCGGCCCCTTCAGGTCGCACGTTTTGCAGGACCGGACTTTCGCTCGCTTTACCCAGCAGCTGATTGCGCGCGTCGAGCAAGGCCTGGTAACCCAGCCCGCCGCGATCCTCGAGCTTGAAGGTGAACCCTCCGGCCACGCCAAGCCCAGGTATCGAAGGCGGATTGAGGGCGAACACTCGTGCTTCCTTGATCTGCGAAAAGCGGCCCATGGCTTCGCCCACCAGTTCCTGTGCCGAAGTGCCTTCGTCGGTACGCTGGTCCCAGGGGATGAGGCGAACGAAAGACATCGCGTGCGCCTGGCCCTGGCCAAAGAAGCTGAAGCCATAGACGGTAATGGCGTCATCCACCAGCGGGTGCTCGGCGTAGAACGCCTTGACCTGACTGATGGCTTCCTCGGCGCGCTCGGCCGTGGCACCTGGCGGGGCCTGTATGACCGTCATGATCGAGCCCTGGTCCTCGTCCGGGAGAAAGGCGCTGGGCATCCGCAGGTAGAGAAACGCGGTCAGCGCTAGCAGGCCGACGAAAGCCAACAAGAACCAGACGGGGCGGGCCAGCATCGCGCCCACCGAGTGGTGGTACCGATCCGTGGTGCGCTCCATCCAGCGATTGAATGGCCCAAAAATGCGCTGCCCTAAACCGGTTTTGCCGTCGTCGGGTTGACTGGGTTTGAGCAGTGCCGCGCATAGTGCGGGCGTGAGTACGAGCGCCAGCACCGTGGAAGTGCCCACGGCAATCGACAGCGTGATCGCAAACTGTCGATAGATGCCGCCCGTGGAGCCGGGAAAGAACGCAAGTGGTACGAATACGGCAATCAGTGCCAGGGTCGTACCTATGATCGGGGCGGTGACTTGTTCCATCGCCTTTACCGTGGCCTGGTAAGGCGGTAGCTGTTCTTCGTCCATGATCCGCTTGACGTTTTCCACCACCACGATGGCGTCGTCCACAAGGGTGCCGATAGCCAGCACCATGCCAAACAGGCTTAGCAGGTTGATTGAAAAGCCAGCCAGCCAGAGGCCAAGGCAGGTCCCCGCGAGGGTGATGGGAATGACGATGGTGGGAATGACTGTGGTGCGCCAGTTCTGCAGGAACAGCAGCATCACCAGGATCACAAGCGCCATCGCCTGCAGCAGGGTGACCACCACCTGCTTGATGGACGCCGAGATGAACGGCGTTGAGTCGAACGGCACCGTCCAGGAAACGTCGTCGGGAAAGCCTTCAGCGAGTTCGGCCATCCTTTGCTTGACGGCCTGCGCGCTATCCAGCGCATTAGCCCCAGGCGACAGCTGCACGGCGAGGCCCGCCGCTGGTTGGCCGTTGAGCTCGCTGCGTGAGGTGTAGTTCTGCGCACCCAGTTCAACCCGCGCCACATCGCGCAGGCGTATCGCCGAGCCGTCCGGCCCGGCACGCAGGATGATCGCGCCGAACTCTTCCGGGGTGGTAAAGCGACCACGGGTTTCCAGCGGCGCGTTTATCTCGATTCCTTCGGCCAGCGGTAAATCGCCCAGCGCGCCGCCAGCCGACTGGCTGTTCTGCTCCTGCACCGCGCTCAATACCTCCGTCGCGGAAAGGCCGAAATTCGCCAGGCGGTCTGGGTTGAGCCAGATGCGCATGGCGTAGGCGGTGTAGAACTCCCGGATGTCACCAACGCCCGGCACACGCCGCAGCTCGTCGAGCACTCGGGTGGTGGCGAAGTGGCCGAGCTCCAAAGTGCTCATGGTGCCGTTGTCTGAAAACAGGGAGATGATCAGCAGGAAATCCTGCGACGCCTGGAACACCTGGATGCCCTGCCGTCGAACTTCCTCCGGGAGTCGCGGTTCGACACGACTCAGGCGGTTCTGTACCTCCATTTGGGCAATGTCGATGTCGGTTCCGGCTTCGAATGTCAGCTCGATCGAAGCCGTACCGTTGGAGCGGCTCGAAGAGTCCATGTACAGGAAGCCTTCGACGCCGTTGAGCTCCTGTTCAATCACCTGCGTGACATTGGTTTCCAACACCGACGCGTCAGCCCCTGGGTACGTGACGCTGATGCGCAGGCTAGGCGGTGCAATGCTTGGGTATTGCTCGATGGGCAGCGAACGAGCCGCCAGCAGGCCGCCGAGCAGGATGCCCAGGGCAATGACCCACGCGAATACCGGCCGGCGGATGAAAAATGCTGGCGTCATGGGTTCGACCCGGCAGGGGCGTTCGGCTCCTGGCTCCCTCTGGCTTCGAACGGTACGGTTCGTACTGTTGAACCGTTACGTACGTTGGTACCGCCCTCGACGATTACCAGATCTCCACGACTCAGACCGTTTCGAATGAACCACTGGCTGCCCTGCAATTCGCCCAGCTCCACTTCCCGCGAGGCGACCGTATCGTCTTCGCCGACCAGTAGTACTCGGGCCGAACGGTCATTGATCATCACGGCACGTTGTGGGACCAACACGCCATTCGGGCGCGTGCCTGCATTAACGCGCGCGCGCACGAACTGGCCGGGCAGGAGCAACTTGTCCGGATTTGGAAACTCGGCGCGCACGCCCACGGTTCCGGTGCTCTGGTCGATACTCATGGCATAGAAGTCTATGTAGCCCGGATGGGGGTACTCGCTGCCGTTCTCCAAGATTAGCCGGACCTCGACACGACCTTTCTCGGGAAGCTCAAGCGCACCCGAGGCGAGCTGCGCACGAATCTCCAGCAGGTCGGAACTCGACTGGGCGAAGTTCACGTACACCGGATCGAACTGCTCGACGGTGGTCAGCAGCGTGCCTTCGCTGGCGCTGACCAACGCGCCCTCGGTGACCTGGGCGCGACCCGCGCGACCGGTGATGGGGGAAGTGACGAGGGTGTATTCCAGATTCAGCTCGGCCGATTGCACGTTGGCCTCAGCTTGCGAGACGTCAGCCCGAGCGGAGCGCAACGTGGCCAGTGCGGTGTCGTATTCCTGCTGGCTGATCGCCTGTTTGGCGACCAGACCCTTGTAGCGACGAACGTCCTGGGCTGCATTGGTAGCAGTCGCTTGGGCACGTTCGAGGCCTGCCTGCGCCGCCTTGAGTGCGGCGCGCATTTCGCGGGGGTCGATCTGAAACAGAGGCGTGCCGACCTCGACTTCGGTGCCTTCTTCATAGAGTCGTTTCTGGATGATGCCGCCAACCCGGGCGCGAATCTCGGCAATGCGCACGGCCTGGACCCGCCCCGGAAGTTCGATAACGTAGGCGATCGGCTGTGGGTCGACTGTTATGACCGCCACCTCGGGTGGCGGGGAAGTGGGTTGTTCGGCTGTCTTGTCTTCTGAGCACGCCGCCAGTAGTAGCGTCGTGGCGCTGATTCGCACCGCGTTTAGCAGTAAGTGCCTCATTCGGTCTGCCTTCTGTTGCACCGTCTTCGCCGCGGTATAGCGCGCTGACCTACACTCGACCGCTGCTGCCTGGCACGGTTCCGGTGCGCTTGTGCTTGAGAGGTGCGCTTGGCATCAGCACTCGCCGCACATTGGTAAGCAGGTGTTTCGAGGCGGCCGCTGCGCCAAGTCAGTGCTTTGGTGTATGCACCACGACGTTCTGCTGTGCCTGGTCCGGTAGCCTGACGCCAGCCGAGCGCAGCGCGGCAACCAGGCTCTTGCGTACCTCGGAGGCGGTGGCGACGAAGTCAGAGCGACGCGAGTCGCACCAGAACTGCACGTCGAAGACCAGATGCGTCTGGCCCAGGTCAATGAGCCGCACCGAGACCTCCGGCGTGGTGAGCACGCCGGCGGTGCGCTGGGCGGCTTCGCGCATCACCTTGCTGGTCGCCTCGATGTCGATCTCATAACCCAGCGTGCAGACGACCTTGCCGCGCCGGACCGGCGCCGCGGTGTTGTTGGTCACGCGTGAAGTAAAGGTTTCGGCGTTGGGAACCAATACCCGGCGACCGTCGTAGGTACGAATCTGAGTGGCGCGCAGTTCGATACGCTCCACGCTGCCTTCGGTTTCGCCAATGATGATCTGATCGCCCAGCTGGAACGGCCGCAGTGTCAGGATCAACAAGCCACTTACGAAATTGGAGAGGATGTCCTTGAGGGCGAAACCCAATGCGAGGCTGGTCAGGCCCAGCCCGGTCGCGAGGGTGCTCGGCTCCAGCCCGAAGGCACTCGCGGCTACGATGATGCCGAGCAGCCACACCGCGTAGTAACTCACCTGGTGCACAAGGTTTTCGACTGTCAGGTCGTTGGCCAGCCGGCTGGCCAATTTGCGCATCAGTGCGCGAACCGCGGTGGCCAAGCCCCAGAACAGCAGCAGCACCAGCAGCGCGGCAAGCACTCGCGGGATGATGTTGATGGCCGATTCGAGCAGCCGTGCAAATGCAGTTTCAACGCTGGACTGAACGGAGGTAATGAATCGCCCCCGGTCCGACTCTCTGCGTTGTACCGCAGTCGCGAGCGCGCGGTCGATCAGCGCGGCCCAGTCACGCGCGAGGCGGTCGATCGGTTGTCCGTTCGCCTCGGCATCGGCCGGCCACACTACCAGTAACGGTCGACCCGCCACGCTGATCTGCAGACCGTCGTCTTCGGTTTCGGTCGGGGCAATGCGTGCCGGGGTGACCCCTTGCGGCGTTTCAAGCACGGCGGCCAGCTGACGCTCTACCTGTCGCGCACGGGGCCTGGCCTCGAGCTCCTCGGTCGGACCGATGCGGAACAGTGCGCGCCCATCCAGGCGCACAGTTGCGAGGCTTTCCTGCGCCCAGGTCCGCGTCGCTGGCAGCAGCGCGAGGCACAACAGAGTGGCGATCACGAGGGCGAATGCGCCAAACGAGGCAGTGGGCGTATTGGCGAGGCGAAAAAGCTTGATCATGGGCGTCTGGGTCTGGAGCCATAAACGAGCGGGCCGCCATGAGTGAGGCGGCCCGTCGATGATTCTTCCGATATGCACAGGTGCGTATGAAACCCCCTGGCCGCATGGGTACGACCGTTAGAACACCAGTGCAAACAAGCCGATCACGATCAGCAAGCCGATCAGAAAAATGATGCCGATGGTGCTACCCGGGACTTCAGGATGGGGAGGACTCCGTCATAGCGGGTTCACTGTTTCCGACTGAGGTCGGCGGTGAACGTTCAGAAATGCCGCCCCGCCGTTGTGTCTGGCCGGGGCCTTACAGGTTCTTCCAGATCAGCTGCAGCCCGGCTACCAGCATGCCAACGCGAGCGATTCGGTAGAACCAGGTGTGGTTGATACGTTTGTTCAGCCAGAGCCCAGCCCATACACCAAACGGCACGACCGGAGCGAGCGTCAGGCTCAGCAGCAGGTTTTCGCGGCTGAACTGGCCGAGCGCGGCGTAGGGAATCAGCTTGATGGCGTTGGTCATTAGAAAGAACAGGTTGATCGTTGCCACGTAGCGCAGCTTGTCCAGCTGCTGTGGCAGCAGGTGCATCATGATCGGCGGTCCGCCGGCGTGCGCAACGAAACTGGTGAACCCGGCAATCGAAGACAACAAGGTGCCGCGCCCGCGTTGCAGAGGGCGTGGCTTGTTGTTTCCCGAGAAAAGCCCCAGTACGACGAACCCTACCGCAATGGCGCCCATCATCAGGCCAATCATGCGTTCGTCGAGCATGCCAAAGGTCAGCGAGCCCAGCGCAATGCCAATCAGGGCGCCCGGCATCATCACTTTCAGATTCGCTACATCCCAGCTGCCGATGTACGCCCTGAGGCCGACGACATCCGCCAGGCAGAGGATCGGCAGCATGACGGCCGCTGCCTGTTTTGGGGAGATGGCCAGGGCCAGCAGCGGTACGGCAATGCCGCCCAGCGCGCCGCCGAAGCCGCCTTTGGACAGGCCGGTCAGAAAGATCGCCGGAAGGGCGAAGAGGAGAAAGTCGGAGAGCGTCATTGGGCCGGGTCGTGTGCGAAGTCAGATACGGCTTTGCCTTAATCATCGCATCTTTGCTCGGGCTGTCCGCCGTCAGGTGACTTCACCGTGTGGATCGCTGACGGACGAGTGCGGTCAGCATGACTAACCGCAGGCTTACAGGTGACCTATGACTTCTCATGACTCGAAAGCACAGGCGAGGCCGGCCACCCCGGCTCCGTTGGGGGCTGGCGCCGTGCTGATAGCGACCGCCTTCCTCGGAAACCCGGCCGCCGCGCAGGAGACCGACCCATTGGTGAGCTTGATCAACGAATTCCGCGGAGCCACCGAAGCCTGTGGCGGCAGTAAACCGAGCGCAGCCGGACCACTGGCCCCCAACGAAGCATTGGTGATAACGCCAGCGAGCAGCGGAGCGCAGCTGCAGCAAGCCTTGCAAGCGTCGGGCTACCGACCAGCGAAGCTGCAGGCCATCTCGGTTTCGGGCCCAAGGAATGCGCAGGCCGCCATGCGAGCCTTGAAGCAGCGGTACTGCGAGCCGCTGCGCAGCGAAGAATTCGCCGAGATCGGCGTCTCGCACAAGGGCAACACTTGGCAGGTGCTCTTGGCTCAGCCCATGTTGGCACCTGACCTCGGGGATTGGCAGCAAGTCGGCAGGGATATCCTGCAACAGGTCAACCAGGTGCGGGCCAGACCTCGCAATTGTGGCAGCAAGCGCTTTGAGTCGGCACCAGCCCTGAGCTGGAATGCCAAGCTGGGTGATACTGCACTGGCCCATAGCCGCGACATGGCCAGGCAGGACTACTTCAGCCACCAGGCACCGGACGGCAGCCATGTGAGCGACCGCGCCGGCCGTGCCGGTTATGCCTGGCAGCGAATCGGCGAGAACATCGCAGCGGGGCAGGGCTCGGCGGAACAGGTGATGGCGGGGTGGCTGGCCAGTCCTGGGCACTGCAGCAACATCATGAATCCGGACTTTACGCAGATGGGCGCGGCTTATGCCACGAATCAGGACAGCGCCGCTATGAGCTACTGGACTCAGGTCTTCGGCGCGCCTCGCTAGGTGGAGCGCTGACTCAGCCGAGGCTGCTCAGCCAGCTGTGCGCATCCACGCCCTGATGTTCATCGAATGCTTTTACTGTCAGGCCTGGAATCATGGCGCCCTCGATCTCACTGGCCCTTCGCAGCCACTCTTTGCCAGATACCACCGCGCAGCGATCGAAGCGCCGGATGAAGCGGAACAGGTGTGGCAAGCGAGACAGTTCGACACCGATCGCGCCAAGGGTGGGCAGATCGAACTCGCCGATGCGAAAGAGCATTTGGCCATGGCTGATGCCTTCTGATTTGAACAACAGGTCGTCCAGCGCGGCGCGCATGGCCTGGCTGTCCAGCTTGCCGGAGAAGTCGATATCGATGCGGTTTTCGCCTCTGCGCGATACCTGAAACATGGCCTGATCCTCGGTCGTCCCATCATCTGCGAGTCGCCCCGCGTCACCTGACCTTAGTCGCTGTGTCGTATCCAGGCCAAAAAAACGACGTGTTAGGGTGTTTTTCGTTGATCTGCATCAGCATGCGAAACGCCGGAAAATGAGCGCGAAAAAAAATAGCAAACCCAGCTGCGGCGGGGCTTTCAGATAGGTGATAAACGGTATCAAGTTGCTCTTGCAGCGGCCGAGAACAGGGGTAGGTGCGACGCCTTCGGACGCTGGCGGCGCTTTCTTTCCTGTAGTTGGAATACTCCATGACCAGCACCTTGGCGAACGTTATTCAGTCCCTTTTACGCGGGCTGGGTCTACGTACCATCAACCATCAGTTTTTCTTCTCTTACAGCCTGATCTTCTTCTGTGCGGCATTGACGGCCGGTGTGCTGTTCATGTCGAGCAAGGACGCCAGCCAGATCGACATGGCCGGCGCGCAGCGCATGCTCAGCCAGAAAATGATGAAGGAAGCACTGTTGGCGGCGCAGGGCATTGGCAGCCCCGCGGATGTCGACAAGACCATCCAGCGCTTCGAACAGTCGCATCGGCTGTTGCTCAATGGTGACCGTGCTCAGGGTATCGCCCCGGTGGAACTGGCCAACGCGCAGCCGCACCTGCAGCGTGTCGACCAGATATGGCAGCGTTACCGCCCTGCGGTGCAGGCGTTGGCCGTAGGGCAAAGCGCCGATGTAAAGGCTATCGCCGCCGACTCCAACGACATTCTCGCCGCCGCCAATGAAGTGGTGTCGCTTATCTCCGCAGAGACCAATCGCAGCGCTTCGCAGCAACTCTGGGTCGCCCTGGGTTCCACCTTGTGCATACTGGTGCTGGTCATCCTGGGCCGGATTGCCGGTATGAACTGGTTGATGTTGCAGGTCGACCAGCTGCGCAGCCGCCTGGAGAAGGTCAGCCAGGGAGATTTCTCTTCGCCGCTACAGGTGCGTCACGCCGATGATGAAATGGGCTTGATCACGCTGGCTTACAACCGCTTGCTGAGGCAGGTGGGCGAAATGATCACGGGCGTGCGGCAGGCCGCTGATGATGCCGACGCGCAGTGCGTGCGCATGGCTGGTCTGGCCGGCGACAGCGCGCGCAACGTGGAAGGCCAGCAGGCTGAGATCGACCAGGTCGCTACCGCCATGAACGAAATGCTGGCGACCTCGCACGAGGTGGCCCGGAGCACCATTGAGGCCGCCAATGCTGCGGACGTTGCCGAGCAGGAAACCAATTCCGGCAGCGCGGTAATGAACGAATCCGTTGGTGCCATCCGCACACTCAGCGGCCATGTCGACGGTCTGTCCGATGTGATGCAGCAGCTGGTGCAAGACAGTCACGAGATCGGCAAGGTACTCAACGTGATCAGCGGGATTGCCGAGCAGACCAATCTGCTGGCCCTCAATGCTGCTATCGAAGCTGCCCGTGCCGGTGAGCAGGGTCGTGGTTTCGCGGTGGTTGCCGACGAAGTTCGCAGCCTTGCCAGCCGCACTCAGAGCTCGGCCAAGGAGGTCAGCGTGCTGGTCGAGCGTCTGCAGAGCCAGGCGACCCGCGCCGGTCACGCCATGGATGCATCGCGGCAGAGCAGCGCGATCACGCTTACGCAGATCGAGGCAGCCCAGCACGCGTTGGGGCAGATTGTCGGCGCTGTGCAGACCATTCGCGGCATGACCAACCAGATCGCTACGGCAGCCGAGGAGCAGTCGCAGGTTGCCGAAGACATGAACCAGTCGTTGACGCGCATCGCCCAGGTCGCCGATCAGGCGGCAGGCGTCACGCACGACACCGCGGCATCGGGAAATACCATCATGCAGAGCATGAAAGGGCTCAAGGCACTGACCGGGCGCTTCCGTCTGGAGTCGTGATCAATGTGCGGGCGTAGCGGGGGGCGGGGCGGGCGTCTATCCAGCTTCAAGTAGTGTCCCTGCACCTCGGTGCAGGGACAGACAACGTGATCAGTCCTGGCGGCTGGTCACTTCCAGCAGGTGATAACCGAACTGCGTTTTCACCGGGCCCTGGACGACGTTGATCGGGGCGCTGAACACCACAGTGTCGAATTCCTTGACCATCTGGCCGGGACCGAACGAACCCAGGTCGCCGCCTTGACGGCTGGACGGGCAGCTGGAGTTTTCCTTGGCAACCTCGGCGAAATCGGCGCCGCCTTCGATGGCAGTTTTCAGTTCATTGCACTTGGCTTCGGTGGAAACCAGGATGTGGCGTGCGGTGGCTCGAGCCATTTGGGCGTACTCCTATGAGAAAGGTGCGAGCCTACCGGAATTGCCCGACGATTCAAGCGCCGCCGACGTCCGCTTATCCTCGGCGTCGAGCCTGCAGCGCTTCGGTCATGATCCCGTCATCGCCGCTGGCTAGCGTGAGTTTGCGCCACCTTTATGCGTGGCGCTCCATCACGCTTACCGGAAGCCGGCCATGACCGACGATATGCGCAGCTCGCACGATGTCTACCAACACCTGTTGCACGAGTTTCAGGACAGCCTCGACGAAGAGCTGGAAATGGAGCTGGACGACCTGCGCATGGATGCCCTGATCGCACGCGAGGGGTTGCCGCAGCCGCCAGGCGTGGGATTGTCCCGGCGGGCGTACTTTTCGGAACTGCTGCGATTGCAGGGTGAGCTGGTCAAGCTGCAGGACTGGATCGTGCATCACAAGTTGCGCGTCGTGGTGCTCTTCGAGGGGCGGGATGCCGCGGGCAAGGGTGGCGTCATCAAGCGTGTAACGCAGCGGCTCAACCCGCGCATCTGCCGCGTCGCGGCGTTGCCAGCACCGAACGATCGCGAGCGTACCCAATGGTACTTCCAGCGCTACGTTTCCCATCTTCCTGCCGCCGGTGAGATGGTCCTGTTCGACCGCAGCTGGTACAACCGCGCCGGCGTCGAGAAAGTGATGGGTTTTTGCACTGACGACGAATACGACGAGTTCTTCCGTTCGGTGCCGGAGTTCGAACGGATGCTGGTGCGCTCGGGCATCATCCTCATCAAGTACTGGTTCTCGATCTCCGATGACGAGCAGAACCGGCGCTTTCTGGCGCGCATACACGACCCGTTGAAACAGTGGAAACTCAGCCCGATGGATCTCGAATCCCGGCGCTGCTGGGAAGCCTATACGCGCGCCAAGGAAATCATGCTCGAGCGCACGCATATCGCGGATGCACCCTGGTGGATTGTCGAGGCCGACGACAAGAAGCGCGCACGCCTCAATTGCATCACCCATCTGCTCAGTCAGCTGCCTTACGGTGAAGTCGAACGTGCGCCGGTAAAACTGCCCGAGCGCGTTTACAACGCCGACTACCTGCGCAACCCGGTGCCGGACAGCATGATCGTCCCGGCCGTCTACTGAGCGATCCTGCTTACCTGGCGTCCGGCAGGCTCGCTGTCGACGCTTCGCCGAGCAACTCAAGGCTGCGCGCGTAGGTTTCCGCGCGCAGCGGCATGTAGCCGGTGAAATGGATCCAGCCAGGCAAGCCTTCCAGATAGTGCTGGACGAACGCTCTGGTGACTGGCTTGTGCTGCAGGCTCTGTTCATTGAGATAGATGAACAGCGGCCGTGTCAGCGGTCGATATTGCGCGTTGCTGACCGTGGCCAGCGTCGGATACACCGGTCCGTTGCCACTGTCGATGGCCAGCAGCTTCAACGCATCCCAGTGCCGGTGATAGGCGCCAATGCCGAAGAAACCGAGAGCATCGGGTTCGCCGGCAATCCCGGCAGCGAGCTCCTCCTCGTCCTCGCTGGCCGTGTAGTCCTGACGACTGCGATGGGCCTTGCCGACGATTTCTTCAGTGAAGACGTCGTAGGTGCCCGAATCCTGGCCGCGACCGAACAGCTTGATCGGCCGATCCGGCCAGTCCGCGCGCAGCTGGTTCCAGCGCATGATCTTGGCCTCTGCAGCCGGAGCCCAAAGTTTGTTCAGTTCCTCGACGGTAATCTGTGCTGCCCAATCGTTGCTCGGGTTTACCACCACGGTAATCGCGTCCATCGCCAACGGGATTTTCCGATAGCGCACCCCGTTCTCCGCGCACTGCGCTTGCTCTTCGGCAGTCATCTCGCGGGAGGCGTCGTTGACGTCCGTCTCGCCGGCACAGAAGCGACGGAAGCCCGCGCTGGTTCCCGAAAAGGCTACGTCTATCGCATGCCCAGGCCGCGCGCGCTGAAAGCGGCGCATGGCTTCCCTGGTCAATGGGTAGACGGTACTGGAGCCATCGATGAGCAACCCGGGATTGGTCGCCTCAGCGGCACTCGCAGATGGGTTCAATACCAAATGCAGTCCCAGCGTAATGCTGACCAGCAGAAGCGGGCCGGAATTGGCGTGCATGCTGTCGCTCCTCTTGCTGGCTCAGGGTTTTGCTTTCAGCCATTCGTGTTTCAGGGAGTTCCAGAACACTTGCAGGCTGTTGAAGCGCGTGTCGACGGCGTCGATGTAGTCATCCAGTCGATCAATCTCTCTGTGCTGAGCCTGTTGCTCATGGGCGTCGATCTGTTCGAGCTGGGCTTCCAGTTCGTTGAGTGATTCGCGCAGTTCGCGGATGCGGTTCTCGGTCTGGATACGGCGTTCGCTTTGCATAGAGTGGCCCTCCAGCCGGTCAGAGTTGGCTGCCACCGATCATCAACAGCGGTAGGCCGAAGAACACGCCGCCAATGTAGGCGCCGACATAAAGCTTGCTGCGTTGCGCCAGATCGGCCAGATACGTGGCGATCGCCGGCGGAACCCCGCGCAAGAACGGAATCACGTAGATGATGAGGATGCCGAACAGGTTGAACAGCAGATGCACCAGAGCGATCTGCATGGCCAGCTCGGCGGTGGGGCCTGATATCGCCGTGGCTGCCAGTAGTGCAGTGACGCAGGTTCCGATGTTGGTACCCAGGGTGAATGGGTAAACCTGCTTCAGCGAAAACACGCCGGTACCCGCGAGCGGCACGATCAACGCGGTGGTGGTCGAGGAGGACTGAACCAGAACGGTGATGATGGCTCCCGACGCGATGCCCGAAACCGGGCCACGTCCCACGCTGGCATGCATGATGTCCTTGGCGCGGCCGACCATGACCTTGCGCAGCACCTTGCCGATAGCCTGCACCACGAAGAGGATCAGGCCGATCCCGATGATGATCAGCGCGACGCCAGCCCAGACCTTGCTCGGCAGCCAGGCGACGCTTGCTTCGAGCAGTTCGCTGGCTGGGGTGAGTATGGTCTTCATGAAATTCACGCTCTTCATGTCGACGCTGGTGGTTTCGCTCACCAGCAATCCGGCGAGCGATTCGGACATGCGCTGCAGTGGATGGAACAGTAGCTCCAGCGGCAGCAGGATGGTCACCGCCGTGATGTTGAACGCATCGTGGACGGTGGCTGCGGAAAAGGCCCGATGAAACTCCGCACCACTGCGGATATGGCCCAGGCTGACGATAGTGCTGGTCAGCGAGGTGCCGATGTTCGCCCCCATGATCAGCGGGATCGCGATGGGGATCGGCAGGCCCCCGGCGACCATGCCAACGATAATCGAGGTTACGGTGCTGGAACTCTGGATAAGCGCGGTGGCGGCCAGGCCGATCATCAGCCCGACGAAGGGATTGGTGGCGAAGGCGAACAGCTCTTTGGCGTTATCACCCGTAGCCGCCTTGAAGCCATCGCCAATCGCCCCGACGGCAGCCAGCAGCAAGTAGATCAGCGTGACGACCAACAGCCAGGAAAGCCATTGGCGCGCAACTGGCGTGGAAGATCGATCAGCTAGGGCACCGGTATTGGTCGTCATCAGGCAACTCCCGAGAGCAGGTCAGTTGCTCGACGGTGTGCCATGGGTGTGAAAGCTTGATGACTACAGCGGCAAAGGCGGACGGATGGTCGCGCCCGGTGATGTCATGGGGCGTGCGTCCGGTTATGCGCAAGAGGCCTGGCGCAAGGAAGAGAGCCTGCCTTGCGCCAGGCTCTTCGCGGTATGTTCAGGCAGCGTCGCTGCTGCGTACGGCTTCGCTGAGTGGCCGTTCCAACAGATAGCGCGCCAAGCGCGCTTTTTCCGGTTCGCTGAAGGCCAGTCCGAGCTTGGTGCGGCGCCAGAGGACGTCGTCCACCTGCGTTGCCCACTCCTCGCGCCGCAGGTACTCGACCTCCTGCGCATACAGCTGCTGGCCGAGATCCTCACCCAGCGTGTCGAGCGAGCGCGCGTTGCCCAACATTCGCCATACGCGGTTGCCATAGAGGGTTGCCCAGCGCTTGGCGAGGGGCAACGTTACGCCCTGCACCTTGGCTACCAGCTCTTCGGTGAGTGCATCGGCAGTGCTCATGTCCTCGCCACCGGGCAGTGCAGCCAGCGCTGTCCAGCTTTCGCCCATCTCGGGAAAGAACGGCTTGAGCTGCGCCATCGCCGACTCGGCCAGCTTGCGGTAGGTGGTCAGCTTGCCGCCGAACACCGAAAGCAGCGGTGCCTGCTTTTCTTCCGCGGCCAGCGAAAGGGTGTAGTCGCGGGTGACGGCAGACGGATTGTCCGACTCGTCGTCGCACAGCGGCCGGACACCGGCGAACGTATGCACGATGTCGCGGGGTTCGAGCTGCTTGCGAAAGTGCGTATTGGCGACGCCCAGTACGTAGGCGATCTCTTCCTCGCTGATGCTCACCTTGGCCGGGTCGCCGCGATATTCGCGATCCGTGGTGCCGATCATGGTGTAGCGGTCCAGATAGGGGATGGCGAACACGATGCGCCGATCCTCGTTCTGCATGATGTAGGCCTGCTCACCTTCGTACAGCTTGGGCACGACGATGTGGCTTCCCTGTATCAGGCGGATGCCGTACGGCGAGCGCTGCTGCAGGTTCTCGCCAATGAACTGTGCGACCCATGGGCCCGCGGCGTTGACCAGTGCCTTGGCGCGCAACGAGAAGCGGCTGCCATCCTCGCGCTGCAGTTCGACATGCCAGATGCCGCCGGCGCGCTTGGCGCTCAGGCACTGCGTGCGGGTATGGATATGCGCGCCTTTTTCCCGCGCGGCCATGGCGTTGAGTACCACCAGGCGTGCATCGTCGACCCAGCAGTCGGAGTATTCGAAACCACGGGTGATTGCCGGTTTGAGCGGACTCTCGTTGCCGAAGCGCAAACCCCGCGACGCTGGCAGTTTTTTGCGCATGCCCAGGTTGTCGTAGAGGAACAGGCCGGCGCGGATCATCCAGGCAGGGCGCAGATGAGGGCGATGGGGCAGCACGAAGCGCATCGGCTTGACGATATGCGGCGCCTTGGCCAGCAGCACCTCGCGCTCTGCGAGCGCTTCACGGACCAGACGGAATTCGTAGTGTTCCAGATAGCGCAGCCCGCCATGGATGAGCTTGCTGCTCGCCGATGACGTATGGCTAGCCAGGTCGTCGCGTTCGCAAAGGAACACCGAAAGCCCGCGGCCGGCTGCATCGGCAGCGATACCGACACCATTGATGCCGCCACCGATTACGGCAACGTCATAGAGCTCGGAGACGGGCTGAGCGGAATGGGGCACGGGCTTCTCCTCGGAAACGAAAGATCATGTTCGGTTTGAACATGCTATTCGCAAAAGAATCCGTATGAAAGCAAAAATGTTCGAAAATAGATAAAAGAGAAAATATTCGAACTTTTATATTCGATTGACGGAAGCGTTGCGGGAGGTGCCGATAGCCACATACGGCCCGCTGGGCCAGATCTGCCCGCTCGCCAGCGCACGAGTTGGTATGAGCAGCCTTGGTTGCGAAGAATGCAGTGGAACGGGGCCAGTTAGGGGCGAAACTCGGAGTCCCCCGACCGCACCCATCAGTAAGCACGGCACCACCTGTGGGAGCGGGCCTGTCCGCGAAACGCCGTCGAACCTACTCGGCGCCTTGTAGCCTTACAGTATGTCTGGGTGCGTAGGAACGCCTTGCAGCAGCTACTCGGCGATCTCCAGCTGCACCTTGTGACGAGTAAGCAACTCGGCGAATACCTCGGAAGGCGGTGCATCGGTGAACAGGCAATCGATCTGTTCCAGCGAGCCCAGACGTGTCATGGCGCTGCGGCCGAACTTGCTGGAGTCGGCAGCCAGGAATACCTTGCGCGCGTTGTGGATGATCGCCTGGGAGACGCGAACTTCCTGATAGTCGAAGTCGAGTAGGGTGCCGTCCTCGTCGATGCCGCTGATGCCGATCAATGCGAAGTCGACCTTGAACTGGCTGATGAAGTCGGCAGTCGCCTGACCCACCACGCCACCATCGCTGCGCACGTTGCCGCCGGCGATCAGTACGTCGAAGTCTTCCTTGGTGCTGAGAATGCTCGCCACATGCAGATCGTTGGTAATGATCTTCAGGTCGCGATGGTTGAGCAGGGCTTGGGCAATCGCCTCGGTGGTGGTGCCGATGTTGATGAATAGCGAAGCCTGGTCGGGAATGCGTGCCGCCATGGCAGCGGCTATGCGCAGTTTCTCGTCGCGCATCTGATGCGCACGCTGGCTGTAGGCGGTGTTCTGTACGCTGGAGTCGTATGCCGCGCCGCCGTGGTAGCGTCGTAGCAGGCCGGCGTCGCCGAGCTGGTTGATGTCACGGCGGATGGTTTGTGGCGTGACGGCGAAATGCCGGGCCAGCTCATCAATGCTCACATAGCCGCGCTCGCGCACGAGTTCCAGAATGTTCTGCTGTCGGGGCGCCAGGCTCATGAGGCTTCCTTGTTCGCTGTTGTGCGGGAAGCATGCCGTAGTCTGGCGTTCGATTAAAGCGTCAGCTGTTCGAATTCGCGCATGCCGCGCCTGCTTCCGAACGATCGGAGCACAGGCGCGGGTAGCGTCAGATCAGTCCTCGGCCCAGTTGCGCGTGCGGTCGACGGCCTTCTGCCAGCCGCGGTAGAGCGCTTCGCGCTGTTCGCTTCCGCACGCCGGTTCGAACACCCGCTCAATGCTGCTCTTGCTGCGCAGCTCGTCCAGGTCACTCCAGAAACCGGTTGCCAGGCCCGCCAGGTAGGCGGCGCCGAGTGCAGTGGTTTCCTTCATTTGTGGACGTTCGACCTGGGTGCCGAGCAGGTCCGCCTGGAACTGCATGAGGAAGTTGTTGGCCACTGCACCGCCATCCACTCGCAGCGCGCGCAGTCGCTCACCGGCATCCTGCTGCATGGCATCGAGCACGTCGCGGGTCTGGTAAGCGATGGATTCCAACGCCGCACGGATCAGGTGATCGACCTTGACTCCGCGGGTCAGACCGAACAGCGCGCCACGGGCTCGCGGGTCCCAGTAGGGGGCGCCGAGACCGGTGAAGGCTGGTACCAGGTAGATGCCATTGCTGTCCGGAACCTTGGTCGCGAAGTATTCCGAATCCAGCGACTCGTTGAGCACCTTCAGCTCGTCACGCAGCCACTGCACGGTGGAACCGCCATTGAAGATGGCGCCTTCCAGCGCGTAATTCACTTCGCCACGCGGTCCGCAGGCGATGGTTGTCAGCAGGCCGTGTTCGGACTGCACCGCCTTGGTTCCGGTATTCATCAGCAGGAAGCAGCCGGTGCCATAGGTGTTCTTGGCCTGGCCAGGCTCGACACACATCTGGCCGAACAGCGCAGCCTGCTGGTCCCCGGCGATACCGGCGATGGGGATGCCGGTGCTCTGGCCCGAGCCAATGTAGGCGTGCCCGTAGATTTCCGACGAGGAGCGCACTTCCGGCAGCATTTCGCGCGGAATATCCAGCGCCTCGAGCATCACCGGGTCCCAGTCCAGCTTGTGAATATCGAACAGCATGGTGCGCGAGGCGTTGGTGTAGTCGGTGACGTGGGCCTTGCCCTGGGTCATCTTCCAGATCAGCCAGCAGTCGACGGTGCCGAACAGCAGCTCGCCGCGGCGGGCGCGTTCGCGGCTACCCTCGACGTGGTCGAGAATCCACTTGATCTTGGTGCCGGAGAAGTAAGGGTCGATCACCAGGCCCGTGGTCTTGCGGATGTGCGCTTCCATGCCGTCGCGCTTGAGCTGATCACAGATCGGCGTGCTTTGCCGGCTCTGCCAGACGATCGCGTTGTAAATCGGTCGACCGGTGACCTTGTCCCAGACGATGGCCGTTTCGCGCTGGTTGGTGATACCGATTGCCGCTACTTGTTCATTGGTGATACCGGCCTGGGCCAGGGCTTCGACGAATACGCCGCTCTGCGTTGCCCAGATTTCCATCGGGTCATGTTCGACCCAGCTTGGCTGTGGGTAGATCTGCGCGAACTCGCGCTGGGCGATGGTTACCACGTTGGCGTTGCGATCCAGCACGATGGCGCGGGAGCTAGTGGTGCCCTGGTCGAGGGCGACTATGAATTGCTTGTTCTGATTGCTCATGGCGTCGTTTCCTTAGCGAACTTTGCTGACATCGGGCTGGGCGGAGCCCATTTCGGCAGAGGCCTTTTCCTTGGGTATGGGTGCATCACAGGCGGCTGATCCGACGCCTGGCAGGTGCCGACAGATCAGTGCCTTATAACCCGCGGCGCCCAGGCAAGCGCCGAGAATCGGGGCGAGTATCGGCACCAGGAAATACGGAATGTCTTTCCCGCCAGTGAAGGCGACGTCGCCCCAGCCGGCGAAGAACGTCATCAGCTTAGGCCCGAAATCCCGCGCCGGATTCATCGCGAAACCGGTCAACGGACCCATCGCGCCACCGATGACGGCGATCAGCAGGCCGATCAGCAAGGGGGCCAGCGGGCCGCTGGGCAGGCCGTTGCCGTCGTCAGTGATGGCCATGATCATCGCCAGCAGGATCGCCGTGATCACCATCTCCACCAGGAATGCCTGGCCGAACGACAGCGACGCGTGCGGGTAGGTGGAGAAGATCGACGCAAGCTCGAGGCTTTCAACGCTGCCGCGAACCATCTGCTGGGCTTGTTCGAAATCGAAGAACAGGCTGCTGTACAGCCCGTAGACCAATGCGGCGGAACAAAACGCGCCAGCCACCTGGGCCAGGATGTAGGCCGGGACACGGTGCCGTTCGAAGGTGCCGAACAACCACAGGGCAATGGTTACGGCCGGGTTCAGGTGGGCACCGGAAACGCCGGCGGCGAGATACACCGCCATCGAAACTCCGATGCCCCAGATGATGCTGATTTCCCAGAGCCCCAGGTCGGCGCCGCCGAGCTTGAGCGCTGCGACGCAGCCGGTACCGAAGAAGATGAGGAGGGCAGTGCCGAGAAATTCGGCAATGCATTGTCCCTTTAGCGTCGGGACGATGGGCGTACTCATGCGCGGAGCCTCGTTCGTTTGTTTTTGTTTTATTCCGAGCACTGCTTTGGTTCGGAATTGTTCGGAAACGAAAACTTAGAGGCAAAGAAAGCGACTGTCAAAGTAAAAATTCGAACATTTTCGACGTTTGGCTATGGAACAAACGATGCAGGGCGCTGTCGCGTGATTGCCGCCGCGCCTTGCAAACGTCAATGCCGCGCAAACGTTTGGGCGATCTCGACCAGCGTTCAACGCCGCCGGCCTGCCTTGCGAGCACTGCCGCGTCGCGCTGCGCGCGGCTTGCGTTGGCGTGAAAGCTCACGGGTGATGGCATCGTTGAGCAGTTTGCGCGCCGCTTCGCCGTCGTCGTGCTCTGGGAAATGCTCGGGCAAGCTTCGGGCCAGGTGCAGGTAGGTTTCCACCACGTGCAGGGTGCTCTCCAGACTGGCCAGATCAGCGCCAAGCAGCAGTTTCGGCATCGGGATAGCGTGACCTTCGGCGACGCGCTTGATCCAGCGCTGGGCGTGTTGACTTGCCGGGCTGTCGAAGCCTCCGCGGATCGGCGTGCAGGCGAAGGTCCAGCGCAGCCAGAGCGGAGTCTTCGGGTCGTCGATCAACTCGATCCATTCGGCCAGCTCGTCCGGCAGTATCGAGATGAAGGCCTCGCCGTAGTTGATATTGCGATTGAAGGTCAGCCAGGCACGCAGCAGGCTCGGCTCACCCATCAGTTCGGAAATCGCCATGAGGTGATCGATCGACGGGCGTACCTGGAACTGGCTCAGGTCCACCGGTGCATCCGGACTGTTGAACAAGCGGCGGATGGACTTGAGTGTCTGCGGATCGAGTGTGGTGATCTCGCCGTTGTCGTGGTGGCCGAAGCGCCCGGCACGTCCGCCGATCTGCTTGACCTCCTGCACCTTGAGCTGGCGATTCTGAATGCCGTCGAATTTTTCGTCGGTGTAGAAGCAAAGCGTGTGTGCCGGCAGGTTGAGGCCCATACCGACCGCGTCGGTAGCGACCATGATGTCCGCCTCGCCTTCACGGAACCGCCGGGCCTGCTCGCGGCGCACCTCGGGAGAGAGGGCACCGTAGACCACCGACACGCTTTTGCCGGTGCTCTCGAGCATGCCCTTGAGCTCCAGCACCAGCTTGCGACTGAAGGCCACCAGCAACGAGCCGGGCTCGAGGCGCTCCAGCGTTGTGGCATGGCGGGCAACGTCCACGGGGGACAGGCGTTTAGTGCGTTGAACCACCAGGCGGTCTTCGCAGAGTTCGCAGAGGGTGCGCAAAGAGGGTTCGATCAGCGCCGGCCCGGTCATCATCAGTTGCGATGTATGCGCGCTGACCAGTGCATCGACCCAGGCCCAGCCGCGCTGTGGGTCGGCCATCATCTGTACTTCATCGACCACCACCACATCCCAGTGCTGGTGGCGGAAGCGGGCGAACTCCTCCACGGTGCAGCAGATGTGCGTGGCGCCTTCGCGAATGATTTCCTCCTCGCCGGTCACCAGCGAGCAGGGCACGCCCATCGACTCGATGCGCTCCTGGTTCTCCAATGCCATCAGACGCAGCGGCGACAGGTAGATGCCATGCTCGGCCGCCGCCATCGCCTCGATGGAACGGTGCGTCTTGCCACTGTTGGTGGGGCCGAGCAGGGCGGTCCAGCGTCGCGTCAGACGGCGAGCAGGATAGAGCTTGTGGTAATGGACGAAGCGCGGGTTGTTTTCCAGCAGCACGGCAAACGCCATCTTCTCCTCGTGCTCGCGGCGAGCGGCACGAATTGCTTTGCGCATCTGTCCGGGTTCCAGAGCGATGAGTTCGGTAAGGCGCTTGTGCCCGAGCTGCTGCAGCTCGAAATCACCGGCAAGCTCCAGCATGCGATCGAACGTGGCCTGCAGCTCTTCACGATCCTTACGTTTCCATGCCTCGATCTCGGTCCCGCTGAGCAGGTGATCCTGGCCAGCAGGAATGCGCCGCTGCAGTTCAAGCGTCAGACTGCCGTGCTGCAGCGGCACCACGTAGCGCAGCTCGTGGCGAATCTCGTTGAGGGTCGCGACGGCGTGCGGCAGGAATTCATCGACTCGCGAAAGCTCCGGGCGGATGCGCGCCAGGCAGCGCTGCCGATCGTCTTCGTCCATCTCGGCGAAGGGGCGTTCAAGCACCTGCAAGCGGCCGCGAATGTAGGCCTGCACCGCCAGTCGCAAGTTGCCTGGGAAGTCGTCGCGCTGCGGGCTATCGTCCAGACGCATCGCCCAGTCAGGCTCCAGCAGATGGGGCGGTGAGCCCAGGCTGAAGGTTTTCTCGCTGCCGAACACATCCACAGTGCAGTGAATCTCGCCGACGTCCCGGCTGACGACTCGATCGAGTAGCTCGTCTGTGGCGGGCTCGGCGAGCAGATCATCCACCGCCTGCGCGTGCAGTCCCAGCCAGAACGCCTTCGCAGCGCGACCCAGGCCGGCGATGGGATAGCCGATGTAAGGCGTGAACCACTTTTCCTGATGATGCTTCTTCGCAATGAAATCCGGATAGCGTGCCGACGCCCATTCGATGAAGCGCGCCAGGCGTTCGAGCCTGATGGATTTGAACTGCTTGCCCCCGGCCTTGGCCATGATCGACACCTTTGCTGATCAGTCTTCTTTTCTACGACTCGCGATGCGCTCATTTGCTCGGCGGGGCGCATGACCGGTCGACGATTATAGAGGCCGGTGTCGTGTTTTCTCGTCATGCGTGACGGCTATCAAGAAAGCATGCCGTCGGTGAGGGTGGCTGTTGGCCATTAATCGCCGATGCCCTATAGTGCGCGCCGCAATGGATGGCCAACAGCCCCGGTAGAGCCGGCTGGATGAGAGCTGTCGATTTTTCGATGGACAACAAGGGACTTAAAGATGAACGCCAAACACATTCTTGCCGTAGCCGTTAGTGCCGTACTGCTTTCGGCCTGCACCGCCACCACTTCGCTGCGCTCCACCGATCCGGATCTTGCCATCAAGATCAACCAGGACGCGCCGCTGGTGCTGAAGAACCCCGTCAGCAAGACTTACAAGGCCACCAGCTTCGGCCAGTACCGCTTCCGTGCCGAAAAGCCGGGGATGGAGCCGATGTATGGCCTGATGCCGTTGAAGTTCAACAGCGGCTATCTGGTTGCGGACATCCTGTTCTTCGCACCGGCAGCGTTCTACAACCTGCGCGAGGTCTACCCGTTCTACGAGTTCGATGTAGAGAAGAACGAGGTCCGCTACAAGAAGAATGCGGGTGACCAGTGGACCGTTTACAAGCCGACGCCAGCGGAAGTGGCGCGTGCACAGGCGTACTTCGCCAACTGATTGCACCGAGTGGCCCTTGCGCCTGATGGCGCAAGGGCTTTGCTCAACCCCCTTGCTCCATCGCATCCCCGTCGCTTCGGCGATTGTCCTCCAGCTGCAGCTTCAGGCTGCGCACCTCCAGAGTCAGCGATTCCACCTGTAGCAGCAGTCGCTGCATGGTTTCGCGATCAGCCAGCTGCTCACGGTTGTCTTCCCCGTGTCGGTCAGCGACAAACAGTGAACCGATGTACGCGGCGAAGCTGCCGAACAGGCCGACGCCTGAAACCATCAGCAGCACCGCAACGATGCGGCCCTGGGTCGTGACCGGATAAAAGTCGCCATAGCCGACCGTGGTCACGGTGACGAATGCCCACCACAACGCCTCTTCGGGTGTGTTGATCGAACTCTCGGGGTTCGGTGCTTCCACCAGCAACATGGTCAGCGCGCCGAAGGCTACCAGCAGCATGGTCGCCGTAGCAGCGGAGGCGACGATGCCTTCGGCACGGTTGCGGAACAGGATGCGCCAGATCAGCCGCAGCGACTTGATCGCCCGCAGCACTCGCAAAATCTGGAATGCACGGAACAGCTTGGCCGCCTGCAGCCCGCCGGCCGGCACGCTGGCCAGCAGATCGATCCAGCCCCAGCGCATGAAGCGCAGCTTGTTCTCGGCCTGTTGCAGGCGCATCCAGAAATCGAGGAAGAAAAAGAAGCAGACGATGTTGTCCAGATAACCAAGCAGCGTCGATATGTCGTCGGGCAGATCGAATACCAGATCGGCCACCAGCGCACCGATCACATAGACGGACAGCAGCAGGATAAGGATCTGAAATGGCGTGACGGCGCGTTGCTTCATGAGTGAACCGTGTGCTGAAGGGCGGGCGGCGCAAGTTTAAAGCACCCGACCCGCATGCGCTGACGAGCCGAAATGAGGGAACTGCCAATGAAACCAAACCAGACCGTTCGCCTTGGCTGCGCTGGCTGGAGCCTGCCGCGGCCGTCGTGGTCGGCTTTCCCGAATGAAGGCACGCATCTGCAGCGCTACGCTCAGCGGTTGCCGGCAGTGGAGATCAACAGCTCGTTCTATCGCCCCCATCGCCCCGGGACTTATCACAAGTGGGCGGCGAGCGTGCCGGAGGGCTTCAGCTTCTGTGTGAAGCTGCCTCGGCAGATCAGCCATGAGCAGCGATTGCGTGGATGCGACGGGGCGCTGGGCGTTTTCCTCGACCAAGTGACTGAGCTTGGTGCCAGGCTCGGCTGCCTGCTGTTGCAGCTGCCGCCATCGCTCGGTTTCGATAGCTCGGAGGCGGCGGATTTCTTCGGCGCCATCCGCGAGCGCTACGGCGGCCAAATCGCTCTGGAACCGCGGCATGCCAGCTGGCTGGATGCCGAGGAGCTGCTCGATCATTGGCACATCGCCCGAGTAGCGGCTGACCCTTCGCCGATTACCGGCGGCGACCGGCCAAGTGGCTGGTCGGGTATGCGCTACTACCGCCTGCACGGCTCGCCACGTATCTACCACTCCGCCTATTCCAGCGAATGGCTGGCGCCTCTGGCCGATGAGCTGCGCAGGTGCGCGCAGTCAGGCGTGCCCTGCTGGTGCATCTTTGACAACACTGCTAGCGGCGCCGCCGTGGCGAACGCGCTGGCAGTGCAGGCAATGTTGCGTGGTTGAGCTGGCTGCGCCGACTCAGCGTGGGATGATGCGCACTCGGCCTGCAGTGTTGTCGCGCCGCGCGGCTTTATCGTTTTCCGCGCGGCCGGGAATCGAGCCTGCATCCTGGCCGCGATCCGGCGTCGCGCTGCCGTCCAGTTCACGCTCATCGACGCTGATCGAAGTGGCATCCGGGTAACCAGTGGTCAACGTCTCGGTGCTGGCGGTCACCGGCGTGGCATTGTCGTCGCCCCACTTGGCACTGCGCTCATCGATATCAATGGCACCGTTGCGCTCCATGACTCGTTCGACCGCAGATACCCGGCTGTCGTCCTCGAGCGTTACGGTCACGATGGTTGAGCCGCGGCGGGCTGCCTCGGGATAACGGCCGGCATGCTGGCTCGATCCGTCGCCGAAGACCTTGTGAAAGAAACTGCCGATCTTGTCGGCAACCGTTGCGTCCTCATCCGGCTCTTCGCCGACCACTTCCACACGACTGCTGTCGACGGTGTCGGTATTGAACGATGCCGATATCTGGATGGCGTCGCTGGACACCCCCTCGCTCACGAGCTCGGCTTTGACTTGCTCTGCTTCGGCATAGCGGTCAAAAGCCGCAATGAGAATCTGGGTCATGACTTCACCTTTTCATATGCAGGCTGGCTGCGATGGTGTGCGCGGTGGGCGTCTGGAGCGATAGCTGCCATCGCATACGTACTGACTGTTGGGCGCGGCAACCCCGTCGATGGTTCCATGCGCTGTCATTACCCGATGCTTCGGGCAGGCCGCGGCCGTTTGTTGCTTGTATGCAGCGCACTTGAATCGATTGGCCTCGGTACGTGCGGGCGCCGCCGGGTCGCCGTGGAGGGGCGGTCAGCCGTTGACCACCTTGCCGCCGTTGATATGAATGGTCTGGCCGCTGACGTAGGAGGAGTCCTCGCAGGCCAGGTAGACGTAGGCCGGACCGAGTTCGGACGGCTGGCCGCAGCGGCCCATGGGCATCTGGCTGCCAAAATCTTCGAGCATCTGTGGGTCGTGTTTGCCGAGCGAGGGCGGCTGCAGGGGCGTCCAGATTGGGCCAGGCGCGATCTGGTTGACGCGGATCTCGCGCTCGATCAATTGCTGCGACAGGGCTCGGGTAAAGCCGTCAATTGCCCCCTTGGTCGAGGTGTAGTCGACCAGCAGCGGGTGGCCAATGAAGGAGTTGATCGAGGTGGTATTGATGATCGAGGCGCCGGCCTGCAGATGGGGCAGGGCGGCTCGGGTGAGATAGAAATAACCGTGGATATTGGTGGCGAAGGTTTTCTCCCACTGCTCGTCGGTGATGTCCTCCAGACGTGTCTGGACTTCCTGGCGGCCGGCGTTGTTGACCAGCACGTCCAGCCGGCCGAGGGTCTTCACGGTTTGCTCGACGGCATCGTTGCAGTGACTGCTGTCGCGGATATCGCCAGGTAGCAGCAGGCAGCGCTGGCCCTCGGCTTCCACCATGCGCTTGGCGTTTTCGGCGTCCTCGTGTTCGTCGAGATACATGATGGCCACGTCCGCACCTTCACGGGCAAAGTGCACCGCCGCCGCGCGACCGATGCCGCTGTCGCCGCCACTGATCAATGCCACCTTGCCGGCCAGCTTGCCACTGCCCTTGTAGCTGTCGCGTATGAATTCAGCCTGCGGGTGCATTTCAGTTTCGCGACCGGGCAAGCGATCCTGCTGCTGGGCAGGTATCTTCGGGTTAGCCATACGTTCTCCAGAGGTGTGAATGGGCTCTGTAGGTACGGCTGATGCTCGTCTGGAAAGTTTCGGCAAGACGCCGAACGGCGGTTTGTAGCGGTGGCAGGAGCAACCAGTCCAGCTCGCAGGCTTGGCCTACGCAGCGAGGTACGCCGAGCAACTGAATCCTTCGCCAGCTACTCACACGCAGCAACAGTCCGGTTCGCTTTCTGCTTTCGAGTGCACGACCGATCGGTACTACCATCTGCCTCGCCGCCACTCGTCGCAGATCACGCTGGCGACCTGACAGCCGCAGAGTGCGGGCGTAGAATCCGCGCCGCTTCGACTGTCCTGCTCCGCACCCCAATCGCTCCCGCTGGCATCCCGCGCGCTTTCTGCTAGCGGGCTGCATGCGTTGTGCGCCCAAGCAGAAACCGTCGCCCTTACACCCTACATTCGTTGCGCAGTGTTCATTCGGGCACACGGCGTACATCGAGTGAATCGCGTACCAGACCCATCTACATGAACGAATCGCAAAGCTCCCCAGCTGGGAGCTGGCTCAGCGTGATTTCACTCGCGCTGGCGGCCTTTATTTTCAACACCACCGAGTTCGTACCGGTAGCGCTGCTCAGCGACATCGGCGGCTCGTTCGACACGCCGCCGTCCCAGGTCGGGCTGATGCTGACCATTTACGCCTGGGTAGTGGCGCTGATGTCTCTGCCGATGATGCTGCTGACGCGTAATTTCGAGCGGCGCACGCTGCTGATCCTGGTCTTCGTGGTGTTCGTTGGCAGTCATCTGGTGTCGAGCGTGGCTTCGAGCTATGGCATGCTGATGCTCAGCCGGGTCGGCATCGCCCTGGCGCATGCAGTGTTCTGGTCGATTACCGCATCGCTGGCGGTGCGTGTCGCGCCCGCAGGTAAGCAGGCGCAGGCGTTGGGGTTGCTGGCAACCGGCAGTGCGCTGGCGATGGTGCTTGGCATTCCGCTCGGGCGGTTGGTGGGTGAGGCACTGGGTTGGCGTACGACCTTCTTGTCGATTGCCGTGATCGCCGCGCTGATTATGCTCGTGCTGGCGCGAACGCTGCCTTCGCTGCCGAGCCAGAACTCCGGCTCGCTGCGCAGCCTGCCGGTACTATTCAAGCGCCCAGCGCTGGTGGCCGCCTATGTGCTGACCGCGTTGGTCATCACTGCGCAGTTCACCGCGTACACCTACATCGAGCCTTTCGCACAAACCGTCGCTCACCTGAGTGGCGATATGACGACCGTCCTGCTGTTGCTGTTCGGTGGTGCCGGCATTCTCGGCTCGTTGCTGTTCAGTCGTTACAGCGCACGTTATCCGAGGGGCTTTCTGATCACGGCGATCTCGGCCATGGCGATGTGTTTGCTGCTGTTGCTGCCCGCATCGCGCGATAGTTCGCTGCTCGGGGTCGTGGTGGTTGTGTGGGGCATCGCGGGGATGTGCTTCGGCCTGGCATTGCAATCGAAGGTACTGAACCTGGCCTCGGACGCGACCGACGTCGCCATGGCTATGTTTTCCGGTATCTACAACATCGGGATTGGTGGCGGCGCTTTGCTCGGCAGCCTTGTCATCAGCCATCTGGGGCTTAGTGAAATCGGCATGGCCGCCGGCTTGCTCGCATTGGCTGGCTTGCTGCTGTGTGGCATTGCCACTTACCGATTCGCGCGTCCGGCCAGCACCACGGCGGTTTAGCGCGCCGCAACTGTCGCGCTATTTCGACAAGCTTCCCGTCCAGCACCGGCAGCGCACTGTAGGCGAACCGCGAACCGCGCGGATGAGTCCAGCGTTACGTTCTGAGCCGAGGGCCGTGCTCGGAGGAAGAAGTCTGCCGCGCCGCCTGCGCTGCTGGTTCGGCGGCAGCGTTGATGCCAGACTCGTTACGCTGGGTGCATGCGATATCCAACGCTGCACGCTCCAGACAGCGGCGTATGACGCGGTTGCGGTACTGGTTGCTGCGGATACCATCCAACACGGAACAGACCACGTATGTGACAAGTGCTAACGCCAGCACGAAGACGATGCCCTTGCCGGCAATCCAGGTATCAGTCCGCTTGATGGCGTCTGTCGAAAGGCTGACGATCGCCGAAACCAGCATGACGATCACCAGGTTTTGGGAGATCCAACGCTCCTGCGGCGGCGGGCTTGCGATTTCGGCGATGCGCGCCAGTTCGCCGACATGCTCCGCGTTGAGTCCACGCTCAAGCAATGCATCCCGGAAAAGTACGTAGCGCAGTAGCTCTTCGCGGCGCAGAAAACCGTAGCGATGTAGCGATTCGCGAGCGTAGATATCGCGGAAATACCACGCGCAGTAACGCTCCCGGGCCAGCAGCAAGCCAAACAGAGCAAGCAATGCGCCGGCCATGGCAGCCAAGCCCTGCAACGGTGACTGACCGTCTAGCCAGGTCGCGATCAGCAATGCACTGAACGCCAGCGTCAGCGCCCAGGAAGGCCAGACCATACGCAGTCCGCCATGCATGAAGCTCGCCTTGAATACGCTGGGCTGGCATGCCCGATAGAGCGAGCGAATCTCCGCCCATGTTGCGAGTAGAGTCACGGCCGCGCCCCCATGAATGTACGTACCTCAGGCGTGCGGCTTGCTGCGAATGGTCTTCATCAGATCATCCGGGGTGATGTGCCCGACCACGCTGCTGGCGCTGCCGGGCAGCGGCAGATTGAGGATGTTGCCCTTGATCTTGCCCATCACATGCATCTCGCACGGCTTGCAGTCGAAGGTCAGCGTCAGCACTTCGTCGCCGTGCACCAGCTGCATTGGGGCGACCTTGGTGCGCACACCGGTCACGCCTTTGGCCTGCTTCGGGCAGAGGTTGAAGGAGAAGCGCAGGCAGTGCTTGGTGATCATCACCGGCACTTCGCCCGTCTCCTCATGGGCCTCGAAGGCCGCGTCGATCAGCTGCACGCCGTAGCGGTGATAGAACGCGCGGGCTTTCTCGTTGTAGACGTTGGCCAGGAATGACAGGTGCGCTTCCGGGTACACCGGCGGCGGCACGCTGACTGGCTTGCGGCCGCCGCGCGGGCGGATGGCTTTGCGCGCTTCGCCCAGCGCCTCAATGGCTTCGCGGCGCAGCGCCTTGAGCTGGGAGTTTGGGATGAAGAAGGCCTGCGGTGCATCCACTTCGACTTCTTCAGCGTGGTAGATGGTGGTGCCCAGCTGGCTCAGCAGATCGGCGATCTGGCCGGGCACTTGTTCAGGCTTTTTCGCTTCGCCGAACGGGCCGGCCAGCGAGACGCTGGCATAGGCGCCTTCTTCGCTGGTGACGTGCAGTTCCAGCTCATCGGCGCGCAGCTTGGCCAGCCAGCGCACACCGATGCGGCGTTCGGCCGAAGTCTTCAACAGCGCGTTCTGCCAGTTGTGGTCCAGGTTGCGATTGAGCGGATGGTTCGGCCGCACCTGGTGCATTGCGGCGGGCATTTCGTTGGGCTCGACGCGGTACTGCCAGAACGACTGGCCGTCTTCCTCGAACTGCTTGAGCGGCTCGACCACACTGGCGCGGAAACCTACCACCTCGCGCTTGATCAGCACGTTCAGCCCATCGCCGTTGGACAGCGGCTCGCGGGTCTGCACGGTCAAGTCGTGCTTGCCGACCTTGAGCACTTCACCCACCGCAAGGCCGGTGAAGGTCGGCGAGTCGAAGGCGCCGATGTCGATCTTGCGGTCCGTGACGAAGTAGTCGGTGCTGCCGCGGTGAAAGGTCTTGTCCGGGTCCGGTACGAAGAAGTGATCGGTGCGACCGCTGGAGGCGCGGGCCAGGTCGAGACGGTCTGCGAGGATATCGTCGAGGCGCTGGCGATAGTAAGCCGTGATGTTCTTCACGTAGCTCACATCTTTGTAGCGCCCCTCGATCTTGAACGAGCGCACGCCGGCATCGACCAGCGCGCTCAGGTTGGCGCTCTGGTTGTTGTCCTTCATCGACAGCAGGTGCTTGTCGAAAGCGACCACGCGGCCCTGATCGTCTTTCAGCGTATAGGGCAGGCGGCACGCTTGCGAGCAGTCACCACGGTTGGCGCTGCGGCCGTTCTGCGCATGGGAAATGTTGCATTGCCCGGAAAACGCCACGCACAGCGCGCCGTGGATAAAGAACTCCAGGGTCGAATCCACCTGCTCATATATGGCGCGGATTTCGGCGAGGTTCAGCTCGCGGGCCAGTACCAGTTGCGAGAAACCGGCCTTGTCGAGGAATTTGGCCCGCTCCAGGGTGCGGATGTCGGTCTGGGTGCTGGCGTGGATCTCGATGGGCGGGATGTCCAGCTCCATGATCCCCATGTCCTGAACGATCAACGCATCGACGCCGATCTCATGGAGTTGCCAGATCAGCGAACGCGCCGCTTCCAGCTCATCGTCATGCAGGATGGTATTGATGGTGACGAACACCCGCGCATGGAACAGATGGGCGAATTTCACCAGCTCGGCGATGTCCGCCACGCTGTTCTCGGCGTTGTGCCGCGCACCGAAGCTGGGGCCGCCGATATACACCGCATCGGCGCCATGCAGGATGGCCTCACGGGCAATGCTGGCATCACGGGCGGGGGCGAGCAGTTCGAGATGGTGCTTGGGAAGGGACATGGGCACGGACCGGGTTTGAATCGAAAGGCGCGCATTGTAATGGCTTGCGGCCGGTTTGGGATTGGCCGCCGGGCAAGCCGCGGTGTGCAGGGATAAACGGCCCGCTGCTACTCAAGTCACTCGAGCGTTTGGTAGGCGTTGCTACACGGTGCATGGGGAATGATCGTTCATCGTCAGGCTGGGGGGCGTGGCGATGCTGTCAAAGCCCACCCAACAAATCGTGCGCATCGAGCAGGCGCCAGGCGATCTCCGGGTGCCTGTCCAGGCCGCGGCGTACGGCTGCGGCGATGGCGGGGCGGGTCTTGCGGCACAGGCCCGGTTGCTCGGCGAAGTCGATGGCGATGCCGCGCATGCTGCGCACTTCGTTGTGCCCGGGCGCGATGGTCATGCGGATGCCCAGCTGGTCGAGCATGCGCTGTTGCACGCGCTCGAGATCATCCAGGCTCTGGACGTTTTCCAGGCGTTCTAGCAGGCGGCGTTCTTCGTGACGGGTCAACCATAGGATGCGCACATCGGCGCCGGGTGTTTCCAACAGGTCGTCGCGCCGGCAGGTACAGGTGCCGGGCGGGCAGGATGGGCGGAGTGGCGGCTGGCTGTTCATGGCTTTCGATCATAGCCAAGCCTGCGCAACGCGCACAGCCAGTGGCCACATGCTGGCCCGCGGATGACAAGCGCGACAGCCTCGCGCACCATGGCACTTCTTTTGTGCGCCGGGTGCGCTTCGATCCATCAGGGATTTTGCTGGAGAACTGTCATGCGTGTTCTGTCATCCGTCCTGTTGATCGCAACGATGTTCGTTGCCGGCGTCGCCTCCGCCGAGGAGACCCGCCTGGTCGACTCGATCAATGCCTACCGTGGCGAAGTGCAGCGCTGCGGCAACAAGGCGAGTGAAGAGCTGCCGCCGCTGACTGCGGACTCGCGCTTGAACCTGCCGGTCGAGGGCGCTGGCGATTTGCAGCAGGCATTGTCCCGCGCGGGCTATCCGATGGTGACCGTGCAGGCGATTACTCTTTCCGGGCCGCGAGATGCGCAGGCGGCGATGCAGGCGCTGCGTGAGAGCTTCTGCCGGGTGATTCTCGATCCGCAATTCGCCGATATCGGTGTTAGCCGTAATGGGCGTGACTGGCGCATCGTGGTGGCGCGGCCGTTACTCGATGGCCGCCTGGGCGACTGGCAGGCCGAAGGGCAGAAGCTGCTGGAGCAGATCAACACCGCTCGTGCTTCGGCCCGCCGTTGCGGCAATCAGGACTTCGCCGCGGCCGGGCCGCTCGGCTGGAACGAAACGCTCGGCAGCACCGCCGAAGCCCACAGCCGGGCCATGGCCAACGCCAACTTCTTTAGCCACCTGAGCGAAGACGGACGTACACCGGGCGACCGCGCCGAGCTGGCCGGCTATGCCGGCAGACAGGTCGGCGAAAATATCGCTGCGGCGCTGCCGACCGCACGCAAGGTGCTGGAAGGCTGGCTGGCCAGTCCCGGGCATTGTGCGAACCTGATGAACCCGCAGTTCAGCGAGTTCGGCGGCGCCTATGCGGTCGATCCTCAGAGCGACGCGGCCATCTACTGGACGGCGATGTTCGGCGCGCCTTGAGCCAGCACTCGCCCGGTTAGCATCGGCGATGCACGCTCTGACCCGATAAAGGAGCGATCAGGGCGCGTGTGCTGTCAGACAAACCTGTTCCCATCATCAGGGTTGCCCTTGACCGACTTCTCTGCTCCTGACCACCTGCCCGCCGTATTGGCGGGCCCGCTATTGCGCCGTATCGAGCCTGATTGCCTGACCTTCTGGCTGGTCGGCTCGCGGCCGCTCGAGCTGTCGCTGATTCTCGAGATTCCGGCGACCGGACTACAACAGCGTGTGGCGCTCGACGAACTGAGCTGCCAGCGCCTGCCCATCGGCAAACACGCCGTGTTGCATCTGATCCATGTCGCACCCGATGCGCCGCTGCCCACCGACTGCCTGATCGAGTACGACCTGCGCATCCAGGAGGGTGCGGCGGAGCAGGGCATCGCTGATTGGGCGCCGCATCTGCTTTACCACGGCGCTACGCGGCCAAGCTTTGTCATCAAGTCGCGGCTCGATCGCGTGTTGCATGGTTCCTGCCGCAAGCCGCACCACGCCGCGGCAGATGGTTTGCTATGTGTCGATGAACTGCTGGGCGCCGCTTTGGACAAGCCCGCCGAGCGCCCGGCGTTGCTGCTGATGACCGGCGACCAGGTCTATGCCGACGACGTCGCCGGGCCGATGCTGGTAGCCATCCATGCGCTGGTGCGTCGGCTCGGGCTTTATGGCGAACAGCTCGAAGGCGCGGTGGTGAGCGACAGCGATGAGCTGATGACGCATCCGGCCACCTATTACCGGCGCGAGCAATTGTTGCCTGCGTTCAAGTCCAACGAGGCGCTGCGCGAGCGCTTCTTCGGTGGCGTGGAAAAGCCGGTGTTCACCACCGCCAATGGGCAGAACCATCTGATCAGCCTGGGCGAAGTCATGGCGATGTACCTGCTCGCCTGGTCGCCTACACCCTGGTCGCTGATTGCACCGCAAATGCCCGCGCTCGACTCCGCCCATGCCGAGCGCTATCGCTGCGAAGAAAGCTGTCTGCAAGGCTTCATTCATGGGTTGCCCAAGGTCGCCCGCGCCTTGGCTCATGTGCCGTCACTGATGATCTTCGACGACCACGACATCACCGACGACTGGAACCTCTCCGCCCGCTGGGAAGAAACCGCCTACGGCCATCCGCTGTCGCGGCGCATCATCGGCAACGCGCTGCTCGCCTACCTGCTATGCCAGGCCTGGGGCAACGAGCCGGAGCGTTTGGCGAAGCAGCTGGCACCGGTCCGTGAGCTGCTGGCGACGGCGAGTGACAGCTGGCTGGATTGCGCGGCACAGAACCAGCTGATCGATGCACTGTTCAAGCTCGACGGCTGGGGCTACGAGCTGCCCACCGATCCGCCGCTGGTAGTGCTGGACACCCGCACCCGGCGCTGGCGTAGCGAGCGCAACCTCAGTCGTCCGTCCGGCCTGATGGATTGGGAAGCGCTGAGCGAATTCCAACAGAACATCCTCGACAAGCCGTCGGTGCTGATCGTCTCGCCGGCACCGATGTTCGGCGTCAAGCTGATCGAGGCGGTCCAGCGGGTATTCAGCTGGGCCGGCCAGCCGCTGCTGGTCGATGCGGAGAACTGGATGGCCCATCGCGGCGCTGCACACGTGATGATGAACATCTTCCGCCACACGCGAACGCCGGGTAACTACGTGGTGCTGTCCGGCGACGTGCATTACTCCTTCGTTTACGAAGTGCACATTCGCGGTCGCAATACGGCTCCGCAGTTGTGGCAGATCACCAGCAGCGGCGTGAAAAACGAGTTTCCACGGCGGCTGCTGGACTGGTTCGACCGCCTCAACCGTTGGCTCTACGCGCCCTGGTCGCCATTGAACTGGCTGACCAAACGGCGCCGGCTGGAAGTCGTGCCGCGTGTGCCGGACCGTAGCCAGTCCGGCGAACGGCTGTGGAATGGCTCAGGAATCGGCCTGCTGGTGCTGGACGAGCAGGGCAAGCCCCGTGATATCTATCAGCTGAATGCCGATGGCTCTGCGCCAGTGGCGTTTCTTGGCGAGCGGCCGGACCGAACTGACGCTGAGCTCGGCCCCAGCCGCGGCTGACAGTCGCCTGTTGCGCTAGCGCTCGATCGCTTGCTGCAGCTGCCGCTCTGTCCGAAGTTCGCCCATGGCGTGCCGCGTGATCTGCACCGCCGCGCTGATGGAGAGCAGCGCCATGATCGTGGCCACTATCAGATCCGGCCAGCCGGCGCCTGTGCCGAATACGCCGAGCGCTGCCAGCATGACGGCGAGGTTGCCCAGCGCATCGTTGCGGCTGCACAGCCACACGCTGCGCATGTTGCTATCGCCTTCGCGGTAGGCGTAGAGCATGGCCGCCACCGCAAGGTTGGCCAGCAGCGCAACCACGCCGACGACGCCCATGGTCGATGCGTGCGGCACGCTGCCTTCGACGAAATTGCCAACCGCAACCACCAGAATGAACACGCCGAACAGGCCCATCGTCAGCGCCTTGGCCAGCGACGCCCGTGCCCGCATCACCACGCCAAGGCCCAGCACGAACAGGCTGACGCCGTAGTTGGCCGCATCGCCAAAGAAATCCAGCGAGTCGGCCAGCAATGAAACCGATCCCGAACGCACACCGGCACTGATCTCGATGCCGAACATGGCCAGGTTGATCAGTAAGGCAATCCACAGAATGCGCCGATAGCGCCCCCGTGCGGCCGTGGTCGCACAACCGCCGCTGCAACAATTTCCCGCCATGGCATCGCCTCCAGTTGTCGATAGCGCTACGCTAAACCCTGTAGCGACTACAGGGTCAAGCGATGCCTTTAACGATCGGCAAACTCAGCAAGGCCACGGCAGTGAACGTGGAAACCATCCGTTATTACGAACGTATCGGTCTGCTGGCGGCACCGTCACGTACCGAGTCCGGCTATCGAACCTTCACCGAGCGGGACACAGCGCGGCTGCGCTTCATCAAGCGCGGGCGGGAACTCGGGTTCACCCTTGATGAAATCCGCACCCTGGTTGAATTGGCGGATCAGCCCGAGCACGCCTGCACTGATGTCGACCGTCTGGTGCAGACGCATCTGGTGGAAGTGCGCCAGCGCATTGCCGATCTGCAGCGGCTTGAAGCGGAACTGCAGCGCCTGGCTGGCTGCAGTGAATCCTCGGTCAGCGAATGTCGAATCATCGAAACGCTGACGGGAGCAGGGCGCGTTTAGCGTTGCGCATGCTCAGTCGGCGCCATGCGGCTTATCCCGACCGCATATCGCGCATAGCCGTTTACTCATGAACGAGGGCCGCGCCCGCGCGTTCCAAGCAGACGAGCCCTGAGCTATTAGGCATCACCATGAGGACCGCTGCCATGATTGATCCAAACGACCCACTCAAGGATGGCCTGACCCCGCCGGATTACGACGAGTACGGTGACGTACCGGATTCCGGTGAAAACGATGCCGAGCCTGGCATCGAGCCGAAGGATGAGCCAAACGCGGGACAAAGCCCGCTAGGCTAACCGCGGCGAAGGCAAACGGGACGCCGCGTTGCCCAAGCGTTTCGAGGCATCTTGCTGGACAATTCGATTCGCCCGGCCTAAAAAGGCGCGCTGCGCCGATTGGTGTCAGCCGGCAGTAGCGTGTTTTCCAGAGTCAGGTGAATCGTGAGAAAGAAGAAGCCCGTAGACCCCGCCCGCCAAGCCCAGAAGAATCGCGCCCATCGCATTGGCTGGCTGATCGCCCTCGCCGGTATCGTGGTGGGTTTCGCGTTGGTGATGGGCAAGTAGGCAAAACTGCCCGTACAACTGTAGTAAAGCGCCTGAGCCTGTCCTCGCGCCGCGACTATTCCGTGAAATGGCCTAGCCGCAGCGTGCCAGGGAGGCAAAGCGTTACCGTGCGAAACCGCGGAGGCACGCGATATCAGGCGAACGTGGCGCCTCTGGCGTTCACAAACAGCGCGTATATCGCGTGGCTGCTGGCCATGAACAGGCGATTGCCCTGGGTGCCGCCGAAACACAGGTTCGCGCAGCGTTCCGGCAGGTGGATATGACCGATCGCTTTGCCCTCGGGGCTGAATACTCGGACGCCATCCAGGCCTTCAGGGCTTGCCTCCGGCGATCCGGAGCTCCCCCAGCCGCACCATAGATTGCCGGCCTCGTCGCACTTGATGCCATCCAACGCGCCATGGGCGGTTGCCTCGATGTGCTGAGTGCGTTCACCCAGCGTGCCATCAGCGTTGACCGTGTAGGCCCAGATCAGCCTGTTGGGCTTGGCGCGTCCTTCAACCACATAGAGCCTCGTCTCATCCGGCGAAAAACACAGGCCGTTGGGGCCGGCGATGCCTTCGATCACTCGCGTTACCTTCAACGTTTCACCGTCTATGCGGTAGACGGCATCCGGCAGTTCGGTCTGTATCTTGTGCCCCTCGTAGAAATTGCCGGCCTGGAACGGTGGGTCGCTGAACCAGATCGAACCGTCGCGCTTAACCACCACATCGTTCGGCGAGTTGAAGCGCTTGCCCTGGTAATTGTCGGCCAGCACCGTGATGGCGCCGTTGTGCTCGGTGCGCGTCACGCGCCGCCCCAGTTCATGGGTAGTCGAGCCCTCACAAACCACGAGGCGGCCCTGGCGGTCTCGCGTCAGGCCATTGGAAAAATTGGCCTGCTCCCGATAGACGCTGAGCGACTCGGTGATCTCGTCCCAGCGCATGATCCGGTTATTTGGAATGTCGCTCAGCAGCAGGTAACGCCCGTCGCCGACCCACACGGGGCCTTCGGCCCAGCGCAGGCCATCGGCGATCTTTTCGACGCTGGCGTTGAACAGACGCAGCTGCAGAAAGTTCTCGTCCAGCACCTCAAGCGAAGGATCGGGATAGCGCCTGCTCAGTAGTTCGGCGGAGTGGGAAAGGCGGGGCAGGGCAAGCCCTGAGGTCAACAGGGCGGAGCAAACGAATGACTGCTTCAGGAACTGGCGGCGGGAATCGCTTGATGGCTGTTGTTCTTGTTCGTTCATCGAAACACCTGTGAGTGAGATGTAAGGCGAATCTCATGTTAGTAGAGGTACGATGACTTTCAAGTGTCTGTCAGGTTCCTGTATGCGCTTTGTTTTTGTTTTCTATATAACTCACTGAAATTCAATAACAAATTTTCATAGTTAGGCTTTGGTGTTGTCTGATGACATTCACATTTTGCGTGGCTTGACGCTTTCACGGGATAGGTGAGCACAATGGACGGAAGCAACGTGCTAGCCAATCGCACCAACCGTAGCCGCGAATGGACGCTCTACGCAGGCGGCCGATATCGGAGCAGGTCGGTACTTGCTCAGCCATGACCTTGCGCCCCAAAACTCGGACGAACCGGGAGCGGCCCTCGTTGATCGGCCCACTTGTCAGCAGCCCCGTCGATCAGACTGGCGGCTAAGCACCCAGGCACGCCTTGCAGTCGAAACCATGTGGGCCACTGGCGGCCAACGTGAGAGGTGAGATATGGCTGACGAACCCGAGGAAACCCAAAGCGACATCAACCCGGTCGATTCGACGCAGGACGTGGATGATGGCGGCCTCACCGACGAGGACGTCGATATGTTCGAGGATGACCCTAGTATCCCCACCGAGTGAGCAAAAGCCCCGCGAATGCGGGGCTTTTGCTGCCGCGGCCTGCCTGATTGGAGCGCTCCAGGGCCATGCCAGGCAAAGTGATGGCATCCAGCCATAGTTTGATAAGCATTCTCATATACGAACAATTCGGCTGCCCTCTATAATCCGCCACCTTTTCTCCGAGGCGGCCATGCATGGGCGTTTTCGAGCCTTTCCAGCAGTACCTGATCGACCCGATCCTGCATCAGCTCACCAGCTTTTTCGACCTGAACGGACGCCTCGGTGTGCTGTTCCTTGCCGTCTCCTATGGGGTGGCCTATGCCTTGTTCCGCTATCGAAAGCGACACGCGCTGACGGAGGCCGGCTCGTTCTGGCAATTCGTTGGTGGCTGGCGTGTGCACTGGCATCCATCGGCGCGGCTGGACTACCGCTACTACCTCGTTCGCGGCGTGCTGAAAGTTGTTCTGGTAGTGCCTATCGTCGCGCTGGTTGACCCGTACATTCTTCGTTCGGGCGACTACCTCGCATTCTTCACCAACCTCTGGGGCGCACGACCGCAGCTCGGCCAGAGCCTGTCGTTGTCGCTGCTCTACGGCCTTGGCGTGTTCGTCATCAGCGACTTCGCCGGCTACTGGGTGCACCGGGCCTTTCATTGCCGCTGGTTGTGGGAATTTCACAAGGTGCATCACTCCGCACCGGTAATGGTCCCGCTGACGGCCAGTCGTGTGCACTTCCTGGAAAAGGTCGTCGGCCGGCTGGTCGATCTCGCGCTGCTGAGTGCCTATGCCGGCCTCTTCTGGTACGCATGCGGCGGGGAGATCAGCCGCTACACACTGTTTGGCGTGACCTATCTGGTGTTCATCTTCAACGCCCTGGCCTCGAACCTGCGGCACAGCCATGTCTGGCTTTCATTCGGCCCGCGTATCGAACACATCCTCAACAGCCCGGCGCAGCATCAGATTCACCACAGCGATGCGCCACGGCACTTCCACAAGAACTTCGCCACCAACCTGTCCGTCTGGGACTGGATGTTCGGCACGCTGTACGTCACCAGCGCCAGGCCGGAAGAGATCCGCTTCGGCACAGCCGAGCAGGACTCGCATCGCTACCTGACGCTCTACAGCCTGATCTTCATGCCGTTCGTGGATACCGCACGCAAGCTGCTCCCCACCGTTACGCCGCGTCGGGCTGATTCCTGAAGCCGCGTGCGCTTCGGCAGGCGAAGAGGGGATAGCGCGCCGCGGTAGAGTCCATACAATTGCCCGCTATGCACGGAACGCCATAGTCGTCCCGCGCAAGCTGCCGGCACCGCATCATTTCAAGAGGACTACCCATGCCAACCTACGACTACCGCTGCGAGGCCAATGGTCAGGTTTATGAAGTTCGCCACGCGATGGCCCTGCGGCCGAAAACCTGGGGCGAACTGCAAGCGGCGGGCGAGCTGGCCGAAGATGCAGCGATCCCGGAAGACGCGCCGGTGACCAGGCTGATGACGGCTGCCAGCGTGGTAAACAGCCGCGTGCTGAAGAATCCTGAAGCGCCGGCTTGCGCCCGGGGCGGCTGTGCTGGCAATTGCCGCTGAGCTGAGGAGTTGGGTGTATCGGCACGGCTTCGAATGTGCGCTGTTTCGTATCTCCATCGCTCTATGGTGTTCTGAGACCGTAGATGCCTACTTGTCGCGATAACATCCATCGTCCCGCGTTGCCCCCCTTGCGGGACCAAGCCCCTACCCAATAGGGAACAGCCTGAATTGCTTTGAAGGAAATATATGAGTATGGAGACTCAGCAGTCCCGCGCGTCTTTCGTGCGGTTTTTCGGCGTTCTATCACTGATCAGCCTGTTGGCAGCCTGTCAGTCAACTCCTCCGCTGACGGTAAAGCCTGATTCACGCAGCCGCGTTGCGGTAATGATCGACTTTGATGAGCAGAGCCGTACGGTCTGGATTGGTAACGGATTTGCGCACGAAAACATCAAATCGGCTCCGCAGCCTGGTTGGCAGCTGGATGAAGTACTCGGCGAAGCACTCATGGAGCGGCTCGCCGCAGATAACCATGACTATGAGCTAAGGAAGTTTGCCGGTCTTGGGTTGGTGATGCGCAGGCGTACTCACGGCGGCAGTACTGAAGGATTCATCACGCTTCCCCGTGCGATGACCAATCCCAGCATCGTGGCCTTCGCCAAGCCCGATCTGGAAAGCAATCTGAAAGAGCTTTTTGGGTTGGAGTACCAGGCGCTGCGGGAAGTAGGTACTGATTACCTGGTACTGCTACGTCAATTGCCGCTGGTCGCCGATCCTAATTCCAAAGACGGCTCGGACCGACGCATCCTCAACAGCTACGGCTATTACCTCAAGTGCGATCGCACCTATGCGGCGTGTGAAGTACCTCGCGCACTGTTGCGGGGCGTGGTTGAAATAGTTGACCTTCGTCAGATGCGTTACGTGGGCGGTTACGGCTTTTTCAGAAACATTCCCATGCCACTCGATCACAACGGCAGTGGTGAGGTCAGCCCTGAGGCGCGCGCTCTAATTGACGCGCACCTGAAGACGTTGAGCCTTGAAATCGAACAGTTCCTGAGTAACAAGGGGATTCTTGGTTCGCGCAAGCCGTCGGGACAGCTGGTCAAAAGCTGAAGCCTGCACAACGCCGATCACCTGCGATGGGCAACATACTGGCCCCTCGCAGATATCCCTTCATGTTGGGGCGGAAGCTCCGCTAGTAGCGCATCTCCAGGGTGATTTGGTTGGGCTCGTCGGCCGTGACCTGGAATGCACTGTCTTCGAACGACGGTGGTCCCATCACCTTGGGATTGTTCGACAGCCCATAGCCCTCGGTCGGGATCATGCCGAAGCGGCGGTCCAGCTCACCGTTGTCGTTCTCGTCATGGTAGGCCAGTACCGCGTAGCGCCCGGGCGGCACGTCCTTGAATACCAGCGTCACCGCTCCCTGCTCGGCCTTGGCCTTCTGCGTGGCGAATGCCTGGTCGGCCTTGCGGAAGGTTTTTGCGCTGGCATATACCGCCACGGCTACCTGGCCCTTGTCGTGTTGCAGGCCATCGAGCGTGACCTGCAACTCCTCGGCGTAGGCCGAGGGGACCAAGAGGGCGAGGGCAACGCCCAGAATCGGAAGTGCTTTCATGCTGTGCTCTGAAGTCGAGGGTGCGGAGGCGCCAGGTACGAAATGTGGCCGGCGCCGCGGAAGGCGATCGGTGACATATTCAGCGAACTCGCGAAGCGTTGTCCACGCGTAGGCGTCACGCAGCCATCGTGCGAATCAGAACTGCGGCCCGGAGCGCGTGTTGTTGCCCTTGGCCAGCCGGTCGTACAGCACCACATTGACCGTCGCGGCGAGATTCATGCAGCCCTTGGTGGGGATATAGACCACGTCCTCGCACCAGTCGCGAATCTCCTTGCTCAGCGAGCCGTCCTCGGCACCGAAGATGTACAGCGCGCGGTCAGGGTGGGTGTACTCAGGCAGGGCGCGGGCGCCTTCCACCAGCTCCACCGCAACCGGCACGCAGCCGAGCGGGAGGATCTTGCGCAGGTCGTCGATGTTGATCAGCGGAATGTCCTGGTGGACCTTCTTGGTGTCGGTGACGAAGTCCTTGGCGCGGTCGTAACGGGTGCCGGTGTAGAACACCGAAGCGGCGCCATAGCAGCCTGCGGCACGCATGATCGCCCCCACGTTGGATGGCGATTTCGGGTTGCTCAGGCCGATGCAGGCATATCGTTTGTTGCTCACGGAGAGGACTCGCGCGGAAAACGCGCGAGTATACGGGACAGTCGGGTCGGCGGACGGTTTTAGCCTGTGCAAACCGCTCAGGGAATGAGCTTGCTCGCCCGCAGCTTGGCAAATACTTCGAAGAACGCCTCGTCGCTGGCCTGGTAATCCAGAAAGCCGAGCTTGCGGCTTTTCGACATGTCGGTCACCACCTCGATCGGGCGGCCCAGATCGGCATCGGTGTGCCACGGCGAAATGAGTTTGCCAATGTCCGCTTCGGCCAAACCGAACTGCTTCGACATTTCGCTCCAGATTGCCGCGTCACCCGTCATCTGCTGCTCCAGCGGCGTCGGCCCTTCGAACGGCGCTGCTTCGATTCCGAACCACTCGGCAATCCGCGACCACATCCACTTCCAGCGGAACACGTCGCCATTGACGATATTGAAGGCCTGGTTGGCCGCTGCCGGCGTGGTCGCAGCCCAGCGCAACTGCTTGGCGAGCTGACCGGCGTCGGTCATGTCCGTCAGGCTGTTCCATTGCACCTCGGAGCCCGGAAAGCGGAAGGGGCGACCCGTGTGGCGGCAGATGGAAGCGTACACAGCCAGCGTGGTGGCCATATTCATCGCATTACCTACCGCAACGCCGCTGACGGTGTGTGGCCGATGCACGCTCCAGGTGAAGCCATCGCGCCGCGCGGCGGCGAACACTTCGTCTTCCTGCGCGTAATAGAAGTTCTCGACGTCCAGTCGCCCCTGTTCTTCACGGAACGGCGTTTGCGGCAACGTGCCTTTTCCATAGGCCTCAAACGGGCCAAGGTAATGCTTGAGCCCGGTGACCAGAGCAACATGGCGAACCGTGCCAGACGGCCGAACGGCTTCGAGCACGTTGCGTATCATCTGCGCATTGACGCGGATATTCTCCGCCTCACTGGCCTGGCGAGCCCAGGTCGTCAGGAAGATGTGGGTGGGCGAAACGCCGGCCAGCGCCGAGGCGAGCGCCGTCGGGTCCAGCAGGTCCGCGCTGATCGGGGTGATCCCGGCCTCGGCGTTTGGCCGTCGTGCCAGGCCAGCGACGGCCCAGCCCTCATCAGCCAGCAGCCGCGACAGCGCGCTACCAACGATGCCACTCGAGCCGACTACCAGTGCTTGATTTGTCATGTTCAGACCCCCAAAAAGTGAAACAGGCCTGCACCTTACCCACTCGAAAATGTCGATCCAAGTCGGCACCAAATGGTAACCATCCCCCATGCAACCCGGCTCTGATGAAGAACAATGGCGCGAAGACTGCGCGCCGAGGCGCGTACTGGAACTGTTCTCCACCAAGTGGACCAGCATGATCCTGCACACCCTGCATGCGCGACATGACGGCACCGCCCGCAGCGGCGCGTTGCATCGCAGCCTGCCCGGCATCTCCAAGAAGATGCTGATACAAACGCTCCGCGAGCTGGAGGCAAGCGGTCTGATCGAGCGCCATGCCATCGATTCAGTGCCGCCGGAGGTAAGCTATGCGCTGTCGCCGCTGGGCCGGCTGATGGTCGAGCCCATCGAACTGGTCTACGACTGGGGGAGGCAGAACTCGGCCGCCCTGGATCAACTGCAGCCAAGACGAACCTCCCGCAGACGTGGCTAGATCGCGTTGACGATCTGCTCGCGCAGCCAGTGTTGAGCAGGGTCGCGATGCGAGCGTTCATGCCAGAGCATGGCCATCGCGTAGCCGGGACGTGGCGCCAGGGCAGGTCGGCTTTGCCGCGCACGTAGAACAGCCGTAACCGCGCAGGGGCAGAGGCGTTCACTGGACGCCTCCGTCTTGCCGCCTGTGTGCGACTGGGAAGCACGTTGCGCACGGCCTCGTCGGCCAGCGCCAGGTTCTGTTGCGCCAGAGACGGTTTCGTCGGTGCGGGTTCGCGTTCACGCGGCGAGGTACGGGGCAATTCCATAGTCAGGCTAGCGACTTAGTCGATACACGCCAGCCGTATCCATCTACCGCGCTGGCTGTGGCTATCTGCTCAGCATCAAAACGAGGTCAGTCGAGGACCACGGCGTTGCCCTCCAGCGGGTTGATATCACCTTTTATCAGGGCTTCGGCCAGCGTCTGTGCCGCTTGCAGCCCTACGTGCTCGTTCACCTGCATCCATGGCTGCTGCGTATCGCTTACCCGGGCGATAAAGGCCAGTTGCGCCTCGTTGAAGCGGCGGGTCACCTCGGCGGCGCCCCAGTCGGCGTTGCGTTTCTTGATCTGATAGGGCGCGAAATAGGGCTGTGGTTGTGGACCGGCCAGCGTTTCGTCCGTCTCTCGGTATTCGTGGTTCTGGGCTGACCCGGCGAAGCAGTCGTACACCAGGGCACCCTTGAAATGGCTGTGGATTTGCCGGCGTAGGTCGGCGCTGCCGGAGAAGTCGACGTAGAGCGTAGGCACGCTCGGGTCCAGCGACGCGAGCTGGTCGTAGCCAATTGCCTGGCGGTAGCAACCCAGGCCTTGCACGAAGTCGGTGTTGCCGGCGGAGGTCAGGCCGATCAGCTGCGCGGCCGGGTTGTGCTGCAGGCAGAACGCTGTGCCATACGCCGTCTTGCTCGAGGCGCTGGAGATCAGGATCTGGCGCGCACCGAAGAACGCGTTGTCGTCGAGGAAGTCGGCCAGCATGAACGAGGTGATGAACAGCGGCCGCAGCAGCATCTGGTAGTTTTCGCTCTCGACACGATAGGCGGCGTCGCTGCTGATGCGCTGGTACTGGTTGTAGGCCGATGTGAGTTCAAGTCGATGTTCGACGCCGTCGTAGAAACCGCGCTCGGAAACGCGCACGGGCTGCATGACGACATGGCTGGCGATCGGCCAGAAGCCATAGAAGCGTTCGCCCTTCGCCAGGCCATCGACAGTGCTCTCCACGACTTCGGCGAAGCCCCACGCCGGCATGTGGAACCGCTCGCTATCGCCGGTCGGGTAGAAGTCCCAATAGCGCAGGTGAGGTGTCTCGCCGAACGCGGCGTAGGTCACATTGTTCGTGGTCAGTGCCAGCCGGCTGATACGCAGCAGGGCTTCGCCGGGTTTCAGCTCCGGAATCGGTCGGGTCTGAATGCGGGTCTGCTGCATGTCTTTCTTGTTGTTCTGCAACTGGCGGATGACGCTCATCGATGGCACCTTGGGTTCGTAAATGGACGACTTCGACTCTATCCCTTTCGTTTCACCGCCGGGTTCGGATTTCATGAGCACACGATTACCGAGCGCCAAACCGCTCAAACGGCCAACTCAGCAGCGCGCCAAGGCCACCGTTCAGGCGATTTTCGACACCTATGTTCGGATATGGCAGCGCGACGGCTGGTCGCGATTGACGACCCGTGCGGTGGCACTCGAAGCCGGCGTGGCCATCGGCACGCTGTACGACTATTTCCCCAGTAAACATGCGCTGCACTCGGGCTACGTGCGCTATTGCGTCGAGCAACTGCTGGAGGTCATCGACGCGCAAGCGGTAGCACCAACCGCGCTTGCCTGGCCCGAGCGCATCCGGAGACTGGTGCGCACCCTTGCCGGGGTCGAGTCGCGGCTGCCCTGGTTTCACCCGGATATGCTCGAGCTGGAAACGCTAGTGGCCGAGCCCAAGCATCAGCGTCGGGCCTACGAGGATCTGTTGGCCGCCTGGCATCGAGTCATCGACGCGGCGACCGATCTGCCGGTACGCCCGAGCGCTGCGACGCTGGAAGCACTGCATCTTTCGGTCTGGGGTGGCCGCCGCTACGCAATGCTGGTGCAGCTTGAAGCGGAACGCATGAGCGATTGGGCCAACTGCATGGAGCAGCTGTGCCTGGACAGGCTCGGTGGCCCACCTCAGCCTGAGCGTGATCGATCATGAGGCAGCCTGTCGTTTCGCTGACTCGCTAAAGAGGGGCGAGCATACGGTCGCCGGGTCTCTGGAGGACGGGCAACAGGATGTGTCGGCTCGGCGGTAATTGCCGGGCGATTTCCAGCCGGCCGGGCTAATATGCGCGCCCCTTCGATCCCTCGCATATCAGGTCATCATGCCCGGCGATGCTCTCTATACCGACTTGTCGGGTTACTACGACCTCATGTGTGCGGACATCGACTACCGGGCGCAAAGTCACTGTGTTCATCGGTTGCAGCAGTTGTTCGGCAATGGCGGTACGAGGCATCTGGACCTCGCCTGCGGCACTGGCCCGCACGTCCGCCATTTCATCGATGCCGGCTATACCAGCGGCGGGCTCGACATCAACCAGCCAATGCTGGACAGAGCGGCGGTGCGCTGCCCGGAAGCGCAGTTTTCCCTGCAGGACATGTGTGGCTTTGCGGTCGAGCAGCCGGCCGATCTGATCACCTGCTTCCTTTACTCCATCCATTACAGCTGCGGGCTGGCAAGGCTGAAGGCGTGCATCGCCAGTGTGCATGAGGCGTTGGCTGCGGGCGGGGTGTTCTGCTTCAACGCGGTGGACAAGCGCCGCATCGACAACACGTCATTCGTCTCGCATACCGCCAGGCATACGGACGACCTGTTCACCTTCAGCTCCGGTTGGCACTACCCGGGTGAAGGCGAGCGGCAGTTGTTGAAGCTGCGAATCGAAAAAACCGCCGCTGATCAAAGCCAGGTCTGGCACGACGAACACGCGATGGTGGCGGTGAGCTTTACCGAGCTGAGCGAGCTGCTGGCGCCGTACTTCGAGGTGCATGTGCTGGAGCATGACTACGACAAGCTCATCCCCTGGGACCAGGCATCCGGGAACGCAATATTTGCCTGCGTGAAGATCTAACGGACGATTACGTCGCACGGGCGCTCGCGATATTGGTCCTACTGCATCGGTGGATGGCGCTCGCACTGGCCTGATCAGTCGGCGGCTACAGCTGCGTTACGCCCCCGGTTGCGTTTGCACTGGCGGCGGAGCAGTTAGCCGAAACGCCAGGCCCATCAACAGAACGATGCCAGCGGCCATCAGCAGCCAGGCATCTGCAAGGCTTGCCAATCGGTCACGCAACAGGCCCGCGCCGAGTGGCGCCAGGCTGGCAATCAGGTAGCCGCCGCCCTGAACGAAGCCTAGCAACGAGCCGGCGTCGGCCGAGTCCCGTGCATGGTCCATGGCCAGGATCAACGAGAGCGGAAACAACGCGCCGATTCCCACGCCCAGCAATATCGCCGTCGGGATTGCCAATGCCAGCGGCGCCAGTGCCAGACACAGCAGCCCAGCCAGCACAACGGCCAGCACACCCAGCACCAGCGGCCGCCGCTGCCGGATCCGTCCGATCAGCGCGGAGAGCAGCAACCCCGCGCACACCTCGGCAAGGCTGATGCCGCCCAACAGCAGGCCGCTGTCCGCGGCGCTCCAGCCGAGCCCCGTGTAATAGGGCGGCAGCCAGGCCAACACCAGGGTGTAGGCAGCTGTACCAATGCCGAAGAACAGCAACAGCCGCCAGGCGTGTGGGGATTTCAACGGCAATGGGCGGGAGGAGGTTCGGCCCGTGGCGACTGGCGGGCGCGCCAGGTTCCACCAAATCAGCAAGGTCAGCAGGGCCGGTATGGCCCACAACGCCAAGCCGCTCGCCCAACCGAACCGCTCTGCCAAGGGTGCGGCACTGGCGGCGGCGAGCGCTGCACCACCCATGATGCCGGTGGTATAGAGCCCCATCAGTGCACTGGTACGTTGTGGATGGCGGCGATGGATGTAGGCGGGTATCAGCGCCTGCACCAGGGCAATGCCAACGCCGCCCAGTGCAGCGGTGAAGATCAGCCCTACGCCGCTTGGCGTGCCCCAGCGCAAGGCACTGGCCAGCGCAACCAGCGCGAGCCCGAGCGCGACGCCACGGCGTTCGCCCAGGTGCGCTTGCAACATGGCTCCGCCCAGCGCACAGAATCCCATGGCGGCTATCGGTAAGGTGGTGAGCGCTCCCGCACCGGCACTGCCCAGGCCGGTTGCTGCCTGGATTTCATCGAGTAATGGCCCAATGGCCGCTAGGATAGGCCGCAGGTTCAGGCCTACCAGCAGGACAAGCATGACTGCCAGTAGTGCTTCGCCGCCCCGCAGTAGCGAAGGCGAAGCGGGGGATCGAACGGAAAGCATGAATTCTCCAAATGAACATCAGATGTGTCTTTTCGGTAAGTATCTTAACATCAAGATAAATAGATGAGGTATCCGTGATCGATAGAGCTCAACTCGCCGTTGAACAATGGCAACAGCAGCGGCCGGACCTGGACACCTTGCCCATGCGCGTGATTGGTCGGCTGGGCGAGGCGGCGCAGGTGCTCAACCGGGACGTGCTGCAACCATTCTTTGATGAGCATCGTTTGCACTTCGGCGAGTTCGACGTGCTCGCGACCTTGCGCCGCGCCGGCGCGCCACATGCCTTGAGCCCGACCGCGCTCTATGAGGCGGCGATGATTTCGTCAGGCGGCATGACCAACCGGCTCGACCGCCTCGAGCGTGCCGGGTTGATCGAGCGCAAGCCGAACCCGGAAGACCGCCGTAGCACCTTGGTCGCACTGACTGAAGCCGGCTTCACCCTGATTGAAGGCTTGATGACCGCCCACGTCGAAAACGAGAAAAGAGCGCTCGCCACGCTCAGCCGTGACGAACAGGAACAACTCGACCAGCTATTGGGCAAGTGGCTGGCGGGGCGCTAGGGCGCCGTTTTGCCTGAACTGCGTCGACGTGATCAGCTCTGTTGAAACGAGTTCGGTGCGTTGGAAAGCACTCACAGGGCGTCCTCTGTCGCTTGCGTTCGTAGGGTGGGCTTCAGCCCACCGCGGCCATCACTGGCGGCAGCGTTGAGGCCCGTCCGATCAGGGCCGCCATCGCGTCAGCCCATTATTGAAAGCCCGTGACGTTGCGGCCGAAGTACGCCGGCGCATCAGTGCTACCGCGGCGGCGGTACACGGCGACGACTTTGCAATAGAGGATGTCGTGGGTGCCAACGCTGGCGCTGTGGCTGATGCGGCAGTCGAACGAGACCGTCGCTCCGTCGAGCAGCGGTGTGCCGGTCGCGCGCGGCCCGGTGAAGCGCTCGGCCATGGAAGGGGGCGGAGCCTGGGGTGTGGAACGAGCGGCTTGGCAACACCTGATCCACGCCACTCCTGGTTGGTTAATGCAACCGTCGCGCAGTCGAGTTCTGCACCACGTCCTGCGCCTGGCGCGCCAATTGATCGAGCAGACGGTCGCGTCGTTTCTCCGCCTCGCTCATGGCCTTGCGGCCGTTCTGCTGCACCAGGTAGCTGTAGATCTGCCGGACTTCCTTGGACTGGAAGATCGGCTCCAGATCCTGCACCGCCACCGCGCCATTTGAAGCCTCGTTTCGCGTATTCATCACCACCTGCGGGCCACGTGCTGCCAATGCCTGAAAGCCCAGAGCATTGAAGTACGGCACCTTGCCGGCCACGCATGCCACCTCGGCATGGGAATAGCGCGTCACCATCGCCTCGACCATGGCTCGGCCGATGCCCTGGCGGCGATGGCCGGCGTCCACCGCCAGATAGACCAGCGTGCAGGCTTCGGGATCATCCACAAAGGGCAGGTACAGCGCGAAGCCGAGCAGCACCGCCGGGTCGTCAGCATCCAGCGCCATGATCAGCTCCGGCTTGCCGGCCTGCGCGCCGTCCATGCTGTCCAGATAGCGGTGTACCTCGAAACCCACCACGTACTGATACAGCTGATACAGCGGGTTGCTGGGCTGCAGCGAGACCGGGCTGATGTCGCCGAGATAGTCCACCACCATCTGTAACACCTGGCTTTTCAGCGATTCCGGCGGCGGGGTGTCCAGGTGGGCGAGGGTGAACATGGGTTGGGCTCCGGCATGGGCATTAAGGGCGGCATTGTACCGACGGAAGCATCATGGCGTTCGGTTAGACACTGCTCAGCGTCCGGATTGGCGCGCATCCTGTGCCTGCTCGAGACGCTCATTCATCCCACACAAGCGCCGTGCATCCCCGCTCCCAAGCCACCCTCTATCGACCCGATAGCGAAATACGATATCGGCTCTATCCGCACTCCTTCAGCTCGGGCCAGGCCCCGTGCCTGCTGCGTTCAAGGTCTCAATCGACGGTGTCAGGACTGAAAAACAGCGGAGGTATGGCTTTTGTTCAGTCAGGGCGTCGGTGCTAGGTTGAGTGAAGCGGCGCCCGACTGCGCCATAGATAACCGTGAGGAGCAGAAGAACATGAACGAAGAGACTGGCGAAAAAGCGGGCGGTGGTTGCCCATTCGGTCATGGCGCTGGCGCGCCCCGCAAACGCCCGAGCAATCGGGACTGGTGGCCTGAAGCGCTGAGCCTCACATCGCTTAACCAGCACTCACCCCGATCCAATCCATACGGCGGCGATTTCGACTATGCCGCTGCATTCAAGTCACTCGACCTCGACGCGGTGATCGCCGACCTTCACCAAGTGATGACCGACTCCCAAGACTGGTGGCCAGCCGATTTTGGCCATTACGGCGGACTGTTCATTCGTCTGGCCTGGCACAGCGCCGGAACCTACCGCATCACCGATGGCCGCGGCGGCGCTGGTGGCGGTCAGCAGCGTTTCGCACCGCTCAACAGCTGGCCGGACAACGCCTCGCTGGACAAGGCGCGGCGCCTGCTCTGGCCGATCAAACAGAAATACGGACGCAAACTGTCGTGGGCGGACCTCTACGTGCTCACGGGCAACGTGGCGCTGGAGTCCATGGGCTTCAAGACCTTCGGTTTCGCCGGCGGCCGAGCGGATACCTGGGAGCCGGAAGAACTGTTCTGGGGTCCCGAGGGCACCTGGCTGGGCGATGAGCGCTACAGCGGCGAGCGGCAATTGCATCCGGGGCTGGGCGCCGTGCAGATGGGGTTGATCTACGTGAACCCGGAAGGCCCCAACGGCAATCCCGACCCCAAAGCGTCGGCCATCGACATCCGCGAAACCTTCGCCCGCATGGCGATGAACGACTATGAAACCGTAGCGCTGATCGCCGGCGGCCACACCTTCGGCAAAACCCACGGCGCAGGCGACCCCTCGCTGATGGGGCCAGACCCGGAAGGCGCAGTGATCGAAGATCAGGGCCTGGGTTGGCGCAGCCGATTCCAGACGGGAGTCGGAGCCGATGCCATCACGTCCGGTCTGGAAGTCATCTGGAGCCAGACCCCGACGCAGTGGTCGAATTACTTCTTCGAAAACCTGTTCAACTTCGAGTGGGAGCTGACCAAGAGCCCGGCCGGCGCGCATCAGTGGGAAGCCAAGGACGCACCGGAAATCATTCCAGACCCGTTCGACCCCAACAAAAAACGCAAGCCGACCATGCTCACCTCTGACCTGGCGCTGCGTTTCGACCCGATCTACGAAAAGATCTCCCGCCACTTCCTCGAGAACCCGGACGAGTTCGCCGATGCCTTCGCCAAGACGTGGTTCAAGCTCACCCACCGCGACATGGGCCCGATTGCCCGCTACCTGGGGCCGCTGGTGCCGAAGGAAACGCAGATATGGCAGGATCCGATCCCCGAGCGCGACCACCCGGTAATTGATGAAGCGGACATCGCCGCGCTGAAGCAGAAGCTGCTGGGCATGGGCTTCTCCGTCTCCGAACTGGTGTCGGTGGCCTGGGGCTCGGCGTCGACCTATCGCGGCTCGGACAAGCGCGGCGGGGCCAACGGCGCACGTATCCGCTTCGCGCCGCAAAAGGATTGGGAAACAAATAACCCGGCCCTGTTGGCCCGCGTGCTGCAAAAACTGACCAACATCCAAACCGAGTTCAATGCTTCGGCCACCGGTGGCAAGAAGGTCTCCATGGCCGACTTGATCGTGCTCGCCGGCTGCGCCGCCATCGAGAAAGCGGCGCAGGACGGTGGCGTGACCATCACCGTGCCTTTCACGCCAGGGCGGATGGATGCGCTTGAAGAGTGGACCGACGGCCCCTCGTTCGAAGCGCTGCGACCGGTCGCCGATGGTTTCCGCAACTACTACCACGAGTCCCACTTTATGGCGCCCGAGGAAGCGCTGGTCGATAAGGCCCACTTGCTGCGCCTGAGCGCACCGGAAATGACCGTACTGGTCGGCGGCATGCGCGTGCTTGGCACCAACGCCGATGGCGGTCAGGAGGGCGTCTTCACCAATCGCGTGGGCACGCTTTCGAATGACTTCTTCATCAACTTGCTGAGCATGCAAAACGAGTGGGTCGCCACCGAGCACAAGAACCGCTTCCAGGGCCTCGACCGCAAAACCCGCCAGTCCACCTGGACCGCCACCCGTGTGGACCTCATCTTCGGCGCGCAGTCGGAGCTGCGTGCCCAGGCCGAGGTGTACGGCATGGCCGACGGCAACGAGAAGTTCGTGCAGGACTTCGTCAAAGCCTGGGACAAGGTGATGAACGTGGACCGACTCGATATCGGCAAGCCCGCTGACAACTTCAGCCAGAAGCTATCGGCGTAAAGCAGTGCGGCGGCGCCTTCGGGCGCCGCTGACCAACCAGACCGTAGGGTGAAAACGGCAACGCCTTTTCCACCCGTCGTTCTGGCCGACAACACCACTAAACTGCCTCTGCCTGCCTCTGCTCGACCCGACCCACATGAGCGCCCTCAAGTCCTGCCTGCAGCTCTGCGACCAACGCATCCACCTGACGTAAAGCCTGCGCCACAGAAGCAGCCAATACCTCGCCACCGGTTTCCTGGCCTTCAATGGCGATCTGGTGGATACGGGTGATCCCGATGAAATTGAGTGCCGTCACCAGGTTCGGCTCCAGGTGATTCATGTGCGCCATCTCTCCACCGGGACCAAAGCCGATACCGCCCCTCGCAGTGAGAATGACCGCATGCCGTGGCCGGTCTGCCAGCAACGGTACGTACGGGTCAGGCAGCTTGCTTTCGTCGACCTCAACCGTCCGGCCTGGGCGAACGATCTGGTCAATCCAGGCCTTGAGCGCCGCGGGCATGCCGAAGTTGTAGAGCGGCGTACCGATGACCAATACATCGGCGGCGATCAGCTCATCGACCAGCTGGTCGCTTTCCACCAGCGTGTCCCGCATCCACGGCTCACGGCGCTCTTCCGGCGTAAAGCTGGAGGCGATCCAGTCATGGCTGATAAAGGAGGGCGGGTTCTGGCCTATATCCCGGTAGACGATGCTGTCCTGCGCGCGGCCGGCCGCCCACTGGCTGACGAAGCGGTGGGTGAGGTGACGGCTGTGGGAACCGTGCTCGTCCTTGCCGGCAAGACCAGGGCGGGCGCTGGCATCGAGGTACAGAAGGTGCGTCATGGTGAATCTCCTCTGTGATTGAATTCATCTGTCGTTCGCAGTAAATCCAGCCTAGGGCTAGGCTCTGTAAGCGACAAACGACCATTTCTTCCAATTACAGATGAGAGAAACTCAGCCATGGCGCACCGCTGGTTACCTTCGCTTTCTGCGCTACGGGCCTTCGAAGCCGCCGCCCGGCATGAGAGTGCCAAGCAGGCCGCCGAGGAGTTGTCCGTCACCGCCACAGCGATCAGCCACCAGATTCGTTCGCTGGAGGAATCCCTCGGCGTGGCGCTGTTCCTGCGCAAACCTCGGAAACTGGAACTGACCGACCAGGGGCGGGAGCTGCAACAGACGCTGGAAGCCGCGTTCGACAACATCAGCGGGGCGGTCGAACGCCTCAGCGCGAAGCCCTGCCGCCAGGCGATTACCCTCAGCACCACACCGGCCATCGCGGTGCGCTGGCTGGTGCCCTGGGTCTGCCTACTGCGCGATTCCCATCCGGATATCGACCTGCGCTTTCACACCTCCCATGAGCCAGTCGCGCTGGATGGCGTCACGGCGGACATCGCCATCCGCTACGGCGACGGCCGCTGGCCGGGCTTGGTGGCGGAGAAGCTGTTCGACAACACCTTCGTCCCGGTCTGCAGCCCGCACCTCGGCTTGCGGGATATAGCTGAATTACCCAAGCATTCGCTGATTCACTTCCAGGCCCAGCGCGCCGCCTCCGCGCCAATCCATTGGGCTTCCTGGCAAAAACTCGCCAACGTGCCAGAGCTGGACGTCAGCGCCGGGCTGGTCTTCTCCGACGAGACCCACGCCATCTCGGCCGCCATCGGCGCGCAGGGCGTGGCGCTGATGAGCCGGCAGCTGATCGAGGATGAACTGACGGAAGGGCGACTGGTGCAGCCGTTCGGGCCGGAGATGGAGGGCAAGCCGTTTCACCTCGTATACCCGGAGAGCCGTCGGGATGATCCGACGGTTCGGGCGGTGAGGGAGTGGGTGATGGCAGTGCCGGGTGGGCTGTGTGAGGTGGTGCGTTAATATTTACATATTTATAAGTCCCAGCAGTGCATAAGGCTAATCTATCCATCGTCTTGATTTCTCACCGCTCTCGTTCTTTGTAAATAAATGGAAATTTCTATGAAAATCAAAAAATTGCTAGAGGTCATTGACGGCGCTGTTAAAAGATTAGTTACTCCAGTTGCAATGCTGGTGGCGGCAGGGTTACTTAGTAAAGGGCTGAGCAATAAAGATGCCAGTTATTTGGTGGTGTCTTTCCTTATTGTTGTTTTGGCTCTTTGGGCGTTAGGCTACATGGTCCTTTCGGTGATCGTCGCGATCAAAGAACTTGAGCAAGAAGGCGTAAGTAAGGTAGCAGCTGCTATGTTGGGTACCTCATTTATTCTTGTGTATATGGTGTTGTTCTTGGTTGCGCTGAATTTCGGCTTAGGAAAGCTTGAGTAATCTGATGCCGCTTGGCGTCCCGCCCGGCCAAGTTTGCGTCAGCGCCTTATCGTAGCAGGTAGGGTGTGAAACGGCGAAGCCTTTTCCACGCGTGGCTTGCGGACTATGTCGTCAGCCAATGCGTTACTTAGCAGGGTTGATTATTGCCCGAATGAACCTGAACGGAATTTGTACAACGCGCCCGTCGTCAAGTCGCAGTATCAGTGTTTCGCCAAGGGACCATGTGATGTGGATGTCATTCATTGCACAGGTGGCATCCAAGGACAGGTTCTTCACCGGCTCGTCGCAGTAGCTAGTCTCGAAGACAATCGATTCGGCTCGAAAATTACCCAGCCCTAATGTATGTATCGTCTTGTCTGGCAGATTGGTGAGTAGCCCACTGTAAAGAGCGATTAGCAATGCGAAAAAAATAGAGAAATGCAGAGCGGAATTCCAGCCTGCAATAAAAACGAACGAGCACAAAGCTGCTATGAGCGGAACTATTAGAACCACAGCTACGTAGATTGCCCATTTCCATGCTCCGATCTGAAAACCCTCGATGATTGGACCAGATTGGCCGAGCGTAAAGGTCGTCAGAAGGCCTGCAATCATTACCCCAACGTCGGCTGCCCACATGTACCGAAGGAAGCTTAACGGTTTCAGTTCAAAGACGATCTGGATGATCACACCGAACAAAAGCGTCACCGCAATCGGGACCAGAATGACTGATAACGGGAATAGTGTCGGCGCCAGGATTACCACCGCAATCAGGCTTAACGTGCAGGCTATAAATGGCAGCCCGAAGACTAGGCTTCCTAGTTTTAGTACCCACCAACCTCGACGCTCCTCCAGATATGGCAGTGAGTACTTGAGATCACCTTTGACCTGCTTGTGCTGGAGAAACTGGTGGTAGATCCATATGCCAGGGCTGAACAGGGCAACAACCAGTAAGCCAATAATCGTAAATCCAATAGCGGCCGCAGCGATTAATAGCGATGAGAATTGGAACAGATCAAAGCTCGGATAGAACTGGTGACGGTAAAAATAGAAAATGAATATCGCGAAGCCGAATAGTGGCGGTCCGGCCTTCAGAATGATTGATATATGCCGGCTGAGAACCGCACTGGATGATGCGAGCAAGTGGTCAAACACGTCTTCATCTGACGACGCTGGCTGGTCGATCCATTTCGGTTGCATCACGTCATCCTTGAAGCCGAGTCGGGACGGCCACGCTACGGGAGCAAGCGAAGCACTGCAACATGCGTCGCATGGTCCATTATTTAAGGCAGAGAAAGAGTCAGCTCTTCACCGCACCAATTAAGCGGGTAGATCCCAGCTCCGGCCGCTCGATGAAAACTCGAATATGGCCAGTCGACGACACGCTCCACCAAACCGTGCTTTAACGGATTTCGATGCACGTAGTCGACGTGATGCCGGTAATCCCGTTCATCCTGAATGAGGTGTTCCCATTAGCGCCGTTGCCAGATTCCACGCTCGCCGCGGGAGCGCTGAGTTGCTGTCAGTACTTCGGTCTTAGGCAAGCGTCGGGCGAAAGCGAATTTGATGACCTTCCAGCGCAGGGCGAAGTCAGCGTCACCGTCCGGTAGCGTCCAGACGCAATGCATGTGGTCGGGCAGAACGACCCAGGCGTCGATGTAGAAGGAATGGCGTGAGCGTGTGGCACGCACCGTATCGCGGAGCAGATCGATATGGCGGACCAGCAGGTCGCTGCGCCGGTTGAGCAGATTGACCGTAAAGAAATACGTGGCGCCCGGCACATGGGCGCGGCGGCAGCGGGACATGGCGCCTCATCCTTGAGCGTTGTGTTGGCGGGAGGTCCGTATCGGTGGATAAGCAAAGCGTTATCCACCCTACGACATCTCAACCGCCCACACCGCCGACGCATCGACGTTGCCGGAGCGTAGGGTGGAAAACGGTAGAGCCTTTTCCACGAGTCACTCCCACGCAACCTCGCTGACGTGTCATCTATCGCGCCGCACATCCAGCACTTCGTTTTTGCCTATTCTTTCTAGGAGTCGTTGCCGGAAGGTTAGCTTGCTCTCCTGCAAAGGTTGAAGGCCAAAACGCTGACGTTCGTTATCAACCAGGCGGCGCGGAAGATGGGTCTCACAATAGTGCGCATACTGCTCGAAGTAGATTCTGCTATACGCACCATCCTTGATTTCGACTGGCTCGTTTAGGGCCTTGCGCTTGTGTTTGACCCACGGCTCCAACGCATACCAGCAGGCGAGATACATCGGGCCCCAGATATTCATGAAGTGGTTTCGGGAAACCAGATTGTGAAGCGCCATGTAGCCAATGCGTTGAAGGTTGACCCCAACGACCTGCGCTGCATCGAGCTCCTGGCTGGTCCAGCCGTTCGGGTTTGTCTCTGGGTCGTGCGGCAGCCCGCAGTAGTTATGCCGTTTGTGGGCGTCGGTGAGTAGCCTTATCTGCGGTTTTAGCGTGTCCATTTCCGACATTGCCCAGCGGAGAATGTCAGCATCTCGGGAGATTGACGACTCGCGAATGTTCTTTGCGCCCTGCTTCAACCCTGCAAGCAGGACCAATGTGAGCAGCACCATTACCACGTCGGACAGGCCGGATACGCCGCTCCAGTCAAACTTGCTGAGCTCGATTTTTATTTCGGTGAACATCGTTGTCCTTGAGTCTGGTTTGTATGCGCTGTTGATGCCGTATGTATCGTTGAGTCTGCAAGTTTCGATAAGCGGTTTTTGATTGGCACAGAGGGCGCCACATCGCGCTATGCCAAATCGTATCGGCGATAGTGCAGATTTCTGGAGGCGGTGGAGGGATCGCAATGCAAGTGAAAGGGGAGCGTGAGCGTGTGGCGCGCACCGTCTCGCGGAGCAGGTCGACGTGACGGACCAGCAGGTCGCTGCGACGGTTGAGCAGATTGACGGTGAAGAAGTATGTGGCGCCCGGCACACGGGCGCGGCGGTAGCGGGACATGGCAGCTCATCCTTGAGCGTTGTGTTGGCGGGAGTTCCGTATCGGTGGATAAGCAAAGCGTTATCCACCCTACGCCATCTCAACCGCCCACACCGCCGACGCATCGACGTTGCCGGAGCGTAGGGTGGAAAACGGCGAAGCCTTTTCCACGCGTCACTTCCAGGCTACTCGCTCGCCGTGAAGGCGAAATCTTTCGGGGGGACCGAGGAAAGTGTGGCGGGGGATACCGAGCAGTGAGTCGGCAGATCAAAAATAAATCTGAACTAGCCCCGGTTTCACGGACACCGGCCTAAGAGACAGCGTGTAGGCGCTCATACTCAAACGGCGTCATGTACGCCAGGTATGAATGCCGTCGCTGCCGGTTGTAAAAAACCTCAATGTAGTCGAATAGGCTTTGCCGGGCTTCGTCGAAGGTCCGGTACTTGTGGTGACGTACATGCTCGGTTTTCAGGGTATGGAAGAAGCTCTCCATCGCTGCGTTGTCATGGCAGTTGCCCTTACGGCTCATGCTCGGTTGGATATTGTTTTGAGCTAGCAACGCCTGGTAGCGAGCAGTTCTGTACTGCACTCCTTGGTCGGTGTGTAGCAACAATCCAATCGGTTTGGCACGCCTGCCCAAGCTCATTTCGAGCGCTAACGTTGCCAATTCCTGACTGGGTTTTTTATCCATCGCCCAGCCTACGATCAGCCGAGAGTAGAGATCCATAATCACCGACAAGTAAAGCCATCCTTGGGCTGTTGGGATGAATGTGATGTCCGCCACCCAGCGCTCATTTGGTCGATCCGCGTAGAAGCGTCTCAGTAGCCGGTGCTCAACGATGTGCTCAAAGGTCCTTCCACGACCAGCCTGCTGCCATACCAAAGCCTGCCTCGTTCTGAGGCCCGCCACCCGCTTCAAACGGGCTATACGGTTCAGGCCTGCGGTGCTGCCTTGGCTGTGCAGCTCCCGATGAATCCGGATAGGGCCATACGTTTGACGGCTATCGAAATGAGCGGTCTCGATCTGGGCAAGCAATGTGCGGTTTGCTTTTGAACGTCGAGACTCGGCTCTGTTAAGCCAGGCATAGTATCCACTTGGCGAAGCTCCAACCGTTCGACAAAGCCTGCGGATCGGATATTGCGCTGCATGATCACGGACGAAGGCGTACTTCACACGAGGCTCTTGGCAAAGTACGCAGCCGCCTTTTTTAGGATTTCGTTCTCTTCGCGCAACCGCTCCAGCTCGCGTTTCAGCTGGGCAACTTCACCATCAGCTTCTGCCTGGCGGCCAGACCCTGGAAAGGCATCGGCCTGGCTCTGATCAATCTGCTGCTTCCACTTGTAGAGCTGGTTGACACGGATGCCGAGCTCGCGCGCAAGCTGTGTACAGGACTTATCCGTGTCGGTGAGCTGGCGTACAGCCTCTCGCTTGAACTCTGGGTTGTAGCGTTGATACGTACGTTTGTCGGTCATGGGACACCTTCCTCTCTGACGGTATAGTCACATTCGAGGTGTCCGTAAAATCAGGGTCAGTTCAATCTGTCCGCTTTTTCGAGCCTAGGGTGGATAACGGCAGAGCCTTCTTCACGCGTTATTCCAAGCTACCTCGCTTAAGATGTAGCAAATTTAGAGATAAGAAATATGGATGCGCCCGTTGCAACCCAGCATATGGCTATCCTGTAACCTGCTTGTAGTCTATATATTTTTATATCCCTGATGTATGCTGTTTTTAGTTTTTCAAAAGCTAGTTGCTTTTCAATTTCCTCTTTTGTTGAGGGTAGGCTGGATAGGTATTCTTCCAGCGAAACTTTGCTGATTACGGATTTTCTATTTAAAAAAGCGTCAGCAATTTGCAGGCTGAAGAGTCCGCCAGCATAGAATTGACTTTCTCCGGCTGTGCCGGATTTTATATGTCTTGCGGGGTTGCCTATGGCTGCCAATCCTAGGGTTATACATGCTATCGCAAGAATCCATAATGAAAAAAACAAAATCGAAAGTAGAATTCCTATCCAAGGAGGGTCAATGGTACATATCGAAGATATATGGGCCCAGGCTCGCCCAAGTAAGGAGAACGGAAGGACTAGAGCAGCAAGAAAAGCGCCAAGCTTAGTGTCAATGGCACGAATGGTGTTTTGGGTGTCGAGGATTGCCTCCTTCAGAAAATCAGAAGTGCTAACCATTTTTCTTGACCCACTCATTCATCGTGCTGTCCACGATGTTTCCGTGATAGCAGTTTCTTTGGTGGCTCCACGACAGGAGGCCCTTGTTGTGCTCGTTGAGATTGCTTTGAAAGCCACTCGAAATCATAACCTCCGCATCAGACCAACTGCGGTTGCCGTATGAGCACAACTCGGCTGCTTCACCAACAAGTTTTCCTAGCCAGACGGCTTCATTTATGCCGCTGCCTTTGTGTCCGGCCTTGATGAATAACGAGCTCCCATAAGAAAGGCCGATGCCGACATTTAATGTTGAATAGCCTTTCTTTTTATATTTTATGTTCAGCGTGTCTATGAGGGAGGCGGCCGTCGCAGCCACCGAAAATAGTTCGTCGATATCAGACTTTAAAGGAGTATCTGCGATACCCCAGACGCAGTCCCCTTCGATGGATATTTCGCTTATGGACGAATGGCTTCTAATTACCGCGACTAATTCTGAAATGTACGTTTTGTAGATCTTTGCAAGGGTAGGTCGCTTGTGCTTGGCGTTGAGATCCTTTGAGCCTCGCATGTCTACGAAGATTGCTGAGCAGTCAACATAATAGCCGTTATCGAACGTAAGCTTGTCTCTAGAAGGTATTGATTTGCTGTCTTTGTATTCGGAGTCTGAGCTGTTCAGGATTTCGTCTATGCGCTCTCTGCTTTTTGCATAATCGTAGGGGCTATATTTGGCTTCCATTTGCTCACGTCCATTTACCATTAGCGAAGGACAAGAAGCCCCAATGGGGCTTCTCGCTTCGCAATGCATGGTGCTTCCGGCTGATTAGCGTTTAAAGGTCATTTTGAATCAATCCCAGCTCAAAGCCCCACCAGTCTGATACTCAATAACCCGCGTCTCGAAGAAGTTCTTCTCCTTCTTCAAATCCATGATCTCGCTCATCCACGGGAACGGGTTGGTAGTACCTGGATACTCTTCCTTCAGCCCGATCTGCGTCAGACGACGGTTGGCGATGAACTTGAGGTAGTCCTCCATCATCGCGGCGTTCATGCCGAGCACGCCACGGGGCATGGTGTCGCGGGCGTATTCGATTTCCAGTTGGGTGCCCTGGAGGATCATCTGGGTCGCTTCGTCCTTCATCTCGGCGTCCCACAGATGCGGGTTCTCGATCTTGATCTGGTTGATCATGTCGATGCCGAAGTTCAGGTGCATGGACTCGTCGCGCAGGATGTACTGGAACTGCTCGGCGGTGCCGGTCATCTTGTTGCGGCGGCCCATGGAGAGGATCTGGGTGAAGCCGCAGTAGAAGAAGATGCCTTCGAGTACACAGTAGTAGGCGATGAGGTTGCGCAGGAACTGCTTGTCGGTATCCGGGGTGCCGGTCTGGAAGGTCGGGTCGGAGATGGAGCGGGTGTACTTGAGCCCCCAGCTGGCCTTTTTCGCGACGCTCGGGATCTCGTGGTACATGTTGAAGATCTCGCCTTCATCCATGCCCAGCGATTCGATGCAGTACTGGTAGGCGTGGGTGTGGATCGCCTCTTCGAAGGCCTGCCGCAGGATGTACTGGCGGCACTCGGGGTTGGTGATCAGGCGGTAGGTGGCCAGCACGAGGTTGTTGGCGACCAGGCTGTCGGCGGTGGAGAAGAAGCCGAGGTTGCGCTTGACGATGCGACGCTCGTCTTCGCTGAGGCCGTCCTTGCTCTTCCACAAGGCAATGTCGGCGTTCATGTTCACTTCCTGGGGCATCCAGTGGTTGGCGCAACCATCCAGATACTTCTGCCAGGCCCAGTCGTACTTGAAGGGTACGAGCTGGTTGAGGTCGGCGCGGGCGTTGATCATGCGCTTTTCATCGACGCGAACGCGGGCCGATTCGCCTTCCAGGTCGTGGAGGCCTTCCTGAACGTCTAGCTCGTCCAGCGCACGCTTGGCGCGGGCGATGGCATCGGAGTCACTGGCGGCAACGGCGCGGGCTTCTTCGACGGAGCCTGCGGCGTCCTGGTCGAGCTTGGCCGGTGTTTCGTTGCTGGCCGCAGTTGTTTTGGGGGCGGCCGGCGTGGCGACGCCCTGTGCGGTGGTGGTTTCTTCTTCGTTGAATTCGTCCCAGCTCAGCATGTGCGATAGCTCCTGATCGGGGACCGGGGCTTGGCCGGTCGGTATGTATGGGTTGCTTTTGGTTTGCACGCAAAAGCGGATGTTTGGTTTAGGGGAGGGTGGTGCCCTGCGCCCTTGGTTCTGTATTAGGTCGGGGTTTTGGGCCGGCCTTTTGTGTTGTCTGGTGGAGCGGCCCCTCACCCTAGCCCTCTCCCCGGAGGAGCGAGGGGACTGGTTTGAGGCGCGCCTCGGGTTATGCGTTAACTCAGATTGGGTGTTGGCGAGTAGTGGATCGCGAGCAATAACAAGGCGTCCCCGACTAGGCCTCCCCCTCGCTCCTAGAAAAGAGCAGCGCTTTTCAGTAGCAGCTCGGTGTGAGCGGTTTCCAGAGCGAGGTAGCGCTAGGCGCCTGGCGGGTCGGAGCCCCTGAGCGTACGCATGTACGTGATGGGGGCCGGCCTGCCCGACAACAACGCGCGGTCCGCTCTGGGACCGCGACTTTCGCACTACTTACTGGCAGGCTTCGCAATCCGGTTCATCAATGGCACACGCCTTTGGTACCGGTGCCGGACCTGCGGACATTTCCGGGGCTGGCGCGGCCTTTACCGGGGCCGCGCTGAAGCCGTCGCCATTACCGTTGGATACCGCGTTGAGCTTGCCGGTGTTGACGGTGGACTTCTCGGTGCTGGTCGCGGCTAGGGCACGGAGGTAGTAGGTGGTTTTCAGGCCACGGTACCAAGCCATGCGGTAGGTCACGTCCAGCTTCTTGCCCGAAGCGCCGGCGATGTAGAGGTTCAGCGACTGGGCCTGGTCGATCCACTTTTGGCGGCGGCTGGCGGCGTCGACGATCCACTTGGTTTCCACTTCGAAGGCGGTTGCGTAGAGGTCTTTCAATTCCTGCGGGATGCGCTCGATCTGCTGCACGGAACCGTCGTAGTACTTGAGGTCGTTGATCATGACCGCATCCCACAGGCCGCGCGCCTTGAGATCGCGCACCAGGTAGGGATTGATCACGGTGAATTCGCCCGAGAGGTTCGATTTCACGTACAGGTTCTGGTAGGTCGGCTCGATGGACTGCGACACGCCGGTGATGTTGGCGATGGTCGCGGTCGGTGCGATGGCCATGATGTTCGAGTTACGGATGCCGTTCTTGACGCGGGCACGGACCGGCGCCCAGTCCAGGGACTCGGTCAGGTCGACGTCGATGTACTTCTGGCCACGCGCTTCGATGAGGATCTGCTGCGAATCCAGCGGCAGCACGCCCTGGCTCCACAACGAACCCTGGAAGGTTTCGTAGGCGCCGCGCTCGTCGGCCAGGTCACAGGAGGCCTGGATAGCGTAGTAGCTGACCGCTTCCATGGACTTGTCGGCGAAGTCGATGGCGGCATCGGATCCGTACGGGATGTGCTGCAGGTACAGCGCGTCCTGGAAGCCCATGATGCCGAGGCCCACTGGGCGGTGCTTGAGGTTGGAGTTCTTGGCCTGCGGCACCGAGTAGTAGTTGATGTCGATGACGTTATCGAGCATGCGCACGGCGGTGCGCACGGTGCGCTCCAGCTTGGCGGTGTCCAGCTTGCCGTCGACGATGTGGCGCGGCAGGTTGATCGAGCCCAGGTTGCAGACGGCGATCTCGTCCTTGTTGGTGTTCAGCGTGATCTCGGTGCAGAGGTTGGAGCTGTGCACCACGCCGACGTGCTGCTGCGGGCTGCGCAGGTTGCACGGGTCCTTGAAGGTCAGCCATGGGTGGCCGGTTTCGAACAGCATGGAGAGCATCTTGCGCCACAGGTCTTTGGCCTGCAGGCTCTTGTAGTTCTTGATCTTGCCGTATTCGATCAGGGCTTCGTAATACTCGTAGCGCTCTTCGAAGGCCTTGCCGGTGAGGTCGTGCAGATCGGGTGTTTCGCTCGGCGAGAACAGGGTCCACTTGCCGTCGTCGAAGACGCGCTTCATGAACAGGTCCGGAATCCAGTTGGCGGTGTTCATGTCGTGGGTGCGGCGACGGTCGTCACCGGTGTTCTTGCGCAGCTCGAGGAATTCCTCGATGTCCAGGTGCCAGGTTTCCAGGTAGGCGCAGACCGCGCCCTTGCGCTTGCCGCCCTGGTTGACCGCCACGGCGGTGTCGTTGACCACTTTCAGGAAGGGCACGACGCCCTGGGATTTGCCGTTGGTGCCCTTGATGTAGGCACCGAGTGCGCGCACCGGGGTCCAGTCATTGCCCAGACCGCCGGCGAACTTGGAGAGCAGGGCGTTATCGCGGATGGCGTCGTAGATGCCGCCCAGATCGTCCGGCACGGTGGTCAGGTAGCACGAGGACAGCTGCGGACGCAGGGTGCCGGCGTTGAACAGCGTCGGCGTAGAGGCCATGTAGTCGAAGGACGACAGCAGGTTGTAGAACTCAATGGCGCGGGCTTCGCGGTTTTCTTCTTCGATGGCCAGGCCCATGGCGACGCGCATGAAGAAGATCTGCGGCAGCTCGAAGCGGACGTTGTCCTTGTGGATGAAGTAGCGGTCGTAGAGGGTCTGCAGGCCGAGGTAGGTGAACTGCTGATCCTGCTCGTGGTTGATCGCGGCGCCCAGCTTGGCCAGGTCGTATTCCTTCAGGCGCGGGTCGAGCAGTTCGAACTGCACGCCTTTTTCCACATAGGCCGGCAGCGCTTTGGCATACAGGTCAGCCATCTCGTGGTGGGTGGCAGATTCGGCGACTTCGAGGAAGGTCAGGGCCTCGGCGCGCAGGGTGTCCATCAGCAGGCGAGCGGTAACGTAGGAGTAGTTCGGCTCACGCTCGACCAGGGTGCGGGCAGTCATCACCAGGGCGGTGTTGACGTCGGTCTGCTCAACGCCGTCGTAGAGGTTCTTCAGGGTTTCTTTCTGAATCAGTGCACCATCAACTTCTTCGAGGCCTTCACAGGCTTCGGTGATGATGGTGTTCAGGCGACCCAGGTCCAGCGGCGCCAGGCTGCCGTCGGCACGCTTGATGCGGATGCTTGGGTGGGCTTCGACCGGCGCGTCGACTGCGCCACGCTTGCGCTCCTGGCTACGTGATTCGCGATAGATCACGTAGTCACGGGCGACTTTCTGCTCGCCGGCACGCATCAGGGCCAGTTCGACCTGGTCCTGGATTTCTTCGATATGGATGGTGCCACCGGAAGGCATGCGACGACGGAAGGTGGCGCTGACCTGCTCGGTCAGGCGCGCGACGGTGTCGTGAATGCGCGAAGAAGCGGCAGCGTTACCGCCTTCCACTGCGAGAAACGCCTTGGTGATGGCGACGGTGATCTTGTCGTCGGTGTAGGCGACGACAGTGCCGTTGCGCTTGATCACGCGCAGCTGGCCCGGGGCGGTAGCCGCCAGATCCGGTGCATCGGCTGACAGCGGGTTCTCGCGAGTGGATTGGTTCTGCATGGGGGCTCCGGATTCTATTTTTTAATCGCGTTCTGATTCTGTCTGCGCGGGCGTGGTCGCGCCCGGGCGTCTGTTGTTGCATGAGCCGTGCCCCGCATCGCAGGACATGACGGTGTCGCAAGGAATAGCCCTGACTCGGCCGCTATCGAGCTAAGTCGATGCCGGAAGGATAGTCAGGCTGAAAAAACTGTCAACACAATATGTTGTGTTTTGTTGTAGCTCCGAGCACAGCTGCTGGGTACGGGCTTGGAGTCACGTAGACGACTGTCGAATGCTTGCATTTATGCTTGACCCGAGGCTGCCGCCGGTGTTGCAGAGCGGTGAGAGGTGCGCTGTACGCTGGCCCCTTCGATAGGTGTCGATTGTGTTGCTTAGCGTGTGTAGGCCCAACATCTAGGGGCTACGGTGCGCAGGGGCGACAAGATAATGCTGGCTCAGGGCCAATGCAAGGCGCTCGGCTGGGATAACCTGTGGATAAGGTGTGTGCGGTTTGTGGGTGAAAGTGCGGCGCCCGGCCGCAGCCCGCATGGTTCCGGCGCTCGGCTGAGGGCCGACGAAATACGCGCCGTCGGGCATATTTTTATCGTGTGCACGGACACTACATCTTGTGTTTGCTGCTGCCCGCTTTTTGTGCATCGTTCGGGCCCAGGCGTTGGGTACAATGCGCGCTTGTTCGTTTGTGGTCGGACGGTTCGACAGGGGGCGGGGGATGGAGCAAGAGACGTGGCGGATTCTCATTGTCGAGGACGATCGACGGCTGGCTGAGCTGACGCAGGAATACCTGCAGGGCGATGGCGGCTTCGAGGTGTCGATCGAGTCGGACGGCGCCTGTGCTGTCGAGCGTATCGTCGAGGAGCGGCCGGATCTGGTAGTGCTCGACCTGATGCTGCCCGGCGAGGATGGGCTGTCCATCTGCCGGCGGGTGCGTGACCGCTACGATGGCCCGATCCTTATGCTCACTGCGCGCGCCGACGATCTGGATCAGGTTCTGGGGCTGGAAACCGGTGCGGACGACTATGTCTGCAAGCCGGTTCGCCCGCGTCTGCTGCTGGCGCGTATCCGTGCCTTGCTGCGTCGTCGCGATACGCCCGAAGCGCCTGGCAACGCCAAGCGGCTGCAATTCGGCCCACTGGTGATCGACAGCGCGTTGCGCGAAGCCTGGCTGCGCGGACAGCAGATCGAGCTGACCGGTGCCGAGTTCGATTTGCTCTGGCTACTGACCTCCAACCCGGGCCGCATCCTTTCCCGCGAAGAAATCTTCGCCGAGCTGCGCGGCATCGAGTACGACGGCCAGGACCGCTCCATCGATGTGCGCATTTCGCGTATCCGCCCGAAGATCGGCGATGACCCCGATCACCCTCGGCTGATCAAGACGGTGCGCGGCAAGGGCTATCTGTTCGTTTCCGAAGCTGCCGTGGCGATGGTGTAGCGCCGCCGCCCATGAATTCGATCTTCCTGCGCATCTATGGCGGCATGCTGGGGGTGCTGGTGCTGGTGGCGCTGCTCGGCGCTGGCGGTCTGCACCTGCTCAACCAGTTTCGCGCGGACGACCATCGCGAACGCCTGGCCAGCGGCACCTTCCGCCTGATGGCGCACAACATGAGCAGCATGACGCCCATCGAGCGGCGCCAGGCAGCGAACCTCTGGGGGCGGCTGCTGGGCATTCCGCTGCGGGTACGCACATTGGACGACGTGCGCTTGGAAGGCCGTCTGGAGGCGCGCTTGCTGCGTGGGCAGGTGCTGGTCGAGCAGATTCGTCCGCAGAGCACCACGGTGTTCAGCCTGGTCAGTGCGCGGGATCGGCTGGTGCTTACCGGGGAAGTCGAGCAGCTGAGCGAACAGCTGGCGCGTGCCACCATTTATCTATTGATCGACGAACTGATTCGTTATCCCGAAGCCGAGCAGCCGCAGCGGCTTGCCGAGCTGAAACAGGCGCGCGGTTTTGGCTTCGACCTGGAGCTGCTGACGCGCGACAGCGCCAACCTCGACGACGACCAGCGGCGGCGACTGGACGAGGGCGACACAGTGATGGCACTGGCGCGAGGCGGTGACGCCATTCGCGTGTTTGCAGCGATTGCCGGCACCGGCTGGATCATGCAGCTCGGCCCGCTGTATCAGATGAATCCCTATCCGCCGCAGTTGCTGCTGCTGATCGGCCTGCTTGGCCTGTCGCTGATCGGCCTGACGGTGTATCTGCTGGTGCGTCAGCTGGAACAGCGATTGAGCGCGCTGGAAAGCGCCGCGACCCGTATCGCCGCGGGCAATCTGGAAACCCGCGTGCCTGACGTCGGCACCGATTCGGTCGGGCGCCTGGCTACGGCCTTCAATGGCATGGCCAGGCACCTGCAACGCTTGCTGGCAGTACAGCGCGAGATGGTCAGTGCCGTCGCCCATGAACTGCGCACGCCGGTAGCGCGCCTGCGTTTCGGCCTGGAAATGACCGCCGAGGCGCAGACCGACGAGGCGCGCCGCAAATACCTGCAAGGCATGGACGGCGACATCGACGATCTCGATGCGCTGGTCGACGAGATGCTGGTGTATTCACGGCTGGAGCGCGGTTCGCCGACCTTGCATTTCCAGCAGGTCGACATGGGGGCGCTGGTCGATCAGGTGATCGGTGAATTGGCGCCGCTACGCGCGGACGTCAGCGTTGCTCGGGGAGAATGCATCGTGGCAGCCGATGGCAGTGCCTGGGCGGATGCTGAACCGCAGTACCTGCGTCGCGCCCTGAGCAACCTGATCAACAATGCCATGCGGCATGCCGAGAGCCGGGTGCGCGTCAGCTTCGCTATCGATGGGCAAATGGTGCGGCTGGACGTGGACGATGACGGCCCTGGTGTGCCGGAAGCAGATTGGGAAAAGGTCTTTACCCCGTTCCTGCGCCTGGACGACAGCCGCACCCGCGCCTCCGGTGGGCACGGGCTGGGCCTGTCCATCGTGCGGCGAATCATCTATTGGCACGGCGGCCGCTCGCAGTTGGGGCACAGCGACCTGGGCGGCGCACGCTTCAGCCTGGCTTGGCCGCGCCAGCACTCGAACTGAGCGCCACACCGTAGGGTGGGCTTCAGCCCACCGGTACCCGTCGGTGAGGGCTTCCTGGTGGGCTAAAGCCCACCCTACGGGTATGTGCACGCTTCCAGTTGTGCGGGTGTGGCAAGCACCCTGGCGTGAACGCTGATGTGGTGGGGGTAGGAACCAAGCGTAGGGTGGGCTTCAGCCCACCGGTACACATTGGTGAGGGCTCGCTGGTGGGCTAAAGCCCACCCTACGTGAGATGGAAGAACTAGCGGGGCCGAATCAGCGAATTCGGCCATCTTGCAGTTCCAGTTCCTCCTTGGCGAAGTCGTCTACGTCGATGACTTTCCGTCGTGCCAATTCCGCTACTCGCAGTTGCGCGGCTTCGGCGGCGTCGATGGCGCCAGTTGCGAGGGCTGTATCGATCGGGCTTTCGCCTGGGATCGGTTTCACTGTGCCAGCTTTGAGCGCTTTGGCGAGCTTCTTCGCCGCGCCCTGGCTGGCGGCGATAGCTTCGAAGGCATGCTTCAACGCGCCAAGAGGCTGCTCTGGATCATGCGGGCGGTACATGCCGTTGAGAATGCTCTCCATGGCCGGATCGCCTTCGGGCCGGCCGAGCAGGGCGGCGACCTCGGCGTCCAGTACATCGGACGGCCCCTTGTGGCGTGCACCAAACGGGAACACCAGGGCATGCAGCAGATGGCCGAGGATGCGGTTGGGGAAGTTGGCCAGCACGTCCTGCAGGGCGGATTCGGCCTTTTCCAGGCAATCCTCCAGCGCCCAGCGCAGCAGCGGTTCCTGTTCGGTCGGATGGCCGAGGTCATGGAATTGCTTGAGCGCTGCGGAGGCGAGGTAGAGATGGCTGAGCACGTCACCGAGGCGCGCGGAAAGCCGCTCGCGACGCTTGAGCTCGCCTCCAAGCAGCATCATCGACAGATCGGCCAGCATGGCAAATGCCGCCGCGATGCGGTTGAGCGAACGGAAGTAGGGCTGCGTAACCTTGTTCCCGGGCACGCGCCCCATCAGGCCGAAACTCAGGCCCAGCAGCAGGGTGCTGGCGGTATTGCTGACGGCGAAGCCGATGTGTTGCATCAACAGGCTGTCGAATTTCTTCACCGCGGCGTCGCGATCGGGTTCGTGTACCAACTCCATCTCACGTAGCACGAATGGATGGCAGCGGATTGCGCCCTGGCCGAAGATCATCAGGTTGCGCGAAAGGATGTTCGCGCCTTCGACGGTGATGGAAATTGGCGCCGACAGCCACAGTCGACCGAGATAGTTGTTTGGTCCGAGGATAATGCCCTTGCCACCGTGGATATCCATGGTGTCGGTGATGCAGGCACGGCCGCGCTCGGTGAGGTGGTATTTGAGAATCGCCGACAGCACCGAAGGCTTCTCGCCAAGATCGACGGCGTTGGCAGTCAGAATACGCGCCGCATCCATCAGCCAGGCGTTGCCGCCGATGCGCGCCAGCGGCTCCTGAATGCCTTCGAAGGCCGCCAGCGGGACATTGAACTGCTCGCGGACCTGCGCATATCGGCCGCCGACATAGCTGCACACCTTGGCCGCACTGGTACCGGTCGCCGGCAAGGAGATGGAGCGGCCGACCGATAGGCAGTTCATCAGCATCATCCAGCCTTTGCCGATCATGTCGCGGCCGCCAATGATGGCCTCCAGCGGCACGAAGACGTCCTTGCCCCAGTTCGGCCCGTTCATAAAAGCGGCGCCGAGAGGCAGGTGACGGCGCCCGATGTCCACACCGGGGGTGTCGGTGGGAATCAGCGCCAGGCTGATGCCGAGTTCTTCCTCATCGCCCAGCAGGTGATCCGGGTCGTAAGTCTTGAAGGCCACACCAAGTAGCGTCGCGACCGGGCCGAGCGTGATGTAGCGCTTCTCCCAGTTCAGGCGCAGGCCGAGCACTTCCTCACCCTGCCACTGGCCGCGGCAGATCACGCCGCTGTCGTTCATCGCGCCTGCGTCGGAGCCCGCATAAGGGCCGGTAAGGGCGAAGCAGGGGATGTCCGTGCCGTTGGCCAGGCGCGGCAGGTAATGATTGCGCTGCTCGTCGGTGCCGTAGTGCATCAGTAGCTCGGCCGGGCCGAGAGAGTTTGGAACCATGACGGTGCTGGCCAGATCACCGCTGCGGGTGGCCAGCTTCATCACGATCTGCGAGTGGGCGTAGGCGGAAAAGCCCTTGCCGCCATATTCCTTGGGAATGATCAGGGCGAAGAAGCCTTCGGCCTTGATGTAGTCCCAGGCAGCTGGGGGCAGGTCCATGCGCTGGGCGATGTCCCATTCGCTGACCAGGGCGCAGAGGGTTTCAGTCGGGCCGTCGACGAAGGCCTGCTCTTCTTCGGTCAGACGTGCCCGCGGATAGCCGAGCAGCGTGTCCCAGTTCGGGCGGCCGCTGAACAGTTCGCCGTCCCACCACACTGTGCCCGCATCGATGGCGTCGCGCTCGGTGGCCGAAATCGGTGGCAGCACCTTCTTGAACCAGTCGAACATCGGGCCGCTGAAATACTTCAAGCGCACGTCGGCAACCAGCAGCGGCACGGCAATGGCGAGCAGCGCGAGCCAGAGCAGGAACACCACTACACCGGCCGTGTCGGCAGCGGTCATGAAGATCAGGTAGGTGGCGACGATCACCAGGGCCGGCACTGGCGACACGCGCAAGTGGGCAAGTACGGCGATGCCGAGCAGTAGGACCAGTAACCAGAGCAGCGTCATGAGTCTTATCCTTTTAGATTCGAACAGCTTCCATCGTCAGCATAGGCGCTCGCGCCGCTACAGCGAAGGGACGAGGTGTAGCCGCGGGTTGCGGCGACACCGGGATGGGTCAAGCGCGTGGCTGGGCGCCGCGGGATTGGCTTTCGGTGTCCCCAGCGTTCTGGTTGGCGGCGGGTTTGTCCTGCGGTACGCCCGCCACGCTGATTTCCGGCAGGCTGCCGCCGATGAACTCCACGCTGCGGGTCGGGAAGGCGAACTGCACGCCCATTTCGCGAATGCCCTCAAGCAGTGCGAGGTTGATTTCCTGCTGGGTATCCATGTACCGGTTGTAGTCCGAGACCTGCATGATGTAGACGACTTCGAAGGTCAGCTGGCTGTCGTCGAAGCCGAGGAAATGCGCGCGGTCGAACTTGGCTATCTCGATGCCATCGATGATTCGCTTCATCAGCGCTGCCACGTCTTTTACCTTTTCGGTCGGCGTGTTGTAGGTGATGCCGAACTTGAAAACGATCCGTCGGGTGTTCATGCGCTTGTAGTTGTGCACGATCTGCCGCAGGAGGTCCGCGTTGGCGATCACCACCTGTTCGCCGCTGAGGGCACGGATGCGAGTGGTCTTCAGGCCGATGTGCTCGATATTGCCGGCCACTTCGCCGAAGACCACGAAGTCGCCGATCTCGAAGGGCTTGTCTACACCGATGGATAGCGAGGCGAAGATGTCGCTGAGCAGCGTCTGCACCGCCAGCGCGATGGCGATACCGCCGACGCCGAGGCTGGCGATCATGGCGGTGATGTCGACGCCCAGATTGGCGAGGATCGACAGCAGCATCATGGTCCAGACCACGATACGGATCATGATGCCGATAATGGTGGTAGTGACCGGATTGCGAGCCTTGCCATCGCGGGTCAGGCTTTCCATCCACAGGCGCACACCGGTATCCATCCACAGCGCGAACTGGAACGCCAAGGCGATGAACCAGCCATGGGACATCGTCGATTCCCAGCGCGGCGACAGTTCCACCGTCTTGAGGGCGATGAGCAGGGAAAAGGCCAGAATCAGCAGGTTGCTGGTGCGTGAAAGCAGTTCGGCGGCGATCCCGAGGAACTTGGTTTTCGCCCCCACTGCAAGCTTGCTCAGGCGCCGGGTCACGATTCCGAGGATGGTGCGCAGGATCAGAAAGCTGGCGACGGTGATGCCCAGTACGATCGCCAGGTTGATCCAGAATGTCTCGTTTAGCAGGGCGTCCCAGTTCATCCATTTCCTCCGGCAAGGGTGCGCTTGATGCGGCGGACCACGTTTTTCAGTGGTCCGTGCTGCGCATAAGTTCCCTTGTCGGCGGTCGGGTGGGGCAGGTGTGGCGCGTTCGGGGACAGCCGATGGCGTCAGTCGCGCGGCAGCGTCGTGACGAGATCATCGTAAGCGCCGGCGTTGATGACCTGGCTGTAGCCAAGCTTGCCGAGGACGTCCTGAGCGGCCGACGAGCGCCTGCCGCTGCGGCAGTAGAGCACCACCGGCGTGTCTTTATCGGGCACCAGCTGGTGGATCTGCTCGGCAAGGTCCGGCGTCTCGATGCGGACCGCCCCTGGCAATGCGCCGTCTGCAAACTCCTCCACGGTCCTCACATCGATCAGTACGGTACCGGGTCGTTTCAGCATCTCAAGCGCAGCGGCTTGATTGATCTCGCCAGCCATAGCCTGAAGGCTGAGGGTGAGCACTAAAAAAAGAATGGCTGCGCGCATTGGAGGCCTCGGAGCGCACCGGCGCGCTCAGCTGAATATACGGGTCAAATTGGGCAGGATCAGAATCACTGCCGTGGCGATGACGATCAGGGTCGCCTGCCGAAATTTCTTCTGCTTAAGCATGACATGGCCTTTTATTCTTGTGTGTAGCGGATTAGCGCCTTGCCGGGAGGCGCAGACGGTACGGTGCCCTTGGCCCGCGAATCGAGCGGGTAGAAGACGTACCGGACGTTCGCCCAGATACAAAAAAGTAAGCAAGTTCCACACCAGCGAATCAGTGGCTCAATGAAGCTGCGATGCAATTTTGGTTGTCTTCCGTGGGTAACTCAATTGGAGGACAACCGATGAACAAGTCGAAGCTATCGCTGATATTGCTGCTCACGGCCGTTTCGACGGCCGCGCTCGCTCAGCAGGAGGACATGACGCTGCAGCAGGAGCGCGACAAGATGGGCGCTGACTTGGAAGACAATCGCCAACAGATCGGTCGAGATATCAACCGTATCCGTGAACCTGGCGCCACGCAGAACGACGCGCAGGGCATTAATCGAGGTGGCGTGCAGAGCGATGCCAACAACCCCCGGCCCAACGTTCCCGGAACTGCGAACCCGCCTGCGGGAACCGGTCTGCCGAGCGCTCAGGACAATGTTCAACAGCCGAATCGTCGCCTGGAAATGACTCCGGCTCCGGGTACCACGCAGCCGCAATCGACTCCGGGTGGTGCCAATGGAAACGCCAATCAGGGTGGCGTCACGCCACCGGGTGGAATCGGAACAGGTAGCGGTAACGACGCTGGTGGCGCGAACAGTGGAGGTGCAGCTACTGGCGGTGCGACGGGTGGCGCTGCGGGTCAGCGTTAAGTCGGCCGGATCGCCCGTTTGCCAGCGCTAGTCCAGTCGTTCGAGGCTGGCGGGGTCTGCTTGACCGTCGAAGAAGGCCTGCAGTGCTTGTTCGAATAGCGCCGGTTCCGAGGCGGTGCGAGCGAATAGGGTCATGCAGGAATGAAATTTCAGGTCGTCCGGACTCCCAAGAATTTGCCGTGCACTACCGCTGCAATGTTCGAGCATCGCCTGGGTACAGGTCCGCAGGCGAGGCCCGAGGATCGGATGCTGCAGATAAGCAATCGCCTCCTCACGCCCTGAAATAGCGTAGCGCTGCGCCATGGCGCTACGGCCAAGGCCCTGCAGCTGCGGAAAGATGAACCACATCCAGTGCGTGCGTTTGCTGCCGCTTCGCAGCTCTTCGAGCGCCTGTTGGTAATGGTCCTGCTGCGCATCGACAAAGCGCTGCAGATTATGAAGGTCGGCCATGAGGTACGCCCAGGCGGGGAGAAACAAGCAATCTGCTACAGCTTGGCCAAGCCAACAACCGCTGGCGGACGTAAGGGCGCACTGCGCACGCCCACTCACCGATGGTTCGGACGGGCTCTGGCAGGCGATGGCCCTTTTTGCTGGCGCCGTGGCGCGGCGATAGAGCTGAAATCAAACGGGGCGCGGCGGAGTCCGCCGGCGTCTCGATGGAGCCTCGCGCGGCAGTCGCCAGCTCGCACGTCCTACGTTCGACGGCCCTGGTGCTAGCGATAGAGGCTTTGTCAAACGTTGGGCTGCAGCGACAGCCTGGCCGCAGTCACCGTTGCCATATTTTTTCACCACGTGTCTGGCCTGAGCGGAATGACGGTGTAGAATCCGCGCCCCCAAAAATCAGGAGGCAATAAGGTGGTGATTCATTACTCCCCAGTCGATGGGAATGTCGCATGTGGACGTGCGGGATCGAGCTTGACCAGCTCCCGGGACGCCAGTCAGGTTTCTTGCAAGCTCTGTCTTCGCAGCGTTGAGAAGGAGACAGATGAGCCCGTGCGCAAGACGCCAACCCTTGCCGAGTTAAGGGCGGCGGCAAAAGCGGCAGCGGCCCCGAAGATCAGCGTGGAGGCTGCGAAGTCGACCCTGCGCCTGTCACCAAGCGCCGAATGGCAAAAGCGTCTCGAGCAGCTGCCAGGGCGAAATCGCCTTCCACGCGGCGTCTCCCGGCAAGCGTTCATCTAACCGTGGGGCGCTAGGGAGGCGTTTCTCCGCGGGAGCAGCACGCTTAGAGAATGCTCAGTTTTGGCCAGGTCTCGATCCAATTCTTCGAAGCGATGCGATCCAGATAGGCTTGTCGTTTCTCGCTTTGAAAATGCGCTGTAGGCCGGACGATCAGGTTGAAAAGATCGTCCAGCCCAAGTGGCGCTGCCACCTCGATCTCCCCATCCATTCTTAGCCGCACCCCGACCGCCGTGGCCGTCTCGGGCCAATGCGCCATCGCGTCCGTCGCCGACTTGTACGGTTGATCACCGTTGCGAAGGTGCATGCGCGCCTGGTTTTTCACTGACCAGTCGAGCAAGCCGTCCGAACGCCTCAGGCTCGCCTCGATCTCGGTATCCGCGGCTTGATCGGCCAGTTGCGCCTCGAACCAGATGACGTCGATGTCGGACAGCTGGGCGAAGCCGGTGCGTTGGTGAAGGTGATGCCAAACCGCACTGCGCACGAACCCGGCCGCTACCCAGCAGTCTGGTAAACCGAGCGCCTTCACGTGATGAAGAATTCGCATCCTTATCGGATCTGCAGCGATGATGGATCGCAACTGAGCAAGTTTTTGCATGAAGCGGCGAGGTCCGTCTGACGAGGGGGCTCAGTCGGCTGTGTTCTGTGGCCCGACCAGCGCCCCAAAACGACGAAGCCCCTGAAAGTCTTACGACTTCAGGGGCTTGCGTGATTTGCTATATGGCGGTGAGGAAGGGATTCGAACCCTTGATACGATTTCTCGTATACACACTTTCCAGGCGTGCTCCTTCAACCGCTCGGACACCTCACCGGATCGACGGAGGTTCATGTCCGTCGAGGCGCGCTAATGTAATCGAACGCACTGCCTTTGGCAAAAACTTTTTTAGCTTATTCATGCGCTTAACAAATTCGTCTCGCTCAGGTGACAGGCTGCACGTTCCGCTAGACTGCTGGTGCAACTCAGGCCAAAGCCTGGGGTATTTTGAAAGGAAGCCGAGGGAGTTCACTCGTTCCATGAAACTGACACGCAAGTCAGGCAAGCATACCGATACCTTGTTGGTGCCAACCCGTCGCCGGGTCTCTGTCGCCAACCTGGAATTGGGTATGTACGTCTGCGAGCTGGATCGGCCATGGAACGAAACCAACTTCGCATTCCAGGGGTTTCCGCTATTAACGCCCGGTGATGTGCTCAGGGTTCGCAGCTGTTGCGTATATGTGTACGTAGACGACACGCGGCGAGTCCGCCTGAAGCACGGCGCCTCGGTTGCGGCCGGCGCACCGCGTATGCGCAAACCGCAGGAGCGGCGATATCATGCGCTCTCGATCGAAGTGGACGAGGCGCGCGCAGCCTACCTGGATGGCACTCAGCTTATCGAGCAGGTGCTTGCCGACGTGCAGCATGGCCGGGTGATCGACACCCGAGCGTGCCATGGAGCGGTCAGGCGTAATCTTGAAAGTATGTTGCGCAACGAGAGCGCGATGCTCTGGCTGATTCGGCTGAAGAAAAAGGATCTCTATACCAGCCTGCACTGCCTATCCGTTTCGATCATGGCGATGGGGTTCGGCAACCATCTCGGCTTGCTGGACGACAAGCTGCAGCTGCTGGGGATGGCTGGCCTGCTGCACGACGTAGGCAAGATGCGTGTCGATCCTGAGATCCTCAACAAGCCCGGCAAGCTGACGCCACAGGAATTCGAGGTGATAAAGCGGCATCCGGTCTTCGGCCTGGAAGCACTGCGGGCACAGCCCGGAATTCCGGAGGCGGTGCTGCATGCCGCTTACGGCCACCACGAGCGGCTCGATGGTACCGGCTATCCGTTGGGCTCGGGGCCGGCACAAATTTCTTACATGACGCGCATCATCACCATCGTCGATGCGTTCGACGCCATCACCAGCCATCGGGCCTACGACTGTGCCCGGCCGGTGCAGTCGGCCTTCGAGATTCTGCGCAGTGGCAGTGGCAGACAGTTTGACGAAGATCTGGTGCGCGAATTCATCCGTTGGCTAGGAGCCTTCCCGGTCGGCACGTTGGTTGAGCTGCACACCGGCGAAGTGGCTGTGGTCGTGGAAAAGCACCAGCAGTTCCAGCTGCGGCCCCGCGTCGTGGTCCTGCGCGATGCCGCAAAGGAGCGCTGTGCCGCTCGCTATCTAGACCTGGCTCAGGTCACGGTGGACGAGGAGGGCACGCCCTATCGCATTTCCATCGGCTTGCCGGACGGCTCCTTCGGGTTGCATATCGCCGACCCGGAACTGCAATCCATCCTCCATCCAGAGACGCTGGCTGACTTCGAGCAGGACAACACCTAAGCGCCTGTAACGCGATTCTCGCCTCATTCCGAGCGCTCAAGCGTGACCGGTCGGTCGGTCATCGTGCTTTACCTGAACCGGAGCGCTGGGTAACGTCTGCCCACTTCAAAACAAGGAATCTCGTCATGAGTGAGCTGGTCTCTTACCAATTCGAAGACGGCGTCGCCACGCTGACGCTGTGCAATGGCAAGGTCAATGCGCTCTCGCCTGCGGTGTTCGAGGCGCTCAATGCCGCGCTGGATCGCGCCGAGCAAGACCGTGCCATCGTGATTCTCACCGGGCAACCGGGTATTCTCTCTGGCGGTTATGACCTCAAGGTAATGACTTCGAGTCCAGAGAACGCCATGACGTTGGTCGCCACCGGCTCGACCTTCGCGCGGCGGATGCTGGCGCACCCGTTCCCGATCATTGTTGCCTGTCCGGGCCATGCGGTCGCCAAGGGCGCCTTCCTACTGCTGTCGGCGGACTACCGCATTGGTGTCGAAGGGCCATTCCATATCGGCCTCAATGAGGTGCAGATCGGCATGACCATGCACCATGCCGGCATCGAGTTGGCGCGCGACCGTCTGCGCAAGTCGGCTTTCCACCGTTCGGTGATCAACGGCGAAATGTTCGATCCGGCTGGCGCGGTGGATGCTGGCTTCCTCGACAAGGTAGTGCCGACCGGTGAGCTGCTGGCAGTCGCCAGGGCTGCGGCCAAGCAGTTGAAGAAGATCAACATGGTGGCGCACAAGAACACCAAGCTGAAAGTGCGCAAGGCGCTGCTTGAAACTCTCGACGAGGCGATCGCGCTGGACCAGCAGCACTTCGGCTGATTCAGCGGCCGGCCACCCAAGAGAATTTGTTTTCGAGTGCGCACTAGGGCTGGCCCTGCGTTTACACTGCGCGAGTGACGCCCCGCCGACGGCGGGGCGTTTTCATTTCTCATTCAGTGTCGCCTCGCAGGAGAGCCCCGATGTCCGCCTCGCACACCCCGGTAGAACGTGCCGATTTCGACCAGGTCATTGTTCCCACCTTCGCCCCAGCAGCCTTCGTACCGGTACGTGGCCTGGGTTCGCGAGTATGGGATCAGAGCGGGCGAGAACTGGTGGATTTCTCTGGCGGCATCGCGGTCAACGCGCTGGGTCATGCACACCCGGCTATGGTCGCGGCGCTGACTGAGCAGGCTGGCAAGCTCTGGCACATCTCCAACATCTATACCAACGAGCCGGCACTGCGCCTGGCGAAGAAGCTGGTCGCGGCGACCTTCGCCGACCGCGCGTTCTTCTGCAACTCCGGCGCCGAAGCCAACGAGGCGGCATTCAAGCTGGCCCGTCGTTACGCCCATGACGTCTACGGCCCGCAGAAATTCGAAATCATTTCCGCGCTCAACAGCTTCCACGGCCGCACCCTGTTCACCGTCACGGTGGGCGGGCAGCCGAAGTACTCCGACGGTTTCGGGCCGAAGATCGAAGGCATTACCCATGTGCCTTACAACGACCTCGAGGCGCTTAAGGCGGCAATTTCTGACAAGACCTGCGCGGTGGTGCTGGAGCCGATCCAGGGCGAGAGTGGCATCCTGCCGGGCGATCAGGCCTATCTGGAAGGCGCGCGCCAGCTGTGCAACGAGCACAACGCGCTGCTGATCTTCGATGAGGTGCAGACCGGCCTTGGTCGTACCGGCGAGCTGTTCGCCTACATGCATTACGGTGTCACGCCGGACATCCTGACCAACGCCAAGAGTCTGGGCGGCGGTTTCCCCATCGGCGCGATGCTGACCACCAACGAAATCGCCGCGCACCTGAGTGTCGGCACCCACGGCACCACCTATGGCGGTAATCCGCTGGCCTGCGCGGTTGCCGAGACGGTGCTGGATATCGTTAACACGCCGGAAGTGCTCGAAGGCGTCAAGGCGCGGCACGAGCGTTTCAAGGCCCGACTCATGCAGATCGGCGAGCGCTATGGTGTGTTCAGCCTGGTGCGGGGTCGCGGCCTGCTGATCGGCTGCGTGCTGAGCGATGCCTGGAAGGGCAAGGCCGGTGCCTTCTGTGCTGCTGCTGAGAAGCAAGCGCTGATGGTGCTGCAGGCTGGCCCTGACGTGGTGCGGCTGGCGCCGAGCCTGGTGATCGACCAAGCTGATATCGACGAAGGGCTGGATCGTCTCGAGCGCGCCATCGCGACGCTGACCCAGGCCTGATCATTTCCCAAGTGCGGCGCTGCGGGCGCCGCGCGTTCTACTAGCGAGAGCAATTCAATGAGCGATAGCCTGCAACTGGTTCTGGAAGATGTCGACGGAACCCAACTGGAAACGTCTTGCACCCGTTTTGCCGTGATCTGGCAGGGCCGCGAGATCTGGATTCAGCAGGTCGGCAACGGTCAGCTGATGATCGGTGTAGACGTAGAGGACGGTGACACCGAATACGCCAATCTGGTGCTGCGCCCGCTGGCCACCAATCTGGTCAGCCTGCAGCTGGAAATGGAACCGGTCGAGGCCGATGACGACGAGCACGTCCACGGCCCTGACTGTAACCACTGACGGCTTCCCGGCATGCTCGCCCTCGGCAAGCTGCTGGAATTGACCCTCGCCGGGCGCGAGCCCTGCGAGAAGGTCCAGCTCACCTCACGAGGGGTGAAGCTGCACTGGCTGGCCGATGGCGCACTTCTGGTGTCTCCGCCAGTCGCGCAGGATCAAGGCCTGGACCTGCTGCTCTCGGCAGGCATTCACGGCAACGAGCTCATCCCCATACATGTTCTGGATCGTCTGGTCCGCGCCCTTGCGCGGGGCGACGTGCAGCCGCGTGCGCGACTGTTGCTGCTGTTCGCCAACCCTGCGGCGATGCGCCGAATGGCGCGGCAGGTCGAGCACGATCTGAATCGCCTGTTTCGCGGCGAACATGCAGACCTGTGGGGTGGCGAAGCCATTCGGGCGGCGGAGCTGGAAGCGCTGGTCGGCGGCTTCTTCAGCGGGGCAGGGCGCCAGCGTCGCCATTTTGATCTGCACTCGGCGATGCGTCCGTCGCGCCTGGCCCAGTTCGTCATCTGCCCATGGCGAGAGGATGAGCAGATCTCGCCCGAGGCGCTGGTTCGCCTTCGGAGCCTGGCGATTGAGGGCGTTCTACTGCAGCGCCAGGCCACGTCGACCTTCAGCGCGATGACCACCACGCGGCACGGTGCCGAGGCGTTCACGCTGGAGCTTGCCGAAAGCCCAGGCGAGGTACTGCACCCGGCAGTGGCGCAATTCGAGCAGGGCCTGACTGCGATGATTGAGGGGCGCAAGGCGCCAATCGTCGCGCAAACATTGCCGCAGCTGCTGCATATTTCTCGGGAAGTCATCAAGCACAGCCCGCAGTTTCGCTTGTGCGTGCCGGCCAATATCGAGAATTTCGCGCCGCTGCCGCTCGGCAGCGTGCTGGCAGAGGATGACGGGGTTCGCTGGGTCATCGACGAGCCGGGCGCGTGCATCCTGTTTCCCATGGCTGACGTCGCCGAAGGGCAGCGTGCCGCATTGATCGTCGTGCCGCTGGAGCAGCCTGAAGGGGAGCGTTGAGGCATTAGCTCCGGAAACGGGCGGTTGCAATTGGCGGCATGCGCCCTTATCTAGCTTCACTCCCCCTGCGTTGTGTGCACTTCTTATGAGTACTGCTCTATCCATTCGGCAGTTGACCAAGACCTACGGAAACGGCTTCCAGGCCCTCAAGGGCATCGACCTGGACGTCGCCGAAGGCGACTTCTTCGCCTTGCTCGGCCCCAACGGTGCCGGCAAGTCCACCACCATCGGCATCCTTTCGACCCTGGTGAATAAAAGCGGTGGCACGGTCAACGTGTTCGGCCACGACCTTGATCGCGACCCGTCCCGGCTCAAGCGCTGCCTGGGCGTGGTCCCGCAGGAATTCAATTTCAACCAGTTCGAGAAGGCCTTCGACATCCTGGTCACCCAGGCCGGTTACTACGGCATCCCGGCAAAGATCGCCAAGGAACGGGCCGAGCGTTATCTCAACCAGCTGGGCCTGTGGGACAAGCGTGACGTGTCCTCGCGGATGCTCTCTGGCGGGATGAAGCGCCGCCTGATGATCGCCCGAGCGCTGATTCATCAGCCGCGGCTGTTGATCCTCGACGAGCCAACGGCGGGTGTGGACATCGAGCTGCGCCGCTCCATGTGGTCGTTCCTCACCGAACTCAACCGAGAAGGCATCACCATCATCCTCACCACGCACTATCTGGAGGAGGCCGAACAGCTGTGCCGCAACATCGGCATCATCGACCGCGGTCAGATCGTCAAGAACACCAGCATGCGCGAGCTGCTCACGCAGCTGCATGTGGAAACCTTTCTGCTCGATCTCAAGGAGTCGCAGCTGGTGGCGCCTGAGCTGGGCAATTATCCGTCGCGGCTGGTCGACCATCACACCCTCGAGGTGCAGGTGGAGAAAAGCCAGGGCGTGACCGAGCTGTTTCGCTTGCTGGGCGCCCAGGGTATCGAGGTGCTGAGCCTGCGTAACAAGACCAACCGACTGGAGGAGCTGTTCGTGTCGCTGGTGGAGAACAACCTGAAGGTGAAGTCATGAGCGGCGAGCTGCGTCCCAACCTGGTCGCGCTGCAGACCATCGTCCAGCGCGAGATCCGTCGCTATACCCGCATCTGGCCGCAGACGCTGCTCCCCCCGGCGATCACCATGGTGCTGTATTTCGTCATCTTCGGCAGCCTGATCGGCGCGCGGATCGGCGACATGGGCGGCTTCAGCTACATGGATTACATCGTGCCGGGGCTGATCATGATGTCGGTGATCACCAACTCGTACAGTAACGTGGTGTCGAGCTTTTTCAGCACCAAGTTTCAGCGCTCTATCGAGGAGTTGCTGGTTTCGCCGGTGTCGCCACATGTGATCGTCATCGGTTTTGCCCTTGGCGGCATCACTCGCGGGCTGGCAGTCGCGGTGATAGTCACGCTGCTGTCGATGTTCTTCACCGACCTACAGGTGCACCATCTGGGCGTGACCGTGCTGGTCATCACCCTGACCGCGAGCATTTTCGCGCTGGGCGGCTTCATCAACGCGGTGTTTGCGCGCAACTTCGATGACATCTCGATCATTCCAACCTTCGTGCTGACGCCGCTGACGTACCTGGGCGGGGTGTTCTATTCCATCAACCTGTTGTCGCCGTTCTGGCAGACGCTATCGCTGGCCAACCCGGTGCTGCACATGGTCAACGCCTTCCGTTACGGCATCCTTGGCGTCTCCGATATTCGCATCGGCGTGGCGATCAGTTTCATGCTGGTGGCAGTGGTCGCGCTCTATCTGGTGTCGGTTGGCCTGCTCAAGAGTGGCCGGGGTATGCGGCAGTAGGCGCACTCCATTCGGCCGCCGCGCCGATGCCGCTGAAAAGAACGCCGCGAAGCGCTAAACTTCGCGGCGTTTTCGTTCAGGTTCTCTTCCCATGCAGCATCCCGCCGAACACTCCCCGCTGGGCAAATCCAGCGCCTACGTTGCAACCTACAGCCCACATCTGCTGTTCCCGATTCCGCGTGCGCCGAAGTGGGCCGAGCTCGGCCTTACCGCCGCGACGCTGCCTTACCAGGGCGTGGACCTGTGGAATTGCTACGAGCTTTCCTGGTTGCTGCCTTCCGGCAAGCCGGTGGTGGCGATCGGTGAATTCGAGATTCCGGCGGACTCGCCGAACATCATCGAATCGAAGTCGTTCAAGCTCTATCTCAACTCGCTGAACCAGTCGGTTTTCGAGTCGCGTGAGGCGCTGCTCGAGGTGATGAGCAGCGATCTTTCCGCGGCTGCCGGCAAGCCGGTGAAGGTGCGGCTGCGTACGCTGGATGAAGTCGCAGCAGAGGGTGTTGCGGGGCTTCCAGGTCGCTGCATCGACGATCTGGATGTTGTTATCGAGCACTACGATCATCCGCAACCGGAGCTGTTGGTCTGCGATGCAGAGCGTGTGGTAGAGGAGGCCCTGCATAGCCACTTGCTCAAATCCAATTGCCCGGTGACTGGTCAGCCGGACTGGGGCAGCGTGGTGGTCGAGTACCGCGGCGCGGCGTTGCAGGCGGAGAGTCTGTTGGCGTATCTGGTGAGCTTTCGACAGCATGCCGACTTTCACGAGCAATGCGTGGAACGCATCTTCCTCGATCTTCAGCGTCTGCTGCAGCCCGAGAAATTGACGGTCTATGCGCGCTACGTGCGCCGCGGCGGCTTGGATATCAATCCGTACCGCAGCAGCGAAGCGCTTGTCGTGGACAATCGCCGTCTGGTGCGTCAATGACGCAACGGGTCGCCGCCGCGGCGCGACCCGTTAACAGTTTTAGATGCCCATATTGGCCAGGGTCTGCATGATGTTGCGCAGTGTCATGGCCATGTTCGGGTGGCTGACTTCGAAGCGCTCTACCGCCAGGTTGACACCATCTACCAGCGAGTCGTTGTAGTCGCTGGAGCCCTGAGCCGCCAGGCGCGCCTCGATATCCTGGGCGATCGCGTGCAGCGAAGCGCGCTCCTCGTCGGTCAGCGGCGTATCCTGGGCCAGTTGATTACGCAGTTCTTCGAGCTGCGACTGCAGATCATGTTCCGGCATTTTGCTTCCCTCTCATGGGTTTACTGACGACTTGGTAAAAGCCTTGATAACCGAAGGTTAAACCAGCGGCCGCACCTTGTCTGTGTCTTTGCCGGAGCAAGATTGCCTCTAGGCGCAGGCGTGAAAGCCGAATGTCCGGCTGGCTGCCGAAAACCGGGTGTTCGCTCTATACTGCGTGGTCTGCGTCGGTGCGCCGCATACACCAATACCTAGGGAGAAAAAAGCAATGCCCAAGATCGCTACGGCCTGGATCGCCGTGCTCAAGGCCGGTTTCGTCGCTACTGTCGCCATGCTTGGCGCGGCGCCTGCGCTGGCGGCCGAAGAAGATCCATGGGAGGGCGTCAATCGTGCGGTGTTCCGTTTCAACGACACCGTCGACACCTACACCCTCAAGCCGCTCGCTAAGGGCTACCAGAAGGTCACCCCGGAGTTTCTCGAAGACGGCATCGGTAACGTGTTCAGCAATCTTGGTGACGTGATTGTGCTGACCAACGATCTGCTGCAGGGCAAGGTTCGCGACGCCGGCATCGATACCAGTCGAATCCTGTTCAATACCACTTTTGGTGTGTTGGGCTTCTTCGACGTCGCCACCCAGATGGGCTTGCAAAAGAACGATGAAGATTTTGGCCAGACCCTGGGCGCCTGGGGGCTGGGGAGCGGTCCTTACGTCGTGCTGCCATTGTTGGGCCCAAGTACGGTGCGTGACGCCGCTGGCCGCGTGCCCGACGCCTTGCTCGAACCCTATCCGCATATGAATCATGTGCCGACACGCAACGTCACGCGCGGCGTGGATCTGGTAGATACTCGCGCCGGACTGCTTTCCGCCGAAAGAATGATCCGAGGTGATCGCTACATTTTCGTGCGCAACGCCTACCTGCAGAATCGCGAGTTCCGCGTTAAAGATGGCGAGGTCGAAGACGACTTCTGAAGCATGGCCGCATTTGCTGCGGCCATATGGAGCAGGGTCAGGACATCGAAAGAATGGCCAGTCCCAGGCTCTGCCGACCATCGTCGAGCTGGCTGATGCGCACGACTTCGGTCTGCGCGTCGAGCCCTTTGAGCTCGCTGTGTTCGGAAGGGATCAGCACGCGAACCTTGTCACCCATGCGTAGCTGAGCATTGGCCAATACCTGCATGCCGGTGCTGGAGAGGTCGATACAGGTACCGCTCATTTTTGTATCGCCATGTTCCAGCGCGACGGTGGTTTCGATTTGCATACGGATGAAATCGCGTTTCTCGCTGTAATCGCGGTCTTTCTGGCTCATGGTTTCAACCTTTTATATATGACTCCCGGCATTCTTATAGCGCTCCTCAATTCGACCTGTAAAGGCACCAGCCGGTTGGCTTGAAACGCCGTTCGTATGGGAGTACCGTCTGCGCCTTGAAACGAACCCAAGCCCGGCGTCACGCAGGGCCAATGTTTTCGCCAATCATCCTGGCGACACCGCCTGGTAGGAACATGCATAAACCAAGCGCGACGCTGCTGATCATAGATGACGACGATGTGGTTCGAGCCAGTCTGGCTGCCTATCTGGATGACAGCGGCTTTCGTGTCCTGCAGGCCGGCAATGGCCCTCAGGGTATGGAGCTGTTTGATTCGGACCAACCTGACTTGGTGATCTGCGACCTGCGCATGCCGCAGATGGATGGCCTTGAGCTGATCCGCCAGATCAGCGAGCGGCAGGTCGATCTTCCCGTGATCGTGGTATCCGGAGCCGGTGTGATGAGCGACGCGGTAGAGGCGTTGCGTCTGGGCGCCGCTGACTACCTGATCAAGCCCCTCGAAGACTTGGCGATGCTTGAGCATTCAGTACGTCGCGCGCTGGACCGTTCGCGTCTTCGACTGGAAAACCGCCGCTACCGCGAGCAGCTGGAAACGGCGAACCGCGATCTACAAGCCAGTCTGCATCTGTTGCAGGAGGACCAGGATGCGGGTCGCCAGGTGCAGATGAACATGCTGCCGGTGACGCCCTGGACCGTCGATGGTTTCGACTTTGCCCACCAGATCATCCCATCGCTGTATCTGTCCGGTGATTTCGTCGACTATTTCCGAGTGGATGATCGACGCATCGGCTTTTACCTTGCTGACGTATCCGGCCACGGTGCCTCTTCGGCTTTCGTGACCGTTCTGCTCAAGTTCATGACTACCCGCCTGCTGTACGAATCGCGCCGCGGCGGTACGCTGCGCGAATTCAAGCCGTCGGAAGTGCTCGATCACATCAATCGCGGATTGATCAACTGCAAGCTCGGCAAGCACGTCACCATGCTGGGTGGTGTGATTGATCAGGAGCGCGACGTATTGCACTACAGTATCGGTGGTCACTTACCGATGCCGGTCCTTTATACGGGCGAGGGTGCCCATTACCTGGAAGGCCGCGGTCTACCGGTCGGGTTGTTCGTCGAGGCCACCTACCAGAATTTCGAGCTTAAGTTGCCGGACACTTTCAGTCTGACTTTGCTCTCCGATGGCATTCTGGACCTTTTGCCAGGCGAGACACTCAAAGAAAAAGAGTCCGCGCTGCCCGGCCTGATAACGGATGCTGGTGGCACGCTGGATGGATTACGTCGAGTCTTCGGGCTGGCCGAGCTGGCTGATATGCCTGACGATATCGCCTTGCTGGTGTTGAGCAGGAACCTTGCATGAGTACTGGTAGAATCCAGTTCGCCGAAATGGATGGCACCTTTGTTCTCAAGTTCATCGGTGAAATCCGCCTGACGCTTTGTTCGGCGCTGGATGCAACGATTGAGAAGATATTCTCGTCGCGCAATTTTTCGTCCATCGTCATCGATCTGACCGAGAGCCGTAGCATCGACAGCACCACGCTGGGCCTGCTGGCCAAGCTGTCGATCCTGTCGAGGCAGAAGGTTGGTATGCTGCCGACGCTGGTCACTACGCATCCCGACATCACTCGGCTGCTGCAGTCGATGGGGTTCGACCAGGTGTTCAATATCGTCGACACGCCACTGCCGTGTCCGGAGTGTCTGGCAGATCTACCCTCTCAGGATCAATCGGAAGAGATTGTGAAGGCCAAGGTATTGGAGGCCCACCGCATCCTGATGAGCCTCAATGAGTCCAATCGCGAGGCCTTCCGTGACCTCGTTACCGCCTTGGAGCGGTCCTGATCAGGTCAATTTGGCCAGCAGCGCTTCTAGCTTTTCCTGATCCCGGGCGAACTGGCGGATGCCTTCGGCGAGCTTCTCGGTGGCCATTGGATCCTCGTTCAGGTCCCAGCGGAAGCTCTTCTCATCCAGGCTGATACGCGTTTCTGACTCGCGGCCCGGTTGCAGCTTACGCTGCAGCGTACCGCTGGCATCGGCCAGTTCGCTAAGCAATTCGGGGCTGATGGTAAGGCGATCGCAACCAGCGAGTGCCTCGATTTGCCCGACATTGCGAAAGCTCGCGCCCATCACTACCGTCTTGTAACCGTGTGCCTTGTAGTAGTCGTAGATGCGGCTGACCGATTGCACGCCCGGATCTTCCGCACCTTGGTAATCACGACCTTCGTGCTTCTTGTACCAGTCATAGATGCGGCCAACGAACGGCGAGATCAGAAATACGTCAGCCTCGGCGCATGCCACGGCCTGGGTGAAGGAAAACAGTAGGGTGAGGTTGGTCTGGATACCGGCTTTCTCCAACTGTTCGGCTGCGCGGATGCCCTCCCAGGTCGCGGCGATCTTGATCAGCACGCGCTCGCGGCTGATGCCGGCCTGCTCATAAAGCCCTATCAGGCGCTCACCGCGTTGAACCATGGCCTGGGTATCGAACGACAGTCGTGCGTCCACCTCGGTGGAGATACGTCCTGGGATCAGTTCCAGAATCTGCTTGCCGACCGCTACGGCGAAAAGGTCACACGCCAGGCCGATGTCGCCCCGGCATTGCTTCATTGCGTTACCCAGGTGATCGGCATAGCGCGGCATGGCTGCTGCCTTTAGCAGCAGCGATGGGTTGGTGGTGGCATCCACCGGCTTCAGGCGGGCGATGGCGTCGATATCACCGGTATCGGCGACAACGGTCGTGAACTGCTTGAGATGTTCCAGCTTGGAAGTCATGTAAGAGGGGCTCCGTCCTGTGAGTGGCATGACCTTACCCGAGCCAGACGGCCCGCTCAACGAGCGTATGGACCCGGATGCGCCTCGCCTTTGATCCAAATGCCCGGGCGGCGTTCCTTACCTGCAGAGCCGTCAGTGCCCTTCGAGCAGTGCCGCGGCCTGATCGAGCAATGCAAGTGGCTCGCTGGTCTTGTGAATATCCACCGACAGCAGTTGGCGAAAGCGCCGGGCACCATGAAAACCCTGGCCTAGGCCGAGTACATGGCGAGTGATGTGATGCATTGCGCCGCCGTCGGCCAGATGCTGCTCGATATACGGCTGCATATTGCGCAACGCCTGTGCCCGACTAATCACAGGTGTGACGCTGCCGAACAGCGTCTGGTCGACCTGCGCCAGCAGGTAGGGATTGTGGTAAGCCTCGCGGCCGAGCATGACGCCATCGAAGGTCCGCAGATGTTCCCGGCACTCATCCAGCGTCTTGATCCCGCCGTTGAGGATAATCTCAAGTTCAGGGAAATCCTGCTTCAGTCGGGCGGCTATGTCGTAACGCAGTGGAGGCACGTTGCGATTCTGCTTCGGCGAAAGCCCTTCGAGAATCGCGATGCGTGCATGCACAGTGAAGCTACGGCAGCCGGCATCACGGACCTGTCCGACAAAATCGCATAGCTCTGCGTAGCTATCGCGGCCGTTGATTCCGATTCTGTGCTTCACCGTGACTTCGACAGCCACCGCATCGCGCATCGCTTTAACGCAGTCGGCCACAAGTCCTGGATGGCCCATCAGGCAAGCGCCAATCATATTGTTCTGCACTCGGTCGCTCGGGCAGCCAACATTGAGGTTAACCTCGTCATAGCCGGCGGCTTCGGCGAGCTTTGCGCAAGCGCCCAGCTCTGCCGGCACGCTGCCGCCAAGTTGCAAGGCTAGCGGATGCTCGCTCCTGTCGTGTCGCAGAAACCGCGCCGCATCGCCATGAAGCAGTGCACCGGTAGTGACCATCTCGGTGTAGAGCAGCGCATGTCGCGATAGCTGACGCAGGAAATACCTGCAGTGCCTATCAGTCCAATCCATCATCGGGGCGACGGAGAAACGATGAGCGGGCGAGGGCGGCGTCGTTGCCGGCTTGAGGGCTTCTACCATGGGGCTTCCAGCGGTTCGTGTAGCTGACGTATTTCTGCGCGTCGCGGCACTTTAGTCACTGTGGCGGCTAACGTGCCGGAATCCGCAGCTCATGCTCGTGCTCGTGCGCGCAAGGCGCCCGCGATACGAGCGACGGGATGATGTGCGCCGTACAAATACGATCAGGCAAAAGGGCGCCGAGTTTACACCGACAGGCCGCTCTTCGCGCGCTGTCAGGAGGATGGCGGCGCGTCGCGGCACATCAGAGAGCTGGGCTCGGGGGCAGATAGATGGGCCGCTTCATCAGCTAGGCACAGCCGCAATTTTGTCAGGATCAGTCCTGGCGCTCCAGGCTGTGCGCGACGTTACGTATACAGGCGGCAGCAATTGTAGATGCCTCCACTGGACCTAAGGGCGCCGGCCATAGGTATTACCTGAATGGAGGCAGGTGGTGCGGAATGGGCGCTGACTGTCCCGGAGACCGTATCTTCGATCCGGGTATCTCGGCGAGACAATGGGAAACCTAGCTATATAAGGGAGAGATATCTGAATAACCCTGAGTGACCGTTATGCCCACAACTGACTGCTGACAAACTCGCCTGAAGGCGAAAATAACGGTTGACGTTAGTTTTCAGGCTCCTATAATGCGCACCTTCTCCGGCGCAGTCCTTAAGCAAAATCTCTTGTAAATCAAAAGGTTAGCGAAATAAAAGGGTTGCACGGATGGCAAATTCGAGTAGAATGCGCCGGGCTGACAGGGTGGTGGTTGAGTCCTGTTGGTGGCTTCGGTCAGGTTGATCGGAAGCGGTTGAAAGAGGTGGTTGACAGCGGTTTTGAACGCTGTATGATTCGCCTCCCGCTGACGAGAGATGAGAGTTGATCGAAGGCGCAAGCGGTTGAGAAGAAAGAAAAAGTTCTTCAAAAACAGCTTGACAGGTAACAAGGCTGCTGTAGAATGCGCGGCCTCGGTTGAGACGAAAGACTTGATCGAAACGCTCTTTAACAACTGAATCAAGCAATTCGTGTGGGTGCTTGTGAATGTAAGACTGATGGTCAGCTAGATTATCAGCATCACAAAGCAACACTCGAGTATTCGAGAGTTACTCTTTACTTGTAAAGAGATTTGCGATTGCTGAGCCAAGTTTAGGGTTTTCTCAAAACCCAAGCAGTATTGAACTGAAGAGTTTGATCATGGCTCAGATTGAACGCTGGCGGCAGGCCTAACACATGCAAGTCGAGCGGATGAAGAGAGCTTGCTCTCTGATTCAGCGGCGGACGGGTGAGTAATGCCTAGGAATCTGCCTGATAGTGGGGGACAACGTTTCGAAAGGAACGCTAATACCGCATACGTCCTACGGGAGAAAGCAGGGGACCTTCGGGCCTTGCGCTATCAGATGAGCCTAGGTCGGATTAGCTAGTTGGTGAGGTAAAGGCTCACCAAGGCTACGATCCGTAACTGGTCTGAGAGGATGATCAGTCACACTGGAACTGAGACACGGTCCAGACTCCTACGGGAGGCAGCAGTGGGGAATATTGGACAATGGGCGAAAGCCTGATCCAGCCATGCCGCGTGTGTGAAGAAGGTCTTCGGATTGTAAAGCACTTTAAGTTGGGAGGAAGGGCAGTAAGCTAATACCTTGCTGTTTTGACGTTACCGACAGAATAAGCACCGGCTAACTTCGTGCCAGCAGCCGCGGTAATACGAAGGGTGCAAGCGTTAATCGGAATTACTGGGCGTAAAGCGCGCGTAGGTGGTTTGTTAAGTTGAATGTGAAAGCCCCGGGCTCAACCTGGGAACTGCATCCAAAACTGGCAAGCTAGAGTATGGCAGAGGGTGGTGGAATTTCCTGTGTAGCGGTGAAATGCGTAGATATAGGAAGGAACACCAGTGGCGAAGGCGACCACCTGGGCTAATACTGACACTGAGGTGCGAAAGCGTGGGGAGCAAACAGGATTAGATACCCTGGTAGTCCACGCCGTAAACGATGTCGACTAGCCGTTGGGATCCTTGAGATCTTAGTGGCGCAGCTAACGCATTAAGTCGACCGCCTGGGGAGTACGGCCGCAAGGTTAAAACTCAAATGAATTGACGGGGGCCCGCACAAGCGGTGGAGCATGTGGTTTAATTCGAAGCAACGCGAAGAACCTTACCAGGCCTTGACATGCAGAGAACTTTCCAGAGATGGATTGGTGCCTTCGGGAACTCTGACACAGGTGCTGCATGGCTGTCGTCAGCTCGTGTCGTGAGATGTTGGGTTAAGTCCCGTAACGAGCGCAACCCTTGTCCTTAGTTACCAGCACGTAATGGTGGGCACTCTAAGGAGACTGCCGGTGACAAACCGGAGGAAGGTGGGGATGACGTCAAGTCATCATGGCCCTTACGGCCTGGGCTACACACGTGCTACAATGGTCGGTACAAAGGGTTGCCAAGCCGCGAGGTGGAGCTAATCCCATAAAACCGATCGTAGTCCGGATCGCAGTCTGCAACTCGACTGCGTGAAGTCGGAATCGCTAGTAATCGTGAATCAGAATGTCACGGTGAATACGTTCCCGGGCCTTGTACACACCGCCCGTCACACCATGGGAGTGGGTTGCTCCAGAAGTAGCTAGTCTAACCTTCGGGGGGACGGTTACCACGGAGTGATTCATGACTGGGGTGAAGTCGTAACAAGGTAGCCGTAGGGGAACCTGCGGCTGGATCACCTCCTTAATCGAAGACTTCAGCTTCTTCATAAGCTCCCACACGAATTGCTTGATTCACTAGCGAAAAGCGATTGGGTTTCGACCCGAGAGAGACGATTGGGTCTGTAGCTCAGTTGGTTAGAGCGCACCCCTGATAAGGGTGAGGTCGGCAGTTCGAATCTGCCCAGACCCACCAATTGTCATGGGATGTGGCCGATCTGTAGATGGGGCCATAGCTCAGCTGGGAGAGCGCCTGCTTTGCACGCAGGAGGTCAGGAGTTCGATCCTCCTTGGCTCCACCATTAACTCGATAATCGCTGAAAGCTCAGAAATGAGTGCTGCTTGGGCATCTGATGGATGTTTGAGGGTATTGATTTCTGGTCTTTGCGCCAGAACTGTTCTTTAAAAATTTGGGTATGTGATAGAAGTAGATTTGGGTAGTTACTTTCACTGGTAATTATTCAAGTCAAGGTAAAATTTGCGAGTTGCTCTTTATGGGCAGAATGCGGATTTTCGGCGAATGTCGTCTTCACGTTATTAGACAGTAACCAGATTGCTTGGGGTTATATGGTCAAGTGAAGAAGCGCATACGGTGGATGCCTTGGCAGTCAGAGGCGATGAAAGACGTGGTAGCCTGCGAAAAGCTTCGGGGAGTCGGCAAACAGACTTTGATCCGGAGATGTCTGAATGGGGGAACCCAGCCATCATAAGATGGTTATCACACACTGAATACATAGGTGTGTGAGGCGAACCAGGGGAACTGAAACATCTAAGTACCCTGAGGAAAAGAAATCAACCGAGATTCCCTTAGTAGTGGCGAGCGAACGGGGATTAGCCCTTAAGCTTCTTTGATTTTAGCGGAACGCTCTGGAAAGTGCGGCCATAGTGGGTGATAGCCCTGTACGCGAAAAGGTCTTAGAAGTGAAATCGAGTAGGACGGAGCACGAGAAACTTTGTCTGAATATGGGGGGACCATCCTCCAAGGCTAAATACTACTGACTGACCGATAGTGAACTAGTACCGTGAGGGAAAGGCGAAAAGAACCCCGGAGAGGGGAGTGAAATAGATCCTGAAACCGTATGCGTACAAGCAGTGGGAGCCTACTTTGTTAGGTGACTGCGTACCTTTTGTATAATGGGTCAGCGACTTATTTTCAGTGGCGAGCTTAACCGAATAGGGGAGGCGTAGCGAAAGCGAGTCTTAATAGGGCGTTTAGTCGCTGGGAATAGACCCGAAACCGGGCGATCTATCCATGGGCAGGTTGAAGGTTGGGTAACACTAACTGGAGGACCGAACCGACTACCGTTGAAAAGTTAGCGGATGACCTGTGGATCGGAGTGAAAGGCTAATCAAGCTCGGAGATAGCTGGTTCTCCTCGAAAGCTATTTAGGTAGCGCCTCGTGTATCACTGCTGGGGGTAGAGCACTGTTTCGGCTAGGGGGTCATCCCGACTTACCAAACCGATGCAAACTCCGAATACCAGCAAGTGTCAGCACGGGAGACACACGGCGGGTGCTAACGTCCGTCGTGAAAAGGGAAACAACCCAGACCGTCAGCTAAGGTCCCAAAATCCTGGTTAAGTGGGAAACGATGTGGGAAGGCTTAGACAGCTAGGAGGTTGGCTTAGAAGCAGCCACCCTTTAAAGAAAGCGTAATAGCTCACTAGTCGAGTCGGCCTGCGCGGAAGATGTAACGGGGCTCAAACCAGGTACCGAAGCTACGGGTTCAACGTAAGTTGAGCGGTAGAGGAGCGTTCTGTAAGCCTGTGAAGGTCAGTTGAGAAGCTGGCTGGAGGTATCAGAAGTGCGAATGCTGACATGAGTAACGACAATGCGAGTGAAAAACTCGCACGCCGAAAGACCAAGGGTTCCTGCGCAACGTTAATCGACGCAGGGTGAGTCGGTCCCTAAGGCGAGGCTGAAGAGCGTAGTCGATGGGAAACGGGTTAATATTCCCGTACTTCTAGTTACTGCGATGGGGGGACGGAGAAGGCTAGGCCAGCAAGGCGTTGGTTGTCCTTGTTTAAGGTGGTAGGCAGAGATCTTAGGTAAATCCGGGATCTTAATGCCGAGAGCTGATGACGAGCTTTCTTTTAGAAAGCGAAGTGGTTGATGCCATGCTTCCAGGAAAAGCCTCTAAGCTTCAGGTAACTAGGAACCGTACCCCAAACCGACACAGGTGGTTGGGTAGAGAATACCAAGGCGCTTGAGAGAACTCGGGTGAAGGAACTAGGCAAAATGGCACCGTAACTTCGGGAGAAGGTGCGCCGGTGAGGGTGAAGTATTTACTACGTAAGCCCATGCCGGTCGAAGATACCAGGCCGCTGCGACTGTTTATTAAAAACACAGCACTCTGCAAACACGAAAGTGGACGTATAGGGTGTGACGCCTGCCCGGTGCCGGAAGGTTAATTGATGGGGTTAGCGCAAGCGAAGCTCTTGATCGAAGCCCCGGTAAACGGCGGCCGTAACTATAACGGTCCTAAGGTAGCGAAATTCCTTGTCGGGTAAGTTCCGACCTGCACGAATGGCGTAACGATGGCGGCGCTGTCTCCACCCGAGACTCAGTGAAATTGAAATCGCTGTGAAGATGCAGTGTATCCGCGGCTAGACGGAAAGACCCCGTGAACCTTTACTATAGCTTTGCACTGGACTTTGAATTTGCTTGTGTAGGATAGGTGGGAGGCTTTGAAGCGTGGACGCCAGTTCGCGTGGAGCCAACCTTGAAATACCACCCTGGCAACTTTGAGGTTCTAACTCTGGTCCGTTATCCGGATCGAGGACAGTGTATGGTGGGTAGTTTGACTGGGGCGGTCTCCTCCTAAAGAGTAACGGAGGAGTACGAAGGTGCGCTCAGACCGGTCGGAAATCGGTCGTAGAGTATAAAGGCAAAAGCGCGCTTGACTGCGAGACAGACACGTCGAGCAGGTACGAAAGTAGGTCTTAGTGATCCGGTGGTTCTGTATGGAAGGGCCATCGCTCAACGGATAAAAGGTACTCCGGGGATAACAGGCTGATACCGCCCAAGAGTTCATATCGACGGCGGTGTTTGGCACCTCGATGTCGGCTCATCACATCCTGGGGCTGAAGCCGGTCCCAAGGGTATGGCTGTTCGCCATTTAAAGTGGTACGCGAGCTGGGTTTAGAACGTCGTGAGACAGTTCGGTCCCTATCTGCCGTGGACGTTTGAGATTTGAGAGGGGCTGCTCCTAGTACGAGAGGACCGGAGTGGACGAACCTCTGGTGTTCCGGTTGTCACGCCAGTGGCATTGCCGGGTAGCTACGTTCGGAAGAGATAACCGCTGAAAGCATCTAAGCGGGAAACTTGCCTCAAGATGAGATCTCACTGGAGCCTTGAGCTCCCTGAAGGGCCGTCGAAGACTACGACGTTGATAGGTTGGGTGTGTAAGCGCTGTGAGGCGTTGAGCTAACCAATACTAATTGCCCGTGAGGCTTGACCATATAACACCCAAACAATTTGGCTGTTAGACGGAAAGTCGACAGAAAAGCCGAAAATCAGCATGAACACGCATTACCTGATCACATACCCAATTGGCTGTAGCGGCTAAACCCCGAGACAGCAACTGAATTGCTTGACGACCATAGAGCGTTGGAACCACCTGATCCCATCCCGAACTCAGTAGTGAAACGACGCATCGCCGATGGTAGTGTGGGGTCTCCCCATGTGAGAGTAGGTCATCGTCAAGCTCCTTTCCCAAACCCCCGATCCGCGAAAGCGGGTCGGGGGTTTGCTTTTGCCCAAAAGAAAGCCGCGATAGGCAGGTCTGTTCCTGATCTGGTGTACAGGTAGTCAAGAGCTACTCCTCGCGTAACGACTCCACCGGACTGACGGTCGCCCAGCGTCGAGTGGCGGCGGTGATCGCAAAAGCGGATCGTCAAACAGGTCGATCTTCGTCTTCTGGTAGTTGGCATGACGCTTTAAATACACCCGTTCGGCCTTCGGCGAGCGGAAGAAGTTCTCCATTGCCGCATTGTCCAACAGTCTTCCCGCGGCGATAACTAGGCCCGATGTGATGTTGCCGAAGTAAGAAGCAAGGCCTGGTAGCCATCGGCGCAATACTGGCTGCCACGATTCGGCCACGATTCGAGTGCAGGTAGTGGCTGTCGACGTGCCACGGCCATCTCCAGTGCGGCATGCATCTAGGCTGCTGCATGCAGTGGTGCATCGCATAGCCGAGCCGGCGACGGCGGCTGAATAGAAAGATCAAGCACACCTGCCAGATACAGCCGACCGTGGTCCGTCCGTTCGTATGTCATGTCCGAGATTCGATACCGTTTGGCGCGGTCCGAAGCGAACTGGCGATCAGATCATCGACGCAATCGGCAGGTCGGTCGTGACGACTTGCTGGACACCAGCCGCCAGCGCTTGCGCGAACGAACACGCAGGCCGGACTCTATACGTCAGCCGAGCTGACCATATGCGTATCGAATTTGCTGAGCAAGATAGCCATACATGACGAACGCAATACTTCTGGCCGCATTTTGGAGTCGCGAAACTTGGAGGTGGCGAGAGCCTGTTTCCGGTGAGCTCTGTTGGCGGTGTTTCCTGTCCCGTTGGCTTGGTGGCGGCAGGCGAAAAAAATCAGCGGGTGCACAGTCGCGCTGGCGAGCTAAGACTCGGCGCTTGAACCAACTGCCATCACTGCGACGTACGTTCTCCTGCCTTTCCGTGTCCTATTTAGACCTGCCTGCAAGCTGGGAAAGCGAACGCTGATTGAGGTTGATGGACGGGGCGAGGTAGCCACGCCCCTCCGACTCTTTTTAGCTATTTCCACTGCCCGATTCGAGCATGGTTTCTGGACGAACCCATTGATCGAATTCTTCGCTGGTAACGTAACCGAGCTCCATGGCTGCTTCGCGCAACGTGGTGCCTTGCGCATAGGCTTTTTTAGCTATCTCGGCCGCCCGGTCGTAACCGATATGTGGGTTCAGTGCGGTTACCAACATCAGCCCGCGCTCCAGATGCTCGGCCATGCGTGCCGGATCCGGTTCGAGTCCTGCAATGCAATGGGCGTTGAAATTGCGGGATCCATCGGACAGAAGTTGAATGGATTGAAGCAGGTTGTGAATGATCACCGGCTTGAAAACATTCAGCTGCAGATGCCCTTGGCTTGCGGCAAAGCTGATCGTCATATCGTTACCCATGACCTGGCATGCGAGCATCGACAACGCCTCGCACTGGGTCGGATTGACCTTGCCAGGCATGATCGAACTGCCAGGTTCGTTGGCGGGTAACCGCACCTCGGCAAAGCCTCCACGCGGACCTGAGCCAAGCAGACGAAGATCGTTGGCCAGCTTCATCAGCGCGACTGCCAGTGTCTTCAACGCACCGGATAGTGCGACCAGCGGCTCGTGCCCCGCCAATGCTGCGAACTTGTTGGGTGCAGATACGAAGGGAAGGCCTGAAAGGGCTGCAAGCTCCGCTGCGATGGCTTCGGCGAATCCATGGGGGGAGTTCAAGCCAGTTCCAACCGCAGTGCCGCCCTGCGCTAGCTCGTACACAGCCGGTAAGGATTGGCGGATCGTGCGCTCGGCAATGTCCAGTTGGGCGACGAAGGCTGACATCTCCTGGCCAAAGGTGATCGGGGTTGCATCCATCATGTGGGTGCGACCGGTCTTGATCAGCTTGTTGTGCCGCGCCGACAGCTCGGCCAGGCCCCCGGAAAGCTCTGCAATGGCGGGCAGCAGTTTGTTATGAACTGCCTTGGCCGCAGCGATATGCATTGCGGTCGGAAAACAGTCGTTGGAGCTTTGCGCCCGGTTCACATGGTCGTTGGGGTGGACGGGCGACTTGCCCCCCCGGTTACCGCCGGCCAGTTCGTTGGCTCGGCCTGCGATTACCTCGTTGACGTTCATGTTGCTTTGCGTTCCGCTGCCGGTTTGCCAGACCACCAGCGGGAACTGATCGTCGTGTTGGCCATGCAGGATCTCGTCCGCGGCTTGTTCGATCAGACGAGCTACGTCGGGAGGCAAGTCGCCAATTCGATTGTTCACCCGCGCGGCAGCCTTTTTGATCAGAGCCAGCGCATGCAGCATTTCGATCGGCATGCGCTCGTTACCGATTTCGAAATTGCTCAGCGAACGTTGCGTCTGGGCACCCCAGTAAGCCTGTTCCGGTACTTCGACTGGTCCCAGGCTGTCGGTTTCTATACGCGTCATGCAATGCTCCTGCTCTATATTGCTGGTTAGGCTGCCTTGCGGTGTCGACGGTTCCCCTAGCGTGCCGCTCGCGGCTTGAGGCATTGGAACTCCAGGCGCAGAATGTGTCCATTGAAGGCTACCTATAGCCTACTCAAGGAATTTCCAATGCCAACGTTTCGTACCCAGGCCTTGCGCTCTGCAATGCTGTTTATCTGTGTCAGTTCCTCGGCGTTGGCTGACAGCGCGAGCCATGCGGGGAGTGCAGAGCGTTTCCTGCAGCTAGCCAATGCTGATCGGCTCGCCGTACCCGTCTATGCCCAAGTGCAGCAGATGTTTGCGCAACGCTTTGCCGAGGCTCAGGCGCCTGACAGCAAGAAGGCGATGCTTGAGCGCTACCAGGCGCAGGCCAACACCGCGCTGGACAAGGCTATAGGTTGGGACAAGCTGAAACCCGATCTGGTCGATCTATACACCAGCCAATTTTCCGAAACCGAGCTGAATCAGCTGATCGACTTCTATCAGTCCCCTCTGGGCAAGAAGATGCTTACCAAGCTGCCGGAGCTCAACGCGCGTTCAGCTCAGCTCACCCAGGTCAAGCTGGAGGGTGCAGTACCGGAAGTGAACAAGTTGCTGGCCGATATGACGGCCGAGCTCGAAAAACAGAAGCCTTGAGAGACCCCGTAATGCGCAAAATCGATCTAGTCCAAAATGCCCTGCAGGCTCTGCAGCCAGAACACCTCGAAGTGCTTGATGAAAGTCACATGCATAGCCGGGGGCAGGAAACCCACTACAAGGCAGTGATCGTCAGCCCGCAGTTCAGCGGGCTGAATTCGGTCAAGCGTCATCAGCAGGCCTATGCAGCGATGGGTGAGCTGATGCAGCAGGTCCATGCGCTGGCGTTGCATACCTATACGCCAGAGGAATGGGCGCAACAGCGCACGGTGCCTGCGTCGCCGGTATGTGCCGGCGGGCATAAGTAGGAGCGCTTGCACGCAGGACCGTCCTGACGTTCTTTGTTAGACTTTCCGCTCGCGCCGGCCCACGCCGGCGTTTTCGTTTGTATCCGGTCCACCCTTTACGCGGGTGACCACTGGTGGAAGTACTCATGACTCAAAAAATCGTTGTGGCCGCGTTGTACAAGTTCGTATCGCTGCCCGATTACGTTGCGCTGCGCGAACCGCTGCTTGAAGCACTCCTTCAGAATGGCATCAAGGGAACGCTGCTGCTTGCGGAGGAAGGCATCAATGGCACTGTGTCCGGTACGCGCGAGAGCATTGATGCGCTGCTCGACTGGTTCCGCCGCGATGCCCGCCTGGCCGATATCGACCACAAGGAATCGTATTGCGATGAGCAGCCGTTCTATCGCACCAAGGTCAAGCTGAAGAAAGAGATCGTTACGCTTGGCGTTGAGGGTGTGGACCCCAACAAGCGGGTCGGCACTTACGTGGAACCGCGAGACTGGAATGAGCTCATTGCTGATCCCGAGGTGCTGCTGATCGATACGCGTAACGACTATGAAGTGGCGATCGGCACGTTCGATGGCGCGGTTGATCCCAAAACCAAGTCCTTCCGCGAGTTTCCTGACTACATTAAGGCGCACTACGATCCGGCGAAGCACAAGAAGGTTGCGATGTTCTGCACCGGAGGCATTCGGTGCGAGAAAGCCTCGAGCTACATGCTCGGTGAGGGCTTCGAAGAGGTCTATCACCTCAAAGGCGGCATCCTTAAATATCTGGAAGATGTGCCCGAGGCGCAAAGCCGCTGGCAGGGTGACTGCTTCGTGTTCGATAACCGGGTGACCGTACGCCATGACCTCAGTGTCGGCGATTTCGATCTGTGCCATGCCTGCCGCGCTCCCTTAGCCGTGGAAGATCGGCAATCGGAACACTACGCTCCGGGAATAAGCTGCCCGCACTGCTGGGATACGCTGAGCGAGAAGACGCGCGCCGGCGCACGTGAGCGGCAGAAGCAGATCGAACTGGCGCGTGAGCGCAATCAGCCGCATCCCATTGGCCGCGATCCACGCGAACTGGATCGCTGACAGCCGGCCGCCGTGCCAGCACGTCACGCAGTAGTGGAGTATCGAAGTGGCCCGACTGATCTATGTGATGGACCCGATGTGCTCCTGGTGCTGGGGTTTTGCGCCGGTGATGACGGCATTGGCCGAGCAGGCCGAGCAAAAAGGCGTGTCGCTCGGGCTGAGGGTCGGCGGATTACGCCGTGAGCAGGTTGTGATGGATCAGGCCGGGCGCGAGCGCACGTTGTCTTACTGGCAAGCCGTGCACTCGGCGACGGGGCAGGCATTCGATCTGGAGCAGGGTCTACCTGATGCGCTGATTTACGACACCGAACCGGCTTGTCGCGCACTTGTCGCGGCTCGCGACCTCGACGAGGCACGCGTCTGGCCACTGTCGTTGCTGATTCAGCAGGCGTTCTACGAGCGCCGGCGTGACGTGACTCAACCATCAGTACTGGTGGAACTGGCCGAGGCAGCAGGGCTGTCGCGCAGCCAGTTCGCCGAATGTTATGACGACCCGGCCACCAAGGCGGCGACCGCGGCTGACTTCGCCTGGGTCGAGAACCTGGGTATCGCCGGCTTCCCCACCTTGCTGGCCGAGCACGAAGGGCAACTGGCGTTGGTAACCAATGGTTATCAGCCTTTGCCAGCGTTGGCAGCGCTATTGGAGCGTTGGCTGGAGCGCAACGCCCATGGCTGACCAACTCAGCTGGGCGGAAATTCGCCGGCTTGCGCTGCACCACCGCAAAGCACTGATTCTGGCCAATCTGGTTGCCGTGCTGGCGACGCTCTGTAGCGTGCCGATTCCGTTGCTGCTGCCGTTGCTGGTCGACGAAGTGCTGCTGGGTGCGGGCGATACCGCGCTACAGGTCATGAATCGCTTCCTGCCGGCCAGCTGGGAAAGCGCGGCGGGTTATATCGGGCTGATGCTGGGCATAACACTGGTCCTGCGAGCGTCGGCGCTGGTGTTCAACGTGCTGCAGGCGCGCCTGTTTGCGCGACTGTCAAAGGACATCGTTTATCGCATCCGCGTGCGCCTGATCGAGCGCCTCAAACGCATCGCTCTTGCCGAATACGAAAGTCTCGGCGGCGGAACGGTAGCGGCGCATCTGGTGACCGATCTGGAGACCATCGACAAGTTTATTGGCGACACGCTGAGTCGCCTGCTCGTCGCCATTCTGTCGATCATCGGTACGGCAGCCATTCTGGTCTGGATGCACTGGCAACTGGCTTTGCTGATCCTGCTATTCAACCCACTGGTCATCTACGCGACGGTGCAGTTGGGCAAGCGGGTGAAACACCTGAAACGGTTGGAGAACGACAGCACATCGCGCTTCACCCAGGCGCTGACCGAAACCCTCGACGCGATTCAGGAGGTTCGCGCTAGTAATCGGCAAGGCTTCTTCCTTGGCCGTCTGGGGCTGCGCGCTCGAGAGGTGCGGGACTATGCAATCGCCTCACAGTGGAAGACCGATGCATCCAACCGTGCCAGTGGTCTGCTGTTCCAGTTCGGCATCGACGTGTTCCGTGCCGCCGCGATGCTTACCGTGCTGTTTTCCGACCTGTCGATCGGCCAGATGCTGGCAGTGTTCAGCTATCTCTGGTTCATGATTGGCCCAGTGGAACAACTGCTGAGTCTGCAGTACGCCTTCTACGCCGCCGGCGGTGCGTTGGGCCGCATCAACCAGCTACTGGCGCGGGCGGACGAGCCGCAATATGCCGGCGGACGCGATCCTTTTACTGGCCAGACGACGGTCGCAATCGAGGTGCGTGGCTTGCAGTTCGCCTATCAGGACGAACCGGTGCTCGAGGGCCTAGACCTCAGCATCGCACCTGGTGAAAAGGTCGCCATCGTCGGGGCCAGCGGTGGAGGCAAAAGCACCCTGGTGCAGTTGCTGTTGGGGCTGTATCAGCCGCAAGCCGGGCAGATTCGTTTTGGCGGCGTGCCACTCGAAGACATCGGACTGGGCACCGTGCGCGATAACGTTGCTGTGGTGCTGCAGCACCCGGCGTTGTTCAACGACACCGTGAGAGCCAACCTGATGATGGGCCGCGAGCGGGACGACGAGGCCTGTTGGCGAGCGCTGGAAATTGCTCAGCTGGCGGTCACGATTCGCCAATTGCCGAATGGGCTGGACAGCATCGTTGGGCGCTCCGGCGTGCGATTGTCTGGCGGGCAGCGGCAACGGCTAGCTGTCGCACGCATGGTTCTCGCCGAGCCGAAAGTGGTCATCCTCGACGAAGCCACTTCGGCGCTCGATGCGGCGACCGAGTACGCGTTGCATCAGGGGCTCAACCGCTTCCTCCAAGGACGCACGACGCTGATCATCGCCCACCGGTTGTCCGCGGTAAAACAGGCTGATCGCGTGCTGGTCTTTGATGGTGGCCGGATTGCCGAAGATGGTGACCACCACCAGCTCATCGCCGAGGGCGGGCTATACGCCCGGCTCTACGGACACCTGCAGCACTGATGATCGCAGCCACCAAGCCGAACATGTGGCGCTGAACTCCTCGTCGATCGGCCCTTGGCCACAGACCCAGTTGTACTTATCGTCCGAGCGCAGTTCCGCCCCCACACGGTGCAGCCTGTTCCTACGCGTGTACGAATCAACGGTTGTGCTAGGCAAACCCATCCGGCGCTTACCGTCAGTCCTAAGGCGTCAAAAATATCCAGCTGAAACACTCAACTATTAGTAACCTCTGCCGACTTCCCGATGTGCCCCTTTTTGCGGAACCTTTCTGATGGAACCAGTATTGAATCTCTTCACCAATCTCTCGGTTGGCAAAAAGCTCATCTGCGGCTTCGGCCTGGTATTGCTGCTGACACTCGGCGTGGCTGGTACTGGGTTCGTTGCGGTCGATGAAATCGTAGGCCGTGCGCAACAGATCGAGCAGCTTTCCCGCGTCAACGCATCAATTCTGGGCGCTCGTGGCGCTGAGCGCGATTTCGCCCTGACACGCCAGCAGTCGTCGGCTGACGCGTTGCACAGCTCGTTGCAGCAGCTCAATACGGAGCTGACTGGCCTGACGGCAACTTCCAGCGCGGCAGAGCGCGCCTACCTGGCTCGGATTCGCCAGGCTGCAGAAGACTACGGCCGTCAATTCGACCGCTACATGCAGCTGATCGAGCAGGGCGCTGCGCTGCGCACGCAGATGCAGAACGCCGCGCAGGTCAGTCGCGAGGAGTTCGAATTCATCGAGCTGGACATGTACGACGCGGTACGGGTGCTGCGTCTGGAGGGTGACCGGCTCAAGGGTAGCGACCCGCTGACGATTGCCGAGGCGACATCCGGCCTGACCAAGCAGATTCTGGACATGCGAACGCTGGAGAATGTCTTCGTCGCCAACAGCTCCGACGCTGCAGCGAAAAGCTGGAGCGAGCTGCACGGGAACGTCGCGGCTATCGGCAGCAACCTGAAGGTCTGGCTGAACGATGATCAGCAGGCGTCGATGGACAAGGCCCTCGCCGAGCTGAATCAGTACCGGTTGGCATTCGACGAGTTCCGTCAGAGTCGTATAGAGCGGCTTGCGCTCGAGCAGTCGATGGCTCAGCAGTCGGAGGTGGTTATCGCTGCCGCTGACGAGGCGCTGGCCAATGCCAGCAACGCCATGCAGCAGCAGCGGCGCAGCGGCTACATGTTGCTCGGTGTTATCGGTGCGTTGGCTATCTTCGTCGGCCTGCTGGCAGCCATGGTTATTTCGCGAATGATTGTGGGCCCGCTGCGTAGCACTGTTCAGCAGGCTCAGCGCGTCGCCAATGGCGACCTGACGTACTCTCAGGCCAGCGCCCGTCGCGATGAAGTGGGGCAGCTGCAGAATGCCATGCACGGCATGACAGAAAGCCTGCGTAATCTGATCGGCCGTATCGGTGGTAGCGTCAGCCAGATCGCGGCGGCCGCCGACCAGCTTTCTACCGTGACTGCGCAGACCAGCGCCGGCGTACAGACCCAGCGCGTAGAAACCGAGCAGGTAGCGACCGCGATGCACGAGATGGCCGCTACCGTACAAGAGGTAGCGCGCAACGCCGAACAGGCTTCCTTGGCGGCGCGCCAAGCCGATCAGCAGGCGCGGCAGGGTGATCTGGTGGTACAGGACGCCGTGGGACAGATCGGCAATCTGGCCAGCGAGGTGAATCAATCAGCCCATGCAATCGAAGCGCTGCATGCCGAAAGCGGACGTATTGGCAGTGTGCTCGAGGTGATCCGCGCGGTTGCCGAGCAGACCAATCTGTTGGCGCTCAACGCGGCCATCGAGGCGGCGCGTGCCGGCGAGCAAGGTCGTGGCTTCGCCGTGGTGGCCGACGAGGTCCGTGCATTGGCACGGCGCACCCATGATTCCACCGAGGAGATCGAAGGGCTGATCGCCAATCTGCAGCGGGTGGCGCAGCAGGCCGTAGAGCAGATGCAGACCAGTCGGGACCTTACTCAGAGCACTGTTGGCCTGGCTAACGAGGCAGGTGTCGCACTGGGCCGGATCACCGAGTCGGTTTCCACCATCGAACAGATGAACCAGCAGATTGCTGCAGCGGCTGAACAGCAAAGCGCGGTGGCCGAGAATATTTCTGAAAGCGTGACCCGCGTGCGTGATATCGGCGATCAGAGCGCCAGCGCTACGGAACACACCGCAGGGGCCAGCGCAGAGCTGGCTCGTCTGGGCTTGGAGCTACAGGAGCTGGTTCGTCAGTTCCGGGTCTGATACCACGGCGTATCAGGAGCGGGTCAAGCGGCTCTGAATTCGAGCCGCTTGCTCAGCGGTTTCCATTCAATTCGGCCGCCCAGGCCTCCAGGGGCAGCGCCGGCTCCTGCTGCCAGATGCGATGCCATAGGCTCGTCAGACGGCTCATGTCACCGCGGTTGGCCGGCAGTCGCTCGGGCTGCGCAACCAGCTGCCATTCTCCCGCCGAGCGCTCGGCCAAGGGGAAGCGAAATGGGTGAAAGCCGGTCATCCCCAACCGCAGGTCCGTCACCAGCAGCTGGTCACCATCGTCGTCATAGCGCAGCACGTTTCCGGTGAACCACTGCAATCGCTCATGCTGCGGCGAATCCCTCAGATCTTCGGCCAGATGGGCGTTGCGCGGCAGTCGCACCAGGGTCGGTGGTGCGTCATCCCACCAGCTGACCAGGGTCTCGTAGTAGTACTCGCCATCCACCAGAATCACCCGCCACAAAAGGCTGTTGAAAGGTGTCGGTGTGCTGAACATCTGCTCCGCCTGAACGCCTTGGTTGGCCATGGTCGCCTGCACGCGGTGCTCGGCCATCTGCTTGCCGGCCAGGGTGAATCCCAGATAACCGGTCGAGAGGATCAGCGCGTAGGCGGGCCATCTGGCCGTTCGCCCGCGCAGCCCGAACAGCGCGCCAGCCAGCACTGCGATTAGTAGCGGAACGCTGTAAAGCGGGTCGATAATGAACACGCTGGACCAGGCTATCGGCGGGGTCGTCAGCGGCCAGAACAACTGCGTGCCGTAGCTGGTGAAGGCATCCAGCAGCACGTGCGTGGTCAGCACCAGCCAGATGGTGAGCAACAGCCGCGCTCCGGAATAGCCACTGTGTGGGTGCCATCGCCTGGCTAGCCAGGTCAGCAGCAGCGCGAGCAGGCTCAGAACGAACAGCGAATGGCTGAAGCCACGGTGATAGGTCATGTTCGCCACCGCATCGCCGTAGTCGATGACCACATCGAGGTCCGGCAGTGTGCCGAGCACAGCGCCATAAGCGAGGGCTTTGCGACCCTGCCAGCGGCCGAGCAGCGCACCCTGCACACTGGCGCCCAGAAGGGCCTGAGTGATCGAGTCCATGTGTAGATCCGTTGAGGCGGGGGTTTACCTTAGCCGAACGGCTGAAGGCATCAGGCGTGCAAATATCTAAAAAGTGTGTCGGCAGCGCGCGGTGCATAGGACAATCGCGGGCGTCCATCGTCCGCTGCGAGCTTTCATGCTGGAAATTTCCAATACCGTGCAGTTGCCCGATGCCGAGATCGAGCTGACAGCCATACGCGCCCAGGGTGCCGGCGGCCAGAACGTCAACAAGGTGTCCAGTGCCTTGCACCTGCGCTTCGACATTCAAGCGTCTTCGTTACCGGTGTTCTACAAGGAGCGGCTGCTGGCGTTACGTGACAGTCGGATCACCAGCGAGGGGGTGGTTGTCATCAAGGCGCAGCGTTATCGAACCCAGGAGCAGAATCGTCTCGATGCACTGGAGCGGCTGGCGGAGTTGATTCGCAGCGTCGCGAAGGTGGAGAAGGCGCGCCGTCCGACCAAGCCGACGCTGGGCTCGAAGAAGCGCAGGCTGGAGGGCAAGAGCAAGCGCGGCGCGATCAAGGCGGGCCGCGGCAAGATCGACTTCTAACTCAGCGTCGATTGCCGGTGCGCCTGCCCTGCGGATGCCTAAAGGGTTCCGGTTCGTGGAGGCACCGGTTCATCCTGCGCTACTGGATGCTCGTCGACCATTTCTGCTTCGTGGGCCGGCGCCGGGGCGGGCTCGACCTCGGGGGTGTCGGGCATCAGCTCCAGGACGGTGTGGCTGGTGCGCAGCATCGGGGTGAAATGGCCGTGCGGCTCGGTGACCAGATCCACCACCCGGCGCGGCCGCCAGAACGAGTAGATCGCAAGAATGCCCAATGTCACGGCGAAGAACAGTGGCAGCGCTATAGCGCCGAACAGGTGCATCAGCCCACCGGCGACCACCGGCCCGAATGCTGCGCCGAAACCGTTGGCCAGCAACAGGCCGCTTGAGCCGGACAGAATCTCGTCCGGATTCAGCTGATCGACCATTTGCGCCACTGCGATGGAATAGATGGAAAACGCCAGGCCGCCCCAGAGGAACATCAAGCCCAGGAGCAGCGAGCCAGCAAGGATCGGCGTGATGACCAGCGCCAGTACCGCCGCGATCGCCGCCACCCAGAGCAGCACCACGCGCCGATCATGCTTGTCGGAAAACAGCCCGATCGGCCATTGCAGCACTGCACCGCCGAGAATCGTGATGCTCATCAGCAGGCCGACACCGGCCGCATCGAAACCGACCTGGCTCGCATACACCGGCGCGAGGCCCCAGAAGCCGCCAAGGGTCAATCCGGAAATGCCCGCTGCCATCAGCGGCAGTGGGGCGATGCGGGCCAGTTGCAGCAGGTCGGTCGCAGGCATGTCCGGCAGGGCAGGCTGCGCCTGGCGGGTCAGGGTGATCGGCATCAGCGCGCTGCTGATGAGAATGGCCGCCAACGCGAACAGGGTGAAGTTCATCGGCGTGTCCAGGCTCAGCAACTGCTGAGCGGCGGCCAAGGCGCCGAGGTTCACGGCCATGTACAGGGCAAATACCTGGCCGCGCTTCTCACCGCTGACCTGAGCGTTGAGCCAGCTTTCGATGACCATATACAAGGTGACCAGTGACACGCCGTAAAGCACGCGCAGCACCAGCCACACCCACGGATTGACGATCAGTACGTGCAATAGCACGGCAACCGCCGCCAGCGCGGCGTAGAAGGCGAAGGTACGGATATGGCCGATACGCCTGATCAGCGAAGGTGCGAGCCAGGTGCCGATCAGAAAGCCTGCGAAATAGCCGGACATCAACAGGCCGATCAGGCCGGTCGAGTAGCCTTCGGCGACGCCACGCAGCGTGAGCAGGGTATTGAGCAGGCCGTGCCCGAGCAGTAGTAATGCAACTCCGCCCAGCAGCGAGCTGATGGGGGCTATTAAGGACTTCATGACAAACAACCCTAGGCAAATCGGACGATGTTGGCAACCCGCGAGCGGTTCGTAAGGTTACCGGTTAAGTAATTAACTGATTGATATTTAATGGCTTTATGAGAGAAAAACAGCGCTGGGCTTCGCTCGTTACAGCTTGGGCAGTAGTTCCGTCTCAGGATTCCACGCTCTCGGGCATTTCCAGCACAGCGTGATGGCGAATCACCTTGTTCAGACGCTGCACGGCTTGCGCAATGGCCTCCCTGTCTGGAGCCTGACGGATATTCTCCGCGCTCTGCTCGATTACCGCACGGGCATGGCTGAGCAAGACAGCTTCCGTGTCGGCTTCAGGCTTGCAATACAGCAGATTCTTGTAGCACTGCAGCAAGCTGAGCACGACCTGCGTATCGTCCTGCCCGTAATGCCGCAGCGGCCCGAGCACGGCGAGCAGCATCTGTTGCAGCTCCAGCTCGATGAAGAATAGACGAGGCGGCTGGTCCGGCTCGGACGCGATGTCGAAGCCCGGCAGCTTCAACCGTTCAGCGAACAGCACGCTGAGCATGTCGATGGCCTTGATGGCAGTGCCCGGATCGTTGATCCCCGGGCTGAGCGCTTTGCTGCCGATCTCGGTGATCTGCTTGAATCCGAAGAAATAATGTTGATTGGCGTACTCCTCGACATAGAAGTCGAAGGCATCAAGCAGGGTCTCGATCACTTCGTCATCAGCGTCGTTACTTAGCCGGAACAGCGGGTGACCGGGCATCACGAAGAAGCCGTTGTGCACTTGCACGGTCATACGCAGATCATGCTTTTCCAGCAGTGTCTTTGCGGCTTCGCTGTTGAATGCCTTGAAGTAGCCAGCTCGACTCGAGCACACCACCTTCCAATTCTGGTCGTCCGGCCAGCTTGGGCGTTTATCCAGGCTGCCGAACTTTTTCTCCTGGACCTTCAGTTCGCACAGGGTTTTTTTGAAAAGGTTGTTGAGGATGTAGTCGACCTGAATCGACTGGGATATTTCCCGGATGAATGTGATGAACAGGCAAAGGCTGACAATACCCAGGCCCAGCGCGACGAATATGCCCAGACTGGGCACGTTTATATCGTCACCCTCCTGAATCGTCAGGATAAGCAACAGAGAGTCAATGATGGTGCCCAGGTAGATACCGAGGATGATCTGATGGTTGCGGCTGCTGATCAGGCTCGGGATAACCCGTGGCGAAAGTGTGGAGGATGCCGAGTTGAGCACCACCATCACCATGCTGAAACTGAAGACCATCAGCGAGACGATGCTTCCCACCAGGGTGCCCAGGATCAGCCGGGCATTCTCGGCGTTGTTTACCAGGCCGAGCTTGAGATCTTCCTTGTAAACCTGAAGCCAGGTCATCTCCAGCCAGATGCTCACCACGCAGAGCAACACCAGCCCAAGCGTGATCAGAGCAGGGTAGAAGGCGATGCTGCTGATGATGCGTTGGTAGAAGCGAAACAGTCGATTGCTAGCCGTAGCCATTGAGATTCCATTCGGGCTGGATGAGGTGCGTATCGGTTTCGGCAGTAGCAAGGCGCAAATGTTCGCAGCGGTCGCGATATCTGGATCACGCCGTTTCTGGAGCGAGCACTGCAATCAGGGCGCGAACGCTACCGGGCAGGGCGTCCAGTTCGCGGACCAGGATGCTGCGTTCGCGTATGGCCCAGGGCTCGTCGAGCTCGACCAGCGCGAGCTGCATGGTGCGGCTGTGCCGGCGCGCCGCGGACTCGGGGATGATGCCGATGCCGACACCCGCCTCGATCATTCGGCATACCGCCTCGAAGCTGGACATCTGGATGCGCAGCGACAGCTGACTGCCGAGCGTTTCCACCTGATCGCGCAGGAAGGTCAGCAGTGTGCTGCCTTCGTGCAGACCGATGTGTTGGTAGGACAAGGTCTGACGCAACGTGATTTTCTGCTCGCCCGCCAATGGATGGTCGACCGGCACGGCGAGCAACAGACGATCAGTGCTGAAGTGCAACACCTGCAAGCCCTCGGCCTGTACTGGGCCGGCAATGATCCCCATGTCAGTGCTGCCGTCGAGCACGCCACGCACGATGTCGCGGCTAAGCCGTTCCTGCAGATCCACGGTCACGCCAGGGCGCTGGGCGAGAAAGCCCGCCAGCACTTCCGGCAGGAACTCGGTCACTGCCGTGGTGTTGGCGAAGATGCGGATATGGCCAGCTGAGTCGGTGCCGTACTCGGTGAACTCGCTTTTCAGGTAATCCACCTGACGCATGATCAGCCTTGCGTGCTGCAGCAGCTTGCGTCCGGCCGGCGTCAGCTCCACGCCGCGGCTGTCACGGTAGAGCAGCCTGCTGTCGAGCTGACTTTCCAACGCCTTTATACGGGCGCTGGCCGCCGCTGGCGACAGGTGAGCGCGGCGCGCGCCTTGGGTCAGGCTGGGGGATTCGGCGATGTGAATGAACAGGCGCAGGTCGGCCAGATCGAAATGCATAAATGAAGCCCGTGCGAAGTGCTGGCGTTCAGCTTAGCCGAACGCTGGTGTCGGTAAATACAAATTCACGGAACGCTGGATACGCTGCATTCTCCAGCCAAACAAAGACAACAGCCGGAAGCCGCAATGACCGATATCTCTGCCTGGATTGGCCGCAGCGAAGAAGTGCACGACCAGCTCAGCCGTAATCTCCTGATGCGCATCGCCGCCACCTTTGGTGAAACCACTCCTGCCCATGGCGAAGCACTACCGCCGCTTTGGCAATGGTGCTTCTTTCAGGAGCCGATCGCGGAAAACGGTCTGGGCGAAGACGGCCACCCGGCGCGTGGCGGTTTCCTGCCTCCGGCCGACAACCGCAACCGCATGTGGGCCGGTGGCCGGGTGGAGTTCATCCGCCCTCTCGAGGCGGGCGGCGAGGCGCGCAGGGTGTCTACCATCAAGCACATCGAGGAAAAGCACGGCCGCACCGGCGCGTTGCTCTTCGTCACCGTGCAGCACGACTATCTCCAAGATGGCCGCCTGGCCATTCGCGAGGAGCAGGACATCGTCTACCGCGAGCCCAGCCCGCCGAAGACCAGCAGCGGTGAGCCGATGGTCGCCGGAGGCTGGCGTGAGGCGGTAACGCCAACGCCGACACTGCTGTTTCGCTATTCCGCCGTCACCTTCAATGGCCACCGCATTCACTACGACTGGCCCTACGTCACCGAGGCCGAAGGTTACTCCGGCCTAGTGGTGCATGGACCGCTGATCGCCACCTTCAACCTGCGTGCTTTCTGCCGCGCCAACCCTGATATGCGTGTGCGTCGCTTTGCCTACCGCGGCCTGCGTCCGCTGGTGGTGCCGCAGCCGTTCGAGGTCGGCGGCCGCATCGTCGCGCCGGGCAGGGCCGAACTCTGGGCGGGTGATCACAACGGCCTGGCGCAGAAAGCTGAAGTGGAATTCGACTGAGCGCCGGATTGCCGGAGCACCGGACCGCCGAAATCGTAGGGTGGGTCGGTAAAGCGTGACCCTGCGTCTGCCGCGACAACGAGAAGTGTTGAGGAAGCGAGATGAATCCGAACAAGAACGAAGAACTCAATGCCATCCGCGAAGGTGTGCGTGCACTCTGCGCCGAGTTTCCGGCCGAATACTGGCGCAAGGTCGATGAAGAGAAGGGGTTCCCGGTCGCCTTCGTCCAGGCGCTGACCGAAGCCGGCTGGCTGTCGGCGATGATTCCAGAAGAATACGGCGGCTCCGGCCTGGGCCTTGCCGAAGCCTCGGTGATTCTCGAGGAAGTGAACCATTGCGGCGGCAACTCCGGCACCGTGCACGGGCAGATGTACAACATGTTCACGTTGCTCAGGCACGGCAGTGAGGAACAGAAGCGCTACTACCTGCCCAAGCTGGCTAGTGGCGAGCTGCGCCTGCAGTCGATGGGCGTCACCGAGCCCACCACCGGCACCGACACCACCAAGATCAAGACCACCGCGGTGCGGCAGGACGACAAATACGTGATCAACGGGCAAAAGGTGTGGATCTCGCGCATCCAGCATTCCGACCTGATGATCCTGCTGGCGCGCACCACGCCGCTGGCCGAGGTGAAGAAGAAGTCCGAAGGCATGTCGATCTTCCTCGTCGATCTGCGTGAGGCCATCGGCAACGGCCTGACCGTTCAGCCGATTGCCAACATGGTCAATCACGAGACCAACGAGCTGTTCTTCGACAACCTGGAGATTCCCGCCAGCAGCCTGATCGGCGAGGAGGGCAAGGGCTTCCGCTACATCCTCGACGGCTTGAATGCCGAACGCACCCTGATCGCCGCCGAGTGCATCGGCGATGGTCGCTGGTTCGTCGAGAAGTCCGCGCAGTACGCCCGCGACCGCGTGGTGTTCGGGCGGCCGATCGGGCAGAACCAGGGCGTGCAGTTTCCGATTGCAGAGGCCCACATCGAGATCGAAGCCGCCGACCTAATGCGCTGGCGTGCCTGCGAGGAATACGACAGCGGCCGCAACGCCGGAGCGGCGGCCAACATGGCCAAGTACCTGGCGGCCAAGGCCAGCTGGGAGGCCGCCAACGCCTGCCTGCAAACCCACGGTGGCTTCGGCTTCGCTAACGAATACGACGTCGAGCGCAAGTTTCGCGAGACGCGGCTTTACCAGGTCGCGCCGATCTCAACCAACCTGATCCTGTCGTACGTAGCCGAGCACTTGCTGGAGCTGCCGCGCTCGTTCTAACGGCGCCAAACGTAGCGTGGAAAACGGCGAAGCCTTTTCCACGCGTATCGAACAGGCGACACAGGTGGTGGAAATGCTTCGCGATTTCCACCCTACGAAAGAGGGAAGTGCGTCATGAATATCAGCCATCTCGACCACCTGGTGCTAACCGTCGCCGACCTTGATGTCACGGTCGATTTCTACACCCGCGTGCTCGGCATGCAGGCGGTGACCTTTGGCGAAGGCCGCAAAGCGCTCACCTTCGGTAACCAGAAGATCAACCTGCATCAGGCCGGGCGCGAGTTCGAGCCCAAGGCCGAGCGGCCGACGCCGGGCTCGGAGGACCTCTGCTTTATCGTCGCGACGCCCTTGCATGACGTTATCGCGCATCTGAGCGAGCAGGGCGTCACCATCATAGAAGGCCCGGTACAGCGCACCGGGGCGGCCGGCCCGATCCACTCGGTGTATGTGCGTGACCCTGACCAGAACCTTATCGAGCTGTCCAATCCGTTAGAGAATTCGCTGGAGCCCAACGCATGAGCCAGCACACCCGTGCCTTGACCGAATTCCTAGCAGGGCTTGCCTACGAGCAGATCCCCGACGCGGTGTTTGCGCGTACCGAAGATCTCTTTCTGGATTGGCTTGGCTCCGCGTTGGCCAGCGCTGGATCGCATCCTATTCCGCTGTTCGAGCGCTACGCCGAGAAGATGGGCCCGGCTGACGGCCCGGCGCGCATCCTCGTCAACGGCAAGAGCAGCTCGGCCTACTTCGCTGCGCTGGTCAACGCCGCCAGCTCTCATCTGGTCGAGCAAGATGATTTGCACAACAGCTCCGTGCTGCACCCGGCCACGGTGGTGTTTCCGGCGGCGCTGGCGGCCGCACAGGATCTCGGTAAATCCGGGCGAGAGCTGCTGGTGGCCTCGGTAGCCGGCTACGAGGCGGGTATCCGCATCGGCGAATTCCTCGGCCGCTCGCATTACCGCATCTTCCACACCACCGCGACCGTCGGCACGCTGGCTGCGGCGGTGGCCGTCGGCAAGCTGATGGATTTCGACCAGCAGCAGTTCACTCATCTGCTCGGCAGCGCCGGCACGCAAGCGGCGGGGCTGTGGGAATTTCTTCGTGACGCGGCCGACTCCAAGCAGTTGCACACGGCCAAGGCCGCCGCCGATGGCCTGCTCGCCGCATACCTGACCGCCGATGGCCTGACTGGCGCGCAGAACATCCTCGAAGGCGAGCAGGGCATGGCTGCCGGTATGTCCAGCGATGCCGATCCGAGCAAGCTGTCCGACCGCCTCGGCACCCGCTGGGCGCTGGCGGAAACCTCGTTCAAGTTCCACGCCTCCTGCCGGCATACCCACCCGGCCGCCGATGCGCTGCTGGCGCTGATGCAGCGCGAGGGGCTCGGAGCCGAAGACATCGCGTCGGTCACCACCCGTGTGCATCAGGGCGCCATCGATGTACTCGGCCGCGTGACCGTGCCGCAATCGGTGCATCAAGCGAAGTTTTCCATGGGCACTGTGCTGGGCCTGATCGTCCTGTACGGCAAGGCAGGGCTGACCGAATTCCACAGCCATGCGCTCGGCGACCCGCGTGTCGGCGAGTTCCGCGAGAAAGTCTCGATGGCCCTCGATCCCGAGGTGGACGGCGCCTACCCGGCGCGCTGGCTCGGTCGCGTCGACGTGACCACCACCGACGGCCGCACGCTGAACGGCGCCATCGACGAGCCGAAGGGCGACCCGGGCAACACGCTGAGCCGCGCCGAGCTGGAGGACAAGTTCCGCCGCTTGGTGCAGTTCTCCGCGGCGCGCAGCGATGACGAGGCGGGCGTGCTGATTGACCAGGTCTGGCGTCTGCGCGAGATCGGTGATCTGGGCGTTTTCACATGATCGGACTTGCCCCTCCGTCGGACAAATTGGTGGGCTGAAGCCCACCCTACAAAGCGTGTCATGCGCATTTGCAAGCGCTTGGCATGAACCGAGATTGCAGGAAGAAGATATGACCGACAGCCAAGCCAAACCCCGCCCGCTCGACGGCATCACCGTGGTCAGCCTTGAGCATGCCATCGCTGCGCCGTTCTGCACGCGCCAGCTGGCCGATCTCGGCGCGCGGGTGATCAAGATCGAACGGCCCGGTGCCGGCGATTTCGCCCGCGGCTACGACGAGCGGGTCGATGGCCTGGCCTCGCATTTTGTCTGGACCAACCGTTCCAAGGAGAGCCTGACCCTCGACGTGAAGCAGGACGACGCTGCTCAGGTGCTCGACCAGCTGCTGGCGGGTGCCGACGTGCTAGTGCAGAACCTGGCACCCGGCGCCGCGGCGCGCATGGGGTTGTCGTTCGAGGCGCTGCATGAGCGCTTCCCGCGGCTGATTGTCTGCGACATCTCCGGCTACGGCGAAGGCGGACCCTACGAGCAGAAGAAGGCCTATGACCTGCTGATCCAAAGCGAAGGCGGCTTTCTTTCCGTCACTGGCGGGCCGGGTGAAACCGAGATGGCCAAGGCCGGCTGTTCGATCGCCGATATCGCCGCGGGCATGTACGCCTACACCGGTGTGCTCTCGGCGCTGATGCTGCGCGACAAGACGGGCGAGGGCAGCCGCGTCGACGTTTCCATGCTCGAAAGCCTGGTGGAGTGGATGGGCTACCCGCTGTACTACGCCTACAAGGGCGCAACGCCGCCACCCCGTGCCGGCGCCGCGCACGCCACCATCTACCCCTACGGCCCATTCCCCACCGGCGACGGCGGCACGGTGATGCTCGGGCTGCAGAACGAGCGCGAGTGGCTGCTGTTCTGCGAAAAGGTTCTGCTGCAACCCGCGCTTGCCAGCGATGAGCGCTTCTCCAGCAACTCGCAGCGCTCGGACAATCGCGAGGCGTTGCGCGCGATCATTGTCGAAACCTTCGCCGGACTCAGCGCCGAAGAGGTGATCGCCCGGCTGGATGCCGCACCCATCGCCAATGCCCACGTCAACGACATGGCCGGTGTTTGGGCGCATCCGCAGCTCAAGGCGCGGCAGCGCTGGAGTGAAGTGGACAGTCCGAGCGGTCGCTTGCCGGCGCTGTTGCCGCCAGGGCGCAACAGTGCGTTCGCGCCGCGCATGGACCCGATCCCCGCGCTGGGTCAGCACACCGATAGCCTGCTAACCGAACTGGGCTACGCCCCTGTAGATATCCAGCGCCTGCACGAGCAGGGCGCGGTATGAGCGTGCCCAGGAGCCAGCCTATGAACTCACCGATCATCCGAAGCGCGCTGTTCGTCCCGGCGACCCGCCCGGAACGCATTCCCAAGGCGCTGGCGAGCGGCGCCGACGCGGTCATCGTCGACCTCGAGGATGCGGTCGCGGAGAACCTGAAGGCAGAGGCGCGGGGCAACCTCGACGCGTTTCTTACGGCCAATCCGGACGCTCGCGTGCTGGTGCGTATCAATGCACCGACCCACGCCGAGCAGGCCGAGGATCTGCTGATGTGTGCACGTCACGCCGGCGTCACCGGCGTACTGCTGCCAAAGGTGGAAAGCGCGGTGCAGGTGGCCCTGGCGGCCAGCTGCGGCAAGCCGGTCTGGCCAATCGTCGAAAGTGCCCGCGGGCTGGCCAATCTGGCGGAAATTGCCCACGCCCAGGGTGTCGAGCGGCTGTCATTCGGCGCGCTGGACCTGGGCCTCGATCTCGGTCTGGCCAATGGCACCGCCGGCGCCGAGCGCATGCTCGACCAGGCGCGCTATGCGCTGCTGTTGCAGTCGCGATTGGCCGGGCTGGCAGCACCGCTGGACAGCGTCTTTCCCGACATCAAGAACCTCGAAGGCCTCGCCCGTGCCTCTGCCGACGCGCGTGACATGGGCTTTGGCGGCCTGCTGTGCATCCACCCGAGCCAGGTGGCCGTGGTGCACGAAATCCTGATGCCCAGTGCCGCGGAACTGGACTGGGCGCAACGCATCCTCGCCGCCGGCGCGTCCGGCGATGGGGTATTTGTGGTGGACGGACAGATGGTCGACGCCCCCGTCATCGGCCGTGCCCGTCGCCTGCTGCAACGTGCCGGGCAAGCGGTGCCCTGACCGCAACGCTTGCCTGCGAAACGTACCAACCGACAAAAACAAGAGGGTACTTCCATGCTGAGTAACAAGCTCAAGGCACTCGCCTGCGCGCTTTCTTTCACCGTCGCCGGGTTGGTGCATGCCGCCGACCCCGTGACCATAAAGTTCGCCCACGTAGTGGCGGACAACACACCGAAGGGGCAGGGCGCCCTGCTGTTCAAGAAACTCGCCGAGGAACGCCTGCCGGGCAAGGTGAAGGTCGAGGTCTACCCCAACTCCTCGCTGTTCGGCGACGGCAAGGAGATGGAGGCCCTGCTGCTCGGTGATGTGCATATGCTGGCGCCGTCGCTGGCGAAGTTCGAGCATTACGCCAAGGCCATCCAGATCTTCGATCTGCCGTTCCTGTTCGATGACCTGGCCGCTGCCGACCGCTTCCAGAGCAGCCCGCAGGGCCGGGCGCTGCTGACCGCGATGGAGGACAAGAACATCACCGGCCTAGCCTATTGGCACAACGGCACCAAGCAGCTATCGGCCAACAAGCCGCTGCGCGAACCCAAGGATGCGCGCGGTTTGAAATTCCGCGTACAGGCATCCGCAGTGCTTGACGAGCAGTTCAAGGCCGTGCGTGCCAACCCGCGCAAGATGAGCTTCGCCGAGGTCTATCAGGGGCTGCAAACCGGCGTGGTCAATGGCACCGAGAACACCTGGTCGAACTACGAAAGCCAGAAGGTGCATGAGGTGCAGCCCTACATGACCGCGTCCGATCACGGCCTGATCGACTACATGGTGATTACCAACACCAAGTTCTGGAAAGGCCTGCCGGATGACGTGCGCAGCGAGCTGGAAGCGATCATGGCCGAGGTCACCGTAGAGGTTAACCGCCAGGCGGACGAACTCAATCAGAAGGCGCGCCAGACCATCGCCGCGTCCGGCAAGACCGAAATCATCGAGCTGACCCCCGAGCAACGCGCGATGTGGCGCGAGGCGATGAAACCGGTGTGGAAGAAGTTCGAGAACGAGATCGGCGTCGAGCTGATCGAAGCGGCACAGGCAGCCAATCGCTCCTGAGCCTCCAGAGGCACCAAGCGGCGGAGAACGAACGGGCCTGTCCGATGTGACCGGCCCGTATTTTTATGCCTGAAACCAGGCTTATGCTGACCGACCAAAGCGCGCAAGGAGACGCCGGCATGAGTCGTTACGCCACGGTCAGCACACCCGTGCTGGATATCGCTTATCTCGAATGGAACCCCCGCGGCCAGCAGGTGGCCGTGCTCGTGCACGGCTGGCCGGATTGCCCCGAAGGCTGGGAGCCCGTGGCCGAACGCCTGGCCGCAGCTGGCTACCGGGTGCTCTGCCCGACGCTGCGCGGCTTCGGCCAGACACGCTTTCGCGATGCGCTGACCCCACGCAGCGGTCAGCTCGCCGCGCTGGGGCGCGACCTGCTGGATTTCATCGACGCATTGCGCCTCGACCAGCCGGTGCTGGTCGGCCACGACTGGGGCGCGCGCGCCGTGGCCAATGCCTGCGGGCTACGCCATCACGCGGCGGCACGGCTGGTAATGCTGGCGGTGGGCTACGGCACCAATGACCCGAACCAGCAAATCTCGCTCAGCCAGGCGCGCAACTACTGGTACCACTGGTACATGGCCACCCCGCGCGGTCAGCAGACGGTAGTCGAGGATCGCGCGGCCTTTACGCGGCTGCTGTGGGATACCTGGTCACCGGCCGGCTGGTACGCCGAGGCGGATTTCATCCAGGCGCTGGAGGCTTTCGACAACCCGGACTGGGCGGCGGTGGTACTGCACTCCTATCGCCACCGCTGGGGCTTCGTCGAAGGCGATCCTGCATATGCATCGGACGAGGCGCTGCTGCAACCGGCCCCGGTGCTAGCCGTGCCGACGCTGGTGCTGCACGGCGAGGCCGATACCTGCAACGCACCGGAAACCTCGGCCGGGCGTGAGGCCTTGTTCAGCGGCCCTTACCACCGACAGCTGTTGCCCGGCGTCGGCCACTTCCCCCAGCGCGAAGCGCCGCAAGCGGTGGCCGAGGCGATTCTGCAGTTCTGTCAGTGGGATTGAGCCCGTTGCTACATGCTGCGGGCGGCGAGAGCTAACTGTTTTCAGGCCTACAGTGGTTGGTTTTTCTAGGGCTCTGCTAGGCCCGCCGCTTGTGCTTGCCAGTTTCTTTTGCGGCTCTACACGGCATGGAATCTCGAAGCCTTATCGACACGGCAATGGAGGAGCGTTTGCGGAAGGTCGCAGGCGAGGCAAGGTTTGATGACATCAATTTCATGCTTCCCGGAGCTGGTGTATAAACAGCCGGCGTCCCTGAGAGGCCCGAGCTAGAGGCTCGGAGAGAAAGGCGAACGGAATGTTATACACCAAGCCCGTTCGGCGTCTTATACACCACTTGGTGTCTAATTATAGTTAGGCTAGAAAATGAGTCTCGACATTCACCTTGAAGCCGATGAGCGCCTTCCAATAGCCGCTATCTCTACGACCTTGAGCGAACTCGGAGCACTGGATACAAATAGCGATCCAAAAGCAGCGCAAGGATTTTTCGATTCAGGCTTATCAGTAAGCGCCACATGCGAATTAGATGACCACACGTTATATGCAGAAGATGCTAAAGGCATGAATTTCCCTGTAGCTATTCGCTGTTACATACGGATAAAAGGGCCAGAGCCAGAAGGCTTCTCTGCACTTGGCGATCTAGAGCGTTTTGTAAAGCTCATTGCAACCAAAACTGATGCGCACTTTGTAATTTCATTCCAGTACGAATCTGCGTTGTATTGGAAAAACAACGATGGTCTGCACGCCGCCTAACCAGTGGTTCAAACAGTTCGTTTCGCTCATTGGGACGGGCTAAAGTCCGCCCCTTAACCAAACGTTAGGCTCTGTATGGAAACTTTGAGTATCGCTCTGTCATTATGGAAGCTTGGGCTTGTAAGCTCAGAAGAGCTAATCGCCTGGGTTGATGCTCACATTGGAGCATCCAACAATCCCGACGAGGCTCTAGTCCAGCTATCACTCGACGGCCCCGATGCTTGTCTTAAACGCCCAAGTTATGAATTCCCTTATAGACCAATAGAGCTTACGTTTACCGAAGAATTTGGCTTGCGAGTATCAGCGCTAAATATCCAATCTGAGTTTGAGGTTAATAATTTTATTAAGTGGGCGACTGTTAAATGTATGGGCGAAAACCTTGACGACCCAATAGTCATATTTTGCTACCAGCTTGAGGATTGCTGCACTCTCGAAGCACAAGTAGCCTTTCTCCACAATGAGCTTCCTTCGTTAAAATCCAAAAGTATGTCTATTGCCCACTCTTTCTATGCAAGCGTACCTAGCCTGAAGCCTCAGAACGAGTACACGACATGAACTGCCTAACAACTGGTTCAAATCGTTCGCTTCGCTCACTGGGACGGGCTAAAGCCCGCCCCTTAACCAAACGTTAGGTAACACATGAGTAATCTGCAGGAATTAATCTTGGAGGCGAGGAATGGGCTATCGATCCAAGAACGAATCCCAGATCAAAAGTGGCGAGAAATTGCTACGTTCTGCGGGTCTGCCGAAATAGCTGAAATAGAACTTCGCATTCAAGATCTACGAGCAGAGCTAGAGTCTGTCGAAGAATGGGATGGTGACACGCAGGACGATATAAATTTGGCAATTTATAAATTCAAGCTGCTCCTTGAGGCAGCAAAAGCCCATCGGGCAGAGTCACCTAACTAGTGGTATATGGACTCTCCCCACAAGCAGTGAGGAATAGCTTTTTTCGATCCTGTCGTCAGCGCGGTTGCATTCGTATATCCGGCCTGTACTGGGCACTGCCCTGGCCATCCTGTAGTTCGCGCAGCGGGGGCCAAGCGTTCAAGCGATCGCGAAGATCATGATTGTTATCGGCCTTGTTCCGCTGCAGGACTCGCCTGTTCCGACAGTCTCGCTCCTCACCACAACCACTAGAAACTCACCTCATTATTTACCCCGCCGTCAGGCGGGCTTTGTGCTGCGCCAGTTGCCGCTGAACCGTCGCTCGTGGCACCACACCGCCCAACAGATCCTCACCAGTTTGTTCGCCAGCGCCACGGCGGCCTTGTTGTGGCCGATGCGTTCGGCGGTTTGCAGCGCCCAACTTTGCAACTGGGTCAGCCGCTCCGGTGTTCGCGCCTTGCAGCGCTTGGCTGCCAGTAGCGCCGCCCTTGCGCCATGGACCAGCAAGGTGCGCACGTAGACGTTGCCCTTGCAGCTGATTCGCCCTAGGCGTCGCCGCTCACCACTGCTGTATTCGTTCGGTGTCATGCCCAGCCAGGCACTCAGGTGCCGGCCACTGGCGAAGCGCTCGGGCTTGCCGACTGCAGTTTTAAAGGCGCTTGCGGTCAGCAGGCCGATGCCACTGACTTCGTCGAGCTTGTGCACGATCTCATCGTCGGCATGCCAGCGCGCCAGTTGTTCTTCGCACTCGCGCATCGACTGTTCATAGAGGTTGATCTCGGCCAGTACCACTTGCAGCGCTCCACGCAGTGCACGCACTTCAGGCCGTTCGATCAGTTCGCACGCTTGGCGCAGAAAGGGCTTGATGCCGTTCGGCGCTTCAACCCCAGCCTCGCGCAGGATGCCGCGTAACAGGTTGATGCGTTGCACGCGAGACTTCTTCCAACCCTCGCGCAACTTATGCAGCTGCTGGACTTGCTGCTGTTGCACACTTTTGACCGGCACCGGGCGAATATCCTGGCAGCGTGCCGCTTCCAGAATGGCGTCGCAATCGTTGCGATCGGTCTTGTTGCGCCGCCGATACGGGCGCACATAACGAGGGTGCAAGAGCACGACGCGATGGCCTTTCTCCTGCATTAATCGCCCCCAATGGTGAGCGGTGCCACAGGCTTCCATCACCCACTCGACAGGCTCGACCTGCTCCTGTACATATCGCGCAAATGCCCCGGAATCGAGCCGCTTGCGTCGATCCACTCGGCCGATCTGAACACTTTCGGCAACCTGGTAAACGGACTTGGCCAAATCAACCGCTATGCGTTTCATCGCACCTCTCCCAGTGAACAGTCACCACGGTGTTATAGAAGAAACGTGGTGCAGGGAGAGTCCATTACAGCCTTCAAATCGCTCGCTCCGCTCGCTGGGACGGGCTAAAGCCCGCCCTTTAACCAAACGTTAGGCAACCCACAGATGATCTTCGGCAAAAAATCAGACTTCGCAATTGAGGCGATGATAGAGCCACATTTAGAACCGCCGTCTGAGCCATGGGGCAGGCTATGTATATGGGTCGCCGGAAACCAAATCGGTAATTACTCCGATCCGCACTGCGGTCTTTATAGCTGCTATGTTGGTTTAAGAGAAAAGTGCGATCTACTAGATAGTCTTTGGATAGACCTATTCCAGAGCTTACGCGACCAAGAAATCTGGAATTTCTTGGATGGTGCTCTTTATGGCTACCACGGGAATGTCGAGCTCGACGATGAAAGAACTCTGGAGCAGATGCGGAACGACTCAGAAGAGCTATCGCGGTTCGATTTCGTTACTCAGTGGGGGGAGATGTTTGACCGTGGTGGGAAGGCATTCATCCTGAGGCTTCCTAGCGGGGAATTAAAAATACTCAGTTATGACTACCAAAGCGATACCGTAAAGCCGCATATTTGCTCAGCAAAATCGTTTTGCCTAGCAGCCGAAGGGTTCACAAAATGGTATTCAAATCAGATTCGATTGCTAAACCCTAACTAGCGGTTCAAAACGTTCGCTCCGCTCACTGGGACGGGCTAAAGCCCGCCCTTTAACCAAACGTTAGGCGTAAAAGCAGAAATCTTGGAACACGGAAGTTATGCGCCCGAATAACAATTGTTTTTGTCATTCTGCAAATTCGCGGCGGCGGTGAGAATCCGTGCCGGAACATTTGCGCCAGAAAACAACATCCAAAACTCGCCAACAGGTTCAGCTGCACGCGTCCTGGCCGCCGTCGGGGGCTTTTTCCTGCAAGATCGTGCGCGTATGCTCCAAGCCACAACCCCAACACAGAGTCGCTTCACCATCCTGCGTCCGGCACGCCATCGTCGCCTAACCAGGCATTCAAGCCACTCGCTTCGCTCGCTGGGACGGGCTAAAGCCCGCCCCTTAACTAAACGTTAGTTCAAAAGGAGAATTAGCTGTGTCGCTAATGACGATTTTATTTTTCATACCAGCATGCTTTGCTCTAAACATGGCACCTGGGCCAAACAATCTTCTTTCAATGGCTAATGCGAAGCGGTACGGCGTCAGAATCGCCTGCTATGCCGGGGTTGGTCGCCTTGTTGCATTCGTTGGTATGATTACTCTTGCGGCAACGGGGCTCGCAACCGTGTTGTACACATCCGAGAAGTTATTTCTCATGATAAAGATTGTCGGAGGGCTTTATCTGCTTTGGATGGCTTTTCAATTGTGGACTGCAGATCCTTCTGACGGTGGTGATGAAGCACTCGAAGGAAGAAGCTTGTTCCAACTGGGACGGCAAGAGTTTCTTTTGGCAGCCGGAAACCCTAAGGCTATTTTGATTTTTACAGCTTTTCTGCCTCAGTTTGTTGACCCCTCTGGTTCTGTAGGATTTCAGTTTTTGGTTCTAGGCTTCCTGTTTTTAGTACTTGAATGGGTAGCTATAGCCGGGTATGCATTTTTTGGAAAAGCATTACGGCATTGGTTCTCTCGACCTTCAATGCGTCGTATGTTCAACCGGATTTGCTCGGGGCTACTTGGCAGTGCTGGTATTGGGCTTCTACTAGCTCGTCGTGAATGAACTAACAAAGCAATTAAATTCGCTCCCTGCGGTCGCCGGACGCTCGTTCCTCGCGCCGCTTATTGCGGGCGTTATGCGCCTCAATCAGAGACTAATCTATGTACGAACATGAAAAGCTAAATTACGTTGAGTTAGCATCTGCTGACTTGCAAGCGACGAAGTATTTTTTCGAGAAAGCCTTTAACTGGACATTCGTAGATTACGGCCCTGAATACACGGCTTTCTCTGGGCAGGGTCTCGATGGTGGCTTCTTTAAAGCAGATATGCGGTCGTCTACCTCTACCGGGGCTGCTCTGTTGGTTTTCTATAGCAATAATCTTGAGGCTACACTTGACAAGATTTCAGAGGCCGGCGGAAAAATCATAAAGTCAATATTCCCGTTTCCCGGTGGTCGTCGTTTCCACTTTACTGAGCCTAGTGGTAATGAGCTTGCTGTGTGGTCAGATGTAGGCGCATAACAAATGGTTCAAATCGTTCGTTTCGCTCACTGGGACGGGCTAAAGCCCGCCCCTTAACCAAACGTTAGGCATATAGGAGAATACTGTGGTTACCTGCCATCTCAGATACATAATTGACCCATATAAACTCAAAGAATTTGAATGTTACGGCAAACTGTGGATTCCACTGGTTGAGAAATTCGGCGGCAAACACCACGGTTACTTCTTGCCATCAGAGGGTGCCAATAATGTTGCGCTCGCAATGTTCACATTCCCAAGCTTGGCTGAGTACGAGCAGTATCGGGAAAAGTCCCTTCAAGACACAGCCTGCATAGCTGCCTTCAAATATGCTGAAGAAACAAGTGTATCATCAGCTATGAACGAACTTTCTTTAAACCAGTGTTCAATGCCTAACAAATGGTATATGGACTCTCCCCACAAGCAGTGAGGAATAGCTTTTTTCGATCCTGTCGTCAGCGCGGTTGCATTCGTATATCCGGCCTGTTCTGGGCACTGCCCTGGCCATTCTGTAGTTCGCGCAGCGGGGGCCAAGCGTTCAAGCGATCGCGAAGATCATGATTGTTATCGGCCTTGTTCCGCTGCAGGACTCGCCTGTTCCGACAGTCTCGCTTCACAACAACACTAGAACCATCACTTCATTTTTCAACCCCGCCGTAAGGCGGGATTGCGTTGTGCCAGTCGCCGCCGAACCACCGCTCATGGCGCAACACCGTCCAGCAGCCGGTGCACACAGGCTCAAACGCCGGCTTCCTGCATCCACTTCGGTTTCGGATAACGGCGATTGGCCTTGCCCGCCTTGAGCAGGGCGCCCGGTACGTCGTGGCCGAGCAGTTGGGGCAGGTCGGCGGCGCATTGCAGCAGGCGGTCGAGATCGACGCCGGTGTCTAGGCCCATGCGCTGGAACATATGCACGAGATCTTCGGTGCAGATATTGCCGCTGGCGCCGGGCGCGTAAGGGCAGCCGCCGAGTCCGCCGAGAGAGGCATCGAAGCGGTCGATACCGGCGTTCAGCGCCGCCAGCGCGTTGGCCAGGCCCATTCCGCGGGTGTTGTGGAAGTGTGCGGTGAATACCGCCTGCGGCCAGCTGTTCAGCACTTCGCGGCAGATGCGCTCGACCTGCGCCGGGTCGGCCATGCCGGTGGTGTCGCAGAGGGTGATGCCCTGCACGCCGATCTCCAGCAGGCGTTGCACCAGCTCATAGACGCGCCGTTCCGGCACTTCGCCTTCGAAGGGACAGCCGAAGGTGGTGGATAGCGAGGCGTTGATAGACACACCACTGCCGCGGGTGACTTCGATGATTTCGCGGAACTGCGCCAGTGACTGCTCGGGCGTCATGCGCAGGTTGGCCAGGCCGTGGGTGTCGCTGGCCGACATCACCAGGTTGATCTCGTCCACCTCGCAGGCCAGCGCCCGTTCGCAGCCCTTCACGTTGGGCACCAGCACGGTGTACTCGACGCCCTCCACACGGCGGATGCCGCGCATCACGTCCTCGGCGTCGCGCAGGTTGGGAATGGCCTTGGGCGAGGTGAAGGAGGTGACCTCGATCTTCGCCAGCCCGGTTTGCGAGAGGCGGTCGATGAGGGCGATCTTGGCGTCGGTCGGCACGAAGTTCGCTTCGATCTGGAAGCCGTCGCGGGTGGCGACTTCCTGGATATACAGGCGTTTGTTCATGGGAATCCTGTCGGTTGTGCCTGGGCGTAGGGTGGATGACGCTTTACCCATCCACCGTTGTGGCTTGCTGGCTGGTGGACAAGCTTCGCGTTGTCCACCCTACGTAAGGCCGCAGTTCGTAGGGTGGATGACGCTCCATCCATCCACCGTTTCGGGAATGTCGCGATGGATGAAAAGCGCGTCATCCATCCAATGGCCAGTGTCAGATAATCCCGCGCTCGCGCAGGCCCTGGCGTTGTTCGTCGGTGAGTCCGAGGCCGGCCAGCACATCGTCGGTGTGTTCGCCCAGCTGCGGGCCACCTTCGCCGATGCGTCCCGGCGTGCGCGACAGCTTGGGCAGCACGCCCGGCACCTTGAGCGGACCGGCAAAGGTCTGCACCTGCTCGATCATCTGCCGCGCCAGGTAGTGCGGGTCCTTGACGATATCGGCGGCGGTGTAGGGATAGCCGGCCGGCACGCGGGCGCCCTTGAGCGCTTCGATCACCCCGTCGCGGCTGTGCTGGAGGGTCCATTCGCCGATGGCGGCATCGATCAGCTCGGCGTGCTGGGCGCGGCCGTCGTTGTGGGCGAAACGCGGGTCATCGGCGAGATCCTCGCGGCCCATCAGGGTCATCAGGCGCTTGTAGATGCTGTCGCCATTGCCGGCGATCAGCACGTAGGCGCCGTCGCTGCACAAATAGGAATTGGACGGGGTGATGCCGGGCAGGGCGCTGCCAGCCGGCTCGCGTACGTAGCCAAAGGCGTCGTATTCCGGCACCAGGCTTTCCATCATCGCGAACACCGACTCGTACAGCGCCACGTCGATCTCCTGGCCCTGGCCGCTACGGTTGCGCTCCTGCAGGGCGAGCAATACGCCGATCACGCCATACAGTGAGGACAGCGAATCGCCGATGCTGACGCCAACCCGTACCGGCGGCTGGCCCGGATAACCGGAGAGGTGACGCAGGCCGCCCATGGCTTCGCCGATCACACCGAAGCCCGGCAGGTCGCGATAGGGGCCGGTCTGGCCGTAGCCGGAAATGCGCAGCATGATCAGCCGAGGGTTCAGCTTCGACAGCTCGTCCCAGCCCAGGCCCCATTCCTCCAGCGTGCCGGGGCGGAAGTTCTCCACCAGAATGTCGGCCTCGGCCACCAGCTGACGGACGATCTGCTGGCCTTCAGCGGCCTTGAGATCCAGTGTCACCGAGCGCTTGTTGCGTGACTGCACATGCCACCAGAGCGAGGTGCCGTCCTTGAGCTTGCGCCACTTGCGCAACGGGTCGCCGACCTTGGGCGGCTCGATCTTGATCACATCGGCGCCGAATTCGCCGAGCAGCTTGCTGGCGAAAGGGCCGGCGATCAGTTGGCCCATCTCGATCACCTTGAGCCCCTGCAGCGGCAGGTTCTTGTCTGTCTGTTCGCTCATCACGACACCTGTGCCGGTTGATTCATGGTGCCGAGCATGACCGACGCATCGGCAGTGAACAATTGGCCGTTGGCCAAGTATGACTTCGCGCTTCACGAAGTCTAAGACAAAAGGTGCTTTGAATGGCTTGGGTTGGCAGGTGCATGCTTCGTCTACCGCGAATACGGAAGTCCCATCATGCGTCGTATCGATTTCGTCACCTTGCGCCTGTTCGTCGCCATCGCCGACGAGCGCAGCCTGACCCGCGCGGCCGAGCGCGAGCACCTGGCGTTGGCGGCGGTGAGCAAGCGCGTCAGCGATCTGGAAGGGCAGCTCGGCGTCAGCCTGCTCTATCGCCAACCCAAGGGCGTCGAGCTGACACCGGCGGGGCACGCGCTGCTGCACCACGCGCGCAACCTGCTGGACAACCTGCGCCAGCTGGACGCTGATCTCAGCGAATTCAGCCAGGGCGTGAAGGGCCATGTACGCATCCACGCCAATACCTCGGCGGTGATCGAATTCCTGCCCGAGGACCTGAGTACCTTCACCCGTCAGCACCCGGAAGTGAAGATCGACCTGGAGGAGCGCGTCAGCAGCGACACCCTGCGTGCGTTGCGCGAAGGGCTGACCGATATCGGCATCTTCGCCGGGCACATGCCGGCCGAGGACCTTCAGGTGTTCCCCTACCGCGAGGACCGGCTGGTGCTGGTCACGCCACGCGAGCATGTGCTGGCCGGGCGTGCAGAAATCGCCCTGCGCGATGCCGCCGGCTTCGACTTTATCGGCCTGCAGCAGGACGCCTCGCTGCACGTGCTGCTGCAGCAGTCGGCACAGCAGATGGGCACGCCGCTGCGCCTACGCATCCAGGTGCGCAGCTTCGAGGCGATCTGCCGGATGATCCATACCGGCATGGGCATCGGTGTGCTGCCCGAGCAGGTGGTGCGCAACTACCTGCCGGCGTTGGATGTAGCCATCGTGCCGCTGAGCGATGCTTGGGCGCGGCGCGAGCTGAAGCTCGGTGTGCGCAGCCTGGAAAGCCTGTCGGTGACTGCGCGGCAGATGCTCGAACACCTCACCGCTCGCGAAGGCAATGGCTGAAGAAGCGCGTCGGGCGGTGTGATTGTGCTGCTGCCTTCGCCAAGCACGAAGTCTTGCTTGGCCAAATAGCAATTCAGCGCGTGGCGGTGCCGGGGTAGAGTCGGGCAGCGATATGGCTCACACAACTACAAAACGGAGCTCACACCCCCATGGCACGACTCACCCGTGGCATCACCCGTCTGCTCGCCGCTTCGGCGCTGTTTACCGTGCTCGGTGCCCAGGCCGATCCGGTCCTGATCAAGTTCTCCCACATCACCGCCGACAGCACGCCGAAGGGGCAGGGCGCGCTGATGTTCAAGAAGCTCGTCGAAGAACGCCTGCCCGGCCAGGTCGAGGTACAGGTGTTCGCCAACTCTTCGCTGTATGGCGACGGCAAGGAGATGGAGGCGCTGCTGATGAACGAAGTGCAGCTGCTGGCGCCCGCGCCGTCGAAGCTGGAGCAGTACACCAAGCAGCTGCAGCTGTTCGACCTGATGTTCCTGTTCGACGACATGCCTGCCGCGCAGCGCTTCCAGCAGTCGGGCAAGGGCCGCGCCATGCTCAAGTCGATGGAAGACAAGGGCATCACCGGCCTGGCCTACTGGCTCAACGGCATGCGCCACTTCACCGCCAACAAGCCGCTGCGCGAGCCGGCCGATGCTCGCGGCTTGAAGTTCCGCGTGCAGCCGTCGGACCTGCAGGCCGCGCAGTACACCGCGCTGCGAGCGGTGCCGCGCAAGATGGCCTTCGCCGAGATCTACCAGGGCCTGCAGACCGGCGTGGTTAATGCCCAGGACAATCCCTGGTCGAACATCTACAGCCAGAAGTACCACGAGGTGCAGAAGTACATCACCGAATCCAGCCACGGCATCGGCAATTACCTCTTGATCACCAATACCAAATTCTGGAATGGGTTGCCGCAGGAGGTACGTGGCGAGTTGGAGGCGATCATCGAAGAGGTCACCGTCGAGGTGAACCGTCAGGCCGAGGCACTGAACGAGAAGGCCAAGCAGGGCGTTATCGATTCGGGGAAGAGCGAGATACTGGTGCTCACCGACGAGCAGCGGGCGCGCTGGCGCGAAGCGGTACAGCCGGCCTGGGAAAAGTTCGAAGCCGATATCGGCAAGGACCTGATCGAGGCCGCCCGCGCAGCCAATTCGGCGCCCTGAGGCAAGCCCGCCAATGGTCTGTTAGACCAATGTGCAGTTTCGGCAACAGCGCCGCCTGCACAGAATGGCGGCGTCTATCTGCGTGATCGGACAAGTGTGTACTGCAACCGAATGGTTGAACGAGCGGCCCTGAGGCCGCTCTTTTTTTGCCCGGCATTCAGCTACGAGCAGGAACCGGTAGCATCTCCAGCGGCGGCAGGTCGCCGCGAGGCATATGACCGATTTGCGCCAGCAGATCGTTCACCGCGCGGCGGTCGCGATCGTTGGGCAGATTGGTGGCGTCGGCTGCGTCGCGCAGTGCCTTGAGCTCATCCACATAGGCCGCCAGTTGCTCGTCAGAAACCTCTCCGCGCAGGGCGTCCTTCAGGCATTGCATCAGTGACGTGACGATGTGCGGGTCGTCGCTGCCATAGGTTCGGATCGGGTCGAGAATAAGCGTCATCAACCGCTGCGGGCTGAGCTGCGGATAGAACAGTCTCGGTTTGCCCTCGTCTATACAGCCAACATCCAGGTTCGGCAGGCCCCCCAGCCGCCTCAGCAACACGCTGTGCAAATTGAGCACGCGCACGGCGGTACCCGGGTCATTGATCGATGGGCTGATGGCTTTTACCGCGATTTCAGTCATCTGCCGCATGCCGTAGGAAACGTTGGCACCGGCGAATTCTTCGTCGTGGAAATCGAAGCAGTCGAGCAATTGGCGTGTGCGATGCGCGTTCAACCCGGCGCTGACTTTCAACAGCGGGTGGCCTTCGACCAGGAAGAATCCCGGTTCCACCTGAAGCACCACCTGCAAATCATCGGGGGCCAGCAACTCGCGCAAGCGCTGCTCGTTGACCTCGCGCAGAAAGCCGGGCGTGCGTGCCTCGATGCAGTACCAGTCCCGGTCGTCCGGCGCCTCGGTGATGCTGCCCAATCGCTCGCGGCGCAGCGCCAGGTTGTGGCAGGCGCTGCGGTACAGCTCGCTGATGATCCAGTCCACCTGAATGGATTGCGAAATGGCGCGGATGAAAACCACGAACAGGGCCATGCAGCCCAGTCCCATCAGCACGGCCAGCAGCACGCCGAACGCCGGCAGGCTGTGTGGCTCGTTCTTGTTGATGAACGAGATCAGCACCAGGAAGAACAGGATGCAGCCCAGGTAGTTGCCGAGGATCAGCCGATTGCGCATATCGCTGATCAGCCCGGGCAGCACCCGAGGCGACAGGCGCGAGGCGGCACCGTTGAGCACCACCATGACCATGGAAAAGCTGAACACGGTCAGCGAAATGATGCTGGTGATCAGCGTGCCCAGTATTTCCCGGGTGTTGTCAGCCTCTGTCAGACCGGGTGGCAGGCTGCCTCGCAGGTTGTCGGCCAGGCTGGTGCTCTCGAACGCCAGCACGAGCCCGCAGAGCAGGAGATAACCGGCGGGGATCACCGTCGGGTAGAAGACGATGCTCTCGTGTATCCGCTTGAGTTGACGAAACAGGGTATTGCTTGGAGCTGACATGACGGGTCCTGGCAGTCGTTGTTACGAATTAAGACAGCATGCTGCGGGGAAATTGCTGCGCATGACGGTCTATGCTTGGTGAAGATGGCCGCCTGGCTTGGCGGCTGCTGCGGTATTCGGCATCGGCTGAAGCAGACGTCTGACAGGCGCGTGGTTGGCGACCCGCATGGAAAGCGCGGGTTGATCGGATGGTAGGGGTTCGCCTGCGAGACAAGCTGCGACCGAACAAACCAGAAACTCCGAGGTGACTGCCATGTGCGCTGCATCCGTGTATCCCGTGTTCGCTGAGGCTGCAAAGGATTCCCTGACCGACGAGGCCACTTACCGGGCCATGTACCAACAGTCGGTGATCAACCCGGAAGGATTTTGGCGCGAACAGGCGGCACGGCTGGATTGGATACAGCCTTTCACCGAAGTCAAACGCACCTCGTTCGACGATCACCATGTCGATATCAAGTGGTTCGCCGACGGCACGCTGAACGTCTCGGCCAATTGTCTGGACCGGCATCTGGCCGAGCGCGGCGATCAGGTGGCGATCATCTGGGAGGGCGATGAGCCGTCCGAGCATCGCGAGATCACCTATCGCGAGCTTTACCAGGAGGTCTGCAAGTTTGCCAACGCGCTGCGCGGCCAGGACGTGCACCGCGGCGACGTAGTGACCATCTACATGCCGATGATCCCCGAGGCGGCAGTGGCGATGCTGGCCTGCGCGCGCATCGGTGCGATTCATTCGGTGGTATTTGGCGGTTTTTCCCCCGAAGCGCTTGCGGGGCGGATCATCGACGGTAACTCGAAGGTGGTCATCACCGCGGACGAAGGCATTCGTGGCGGTAAGCCGATTCCACTGAAAGAAAACGTCGACGAGGCACTGACGCACCCGCAGACGCGCTGCGTGCAAAAGATCATCGTCGCGCGCCGCACCGGCGCCGACATCCGCTGGCACCCGCACCGCGACGTCTGTTACGACGACCTGATGCGGGTAGCTGGCGAGGTCTGTGCACCCAAGGAAATGGGTGCCGAGGAGCCGCTGTTCATCCTTTATACGTCCGGCTCCACCGGTAAACCGAAAGGCGTACTGCACACCTGTGGCGGTTACCTGCTTTATGCCGCGCTGACCCATGAGCGGGTATTCGATTACCGGCCCGGCGACGTTTATTGGTGCACCGCGGACATCGGCTGGATCACCGGACACAGCTATCTGATCTATGGCCCACTGGCCAACGGCGCGACAACGCTGATGTATGAAGGTGTGCCCAACCATCCGGACGTCACCCGCGTTGCGCAGATCATCGACAAGCACAACGTCAATATCCTCTACACGGCGCCGACGGCGATTCGCGCGATGATGGCCGAGGGCGCGGCGGCCATGGAGGGCGCCGATGGCTCCAGCCTGCGCCTGCTCGGCACCGTCGGCGAACCGATCAATCCGGAGGCGTGGCACTGGTATTACGAAACGGTCGGTCGATCGCGCTGCCCGATCGTCGACACCTGGTGGCAGACCGAGACCGGCGGCATCCTCATCAGCCCGCTGCCCGGCGCAACCGCGCTCAAGCCGGGCTCTGCGACGCGCCCGTTGTTCGGTGTGGTGCCCGGGCTGGTGGACAACCTGGGCAACCTGTTGGAGGGACCGGCCGAGGGGAACCTGGTGATTCTGGATTCCTGGCCAGGGCAGATGCGCAGCATCTACCGCGACCACGATCGCTTCGTCGATACCTACTTCAAGACCTTTCGCGGCATGTACTTCACCGGCGATGGTGCGCGCCGCGACGAGGATGGCTACTACTGGATCACCGGGCGGGTGGACGATGTGCTCAACGTTTCCGGGCATCGCATGGGCACCGCCGAGATCGAGAGCGCCATGGTCGCGCATGCCAAGGTCGCCGAAGCCGCCGCAGTCGGCGTGCCGCATGCGTTGAAGGGGCAGGCGATCTACGTTTACGTGACCCTTGTTGCTGGAGTGGAGCCAACCGACGCGCTGCGCCAGGAGCTGCAGCAGTGGGTGCGACACGAGATCGGGCCGATCGCGGTGCCGGACACCATCCAGTGGGCGCCGGGCCTGCCGAAAACGCGCTCGGGAAAGATCATGCGCAGGCTGCTGCGCAAGATCGCCACGGACGACTACGACGCGTTGGGTGATACCTCAACGCTGGCTGATCCTGGTGTGGTGGATCAGCTGATCGAGGCTCATGAGGCGGTGAAGAAGCGCTGAAGGCGAGGGCGCCCGGAGCGTGATCGCGCACCCAGTCGCCTCCACCCCGTTAGCCTGTGCCCGGCGGCAACATTACGACTCGCCGGGCTCGATGTTCCCCGCTACATGACAGGCCAGCGGTAATCGCGGACAAGTCCGCTCCCACAGGCTTGTCTGGCGCGGCTCACACGCCGGCTGGCGGGCTTTTCAGGCTGTCGTTGCCGGTAACGGTGGTGCCATTGGTGGCAGCTTCGGCGTTGGCCTGCAACGCTTGCTTATCGGAGTCGTAGCGCTCGAACGGCATCTGGTGTGAGCGGCCCTCGGCCAAGCCGGCCTGTTCACTGATTTCGTTGAACACGCGTTTGGCTTCGCAATGGCCGGTCACGCCGCGGGCCACGGCCATGCCGCCGATGCCGAGCTGCAGCAACCCACCGAGGCCGCCACGGCTGAGGCCCTTGGCAAGAAAATAGATGCCGCCGGCCAGGGACATCGCGCGCTCCCAGCCGTGGACGTTCTGGTTGGGTTGATTCGAAGAGTTGTTCATGGGTGGCTCCGACAAGGACATTCCTAATGAATGACTCTTGCCGAGGCAGGCTGTTCGACGCCGCAGGTCGGCATCTGGCGGCAACGTCGGTGAAGTGGCTGTAGTGGGAAGCCAAACGGACGCCGGGGGGAGCGAGCCAGGGCGCGCCAACGCGTGGGAGCGGTCTTGACCGCGAATCGTGAAAATGCGACGGACGAACTTCGCGGCCAACACCGGCGGGGGCAGCCGTGCTTCACGGTCGGCCCCGAGGATGAATGTCGCGCGCAACCCGACAGGCCGCGCGCGCTAAGCCGCCATGCCGAACACCTTGAGCACGAACGCATACTCCAGTGCCACGTCCTTGAGCGCCTGATAGCGGCCGCTCATGCCACCGTGCCCGGCACCGAACTCGGTCTTGAGTAGCAGCAGGTTGTCGTCGGTGCGGGTAGCGCGCAGCTTGGCGACCCACTTGGCCGCCTCCCAGTACTGCACGCGGCTATCGTTGTAGCCGGCCACCGCGAGCAGCGCAGGATAGGCCTGGGCACGGACGTTCTCGTAAGGGGCGTAGGCCTTGATCCGCTCGTGCACCTCGGGCTGATTCGGGTCGCCCCACTCGTCGTACTCGGTCACGGTCAGCGGCAGGTCGGCGTTGAGCATGGTGTTGAGTACATCGACGAAAGGCACCTCGGCGACGGCTGCACCAAATAGCTCGGGGCGCATGTTCAGCACCGCTCCGATCAGCAGGCCGCCGGCGCTGCCGCCGCTGATGGCCAGGCGCGCCGAGGTGGTGTACCCGTCGGCCAGCAGCTGTTCGGCACAGACGATGAAGTCGCTGAAGGTGTTCGGCTTGTGCTCCAGCTTGCCGGCGCGGTACCAGGCTTCACCGAGATCGCCGCCGCCGCGCACATGGGCAATGGCGAAGACGAAACCACGGTCAAGCAACGACAGCCGTGCGTGCGAGAACCACGGGTCGAGGCTATGGCCATAGGCGCCGTAACCATAGAGATAAAGCGGTGCCGGCTTGCCGAAGCTGTCGCGCCGGCCGACCAGGCTGATAGGGATCTGCGTGCCATCCTGCGCGGTGGCCCAGATACGCCGGCTTTCATAGGCGTCCGCATCGAACGGGCCTTCCACCGGAGTTTCCTTGAGTACTTCCTGCGTGCCGTCGGCCAATGTCAGCTGACGGATCTGTGCTGGGCGGTTCAGCGCCTCGTAGCGCAGGCGGATCACCGTGCTGGTGAATTCCAGTGAGTTCTGCACGTGCAGGCTGTAGGCCGCGTCGGGCAGTTGCAGGCGATATGGCTGCACTCCTTGCGGGCGAACCTCGATTGCCGGCAGCCCGTTCTCACGCAGGGTCAGGGTGATCGCCTCGGCATTCAGGCTGACCTCTTCCAGCATTACCGTTTCGTTGTGCGGGACCAGCTCCTGCCAGTGCTGCCGAGCGGGTTGCGCTTCGCTGGCGCGGTAGAGGGCGAAGTTGATGCCCGCCTGATTGCTGCGGATCAGCCAGCTCCACTGGCCTTCGTACAGGCCGTGATCGGGGAAGTACTCATGATCCTCCTGGCGCGGCGCCAGGCACGTCCATTGGCCTTCGGGTTCGTCTGCCGAGAGCACCCAGGCTTCGCTGGTGGTCTTGCTGTGGGAAAGGATGACCAGCTGCCGCTCGGAACTGACGCGGTAGCAATGCACGAAGAAGCGCCCGTCCGGGTCGTGATAAACCTCGCTGCTGCCAGTTTCGCCGAGGCGATGGCGGTATATCTTGTGCGGACGGTGGGTGTCGTCCAGCTCGCCATAGAACAGCGTCTGGCTGTCGTTGGCCCAGGTCATGCTGCCGTCGCAATCATCGAAGGGCAGGGCGGTCACGTCGCCACTGGCGAGGTCCTTGACGAACAGCCGGTAGATCTCGTCGCCTTCGCGGTCGAGGCTGTAGGCCAGCTTGCCGTGGTCCTGGCTGATGCTGAATGCACCCAGGGAGAGAAAACCGCCAGCGGCCAGTTCGTTGGGGTCGAGCAGCAGCTGTTCGGCGTTCTCATCTACGGTGAGCGAACCATCCAGCGGACGTGGGCAGCGATAATGCCGCGGATATTCGTCGCCAGCGGTGGTGCGCTGGTAATACAGCCACGGCCCCCAGGGCGAAGGCAGAGACAGATCGGTTTCGCGGATACGGCCCTTGATTTCCTGGAAAAGCATTTCGCGCAGCTCGGCCTGATCGGCGAGCTGTTCTTCGAGGTAAGCGTTCTCTGCCTTGAGGTAAGTCAGCACGTCTTCGGCGTCTCGGTTCTCCAGCCAGCGATAGGGATCTGTGCCGGTATCGGCTCGGGCGATGGGGGCGTTGGACATGCAGTAACTCCGGATACGTTTCGCGGCCTGGTAGGCCGGTGATGGCAAAAAGCGCGATGCGGCAGTGTACCTGCTCGGCTACGTCTAGGATTGACTCGGTGGGTGCGGTGCGGTTTCAGCCGCTCGGTCAGCCAGCGTGGCAAAACATCTACGCGATGAATGCGGCAGGATTGCAGCTGTCGATGGTGACCGGGTGGTCGCGAAATGCCTGCTTGCAGGTCCGTTTCGGTTAGGCAAGACAGCTGATTGACAATGTTGAGCTTTTCCCCGAAGGTGTGCCGACCCAAATCAAACGGGCGTATGAATCGAGCGTTTGCCAGAGCAAATGCCGGTCACCCGGATTATCGTGTCGGTGGGTGTCGTTCGCCGTGAGGCGCGGTCGAGTAGGGCCGAAGACGTGAGACACGTAACGTTCAGCTTCCATACCTGGAGATCAGTTGATGATTTACGAAGGTAAAGCCATCACGGTTAAGGCTCTTGAGAGCGGCATCGTCGAATTGAATTTCGACCTCAAGGGTGAGTCCGTCAACAAGTTCAATCGCCTCACTCTCAACGATCTGCGCCAGGCCGTCGATGCCATCAAGGCTGACGCGTCGGTGAAAGGCGTCATCGTTACCAGCGGCAAGGACGTATTCATCGTCGGCGCCGACATCACCGAATTCGTCGACAACTTCAAGATGGCCGACGAGGAACTGGTCGCCGGCAACCTCGAAGCGAACAAGATCTTCAGTGATTTCGAAGACCTGGGCGTACCCACTGTGGCGGCCATCAACGGCATCGCCTTGGGTGGCGGCTTCGAAATGTGCATGGCTGCTGACTACCGCGTCATGTCCACCACCGCCAAGGTCGGTCTGCCGGAAGTGAAGCTTGGCATCTACCCGGGCTTCGGCGGCACCGTTCGTCTGCCGCGTCTGATCGGTGTGGATAACGCCGTCGAGTGGATCGCATCCGGCAAGGAAAACCGCGCCGAAGACGCGCTCAAGGTTCATGCAGTCGATGCCGTGGTCGTCCCGGAGAAGCTGCAGGAAGCCGCCCTGGATCTGGTCAAGCGCGCCATCTCCGGCGAGCTGAACTACAAGGCCAAGCGTCAGCCGAAGCTGGACAAGCTCAAGCTCAATGCCATCGAGCAGATGATGGCTTTCGAGACGAGCAAGGCCTTCGTTGCTGGCCAGGCCGGCCCGAACTACCCGGCCCCGGTCGAAGCCATCAAGACCATTCAGAAAGCCGCCAACTTTGGTCGTGACAAGGCCATCGAAGTCGAGGCCGCCGGCTTCGTCAAGCTGGCCAAGACTTCGGTTGCACAGAGCCTGGTCGGTCTGTTCCTCAGCGATCAGGAACTGAAGAAGAAGGCCAAGGCCTACGACAAGCAGGCGCGCGACGTGAAACTGGCTGCCGTTTTGGGCGCCGGCATCATGGGTGGCGGCATCGCCTACCAATCGGCCGTCAAGGGCACCCCGATCCTGATGAAGGATATCCGCGAAGAGGGTATCCAGATGGGGCTGGACGAGGCCTCCAAGCTGCTCGGCAAGCGTGTCGAAAAAGGCCGTCTGACTGCTGACAAGATGGCTCAGGCGCTCAACGCGATCCGCCCGACCATGTCCTACGGTGATTTTGGTAACGTCGACATCGTCGTCGAAGCCGTGGTCGAGAACCCGAAGGTCAAGCACGCCGTATTGGCCGAGGTGGAAGCGCACGTTCGCGAAGACGCGATCATCGCCTCCAACACCTCGACGATCTCCATCAACTACCTGGCCCAGGCGCTCAAGCGTCCGGAAAACTTCTGCGGCATGCACTTTTTCAACCCGGTGCACATGATGCCGCTGGTGGAAGTGATCCGTGGCGAGAAGACCAGCGAAGTGGCTATCGCTACCACCGTTGCCTACGCCAAGAAAATGGGCAAGAGCCCGGTCGTGGTCAACGACTGCCCTGGCTTCCTGGTCAACCGCGTACTGTTCCCTTACTTCGGCGGCTTCGCCCGCGCCATCGCCCACGGTGTCGACTTCGTTCGCGCCGACAAGGTGATGGAGAAGTTCGGCTGGCCGATGGGCCCGGCGTACCTCATGGACGTCGTTGGCATGGACACCGGCCACCACGGCCGTGACGTCATGGCCGAAGGCTTCCCGGATCGCATGAAGGACGACACCCGCACGGCGGTCGACGTCATGTACGAGGCCAACCGTCTTGGCCAGAAGAACGGCAAGGGCTTCTACGCCTACGAGATGGACAAGAAGGGCAAGCCGAAGAAAGTCGTCGATGCCGAAGCCTACGAGCTGCTCAACCCGATCGTTGCCGAGACTCGCGAGCTTTCGGATGAGGACATCATCAACTACATGATGATCGCGCTGTGCCTGGAAACCGTACGCTGCCTGGAAGACGGCATCGTCGAGACCGCTGCTGAAGCCGACATGGGCCTGATCTATGGCATTGGCTTCCCACCCTTCCGTGGTGGTGCGCTGCGCTACATCGATTCGATCGGCGTTGCCGAGTTCGTCGCGATGGCCGACAAGTACGCCGACCTGGGCCCGCTGTACCACCCGACCGCGAAGCTGCGCGAGATGGCTGCCAACGGCCAGCGCTTCTACGGTTAATCGAGGGAGAGAGAATTCATGAGTCTGAATCCAAGAGATGCAGTCATCGTCGACTTCGGTCGCACCCCGATGGGGCGCTCCAAGGGCGGCATGCACCGTAATACCCGTGCTGAAACCATGTCCGCACTCCTGATCGACGGCGTGCTGGCGCGCAACCCGAAGGTTGACCCGGCCGAAGTCGAGGACGTGATCTGGGGCTGCGTGAACCAGACCCTCGAGCAGGGCTGGAACATTGCTCGCATGGCATCGTTGATGACGCGCATTCCGCACACCAGCGCCGGCCAGACCGTGAGCCGCCTCTGCGGCTCGTCCATGAGCGCCCTGCACACCGCCGTGCAGGCCATCCAGACCAACAACGGTGACGTGTTCGTCATCGGCGGTGTGGAGCACATGGGCCACGTCAGCATGATGCACGGCGTGGATCCGAACCCGCAGTTGTCGCTGCATGCTGCCAAGGCATCCGGCATGATGGGCCTCACCGCCGAAATGCTGGGCAAGATGCATGGCATCACCCGTGAGCAGCAGGACGCCTTCGGTGAGCGTTCACACCGTCTGGCGCACAAGGCCACGCTGGAAGGCAACTTCAAGGATGAAATCATCCCGATGGAAGGCTACGACGAGGACGGTTTCCTCAAGGTCTTCGATTACGACGAAACCATCCGTCCGGACACGACGCTGGAAAGCCTGGCTGCCCTGAAGCCTGCGTTCAACCCGAAGGGCGGCACCGTGACTGCGGGTACTTCCTCGCAGATCACTGACGGCGCTTCCTGCATGATCGTCATGTCCGCACAGCGTGCCAAGGATCTCGGCATCCAGCCGCTGGCCGTGGTTCGCGCTATGGCGCTGGCCGGTGTCGACCCGGCAATCATGGGTTACGGCCCGGTGCCTTCGACCCAGAAAGTGCTCAAGCGCGCCGGTCTGACCATGGACGACATCAGCCACGTCGAGCTGAACGAAGCCTTTGCTGCGCAGGCCCTGCCGGTGCTCAAGGACCTCAAGCTGCTCGACAAGATGGAAGAGAAGGTCAACCTGCACGGCGGCGCCATCGCCCTGGGTCACCCGTTCGGCTGCTCCGGTGCGCGTATCTCCGGCACCCTGCTGAACGTGATGAAGCAGAACAACGGTACGCTCGGTGTCGCCACCATGTGTATCGGTCTGGGCCAGGGGATCAGTACGGTCTTCGAACGCGTCTAACAGACAGATGCAAATGACTGCGCTAGGCTGACAGCCATTCCGCTAGCTTGCGGGGATGATTGTCAGTCGGTGCATGGAAGCCGGGGCCTGGTGCCCCGGTTTTTCTTTTTTGTCTTTGCGTGGAGGTTGGTATGCAGGTGGAGCCAGGGCGTTATCGCCATTACAAGGGCCCTGAATATCGCGTATTCGCCGTAGCGCGGCACTCCGAGACGGAAGAGCCGGTGGTCTTCTATCAAGCGTTGTACGGGGAGCGTGGGCTCTGGGTGCGCCCTTTGTCGATGTTCACCGAAACGGTGGAGGTCAACGGTGAAACGGTGCCGCGGTTCGCGTTGATCGAGGCCGAGGCGAGCGTTTTCGAGGGGTGAGATGGCACACGGCTATCGGCCTCGCGCTTGACCTCACGTCCATCACCACTATATATAGCGGTGCTTTTTAAGCAGAGCGAAAACCTCGGCGTCTGGTTTATGGCATCGAACCACCGCTCTGATTCGCACCATACGGGGCCCGGCAGGATCATGGTTTTGCCAGGTTGCCCGTTCGCAAGACGCGGACTGATGTTCGCTGATGCTTTGCCGTCTAGCGCCGGTCGGGCATTCAAACTGCCGGAGGCGCTGCCTCTGTTCACCTTTCGATTCAGGAACTCTCCTCTCCATGGGTAAATCGCTGGTCATCGTGGAATCACCGGCCAAGGCCAAGACAATCAACAAGTATTTGGGCAACCAGTACGTGGTGAAGTCGAGTATCGGCCACATCCGCGACCTTCCCACCAGCGGCTCTGCCAACAAGGAGCCGGTCAAGCGCGGCAAGGCTGCAGCGGCCGAAACGCCAGCGCTGTCGCCGAAGGAGAAGGCCAAGCGTCAGCTCATCACGCGTATGGGCGTCGACCCCGAACATGGCTGGAAAGCCAAGTACGAGATCCTGCCGGGCAAGGAAAAGGTGATCGAGGAACTGCGTCGTCTGGCCAAGGAAGCCGACACCATCTATCTCGCGACCGACTTGGATAGAGAGGGGGAGGCCATCGCTTGGCACCTACGCGAGTCCATTGGCGGTGACGACAGCCGCTACAAGCGGGTGGTGTTCAACGAGATCACCAAGAAAGCGATCCAGGAAGCCTTTTCCAAACCCGGCGATCTGGATATCAACCGGGTCAACGCGCAGCAGGCGCGTCGCTTCCTCGACCGTGTGGTCGGCTACATGGTGTCGCCGCTGCTCTGGCAGAAAATCGCCCGCGGGCTCTCCGCTGGCCGGGTGCAATCGGTCGCGGTGAAGCTGGTGGTCGAACGTGAGCGCGAGATTCGTGCTTTCGTTCCTGAAGAATATTGGGAAGTGCATGCGGACCTGGCGAGTGCGCAGCAGGCCAAAGTGCGTTTCGAGGTCGCCCGCGAGAATGGTGAGGCCTTCAAGCCGCTGAACGAAGCGCAGGCTACTGCGGCGCTCGAAAAGCTCAAGGGCGCTCAGTACAGCGTCAGCAAGCGCGAGGACAAGCCGACCAGCAGCAAGCCGTCCGCTCCCTTCATCACTTCGACCCTGCAGCAGGCGGCGAGCAATCGCCTCGGCTTCGGCGTGAAGAAGACCATGATGATGGCTCAGCGCTTATACGAAGCCGGTTACATAACGTACATGCGTACCGACTCGACCAATCTCTCGGCCGACGCGGTCGCTATGGTGCGTGGGTTCATCGAGAGCGAGTTTGGCGACAAGTACCTGCCGGAGAAGCCGAACGTCTATTCGAGCAAGGAGGGCGCTCAGGAGGCGCACGAGGCGATTCGCCCGTCCGACGTCAACCTGCGCCCCACTCAGCTGTCGGGCATGGAGCGTGACGCCGAGCGTCTGTACGAGCTGATCTGGCGTCAGTTCGTGGCGTGCCAGATGCCGCCGGCGCAGTACCTGTCCACCAGCGTGACCGTCGCTGCCGGCAATTTCGAACTGCGTGCCAAGGGCCGCATTCTCAAGTTCGATGGCTATACCAAGGTCATGCCGCAGCAGAGCAAGGCCGGCGAGGACGACGTGCTGCCGGAGATGAACAAGGGCGACGACATGAAGCTGCTCAAGCTCGATCCGAGCCAGCATTTCACCAAGCCGCCGGCGCGCTTTTCCGAAGCCAGTCTGGTCAAGGAAATGGAGAAGCGCGGTATTGGCCGGCCGTCCACCTACGCCGCGATCATCTCTACCATTCAGGATCGCGGTTACGTCTCGCTGCACAACCGCCGTTTCTACTCGGAGAAGATGGGCGACATCGTCACCGAGCGTCTGTCAGAGAGTTTCAACAACCTGATGGACTACGGCTTTACCGCCGGCATGGAAGAGAACCTGGACGACGTCGCTCAGGGCGAGCGCGACTGGAAGCACGTGCTGGACGAGTTCTACGGTGATTTCCGCAAGAAGCTCGAAGTCGCTGAAGCCAGCGAGAACGGCATGCGCGCTAACCAGCCGACGCTCACCGATATTCCGTGCAAGGTCTGCGGTCGTCCGATGATGATCCGCACCGCCTCGACCGGCGTGTTCCTCGGTTGCTCCGGCTACAGCCTGCCACCGAAAGAGCGTTGTAAGTCCACGGTCAACCTGGTTCCAGGCGACGAGATTGCTGCTGATGACGAGGGCGAGTCCGAGTCCCTCGTGCTGCTGGGCAAGCACCGCTGCCCGATCTGCAGCACTGCAATGGATGCTTACCTGCTCGACGAGACGCAGAAGCTGCATATCTGCGGTAACAACCCCGACTGCTCCGGTTACGAGATCGAGAAAGGGCAGTACCGCATCAAGGGCTACGAAGGTCCGAGTCTGGAATGCGACAAGTGCGGCAGCGAAATGCAGCTCAAGACTGGCCGTTTCGGCAAGTTCTTCGGATGCACCAATGCTGAATGCAAGAACACTCGCAAGCTGCTGAAGAACGGCGAAGCGGCACCGCCGAAGATGGATGCGGTGAAGATGCCGGAGCTCAAGTGCGAGAAGGTGGATGACACCTACGTGCTACGTGATGGCGCTTCCGGGTTGTTCCTGGCCGCCAGTCAGTTCCCGAAGAATCGCGAAACCCGCGCTCCACTGGTGCGTGAGCTGATCCCGCACAAGGACGAGATCGATCCCAAGTACCACTTCCTGCTCGACGCACCGCAGAAGGATCCGGAAGGCCGCTTTGCAGTCATCCGCTTCAGCCGCAAGACCAAGGAGCAGTACGTGCAGACCGAAGTGGACGGCAAGCCGACCGGCTGGAAGGCGCTCTACGACGGCGGCAAGTGGAAGGTCGAAGACAAGCGTTGACCTCGTCCCGGTCAGCTGCATTGACTGGCCGGGTAGAGCACTCCTGAGATCGGCTGACGGTTCGTCAGCCGATCTGGTGCGGCAACCTGTGAAGGTCCATTCTCTGTTCATCTTCTTTCGGAGAGCATGCCATGGCTCACGAGCTCTATACGCGCACCAACCAGAAGATCTTCTTCGCCGGCCTGTCACTGGAAAGCTGGCGCAAAGCCGAAGAGTCCGCCTCTATGCATTCCCAAGGGTTGATCCAGGCTGAGCGCGAGGCCTGCCTGTTTCACCTTCACGGCGCATTGCTTGGACTTTGCCATGAAATTGCTGGCTACTATCGTTCGCCAGGCGCGGACGCGCCGGCGGTCGAGGCGTTTCTGACCCGTAGCGTGCTGGAATCGGCGCCGAGTCCGGAGCTCGCTGAGCTGCTGGAATTGTCGGAGCAGCCGAGCACCTGGCTCGGGCAGTTGCTGATGGCCTACAAACAGCTGTTCCAGCCGCCACGCGCGCCAGCGAAGGCGAAGACCGATCCGCGCCAGCCGCTGATCGAGGCAGTCAGCGTCGAGGATGAAACGCCGCCGCTGTCGCGTGCCGAGCTGGAAGCCTGGCGACAGAACCTAAAGGGCCTGGCGTTACGCTTTCGCGAGTCGCTTACCGAGTGGTGACAGCTTCGCACTGCGGCATCAGCCGCGGTGCTTGATGGTCAGTACCATGGCGATCCCGCCGAGAATCGCCGCGCCGGACAGCAGCAGCGTCGCAGTAAGGGCTTCGCCTAGTAGCACGGCCCCGGCAATGGCCGTTAGCAGTGGAACGCTGAGCTGCACGCTCGCCGCCTGTATTGCCGCAAGGCCGGGCAGCGCTGCGTACCAGATGGCGTAGCCGATGCCAGAAGTCAGTGCCCCGGAAAGCAGTGCGTATATCACCCCCGGCGCATCCCATTGCTGCTGGCCCAGCAGCAGCAGGCAGAGCACTGCGGCGAATGGGACTGCTTTGATGAAGTTACCTGCGGTTGCTGCCAAGGGGTTGCTCGCGCCCCGTCCGCGTAGCGAGTAGACGCCCCAGGCTATACCGGACAGCAGCATGAGCAATGCTCCCTCCAATGCCGGCGCGCTGCTTCCCGGCAGCAGTAAGATCAGCAACCCGCTCAGCGCAAGCAGCAAACCAGCAATCTGCCCACCGCTGAAGCGCTCGCCGCGCAGCAAGCCCCAGGCAAGCATGCTCAACTGCACCGCGCCGAACAGCAGCAGGGCGCCGGCTCCGGCGTCTAGATCGATATAGGCGAAGGAAAAGCTTGCCGCATAGACGAACAGGGCCAAGGCACTGAACCAGTCGCCGCCTGCAGAGGGGCGGGCCTGGCTTATGCGCAACAGCAGCCAGAGCATGAGCGCTCCGGCCAGAATACGCAGGCCCGTGAAGCTGGCTGGGTCGATAGCGGTGTCTCGCAAGGCAATACGGCACAAAACCGAATTGCCTGCGAATGCCAACATGGCTAGAGCGGTTAGTAGCAATGTGCGGGTGGTCATGCGCAATCCTTATCGCGGCACCAGCGGGCGCGCTTTTTTCAGCGCATGCTACGTGTCGGTTGGATTAGGCGCATCGTTTTCTTGCCCAGTCTGTTCTCGCCGTCTGGAACCTGCGCGACTGTCGTTACCGTGCGTCGCAGCCGCAAATCTTGCTGGGGTAGGCAGAGGCTGCCCTGACGCCGGTCGGCTGGTACAATGGCCGCCTTTCACGCGGAGCTGATCCATGCCTACATCTTTTCTGGAAATCGTCGAGCTACCGGACGGGCGCATCGTGCTCCGTCGTGCCGAGGACGAACAGGTGTTGGTCACGCTGGATTTCTCTGACGATGCCAAGGTGTTCCTGCAGGGTCAGCATGTCGAAATCGCCAAGGCGATGTTCAATGTCGGCGTTCAGATGGCCGGGCGCATGTCGGAAGGTGAGTTTGAGCGTGATGATGACGAGCCGCGCGTTCTGCACTGAACGGGTCGGCGTTAGAGCACTGTAGCTTCAGAATTCCATTCTCGATTTGGCAGCACTTCCCTGTGCTGTTGCGCTCAAAATCCCAGACGAATATTTAGGCTCTGAGCTTCGCCCAGGCTGGCGGAAGCGCGCAGCCTGCCGCGCGTTTTGCCGTCGAGCTGACTGAACCAGCTGATGACCGTGTGGCTGCAGCCCGAGGCCAGTGCCTTGCAGGCGAGGTCAAGCGCACCCTTTGCGTCCCGCGGCTGCAGCAGAATGATGCGTTCGCGATTCAGGCCGCATTTACGCAGCCAGCTCTGCGAAAGGAACGCGGGAGGGGCGATCAGCGTAAGCCAGCGGCTGTCGGTTGCGTCACCGAGTTCACGCAAGATAGGTGCGAGCAGCAGGTGGCAATGTTCGCTGCTACCGCTCAGGCTCAATTCGCTTAAATGTTCCTTTTCCTGCTCGGTTTTGCTGCGTGGTTTCAAACTGCCGAACGGCGCAAGGCTTTGCGCGATGACGCCGTCGAACAATGATAGTTGGGGCCGGGAAGTGCTGGTCTGGTACTGCATGAACCTTCTCCTTAGCGGCGTATGACGCCGACACTCAAGCCTTCAATCACTAATTCCTGCTGTTCGAGGTCGACCTCGATGGGCGCGAACTCGGGGTTTTCAGCCAGCAGCCAAACCTTCTTGCCGTCACGCTTGAAGCGCTTCACCGTCACTTCGTCACCGACGCGGGCAACCACGATCTGGCCGTTGCGCACCTCGCGGGTGGTGTGTACGGCCAGCAGGTCACCGTCGAAAATGCCGACGTCCTTCATGCTCATACCGTGTACGCGCAACAGATAATCGGCGCGCGGATGGAAAAAGGCGGGGCTGATCTGGCAGGATTCCTCGACATGCTGCTGCGCCAGGATCGGTGCGCCCGCGGCGACACGGCCGATGATTGGCAGGCCGTTCTCGGGAGCGGCGGGTTCGAAGTCCGGAATACGTATCCCGCGCGACGCGCCGGGCGTCATCTCGATAGCGCCTTTGCGGGCAAGTGCCTTGAGATGCTCTTCGGCGGCGTTGGGTGATTTGAAGCCGAGCTCCTGAGCGATCTCCGCGCGGGTGGGCGGATAACCGTTGTCTTCCAGGCAACGCTTGATGAACGCGAGGATTTCCGTCTGGCGAGGCGTCAGCTTGATCATGTCGGTCTCTGTTCTTTTATACAGTGACTGGGATTATATACAGTGATCCAGCCTTGGCAACGAATGATTCGGCGTGGAGGGCGGCGACGTTCCGCCTGCGGCATACCGCGTCTGCGACAATGACGCTAGTGCGGCAAGGCGTTTCGTGGTTGACTTGCCGGTCGGTGAAACGTAAGTTTCAAACAGTTGTTTGTCTTTCGGAGGGGGCATGGCGCAGTCGGAAACAGTTGAGCGCATTCTTGATGCAGCGGAACAGCTGTTCGCGGAAAAGGGCTTCGCCGAAACCTCGCTTCGTCTGATCACCAGCAAGGCTGGGGTCAACCTGGCTGCGGTGAATTACCACTTCGGTTCGAAGAAGGCGCTCATACAGGCAGTTTTCTCGCGCTTTCTCGGGCCGTTCTGCGCAAGCCTGGAGCGCGAACTGGATCGCCGTGAGGCGCTGACCGACGAGAAGGACACGCTCGAAGAGCTGTTGGAGATACTTGTCGAGCAGGCCTTGGCCGTTAAGCCGCGCAGCGGTGACGACCTGTCCATCTTCATGCGCCTGTTGGGTCTTTCCTTCAGTCAGAGCCAGGGCCACCTGCGGCGTTATCTGGAAGATATGTACGGCAAGGTGTTTCGTCGCTACATGCTCAAGGTCCACGACGCAGCGCCGGCTATTCCGCCCATCGAACTGTTCTGGCGGGTGCACTTCATGCTTGGTGCGGCGGCGTTCAGCATGTCGGGTATCAAAGCGCTGCGCGCGATTTCCGAAAACGACTTCGGTGTGCGGACCTCGATCGAACAGGTCATGCGCATGATGGTGCCGTTTCTCGCGGCCGGCATGCGTGCCGACAGCGGCATCGACGACAGGACACTGGCTGCGGCGCAACCGATCGCGCGGCGCAACGCGGTGGCTATCCCGGCGAAGGCTTGAGCTACAAGCCTGCCGAGTGATCGGCTAAGCTAGCCGCCCATGGCATTTCTCGATTTTCTGCATATCTCCATCGCCGATCAGCAGCTCTACGGCTTCGCCGAGGGGCAGCTGCGTCTGCGTTTTCCCGTGTCTACGGCACGCAATGGTGTGGGCGAGCTGAACGGTTCCGGTTGCACGCCGCGCGGCCTGCACCAGGTGCGGGCGCGCATAGGTGATGGCTTGCCTCAAGGTGCGGTGTTGCGTGGGCGACGCTGGACCGGCGAAGTTTGGTCCCCTGAGCTCCATGGGAGTTTCCCTGGTCGTGACTGGATCTTGAGCCGCATTCTCTGGCTCAGCGGTTGCGAGCCGGGAGCCAACCGGCAAGGGAAGGTCGATACGTTCCGGCGTTACATCTACATTCACGGCACTCCGGATTGCGAGCCGATGGGTGTGCCGCTTTCTCACGGTTGCGTTCGTATGCGCAACGCCGATCTGCTTCAGCTCTTTCCATGGGTGCCGCCTCACTGTGCGGTGCGCATCGACGAGGCGCCCTGTCCGGAATGGGCCGCCGCTGAACTCGAATAAGGATTCCTTCTGCATATGCACGGTTCACTGATGCTGGACATTGCCGGTACCTGGTTGACTGCCGAGGATCGGCAGCTGCTGCGCCAACCCGAAGTCGGTGGGCTCATTCTGTTTGCCCGCAATATTGATCACCCGCGCCAGGTCGATGAGCTGTGCCGCTCGATTCGCGCTGTGCGGCCGGATCTGCTCTTGGCGGTGGATCAGGAAGGCGGCCGTGTACAACGACTGCGCCAGGGATTCGTAAAGTTGCCCGCGATGCGTGAACTGGCGCGCTGCGCCGATGCACCGCGTCTTGCCGAAGCCTGTGGCTGGGTGATGGCTACTGAAGTGCTCGCTGTGGGCCTGGATTTCAGCTTCGCGCCGGTTCTCGATCTAGATCACCAGCGTAGCGCGGTGGTCGGAGCGCGTGCCTTCGAAGGTGATCCGCACGCCGCGGTAGTGCTCATCGATGCCTTTATCCGTGGGATGCATACCGCGGGCATGGCCGCAACCGGCAAGCACTTCCCCGGTCATGGCTGGGCCGAGGCGGATTCTCATGTTGCCATTCCCGTTGATGAGCGAAGTCTTGAGGAACTGCGCAGCTGTGATCTGATTCCCTTTCAGGCGCTGAGCGGCACGCTCGATGCGATCATGCCGGCGCATGTGATCTATCCTCAGGTCGACGATCAGCCTGCCGGTTTTTCGCGACGCTGGTTGCAGGACATCCTGCGCACCGAGCTCGGCTTCAAGGGTGTGATCTTCAGTGACGACTTGTCGATGGCGGGTGCGCATGTCGTCGGCGATGCAGCCGACCGCATCCAGGCCGCGATGGCAGCGGGCTGTGACATGGGGCTGGTGTGCAACGACCGAGCCGCTGCAGAGTTGGCATTGGCTGCGCTACAGCGTCTGCAGGTAACCCCTTCGCCCATGCTCGCAGGCATGCGCGGCCGCACTTGCAGCGCAGCCGAGTACAAGCAGAACCCTCGTTGGCTGGACGCCATTGGCGCGCTGAAGGCTGCCGATCTGATCGACTGACTTTTCTTCTCTCAAGGAATACCCATGACTGTCCACGCGATCATTGGCGGTACCGGTCTGACTCAGCTGACGGGCTTCAAGCTGCACCGTGCCCAGCTGATCGATACGCCTTATGGGCGTCCCTCCAGCGAAATCCTGCGCGGCGAGTATGGTGAGCAGGAAGTGCTGTTTCTCGCCAGGCATGGCCATCCGCACCGTATTGCGCCGCATCAGGTGAACTATCGGGCCAACCTCTGGGCATTGAAGCAAGCGGGTGCCGAGGCGATTCTCGCGGTCAACGCTGTGGGCGGCATCCATTCGGCCATGGGTTCCGGCCATTTCTGCGTACCCCATCAGATCATCGACTACAGCTACGGGCGCGAACACACCTTCTTCGAAGGCGATATCGACCACGTGACCCACATCGACTTCAGCTATCCCTATGACGACGCACTGCGCGAGCGCCTGATCGGTGCCTTGGCCGCCGAGGGTTATGCGTTCAGCAGTCATGGGGTGTATGGCTGCACGCAGGGTCCGCGGCTGGAAACCGCAGCGGAGATTGTCCGTATGGAGCGCGACGGCTGCGATATCGTCGGTATGACCGGTATGCCTGAAGCTGCGCTGGCGCGTGAGCTCGACCTGCCTTATGCCTGTCTGGCGCTGGTGGTTAATCCGGCGGCTGGTAAAACGAGTGGAGTGATCACCATGGCGGAAATCGAAGCGGCGCTGGCGGCGGGTATCGGTCAGGCGCGGCAGGTACTTGCCAGGGTGCTCGCTAAGTGAGCGTCGTTGCTCGGGCACGATGGTAGCGGTGCGCTTGTCTGAAATGTCGTTGTCATATTGCGGCCTGAGACTGGTATTTTTGCGGCGGACCCCCATTGCGGCAAGCAAGCTGCTTGCTACACTTGGCCGTCCTTTGGAGTACCGGAATGTTTTGCCAGGCACGCACAATAAAAATACTTAGAACGGTCGTGTTGCTCAGCCTGCTTGGCGGCATGGCCGGATGTTCGACCTGGTTCTCGGGGGATTTCAAGGATCCCGAGGTCGAACTCACCAAGGTCGATATCGTCAAGGCGAGACTGCTGGAACAGCAGTTCATGCTGCGTTTTCGCATAGACAACCCCAATGATCGCAGCCTGCCGGTCCGTGGATTGATCTACACGGTTCATCTCAACGACATTGAACTCGCCAGCGGTGAATCCAGCGGTTGGCTGACCGTCCCGGCCAATAGCTTCGAATATTACGAAGTGCCTGTTCACACCAATCTGTGGCGACACATGAAGTACATCGTGCGGTTGTTGGAAAAGCCGGACCGTCCGATCAGCTACCGACTGACCGGTGAGCTCAAGACCGGCCTGATGCTCGGTCGACGCGTGCACATTTCGAACAATGGCGAGATAATCCCGGGCAACTTTATTCCGGAGTAGTACCCAGATGAGTCAAGAACCCCACGTGCATGGTCCTGACTGCAACCACGATCACGATCACAGCCATGACCATCATCACGTCCACGGGCCGCATTGCAATCACAGCCATGAGCCTGTGCGCAATCCGCTGAAGGACGTTGGCCGCAACGACCCTTGCCCATGTGGCAGCCAGCAAAAGTACAAGAAATGCCACGGCGCCTGAACCTGTCATGAGCCTGTTTCTCGGTCTGCTTCTCGCCGCCGCGCTTTTGATCGCTGCGCTGGGCGGTTATGCGTTCTATCTCTGGCGTCGCATCTGGCGTAACGAGCGGCTGCAGGTCGAAGCGCGAGCCAAGCAACAGACAGCGCTGGCCGAGGATCTGCGGATACTCGCCAGTTGCCTGTTGGACGGGCAGCTGCCTCTCATCGAGGGCGCGATCCGTATCAAGGTGCTGCTCGACAACTATGACATGGCGCTGGGGCAGCATCCCCGTTGCCAAGTGTTCCAGCAGCTCTTCGAAGCGACCGAGCAAGTGCCTACCCACGCTGCCTGGAAGGCGCTGGACAAGCATGAGCGGCGTCGACACGAGGCGCAGTTCAGCGCTCTGGAACTGCAACACAAGGCCGAAGCACGGCGTTCGGCCCGTTGGCTGCTCGATGAAGCTCTGCCAAAATCGCGCGACGCGGCCTGATCGATCGATCTTCTTCGCTGCACACCCTCTAAGCTGTTAGCACTCTTTCCTCTTGCAAGCTCGCACAGGAGTTTTCGATGTCTCTGCGTCTGCCGTTCGTTTTGGTTCGTCTGACGCTGGGGGCCGCGCTTGGTCTGGCCGGCCTCGGCGGTTGCCAGGCTTATCTCGATAACCGCTACAGCGCCAGTCTGCCACCGGCTCAGGGCATCCAACCGCTGACCGGGCTGGCGGGCAGTGCGAGCATTCGGCGCAATTCGCTGGGTATGCCGGTGATCGAAACCTCATCGTTTCACGATGCGCTGTTCGCAATGGGCTACGTGCATGCAACCGATCGTCTGAGCCAGATGGTCAGCCTGCGGTTGATGGCACAGGGGCGATTAGCGGAAATGGTTGGTCCCGGCGTTCTGGAAACCGACCGCTTCATGCGGGCGGTCAATTTGCGCCAGAGTGCCGAGATGCTCTATCGCGAATCCTCGCCGCGGATGAAGAAATTCTTCGAGGTCTACGCCCGCGGCGTGAATGCCTATCTGTATCGCCATAGCGACAAGTTGCCGATGGATCTAGCCGAGTCCGGCTACAAGCCCGAATACTGGAAACCCGAAGATTCGGTGCTGGTGTTCTGCCTGCTGAGCTTCGGTTTGTCGCAGAACCTGCAGGAAGAAGTGGCGGCCTTGCTGCTGGCGCAGAAGGTGGGTAGCGACAAGCTGGGCTGGCTGCTGCCGATCTATCCGGACGAGGCATTACCATTTGCCGAAGCCGATAAACTCAAAGGGCTCGCTCTGAGCGGTTCAGTGCCAGGGCTGGCGGCGATCGAGCAGGCCGCGCAACACTTGGCGGCATTGACCCCGACTGGCATGGCGGCATCGAACAACTGGGCGATTGCCGGTAGCAACGCGCGTAGCGGCAAGCCGATCTTGGCCAACGACACGCATTTGCCGCTGTCGATGCCCTCGTATTGGAATTTCATGCAGATACGCGCGCCGAAATTCCAGGCGGCTGGCGTGACCATTGCCGGCGTGCCGGCGGTGGTGGCTGGTTTCAATGGCAAGCTCGGCTGGGGTATGACCATGGTCATGGGTGACAGCCAGGATCTGTATCTCGAGCAGGTGCGCCGTGAAGGCGGGCGGCTCATGTATCTGGCCGACGGCAAGTGGCTGCAGGCTCGCGAGCGTCACGAAACCTATTTCGTCAAAGGCGAGCGGCCGATTCGCGAAACCATTTACGAGACCCGCAACGGACCGCTGCTAAATACGGCGCTGGGCGAGCGCAAGCACCCTTTGCAGCCGCTACAGCTCAGCAGTGGCTATGGCCTTGCGCTGAAGAACACGCAGCTGGAGGCCGATCGCACACTGGATGCATTCTTCGACCTGTCCCGCGCGCAGTCGGTCGATCAGGCCTTCGAGGCGTCTCGCGAGATTCGCGCGACGGCGCTGAATCTGGTTTTTGCCGATCAGCAGGGCATCGGCTGGCAGGTCACCGGACGGTTCCCAAATCGGCGCGAGGGGCTGGGGCTGGTACCGTCGCCGGGCTGGGATAACCGCTATGAGTGGGACGGCTACGCCGACCCGATGCTGCATCCCTATGATCAGGACCCCGCGCAGGGCTGGCTCGGCACTGCCAATCAGCGCAGCGTGCCGCGCGGCTACGGGATGCAGCTATCCAGTTCCTGGTATGGCCCCGAACGTTACGAGCGGCTCGCAGAGCTGGCTGGGCGGGGCAAGCACGACACACGCAGCACCATCGCGATGCAATACGACCAGGTTACGCCTTTCGCCGCCAAACTCAGGATGATGTTTGAAGCGCCCGGCATGGCTGGCCCGTTGCGCCAGGCGATCGATGCGCTGCCGGCTGGCGAGCGGAGCAAAGCGCGTGAAGCACTGGATCGGCTGATGGCCTTCGACGGCAAGCTGGCTGCTGACTCGGCCAATGCTGCGCTGTACGGTGCGTTCCTGCATGAAAGCGCGCGGCAGATCTTCCTCGACGAACTCGGGCCGGAAGACACGCCGGCCTGGCGCGCACTGGTGCAGGCCGCCAACACCTCCTATTCCGCTCAGGCTGATCATCTGCTGGGTCGAGAAGACAGCCCGTTCTGGAATGATCAGCGCACCGCGCAGGTCGAGGACAAGCCGGCGATTCTGGCACGCAGCCTCGCCGCTGCCGTGGGCCTGCTGGAAAGCCGTCTGGGTAACGAGCGCAGCGCGTGGCAGTGGGGCAAGCTTCACACCGCCAACTGGACATCCGGAGCGACGCAGCTGGCGCCACATATGCCGGCCAGCCAGCGCAGCAAGATCAACGCCATCGGCAGCTACCTCGACCGCGGCCCGTATGCCATGGGCGGCGATCACAGCACGCTGAATGCCTCGGCCTACGGCATGGGGGCGAACTTCGATACCTGGCTGATCCCGGCGATGCGCATCATTGTCGACTTCGGTCGCGACGAGCCGATGATCGGCCTCAATAGTTCTGGGCAGTCCGGCAACCCGGCCAGTCCGCACTATGCCGATGGCATCGATGCATGGATGAAGGCGCAGTACCTGAGCTTCCCGTTCAAAACAGAAAATCTCGACAAGGTCTACGGCAGCCAGCGTCTGTTGCTGACGCCAGCCGGCAAATGAAGGAAGTGCCGCGCCGGCGCTAAGTCGGTTGCGGCGCTGCTGGCGCGACTTCCAGAACGCGGATCATGTCCGGAGCCGGGTAGTGCCAGCGCACGTCTACATCCCAGAACTGCGCGCCATAACGCCGCTCGGGCTCCGGCTTCTGATAAGCCGGGCGCGGGTCTTGCGCCAGGCACTGTTCGATGAGTTCGACCAGGGGCTCGCCCAGGCGCAGTGCTTCGCGGCGGGCTTGCAGCAGCCCCAATTCCGACCATTGCACCTCGATCAACTCTGGCGCGTCGGCGGCCATGTCGTTGCGTGCGTCAGGCAATGCGTCGGCGTAGGGCACGTAGGGTTTGATATCCAGCACCGGCGTGCCGTCCAGCAGGTCAATGCCAGAGATGAACAGGCGATCTGCTTCGATGCGATCCAGCCTGACCACCGACTGTCCAATGCCGTTGGGCCTGTGTGTCGCGCGGGTGGCGAATACCCCAACCATGCGGTTGCCGCCCAGGCGAGGCGGGCGGACCTTTAGGCGCGGTTTGCTTTCCAGCGCCTGGTGGAAGAGAAACAGTAGCCAGACATGGCTGACCTGTTCGAGCCCGGCTACTGCGTCACCACTGTCGAACGGTGGCAGCAGCTCCAGCACGCCGCGTGCGGCCGGTGCCAGGCTGGGTTGGCGCGGGATGGCGAATTTCTCCTTGAAGCAGGAGCGGACGTAACCGATAGGCGAGACGCTGTGATCCATGAAAAGCGGGCCTGAAAGCAGTCGTGCGGCTGCGCATCTTACCCGCTATGGCAGCTCGTTGCGCTTCCCGCAGGCCGGCGCGCAAAGCTGTGCCAGCCTGCCTCTCAGGTGCTACAGCCCGAGCAGGTTGGCCACGTAGTCGGCATCCTTGTCGCCGCGGCCAGAGAGGTTGACGAGAATGTGGCTGTCCTTGCTCAGTGTCGGTGCGGTGCGGATAGCCCAGGCCACGGCATGCGCGCTTTCCAGCGCCGGGATGATGCCTTCGACGCGGGACAGCGTCATGAACGCGTCGAGGCATTCCTGATCGGTTGCGGTCTGGTAATTCACCCGGCCCAGGTCTTTAAGGTAGCTGTGCTGCGGGCCGACGCCTGGGTAGTCGAGGCCGGAGGCAATGGAGTGCACTGCCGATGGATTGCCGTCGGCATCCTCCAGCACATAGCAGGCCATGCCATGCAGTTCGCCGGGTTTGCCCTTGGACAGCGTGGCCGAATGGCGGCCGGGCTTGTCCAGGCTTTCGCCGGCCGGCTCGATCCCCACCAGCTCGACCGCAGCGTCTTCGAGGAAGGCGGTGAACATGCCCATGGCATTGGAGCCGCCACCGACGCAGGCAACCACGTGGTCGGGCAGGCGGCCATGACGGGCGAGGAACTGCTCGCGGGCCTCGGTGCCGATGATCGATTGAAAGTCCCGAACCATCTTCGGAAACGGGTGCGGGCCGACCACCGAGCCGATCGCATAGATGTAGTTGTGCGGGTCCTTCAGGTATTCCTCGAAGGCGCTGTCCACCGCCTCCTTGAGGGTTGCGGCGCCGCGGGTGACGGCGATCAGCTCGCAGCCGAGGATCTTCATCTTGGTGACGTTGGGGTGTTCCTTCTCGATGTCCACCTGGCCCATGTGAATCTCGCAGGGAATACCCACCAGCGCGCAGGCGGTAGCCAAGGCAACGCCATGCTGGCCGGCACCGGTTTCGGCGATCACCTTCTTCTTGCCCATGAACTTGGCCAGCAGGGCCTCGCCCAGGCAGTGGTTGATCTTGTGCGCACCCGTGTGATTCAGGTCTTCGCGCTTGAGATAGATCTGTGCGCCGCCAAGCTGCTCGGAGAGGCGGCGTGCATGGAAGATCGGACTCGGTCGTCCGACGTAATCGGCGAGCAGTGCAGCCAGCTCCTGCTGAAAATCTTCGCGCTGGCGGATTTCTTCGTAGGCCAGGTTGATGTCGTCCATGGCCTGCTTGAGGTGCGGCGGCACCAACTGGCCGCCATAGGGACCGAAGTATCCGTTGGCATCGGGCATGGCAGTGAAGCGAGGGTCGGACGACATGAGTTCATCTCTGGGCGTGAAAAAGGGGGAGGCGCCTGCTGCGCGGCGCTGATCATAAGTCAGGACACCGTTGCTGAAAATGCCGCCGCTGGTGGCAGCGCAAGCCCTCTTGTGAGCAGTCCACACAGACGACCGGAGGGTCGAATCATGGACGCTAGAGCAGCCACGATTTCGTTCCGGTTCGCAAATTAGCCACTTATCGTGTAGGATGCGCGCCGACTTTGCCATTATAGGAGCAGAATTCAACCTTATGTTTTTCGTCGGCATTGCTTGCCGACGGGCATGACTGTCATCAGCACGGTCGTTATGCATGCCCACCCCGCCATCAGGTCGGCGCAATCGCTAATCAATTGCACGCCACCTGCCGCAATACGTCGCATAGCGATGTCGTAAAAGCCAGAACAAGTTCAGGAGATAGAACTGATGAACGAGGCTGAGCTCTCGCCCCACGATTCCGAAGCGCCTGCTGACCGAATCAATCCCGTAGTCTTCTACGGTTCTGCCATCGCCATTGTGTTGTTTGCCGTATGGACGATGTTTTTCACCGACCGCTCGTTGGCGGTCATCAATACGGTACTCGGCTGGATATCCAACACATTCGGCTGGTTCTACTTCCTCGCCGTGCTGCTCTATCTGTTATTCGTGGTGATCGTGGCGACCAGTCGCTACGGCAAGATCCGTCTCGGGCCGGATCACTCCAAGCCTGAGTTCAACGTGGTCACCTGGGCGGCGATGCTGTTCTCCGCCGGCATCGGCATTGACCTGCTGTTCTTCTGTATCGCCGAACCCATCACCCAGTTTATCGAGCCGCCGGTAGGTGAGGGCGGAACCACCCAGGCAGCGCGCCATGCGATGGAGCTGACCTTCCTGCACTGGGGCCTCTCCGGCTGGGGTGTCTACACACTGGTCGGCATGTCGCTGGCGTATTTCAGCTTCCGTCAGGGATTGCCGCTGTCGATTCGCTCGTCGCTGTACCCGATCTTCGGCAAGCGCATCTATGGCCCTATCGGCCACACCGTCGATACCGCCGCGGTACTGGGTACGATCTTCGGTATCGCCACCAGTCTGGGCATCGGCATCATCCAGCTGAACTTCGGCCTCAACTACATCTTTGGCATTCCGGAAGGCACACTCACCCAGGCGGTGCTGGTGGTGCTGATCGTGGTGTTTTCGGCGATCTCGGCGGCGACCGGGGTGGAGCGGGGGATTCGCCGGCTTTCCGAGTTCAACATGCTGCTGGCGGTTCTGCTGCTGCTGTTCGTGCTGGTGGTCGGTGACACGGTGTTCCTGCTCAACGCATTGGTGATGAATGTCGGTGATTATTTTTCCAACTTCATCAGCCTGTCGCTGGATACCTATGCCTACCGCCGTCCGACCGACTGGCTGAATGCCTGGACAGTGTTCTTCTGGGCCTGGTGGATTGCCTGGGGGCCGTTCGTAGGGCTGTTCCTGGCGCGGATTTCCCGCGGCCGCACCATCCGCGAGTTCGTCATCGGCACGCTGCTGCTGCCGCTGGCCTTTATGATGGCCTGGATGTCGATCATGGGTAACAGCGCCATCGAAATGGTCATGGGCGGTGCGCTCGAATTCGGCCAGCAGGCGGTGAGCAACCCTGGCTCGTCGATCTACCTCTTCCTGCAGAGCCTGCCGTGGGCCGGCCTTACCACCATCGTGGTGACCATCCTCGCAATCGTCTTCTTCGTCACCTCCGGCGACTCTGGCTCGCTGGTGCTGTCGAACTTCACCTCGATCCTCAAGGACGTCAACAGCGATGCGCCGGTGTGGATGCGCATCCTCTGGGCGGCGATCATCGGCATCCTCACCCTGGCGTTGCTGATCGCCGGTGGCCTGACCGCGCTGCAGGGCACCGTGGTGATCATGGGCCTGCCGTTCTCCATCGTGCTGCTGTTCATGATGTACGGGTTGTTCAAGGCATTGCACGTCGAAGGCGTCATGGCCGACAGCTACCAGAAGAGCCTGTCCGGCTACCTGTCCGGTCGCGCCACGCTTGAACATACGCAGATGAACTGGAGCCAGCGCCTGTCTCGAGCGATGAGCTTCCCCAGCCGCTCGCAGATCCGTCGCTACCTGAAGGACGTCTGCAAGCCAGCGATGGAAGAGATCCAGACGGCGCTGGGCGAGAAGGGCGTGCCGGTGGAGATCGTCGAAGGCGAACCGGGCAACGAGCACCTGGCGCTGCACGTCAATCTGGGCAGCGAGCAGGACTTCACCTACCAGATCTGGCCCGTGCGCGGCACGATGCCGTCCTTTGCCCTGCGCACGCAGAGCGGCAACGCGGACTACTACCGGCTCGAGGTGCATTTGCGCCAGGGCAGCCTGGGTTACGACCTGATGGGCTACTCCCGGCGCCAACTGATCGAGGACATCCTCGACCACTACGAGCACCACATGCACTTCCTGCATCTGCAACGCGAAAACGGTGGTGGTGAAAGCGGCATGCCCAACCCGGGCGCTACGCCGACAGCCTGACCACGTACGCCTCGGGCGATCCCCGAGGCGCTCCATTCATGTCGCGGCAGCGTGATCCGCTGCCGCCACAAACACACGCACGAGGTAGAACATGGCCCGTTTCCCACGGCAGCAACTCTATATCCATGGCGGTTACGTGAACGCCAGCAGCAATCAAACCTTCCAGAGCATCAACCCGGCCAATGGCGAAGTCCTGGCCGAAGTGGCCGAGGCCGGCGCGGCCGATCTGGAGCGCGCGGTTGAAAGTGCCGAGCAGGGCCAGCGCATCTGGGCGGCGCTGACCGGTATCGAGCGCGCGCGAATCATGCGCCGCGCGGTCGACCTGCTGCGCGAGCGCAACGACGAGCTGGCACTGCTGGAAACCCTGGATACCGGCAAGCCGCTGAGCGAAACCCGCGGCGTCGACATCGTCACCGGCGCCGACGTGCTGGAGTATTACGCCGGCTTGGCACCGGCCATCGAAGGTGAGCAGATTCCGCTGCGCGACAGCAGCTTCGTCTATACCCGGCGCGAGCCGCTGGGCGTGGTGGCCGGTATCGGTGCCTGGAACTACCCGATCCAGATTGCCCTGTGGAAAGCCGCACCGGCGCTTGCTGCGGGCAACGCGATGATCTTCAAACCCAGCGAAGTCACCTCGCTGAGTGCGCTGAAACTGGCGGAGATCTTCAGCGAGGCCGGTCTGCCGGATGGCGTGTTCAATGTGCTGACCGGCAGCGGCTCCGGCATCGGGGCGCTGCTCACCGAGCACCCACGCATCGCCAAGGTGTCCTTCACCGGCGGCGTGGCCACCGGCAAGAAGGTCATGGCCCGCGCGGCGTCGTCGTCGCTCAAGGACGTGACCATGGAGTTGGGCGGCAAGTCGCCGCTGATCATTTGCGAAGACGCCGATCTGGACCGCGCGGCCGACATTGCGGTGATGGCCAATTTCTTCAGCTCTGGGCAAGTGTGCACCAACGGCACCCGAGTGTTCGTCCCGGCCGGTCTGAAATCTGCGTTCGAGGCCAAGCTCTTGGAGCGGGTGCTGCGCATTCGCCTTGGCGATCCACAGCTGGAAGAAACCAACTTCGGTCCGCTGGTCGGCTTCGCGCACATGAACAACGTGCTCGACTACATCGCCAAGGGCAAAGCCGCCGGTGCGCGGGTGCTCTGTGGTGGGGAGCGGGTAACTGAAGGCGATTACGCCAAGGGCGCCTTTGTCGCGCCGACCATCTTCACCGACTGCCGCGACGACATGACCATCGTGCGCGAGGAAATCTTCGGCCCGGTACTGAGCCTGCTGGAGTATCAGGACGAGGAAGAAGTCATCCGCCGCGCCAATGACACCGATTACGGCCTCGCCGCGGGCGTGGTCACCACCGATCTGGCGCGGGCGCACCGCATCATCCATCGCCTGGAAGCCGGCATCTGCTGGATCAATACCTGGGGCGAGTCGCCGGCGCAGATGCCGGTCGGGGGCTACAAGCAGTCCGGCATCGGCCGCGAAAATGGAATCGCCTCGCTGGCGCACTACACCCGGGTTAAGTCGGTGCAGGTGGAGCTGGGCGAGTTCGCCTCGGTCTTCTGAGGGAGGGAGAACGCATGGAATACGACTACATCATTGTCGGCGCCGGCTCGGCCGGGAACGTGCTGGCCGCGCGGCTGACCGAGGACGCCGATGTCAGCGTGCTGCTGCTCGAAGCCGGTGGGCCGGACTATCGATTGGACTTCCGTACCCAGATGCCCGCAGCACTGGCGTATCCGCTGCAGGGCACTCGCTATAACTGGGCCTACAAGACCGATCCCGAGCCGCACATGAACAACCGCCGCATGGACTGCGGCCGCGGCAAGGGCCTGGGCGGCTCCTCTTTGATCAACGGCATGTGCTACATCCGCGGCAACGCCCTGGACTACGACAACTGGGCCAAGGCGCCGGGGCTGGAGGACTGGACCTACCTCGACTGCCTGCCGTACTTCCGCAAGGCCGAGTCGCGCGACATCGGCCCCAACGACTACCACGGTGGCGACGGCCCGGTCAGCGTGACCACGCCCAAGGCGAACAACAACGAGCTGTTCCAAGCCATGGTCGAGGCCGGCGTGCAGGCCGGTTATCCCCGTACCGACGATCTCAATGGCTTCCAGCAGGAAGGCTTCGGCCCGATGGACCGCACCGTGACGCCTCAGGGCCGGCGCGCCAGCACGGCGCGTGGTTATCTGGACCAGGCCAAGGAGCGGCCGAACCTGACCGTCCTTACCCACGCCGTCACCGATCGCGTGCTGTTCGAAGGCAAGCGTGCCATAGGTGTACGTTACCTGCGCGGCCGCGAGCAGCCACAGGTGGCGCGTGCACGCCGTGAAGTGTTGCTGTGTGGCGGCGCCATCGCCTCGCCGCAGATCCTGCAGCGCTCCGGGGTTGGCCCTGGCGCGTTGCTGAAGAAGCTCGGCGTCACGTTGGTGCAGGAGCTGCCTGGCGTCGGCCAGAACCTGCAGGATCACCTGGAGATGTACCTGCAGTTCGAGTGCCTGAAGCCGGTGTCGCTGTACCCGGCGCTCAAGTGGTGGAACCAGCCTGCTATCGGCGCTGAATGGCTGTTCCTGGGTTCGGGTATCGGCGCCAGCAACCAGTTCGAGGCCGGCGGCTTCATCCGCAGCAGCGACGAGTTCGAATGGCCGAACATCCAGTTCCACTTCCTGCCGGTGGCGGTCAGCTACAACGGCAGCAATGCCCATGACGGGCACAGCTTCCAGGCCCACGTCGGCTCGATGCGCTCGCCCAGCCGCGGCCGTATCGAGATTCGCTCCACCGATCCGCGGGTCGATCCGAGCATCCTGTTCAACTACATGGCCCACGAGCAGGACTGGCGCGAGTTCCGCGATGCCATCCGCCTCACCCGCGAGATCATCGCCCAGCCGGCACTCGATCCGTATCGTGGGCGCGAGTTGAACCCGGGCGTGGAAGCGCAGAGCGATGCAGAGCTGGACGCCTTCGTCCGCGAGCACGCGGAGACGGCCTATCACCCGTCCTGCTCCTGCAAGATGGGTACGGATGACATGGCCGTGGTCGACGGCCAGGGCCGGGTGCATGGGGTGGAAGGGCTGCGCGTGGTGGATGCCTCGATCATGCCGCAGATCATCACCGGCAACCTCAACGCCACCACCATCATGCTGGCGGAGAAGATCGTCGATCGCATCCGTGGCCAGGCGCCATTGCCGCGCAGCACGGCCGACTACTTCGTGGCCAACGGCGCACCGGTGCGGCATCCGCCGCAGCGTTGATGAACCCGCAGCCTGGAGTTGGCAAAGGCGTCGCCGTTTTCCACCCTTGCCGCCGAGGACTCGTCGCGCAGAAATGAAAACGCCCCGCAATAGCGGGGCGTTTTCATATACGCGCTTGGCTCAGATCACTTCGGCCCAGAGGTCGTACTCGTCGGCGTTGGTAACCCGAACGCGGACCTTGTCGCCCGGCTGCAGCGGATGTGCGCTGTCGACGTAGACCATGCCGTCGATCTCCGGGGCGTCGGCCCAGGAGCGGCCGATGGCGCCGTCTTCGTCCACTTCGTCGATCAGTACGTCCAGCTCCTGGCCGACCTTGCGCTGCAGGCGCTCGGCGCTGATGGCCTGCTGGTGTGCCATGAAACGATCCCAGCGCTCCTGCTTGATCTCGTCCGGCACTGCCTCCAGCCCGAGGACCTCGGCGGGTGCGCCTTCAACCGGTGAATACTGGAAGCAGCCGACGCGGTCGAGCTGGGCTTCGGTCAGCCAGTCGAGCAGGTATTGGAAGTCTTCTTCGGTTTCGCCGGGGAAGCCGACGATGAAAGTCGAGCGGATGGTCAGCTCGGGGCAGATCTCGCGCCATTTCTTGATGCGCGCCAGGGTCTTGTCTTCGAAGGCCGGACGCTTCATGGCCTTGAGCACCTTCGGGCTGGCGTGCTGGAAGGGGATATCCAGGTACGGCAGGATCTTGCCGGCGGCCATCAGCGGGATCACGTCGTCGACGTTCGGGTACGGGTAGACGTAGTGCAGGCGCACCCAGACGCCCATCTTGCCCAGCTCCTCGCACAGTTCGAGCATGCGGGTCTTGACCGGCTGGCCGTTCCAGAAGTCGAGCTTGTACTTGAGGTCGACGCCGTAGGCGCTGGTGTCCTGGCTGATCACTAGGACTTCCTTGACGCCGGCCTTGACCAGGCGCTCCGCTTCGCTGAGCACATCGCCCACCGGCCGGCTGACCAGCTTGCCGCGCATCGACGGGATGATGCAGAAGCTGCAGCTGTGGTTGCAGCCCTCGGAAATCTTCAGATAGGCGTAGTGGCGCGGGGTGAGCTTGATGCCTTGCGGCGGCACCAGATCGACGAAGGGATCGTGCTCGAGGTTCGGCGGCACCGCTGCGTGCACGGCGTTGACCACCTGCTCGTACTGCTGCGGCCCGGTGACTGCCAGCACGCTGGGGTGTACGCCGCGGATGTTGTTCTCATCCACGCCCATGCAGCCGGTGACGATGACTTTGCCGTTCTCGGCGATCGCCTCGCCAATGGCATCCAGCGATTCGGCCTTGGCGCTGTCGATGAACCCGCAGGTGTTGACCACCACCACATCGGCGTCCTCGTAGGACGGCACGATCTGGTAACCCTCCATGCGCAGCTGGGTGAGGATGCGTTCAGAATCGACCGTTGCCTTGGGGCACCCTAAGGAAATAAACCCTACACTCGGGGACTTGCTCATGTAATCTCTCCGTCGGGCGCGCCCCGAGCTGCTTCTAAAGGCGCGCGATTCTATAGATTGGTCAAAAAACGCGCAAATCAAAAACGAAACCCATCGCAGGGAGGGGAGATGGAAAAATCAGCCGCAGCATCCGCCACTGAGGCTATTCAGGGACGATTCAAGAGCAGTGAAGAGTGGGTCAGGCAGGAAGAGAACCGTGATGCAGAGCTTGAAAGGTCGTTAACCCATGAATGGAATCTAAAGGCTTGGAAGCGTAGGCAGTTACGCTTTCGCGTCCAATACTTTTTATTGTTAAACGTCTGTATTGCGATCGCGGTTCTGGGCTTAGACGCTTCAAATTCAAACTATCTAGACCACTTCCTGCAAAGTAAATACTCGTTAATCGCTGCGATAATATTGTATTTGTGCTCTGTGATTATGCTATTTGTGATGCCCTACAGGAGTTTTTACTTCGATTCCTTTTCTGAAATTGACCGACGTCATCAAGAATCAAAGGCTGAGATGTCAACTATTGCTGAGGCGAAGGTTGACGAGTTAGCTGATGTACTAACACAGGCGATTGATCAAGCTACAGAGACCATAAGCACCGATAGCAAAGACTCCAAAAGGCCAGAATTTGATCATTATTTAAAGCGGATTATTAGTGATCTTGATAAGCAAATAAGTCTATCTGACGAGAAGGCCTCTAAATTGCTTGATAAAGGTGTTGGGTATCTCGGGGCGGGCTTATTCTTCTATATTATATCGATTCTCTTTTGGCAGTTTTGGGCAAGGGGTGACGAGCTAAGCGCTGTAGTCGCTTTAGGAATGTTCTCCTGTACGATAACCTTTGTCGTTATTGAATTTCTGGCTGCTTGGTTTTTGAAGCAATATCGAAGCTTTATTGATTCGTCACTTTCCTATGCCCGTGTTAAATCCCATTATGATAGATGTCTTCTGTCCTATTATGCCCTGAGGGAGTTTTCATCAACAGCTGAAGACTCTGCAGTTCTAAGAAGTGAAATGCTAGAGTACTTGAAGCGTGAGGCTCATTGGCCTGATGCAAAACAAATTAACGACAACGATTTCAATTACATGCTTGAGTCAATGAATAGTATTACCTCGGCTGTTGATAAATTTCGTGGGTTAGTAAAAAAACCTAAGAAGGTCAACGTCAAAGAGCCTTCATGATGGCGGGTAAGGTATACAGCTATCTGAGGTTTTCCGATCCCCGGCAAGCGGCGGGAAGTAGCGCCGATCGTCAGCTGCAGTATGCCCAGCGTTGGGCAGCCGAGCGGGGGTTTGTGCTGGACGAATCGCTGTCGCTACGGGACGAGGGCTTGTCCGCTTATCACCAACAGCACGTTAAGCAGGGTGCACTCGGGGCGTTTCTGAAAGCGGTGGACGAGGGGCGCATCCCGAGTGGTTCGGTGCTGATCGTAGAGGGGCTGGACCGGCTGAGCCGGGCTGAGCCCATCCAGGCGCAGGCGCAGCTGGCGCAGATCATCAATGCCGGTATCACCGTCGTGACTGCGAGCGATGGCCGGGAGTACAACCGCGCCGGGTTGAAAGCGCAGCCGATGGACCTGGTTTATTCGCTGCTGGTGATGATCCGCGCGCACGAGGAGTCGGACACGAAGAGCAAGCGGGTGAAGGCCTCGATTCGGCGCCTCTGTGAAGGCTGGCAAGCAGATACATATCGTGGGCTGATCCGAAACGGGCGCGACCCTCAGTGGTTGCGCTGGGATGGCCAGGCCTGGCAGCTGTTACCGGAGCGCGTCGAGGCTGTGCGCTACGCACTGGAGTTGTATAAGAAAGGCGAGGGCGCCACGCGCGTGGTGCGGAAGATGGAAGAGCGCGGCTACGTGCTCAGCGACTGGGGGCTGGGCGGGCAGCAGATCTACCGGCTGATTAAGCTGCCCGCGCTGCGGGGTGCCAAGCGGGTCAGCATCGATGGCGAGGATTTTTTGCTCGAGGGGTACTACCCGCCGCTGTTGAGCGATGACGAGTACCACGAACTGCAGGCGGTCACCGATAAGCGCCACGGACGGCGTGGTGCCAGCGATATCGTTGGAATTGTCACCGGGATCGGCATCACCTGGTGCGGCTACTGTGGCACCGCTGTCACGGCGCAGAACCAGATCAGCCGGGCGCGTGAGGACGGGACACTCAATGACGGCCACCGCCGGCTGCACTGTTCATCCTACAGCAGTAGTACTGGGTGCAAGGCTGCCAGCTGCAGCGTGGTTCCAGTAGAGAAGGCTGTGCTCGCGTACTGCGCGGACCAGATGAACCTTACTCGGCTGCTGGAACCCACCGACGATGGCCAGCAGGTGCGCCAGCGGCTACAGGCCTGCCTGCGCAAGCAGGGCGAGGTGGAGCGGCAGTTGGCGCGCGTGACCGAGGCGCTGCTGGCCGACGACGGGGGCGCTGCGCCCTTGGCCTTCGTGCGCAAGGCGCGAGAGTTGGAAGCCGAGTTACAGCAGCTGCACGTCGAAGCCGAGCGGCTGGAACTGGAGCAGGCGGTTCAGGGTAAAGTGCAGACGCCGGCCGCTGCCGAACAGTGGGCTCAGCTTGCTGCCGACTCACAGGACATCTACAGCCCCGCACGGGAGCAGCTCCGGCAGTTGGTGTTGGACACCTTCAGCCGCATCGTGGTTTACATGAGGGGCGTAGTTCTGGACCCGAAGAGCAAGACCATTGCGGTGATGCTCGTATCGCGGGCCGGCCAGCGGGTGATGCTTGAGGTAGATCGGCGGTCGGGTGCCTGGAAGGCGAGCCGCGACCGCAGTGCGTGATCAGGCAGCTTTCTTGCCGATGAGGATGGCTGCCAGTTTCAGGTCGCCCGGCGGGCTGCTGTGCACCACCAGGTGGCCGAGACCCTCCCAGAAGTTTTCCTGTACCTCGATGCAGACTTTCCACGCGGCCCAGGCGACGTCGGCGCCGGCCTCAATGACATTGCCCTGATCATCGATGATGGCCAGCCGCGCCGGCTTTCCGTCGCCGGTAGTTACGGTGAAGCCCTCGCTGACCGTGGCGCTGATGCGGGAGGCCTGCAGCTGCGGATTGGGTACTGAGTCTTTCATCGCCGCTTCCCTCCCTAACAGCACTGCGGCGCGGGGCCGCCGGTATGTTCGGCGTCGACGCGTTCCCAGGTGGAGCGAGCGCGGGCGCGGTGGGTGGACTGCATCAGCTCGAGCAGGCGGTTGTGGTAGTGCAGGAACGCCTGGGCGGGCGTCCAGTTCTCCAGCGGCTGCTCGAGCGGGGTGATGCCGGCGAGGCATTCCCATTCGGCGGCGTGGTCCGGCATGAGCTGGGCGCGTTCGGTGGCCAGGGCGATCATGTCCGCCTCGTGCACGCAGGCAGGCAGTTCCGGTTCGAGGTGGAAGTGTTCGCAGATGGCCAGCCAGACGCGGTGCTCAATCCTGTCGTAAAGGGAGGTGAGTTTTTGTGCCTCGTAGAACTCGCGCATACCGAGCTTGAGCGGGCGCACCATGTCGCCGACGTAGGCTTCGGTGGCGTCGTGGAGCAGGGCGGCGAGCTGGTGTTCGGCCGGGACGATACTGGCGACCAGCAGGCTGTGCTGGGCGACCGAGTAGTGCCGGCTGCTGTGGCCGTTGAAGCGGCAGAGCTGCGACAGGGCGTGGGCGATGTCCAGCGTGCAGACCTGGTCGGCCTTGGGCGCGAGCAGGTCGAAGCTGCGGCCAGAGCGGGTGAGTATCCAGGTCATGCCAGCACCTCCACTTCCATTGCCGGCACGGTTTGCCAGTAGCGGTCGAAGAGGGCGCGGGCACGGTTGGAAAGGCGGCGGCAGATCTCGGCTTGGTCGTGCGAGCCGAGGCCGGCGAAGGTGTTGGAGGCGAGGGTGAGCTTGTCGGCCATGGCGACCAGCTGGTTGGCGTCATCCTCTGTCATGCAGCGAGCTTGCAGGTCTGCGACGTGCTTGCGGCAGGCGTCGAGTTCTGCGGTATTGGCCTCAAGTGCCTGGGCTGCATGGAAGCGGCTCATGGTGAGGGTGTGCTGAGCCGCGTCGACATCACGGCGGGCCTGGACAAGCTCGTGACGATGGGCGTGCAGGCCGCGCTGGTAGCCGATGTCGAAGGCCTCGCGCTTGCCCTTGCGCAAGCCCTCATAAAAGCCGATGCCGTATAGGATGGCCATGGCGGCAACTGCGCCGATGAAGGCGATGATCTGAATGGTGGTGAAGTTCATGTGCTGTGTCCCCGTGGTGCCCGCCAGCTGGTGAGGCCGGCGGGGTGGTGGTTGCTGTTACTTGCCGAGAGAGAAGGTGCCGATGGTGAGCGGCACCAGGCCGCCAACTTCCTGCTCGAGCACGTCCTTGAATTCCTGGGCGAAGGCTTCGCGCTGGGCTTCCTCCCCGACCCAGCGGAGTTTCAGGAGTGGCTCGTCGCGGCCGGTGATGACGGACAGGCGCAGCTTGATGTCGGCCACGTCGAGCCCTTCGAACGGCACGGTGGTGAAGATGAAGGCGGAGGGCAGGGTGTCCTGGCTCTTGGCCTCGATCTCGTCCATCGTCGAGCGGCTGGCAGAGAAGTCGCCGACGTTGCTGTCGCGCTGGCTGGTGGCCTTGATGACCATGCGGCGCACGGCGTTGACGGCCTGCAGCATTTCGAGGTTGGACTCACCGTCCCGCGCCTCGAGGTTGGGGAGCCAGTCCTCCAGCCATTCGGCGAGTTCCTTCTGGCTGAGTGGCTTGCCGAGCACAGCCTGAAGAGCGGAATAGGCGGCGGTGGGCTTGAGGGTGAGCACGGCCACGTCATCGCCGTGGCCGGCGGCGCCCGGCTCGCCCAGGTTGAAGATGACGGTAGCGCGCATGGCGTCCTGGTCGATGAAGCCGAGCGCCTTGACCGGTGCGTTGTCATCCACCACGTCATGGCTCTCGGTGTACTTGATGAAGTCCTGCAGGGAGTGGGTAGCCATGGTGCCGCGGAAGCGGTCGCGCTGAGGCTGGAATGCTTCCAGCGACTGCAGGCGAATGCCCTCTGGCAGTACCGCTACGCTAGTGCCGCCCTCAATGGTGAGCGGCTTAGCTGCCGCGATCACGGCTTGGGACTCGATATGTTGGATGGCTTCTTTGCTCAGCGACATGCTGTCTCTTCCTTTTGGTGAGTGGGGCTTGGTGATGCGGCTCAGACTTCGCGGGCTTTAACGGGCGCCTGCTCGCGGGTGAACATCTGGTCGGTCGGGCTCGTCTGGAACAGCTCAAGGCCGTTCTCGGTGACGTACATGGGCGTGTCGAGCGAGGTGTCCTCACGCTTCTTGCCGCGCTTGGTGGGTTGCACGAAGTCCAGCGTGTGGCTGACGGTGACCTGGTTGCTCTGGCCAATCTGCTTGAGCTTGAACTTGAGCGTTACCTCGCCGGGCTTGCCGTGGTCGACCACGCCGGCGGCGACGTCGGAGAGCGCGCGGCCGACCTGCTGGGCGAATACGCTGGCGTTGAGGGAGTTGATGAACTCGCTGGTATCGGTGGGTTTCATGGCGTGCTGTGCCTCTTTGGTTGCCCTTGGTGGGGGCGGGTTATGCCGCTTGTGCGGCGGCGGTTTGATCCAGCCATTCGGCCAGATCGTGTAGGTAGATGACCCAGGGGCTGCGGTTGGAGCTGGGGTCGAGCTGCCGGATCTTGAGGTTGAGCTGGCCTTCGCGGACCTTGCGGCGCAGGTGCTTGACCGTGGTGATGTGCGGCAGGTGATCGGTGAGCAGCTGCTCGGCGGTGATGTAACTGCCGGGGTAGCGGCTACGCAGGCTCTCCAGTGTGGTCTGGGGTGGTTGCTTCACGGCTGCGCCTCCCCGCGCCCCGCCGGGAGGCGTAGGCGGATCAGCTCGGTGATGCCTGCGATGGTCTTGCCGGCCTGACGGTCGACCACATTGCCGGCGCCGTCAGTAATGAAGCAGGCGAAGGGGGCGGTCGGGTCTTTGTTGAGGGTGACGTGCGGCAGATACCCGAGTGGCAGTACATCGAACAGCGCGCACCAGAGCCGGCCAAGGTCATCTGCACAAGGGTGGTCAAGCCGTAAGCGGGCAATGGCGTCGTCGCAGGCGCCGCGGAGCACGCCGGCCGCTACCACGCTGGGGTGGTCCAGATACAGGCTGGTGAGCTTGAGCGCGCCGATCGCTTGTTGGGCGGCTGAGGTGGTCATGCGGCGGCGTCCTTCTTGGTGACGGTAATGCTCAGTTGTTCGGCCAGCCAGGCGATGCCCGCTTCGGTGGCCATGACCACGCCGTAGTGCGTGTAGCTTTTGATGGCCGGGTTCCAGCGGCTGCGGGTGTCGACGAACAGCCGGCCCCGGCCGCGCTCGGTACTGATGAGCTCGCCGGCGTGGTTGAGCAGGCCCAGCTCACGCATACGGGCGCGCAGCTTGCGCGGGCCAATGTTCAGCACGGCGGCAGCCTGGTCGAGGGTGCGGTTCATGGTGGCGAGCCTCAGGCTTTGGGGCCGGTGGCCGACAGAGCGCGGCGGATCACCGCGTCGACGGCAGCCTCAGGGGTATCACCTTCGGCGCTGAAAATCGGCTTCTCGAAGCTGCTATATAGGTCAGCGTGCCACCGACCCTCGTACTCGGGAGTGAGCGCGATACGGTGCCTTTTCAACGCATCCAACAGGGCGGTTTGAACCGGGGCTTGCCGGGCCTTTTTGTTTAGCTCATGCGCTGCCTTGGAAAAGGCCGCCGTGGCTGCAGCAAGGTCGCTCGGCTTGGGTCGCTGCGGAATGGCCTCGGCCGTATCGAGCGTGCCGTTGGCGATGGCCTCGACCCAATCGGCCAAGTGTTGGGCGTTGGCGCCGTCGCCGGCCTGTAGGGTCATGCTGTGCTGCTGTTCGCGTAGATGCAGCACCGCCTCAAGCTTGAAACCAGAAGCTGCGTCGATGGCCGGCAGCACTTCCAGGCTTATTGCAGGGCGCAGTTCGCGCGAGGGCTGCACGAGTAGCAGCGTGTCGTTGCCACCGGTGCTTGCCAGCAGTTGCAGGGCGGCTTCGCTGCCTTTGGTGAGGGAGTAGATGCTCATGCGCAGTCGCCTCCGAACGGGCCGAAGCCCTCGAAGGCGGGCAGGGTGTGGCGCTTGAGTTGTGCCGTGCGCAGGGTGACGTGAGCGGTCAGGCCGGTTTCACGTTCGATACGGCGTACGGTGAAGGGGTTGGATGCCGCTGCCGGGTGCAGAAAGACCGGGCAGCGGGTGCTGCTGTGCTGTGCTGTGTCCATGGTCGCGATCCCGTGGTGAGTGGGTACACGACAAAATATGTACTAATGGTACACTGTAGTCAAGACGGCGCTAAATTTAAATGAACCTATAGTTCATTTACCGGTTTCTAGAGAGCGCCAAGTGACGTAGACGCTGCCGTCATCGCGCCTGGTCATCGCAACGCCATCTGCCTGCTGAATCTCGTCGAGGAGCCGGTCCCAGTCTTCAGGCCGGTCATCCTCTTCGCGTGCGAGGTTAGCCTGGCGCTCGCGCTGGGCGCGTGGCGTGGTGATGGCCCGGTTAACTCGGCGCACCAGGCGGTGGTAGGTGGAAAGGTGAGAGGGGTGGGATAGCGCAGCGTGCCCTTGCATGAAAAGCCTCCTTTTTACTGTGCGTATACACAGTAGTTGTGAGGATTAATTCGGGCAACCGATAGATGTAGTGGCGAAACGACACATGTAAACAAAGCGCTCATACGGGATTGATTACTTTAGAAATGCAGCGTGCATCGACGAACGGTATCTCAAATCACCGATTGCAAATACTAATCTAAGCGTTCTGCAAAAAAATCAATGCCAATACATTAGGCTTCTTTATCTGATTCAGTATTCTTTAAGGCGCCTATATACATCTCATACCAGCCTGAGATTCTGAATATGGCAAATGTTGCGCCCAAGATAAGCATAATGGCGTAGAGAAATGCGAAGTAACCGAAAGCGCCGCCAATCAAATTCAGCGTTGGGAGAGCTTTATAATACCAGTTTGGAAGCCAATCTGTTGTGAAGTACAAGGACTTGGCGCTAAGCGCATATGTAAATGCAATTACCTGCACCACAATGAAATGGGTAAACGAAGATATCAGAGATATGAATGGGGAAGGTTTGTCTGTTTTTTTGCTTCCGGCAATAAACTTACTGAAACCCGAATCCATGCTCAGGAAAACAGCCATGCCGGCCAAAGTGAATCCGAGTAGCGTCGGCATGGAAGAGATGATTACTTCCCACCAGCCAGGCTGCGACCAGCTTCCATAATTGACTATCGTTAGTGCTAGTGCGAGCAGGATATAAAAAGATTTGAAGAGCGCTTTGGCGCCCCCGTACGCGGACCAATACCTACGCCACAACACAAGCGTTGCAGCGTAAGGATGTATGTTGCGGCGTTTAGATTGCCTTTCCACTCAGTATTTCTCGGTGCAGTTCTTCTGCTTTTTCAAGTAGAGCATTAAGCTCGCTTTGTAAGTCGGGATTATAGCTTGCGGTTGCTTTAAGCGGCCTATCTTTTGTGCTGATTTCAACTATGTTTCCCGCGGTGCGGCCCTTGGCATAAACGGAGCCATTCTCCGAGGCTACTGCTGCGAGCGCTTTCAGCTGAGCATCTGGTTGCAGGCCCTCAGGGGTGGCCGAGAAATACTGCCGTTTTTCTTTCCCAGCGTTTAGTTCTTGCAGCCGCTCTAAAATGTCTTCCTCGACATCATCGTGATCATCTGGATTAGGCTTGCGTATCTCCAATTCGATTACCGAGATGTTTTCAATTTTAAAAAGCTCGTCAGTTACGCCTCTTTCCGGCTGAACAGTCACGTTGAGTTCGCCGAATTCAGCGAGGTTTGCATGTGTGGAAATAGACTCAAAAAAACGCTTTACCATAAGCGGGGACAGGTTGTGATCAGTTTTTTTGCTGATGAAATATAGTCTATGCTTTTTCGGAAAAAATACGTACTGAAACCGCTTGAAATGTGGCTTCAAATGATCTGGTATGACAATGTCCTTTACATCCTCTCTCGAGGCAGCATCCATCTTCAAAGTGTTGAACCAGTCCTCAGCGGCATTCAGCTTCAGGAATTTATAGATTGTTCCGGCGTATGCTTCAGTCTTAGTTGATCCTTCATCTGCACTGTAAAAAGACCCTAGCATCAGAGCGTCATCGCCACGTACCTTTGCGTCGAGCTGGGTTTCATGAATTGTTCTGAATAAATCTATATATCTTTCTGGAGAGTGTGGATGCAAAACAATATTGAGGCTGGCAACTTCAAACCTGATCTTCTTAATTTGCTTTGCTTTATTGCGCTTTATTGCGGCCATCTAGGCATTCCCCGGTGATGCAGAAAGTTTGGCAATTTATAATTATAGGTTCGGTATGGCGATTGGCCATACTACTTAGGCATCATCGCAAGTGTGCGAAGGCCGATATTAGAATTTGCGAATTACGATGCTACGTTTCTTCAAGTTCAGTGCGCAGCACTAGCAGGTCTTGCGGGGCGTCAATTGAGAGCCGGGCCTTGCTGCCTTTGATTTCTTTGACGGTCAGAATGATACCGTCGAGGAGGAGCTGTTCGATCAGCTCTTCGGCATCTGTGCCCGGCTGAACGCGGATGACGATTTTTTCACCTTCGCGGCGGGTGAGGGTGAGGTTGCCCATGGTCTCGCTTCCTTGCGTGATGTGTTCGGTCAGAGTCTGACTTTGCTAGGTGGCAGAATGGCCCCGACGTAATGGATGGTTTCTATCTGTTCGACCGGGATGGTGCGGCGGCCGAAGGCGTCGTTGACAGACATAACGCTGACTTCTGTGTCGTTGGCGTACAGCAGTTCCTTGACCATGCTTTCGCCGTCGACGAGGCGGATCATCACATATTCACCTGGCACCCAAGATTGGTTGGGTTCACAGACGGCGATCCAGCCGGACCGTATCGCGGGGGCCATAGAGTCGCCGCGTAGGCGCAGTGCGTAGGCGCCCGGGTCTCGCGACGGTACGTCAACAACTCCATCGCCTTCGTCCAGGGCATGCCAATAACCGTCGTTACCCATCTGGGCGGTGCCTACGATGCGGATCTCCCTGAAAGGGCTGATGATGGGCGGCCCTGGCTCTATGCTTGGTGCTGACTCGGCTTGGGTCGAGGACATCGGACCCTCTTCGTACTGTAGCCACTCTCGACGAACCCCAAGCTCCAGCGCTATCGCCAGAAGCTTGCTAGGCCCTGGCATAGCTTCTCCATTCAACCATTTACTCGCGGCTTTAGGCGTTACACCAGCGACTTTGGCCAGGCGAGCGCCAGCGCCCCAGCTTTCAACGCCATGGGCGGCTAGGGCGGCTTTGAGGCGTTTGGAGAACGCCGTGCGGATATCTTCGTGTTGAACCATAGGTTCAATTTCGCATGCCCTTGCGTGAACTTTCAGTTCCGTCATACCATGTACCGTAGGTTCACATTTGGCTTGGGAGACTCACGATGAGCTCAGTGAAAGAGGCGGTTCGATGCGCTGGCGGAGCCAAGGCTGTCGCACGGGCTTGTGGAGTCAGCGTTAGAGCCGTCTACAAATGGATCGCTGCCAATTCGTTACCCCGTACGGAATACACGGGTGAAACGAGATATCTCACCAAATTAGCGGACTTAGCGAGCGAGCAAGGCGCTTCGTTTGATGTTGCTCGTCTCAAAGCAGCGGCCGCGCCGCGCAAGGCTGGTACCGCTGAGCCGGAGACACTTCAGTTGCCCGACCGGCGTTCAGGTGAGCGGCGGAGTTGCGAACGCCGCGCCGACGAGCGCCGGTCGGAAGACCGCCGCGCATAACCCTTTCAACTCCGCTGGGACACACCACTGTTTTCAGTATCAGCGGGGGCTGGCACCGGGAGCCTCACCAGCAGACCGGAACGGGCAGGCCCAAGGGCCAAGAGCAACAAACCTGACGCCACGGCGGCAGGTGGATGTAGAGGCTGGAATCAAGGCGCCCACTCACCAAAGTAAAGCAGCCTTGACCCAGCGTTCCGGTAGACGGGTACCACCCCTGACTACCTCAACCCGCGACCCGAGGACACAGCACGTATCGGGAAGGGTCGCGAGCTGTGGGCCAACTGTAGGGCAACTGCCCTGCGGCTGGCTACAGCGTTACCGGGGCATTAACGCTATGAGCCGCAAGGATCTTTTACCGGGCACCGGCCCGGTGCTGAACACCCGCCAGGCGCTCTACCGCGCCACGCGCGACGCAACAGGGGGCCAGAACGCGGTGGCGCTGACCATCGGGATGGACCCGGACGAGCTGAACAAGCGCGTCAGCCCCACGAGCAATCGCCCCATTCACCCTGAGTTCTTGGAGGAAATCGTTGCGGCAACGCGCGACCCGCGCCTGCTGGCGGCCTTGGTGCGCCCGGCCGGTGCGGTGGCCTATGTGCCCGCGCCGGTTCCGGCCACGCATGCCGCGCTGAATGCGCTGGGCAAGCTGCTACGGGCAGAAGGGGATTTTGTGGCGAGCCTGCATGAGGGCGCTGCGGACAACATATGGTTGCCGCATGAGGTCGAGGCGCTGCGCTACCACGCCAACCGCGTGATTGGTCACGTGCTGGGCATTGTCGCCGGCGCTGAACTGGCGATGTCGGAGGCCAGGGCAGGCGGGGAGGTGGCCCATGGATGAGCGCGCATTCGAACTGGCGCAACAGCGCGAGCTGGAAGACCGGGAGGCGGCGATTGCGCGCCGCGCGCGTTATGAGGGCGTGAGCCTTAGTGAGTGCGAGGGGTGCGGCGACGAGATTCCGCCTGCGCGGCGCGAGGCGGTGAAGGGGTGCCGGCTGTGTATCGCTTGCCAGGCGGACGAGGACAAGCGGAATGCGGGGGTGAGGCGTGGGTAAGCCCTCAAACTGCTTCGATACGTGCTCGGTAGTTGGACGCTTGTGTACTGAGGCGTTCCACGACTTCACAATAAAGCGCGAACTCATACCTGAATCGTTCGGTTTCGTTTCCATAGGCCGCGAAATCGTTGCGTTGGAAGGCATCTATGGAGGCACGAAGGGTGACGCAGGCCCGCGTATATGTGCTTTTGAGTTCAAGCGCTGTAGCCACGCTGTCGTGGTCGGGCAGTTGGTGAATCGGGTATCGGTCAAGCTCAACTTGCATGCTGGAAAACATGTGATCCTCCCGAGCGAAGGACAGCGTTCCAAAAACGCCGTCGTCATCGTTCAGCTCATCTTGGACCATCGAAAGCAAGTGGCCCGCGAAGTTGGCCATTGCTCCGAGCGAATCAAAAAGCTGTATTGCCTGCTCGTGGTTTCTGATAGAGGCCTCCCTGCGCATCATCCGGTTCTGATGAAACGGGACGGCGATTGCGATTACCAAAGCGATGATCGTGCCGATGGCCTGCGCCCAGCTCGCGGTCCCAGGATGCGCTTCGAACCAAGTAAATACCCACTCCATTGCCCTCGACTCCAGTTCCGTCACGAACGTGCCATGGTGCACGAGACTAGAGGGTGCGCCAATGTCTGAGCGCGTACCCCTCACCGTGGCCGATCTCCCCGAGCTGCTGCAGTACATCAAAGCCGATGACCGTGACACCTGGTTGCAGGTGGGCATGGGCATTAAGGCGGAGTTCAGCAGTAATGGGTTCGATGCCTGGGATACCTGGAGTGCCGGCGCTGACAGTTACAGCACGGCGGATGCGAAGACGGTTTGGCGCTCGTTCCGCAAGGCGGGCACGGGCATGGGCACGGTGATCAAGCTGGCGAAGGACAACGGCTGGCGTCCGCGCCGAGAGCCGATCACCGCCGAGGAGAAGCGACGGCTGAATGCCGAGGCGGAAGCGCGGCGGGCGGTGCGCCAGGCGGAGATCGAAGCGGACGAGGCGAGGGCGCAGGTGATGCGCGAAGCCGTGGCCGCTGCCTGTGAGCTGATCTGGACTAAGCACTGCAAGCCGCAAGGCGAAAGCCCCTACCTGGAGCGCAAGCAGGTGGGGGCTTTTGGCGTTGGCTACTTCCATTACACGGTTGTGCTGGCCATCGATGACGAGCGGCAGCGCTGCGATGTGTGGGTGGGCAGCGAGACGCGGGAGTTCTTCGCGGCCATGCCCAAGCCCCGGCCGGATTCATTGTCGTTCCTGATGTTCAAGGCGGGCAGCATTGCCATTCCGCTGCGTGATGCGGCTGGCAAGTTGTGGAGCCTGCAGGCGATCAACGAGCAGGGCACGAAGCTGTTCCCGAAGTACGGGCGCAAGGCCGGTTGCCGGCATGTGCTGGGCGAGCTGGCCGACGCAGCGGTGATCGCCGAGGCCGAGGGCTACGCGACGGCGGCGAGCGTGCATATGGCCAAGGGCTGGCCAGTGGCGATGGCGCTGGACTCCGGCAACATGCCGGCGGTTGCGCGTGACCTGGCGGCGCAGTGCCCGGAAGCGCTGCTAGTGGTCACCGGTGACGATGACCCGACGAAGCCGGGCAACCCGGGCCGGAAGAAGGCGGAAGCGGCAGCGGGGGAGGTTTGCGGCATCGCGGCATTCCCGACGCTGCCGGCCGAAGGCGAGGCGGGGCAGGACTGGAACGATGTGCATGTAGCTTGGGGGCTGGAGGCGGTTGCGCAGCAGCTCGATGCGGCTGTGGCTGCTGGTAAGCCTTCCCCGGACCCATCCGCTGACGAAGCCGCTGCGGCGGCCGGCTCCTCCGACAACGGGGGGCAGGGGGTGGGCTTCACCAGTGAGCAGGTGATGCGGCGGTTTGCGTTGGTTGAGGGCACGACGCAGGTCTGGGACCAGGACAAGAAAGCGGTGATGAAGAAGACCGCGTTCGAGGCGCTGGTGACGAAGCCGCTGGCGAAGGCCTGGGCCGATGACGTTGGCAAGAAGCTGATCGGCGCCGATACGGTGCGCGAGTTGGAGCAGGCGCGGCGGATGGCCGGCAAGAAGGCAACGGCGCTGGGGATGACGCCCATCGAGCGGTATGTGTACATCGACGGGACGAAGGACGTGTGGGACCGCGAGAAGAAGCGGCGCATTCCGGAGGGCGCGGTGAAGATGGCACTGGGCGATGCCTATGCGTTGTGGCTGAACAGTGCCGAGCGCCGAACGGTGGATGTGGACCACATCGTCTTTGACCCGACGATGACGAAGGACCCGGCGGTGTATATCAACACGTTCGAGGGCCTGCCGCAGGAGCCGGTGCGCGATGACGCGGCGTGCGAGAACCTGCGGTGGCTGATCTCGTTTCTGTGCAACCACGAGGCGGAGCCGCTGGCGTGGTTAGTGAAATGGCTGGCTTATCCGCTGCAGCACCCGGGCGCGAAGCTGGACACGGCTGTGCTGATGCATTCGGTGATGGAGGGCTCGGGCAAGAGCTTGCTGTTTGCCGATACGCTGGGTGCGCTGTATGGCCCGTATGCGGCGACGGTGGGGCAGACGCAGCTGGAGAGCAACTTCAATGCGTGGCAGAGCCGGAAGCTGTGGGCGGTGTTCGAGGAAGTCGTGAGCCGCGACCAGCGTTACAACCAAGTGGGCAAGATCAAGCATCTGATCACTGGCAAGACGGTGCGGATGGAATCGAAGTTCATCAATGGTTGGGAGGAAGCCAACCATATGAATGCGGTGTTCCTCTCGAACGAGATCCTGCCGTGGCCGATCAGTGAGTCGGACCGGCGCTTTCTGGTGATGTGGCCGTTGGAGACGTTGCCGGAGGAACGGCAGCGGGCGATCGGTGCGGAGCTGGCGAACGGCGGGGTGGCTGCCCTTTATGGCTGGCTGCTGGATGTGGACCTGGGCGACTTCAATGAGCGCACCCGGCCGCCGCGCACGGATGCCCGGCAGCGGCTGGTGGCGTTGTCGCGGGCTGGCTGGCAGACCTTCCTTCATCAGTGGCAGCACGGAGAGTTGGGGCACAAGCTTTGGGGCGCGTGCCTGTCGACTGACCTCTACGCGCTGTTCCTTGAGTGGTGCCAGCGCAACCGTGAACACGCGATGAGCCAGACGAAGTTCAGCCTGTTCATCAGCTCCGAGGTGGAGAAGACGCGGTCGATTCCCTGGACGGAGGGGGCGAACCGGCGCTTCGGGGCCTTCTTCTTTCCTAATGACCCGGACTCTTCCCTGCCCCCATCTATGAACGCAGCTGCGCTTGGCCAGCATGTGGCGGCCTGGCGGGCGAAGGCGAAGCTGGCGGGCTGGGATGTGGGCGGCTGGGACCACTTGAAGGGGGCTGCGGCATGAATACGACGAAAAGTGTGTTGGGTGTGTTGGGTTGTGTTGGGTTGGGTTTGCGAACCCAACACAGAGGCAGGCCAGTAACGGCGCCGCTTTGCGGGGTGTGTGCTGGGTGTGTTGGGTTTGGAGTCGCGCGCGCGCATGCGTGTGTTTTGTTGCAACGACTGAACGGGGCTGATGAAGCGAGAAAAAACTGCTACGCGAGGACCGAAAAACCCAACAAACCCAACACACTCAACACAGCTGCTTCGAAGGCATTGATTTATAAGGGTTTTGAGTGTGTTGGGTTTGTGTTGGGTTGGGGTTTTTGTGTCGGGTTGGGGGGCAGAGCATGATCGAGGCCATGGAGGTGCTGTTGCAGGCGTGGGGCCGTGAGGTTGTGAACCCTGCTCTGGATGTGGCCATCGCCTCGCCGCTGGGGCGGATGGGTGACGATGCGCCGGGCGGTGTGGGCGGGCATCGGTGCCTCTCACTGGTGGAGTGCGCTGTGGCGATCAGCCGAGCGAGCCAGGCGGTGACAATGGCGCTGGATGGCATGGCGAAGGACGCGCCGCTGGGGCAGGGCTCGCGCGGGCGTGTGCTGCAGCGGTTGGCGCATGTGCGCTACTGCCAGGGACCGAAGACTGTAGCGGTGGCGGCGCAGTGTGCGCGGCTGGGTATATCGATGCGGACGTACCGCGCGCAGGTGGATGAGCTGCATGCCGAGTTGCAGGCGGAGTGGCCGGTAGCGCTGGCCCGCTTGCAGGCGGCGGAGCGGGGCACGGATGCGCACGCGGCGGCAGTGAAGCGTGCACGTGCTGCGCGTGATGTGGCGCGGGAGAACGCGCGGGCTGAGCGCAAGCGGGTGGCCGAGCGCAAGGCAGCGGCTAGGGCGGTGAAGGACGCTGCGGTTGGCCGTAAAGCGGGGGCTGCGTGATGACCGTTCGTCGGCTGGGTTTGGCGCGAACAGCGTCCAACCGTGCTCAAGCGTGCACAAGTGTGTGCAACCGCGTTTGCAAAAATCGGCGGTTGCGGGCGTTGCATGTCGGCTGTAGAAAGTCCCCATGGTTGTAGAGCTGCGCCCGCAGCGATAACCGCCAAGCGACGTGCTGTGTCGCGGCCTGTTCCCCGGCAGGCCAGCCCTCGAAAGAGGGCACCCATTCCAAGGCTCACCCGAAACGGTGGGCCTTTTTCATTTGTGCCGCTGGAGACGTTGCATGGCTGAGCCAACGAGCACCACGGCAGGCGTTGTGGTGGCAGGAGCGGCCGGTGCCGGCCTGGCTGGCTTCATGGCTGGCGTGAACGGTGATGCGGCTGTCGGCGCGCTGCTGGGTGCGCTGGTGTATGTGACTACGACGTATGACCTGCCGATCTGGAAGCGGCTGTTGTTCTTCTTGGTATCGGCGGTGATGGGTTACCAGTTCGCGCCTGCCATCGTGGAGGCGGAGTTCTGGGGCTTTCATCCGTTCGCCTACCCAGGCCCGGCCGCATTCGGTGCGGCGGTGCTGGTGGTGACGCTGGCGCTGGCCGCCATCCGCCGGCGAGGCGTGCCATCGATCAGTGACGGAGGCGCGGATGGTTAGTGCTCTGCTGACTCAGATGACGTTCCTTGTGTGCGTGGTGCTGTTCACGCGGTTGTTCACCTATCGCCGTGGCGCTGCGCGGTTCCGGCGCGGTGTGTCTTGCCTGGCCATGTTGGTGATGGGCTGCGCCGGCGCCGCGGTGATCTACATCCTGACTGGTGAGCTGCGCGTGCCTGCCATGGCCTGGCCACTGGTGGTGCTGCTGGCCGTGTTCGCCTGGGCGGTGTGGCAGAGCGGCGGCAACCTCGCCGGCGCCTTTCGCCCGAACGGCTGGGATGGCGTGGAGCGGCGGCAGCAGGATAGGCGGACGGGGTCGGTGCGGTGAGCGAGGTGAATCATGCGAGGCTCGATCAATGCCCGTGATCTGGATGATGCGCTGGCATCGCTTGATCGGCTAGGCAAAGGCTTGGCTTCACGGGCGCTAGCTGACGCTCTGAACCATACGGCGAACCAGGCTCGGCTTGCGTTGCGAGCTGAAATGGAGAGCGTGTTCGATCGGCCCACGCCCTGGACGCTGAATAGCGTGCGGATCTTTCGCGCCAAGCCTTCAGCTGACCCTGAAGCGGCGGTGTGGGTGCAGGACGAGTCGGGCGGGAAGAACCCATTCAGCGCAGAGGATTATCTGCTGCCGCAGGTCGATGGTGGTGACCGGATCACGCGCCGGTCGGAGAAGTATCTGCGCGACGCCGGGATTCTTCCGGCTGGGCGCTTCGTCGTACCCGCCGCGGGCGCCCGGCTGGATGCCTACGGAAATATCCAGAAGGGACACATGACGCAGATCCTGTCGGGCTTGAAGGCGATGAAGCTATCCGGCTCGGACAACGCGGCGACCGATAGCCGGCGCTCCCTTCGCAAGGGGCACGCGCTGGCGTTCTTCGTGATGAAGCGGGGCAAGACGCCCATCGGCATCGCCGAGCGGCGCGGCAAGAACCTGGCGATGGTGCTCGCCTTTGTCCGCCAGCCGCAGTATCGCGAGCGCTTCAAGTTCCATGACGTGGTGCGCCGGGTCGCAGAGAACGACGCGCAGCTGGAAGCGAACATCGACAAGGCCATCGCTGATGCCCTTGCAGGCAAGTTGCCCAGCCTCGAGCGGCGGCGCTGACCTGTCCATCCAGCCCTGCCAGACCTGGGCTCCAAGCGCCGGGGCCCCTGGAAGGGCGCCGCCGGCAAGGGTAATTCGAACCCCGCCCTCGCGGTAGTGGGTGGGGCTGGAAGTTAGTTAATCAGGGTTAATCGGTTAACCCTCATGCTGTTTCGGTTAACAGGTGAATGCATGACGGTCATGACAAAGGCTGAGTTCGCGGATAGCCGCGGCTGGTCTCGGCCGTATGTTTCCAAACTGGGCAAGCAGGGCCGCCTAGTGCTGACCGAGGACGGCAAGAAGGTCGACGTCGAAGCCACTCTTGCATTGCTTGGCGAAACGGCAGACCCGAGCAAGGCCGGCGTCTCTGAGCGCCACCAGCGTGATCGGGCCGAGAAGGGCGTGCATTCGCTGGTCACCTCACACGCACAGACGTCGAGCATGCCGCCCGCGGGGGGTGGCGATTCCTATCAAAAGGCCCGGGCGCACCGAGAGCACTTCCTCTCGCTGCTGGCCGAGGACGAATTCCTCAAGGGCCGTGGCGAGCTGGTCGAGCGCAAGGCGGTCGACCTCGCTGCCTTCAACACTGCCCGCACGCTGCGCGACCTGATCCTCGGCCTGCCGCCGAAAGTGGCTGGCGAGCTGATCGCAATCACCGATACCTGGGAAATGGAACGACGCCTGACCGAGCTGCTGCGCAGCGTCCTCGAGGATGCCGCCAGCCTGGTGCAGCTGGATGCCGAGCTGGAACAGGGGGCGAAGGAGCCGAACTAGCCATGCAATACCCCTATGCCAACGGTGCCGCCACGTACCGCGCGGCATACCTGAGGGGCCTGCACCTGGACCCCGAACTCTGGATTGACCAGTGGGCTGACGAATACCAGCGCATTCCGAAGGACACAGGCGCCGCTGAGCCCGGTAAGTACCACACAGATCGCACGCCATTCGCTCGCGAGCCAATGCGCTGCCTTTCTCCGCTACATCCGTGCAAGCGCGTGGTGACCATGGTTGCCTCGCAGATGATGAAGACGCAGATCGCGCTCAACTGGATCGGCGGCAACATCCACATGGCGCCGGCGAATATCCTGGCGCTGCTGCCCAGCGAGAAGCTGGCCCGCCGAGTTTCCAGCCGGATCGACAAGACGATCAAGGCAGTCCCTGAGCTGGGCAAGCGCGTCGCTAAACCGCGTTCGCGTGACGCCCGCAACACGCTGGATACCAAAGAATTCGAAGGCGGGACGCTCTACTGCACCACCGCAGGCTCCGCTGCCAACCTGGCAGAGCTGGCTGCGCGATACATCTACGGCGACGAGATCGACCGTTGGGACGTCGATGTAGACAGCGAAGGCGATCCCATCGAGCTAGCCGAGGCTCGCGGCACCACGTTCGGGCGCAAGGCGAAGTTCTACTTCTCCAGCTCGCCGACGATCAAGGGCGCCTCGCGCATCGACGATCTGTACGAAGCGAGCGACAAGCGACGCTACTTCGTGCCGTGCCCGCACTGCGGGCACCACCAGGTATTGGAGTGGGGCAACCTCAAGTGGACGGACGACTACAAGCGAGTCGACTACCTGTGCGGCAATCCGGCCTGTGGTGCGTTGATCGAAGAGCACCACAAAACGGCCATGCTGCTGGCCGGCGAGTGGCGTGCAACGGCGCAGGGGGACGGCGAAACGGTGGGCTTCCACCTGAATGCCCTGTATTCGCCACTGGGCTGGCTCTCGTGGCAGAGCCTGGCCAAGCAGTACGACAAGGCCAAGCAAGCTGCCGACCGTGGCGATAACGAGCCCATGCAGGTGTTCTACAACACCCGCTTGGCGCTGGTGTGGGACGCCGCCCAGGAGATGACCAAGGCCAGCGAGCTGAAGGCCCGCGCCGAGGACTACAGCCTGGGCTCGGTTCCGCCTGGTGTGCTGATCCTCACTGCCGCGGTAGACGTTCAGCACAACCGCCTTGAAATGCTGGTGATTGGATGGGGCGAAGGGCTAGAGCGTTGGGTTGTAGATTTCGCCGTGATCCCAGGAGACCCAGCCGACCAGCGCACCTGGCAGGCTCTCGACGAGCAGCTGAAGCGCCGGTACCGGCATATGTCGGGCGTGGAAATGGCCATTTGCGCCACGGCCATCGACTCCGGTGGCCACCACACCGACGAGGTTTACCAGTTCACCCGTCTGCGCCGCTGGCGAAACGTGTTCGCGGTGAAGGGCGCGAGCAAGCCAGGCCGGCCGGTTCTGGCTCAGCGCCCGTCGAAGGTCGACGTGAAGCACAACGGCCAGACTGAGAAACAGGGCGCAGAGCTCTGGATCATCGGTACCGACACTGCGAAGGACTGGATCTACAACCGCTACCCGTTCGCCGACGGCCCTGGCGCGCTGCACTTCTCGAAAGATCTGCCCGACGAGTTCTACGACCAAGCAGTGGCAGAGCGAAAAATTACCGTCTACGTGAAGGGCTACAAGCGAACCGTCTGGGTGAAGGGCAAGGCCGAGCGTAACGAAGTACTCGACCTGCTGGTTTACAACCAGGCTGCTGCCCAGTTCCTGGGGCTGCACCGCTATCACCAAGCCGAGTGGGACAGGCTGCGCGCTGCAGTAAGCCAGGGCAGCTTGTTCGCGCATCCAGCTGCGAGCAGCAACGTCGCTGCCCTGCAGGAGGATGCCGAGAAAACAGCCAGCCCACCTCTCGCAAAGCCCGCACCATCACCCACCGCGCGCCGGGTATCACGCAGCGCCTACCTGAAACGATGAAACGAGGGCGCCCAATGGCAAGCGCACAACAGCGCCTGGATGAAGTCCGGGCGTCGATCAAGGAACTGCTTGAGAAAGGGCAGAGCGTCAGCAAGGGTGATCGCCGTCTGGATCGTGCATCACTCGCCAGCCTGCGCATGCTCGAGGACCAGTACGCCGTCGAGGCCGCACGGGAATCCCGCCACGGCCGGCCCCGGCAGATTCGTCTCTACAGTCGTGGCAAGGGGGCGTGATGGGTTATCGAATCCGTGCTAAGTCACCCCGCCTGCAGGTGGTCAACAGCTACGAGGGGGCCGGCAATGGTCGCCGCGCTCAAGGCTGGGACGCGCCGGAGGCAGCGCTGAACGCTGTCGCCATTCCAGCACTGCCAGCGCTGCGCAAGCGCTCCAAGGCCGCGGTGCGCAACAACCCCTGGGCCGCTAGCGGAATCTCCAAACGGGTCAGCAGCCTGATTGGTACTGGCATCACCCCCCGTGCGCAAATCAAGGACCCTGCGCTGCGCAGCGCCATCAACGAGCTCTGGAGCGACTGGACCGACGAGTCGGATGCCGACAACCTGACCGACTTCTACGGCCAGCAAAGCGTCATCGCGCGAATGGTCGAAGAGTCTGGCGAGTGCTTCGTCAGGCTGCGCTACCGCAAGCCCGAGGATGGCCTGGTGGTGCCGTTGCAGTTGCAGATCTTGCCGCCTGAGTTCGTGCCACTGGACCGCAACTTCGTTACCCGCAAGGGAAACGTGGTGCGGGCTGGCATCGAGTTCGACCAGGTCGGTCGCCGCGTGGCGTACTGGATGTGGAAGAACCACCCCGGCGATGCGAGGGCCATCGGAACCACCTACAACGCATTGCATCGCATCCCGGCAAGCGAAGTGCTTCATATCTTCGAGCCCCTCGAAGGTGGACAGCTGCGTGGCATCCCGCGTCTGGCTCCGGTGCTGCTGCGGCTCAAGTCGCTCGACAACTACGACGACGCGGTGCTCTTCCGCCAAGAAGTGGCCAACCTCTTCGCCGGCTTCATCACCAAGCCTCGACCGGATGGCCCGCCGACCGTCGACCCGGTGACCGGCAAGCCCTTCACCAGCGACTCCGACGGCACCCCGATGGTGGCGATGGAGCCGGGCACCATGCAGGAGCTGCTCGAAGGCGAGGAGGTCGTGTTCTCCGCCCCGCCTTCGGCGGGTGACACATACGTCGACTTCATGCGGCAACAGCTCATGGCTGCAGCGGCCGGTATCGAGCTGCCCTACGAGCTGCTGACCGGCGATATGACAGATATCAGCGACCGCGTTCTCCGCGTGCTGCTGAACGAGTTCCGCCGCCGCATCGAGCAGCTGCAGTTCGGTGTGTACGTGTTTCAGCTGTGCCGTCCGGTGCGCGCGGCATGGCTCGACGCCGCCTGGTTGTCCGGTGCCATCGCGTTGCCGGACTACCAGGCAAAGCGCCGCGACTACCTTCGCACCCGCTGGGTACCGCAAGGCTGGGCCTACATGCACCCCGTACAGGACGTGCAGGGCAAGCTGCTCGAGATCAAGGGAGGCCTGGCCAGCCGCAGCGAACACGCACTGCGAAGCGGCTACGACGCAGAGGTCATCGACCAGGAAAACGCCGACGACAACGCCCGGGCCCAGACGCTCGGCCTCGACTACACCACTGACACGGCCGCGCTGGCGGGCGATAAAGAGGAAACCCGATGATGAAAATGACCAACCGCCTCGCGCTGGCGGTCATGCTGGGTGGCTGGGGCATCAGCACCCTGGAGCAGCCGCGTATCTTCAACCGTGCCGAAGGCGCACCGCAGCTCAACGCCGAACACTGGTACAGCATCCAGTCGGCCGACGAGGAGGGCGGCAAGCCGATCGAGGTCTACATCTATGGCGAGATCGGCTTCTGGGGCGTGACCTCGGGAGACTTCATCCGCGACCTCAAGGAAGTGGACGACGGCGTCTCGCAGGTGCTGGTGCATTTCGACACCATCGGCGGCGACCTCTTCGACGGTATCGCCATCCACAACGCGCTGCGAGCGCTGGGCGAGCGTTGCACCGGCCAGATCGATGGCGCGTGCTTCAGTGCTGGCAGCGTGGCGGTGTGCGGCGCGCACCGCGTGACCATGGCGGACAACGCCATGTTCATGATCCACAATCCCTGGACCTTCATGGCTGGCGACAGCGACGAGCTGCGCAAGATGGCCGACATGATGGACAAGGCCTTCGAGGGCATCGTCGCCAGCTACCAGCACCGCACGTTGACCATCGATGACGCCGAGCTGCGCCGCATGATCAACGACACGACCTGGCTCACCGCAAGCGAGGCCAAGGCACACGGTTTCGTTGACGAAGTGTTCGGCGAGGGCGAACCGCTGGTGAACAACGCCCCGCTTGGAAAAATCCTCAACCGCTATCGCAACGTGCCCGAAGCGGCTCTGCGTCTGGTTGGCGAAGTAGAGCAGCCTCCTGAGCCTGAGCCCCAACCCGAGCCCCAACCCGAGCCAACGCCCGAGCCGGAACCGACCCCGGAACCCGACCCGCAACCTCAGCCCCCTGAAGCTGCCGAGCTGGCCGCAAAGCTTGCGGCGGACTGCGCGCAAGCAGGCATGAGCAACTGCGTCAGCTACCTGATCCGTGCCAGCGCGCTGGCCAGCAGCGAGGCTGTGCAAGCTCACTTCAACCGCGCCAAGGATGTTCGCGCCGCCTGCCTGGTAGCCAAGCTGCCGGATGAAGCCCAGGGGCTGATCGAAGCGGGCCTGACCGGCGAGCAGGCCCGGGCAAAGCTGTTCGACAAGCTAGCCAAGAACAGCGGGCAGGTGGAGATCAGCAACCTGCCGCCGCTGGACGACGTCCCCCAGGCCAGCGCGCACCAACCCCCGTCGCCGAGTGAGGTCTACGCCCGGCGCCGCCCCCAAGCCTCGAAAGGAGGAAAACAAGCATGACCATCAAAACCGAAGGCGTGTACGCCGGCGAGTTCCTCCTTTCGGAGGCCAACGGCACCCGCAGCCGCGAGGAGGTGGTCATTGCCGCCGGCTCCGGCATCCTCATGGCTGGGACATTGATCGCGCTGATCACTGCCGCCAACGCACTGACCCCAACCGCCGATGCCGGCAACACCGGCAACGGTACCGTCGGCTCCGTCACCGTCACCAGCGCAGCCATCACCGGCGATTACCTGCTCACCATCACCGAGGTCGCCGCCAACGGAGGCAAGTTCGATCTGGTTGACCCGACCGGTTCGCGGGTGGGTACGGGCACCGTAGGCCAGCCGTTTACTGGCGGTGGGCTGACGTTCACCCTGAGCGATGGCTCGACCGACTTCGCCGTGGACGATGGCTTCACTCTGGCCGTGCTGGCGAATCTGGGCGAATACACGGGCTATGACGAAGCCGGCACTGACGATGGTCGGCGTACGGCTAGCGGCATCCTGTTCGCCTCGGTGGACGCCACTGTCAACGACGTACGCGCGGTAGGCGTGATGCGCGACGCCGAGGTCATCGAGCGCCTGCTCACCGGTCTGGACGCCAACGGCCGCGCCGACCTGCTGGCCAAGGGCATCATCATCCGCCCCTGATTGCCATTCGCAGCAACCCCAACACCCCAAGCCCCGCAAATGCGGGGCTTCGCATTTCTAGGAGCCCAACATGGCCGAGATCACCATTTTCCAAGACGAGGCGTTCGGCGTAGACGCGCTGCTCACCGTCATCAACGAAGACCACGTGCTGCCAGGGCAGATCGCTGCCGCCGGCTTGTTCGAGGAGCAAGGCGTAGCCGGTACCGTCGTGCAGATCGAAAAGGACGGCATGACGCTCGCACTGGTCAAAGCCGCAGCTCGCGGTAGTGCCGGTCAGGCAGTCATCGGCGGCATGCGCACTCTGATCCCGTTCAATACCGTGCACTTACCGCAGACCTTCCAGATTCTGGCGGATGAGATTCAGGGCATCCGCGCCGTCGGTAGCCTCACCGAGCTGATGCAGGTGCAGGCTTACGTGGCGCGGCGCATCGAAAAGGCGCGCCGCCAGCTTGACCTCACCCACGAGTTCCAGCGTATCGGCGCCATCATGGGCAAGGTGGTGGACGCGGATGGGCAAAGCGTTCTGTTCGACATCTTCCAGCGCTTCGATATCAAGCGCCCGAAAGCCTTCAGCATGGAGCTGAACAACGACGACACGGACGTGAGCGGCAAGTGTGTCGAGGTGCTGGACGCGCAAGAAGACGCCCTCGGCGCCGTCACCAGCACCGGTGCCCATGCGTACTGCGGCAAGGAGTACTGGAAGAAATTCATTGCCCACCCGAAAGTCCGCGAACCTTACCTGGGTTGGCAGGCCGCTCAGGCACTGATGGGTGATCGCCGGCAGCCGTTCGAGTTCGGCGGCATCACCTGGGAGCGTTACAAGGGCCAGTTGGGCGGCTCCGCCTTTGTCCCGGCAGACCGCGCTTTCGTAGTGCCGACCGGTGTGCCGGAGCTGTTCATCAGCGCGTTCGCCCCGGCCGACTACATGGAGACGGTCAACACCGAGGGCATGCCGTACTACTCCAAGCTGGAGATGATGAAGTTCGGCAAGGGCGTAGAAGGCGAGGCGCAGTCCAACCCGCTGCACCTGTGCACCCGGCCGGCCTCCGTCCGCGAGCTGACGATCTGACCATGGCTGGCTTCGGCGATTCACTGGCGGCGATGGACGCCGCCATCATGGCCAGCCTCAACGACGGCACCGCCGGCTACTTAAACGCCGCCGGTACTGTCCTGGCCAGCGGCGTCGAGGTCATTCTCGATCGCGATGTCGAGCGGCTAGATACGGTTAGCGGCATGCTCGATCGGGCGGTGACTATCACCGTCCGGAAGGCCTCGCTTCAACCGTTTGATCGCCGAGGCGCGTTCCGTCTCGACGGCAAAACCTGGCACATCGACGGCATTGCCACCGATGACGGCCACTGGCTCACCCTTTACGTGGTGCCCTGATCATGCTCATCGATATGCAATCCGCCATCGTCGCGGAGGTCATCGCGCGCCTTGGCGTTGTGCCGTCGTTCGGTGGCTTGGTTTTCGAGGACAGCGTGCTGCGCATTCTCGACTCTGACGACGAGACCCTGCCGGATGACTTCATCGTCATCCAGCCAGGGCAAACCGTGGAAGTCGAGCGAGCCGGGTCCGGCAGTGTGCGAGAGCGCGTCACCCTCAACGTCACCGCCATCACTCGTCGGCGGGGCTTTGCTCCGGCGCTGCGCGCGGCGCGGCTGGCAATCAAGGTTGCCCTCCCTGGCACCAAGGCCGGGCTGACGACCCAGGGCGTGCAGACCGCCTCGTTCCAGACAGAGACGCCAATGCCGCCCGGTGAAGGTCGCCGCTGGGCATGCCACGTACTGCCGCTGCAAATCACCTACCTGCAACCACTCAAGTGAGGCCAACCATGCCGCGAGTCACCATCAGTAAACCGTTCAACTACCAGCAGGGCGGTGACGTCAAGCGCTACGAGGTTGGCGCACAAGACGTCACACAAGCCGTTGCTGACCACGCCAAAGCGAAAGGCTTTCTTAAGCCGGAACCTCAGCCGGAAGCCCAGTCAAATTCCGCCCCCAAGGGCGAAACCAAAAAGTAAGGAGAGCCCGCAATGGCCCAAGTAGACCGCAGCTTCATTGGTGAGGGCATCATCTATGCCCGCAAATATGGCTCGCAAGATCCGTTCCTCGACATCGGCAACTGCGACACTTTCAACGTGGCGTATGCCACCGAGAAGAAGCAACTGCCGAACTACCGCGGTGGCGGTGGTAATCGCAACGTCAAAGAGCAGGTAACCGGCGTTACCGCTGCCATCGGCATGTACGACCTGACCCCCGAAAACATTGCACGCGTGACCAATTCCAACATCGTGTCCGTTGCGGTGACGCCTGTTGTGGATGAGCAGCTCATCGCTGGTGGAGTGGTCGGCGAGCTGATCCCGTTCAAACACCTTCCCGATACCAGCAAAACGGTAACGGTGAATACTGTGGTTGCCGCCCCGGCAGAAGGGGTTGAACTAGTGGCGGGTACCGACTATGTCCTGACGCCCCACGGCATTATCAGCAAGTCCGCTGCCGTCACGGCTGCTGGCGTTTCGGTCAGTTACACGCCTCTGAAAGCCAGTGCCTTGCACATGCTGGCGGGCGCCCCGGTCGAACTGGAGCTGTACATCGCTGGCCTGAACGATGCGCAATCGGGCGAGCCCTTCAGCTTGCGGCCTCGTCGCGCTAAGTTCGGCTTGACTAGTGAACTGCCAGTGTTCAGCCAGGAATACGTCAAGCTTGCCAGCACTGTCGAGCTGCTGGCCGATGATCTGGTGCAGGGTGCTGGGATCAGTAAGTTCTGTCAGATGGATGTGGTGGCTTGAATGAACGCCCCGCTGCTCGGCGGGGCATCATCTAGGATGCAGCTATATTATGATCAGGACTACCCTCATGTAATTCCATACTTCGTCCGGCGTCTCATAAAAATCAAGCGCTTGCTCCAGCATCGCCAACTCTTCATCTTTGATTTCCGCGTGTGGCGGGACTAGCCTGTCGGCGAGTTGTGATCCGTCAATTACCGTGCCGCTCGAAAGTTCCAAGATGGCTAGTATTAGTCTGAATCTCTTATTTATATCTCCGCCGTGCATCGCGTCCAGTAGAAGTCGGCGCCGATCAGCATTCGTCATAATATCAATACCCTCTCATAGGTTTCATTGGCCCTGGGAGCGCTTCATTTTAATCTCGCGGATTAGCTGCCGCCGCTTCTCGCGGTCTTTTATTCGCTTGGTCGATTGGATTCGAGGCTCTGGCGCTCTGTGTAGCCTTGTTGGAATGCGAGCAGCTTCTTCTAGAAGTACGCTCACAAAATTGTTTTGTATAAGCCAAGCTAGTTCAACAACTAGTACGGGCAAAACATAAACGACATAATAAAACAGCTTGAGTGCGAACGGCTTGTCTGTTCCCGCTATAAGCGAAAGTAAGCCAAGTGAGAGTACTGCGGACATTATAAACGCAGCAAACCACGCTGTTTCTTTTCCTATTTGTCGCTGAACAGCATACCCATCGTTCCGAATTGCTTTCGCTTTCTTCAGCTCCTTTGCTCGAATCGCTCGAAGGAAGCTGCTTGAGCGATTAGAGATAAAAGAGATGCCTTTTTTAATTAGCCAATAAATTGCTGCTACAACTGCTGGGGCTAGTAGTTCTCTGGCCGTTGGCATGTACTCAAGTATTTGGTTTATAGCCATTCTCATCTCAGTTTTTAGTTATTTCAATGACATGACTGCATAAACAATCCGCATTCAAATGGAGCCGCCATGGTCGGTATCAAAGATCGGCTGATTCAGTTTGTCCTCAGAGGAAAGGATGAGCTTTCGCCCGCCGCCAAGCAATCCGCTGAGGCAATAAGCGAAGTTCGAGACGAGGCCACTGAGCTTGGCAAAGCCCTCGACTCCGCCAAGGACGCGCGCGGCCTAGTTAAAGTTATCGAGGATACCCGCCGAGCGATGTCGCAGGCAGAGCAGGGGTTGATCGATACCGAGCAGCGGGTAAGCGATCTGCGCGATGCCCTGAACCAAAATCCTGAAGCGGCGGGTCTGCAGCAGTCTCTCAAGGATGCGGAGCGAGAGGCATCGCGCACCCGGCGTACGCTCGTATCGTTGACCGGCGCGCTGACCGATCAGGAAGCGGCAGCCAAGGCTGCAGGTATTGATACAAACAAGCTGGCCGACGAGGAGACACGGCTCGCTGCGGAGGTCGATGGCGCCAAGAAAGCGCTGGCCGCGAATGCTGAAGAGCTAAAAGCCCTACAGCGTGAGCAGGCCGCTGCGTCGAGAAGTACTGCTGAGCACACATCACGAGTCGACGCAGCCCGCTCGACGCTGAGCGATGGTGCAAAGCGGGTGCTGGCCTTCGCTGCTGCATACATCTCGCTGAACGCCGCTTTCAACCTGGTCCGCGGCGGGCTAAACCTGGTGCGCGACGGCATTCGTGCCGTGATCGCTGATGGTAGCGACAACGAGCAGGCGCTGGCGCAGCTCGAGGCGGCGCTGGCATCAACGGGCAATGCGGCCGGGCTGACGGCGCAGCAGCTGCTGGACATGGCAGCTGACTTCAAGCGGTCGTCGATGCTGACCACCGAGGAGATCCTGGCGGGTCAAACTCGCCTGCTGTCCTACACCGACATCGTCGCCAGCGAATTCCCGGCCGCGATGCAGATCGTGATTGATCAGCAGCAGCGCCTTGGTATCAGTGTCGAGCAGTCGGCCGAGATCGTAGGGCGCGCGCTGCAGTCGCCGTCCGAAGCAATCGCCACGCTGGGCCGGCAGGGCTTCAAGTTCGAGGATGGCCAGAAGCGTCTCCTCAAGCAGCTTGAAGCCACTGGCCGCAAGGCTGAAGCGCAAGCCATCATCATGGACATGCTGACCGAGGCCTACGGTGGCGCGGCAGCAGCGGCGCGGATGAACACCTTCGCCGGCCTGCTGAAGACAGTAGGTGACCAGTTCGGAGACTTCGCTGGCCGAGTGGCTGAGAGTGGGGCCTTTGAGTATGTACGCGGCAAGCTGCAGCAGCTAGCTGATCACCTCGACGAAATGGCGAACGATGGCCGGTTGGATCGCCTGGCGCAGAGTCTGTCGGACGCGTTCGTTAATGGTGCCGAGGCAGTTTCGAAATACGTCGAGCGATTGGCTACGGTCGATTTCGAGGGGCTGGCCGCGCGTGCTGCAAGCATGGCCGCTCAGATTGGGCCAGCCATCGAGCAGGCAGTCGCGGCAGGTCAGTACGCCACTGCGACGCTAACTACGGTCTGGAACACCTTCGCTGGTACGGTGAACTCAGCCGCTGCAGCCTTGGTTCTGGCAGTGCAACAGACCGTTGGCCGAATGGCGCTAGCGGTCGGCCAACTGGCCGAAATGGTTGGCAGCGATGATCTGCGCGCAAAGGCCGACTCGCTGTACACGTTCCTCGGTGAACTGAGTATGGGCTACGCCCAGCAAGCCAAAACAGACTTCGGTCAGGTGGCCGGCGCCTGGGATTTCCTCAACGAAAAGGTGCAGCAGAAGGCGACTGAACAGGCACAAGTCGTCAAGCAGGCCGCTGACGATCAGTTCCAGCATGTCGTGCAGCGCGTCACCGACATGAACAGCGCGCTTGCTCAGATCGATGCGGCCGAGGGTGCGGCACAGTTTCGGCAGTTGGGTGAGGAGTTGTTTGCAGCGTACCAGCGCGGCGACCTAAGCCAACAGCAGTTCGCCAGCACCACGGCGATTGTGCAGCGCCGCTTGCGTGAGTTGGGCGGCGCGGCGAATACGGCCACCGATGAGCTGGACAACCTGAAGTCGATCATGGGCGGCATCAGCCGTGCGGCCAACGAAGTCGATTTCAACCGGCTGCGGTCAGCGCTGCGCAAGGCGTATGGCGACGGCAAGATAACCGCCGAAGAGTTCGCCAAGGCGCAGGAGGCACTCAACCAGCGGATCGCAGAGGTGAAACCCGCCACTGAAAAGGCAGTGAAGGGGCTGGCCGACCAGCGCAAGGCAATGGGCGAAGCGACAGAGGCGGCCCGTCGAAGCCTCGGAAGTGTAGGTGAAGGTGCCGAGCAAGCTGCCAGCGGCATGAACTTCTTCGAGGAAGTGCTCAACCGCTCGCGCATGCCGCTTGCTGAGCTGAGCGCCGCGGCCTTAGATGCCTTCGATGCGCTGCAGGGCATCAAGAAAGCCGATACCGGCATCGACACCAGCAGCCTCGACAAAACGGCGGAGTCACTACAGAAGGCGAAGGACCGCGCCCTGGAGTTGCAAGGCGCTCTCGATCTCGAAGGCAGCCGTGCCAGTGGCTTCGGTCGCTGGATGATGGAAACCTTCGTCCGTTCCGAGCAGGTCAAGGTCAGCTATCTGGAGCAGAAGCGGGCATTGCAGAGCCTGATGCAGAGCTACGAAAGCGGCACGATGTCCACCGAGGCATTCGCCCGTTCGGCTGCAAGTGCGCGCCGCAACCTCGACCTGCTCGACGAGTCGGATCTGTCCGGCTTGGAGTCGGCTATCGAGGCGGCCAACCAGAAGATGCGGCAGATGGGCGACTCCACCCGCAGCACGCTCGACGGCCTGCGAATGGAACTGCTGCAGCTCAAGGGTACCGAGGAGGAGATCGAGAAGGCCCGTTATGCCAGCCGGCGTCGCGATCTGCAGGCGCAGCAGGCAGAGGCCCGCCAGTCCGGCGATGGATCTGCTGTGGCCAACCTGCAGGCGGCCTTGCGCACGCTGGACGAGATCGAACGCGAGTCGTCTCGCAAGCGCATGCAGGATGCGCAGCAGAAGGCGGCCGAACAGGTGACCAAGGCCGCGCCCGTGCCGGTCCAGCCTCAGCAGCCGCCGAAAATCATTCGACTGGAAACCACGCGTGGCCAGTCGGTCGAGGTGGGCCTGCAAAGCGACACGGACGAAACCAGGCTGCTCGGCATCCTCGAGAGCGCCGGGCTCAGGAGCCGATAGATGATCCTCAATACCATTGATCTAGATGACCAGTTCGAATGGGTGGATGAGTTCGAGTGGGACGCGATTGCGCAGGAGCAGGAGCGCAGCATTACCGGGGCGTTGCTCGTGCAGGAGGGCGTCAAGGTGCATGGGCGGCCCATCACGCTGCAGAGCAACGGTGGGGTCTGGACGCCGCTGTCGGTGGTTCGGCAGCTGGAGATCCTGCGTGACCAGCCGGGGCGGGTGATGCCGTTGCGGTTGCCGGATGGCCGTGAATTTCATGTGATCTTCAACCGGGTCGAAGGCGCACCGCTCGTGGCGAAGCCGCTGTTTCGCCAAGTAAACCCTAGCGCCGACTGGCTCTACGAAGTGGACATTCGCCTGATCACCGTGGCGCCGCCACCGAACCCTCTGACCGAACCCTGATAGCCCGCCCCCGTGCGGGCTTTTTAATGCCTGGAGATTGGCATGACGATCAACGTCGACGACGTAAAGCTGCTCAAGTCTCAACGCCTCACCGACGAAACCGACGGCGGCGGTCGAGCCACCGGCCAGGCCGTGATCGATGGGCAGGAGAACAACCTGTTCCCTGATATCTCTCGCCTTGATCGGACGCTGGGCCGTATCAACCTGCGCAAGGCATTTGCCGGCGTGATGACGCAGAACAATGACCCGTACCTGGGCGCCCATGCCATCGTCACCGAGCGGCCCGGCGACCCGCGTGTGAGCGTGCTGCTGTTCAAAACCAACAGCCAGACAGACACCCGCTCTGCCGCCCGGGCTGCTATCGAAAGCTATGTTGTGCCGGCCCTGGTGGCGCCGTTCGAACTGCTGGGCAACCAGATGGCAGGGCAGCGCGCGATTGCCTGCATTCAGCGTGAAGAGCAGCGCGTGCCTGAGGTGGGCGACGTGTTTCAGTTGGTATCGGGAGCCACCACCCAATACATCCGCTGTGCGGCGATCGAGCAGCGCCTCGAGGAGTTCGTGCACGACTACGGCAACGGCAACTTCACCAACTTCACCCGCCGCCGTATCGATATCATCATCAGCTCGCCGCTGCTGTCGACCTTCCCTGGCGGGCAGGCGACACCGGCCGGCACGACGGCCACCGGCATCGGCGGTGCGGCCAAGTCGCAGGTGCTGAGTACGCAGGTGGCGGATGCGGCTCGCTACTACGGCATCAGCCCGCTAGCGGTGGCCTGTTCCCAGGGCGACCTGTCGCTGCAGACGAAGTCCGTCTATGCGCCTCTGGTACCGAGCGCGGTAAAAGAGGTGCCATTGATTGACCAGCCGGGCGGCTACCGGCGCCGGTACCAGGTCGCGTCGGGACCAGCTCGCGCGGTGACGCTTGAGTTTGTATCGGCCGGCAGCGGCCAGAGCCGCGCATTCTTGGGCACTGGTGCCGCGCCCGGCAGCGTGCAGCTGACGATCGCCGGGGGCGTGTATCAGGACAACAGCCTTGGCGAACTCAAGGTGCAGAGCGGCAGCGCCGGTTTCACCAAGATCGCCATCGACTACGAAACCGGCCAGCTGACCGCCTACCGAGCCACGGTGTATGTCGGCAGCGCGGCGGGCACGTACGTTCCGGCCGCCTCGCTGACAGGGCAGACGGTCACTGGCGAGATCCGCATCACGCTCGGTACCCGAGGCTATGCCTACACGCTCAACCTGGCCGAGGCGAAGCCGCGACCGGGCACGCTCACGGTGAGCTTCATGGCGCTGGGTAAGTGGTACGAGTTGCGCGACGACGGTGCCGGCACGCTGGTGGGTAATGGAACCGGCACGGTCGACTATGCCACCGGCGGTGCATCGCTCAGCCTGGAAGCATTGCCTGATGTTGGGTCGAGCGTCATCTACAGCTACATCGTCGCCATCGCGGACGAGACAACCCAGCACATCGGCATTGTGGTTGGTGCCAAGGCGCAGATCCGTCACCGCCTGCCACATGATGGGGTGCTGCCGGGTTCGTTGGTGGTCACCTACCGATCAGGTGGGATAGACCGGACGTTGACCGACCAGGGCAACGGCACGCTGACGGGGCATGGCGGTGGGGTGGTGGTGTATGCCACCGGCGAGATCAGCATGGAGTTGAGCCAGACGCCTGATAGCGGCAGCGCGATCACCTACAGCTACCAACAGGGCGCCGTGACGACCACGCCGCTGCCGGCCTCGCCCGATGCGGGCGGCATGATCAGCGGGACCATTCCTGGGGCGCCGCTGAAACCGGGCAGTGTTCAGGCGAGCTGGCAGGTAACGCGGCAGGCGCGCGCGCCTGGTGTGGGTGGCGCCTACAGCGACGACACGGTGCTGGCTCGGTCCGCCTCGGATAACGGCAGCGGCGGCTGGATCGATTTCGCCGGAACTATCGACTACCAGACCGGTGCGTACACGCTGAAGGCTGAATCGCCCTACAGCTACACCACCCGCACCTACATACCTGTCTACCACAGCGCCAGTTGAGGACGCTATGAGCCGAGTAATTAGCAATACCGTGACCCTGCAGGAGCAGATGGCGGGTGGGCTGACCGTGCGCGCGCAGTCGGCTAGCATGGTCTACGGCGCGCAGACAGATGCGACGCCCGCGCCTCCAGTCGTGCTGGATCTGCTGCCGACAACGCTTGACCCGATCGTGCCCGGGTCGCTGGTCATTCATTGGGGCGGCCAGTCCTACATCGATCGGGACGGCGTTCTGTTTCGCAACATCAGCTCCGCTACCAACGCGGGAGAGGCAGTCGGCACGGTCGACTACGCGGCGGGGGAGGCCACCTTGCGTAGCTATCCCGCGGGCGTAGCGCCGGCTGTGGATGTCCGGGCGTGCTTGACGACCTCAGGCGGCTTCTCCGTAACAGGTGTCACATTCCGTACGCCCGGTGCGCCGCTGAGGCCGGCGAGCCTGCAGATTACGGCGGTGCGAGCTGACAATGCGCAGATCGCGACCGCCACCGCGGACCTCAACGGCTCGCTAAACGGGCCGGTGATCTACGGCACGGTTGATATCCAGACCGGCATCGCCCGGCTGCGCTTTACCAGCAACCCGGCCGATATCAGCGGTGCGAGCGACGTGCCGGTCATCGCCTCGCTGCTGCGCTACAACGCAGTGCTGCAGTCCAGCCTGCCAATGTCCGCCGACCTGCTGGGGCTCGATCCGGTGCGGCTCCCTGCCGACGGGCGGGTGCCGATCTTCCGCGAGGGCGAGGTGCTGGTTGTGCATCACGCTGCAAGGACTGAGATCGGCACGCCGGTCGCTGGGCAGGTGGTGGGCTTGAGCCGTGACCACCAAGCGGACATCACGGTACGCGACGCAAACGGCGCGAAGCTCAACCCGCAGCAGTACAGCGTCGAACTGAGGCTCGGAAGGGTGACGTTTGCCAATCCTCTGGTGCTGGAAACGGCCGAGGGCGCCCCGCTGCAGCAGCCGCTGACCGTTCACGATCGGGTCGAGCACATGACGGTGTGTACCGATGTGCAGATAACCGGCGTGGTCGGCATCAACAGCCCGATGCCATGGGACTTGCCGGCCGATCAGGCACTGGTCAGCAGTGCGTTGACCTGGGGCGACATGCAGGCGCGGATCTGGAGCTGGTTCACGCAGAAGACCTGGAACACTGGCGCGCCCAATTGGACCGACGTGCGCCAGGGCGACAGCACGACCGCGCAGTTCGACTCGCTCAACTACCCGCCCGTCATCACGAACATGGGCGCAATCAGTGGCAAGTGGGCGCTGGTGTTTACCGGCACTACCGCTTACCAGGTGGTCGAGCAGCAGCTAGGCATCATCGCCAATGGCACAACGGGCGCCGATTGCTCGCCAATCAACCCGGCCACCGGCACGCCGTACTTCACCATCCCGGCCAACGGCTGGGGTAGCGGCTGGGCGGCTGGCAACGCCATCCGCTTCAACACCGAGAGCTGCCTGGGGCCAATGTGGATCGTCCGCACGATCCTGGCGGGGCAGGGCACGGTGGAAGACGACACGTTCAAGTTGCAGGTTAGAGGGGATGCAGACTAATGGCACTTGCTGGTAGTGGAATCGAGAGCGATCCGTGGTTGATCACTACCGCTGGCGAATTTAATGCGGTGATACGCACTGCCAGCGAGTCGGGTTTTTACCGGGTTGCGTCTGACATTGAGGCAACGGCTGGGGGCTATTGGGGGATCAGCACTATCACGACGGTTGTGGGCGCGACGTATGCGCCCAAGGTGATTGATGGTAATGGCTTCACCATCCGATTTGCAGGTTCGCAGGGGACATCAAACGCGTCGTGCTTGTTCGCTGGCATTCACTTCAAGAACTTCAAGATTCACGTTTCGTTGTCAATATTCGGTAGCTATACCAATTACTTCTATTATCGATGTTCACTGACCGACGTAGCGACCTATGTTGATGTGGCGACCACGTTTTCGCCGTCCACGCAGCTGCTCTACTCGGACGCGGCGACTCCATTTCTTATCCCAAGAGATGTAACGCGGGCGCTGGTGTTTAGGGAGAAGAATCCAACATCAGACGTCTTTTACTTCATCAACAGCTTCCTCATCGGTGTGACGGCCAAACAGTGCTACGTCAAGGTCGCTAGTGCTACGAATGTCAACGGAGGGTTCATCAAGCGGACCGAGGCCCTGACCTTGGCGAGTTTGGATGCGCTGACCAGTTCAGCATTCTCGGACAATGGATGGTGGACAAGCGGACTGGAAATGGTGCCTTGGCAGTCGGAGCTTGTTGCGCTGACTCTGCAGACTGTCGCCAGCGGTAGTGCGGTCAGTCGAAGGCTTTGGCTGGAGAATGAACGCCAATTTCGGTATCTGGGTGAAACGGACGCAACAGGTCTTGCTCAGTACGGCGCGAGAATTCGCAAGTGGAGTTCGTTCACCGTGTACGCAAGCGAGGATCTCGCTGCTGATGCGTTGCGCAACGACAAGGCCATTAGCGAAGGGGCGCTTTATCTACCGCCATCGGAAAACGGCTTCGTCTATAAGGCAGCTTCGAGTGGCCGGATCACGAGCCTGACGGGCGTCGTTTTCAACGAACAGCCTGTGACGATAGACGGCATCGTTTTCTCGCCCCGCCCATGTTACACGGCTGTCGCATCAAAACGCCGGTCCGTGCTTATGAATGGTGTCACGCAAACGGTTTTGCTCGACAACTCCGCTGGCGGCGGTGGCCCTGTCGTAACGGGTGACCCCGCCTACCTCGACGGCGTTGTCGAGGAGATCCACCCCATGACGGGCGCGCGGCAAGCGCTGGCGAACTGCGAGGTGGTGGCGTTCGAGCGGCGCGGCAATACCTATGTGGCGATGGGCAACACGTTCTCGGATGGCGTTGGCGGATTTCGGCTGGAGACGGACATCTACGGTGGCGGCGATGTGTTCGCCTTCGCCGCTGATTTCCCCGGCGTGATCTTCCAGTCGGGTGCGTCGCTCAACGTGGGGGACCGCATCCGCCCCGCCCTGGCTAACGGCTATGTCTATGAGGTTGTGCAGCCCGGCAGTGCCGGTGCTAGCGAGCCCGCATGGTGGCCCGACCAGGGCGGCGGAACCGAAGGTGCGATCGGCACTGCGCGCGCTCGGGCGCGCCCGTACTACCAGCCGGTGGGCCATGGCCCGTTGAAAATGACCTTGATCGAGTAGTTAGCCATGGTGAAGTTTCGGCTCGCCGGCCCTTATGCGCCGCCCGCGCCGCCGGTCTTTACGCTGCAGGCTCGCTACGTCGACGTGGTGTACGTCGACCCTCCGCGCCTGCGCCATGACGCTGGCGGTCGATGGTCAGCGGGGCGCCTTACAGACTTCGCTGCTGTTGCGCCGTTTGGTAGTCCTCCCGCTCTCGACCCGGTCGCGTCCCTGAGTCATCAACAGGCAGCGGCCTACGATCGCGCAGCGGTTTCTGGCTGGGCGCGACCTGAAGCGGCGGACCAGCATCTGGCAGGCAACTGGCAGCACGCGGAACCGGTCGAGGCGCAGGCGATGGAGGATGGCTGGCAGGCCACCGTGCAGCGCGACCAGACCAGCCGGCCGGCATGGGCCGTGCCTCAGATCCGCGACTCGAATCGGTTGCGGCTCAACTGGCAGATATCTCTGTTCAAGGATCGCGGGCAGGGCGTGCGGCATCGCGATACGCAGCGATTCAGTGCGCCCTGGCATTACACCGAAGCGTTGCCGCCGTATGTGCCTGGCACGCAGCGGCTGGTGTTCCGCTTTGCGGGAGTTCCGTACTTCCCATCGCGCACGCCTGAGGTGTATTTCGCGCTGGGCGCGGATCTGCGCAGCAGGCCAACCCAGCCCAAGGACCTCGGGGTTGACGTCCGCTACGGCCGCAGCAGCCCCATGGATGTCTTCCGCCAGCTGCGTTGGGGCTGGGGCAAGCCGATGGACCCGATTCCGACTGGCATTAAATACCCCGACTACAACGGCCCGGTGAAGATCATCGAGCCACCGGCCGAGCCGGATGTTCTGGAGACATACATGATCGCCAACAGCGTGAGCCTCGTCGTGCTGCCCGATCGCACGCCGCTCGATGCCACCGGCCTGCAGGTCAGCCGCGATATCGACTCGTTCAGCTGGACGCTAAGCGCCAACCTGTTCGGCGTCACCTCGCTGAACCTGGTGCGGCCAGACAGCAACGGGCCGAAGACGGTTGAACTCTCCATCAATGGCCACGTATGGCTGTTCCTGGTTGAGCGCTACAGCGGGCAGGGCAAGTTCCCGTCTGAGCGCTACAGCATCAATGGCGTCAGCCGCAGCCAGCTGCTGGCCGAACCGTATGCGCCCAAGCGCAGCGCGGTGAATTCGGTGGCCATCAACGCACGACAGGCTGCGGAAGATCAGCTGCTCAACACCGGCTTCACGCTGGAGTGGGACGCGCTCAACCAGTCGCCGCCTGATTGGAGCATTCCGGCTACGGCGCTGAGCTACCAAGACCAGACGCCCATGCAGGTAATCGCCCGCATAGCGGAGGCGGTGGGTGCGGTGGTGCGCCCAGCGTTGGCCGGCGACAGCATCAGCGTTGTGCCGCGTTATCGTGAGGCGGTTTGGTGGTGGGCGTCTGCCATTGCCGATCGCATCATCCCGGCCGAGATCGTTGGCGAGTGGGGCAGCGAATGGACGCCGCAGCCGAGCTGGAACAGCTGCTACGTCTCGGGCACCACGCATGGCGTTGCAGTCGATGTTCGCCGTGCCGGCACTGCGGGCGACAACCCGGCGCCCGACGTGTACGACGAGCTGATCACCGCGACAGACGCGGCCCGGCATCGCGGCATGGCGGAGATTTGCAAAGGTGGCAATCAGGAGATCGTTACTCGCACCTTGCCTCTGTTCCCTGCGGAGCAGGCGCCCGGGCTGATCGAGCCGGCGATGCTCTGCGAAGTGCGAGAGCCCGACGGCAGCGAGTGGCGGGGCTTGTGTCTGGCAACGGACATCAGCGCAGAGGGCACCGGTGCGAGCCGGGTCAAGCAAACCATCAAACTGGAGCGCCACCACTGATGGCCACCGTGAACCCATGGAAGCGCTTCGAAGCGCTGCTGCCAGGCGGCCAACGTGCCGTCGGTACCGTAACGGCGATCAACGAGATCAGCGGCATCAGCACCATCCAGCTGCGCAATGGCACCGAGATCACCGCACGCGGTGTCGACGTGCCCGAGGGCAGCAAAGCATTCGTCATCGACGGCCAGATCACCGGGCCTGCTCCGGATCTGCCGCATTACGATGTGGAGGTGTGATCTGAGCCGCCCGGTTTCTGCGGGAAATCCTGCAAGATGGGACTCGGCCATTCGCAAAAGGACCTGCAATGCGTGCTTCAATTCGACGGGTAGCGGCAGCGGTTATATTCGGCTTGGCCTGCGTTGTAGCGGGCTTTTATTTGGGCTTCGGCAGAGCATATGACCGTATCACCGAGGATCTGCCCGCGCTGATCCTCGCCGCGGGTTGCGTTGACCCTGCCCATGAGCCGGCAGCCTATACCGGCGCGGACATGCCGCTTTGAGCTGTTACCAAGCGAAGCCAATCTCGGCCGCTAATGACGCTGGTCAATGCAAGCTCGAATAGCGAAACAGAACGGTTAAAGCGGTGACATTATAGCGCCACTACCTGCGGCACACCCCCGCCTGCAGCTGTGGTTTCGGAGCCCGCCTTGCGCGGGCTTTTTTTCGCCCTAACCAATGGCCGCTGTGTTGCCTGGTTTGGATAGGCGAGCGGTGTGGAACGGCGGGTAGGGCGCGATTGCAGCCTCAAGCTGCTTCAAACAGATCGTAAGTGCCTCGGTTCGCCTCTCGCTGTCACCATTAGCCAGCAGACTGAGAGCCTCATCCAGTTCCTGTGGTGTTGGCTCGCATAACAGGATGCCGTGGCGAACGCCCATCTCCTGACCCTTGAACAGAAGCTGCAACGGCTCCCGCTCCGTTATCGTCGCGCCGGCGTTCAGCAACGCCTCAACGTGTTTTCGTAGCGAGGGGTATTTGCGGCGTTCGTTCCCGTTGTAACTCATGCGTGGCTCCTTCTACGGCACCCTCCAATGGTGACACATTTCACATTGTTGTGACATTATTAGGCCACTATCTGCATGGCTCCTTCCGTGCGGATGTGGTTTCCCTGCCCGCCTAGAGCGGGCTTTTTTTTGCCTGGAGAAACCATGCGCCCGCTGACCGAGCAGCAGCTGCTGCAGATCCTCCCCAACGCCCGCCCTGTCGCGGGCGTTTTTGTTCCTGCACTTAACCGGGCAATGGCGCGGTTCCGCATCGATAGCCCGGTACGCCGGGCAGCGTTCCTTGCCCAGATAGGGCACGAATCCGGGCAGCTGCGCCGGCTCGTCGAGAACCTCAACTACAGCGCTGCCGGCTTGGCTGCGACCTGGCCTGGACGCTTCCGCGCGGCCAATGGCCAGCCGAACGCGCTGGCCATGTCCCTTGAGCGGCAACCCGAGCGGATTGCCAACCTCGTCTATGCCGGTCGCATGGGCAACGGTTCAGTTGAGAGTGGAGACGGGTGGCGATACCGGGGTCGTGGGCTGATCCAGCTCACCGGCTGCGACAACTACCGTGCCTGCGGAGTCGCCATCGGGGCTGACCTGGTGGCCGAGCCCGTGCTGCTCGAGCAACCCGAGTGGGCGGCCATGTCAGCGGCCTGGTTCTGGTCACGCAACGGGCTGAACGAACTGGCAGACGTCGGCCGGTTTGAGGACATCACTCGGCGCATCAATGGCGGTACTCACGGTCAGCCTCAGAGGCTTGCGCTTTGGCGGGTAGGGCAGGAGGTGTTGGCATGATCGGCACGCTGATGGAGCGCAGCACGATATATGGGGTGCTAGCTGCGATGTGCTTCGCGGCCGGCTGGAAGGTGAACGGCTGGCGGTTGGGCGAGGGCATCGCTCAGCAGCAGGTGGATACGGTCAGGGTTGTTCGAGTAATCGAGCTGAAACAGCAGGCGGTTGCAGATGAAGAGGGAAAGAAAGGCCATGACGAACTTGAAGATCTGCGGCGCGCTGCTGATCGCGCTGGGGCTACTGCTGCAGGGCTGCGGGTCGAAGCCGGCCGCCTCGCCACTCAGCTCGCTACCTGCAATGCCGGAACTGCCGGCGAGCGCCAGGCAAGGGCAGACGCCGCCACAGTGTTTGCCGACGTGCTTGGAGAGCTGGAATCAGAAGGCCGAGCAATGGCAGAAGCGGCTAGCCGCGCCCGCAGCGCAGGGCTTACCTGCGAGCGGATTTATGATGCAGTGAGGCGAGGCGCTAGCTTATGGGATACGGATTAGCGACTGTATCTCTATGGTTATCGGCCCATCTACAGTCGATGCTGCTTTTGTTTAGCGCGCCGCGAAAACATGTTCAGTACTTCGACTCCGGCAGAAAACGCCATCGCGGCATAAACGTAACCCTTGGGCACGTGAGCACCAAACCCCTCCGCAATAAGGGTCATTCCGATCATCAATAGAAAACCCAGCGCGAGCATTACGACGGTAGGGTTCTGGTTGATGAAGTCGGCTAGCGGATTAGCAGCCACCAGCATAACGGTAACTGCAACGATGACGGCTATGACCATGATTTCGATGTGACTTGTCATGCCGACGGCCGTGATGATGCTGTCGACGGAAAACACGAGATCTAGCAACAGGATTTGCCCAATCGCTGCGCTGAAGCCAAGTGTGGCGCCACGCTCAATGGGCTTTCCCTCAAACATGTCTCCGCCAGACGTAGGGTCCATGCTGTGGTGAATCTCTTTCGTCGCTTTCCATAGCAGGAAAAGGCCGCCTGCGATAAGAATCATGTCCTTCCAAGAAAATGCATTGCCGAAAACCTCAATAACCGGTTCGGTGAGCTGCACAATCCAAGCTACGGTGCCTAGCAGGCCTAACCGCAATACTAGCGCCAGACCGATACCGATGCGCCTGGCGCGCTCGCGCTGGCTTACGGGGAGCTTATTGGTAAGGATGGATATGAAGATCAGGTTATCGATGCCTAACACTACTTCCATGGCGATCAGGGTCGCCAACGCAACCCAAGTCGTGGGCTCAAGAAAAAGTTGAATCGACGATTCCATTTTAGCTCTCAGGGTTTGATGGCAGACGCCGCGCGGTAGGGGCCGCGCTTGGAACAGCATATATCGTAGAAGGTTGCCGCGCAGCGCAGTTTCACAAGCTCATTGCTGGCACTTCGGCTGGCTGAGTTGGAGCGCCGCTGTTGGTGCGTCGTTGCATCTCGGCCCGATTTGATCAGATTTCAATGGTCTAGGGTGATCAGTCCGGGGAAGTGTTTCGACCGATAGGGGCGAGAAGTCCCGGCCCCTCATTCCGCACATTCCCCACCGCGCGATCCACCGCAAACCATTCGAACGCCTCAACCGGCAGTGCCAGGTCGCGCACGATTTCCTCGGCACGCTCCAGCGCCAGATCCGGCTCGATCCACTCGCGCGCCAGGTCTGCCTCGAGCACGACCGGGCGGCGATCGTGGATATCTACCATGCCCTGGTCGCTGTCAGCGGTGATGATCACGAACCCGTCACCGTCGCGATCGGTCATGCCGCTACGGTCCATCTGTGCCAGTGCGGCGAACCATAGTGGCTCGCCGTCCTTGCGGCGGATGTAGTAGGGCTGCTTCTTTTTCGGGTCCGCTGGGTCCTTTACCCATTCATACCAGCCATCGGCGGCTACCAGCGTGCGGCCGGTCGCCCAGATGTCGCGGAAAAAGCGGCTGGTCGCTGCTGTCTCGACGCGGGCGTTGATTGCGGGTGGGCGTTTGCCGACAGCCCAGAAGGGTTGATACCCCCACGGCAGCTTGGCCATGCGCAGGCCGGCATCCGTCTCGTGGAAAATCATCACCCGCGAGCGCGGCGCGACGTTGTAGCGGTTGATCGGCTCCGGGTCGATGCCGCCTTCGATGGGCTTGTCGTAGCGCAGCGCATCGAGGTACTCGACTGCCGTTCGGTACTGCGTGAAACGCCCGCACATATCCCCTCCAGCCTGCTATCGGATGGCTGCCTCTCTACATTGACCGCGCGCTGCGCCCGTTGTTTACTGTATCTATATACAGTAATCGCAGAGCAGTACCATGCGCGCCACCGTCCTGGGTCAGATCGGCCCGTCTCCCACGTTCTTGCAGTACATCGATACCCGCGTGCCTGCGGGTTTCCCCTCGCCAGCGGCTGACTATGAGGAGGTCACGCTATCCATCGATGAGCTGATCGACCTTCGCACGCCGCATGTTTATCTGGTGCGGGTCGAGGGTTCGAGCATGATCGGCGCCGGGATTTATGACGGCGATGTGCTGGTGGTCAACAGGGCGCTGGAGGCGCGCTCCGGTCACATCATTGTCGCCTACGTGGACGGCGGCATGACCGTAAAGCGGCTGCAGGAAACGCCGGCCGGTATCTGGCTCCAGCCTGAAAACCCGGAATGCCACGCCATTCCGGTTACCGAGTCCCTGCATGTATGGGGCGTGGCCACGCACAACCTGCATCACCTATGTTCGCGCTGATCGATTGCAACTCGTTCTACTGCTCATGCGAGCGCGTCTACCGACCCTGGCTCGACAGCGTGCCGGTGGTGGTGCTGAGCAATAACGACGGTTGCGTGATCGCCCGTACCCGCGAGGCCAAGCGCCTCGGCATTCCCATGGGTGCGCCGTATTTCCAGTGGCGGGACCAGATGCGCGAGTGGGGCGTGGTGTGTTTCTCCAGCAACTACGAACTCTACGGGCAAATGAGCGCCCGGGTGATGACGACATTGGAGGGGATGTTTCCGCGAATCGAGGTGTACAGCATCGACGAGGCGTTCGCCGACCTGACAGGGGTGACGGGCGCCCACGTGCTGCTGGGGCACGAGGCGCGCGAGCGCGTGCTGCGCTGGACGGGCATACCGGTGGGCGTTGGGATAGGGCCGACGAAGACGCTGGCGAAGTTGGCCAACTGGGCCGCCAAAACCTGGCGCAAATCCGGCGGCGTGATCGACTTGAGCGACCCGGACCGGCGCGACCGGCTGTTGCGGATGACCGAGGTGAGCGAGGTATGGGGCGTCGGCCGGCGGCTTACCGTACGCCTGCGCCCGCTGGGCATCCAAACGGCCTGGGACCTTGCGCAGTACGATTCGGCATCGCTGCGCCGGCAATTCAGCGTGGTGCTGGAAAAAACCGCCCGTGAGCTGCGCGGGATCTCGTGCCTCGAGCTGGAGGAGGCGGTACCGCCCCGGCAGATGATCTGCTCATCCAAAATGTTCGGCAGCCGCCTGCGGGACATTGCGCCTATCCGCGAAGCGGTGGTTGCCTACGTGACCAAGGCCGCCGAAAAGCTCCGATCGCAACAGAGCCTGGCCGGCGCGCTGCAGGTCGCCATGCGCACCGGCATGCACAACCCCAACCAACCGCGCTACGCCAATGCCATCAGCTGCCCGCTGCCATACCCGACTGACGATACTCGCGTGCTGGCCGCTGCGGCGGTGCGCGGGTTGGAGGCGATCTTTCGGCCAGGCTACGCCTACAGCAAGGCGGAGATATTGCTGATGGATCTACGGCAGCGAGGCGAATTCACCGGCGACCTGTTCGCCGGGGCGCCGCGACCTGGTGCCGATCGGCTGATGGCTGTGGTCGATCAAATCAACGCGCGCGAGGGCAGGGGAACCGTCCGTCTTGGGCGCATCCCGGCCATAGCGGAATGGTCGATGAAGCGGGAAATGATGAGCCAGCGGTATACGACGCGGTGGGATGAGTTGATGGTGGTGCGGTAACAAGCCAGCCGTGACCACCGGTAAAGATGATCAGAAGGGGTAGTCGGCCTTAAGGCTAGGATAGTGTTCGACTATCCAGTTGATTACCTTACTTCTGCCTTGGACCGAACCCGGCAAATGCTCGTTGATCATCCACTCACAAATAAGGCGGGTGCGCTTGGCAAGATCGCCGCCTCCTTTTGCGGTGAGGGAGTTGAGCAGGTGTATGACTTCATAGCCCTCTGCACGACTGAACCGTTGAGCGTCAACCTTGGTTAGGTTCGGATTGTCGCCAGGTACAGCTGACCAGCTGTATTCGAAGTTGAGATCGGCGCGGGTGAGAGCGGGCATGTCTATATCCTTATAAAGCAAAAGGCTATCGTAGTGGCTTTATGACCTTATCGGCAATCGTCAGCGAAGTATAGAGATCGTTTCCTAGGGGCAACCCAGGCTCACGAACCCGACTGTTGGCGTTTTGCTCATCGACTAGAACCTCGAAAACCGCGCATGAAAAAGGCGCGCGAGTATATAGAGCTGAGCATTTTTTAGCCAGACTGGAAGCGTCAGCGCTCGACCGTTCAGCAGTTCGCCGCTCCATTGCCTTCGGCCGGGAGCGAGGCAGCGTAGCGGTCTGGCTGGCTTAACTTCGCAGCCATAGGCCGCATGCGGTGGTCGTGCTGCAAGCGTATTGCGTGAGCTATCAAAAGGCTATCATCGTCGCCTTTATTCAACTGAGAAAGGGACTTCATGAAACCGTTGCTATCGAAATGCCTAGCGATGATGGCTGCCATGACCTTGTGCACAAGCGCTTGGGCCGATGACGCACTGTTCAAGGAGCATGTGTATGGCGCGCCGTTCAGCAAATACAGCAATCAGGCCGGCTATTACGATTGTTCTGCAGAAATTGGTACTGCCGCACTGTGCATGGATGACGTCAAGTTCGTGGGGCACTCTTTTACCGCCGCCTTACTGTTCTCCGGCGAGAAGCTTTACATGGTCAGTCTGTTGTCAGATTTTGAGCAGCAGGCCTATGTACAGGCGGTCGCTGCGCTGGCTAAGACCTTTGCGCTTGTCTCACTGGCTGATGCCAGTTCGCAGCTTGATCTTCTTGATCTGGACCGCCGTAGCAGCCGGCAGGATTTCGCAGCGAAGCTGTCCAGTTATGAAAGCGTGGCGGCTAACGCGGGGAACCTCACCTACACCTTCATCGAAGGTCTGGATCGTGCCAAGAAGCATCCTAATGTCACGGCAGCAGTAGCCGCCGCCAGGGACAATACGCGTGTCGCTGAGCTGGTGATAATGGATGACGGCGCTGACTCGATACTTGCCGTCCGCTTTTCGTTTCCCAAGCTGGAGGCAAGAAAGCTCAAGGACGCGCTCGCCAGTCCCGTAGAGGATTTCTAGCCAATACAGGCGGGCGTTTTCCTTCCGATCAGCGATTGGCTGTCGCAACTGCCGTCGCTGTCGAGCGCCGCCGGCGCGGAAGGTAGCGCTTGAGCGCCATGGCTGGCGACTCGATCAGGTGCCAGGACAGTAGAGCGGCGATCAAGCTGGCGGTGAACCCGAGCGCCATGAATGGCAGCAGCGGCAGCTGGCCCTCGGTCCAGTGCATGATCAGCTGCTGGATCGGGAAGCTGAAAATGTACAGCCCGTAGGAGAAATCTCCTGCCTTGCCGAACCCGGCCAGCCGCGGAATACGCAGTTGCGCGAGGTATAGCGTGAGGTAGGGCACGGTCAGCACGTGCACCAGCTCCCAGTAGTCGCTGCGGGCACTGAGCAGGTTTGCGCCGACCAGCAGCGCGGCGATTTTCCAGCTCCAGACAAGGCGCTGGCGGTACAGGTAGAACACCACGCCGGCATAGAAGAACATGCCGAGCCGTGTAGCCTTGCGTAGCAGGTCGCTTTGCACCTCGTAGATCGGGATCAGGTAGAAATGCACGCCGACCATCAGCACCAGCCCGACTAGCGCCATGCTGCGGCCGAACACTTTGAGCAGGCCGAGCGTGAGCACGGTGACATACATCAGCACTTCGTACGGCAGCGTCCAGAGCGAGCCATTGACGGTGTATGCAAAGGGGTTGGATTCGAATACGCCCGGCAGCCGGAACTCGGTGATCAGCACCGCGTTGCTGAGGTAGGCAAGGGTGCCGGGTGCGGCGAAGTATTCACTTAGCGACAGCTCGGTAGCCAGCGGACCCACCACGAGCACGACGAATAACACCGAGACGATCAGCGCCGGAAGGATGCGCAATGCCCGCTTGGCTGCGAAATCCAACACGCTGTGACTGTTCAACCAGGAACCGGCGATGAGAAAGCCGCTCATGACGAAGAATACGTGCACGGCGATATCCGCCGAGTCGTAGCTGCCGCTGAACAGTCGCAGCGGTTCCTGATGTGCCTGGCCTGAAAGGCCGTAGCTGTGGCCGAACACCACCATGGCAGCGGCGAAAAAGCGCAGAAAGTCGAAGTTGTTGTCTCTGTTTGCCGGCGTGGGCGCTTGCATTGAAACCTCCTTGTGGACGCAATCAGCGCAACGGGAAAGTCTGGCTCATCCCCAGCGTGCGGCTCTCGCCGTCGCGGATGGCCTGCTCAATCAGTTGCAGGCGTTCCGGCGCATGTTGTCGCCAGGCCACAAGCCTCAGCAGGCCGAGGAAGATTCGCCGGTTCAGGCGATACAGCCAAGGCGAAGCCGCCCACACATAGGTATCGAACCAGGCTTGGTTCCGAGCGGTGTAATAGGCGCGGAAGTCCGAGTCGCCGAGCAGAAAGGCTTCATAAATGTTGCGCGTGTGGGCCTTGATGTTCCAAGACAGCTCCAGTTCGTCGATCAGCGCATCGGTTACCAGCCGCAGGCGCCCGCCTTTGGCGGTGATGCGACGGGTGTACTCGGTGTCGTCGGCGTAGAGCACCAGCTCGCGCAGTGGCACGCCGATCGCCTGGTAGAGGCTGCGGTGGGCGAGCATGCCGCCGTAAGGCGCGAACGGCAGGTCGACGGCGCGTGGTGGCGTCCCTTCCGGCCGCCCCCAGGGCAGGCGGCGCCAGAGCTTGTACGGCAGTTGCGCCACGTGGAAACCGAAGTAGCTGGAGCGCGGCTGGATGACGAAGCGCCGCGGCACACCACGGGCGATGTCTTCCTGCTGACTGGGGCGAAAGCCCAACACGGCGGCCCGGTGCAGCCCTACGTCGTCGCCCAGCTGCGTCAGTTCGTCGTGTAGCAGGCGCACGGCTGCGGCAGTCGGCGCGTTGTCGTCATCCATCATCCAGATGTATTGCGCGCCCTCGGCGAGCGCGGCTTCCAGCCCTACCGCGTAGCCGTTGGCTGAACCGGTGTTCTGCTCCAATGCAATGATCCGCACCTGCCCGGGCCAGCGACTGGTCAATTGCTCCAGCGGTGCAGTGGAAGCGTTGCTGACCACCACTACACGGGTGATCTGCTCGAACGCGAAGGCCTGTTCGATCAGGCGACGTAAGTAGTTCAGGCGATCACCGTAGGTGACGGTAACGATAGTGGTCTGTCGCTGTAGCAACGTTTCGCCGTGGCTTACCGCCATTGGGTGTGGGGTGCTGTGGCTAGAGTTTTCTACGGACGCTGGGTTCGGCACGGTATGTCTCCTCAACTCTGTTCCGGCGTGACCACCGGCGAGCTATAGGGCTGCGCGTCGGCCTTTGAGTCTTCTTCGCTCGGGCTGAAGAAGGCATGGAAGATGCGAATGAAGCCACTGCCGGCGGGACTGCCAGGCACATCCGGTGCTGGAATGAGTTCGGTGTACGAGTAGCCATCAGCCAGAACCAGTGACGCTCTGACGTTGCCTTGTGTGTCCATGCCTGTGCTCCTGGATATCCCGACGCGATTAGCGCAGGGGTCAGAATGAATAGCGTCTGTTGTCGGTGGGCGGAGACCAGAACGAACCCGATGCCGGTTCGGCGAGCCGGTGGCGCTGCGGCGCTGGCGACGAGCTGTTGCGAAGCTCTGCAGCGGACTCGTCGCATTGCGGCGTGGCGCTGATCGACGTGGGGATGTATGTGGTCGCGCTTACACGGCTGGTGGCTGCGCAGATCGCTGCATGAGCGTCCGGATGGGCTGTGGTGGCCCGCGGCGACTCGGTTGCCACGACTGCGCTTGCTGGCTCTGTCGTCACGATGAGAGCAAACCCGAGAGCGCGGGTCGCTCTCATCCACTTCTTTACTGTGTTCATCCTTGAAACCTCATAAGTGAATGTAGGGGCGTTTTCACGCGTGCTTGATCGGTACCACCGTGGCCGGATAGATCGACGTACTGGGTACCGCGGAAGGTGAGAAGTCTTGGCCGTCGTAGGCCCTGGCCTCGCGCAGACGAGCCTCGACGAAGGCACGGATTTCCTGCTGGAAGCGTTCGATGGCGAAGCGCTCTGCATTGCTGCGGCAGTTCGCTGCACTGATGCGTGAGTGCTGCACCTCGAATTGGGCAATGGCGGCGATGATCGAGGCGACGCTTTGCTCGGGGTAGAACACCCCGGTGGGCTCGGGATGGTCGAGGCCACGCACGGTTTCCAGCACGCCGCCGCGGCCGAAGGCGATTACCGGCGTGCCGCAGGCCTGGGCCTCGATCGGCGCGATGCCGAAATCCTCCTCTGCAGCGAAGACGAACGCCCGGGCGCGCTGCATGTGCTGCAGCAGCACCTCGAAGCTCTGATAGCCGAGCAGGGTGACGTTGGCGCCGGCGGCTTCGCGCGCCTTTTCCATTTCCGGGCCGGTGCCGATGACGATGAGGCGCTTGTCCGGCATCGCCGCGAAGGCTTCGATAATCAGCGGGATCTTCTTGTACGGCACCATGCGTGAGGCGGTGAGATAAAAGTCTTCCTTGGCCTCGTGCAGGGTGAACTGGCGGGTATCGACCGGCGGGTAAATCACCGTCGATTGACGCCGGTAGGCCTTGTTGATACGCCGGCCGATGAAGTGCGAATTGGCGATGAATTCGTCGACGCCGCTGGCGGTGCGCTGGTCCCACATGCGCATGTAGTGCAGCAGCATGCGCGCGAGCTTGGCCTTGATGCCGCGTTCCAGGCTGGCTTCGTGCAGGTACTGGTGCTGCAGGTCCCAGGCGTAGCGGATCGGCGAATGCACATAGCTGATGTGCAGCTGGTTGGGGCCGGTCAGCACACCCTTGGCCACCGCGTGGCTGCTGGAAATGATCAGGTCATAGGAGGACATGTCCAGCTGCTCGATGGCCAGCGGCATCAGTGGTAGGTACTTCTGGTAATGACTGCGGGCCTTCGGCAGTTGCTGGATGAAGGTGGTGGTGGCGCGTTTGCCGCCGAGGTGGGCACGGTCTTCATCGGAAAGAAAATCGATGACGGCAAACAGGTCGGCTTCCGGCCAGACGGCGCAAAGACCGGCAAGCACGCGTTCGGCGCCGGCATACGTCACCAGCCAATCGTGAACGATGGCAACTTTCATGGCATGACATCCTTGATCTGAAAAATGATGCGCGGCGATGCCGCGACAGGCAGAGCGGTGGCGATCAGCGGCTGTGCAGACGTACCAGCGGCAGCGGGTCGCGTTGTCCGGTGAGGCGTTTGCCGGCGTGGGCCAGGGGCAGATCCAGCAGATGGCGACAGAGCAGGGCGCTGCCGATTGCAAGCAGCAGACCGAGCGCGGCACCGACGACGGATGCGGTCGGGGCGGTGAGCTCAAGTGCCTGGGCCAATCGCTCACCCAGGCGCTGCATGGCCGGCAGTAACAGGTAAAGCGAGTAGCTGAGGCTGCCGAGCCACACCAGGGCTGGCGCACGCAATGGCAACCGGCTGGTGAACAACAGAAAGGTCGCGATCGCCAGGGCATAGCTGATCAGCTCGCGCGGCCAGGCCGTTCCGGCAGCAGACCAGCCGGCGATGAACACGACCGGTATTACCAGCAGATAAACCTTCAGGGTGTAGCGCACGTATTCGCGGGCGCGGCGGCGGGCATAGCTGCTGCTCTCGTGTTGAGCTTCGTACCAGATCGAAGCGAAGAACATCAGCGACAGCACCAGCGGTAGCGTCACGGGCAGTGCCATGTCGAGCAGCTGACGTACCAATGCCAGCAGCAGCGCGGCCGCCAACAAAAGGAGTGCGCAGCCGGCACGTAGGCTCACACTGTGCAGCAGGCCGAGCGCCTGCAGCGCAAGGCAAAGCGCGTAGAACAGCAGAAGTGGCGGCAGCGCGCCGTAACCGCCAATCGCATCGTATGCCACGCCGGTACTTGCTGTCGTCACGCCAGGCAACCAGGCTTGTGCCGCCGGCAGCACGATGGCAGTCAAGAGCACTGCGACCAGATAGACCGGCAGCAGGCGTAACAGGCGCCGGATGACGAAGCCGCGCCCGTCTTCAGTGCCGGCATGCAAGCTGGCCGGCACGATGAACCCGCCGCCGAGCAGGAACCAGAGGCATGCCAGCAGCCCCGTGTCTAAGCCGTGTTGCATCAGCCAGTTTGCCTCCAGTGCTGGCACCAGCAGGATCTGGGTCATCAGGAGTACTGCCGCGCCGCCACGAAGCGCGTCGATATGTGCCAACCGTTCCATGGTCTGCCTCGTTTGGGTAATCAGTGGGGAACAGCGTTCGGGCCGGCGTCAGTGGCGATCCGGTGACCAGGCGATGAGCGACGGCGGGCTGGGCTTGCCCATCAGCGCCTGGTCGATCAGTTGCGATACCGTCTGCGCGGATCGCTTCCAGGAGTAGCGCTCGACATTCGCCAGGCCGAGGGTGCGCAGGTCATCCCGCAGCCCTGCGTCCTGCAGCACGTGGCGCATGCAACGCGCGATGTCCTCGATGTTCAGCGGCTCGAAATAGAGCACGCTCTCGCCGAGCACTTCAGGGATGGATGCAGCGCGTGCGGCGATTACCGGGCAACCGCAAGCCTGCGCTTCCAGTGGTGGAATGCCGAAGCCTTCGTAGAGCGAGGGGAAAACGAATGCCGTCGCGCCCTGATATTCGCGTACCAGCTGTTCGTCGTTCAGCCGGCCCAGCATGCGCACGCGCGGGCTGCCATCGACACTGCAGTTGCCGCCGGAGAAGACCGAGTGCGAGTCGCCGACGATATGCAGTTCCACGTCGTCGAAGCCTTCCAGGCTAAGGAAGGCCGTCACCATTCGCGCGAAATTCTTGTGGGCGTTCGGTGAGGACACAGCCAGCAGGTATGGCTTGTCGTTGTCCCTGCGATCACCGCCACTGAGCGGATGAAACTTCGCCGCTACAGCGTTCGGTACCACGCAAATCTTCTCGCTCGGGTAGCCGTAGTAACGGGCGATTTCCTTGCGCGAGAAGTCGCTGACCGTGATCAGCGCTTTTATGCGCTTGAGCAGCAGCGGCGTGAGCCCCCGGTAGACGCTGCGGAAGGTGCGTGAATAGCTCTCTGGATGACGAACATAGGTGATGTCGTGATGCGTGGCGATCTGGTTGCGGTAGATCAGCGGTGCGGTATTGCACAGCGATACCAGCGGCGGATAGCGGTGGCGGGCCAGCCACAGGGGCAGGTCGAATTGCTCCCACAAGTGCCCCTGATTGCGGCCGATACGCCGTACCTGCAGGCGCTCGGCACTGGCATGCATGCGGATGTCATGGGGCGCGATGAAGGTCAGATCCTTGCGCATGGCTCCAAGCTCCAGGCAGACCTGCTCGGCAAAACGTTGCACGCCGCGGGTTTCCTGGGTCAGGAAACGAGCGTTGATAACGATCATGAAGGGGCTCTCCTTGCGGGATGGTGCGTTGTTTTCGTAAGCACGCGTGAGCGGCTGGCCAGGCCGGTCAACCTTCGTCTCGCACCGCATGCATGCTGATGATTTTCGGGAAGCCATCGAGCTTTACCGTGGCGCTGCAGCCGCTACCCGTGGCTGAACATTTCCATTCGGTTGTGGTGGTTACGCGACCGTGCTGTGGCTGCGCGGTGTCGATAAGCGCCACGCGGCCTGGGGTTTTTTCATTGTTGCGCAGCTCGATCGAGCGAGGCTTGCCGGCACTCCAGGCAACCAACAGTTCGTCGTCGTCGCGGGCAAAGCGCAGCAGCGTCACGTCACCTGCAGCACTTTCGCGGCTGACGAAGCTGTACTCCCTGACGATCTCGCTGATGGCGGCGAGCACCGGGTAAGCCGGCTTGAGCGTGAAGTCCTGCCGGACCAGGCCGAAGTTGTGCTCGCGCTCTGTTTTGTCGGTGCCATCGTTGCGGAAGTCGTACCACCACATGCCCTTGATGCTGGGCAGCGTCTTGGCGAGAAAGTAGGCGCGGGCCAGGTACGCGGCCTGCAAGGTTTCGTCGATGCCGCAGGCGCCCTGATGCGATGGCCAGGACATTTCGGTCAGGTAGAGCGGAACCGGGCGCCCGGCGGCGCGGGTCAGCTGCTTGTCGGCCTCGGTCATCCAGTCGATCCAGGCCTCGGGCGTATTGCGTCGCCAGCCCCGGCAATGCACATAGGGGTGCAGCGACAAGCCATCCACCGATTGCATCAGGCCGTTTTCAAGCAGGCGCAGGGCAAAGCCCGATTCGATTCCTTGGGTGGTCACAGCGCCGGCGAGCACCTTCGCGTTGGGGGCGCGCTGGCGGATGATGCCCGACGCATCGGCGATGAGCCGGGCATAGTCCTGGGTGAACTTGGGGTCGTGCGGGTTTTCCACGTCCCATTCGTTCCAGATTTCGTAATACGCGACCTGGCCCTTCAACTCGTCGGTGATGAATTCGACGTAGCGGTTGAACGCCGCTCTGACCGGCTCGCTGCGGGGCTTCTCACCGCCGCCATAATGAGAGTTGCCGTAGCCGAGGATGAACTGCGTGTTCAGGCCGTGCCGGGCGGTTTCCTTCAGATAGCGGCGCCACGACGGCTCGATCTTCAGCAATCCGGGCTGACGCTCGACATAGGCCCAGTGCGCATCGGTGCGCACGGAGGTGATGCCGGCATCGCGCATCATTGCGTAGGCGCGGCCGCTGGGGTCGCCCTTGTGCAACTCGTGGGCGCAAACGCCGACGACGAAGGGCTCCTCGATGGTGGTCTGGGCCAGGCCATGCAGGGACTGGCCGAGCAGACCGCCGAGCAGCAGGGCATTCAGCAAGGTAGAGCGCATCGTCATGTGGATCATCCGTGAAGGTTGGTGCTCAGGTGAGGTGCTGCAAGTCAGTAAGCCGTTGTGCGGACAGGCTGTTGGCCGTGGCCCGGGCCGGGGACAGCACGTGCGAGATGGCCAGCCCGAGGAAAAGTGTGGCGATGGACACTTCAAGTACGTCCGTGGCCCAGGCCACCAGGCAGATGCAGAAGACGATCGGCAGCAGGGCGCTGCGCAGCCGCGGTCCACGTTCATGCAAACGCAGCATGAGCGGAAAGGTCAGCAGGTAGAGCAGCACGCCGAACACGCCGAGCATTCCCCACAGGTAAAGCGCGGTGCTGTCGGCAATGCTCAGCAGATCGAGTCCCGGCAATGGGTAGACTTGGCCGGCGCTGCCCACCGCACCGAATCCCGCGCCCCACAAACCCCAACCTTCACGGCTGATTACCTCGATGAAGTTCGGCCAGCTGTTGATCAGTCGGTCGGCGAACGAGGCCAGCAGCGTCCCGTTGTTGGCTGCGTTGGGGTCAAGGCTCAGCACCAGGCTGGCCATCGGTAATGCCAGCCCGACCAGCACCGCGACGAGAAAGGCCGCCGCGCTGGCGAAGCGGTAGTTCGTGATGACCATCATCAGCAGCGTCAGCACATAGGCTGCTGCGGTGGATTTGTTGGTGGTCAGCACGATGCCGACCAGCGCCGCGACGTAGAGCATCATTCGCAGCAGCCGTGGCCGGATGAAGGCGGCGATGAACAGGCTGTACACCGCGATCATCACCGATAACGCCGTGGACATGCGGGCGAAGCCGCCGATGCGGTCGATGTCGTCGAAGGCCCAGGAGCGGTTGGCGCTCAGTTCCACCTCGCCGACCATGTAGCTGTAGCCCTTCCACGGCACGCTGGTGAGCAGGTCCAGGGCAATTCCGACGAAGCAGGCAATCAGGCAGAAGCCGATGACGCGCCTCAACAGCGCCAGTCGCAGCTCCAGGTGCCGGCCACAGATCAGCCCGAACAGCAGCGGAATGTAGATGAACAGGCTGAAGCCGATGTTGGCCAGTTCCGCACCGTGCATCAATGCCAGCTGGCTGGACGTAATCAGACCCAGCAGTACCAGCCAGAACGCCGGCCAGCCGCGATAGCGCAGCAGTTCAAGGCCCAAGGCCAGCAGACAGGCCACTTTCGGCAGGTAAAGCAGCCAGGAAATCCCAGCCATATCGAAGTAATAGCGCAGGGCGCCGGAGAAGGTTTCAGTCAGCAGCAGCGAGGCGACGACCAGCGTCAACAAGGTCGGCTTGTCGAAGGCCAACGGATTCGAGTCGCGTTGCCGCGGGGTGATCAGCAGGCTCTGGTTCATGGTGGATTCTCGTTCCCTGAAGTGTTTCGTGCAGGATCGACTGGTACTGATCGAGCATGCGTTCCATGTCCAGCAGCGGCAGTACGCTGGCGCGCGCCTGGCTGGCGAGCCGTTGCCGCAGTGCACCATCGATGTAGAGCCAGAGCATGGCGATGCCGAGCGAGTCTGGATCATCGGGCGAGCAGAGCAGGCCATTGCATTCGTCGCGGATGATCTCCGGTAGTCCGCCCATGTTGCTGGCGATCACTGGCAGGTGGTTGGCGCAGCCTTCGACGGCCACCAGGCCGAACGGCTCGCCCCACAGCGATGGCACCACCAGTACATCAATGCTCTGCAGGAATTCGTCGCTGTCGCAATAGCCGAGAAAACTCACTTTGCTCGGGTCGGCCATGGTCTTGAGCCGGGCCTCGTAGTCCAGCTTTCCGCGCCCGGCGATATCCAGGCGGGCATCGATCTCCAGGCGCTGGAACTGCTCGATCAGCCAGCCGACGCCCTTGTTCTCCGACAGCGTACCGATATAGCCGAAACGCAGTGGATGATTGCTGCGCTGCTTGGGTTTGCTGCCCTGACCGGGGTTGGCCGGCGTGCAGTTGTGCACCACATGCTGACGCGCGCGGCTGAAGTAGCCCTGGGCGGTGATGCGCTCGAGCACGAAGCGGCTGACGCCGATCACCGTCGCCACCGGCGCCGAGGCGCGGGCATGGCCTAGGCGGAATACCGAGCACAGGCCGCACTGGCGCTGGCAGCTCTTGCCGCGATTGAACATGGTGTCCTTTGGGCAGAGCAGGTACAGGTCGTGCAGCACCTGGACGATCGGCAGGCCTGCGGCGGTGATTTCGTCCCAGGCGGAAATCGACCAGCCAGTAAGGTTGTTGCAGACCACGATATCCGGCTGTTCCCGCGCGATCACCTCGCGCACATGGCAGCGCATGTCGCTGTTGTAGCGGTCGCGGTAGTGCCAGCCGAGGCGGGCGACACGACTCGGACGCTGCTGGGTGTAATGCCAGTAGCTGTTAGCCAGGTTGGCGCGATAGACCCGCACGCCGTCCTGAAGCTGCATGTCGAGGCCGGCGTCCGGGCCGGTTGCCAGCACCGTCACCTCGCAACCACGGCGCTGTAGCCCCTCGGCCAGGTGCCGGAGGATGACTTCCGCGCCGCCGCCGATATGCGGGGTGTAGAACGCATTGAGGAATAGGATCTTCATCGGTTGGCTCGCTGATTGATCCTGTCAGGCTGCTCGGTGCGCCCAAAGCGCCTTGCCTGGATCAGGAGTAGCACTGGAGATAGCGGGTGGGCACCCGGACCTTCTGCTCACGCTGCAGCAGGTTGAGCAGGATGACCGAGCGCTCCTCGCCGTCGCTGCTGACGAAGATCGCTTCGATGTCACTGAAACTGCCGCCACTGACCTGCACGCGCTCGCCAGGTGTGAACGTTGGCGCTGGTGCGCCTTCGCTCAGCGCAAGGCGCTGTCGCAACTGCTCGATCAACTCATCGCGTACCGGCGTTGGCTGGCCACCGAAGCTGACCACGCGGCTGACACCCCGGGTGGAGCGGATCGGGTACCAGTTGTCGTGAATACAATCCAGGCGGATGAACAGATAGCCCGGAAACAGCGCCTCGCCGGTCTTGGCGCTTTGCAAGCCGCGCAACGGTGAGGGCGCCTTGACCGGGCGGTAGCACTCGAACTGCTGGCGCAATAGGTGCTCCTCGGCGCGCGCTTCCTGGCGAGGCTTGGTCTGGATCAGATACCAGCGTGTGGTGTTGCTCGGTGTCATGAGGATGTCCTTCCCTGATTGGCCTGCCCGTATCCCGCTGGCAGGCTGAGTATCGTCAAGCCAGTGTCAGCGTTGCCCTTTTCTGGTGGCCTTCGACCACGCTGAAGCGCAGCAGCAATTCCTTGAGCGCCTCGCGGCTGTTGAACATCAGCACATCGATGATCGACAGCGAAGCCACGAAGGGATGATTGAGCTGCGAGTAAGCGATGTCGTCCATGCGCAGGAAGCGCAGCAGCAATCCGTCGGCGCGGAAGCGGGCAGGGCAGTACAGGTCCATGCCGCCGATGGGGTTCAGGTAGAGCTCGCCATCCATCCGATGAGTGATCTGGATGACCCGTTCCTGCATGTCCATCTTCGCCGGCAAGCCAAGGCTGGAGCCGCGATAGATCGGCGTGTGGATATCCAGGTAGGCGCACAGGCAGCGCAGCGAGTTCTCGGTGAACAGCGCCAGGTTGCGCTCGGGGCACTGCAGGATGCCGCGGATCAGCGGCAGCACCGAATCGCGCTGTGGCGCCCTGGCGTAGCTGCGCTCGAGCATCTTCATAAGCGCCTCGGCTTCCTTGTCGAAGTCATCACAAAGCCAGCGCTCCCTGATCTGTTCGGTCTGGTGACCCTTCCTCAACGGAAAGGTAACCAGCTTGGGCTGACCGTTGACCAGGATGCGGTTGCGGTTCATCCACGAGCCCCTGACGTACTGCAGGTCATCGCCCAGGACGAACACGTCGCTGAGCGCGATCAGCTGAAAGTAGCCCAGGTACGGAAATAGATAAGGCTGCATCATCGAGACGGTTCTGAGCACGGTGCACCTCCTTGTCTGGCGTTCAGGCATGCTGGGTATAGGTGTAATAGCCGTACGCACCGCTGTCGTAGGGCGAAGTGGACGCCTTGCGCTTCACGGCATTGAGGATCACGCCCTTGAGCAACACGCCGTTCTGTCCGAGGCGGCGCTTGGATGCATCGATTTGCGAGCTCGTGCTGAGACCGAAGCGGGCTACCAGCAGATTGGTGCCGGCCTGCTGGGCGACCAGTACGGCATCGGTAACCGCCAGCACGGGCGGCGTATCGATGATGATGAAGTCGTAGAGCTTCTCCGCCTCGCGCAGCAGGCGGGAAAAGTTATCGTGCATCAGCAGCTCGGACGGGTTCGGCGCGGTAAATCCTGCGGAGATGAAGTGCATGTTCTTCAATTCCGTGCGGTTGGTGATCTCAGCCAGGCTCAGCCCGCTGGCCAGGGCGTCTGACAGGCCATTGCGCGGCGCCATGCCGAACAGGGTGTGCAGGTAGCCGCGGCGCATGTCAGCGTCGATCAGCAGCACGCGCTGTCCGGTCTGGGCGATGACGGCGGCGAGGTTGCTGGACACGAATGACTTGCCGACGGCAGGTGTCGGGCTGGTGATCATCAGCACTTTGTTGCGCGCTTCGAGCATGGCGAACTTGAGGCTGGTGCGCAGGCTGCGCAGCGACTCCACCGCGAGGTCGGTTGGCTCGGTCAGGCTGAGCAGGCGAGTCTTGCCGTCGCGCGCTTTGCGGCTGCGGTTCAGCTGATCCTGCGAGGCGCTGTAGGGCAGCCCGGCATACACCGGTACGCCAAGCTTCTCGATTGCGTCCGGGCTTTCGACGCCGCGATAGAACGCCTGGCGCAACAGGATGACCGCCGCCGAAGCCAGCAGGCCGACGAAAATCGCAATGGCCACAACCAGCGGGCGAACCGGCTTGGACGGCTTCTCGATCATCGAGTAGGCGTTGTCGATGACGCGCACGTTGCCGATGGTGCCGGCACGCAGGATGTCCTGCTCCTGGGCCTGGTTCATCAGCAGCGTGTAGGTCTGGGTGGTGACTTCCATGTCACGCCTCAGGCGCAGCAACTCCTGCTGCGTCATGGGCAAGGCATCGACCTTCTTCAGCAGCTGGGCTTTCTGCGCCTGCAGTTCGCCCATCTGCGTCATCAGCGTTCGGTACGTCGGATGTTCGCGGGTGTAGAGCCGGTCGTAGTCCACACGCTTGAGCGTCAGTTCGGAAATCTGTGTTTCCAGCGCGACGATCTGATCGAGCACGCCCTTGGTTTCGATACTGATGTCCACGGATTTGGAACTGGTCTGATAGCTGTTCAGCGCCGCCTCGGCCTTCTCCAGTTCCTTGCGTACCTGTGGCAGTTGCGAGCGCAGGAACTCCAGGCGCTGGGCCGCTTCTGCCGAGCTGCGCTGGATGTTCTGGCTGACGTACAGGCGGCTGATCTCGTCCAGTACGCGGCTGGCCAGTTGCGGGTCCGGATCTTCTAGGGACATGTAGATGATCCCCGAGTCCTTGCCGGCCTCGCCGACCTTCAGGCGATCCTGGTACTCCAGCGCTGTGGTCTGCGGGCGATTGCGCACCAGCCGGAACTCGGTACCGGGCCGAGCCTCCAGCTGCGCAATCTGTACCTTGAAGCCTTGGCTCTCGACCGCCTGATTGACCTGGCCATGCAGAATCGGCTGCTGCTCATCGTCACGCAGGGTGAAACTGCCGTCGGTGCCGGTGACCAGTGTCAGCTCCAAACCCAGATAGGCTTCAGGAACGTCGAGCTGGAACACCTCGAGCTTCTCGCCGCCCCAGGCATAGCTGGCCAGGCCGAACAGTGGGGCCGCTAGGGCACCGTCGGTCGCGGGATCATGCTTACGCGCCATATATGCGCCAATAAGCGGGAAGTGGCGGGGCTTGGCAGCGATATAGAGTTTGAGTTCTTCGACCGCTTTGCCCAATACCGCGCGGGACTTCAACAGGGATATCTCGGTCACCGCCTGGGACACCGAATCTGGCCGTACGGATATTTCCGGCACTCCGGTAATGGCGGCCTTCTTCGGTTCGATCTGGATCATTGCAGTCGCTTGGTAGATCGGCGTGGCGATGAGGGCGTAGATAACGCCCAAGGCCGCGAACAACCCGGTGATGGCGATGATCAGCGCTTTGTGGTCGTAGGCGGTGCGCATTATTCCGGCCAGGTCGATGCGGTTGTCCGCGTCATATTCCAGCGAAGAGCGGGTCAAGGCAGTCATTTGGAGTCCTTCCTCATGGTGCGTTATTGCAAAGAAACAGGTTTGGGCTGATCAGCTCTTGGCCAGCCGTGGACTTAGCTTGCGCAGCAGGTTGCGACTGATGTTCTGTCCGATGCTCGATAGCGCCTGGAGCTTGCTGAACGGCGATATCAGCGATAGGCACTCGCCGAACACTTGGATCAGGAAATACTCGAAAAGGGCGTTATTGCCGATGCGGTTGTAGTAGCGCGCCAGCGAGTAGTGGGCGTGCATGGTCATCTGGATGCGCTGCCTGCTCGGCCGCATGGAAAAGATGCCGCCCTCGTGGACGCGGTAGGCAGCAGGGCTGATCCCATCCAGGAACTTGCCCTTGCCGTAGGCGCCGAGCAGCGACCACCAACAGATATCCAGCACGTCCACGCCGAGCAGTTCGGGCGGCAATTCCTGGATCAGGTTGCGAAAACATACGGTCAGCGTCGAGAGCGGGCGGCCCTGCATCAGCTCCTGCGCAGTGGCATCCTTGCGCAGTCTTCCCGTCAGCTGCGGGCTCTGGATGATGCCCTGGCTGTTGAACATGAACGCATCGTGATAGGTGATGACGTATTCGCGATGCTGCTCGAGAAAGTCCACCTGCTGTTGCAGCTTGCTGGGATCGGTCCAGTAGTCATCGCCTTCGCAATAGGCGATGTATTTGCCGCCCGCACGGGCGAACAAGCGGGTGCTGAACGGTACGCCGAGGCTGAACTGGTTCTGCGTCTGGTAGATCGGCTTGATGATGCTCGGATAGCGAGCCGCGTAGTCGGTGATGATCGCGGCGGTGGTGTCGGTCGAGGCGTCGTCGTGAACGATCACCTCGAAGGGGAAATCCGTTTCCTGCTGGAGGAAACTCTCCAGCGCCTTCCTGATAAAGGAGGCGTGGTTGTACGCCAGGCAAACGATGCTTAGCAGCGGTTCAGTCTTGCCGCCCCAGCGTTTAATCAAGGCTTGCTCGCTCTTCAATTCCATTTTTGGGTGCTCGCTTGATGAGTAGGTAGAGCTTGAGGATCAGTGGCTTCGAACTGACGGCTACCAGCAGCAGGCAGATTGCGCCGCTCACAGCCAGCGCCAGCAGAATGTCGAAACGGTTGTCGCTTGCGATAAGCTCGAACAGCGGCTCGCCAAGCGCCACGCCGAATACGGTCATGGCGCTAATCCGCAACATGTCCCGCGCCCAGACGCCTTGCAGGCCGGGCGCGAAGCGTCGGTGCACCACCGGTGGCCAGATCACGAAGGTCGCCAGACGCAGGAAGAACCAGGCCAGCGCGGCGCCGTAGGCGCCATGCACAAGAGCCGCATACGCCACGATCGGCACGCTGATCACGGTGGAAACCACGCTGTACCAGATGTGCAGGCGCAGCTGGCCATAGGCGTACTGCAAGTAGAACTGGAACGCGCTGACCGCCATCAGCGCGCTGCCGGGCACATACCAGAACAGCAGTCGCTCGCTCCAATCGGCCGCCGCCGAATCGCCCGTCCAGGCGAAGATCAGTGCCTGACCGTGCCAGGCGATCACCGCCGCCATCGGAAACAACACGCTGCAGACGAAACGGCTGGCATTGAGATACAGCCGCTCCATTTCATTTGTCCGGCCCTCGGCAACCAGCACGGTCATGCGCGGCAGCAAGGTCTGCACCAGCGGATTGGTCAGCGTCATGATCCCGGTGGTAATCAGCGCCACCAACGAAAAGTAGCCGTACTCCTTGAGCAGCAGCACTTTGGAAAGCAGCACCTTGTCCAGCTGGGTCAGCACGATCCAAAGCAGTGAGGTAAAGCACATGCCGCCGGCGAACGGCAGCACCGGCCTGACCACCCGCCAGTCAATACCGGTGAACAGCCGAGGACTGGACAGCTGAACGTAGGCCTTGCCGGCGAAGGCGAGCGTCTCGATGAGGGCCACGGCCGCCTGGAACAGAAAGAAGTCCAGCGGGTCCTGCGAGATGTAGGCGACCAGAAACAAACCACCGAAGTAGCGCAGGGTGGCGATCAGCATGTTCGTCGCATTCAGCCAGCCGTGCAGTTCCACGCCCTGCAACCCGCTCTTGTACAGCGTTGCGTAAAGCCGCAGACCCACCATCAGCCCCATCAGGCTGATGCACTGCATGATGGTGCCGGTGCTCAGCTCGCGCGCCTGCAGCCAGGTCTGAGCGATCCAGCCACTGCCCAGATAAATGGTGATGCAGGTGGCCAACGCGATCGGCAGCAAAAGCAGTTCGAATGAGCGCAGCAGGCGCCCAGCAGGCCCAGGGCCATCCGCCGGATCGCCTTGGCCCCGATACTGCGCGACCTGCCGGATCAGTGCTGGCGACATCCCGGCGTCGAGCAATTGCAGCCAAGCCTGAAGCACGGCGAAGAAACCAATCAGACCGTACGCTTCGGCACCCAGATGCCCCAGGTAGAACGGCAGGATCAGAATGCCGATCAGCAGGGCGTAGGCCTGGCCGATGTAGTTCAGGCTGGTGTTGCGAATGACCGATAGCCGCTTGGAGTCCGACATGAGCTACGCCTGACCTCCAGGAGCCAGGGGTACGTGTTTGCAGTCGGCGCTGGGCAAATGCTCGGCGCCGCTGAGCAATCCGAACGCATCTACGAATGGCTGAAACAATGTCCGGCTCGCTTGTGTGCTGTGTACCGATTCCTGGATCAGCGTCTGCACGACCTTTTCCTGAACCTTGCGTGGCAACCCTGGATAAATGGGCAGGCACAGTACTTTGCGGCTGAGGGCGCGTGATCGCGGCTGCGGTGCCTGTGGTTGCAGGTGCTCGAGGGTGTCCAGCGATGGGTAGAAGTAGCGGCGAGGATTGATCCCGTTCTCGTTCAATTGCGAACGGCAGCGCAGTAGCTGGCTTTCATCATCCAGAGCGATAGGGAAGTAGCTGTAGTTGCACAGGGAGTCCCGCTGCAGCATCTGCAGCTCGAAATGGTCACCGAGGCGTTGCTCGTAACGCCGTCCAATTTCGGCCCGGCATTCGAGAATCAGCTCGATATCATCGAGCACGCACATGCCCATTGCTGCAGAGAACTCGTTGAGCTTGGCGTTGATGCCGACACCTTCGATCTGGTCGGTATCGACAATGCCGAAATTGCACAACAGGCGCACCCGCTCGGCGAGGGCGTCGTCGTTGGTAACGATGGCGCCGCCTTCGATGGTGTGGAACAGCTTGGTCGCATGGAAACTCAGGGTACTTATATCGCCCCAGTTGTAGACCGATTGTCCCTTGTACTGCACGCCGAACGCGTGGGCACCGTCATAGACGACCTTGAGGTTGTGCTTTTTGGCGACTTGCTCGATGCGCTCGACATCGCAAGGATTGCCGAATACATGCGTGGCGACGATGGCCGAAGTGTCCCGCTGGATATGTCCTTCGATCTGCGCCGGATCCAGGTTCCAGGTGGCCGGGTCTATGTCGGCAAAGATGGGTTTGATGCCTTCCCACTGTAGCGAACTGGTTGTTGCAACGAAGCTGAACGGTGTGGTGACTGCACTGCCGGTAATGCCTAGCGCCCGATAGGCAATCTGAAGGGCGATGGTTCCGTTGTTGGTGAGGATGATGTTCCGGACGCCGAGGTATTCCTTGAGCCGCTGCTCAAGTGCGCTCACCAGCGGCCCGTTATTGGTGAGCCAGCCGGTGTTGTAGATCCGGTCCACGTACGCCTTGAACTTGTTCTTGCTACCCAGGTAGGACTTGGTCACGTTGATCATGGTGATTTCCTTATCGAGGCTCAGCCGCCCGGAAACCGGGACGACTTGGAAAGTGTCCTTGTCGGATGCTCAGATAGCCTGTTGCGTACCGATAACGCTGGCGCGCTTTGCTCGCCGCTGGTTGTGCCTGAGGATCATTCGGGTGAGCAGACTCCCCGCGTGCGGATCGCCGTAATGGAAAATGGCAGTCGCGCGTAGCTTCGCTGGATCGCAGGGTTCGTTGGCGTGTAAGGATCGATAACCCCAGAACAGGTAGAGATTGCCCGGCACTAGTTGCAAACGCTGAGGTTTGAGCAGCCCGATAGCAATCGCCCGGGCGATGAGTTTTCGGCTCAGGCCGTTCTGCAGAATTGCTTTCTCGAGAACGTTGAATAGTACGTACTTACGTATCCCGCGAAGGTTGGGGAACAACAAGAGATCGCCTCGTTCTTCACCCTCCTGGGGGATTTCGACCGGTAGTAGAGCCGTCACCAGCGAGGCGTCGAAGTGAAAACAGTTCGACTCCTTGCGTCCCGTCTCACCTTGAACGCAGCGCATCACCATGTATATGCGGCTGCTATGCGCGGGCCTGCGGGCACCAAACCGGTAGATCTCGTCCAGCAGTGCCTGAAATTCCGGTGCAGCACCCAGCACGGCGAGCAGCGAGCCTGCAACTTGTTCGCCGTCATGATGCGCAAAATACTGACCGTGGTGCTGTCGCGCCTGGATGTTGACTTGGTCTCTTAGTTGGCTCAGTTGATCGGGGCTTAAATAGCTTGGCAGACAGGCATAGCCTGTTTGATTGATGTCGCGAGCAATTTGAGCGCTATCCTGATCTTCCATTCGGTAAAAAGTAGTTGGCACGATGGTTCTCCCTGCGCATATGTCAGGCGGAGCAGTCTGGTTAGAGCAGAAGCGCCGGGCGGCGCTGTCTATGAAGGTTTTTTGTTTCGAAGCTGGCGCGCCGCATGGACAGGAGCTGTATCCGGAAAGAATATGCTTTCCCAGTGTTAACCGACGTTTGCAATTAATTCAGGCAAAGCTACCGCCACCGACATTTATACTGCCGTATAGAACTTAACTCTTATATGGTCCGGACTTTCCAGTGTCGGAGTTTGACGCCATCAGAATTCAGCAGGCCTAGCAATAATGCGGGCAAAGCTACCGCATCCAGAAAACTTTCCAGAACTCATAAATTCTTTTGCTGCTGACGAACAAACCCGCATCGCCAGTGTTTATGGCGGCTGCTGGTAAGTCTGGGGGTTTAACTCTCGCGTTACAAAACTTGACCTGTCCAGTTGGTCTTAAACTGCTTTGTAACGAAATGCTCCCTGTGGTGAATAGATATCCGTCATAAGGGAACTGAAGTCAAGCGGGCGAGCCAAAAAATTGTTGAGGCCAGCACCGGTTTCTCGTGTGGGTTACTTAACACGCTGATTTAATGAGATTTTACGTTTTTACCAGATGCCGTCGGCTCATTAGCATGACGTTATAGTAAAGCTGTTAATTAGAGCTAGGCTGAATAAGTAAAGTCGGTCATCGTATGATTAATTCTTATCAGCGCAGATGGGCCAGCGCCAATTGCCCTGCAATAGAGCAGCAAGTTGGCTAAAAGAACTAATTCGTTACTCGTAACTAAGACTTTAGGCTCGCTAAGCGATAGGGGGCGTATTGGTCGACATGCAATACGGAGGAATCAAAAAAAACGTACGCAAACGAAAAAGGCCACTCATCTGAGTGGCCTTTCCGATTTGGTTGCGGGAGCCGGATTTGAACCGACGACCTTCGGGTTATGAGCCCGACGAGCTACCAGACTGCTCCATCCCGCGTCTGTGGGGCGCATTCTACAGCCCAGCGATGTGCTGTCAATCCAAAGGTCGAAAAAAAGCGTAATTTATTCAAAAGCTTAGCTGCCGCGCCGGCACTGAGCATGGCAGCTGAGCGACAGTGACATTAATCCAGGCGAAAAAAAGGCCACTCATTGAGTGGCCTTTTAAATTGGTTGCGGGAGCCGGATTTGAACCGACGACCTTCGGGTTATGAGCCCGACGAGCTACCAGACTGCTCCATCCCGCGATGCGCATTCTACAGCTTCAAATGCTGCTGTCACGGGTTTATTTCAAAAAACATGGAAATAGCAGTCAGGCGTGCCAGGAGGGCAGGGCGATTGGATCGGCTGGCGCAGGGGAGTGAGATGGCTGTGAGGTCGGTCGCGCCTGTGGCGGATGATGACGCCGGGCAATCCTCATCATGCCCCAAAGCATCGCTAGCGCTACTGATAGCCAGCCTAGAACGATCATTCCCAGTATTAGCGCAGGTTCCATCCGGTGCTTCCTTCTGTGATCCAAATTCGTCCTTGGGGTTGTGACCTCTGCCGCTGAAAGCGGTTCCGGTGTGCCATCGGTCGCCCGCCACTGCACTCTGCGACGTGAGTGCTGCCCAAATTATCTGATGAACGATGCGGAGGTGCCCGACATGCGTATTCAGCTCGGTTTATTCATCGCGGTGCTTGCCTCGACGGCAAGCGCGCAAAGTCTGGAGCTGCCCTTTGTCGGCGCCCCGCTCGCGCAGAACACCGGCGCGGCAGATCGTGGGGCTGCCGGGAACGGCTCGATGGGCATCGGCGGCGGCGTTGATTACATAGATGAGAACGAACGCGACGCATCGGCAGGCTCGTCATCCGATGCATCATCGGCAGAGCAGGCCGACAGATCCATAGAGCCTGGTCACGGCGGTAACGAGACCGACATGGAGCATCGTCGCCGTCCGAAGCTGGAAAAGCGCAGCGACTAGCGCTGTCCTTGATTATCGAAGGAGGTAGCCATGAATCGGATACTTACATCAGTAGCAGTATTGCTCCTGGCAGGTTCGACGGGCGCCTTTGCCGGCTCGTCTGAGCAAAAAAACGGCGACGGCGAATCCAGCGGAGCGGCGGGCAGGTCGACGGTCGAATCGCAGGCCCCGCATTCCGGTCATGCCGACAAAGAGTCGGCCGATCACGAGGAGCGCACTGGAGAAGAGCGTCCAGATAGCAACCTTGGAACGATGGGTACCGGCAACACAGGTACCACCGGCGGCATGGGCGCGACCACAGGCACCGATACGATAGGCGGCACGATCGAGGAATAGCCGGGCGGCGGATGTCAGGCCAAACGTGATTCAGGGGGCGAGCATCCGTACAATGCCCGCCTTTCATCATCTATTGGCTTGATATGCAAATCGCTTTGGCACCCATGGAAGGGCTGGTCGACGAAATTCTTCGCGACGTACTCACCCGCATGGGCGGCGTAGATTGGTGCGTGACCGAGTTCATCAGGGTATCCGACCGTCTGTTGCCGCGAAGCAGCTTTCGCAAGCTTGCACCCGAACTGATGGCTGGTGCAGTGACCCGTGCGGGCACGTCGGTGCGTGTCCAGTTGTTGGGCTCCGATCCTGTTTGCCTTGCAGATAATGCTGCCTATGCCTGCTCATTGGGCGCGCCGGCTATTGATCTCAACTTCGGCTGCCCGGCTAAGACAGTGAACAAGTCGCGCGGTGGCGCCGTACTGTTGAAGGAACCGGAGCTGTTGCACGCCATCCTGTGCGAGGTGCGGCGAGCCGTGCCGGCGCACATTCCGGTAACCGCCAAGATGCGCCTGGGTTTCGACAGCCCGGATAGCGCTATTGATTGCGCGCGGGCGCTGGTAGACGGTGGGGCAGGGCAATTGGTGGTGCACGCGCGAACAAAGGTCGAAGGCTACAAGCCGCCTGCCCATTGGGAGTGGGTGGCGCGGGTGCAAGACGCGGTCGCGGTGCCGGTGTACGCCAATGGCGATATCTGGTCGCTGGCCGATTGGCGTCGCTGCCGTGAAGTCAGCGGCGCGGAGAACATCATGTTGGGTCGTGGTCTGGTTTCGCGGCCAGACTTGGCGCGGCAGATCGCTGCCGCTAAACAAGGGCGGAGCGTTCCAGAGATGAGTTGGGCGGAGTTCCAGCCCACGCTGGTGGACTTCTGGCAGCAGGCCCGCGGCAAGATCGCGCCACGCTACGCACCCGGCAGGCTCAAGCAGTGGATTGCTTTGCTGACGCGAAATTATCCCGAGGCCGTGGCCCTATTTACGGCCTTGCGCCGGGAAAACGATTGCGCCCGGATCGATGCGATGTTGGATGTCGATATGGCTGGTCTGGGTATGGCGGCGCTGGCGTGAGCACGCTCAGCGGCCCCCGCTGACGTCCAGCAGCGCGCCGGTGGTGTAGCTCGCCTGCTCGCTGGCGAGCCAGAGTATGGCTTCGGCGATCTCCTCTGCCTGGCCGCCACGTCCCATGGGCACGCTCGCCTTGACCCGTTCGATTCGATCCGGCTCGCCACCGCTGGCGTGGATGTCGGTATGGATCACCCCGGGTCGCACCGCATTGACTCGAATACCTTCGCCGGCGATTTCCTTGGCCAGGCCCAGCGTCATGCTGTCGATGGCGCCCTTGGCCGCTGCGTAGTCGATGTACTCGCCGGGCGCGCCCAGCCGCGCTGCGATGGACGAGAGATTGATGATCGACCCGCCCTGGCCGCCATGCTGCGTGGACATCCGCTTGATCGCCTCGCGGGCGCATAGAAAGCTGCCGATCACGTTGGTGCCGAGCACTCTTGCCCAGCGTGCGGCGTCCATCCGCTCCAGGCGCATCTGCTGTTCGAGCATGCCGGCGTTGTTGACCAGCACGTCCAGGCGGCCGAATTCACGATCGATGACCGCAAACATGTGCAGCACCTGATTTTCGTCGGCGACATCGGCTTTGATCGTGATCGCCGAGGCGCCTGCAGCACGGACCTGCTCGAGCACCTGGTTCGCTGCATCTTCGCGCTGGTGATAATTGAGGCAGAGGGCATAGCCCTGGTGGGCCGCCAGCCGCGCCGTTGCGGCTCCGATACCCCGGCTGGCACCGGTAATCAGCATGACTCTGGACATGGCGTTACCTCGTGTTCTTGTCGGCAGGCTCGTTTCTGCGCCTTGAAATCTGCAAAGCAGCTCTTATCTGGGGCTCAGCGGGATGCCGAAGTCGGGTCCCGCCTGTTTCAACTCGCTGATTTCAGGAGGTTTATCATGAGTTCGCTCCCCATGGCTCCTCTGTTCCGGCAATCCGTGGGCTTCGATCGTTTCAACGATCTGTTCGAGTCTGCCTTGCGCAACGAGACGGGCAGCTCGTATCCACCCTATAACATCGAGAAACACGGCGACGACCAATATCGCATCGTGATCGCAGTCGCCGGCTTCGAGGAGTCCGATCTCGATCTGCAGGTGGAGCGCAGCGTGCTAACCGTCAGCGGCTTGCGCCGGGAAAAGGAAGCCGAGAACGTCACCTACCTGCACCAGGGTATCGCCCAGCGCGCGTTCAAGCTGTCGTTCCGTCTGGCCGATCACATCGAGGTTAAAGGGGCGGCGCTGAACAGCGGCCTGCTCAACATCGACCTGGTGCGCATCGTGCCGGAAGAAGCCAAGCCCAAGCGCATCCCGATCAATGCCGATCAGCGACCCGAGCTGGAGGGTTGATGGGAAAGTAAAGAAGGGCGCCGCATGGCGCCTTTCTTCGTTTCGGAGCGTTGGCTCGATCAGCTGTCGCGTTCGGCGTCCAGCAGTGCCATGAAGGCCTTGGCCGCATTGGATAACGTGCGCTCGGTGTGCAAGATGTAGCCGAGTTGTCGCTCCAACTGGATACCTGGCAAGGGCAGGCTGACCACTTGGTCGTCGAGCATGCTGCGCGGCAACACGCTCCAGGCGATGCCGATGGAGACCATCATCTTGATGGTCTCCATATAGTTGGTGCTCATGGTGATATTGGGCGCCAGGCCCTCACGCTCGAACAATCGCTGGGCAATGTGGTGAGTAAAGGTGTTGCCGCCGGGAAAGACGGCCGGATGCCCGGCGACGTCGGCGAGCCGGATATTGGCCTTGCTCGCCAGCGGGTGCTCGGGGGCGACGACAAAGTCCAGCGGATCATTCCACACCTTTACCGCCCTGACTGGTTCAGCCGTCTGCGGGGCAAGGGTGATCACAGCCAGTTCGGCGCGGCCGTGCAGCACCTCGTCGTAGGCGACCTCCGAATCGAGAAAGCGGATATCCAGGCTGACCTGCGGATAAGTGCGGGTGAACGCGCGTAACAGCGGTGGCAGGCGGTGCAGGCCTATATGATGACTAGTCGCCAGGCTCAGCCGTCCGCCAATGTCGCCATTGAGGTTGGTAAGCGCACGACGCGTGTCGTCGAGCACATTGAGAATCTGATAGGCGCGCGGCAGCAGAGCACGACCGGCCTCGGTCAGGCCGATCTCACGGCCGAGCCGATCGAACAGGCGCACATCCAGTTGCGACTCCAGCGCGGCGATGCGCTTGCTGACGGCCGGCTGAGTCAGATGCAGGCGCTCTGCCGCCAGTGAAAAGCCACCTGTTTCGGCGATGGCGATGAAAGCGTTGAGGTTGGCTAGATCCATGGACGTATCTCTCGATTCCAGGCGGGAATGCATTGAATGAAAAATATGAATTTGAGTAATTGAATGCAAGCCCCTAGCATCGACCCCATAAGCGCAAGGGCTATTCGCCCCGCATAGAAAGCAGATGAGGAAAAGTCCGATGGCCGGCAAGACGCTCTACGACAAGCTCTGGGAAATGCACGAGGTGAAACGTCGCGACGATGGTTCGTCGCTGATCTACATCGACCGTCACATCCTTCACGAAGTGACCTCTCCGCAAGCGTTCGAAGGCCTGCGTCTGGCCAATCGCAAGCCATGGCGTATCGACGCCAACATCGCCACTCCGGATCACAACGTGCCGACCACCAAGGGTGAGCGCCAGGGCGGTCTGGAAGCGATCGCCGACGAGGTGTCGCGCATTCAGGTACAAACGCTGGACGAGAACTGCGATGACTTCGGCATCCTCGAATTCAAGATGAACGACGTGCGCCAGGGCATCGTTCACGTCATCGGCCCGGAGCAGGGCGCGACGCTGCCCGGCATGACGGTCGTCTGTGGCGACTCGCATACCTCCACCCATGGCGCGTTCGGTGCGCTGGCTCATGGCATCGGCACCTCGGAGGTCGAGCATGTGCTCGCGACCCAGTGCCTGATAGCCAAGAAAATGAAGAACATGCAGGTACGCGTTGAAGGCGAGTTGCCCTTCGGCGTTACCGCCAAGGACATCGTGCTGGCCGTGATCGGCAAGATCGGCACCGCCGGCGGCAATGGTCATGCCCTGGAGTTCGCCGGCAGCGCGATCCGCGGTCTTTCCATGGAAGGGCGTATGACCATCTGCAACATGTCGATCGAAGCAGGTGCCCGCGTGGGCATGGTGGCTGTCGACGAAAAGACCGTTGCCTACGTCGAAGGTCGCCCGTTCGCACCGAAGGGCGCCGACTGGAGCAAGGCCGTTGAGTTGTGGAAGGGGCTGGTTTCCGATGACGACGCGGTGTTCGATACCGTCATCGAGCTCAAGGCCGAGGACATCAAGCCGCAAGTGAGCTGGGGTACGTCGCCAGAAATGGTGCTGGCGGTCGATCAGAACGTGCCGGACCCTGCCGCCGAAGCCGACCCGGTCAAGCGTGATTCCATCGTCCGGGCACTGAAGTACATGGGCTTGGCCGCTAACCAGCCGATCACTGAAATCAAGCTGGACCGTGTGTTCATTGGTTCCTGCACCAACTCGCGGATCGAGGATCTGCGTGCCGCGGCTGAAGTCGCCAAAGGACGCAAGGTCGCAGCGAACGTCAAACAGGCCATGGTCGTACCGGGCTCCGGCCTGGTGAAACAGCAGGCCGAGGCTGAAGGGCTGGACAAGATTTTCGTCGAGGCAGGTTTCGAATGGCGAGAGCCGGGCTGCTCCATGTGCCTGGCGATGAACCCGGACAAGCTGGGCAGCGGCGAGCATTGCGCCTCGACTTCCAACCGTAACTTCGAAGGCCGTCAGGGCGCTGGTGGCCGTACTCATCTGGTCAGCCCGGCCATGGCTGCTGCTGCGGCGGTCACCGGTCACTTCATCGACGTACGCGAACTGGTCCAGGCCTGAGGAGATAACGGATGAAAGCCTTTACCCAACACACCGGTCTGGTCTGCCCGCTGGATCGTGCCAATGTCGACACCGATCAGATCATTCCCAAGCAGTTTCTCAAGTCGATCAAGCGCACCGGCTTTGGTCCGAACCTGTTCGACGAGTGGCGCTATCTGGACGTCGGCCAGCCCAACCAGGATTGCTCGCAGCGCCCGGTGAATCAGGACTTCGTGCTGAACTTCCCGCGCTACCAAGGCGCTAGCGTGCTGCTTGCACGTGAGAATTTTGGCTGCGGCTCGTCCCGTGAGCACGCGCCCTGGGCCTTGGAAGAGTACGGTTTCCGTACCATCATTGCGCCGAGCTTTGCTGACATCTTCTTCAACAACAGCTTCAAGAACGGCCTGCTGCCGATCGTGCTGAAGGAAGAAGAGGTGGACGAGTTGTTCCAGCAGGCCGATGCCAGCGAGGGCTACCAGCTGACCGTCGACCTGGCCGCGCAGACCGTGACGCGCCCGGATGGCAAGCAATACGGCTTCGAAGTCGATGCTTTCCGTAAGCATTGCCTGCTCAACGGCCTCGACGACATCGGCCTGACCCTGCAGGACGCCGAGGCGATCAAGGCTTTCGAAGTTGGTCACCAGCAGACCCAACCCTGGCTGTTCGGCGCGATCAAGTAGGCTGAGTATTGCCAAGTAGGGTGGGCTGAAGCCCATCCTACGAAATGCCCCAGCCGCGATTTGACTCCCCTATTAAGGAATAAGAGATGTCCAAACAGATTCTGGTTCTCCCCGGCGATGGTATCGGCCCGGAGATCATGACCGAGGCAGTCAAGGTACTGCAGCTGGCCAATGACAAGTTCCAGCTGGACTTTGAACTGAGCTATGACGAACTGGGTGGTGCGGCTGTCGACAAGTATGGCGTACCGCTGGCGGACGAAACCCTTGAGCGTGCGCGCGCCGCCGATGCCATCCTGCTTGGCGCCGTGGGCGGTCCGAAGTGGGACAAGATCGATCCGGCCATCCGCCCCGAGCGCGGCCTGCTGAAGATTCGCTCCGAGCTGGGCCTGTTCGGCAATCTGCGTCCGGCGCTGCTCTATCCGCAACTCGCCGACGCCTCCTCGCTCAAGCCGGAGATCGTCGCCGGGCTGGATATCCTGATCGTTCGTGAGCTGACCGGTGGGATCTATTTCGGCAAGCCGCGCGAAAGCAAGGTGTTGGAGAACGGCGAGCGCATGGCGTACGACACGCTGCCGTACAGCGAGAGCGAAATCCGTCGTATCGCCAAGGTCGGTTTCGACATGGCCATGGTTCGCAACAAGAAGCTTTGCTCGGTGGACAAGGCCAACGTGCTGGCGTCCAGCCAACTTTGGCGTGCCGTGGTCGAAGAAGTGGCCAAGGACTATCCCGAGGTCGAGCTGAGCCACATGTACGTCGACAACGCCGCGATGCAGTTGGTCCGTGCGCCTAAGCAGTTCGATGTGATTGTCACCGACAACATGTTTGGCGACATCCTCTCGGACGAAGCGTCCATGCTGACCGGCTCGATCGGCATGCTGCCATCCGCTTCGCTGGACGCAGCGAACAAGGGCATGTACGAGCCGTGCCACGGTTCGGCACCGGATATCGCCGGCAAGGGCATCGCCAATCCGCTAGCGACGATCCTCTCGGTTTCGATGATGCTGCGTTACAGCTTCAATCAGGTCGCCGCAGCTGATGTCATCGAACAGGCCGTCAGTGATGTGCTCGACCAGGGCCTGCGTACCGGCGATATCTGGTCCGAAGGTTGTAACAAAGTCGGCACTCAGGCGATGGGCGATGCAGTAGTCGCGGCCCTCGCGAAGTTGTAATCTTCTGGCCCGCCTTAATCTGCGCGGGCCACTTTTTCTATAGGTGTAGTTGCGATGAAACGTGTAGGTCTGATCGGTTGGCGCGGTATGGTCGGTTCCGTGCTCATGCAGCGGATGCTGGAAGAGCGGGACTTCGACCTGATCGAGCCTGTGTTCTTCACCACTTCCAATGTTGGTGGCCAAGGCCCCGATATTGGCAAGGAAACCGCTGCGCTGAAGGACGCCTACAGCATCGACGAGTTGAAAGGCCTCGATGTGATCCTGACCTGTCAGGGCGGCGACTACACCAGCGAAGTCTTCCCGAAGCTGCGTGAAGCCGGCTGGCAGGGCTACTGGATCGATGCGGCGTCTTCACTGCGCATGCAGGATGATGCGGTAATCGTCCTCGATCCGGTGAACCGCCGTGTGATCGACCAGCAGCTGGATGCCGGTACCAAGAACTACATTGGTGGCAACTGCACCGTCAGCCTGGCGCTGATGGGCCTTGGCGGCCTGTTCGAAGCCGGTTTGGTCGAGTGGATGAGCGCGATGACCTATCAGGCGGCCTCCGGTGCCGGCGCGCAGAACATGCGCGAGCTGATCAAGCAGATGGGTGCCATCAACGCGGCGGTGGCCGATGACTTGGCCAATCCTGCCAGCGCCATCCTGGACATCGATCGCAAGGTTGCCGAAACCCAGCGCAGCGAAGCCTTCCCGGTCGACAATTTCGGCGTACCGCTGGCGGGTAGCCTGATCCCGTACATCGACAAGGAGCTGCCTAACGGGCAGAGCCGCGAAGAGTGGAAAGCGCAGGCCGAAACCAACAAGATCCTCGGTCGGTTCAAAAACCCGATCCCGGTCGATGGCATCTGCGTACGGGTCGGTGCGATGCGCTGCCACAGCCAGGCACTGACCATCAAGTTGAACAAGGACGTACCGATCTCCGATATCGAAGGGCTCATCAGCCAGCACAACCCCTGGGTCAAGCTGGTGCCGAATCACCGTGATGCCAGCATGCAGGAGCTGAGTCCCGCAGCGGTTACCGGTACTCTTGCTGTGCCGGTCGGGCGCTTGCGCAAGCTCAATATGGGGTCGCACTACCTGGGTGCGTTCACCGTGGGTGATCAATTGCTGTGGGGTGCCGCCGAGCCTCTGCGCCGCATGCTGCGTATCCTGCTGGAGCGTTGATGCGCATTGTGTAACGTGTGCAACGCCGCGACTTGTTCGCGGCGTTTTCATTTGCGCGGCGTGCCGCTCGGCGGCGCTGCTTGCGGTGATCTGTCATTTCGCTACAGTGCCGGTCCTTAGTGTATGGAGGTGGCGATGCCCACAGGTGTCGGTGTTGCGGTTGTAGGGGCGGTCAGCCTGGTCGGCGAAGCGCTGGTCGAGGTGCTCGAGGAGCGCGCGTTTCCGCTGAGCGAGCTGCACCTGCTGGACGATGGTGAGGGCGTTGGGCACACGGTTCCATTCAAAGGACGAAATCTGCGCGTCGCCGGCGTAGATCGCTTCGATTTCACACGCGTGCAGCTGGTGTTTCTTGTTGGCGCCTCGGCTTTGGTGAGCGAGTGTCATGCCAGGGCAATTACGGCCGGCTGCCGGATCGTTGATCTGTCTGGCTCGATATCCGTGGAGGAGCAGCCGTGTCTGGTGCCAGAGGTCAATGGAGCGCTGCTCGATTCTTCACTGGACCGCCGTGCCGTTGCCAGCCCTCTGCCTGAGTCGGTTGCACTGGCGATTGCGCTGGCACCTGTCCGGCAGCAGCTTGGCCTGCAACGCGTTACCGTGACAGCGTGCCTTCCGGTGTCCAGTCGCGGCGAGATTGGCGTAAAGGAACTCGCAAGGCAAACCTCTGAGTTACTGAATGCACGTCCCTTGGAGCCGCGGGTGTTTGGCCGGCAGATGGCGTTCAACATGCTCGCGCAAACCGAGGCGGTTGATGCTCAAGGGTATGGCGCGCAGGAGAAGCGTTTGGTTGAAGAGCTTCGCCAGCTACTGGATAGTCCTGAACTCGTGATAGCCGTTACGTTCGTTCAAGCACCAGTGTTTTTTGGCGAAAGTCTCATCGTTTCTTTACAGGGTGCCGTTGAAGCCGATGCGCAGGCCGTGACGCTGGCGCTGGATGCGGCCCCTGGAGTAGAGGTTGTAGAGTCGGATGACTACCCGGCAGCGGTCGGTGACGCGGTTGGCCAGGATGTCATCTACGTCGGTAGAGTCCGCTGCGGCATCTGCGATCCACGCGAAGTCAATTTGTGGATTGTGTCTGATAACGTGCGAAAAGGCGCGGCACTAAACGCTGTGCAGTCTGGTGAGTTGTTGATAAAAGACTATCTGTAAAAGATACTTACTGGTAATTCAAAGAATATTTCTAGCCGATGCGCTGAACGGCTTATCGCTGATGGGGAGCCACCGCTAGGTGGCGCGGGCAGTGACATAAGACCCTCTCGTAGTTCGAGAAAAAAGATAAACAAGGGATTAAATAATGGTTCGGGTTCGCAATCTGGTGCTGGCAATCGCGGCTGCTACCGCGCTGACTACAGAAATGGCCCACGCGCTTGGGTTGGGAGAGGTCACGCTTCAGTCGTCATTGAATCAACCGCTGATCGCGGAAATCGAGCTGCTTGATGCCAACAGCCTCGCGCCGGGAGAGGTCATCCCGGTACTGGCTTCGCTTGAGGAATTCAATCGTGCCGGAATTGATCGTCAGTATTTCCTGACCGATCTGAAATTCACTCCGGTATTGCGTCCGAACGGAAAAAGCGTCATCCAGGTTTCTTCCAGCAAGCCTGTACGCGAGCCCTATCTCAACTTTCTCGTAGAAGTGCTCTGGCCTAGCGGGCGGCTACTTCGTGAGTACACGTTGCTGCTGGATCCGCCACTGTATTCCCCTGAAACTGCCGCTGCGGCCGCTCCTCAATTGCCGATCTCAGCACCTGTAAGGGCCGTCGAGCCCGCTCGCTCCGCTCCCGCGCGCCCGGCTGCCACCCCTTCCTCCAGTGTTTCGACGGCTGTTGCTACTCAGACCGGTACTGAGTACAAAACGTCGGCTCGCGATACGCTTTGGGATATCGCAGAGCGTAATCGTCGTAGCGGAACAGTGCACCAGACGATGCTGGCGATTCAGGACCTCAATCCGAACGCCTTCATTGATGGCAACATCAATCGTATGAAGAGCGGGCAGGTGCTGCGCCTGCCGGATGCCGAGCAAATTTCCCGTCGCTCTCAGTCCGAGGCTATCGGTCAGGTTGCGGAACAGAACGCAGCCTGGCGTCAGGGTCGGAGCGGGGCGGTTGCAGGAACTCGTCAACTTGATGCGACTCGTCGTACGGAGGCAGGTGCTGCTCCGTCTCGTAGCGACTCCGGCGACAATCTGCGGCTGGTCGCCGCTGATTCTGGCAAGTCCACTGCAGGCTCTGATACTGGCTCTGCAGACGGTGGCAAGGCGCTGCGCGATAAGCTTGCCGTAACTCAGGAAAGCCTGGATTCCAGCCGCCGCGAAAATGATGAGCTCAAAGACCGTTTGAATGATCTGCAGGGGCAGCTGGAGAAGTTGCAGCGTCTGATGCAGCTCAAGGATGACCAGCTTGCCAAGTTGCAAGTGCAACTGGGTGCTGATAGTCAGGCGCCTGTTGCGAATGGCGCTTCCGCGCAGCCTGATGCAGCCCCGGTTCAATCACCGGAAGGTCAAGCAGCGGTCGAGGGCGGCGCGAACGGAGTCGACTCTGCGGCAGGCTCTGTCGCCAGCCAGCAAGAACCAGCACCGGCCGCCGCTCCCGCCCCGGCTGAGCGTCCCGCCGCTGCAAAGCCGGCGGCTAAACCTGCCCCCGCGAAGCCGGCAGCACCGGTTGCCGAGCCAGAGCCCAAGGGGCTGATTGATGACCTGCTGTCCAATACGCTGTTACTTGGCGTGGTCGGCGGTAGCGCCCTCTTGCTACTGCTGCTCGGGCTAATGGCTTTATCGCGCCGTAACGCAATGAAGGAAGCCGAACTGCAGGAAAGCCTGATGGCGGACGATACGGTAGACGATTTGCGAATCGGAACGCCCACATACGTCGACATTGGCCAGGAACAGCCTGAGTCCACTTCCTTTCAAGGCTCGAATGCATCTGCGCCGTCGGATGAACTGACCGCCTCTACAGGCGACGCGCTGGCGGAGGCCGACATCTACATTGCGTATGGCCGGTTCAATCAGGCAGCCGAGCTGCTGCAGAACGCCCTTAACGATGAGCCCCAGCGTAGTGACTTGCGGCTCAAGCTCATGGAAGTCTATGCAGAGCTTGGCAATCGAGACGGCTTTGCCCGCGAAGAAGCGGAACTGCGCGAAATTGGCGGAGCGACCAGCGAAGTCGAGCAGCTGAAATACAAGTATCCGGCAATGGCAGCGATGGGTGGCTCGGCAGCTGCTGTTGCGGCTACTCAGATGGATGTGGATAGCTTCAATCTTGACGACCTTCAGCTCGATGATCCGTCTGTTCCGTCCGCAGGGCAGGATCTGGATGATGCATTCGACCTCAGCCTGGAAGACCTGGATATCGATCTAAACGATGAGCGTCCGACTGCTGCGCCGGCAGGTGAATCGTTGAACTTCGACGATCTGACTTTGGATGAGCCGGAACTTGAGCGCGACCCGCAATCCGCGGCAAGCGATTTTTCGTTTGATCTGGAAGAAGACGGCGATTCGTCGGTAGCCCAGAGCGATGATCTGTCAGATTTCTCTTTCGACCTGGAAAGCGAGAAGCAAGCCGGAGCGGCTGATAACGAGTTTTCACTGGATCTCGATGACGAAGTGCCTGCTGCTGCGTCTACCGCTTTCGAAAGTGATGAGCTTGATTTCGAATTGGCTGAGCCTGTGGCAAGCCCTAATGATGAGCTCCCGGAAGGGTTCGACATCTCGCTGGACGAGCCGGCTTTCGAAGCGCAGCCAGGTAACTTTGCCGATAAGCTGAGTGAGGTCGAAGCCGACCTGGAGGATCTGTCCAAGGATCTGGAAGAACCAGCCCCAGTAATCGCAGCTGATCGTGGCGTAGCAGATGCTGATGCCGGTGCGGACGATGACTTCGACTTCTTTTCTGATACGGACGAAACCACCACTAAACTGGATCTGGCTCGAGCTTATATCGACATGGGCGATGCTGAAGGTGCGCGCGATATCCTCGATGAAGTGATTGCTGAGGGCAGCGACGTCCAGCAGCAAGAGGCGCGGGATATGCTCGCCAAACTAGCCTGACCATGAGCAAAGCAGTACCCGAAACGGCAGCCGAAATGGCTGCCGTCGGCGTTTCCAGAATCGCCTTGGGCGTCGAATACAAAGGCTCCCGCTATCGCGGATTCCAGCGTCAGCGCGCAGGCGTTCCGTCCATTCAGGAGTCGCTCGAAACCGCTTTGTCCAAGGTGGCCGGCGGCCATCCTGTTACTCTGAGCTGTGCCGGGCGCACCGATGCGCTGGTGCACGCCAGCGCCCAGGTAGTGCATTTCGATACGCCTGTCTCGCGCACCATGCATGCATGGGTCATGGGTGCGAACATGAACTTGCCGCACGACATCAGCGTCACCTGGGCCAAAGAAATGCCACGCCATTTCGACGCTCGCTTCAGTGCCATGGCTCGCCGTTATCGTTATGTGATCTACAACGATCAGATCCGTCCGGCGCACATGGCTGAAGAGGTTACCTGGAATCATCGCCCTCTCGATATTGAGAGGATGCGCGCTGCTGCCGAGGCATTTGTCGGTACTCATGACTTCAGTGCCTTCCGTGCCAGGCAATGTCAGGCCAAGTCGCCAATCAAAACCATTCATCACCTTGAGCTGCTCGAGCATGGTCGGCTGATCGTCATAGATGTGCGAGCCAATGCCTTTCTGCATCACATGGTGCGCAACTTCGCTGGCGTGCTCATGACCATCGGTGCAGGTGAACGGCCGGTAGAGTGGGCGGCGGAAGTGCTGCATTCGCGGGTACGCCGAACGGGCGGGGTTACCGCGCACCCGTATGGGCTCTATCTGATCGAAGTCGACTATCCGGAAGAGTTCGAGCTGCCGAAGCGCTATCTCGGCCCGCACTTCCTGTCAGGTTTACCGGACGTGCGCCGCTGATGGCGCCGCGTGCGTTACAGCGGCTATCCGCTTGCAGGTGGCGGGTCTTTTGTTACCATCCCGTTTCCGTCTCGATAGGTAGGTATCTCGGTGCCAGTCGTTCGTAGCAAGATTTGCGGGATCACTCGTATCGAGGACGCCCTGGTCGCCGCTCAAGCTGGGGCTGATGCCATCGGCCTGGTGTTCTACTCTAAAAGTCCTCGCGCTGTGAGCGTGCAGCAGGCCCGCGAAATTATTGCGGTCTTGCCTCCTTTCGTTACTACCGTCGGGCTGTTCGTCAATGCCAGTCGTTGCGAAATCAATGAGATTCTCGACGCTGTTCCGCTGGATGTTCTGCAATTTCATGGTGATGAGACCCCAGCGGATTGCGAAGGCTTTCACCGCCCCTGGTTCAAAGCACTGCGAGTTGGTGGCGGTGAGGATATTGCAGCTCAAGTGGCTCGCTACGCCAATGCCAGCGGCATTCTGTTGGATACATATGTTGCCGGCGTGCCCGGTGGGACGGGAGAGCGCTTCGATTGGTCGCTGATTCCACCTGGGTTGGCCAAGCCATTGATTCTTGCTGGAGGTCTGACAGTGGAGAATGTCCAGCAGGCCATTGCCCAGGTCCGGCCTTATGCCGTGGATGTCAGTGGCGGCGTAGAGGCGAGCAAGGGAATCAAGGATACGTCCAAGGTGACGGACTTCGTCGAGCGCGTGCGCTCGGCCATGTGACGCCTGGGCGGCCGTGGCCGTCCAGTAACGAGTCGCTGGTTAGACCAGCACAGTGTTTGTGGATTTCCCATGTGTGGAAATCGGAGTTCCGCGGATGCGCCTGGTGTGGGCGCATCGCTCACGCGACCAGTGCCCGCATATGTCGGTCGCAACGATGAATCTGCCTGCAGCGCGAGTGCGCTCGGGACTGAAGCTTTGGAGAACAAGAGCATGAGCAACTGGCTGGTAGACAAACTGATCCCTTCGATCATGCGCTCGGAGACGCAGAAGAGTTCGGTCCCCGAAGGCCTCTGGCACAAGTGCCCGTCCTGTGAGGCGGTTCTTTACCGCCCCGAGCTGGAAAAGACTCTCGACGTCTGTCCGAAGTGCCAGCATCACATGCGTATCGATGCCCGTACTCGGCTCGATATCTTCCTTGATGCCGAAGGCCGAGAGGAAATTGCCGCAGAACTGGAGCCGGTTGACCGTCTGAAGTTCCGCGACAGCAAGAAGTACAAGGATCGCCTGTCTGCAGCACAGAAGCAGACCGGGGAGAAGGATGCTCTGGTCGCTATGAGCGGCAAGCTAGTCAATATTCCTGTGGTGGCCTGTGCATTCGAGTTCTCCTTCATGGGGGGCTCCATGGGCGCAATCGTCGGTGAGCGATTCGTTAGAGCCGCCAACGTGGCTCTGGAAAAGCGCTGCCCGTTGATCTGTTTCTCTGCCTCTGGCGGTGCGCGGATGCAGGAAGCGCTGATCTCCCTGATGCAAATGGCCAAAACTTCCGCCGTGCTGGCACGCATGCGTGAAGAGGGCCTACCGTTCATTTCCGTGCTCACCGATCCGGTGTACGGCGGTGTTTCGGCCAGTTTGGCGATGCTCGGCGACGTGATCGTCGCAGAACCCAAGGCACTAATTGGCTTCGCGGGTCCGCGCGTGATCGAGCAGACGGTACGGGAGAAGCTGCCGGAAGGTTTCCAGCGTAGCGAGTTCCTGCTAGATCATGGTGCGATCGACCTGATCATTCCGCGTTCGGAGTTGCGCGCACGTCTGTCGCGTCTGCTGGCGCAGATGCAGAAGTTGCCAAGCCCGGTCGAACCCGCTCAGGTAACGGCCACTGCATGACCGGCCGGAGTCTGGCCGACTGGCTTGCCTATCTGGAGCAGTTGCACCCCTCTGCCATCGATATGGGGCTGGACCGGGTTCTGGCGGTATCGGCGCGGCTTGGCCTGACGCGGCCGGCTCCTCTGGTTATCACTGTTACCGGAACCAATGGCAAGGGGTCCACTTGCGCCTTTATCGCCTCGCTGTTGAGCAGCCAGGGGATGCGGGTGGGCAGCTACAGTTCGCCACACTTGCTGCGATACAACGAGCGGGTCCAGCTGAATGGCTGCCAGGCAAGCGATCAGGACCTGTGCGAAGCGTTCTCCGCCGTCGAGTCCGCCCGTGGTGAGGTTTCGCTGACCTATTTCGAGATGGGTACGCTCGCTGCTTTATGGTTGTTCGAGCCTGCCGGGCTCGACGCTGCGGTGCTGGAAGTTGGCCTTGGTGGTCGGCTCGATGCGGTCAATATCGTCGATGCCGATCTGGCCGTGATTACCAATATCGGGCTTGATCACGCCGACTGGCTGGGCGATACCCGCGAAAGCGTCGCGTACGAAAAAGCCGGAATCATGCGTGCAGGCAAACCGGCGCTCTGCGGTGATCTGGATGCGCCTGCACCGGTGCTCGCACAGGCTGAGTCGTTGAGGGTGCCGCTGTTGCTGCGCGGCCGCGATTTCGATCTGGCTGTCGATCAGCGCACCTGGCATTGGCGCGGTGTTGGTCCAGCGGGTGAGCCACTCGAGTTGCATGAGCTGCCATTGTTGGCCCTGCCGATGGAGAACGCTGCACTTGCCCTGCAGGCTTATGCTTCGCTGGGTTTGCCCTGGGATTCTAGGTTTTTGTCTGCTGCCCTGGAGCGAACTCGCGTGACAGGGCGTCTCGATAGTCGGCAGGTCAGTTGGCGTGGCCGCAAGGTCTCGCTGCTGCTGGATGTAGGCCACAATCCGCACGCGGCCAGTTACCTTGCTCAACGCATCGAGCAGCGCCCGATTGCTGGTCGCCGGTTGGCCGTCTTTGGCCTGTTGGCAGACAAGGATCTCGACGGCGTGCTCGATGCGCTGGGGACGTGCATCACTGGCTGGGCTGTCGCCCCGTTGCCTACGCCTCGTACGCAATCAGCTACACAGTTGGCCGCCGCGCTGCTTGAGCGAGGCGCTCGGGTCAGCGAGTATGCGAGCATCGAGCAGGCGCTCGATGCTCAGTGCGCCATGGCTGAACCCGATGACCAAGTCTTGGTGTTCGGATCGTTCTATTGCGTGGCTGCGGCGCTTGAATGGCTGGATCAACAGGCGGAGGAGAGTGGGGATGGCGATGCTCGATAAGGGACTGCTGCAACGCATGGTTGGAGCGCTGGTGCTGGTTGCGCTGGCTGTGATTTTTGTCCCGATGCTGTTCAATCGGGAAGACGACCTGCGCCATGTCACAGTCGATGCACCGACTATCCCCGCAGCGCCAGTGGTTGCCGAAATCGAGATGCAGCCGGTCGACGTGCCGGAGCCTGAGCAAGAGCCAGGGTCGGTGCCGGAAGGTTTCGAAATCATCGAAGAGAATGCTGAGCCAGTTACCGCTCCTACGGTAGCTCAGCAAGCGCCAGCGCCGATCGAGCCGGTAGTCCCGGTCGCGCCAGCGCCTGCCGCGCAACCGTCCGCCGCGCAGCCGCAGCCACCGGTAGCTGAGCCGCGCTTGGACAACAACAACCTGCCGGTCAGCTGGTCGATTCAGCTGGCCAGCCTGTCCAATCGGGCCAGTGCCGAAAGCCTGCAGCAGACTTTGCGTTCGCAGGGCTATAACGCCTACATCCGCACCGCAGACGGTATGAACCGTGTTTTCGTCGGGCCGCTGGTGGAGCGCAGTGAGGCGAATCGGCTTCGCGATGTCCTGCAGCGACAGCAAAAGCTCGACGGCTTCGTCGTGCGCTTCAAGCCGGAAGGTAGCTGAATTGCTGAAGCGCTGGCCGAGAGCCTGAGCACCGCCCTCGATCAGCGCATTGCCGCCGGGCACCCGGCGCGTATTCCTGGCGCTCGCGCTCTGCTAAAATGCGCCGCCTTTTCCCCTTTGCAGAAGACATCGTGACTTTCACCTGGGTCGATTGGGCCATCATCGCGGTTATTGCAGTATCGAGTCTGATCAGTTTGAAGCGCGGCTTCGTCAAGGAAGCGCTTTCGCTGGTTACCTGGATCATTGCTGGCGTGGTCGCATGGATGTTCGGTGGTGCGCTGTCCCACCATCTCGCGGAATACATCAGCACACCCTCGGCGCAAGTCATCGCAGCCTGTGCATTGCTGTTCGTCGCTACTTTGCTGGTAGGGGCCCTGGTGAATTTTCTGATCGGTGAACTGATCAGGGTGACCGGTTTGTCCGGGACCGACCGCTTCCTGGGTATGGTCTTCGGTGCGGCGCGTGGTGGACTGTTGGTCGTGGTTTTGGCCGGCTTGCTGAGCCTCGCGCCGGTCGAACAGGACCTCTGGTGGCGCGAGTCTGGATTGTTACCGCACTTTCTTTTGATTGCTGACTGGTCGAAGAACCTCATTCTGGGGTTCAGCGGCCAATGGTTCGCCGGTTCGCTCACTCCGCCCGGTTGATTCCTTTTTCACGGATGCCCGGTCTGCCGTCGTATCCGGTCTGCCTGTAATAACTGAGAGGTTCCTTGCATGTGTGGCATTGTCGGCATCGTCGGTAAGTCGAACGTCAATCAGGCGCTATATGACGCGCTTACCGTACTGCAGCACCGCGGCCAGGATGCAGCCGGTATCGTGACCAGCCATGACGGACGCCTGTTTCTGCGCAAGGACAACGGGCTAGTTCGTGATGTCTTTCAGCAGCGCCACATGCAGCGCCTGGTCGGCAACATGGGCATCGGCCATATCCGTTATCCCACTGCCGGCAGCTCCAGCTCCGCCGAGGCCCAGCCGTTCTACGTCAACTCGCCTTATGGCATTACGCTGGCGCACAACGGCAACCTGACCAACGTCGATCAGCTGACCAAGGAAATCTACGAGTCGGATCTGCGACATGTGAACACCAATTCCGACTCGGAAGTGCTGCTCAACGTGTTTGCCCATGAGCTGGCGGTGCGCGGCAAGTTGCAGCCGACAGAAGAAGACGTTTTTGCGGCAGTGAGCAAAGTCCATGACCGCTGTCGCGGCGGATACGCAGTGGTTGCGATGGTTACCGGCTATGGCATCGTCGGCTTCCGCGATCCCAACGCGATTCGTCCTATCGTCTTCGGTCAGCGTCATACCGATGAAGGCGTCGAATATATGATCGCTTCGGAAAGTGTGTCGCTCGACGTGCTCGGCTTCACCCTGATTCGCGATCTGGCACCAGGCGAAGCGGTGTACATCACTACTGACGGCAAGCTGTTCACTCGCCAATGTGCGGAAGCGCCAAAGCTTGCCCCATGCATCTTCGAATACGTCTACCTGGCACGCTCTGACTCCCTGATGGATGGCGTTTCGGTGTACAAGGCGCGCCTGCGCATGGGCGAGAAGCTGGCCGACAAGATTCTGCGCGAGCGCGCCGATCACGACATCGACGTCGTCATCCCGATCCCTGATACCAGTCGTACCGCTGCCTTGGAGCTGGCTAACCGGCTGGGTGTGAAGTTTCGCGAGGGGTTCGTCAAGAACCGCTATATCGGTCGCACATTCATCATGCCCGGCCAGGCTGCGCGCAAAAAATCGGTGCGTCAGAAGCTCAATGCCATCGAGCTTGAGTTCCGCGGCAAGAACGTGATGCTGGTGGACGATTCCATCGTGCGTGGTACCACCTGCAAGCAGATTATCCAGATGGCCCGTGAAGCTGGGGCGAAGAATGTCTACTTCTGCTCGGCCGCGCCGGCGGTGCGTTACCCGAACGTTTACGGCATCGACATGCCCAGCGCGCACGAGCTGATCGCGCACAATCGCAGCACCGAAGAGGTCGCCGAACTGATCGGTGCTGATTGGCTGATCTACCAGGATCTGGAAGATCTCATCGACGCGGTAGGCGGCGGCAAGGTCAAGATAGATAACTTCGATTGCGCCGTTTTCGATGGGAACTACGTCACGGGCGACATCGACGAAGCTTATCTGCACAAGATCGAGCAGGCGCGCAATGACCTGAGCAAGGTCAAGACCAATGCAGTCAGCGCCATCATTGATCTCTACAACAACTGATTCATGCCGGCGTGGCAGCCTCGGCTGCCCCGGCTGAGGTAAAAGCTATGACGACTGAATGGGAAGCCGGCCGGCTGGACAGCGATCTGCAGGGTGTGGGGCTCGATACGCTGGCAGTACGCGCCGGGCAGCGACGCACGCCGGAAGGCGAGCATGGCGAGCCGCTGTTCTTCACCTCCAGTTATGTGTTCCGCAGTGCTGCCGATGCGGCTGCTCGTTTCGCGGGTGATGTGCCGGGCAACGTTTATTCGCGTTACACCAACCCCACCGTGCGCGCTTTCGAAGAGCGTATGGCGGCACTTGAAGGCGCTGAGCAAGCGGTCGCAACGGCGTCCGGCATGGCAGCCATTCTCGCCACCGTCATGAGCTTGTGCTCGGCCGGTGACCATGTGCTGGTGTCGCGTAGCGTATTCGGTGCCACCGTTTCGCTCTTCGAGAAATACTTCAAGCGCTTCGGGGTGCAGGTCGACTACGTTCCGCTCACCGATTTCTCCGCCTGGGAGTCGGCATTCAAGGAAAACACCAAGCTGGTGTTCGTCGAGTCGCCATCCAATCCGCTGGCCGAGCTGGTGGACATCCCTGCGCTGGCGCAGCTTTGTCATGCCAATGGTGCGATGCTGGCAGTCGATAACTGCTTTTGTACGCCGGTGTTGCAGCAGCCCTTGGCTCTGGGGGCGGATATCGTGATCCATTCCGCGACCAAGTATATCGACGGTCAGGGCCGCTGTTTGGGCGGCGTCGTTGCCGGTCGCAGCGAACAGATGAAAGAGTTGGTCGGGTTCCTGCGTACCGCGGGGCCGACGCTCAGTCCTTTCAACGCCTGGGTATTCCTCAAAGGACTGGAAACGCTGCGGCTGCGCATGCAGGCGCACTGCGCCAGCGCCCAGCAGCTTGCCGAGTGGCTTGAGCAGCAGCCGGGTATTGAGCGCGTCTACTATGCGGGTTTGCCCAGCCATCCACAGCACGAACTGGCCAAGCGTCAGCAGAAGGGATTCGGCGCAGTGGTGAGTTTCGAGGTGGCCGGTGGTAAAGAGGCGGCTTGGCGTTTCATCGACGCAACACGCCTTATCTCGATCACCGCTAATCTCGGTGACAGCAAGACCACCATCACCCATCCAGGCTCGACTACTCACGGCCGATTGTCCGCGGACGATCGCGTGACCGCGGGCATTCGTGACAGCCTGATTCGCGTGGCGGTCGGGCTGGAAGATGTAGCGGATCTCAAGGCTGATATGGCCCGCGGTCTCGCCGCGCTCTAAGTCGCGTATACGACATCCCGTTGCCTGGCCTGCGTAAGCAGGCCCAGGCACGCAGCAGCCAGCGCCCCGATTTTCACTGACGCAGATCGATGGCCGGTGCCGGTTCGCCCCGTCCATCGAACAGTTGCGCAGGATTCGCCGGCAGGATGCTCGGACTGGCCGAGTCCGTTTCAATGACCCGGATGTCGCTGTATTTCTTACCGGAAAGAGCGGCCAGACCGGCACGGTCGCGAATCACCGTCGGCCTCAGGAATACCATCAAGTTTCGTTTGATGTGGGTTTCCTGCGTCGAGCGGAACAGTGCGCCCAGCAATGGGATATCTCCCAGCAGCGGTACCTTGGCATTGGTGCGGGTAACGTCATCCTGAATCAAGCCGCCGAGTACGATGACCTGGCCGTCTTCAGCAAGGATGGTGCTTTTGATGGCGCGCTTGTTGGTCACCAGATCCACCGCTTGCGCGGTCAGGCTGGCGCTTGGGGCAATCGAGGAAATCTCCTGCTCGATCTGCAGGCGCAGCGTGGCGCCTTCGTTGATATGTGGCGTGACCTTGAGAGTCACGCCGATGTCCTGGCGCTCGATAGTGGTGAACGGGTTGTTCGCCCCGGCCGCATCGGTGGTGTACGAACCGGTCTGGAACGGCACGTTCTGCCCGACAAGGATTTCTGCTTCTTGATTGTCCAGCGTCAGCAGGCTTGGCGTGGATAGCAGGTTGCTCTTGCTGTTGGCCGACAGTGCGGTAACCAGGGCGCCGAAACTGCGCGTGCCGATGCCGATGATCGCGCCATCGGGCAAGTTGTCGGGAACCTCGTTTGCGTTGATTGCATTGAGCACGCTGCCGACCGAAATACCCGTGTTGCCGAAGCTGACGCCACCGGCTCCGCCAGTGCTGCCGCGAGCGTCCACCGCCCATTGCACGCCGAGGGCGTCGGTGATGTCGCCTGATACCTCGACGATCGCCGCTTCGACCATTACCTGGGCTCGAGGTACATCGAGCTGTCGGACGATGCTTTCCATGGTGCCGATCAGCTCCGGGTCGGCGAGCAGAACCAGGGCGTTCAGGCTTTCGTCGGCGCGAATCAGGATGTTCTGCGGCCGGGTCGTGGCGGTTTCGCCGCTCTCTGGGTTCTTCAGGCCTTCGGATATATCACCGAGGGTTTCGGCCAGCGATTTCGCATCATTGTGGCGCAGGCGGATGACACGCGTGTTGGCTGAGCGCGTGGTTGGCGTGTCGAGGGTCTGCGCCAGCGAGGCGAGCTTGCCGCGGGCCTCGCTGGGTCCGATGAAGATCAGTCGGTTGGTCCGCGAGTCGGCGATGATCTGCACGCCGGCGGTGGTTTTCGCATCACCACGCATCAGTGAGTTGCGCAGCACTTCGGCGATATCCACAGCCCAGCCGTGCTGCAGATTGAGCACGGCGTAGTCGTTGCTTTCGGCGCGATCAAGCTGCCGGACCAGATCCTGAATCCGAGCGATATTGGCGCTGCGGTCACTGATGATCAGTGCGTTTGCCGATGAAACCGCGGCCAGGTGACCGAACTGCGGCACCAGCGGACGGATCAGGGGTATCAGTTCCGCAGCGGATGTGTGCTGAACCTGGATTACCCGAGTTTCCAGTTGATCACCGCCGGAAGGACCACCGCCTGCCTCGGCTTTGGCTTCGGCATTCGGCACTACCCGTGCGACGTCGCCTTGGGTCAGTACGCTGAATCCGTGTGTGGCCATCACCGAAAGAAACAGTTGGTAGACCTCGCTAAGCGACAGCGTGGCGTTGGAGACAACGCTGACCTGTCCCTTCACTCGCGGGTCGACGATGAAGGTCTGGCCGCTGAGCTGGCTGACCTGATCGATGAAGGCGCGTATGTCGGCGTCCTTCAGGTTGATGGTCCAGCCGTCCTGCCGGGTATTACTCGGCTCGATACCGGGTTCGGCGGCAAGCAGAGGCAGGGGGACGGCCAGCAGGCTGGTGGCGAGCAGGGCAAGCAACGGGCGCGAAAAAGGCTTCGGCATCGGTCAATCGTCTTCCATGGGCTGGTCGTTAGCGGGCGTGGTGTCGGGCTGGTTGACGGCGTCTTCCAGCTGCTGGCGCAAGGTGTCCATCTGCTGCTGCATCAGCTGCGTTTCCTCATCCGAAGGTTCGGCATAGGGTTCTTCGTCCTGATACGTCGTGTCGATCGGTTCGTCAGGGATGTAGCTCTGCGAGCGAACTTGCGGGAAATGCAGGACCTCAACGGTGCCGTTGCGCAGCAGCTCGACTCGATCAGGGTAGACCTTGTGCAGGCTGACACCACCGGACAGCTCCTCGCCATGCCAGTACAGCCGAGGAGGCTGTCCGTCGACCTGGACAATGGCGCTGGATCGTTGCGGTTCGATATGAACGAAGCTGCCACGCAGGGTGAACCCGCTGGCAGTCGCCGAAGGCGCGGAAGTATCAGAGGGGGCGGCTGAGCCGAAGAGTATTTCCAGGCGCTGCATATCTGGCCCGCCTGGGTTTCCAGCGCCTTGCTCATAGATGTCCGCTGGAGCAGGGGCGCGGGAAAGCGTCATCCATTGCTCGATCTGAGTCGCGAGGTAGACCGCGAACAGGCAAAGAAGCAAAACGCTAATGATCAGTGGGGCGTAGCGGCGGTAATTGCGCAGTTTTCCCGGCAGTGGCAAGCGAAATACTCCATGGCGCTTTTGTTGTTCGGTTCCCTGTACTCGGGCTGCCTCTGTCAGGCGATACAGCACTTTTAGAACACTTTCGAGCATGCCGCAGCGAATTTGCAGCCAGCCTTGGCCGACCGATGTTGCACCGCCAAGGTTACAAAGCGATGCGGCAGCATCAGTTGACCACAGTTCCGTAAAAAAAATTCAATGCTGTTGTTGACTTAGCTTAGGGGGGTGAGTAAATTGCGCGCCTCGCAAGGCGATCGGCTGATTAGCTCAGCTGGGAGAGCACCTGCATCACACGCAGGGGGTCGGCGGTTCGATCCCGTCATCAGCCACCAACCTTTGTGAGATTTCGGACGAAAGTCCGGCCGACGCGCAGCGGTAGTTCAGTCGGTTAGAATACCGGCCTGTCACGCCGGGGGTCGCGGGTTCGAGTCCCGTCCGCTGCGCCATATACCTCCGCTCACTTCTTTTGGAAGTGATGAGACAAGAGAAGCTGCCCAAGGGCAGCTTTTTTTGTGCCTGTCGAATAGCGATGCGGCTGATCAGCATTGCAGTTTCACGAGCCTCGATGGCCGTTCGAGTGGACCGCCAAGCCTGGAGATTTCTAAGCCTGGCGCTGCGGCTACTGCTGTCGGTCCGGTCAACGGCCCGGAGGTATCAGCTTTCATGAGCTGCTGCAGAGCGTGTTCGGGGCTGAGCCCGCAGGGCAGATGCGGGTGCGAAAAGCGCCGTATACCGAGTGACTCGACGAGACGGGCTTCGCTACGTGGTTGCCTTCTACGGTCTATCCAGCTTGCCAAATAGCGCGTCTAGCTCCGCTCCAGATGCCGCGCCAGCAAAACCATCGAACCGTCCGTGCTCGGCGATAGAGCGTGCCGCGTGCAGGAAGCCGCCCCAGGCCGCTCGTGCCAAGGCGCCGCCGACGCTGATGCGTCTGACGCCGAGGTCAGTGAGGTCCTGAACGGTCAGGTCGCTATCCCAGCCGATCAGCACATTGATCGGCTTCGGCGCGATTGCCGCGACGACGGCACTGATCTGCTCGCGGGTTTTTAGGCCTGGTGCATACAGGCAGTCGGCACCGGCGTCAGAGTAGGCTTTAAGCCGCAGTATGGTGTCGTCCAGATCAGTACGTCCGACAAAGAAATTTTCCGCACGCCCGATCAGCAATGTTTCGCCTCCAGTAGCGTCAATCGCCCCACGCGCCGCGTACATCCGCTCGGTTGCATCAGCGATTGTGCGCAGCGGCTGGCGCGGGTCGCCTGTGGAATCCTCGATGGAAATACCCGCTACGCCGGTCTCGATCGCGATTCGTACGTTTTCGGCCACGCCTTCGGGCGTATCGGCGTAGCCACTCTCGAAATCTGCGTTTACGGGCAGGTCGGTGGCCTGGACCATGTCGCGCATATGGTCCAGGACCCTGTCACGCGACATCTGCCCATCGGCACGGCCGCACGACCAGGCGTAGCCAGAGCTGGTTGTCGCCAAGGCCTTGAAGCCAAGTCCAGCCAGAACGGCCGCGCTGCCGGCATCCCAGGGATTGGGCAGTACGAAGCAGCCCGAGTGGTGCAGTGCACGAAAGGCGGCACGCTTCTGAGACACGCTGATATGAACCATGAACCCTCCTGGTTGGTGATGTAGGCGAGCGCAACGCTTTTCGATCTGCTGCGGCGCGCCGTCAAAGACTAGCTGGTATATGGCGTGCCGTTATTGCCAAAACAGGCGCCATAGGGTGCAACCACGCTCATTCTTCTCGTAGAGCGGGCATCTTCGTCGGGATCCGGTTGGCGGGCGAGCCGTGATGCCTGTCGCGCCAACATGAAGCCGGCTGGAAAAGTCTGACCGTTGGCAGAGCTGTGGCGGGCAGCATCTGCGGCAGACTGTTCGAAGTGCTAAGCAGCAATGGCGCTCAGATCGCCTGCAGGTTTCGTCTGCGCAGTGAGTCTACGCTTGCGGGAGGAGAATCACGGCTGCCACGGAACGGCACGCTGCGTCGGCTTCGTTATGCGGCCTGTGCAGTGCACTCGCGGATGCCTTCAGGAGACCAGCATGATCAGCAAGAGCACCATTTGTCTGTGGTACGACAGTGCCGCGCTCGATGCAGCGACGTTCTACGCCGAAACCTTCCCGGACAGCGCTGTGGGCGCTGTCCTTCATGCGCCTGGCGACTATCCGGCGGGCAAGCAGGGCGACGTCTTGACTGTCGCATTCACCGTCTTGGGTATTCCTTGCCTTGGGTTGAACGGCGGGTCAGCGTTCAAGCAGAGCGAGTCCTTCTCGTTTCAGGTGGCTACCGATGACCAGGCCGAAACGGACCGCTTGTGGCATGCAATCGTCGACAACGGCGGTGAGGAAAGCGCCTGTGGTTGGTGCAAGGACAAGTGGGGTGTGTCCTGGCAGATTACCCCGCGCGCCCTGACGCAGGCGTTGGCCGATCCTGATCGGGCCGCCGCCAAGCGTGCCTTCGATGCAATGATGCAGATGAAGAAAATCGACATTGCGACGATCAAAGCAGCCCTGGCGAGTTGACCTGCGTCGTAGCATTTTCGCGGTCGAGGCGAGTCGTACTCCCCCTGCGGTGATGGCTTGGCGGCATCGACTTCGGGCCTTGAATGGGCCCGTACATCAGCGGCCGCGAACCTGTTTGTGAGTCTAGGACGTGGTTTGCTTGAGCAGTGCCCGGCGAAAGGCTTGCGCGACAGGCCCAAGCGGCTCATCCAGGCGGTGAGCCAGATATGCCTCGGATTGCACCTCACTGTTCCTGCCGAGATCAGGAATGGCAACGCGCGTTAGCCGCCCTGAATCCAGATCGTCCTGAATCTGCCATACCGGTAGCCGTCCCCAGCCGAGCCCGGCGCGGATGAGCGCCACCTTTGCTTCCTGGGTGTTCACTCGGCAGGTGAAGGGGAACAGGACGCCGAATGAGCGACCTTCTGAGAGTGAAGTAGGATCGATCAACACCACCTGCTGATAGCCGGCGAGATCCGGCAAGCCGAGCGGTGCGCGGCTGCCGAGTTCGGCCAGCGGATGATCACTGCTTACGACAGCGATCTGCCGGATCGAGCCGATGGCTTCCAGCGCCACCCGAGGGTTTCGAAAATCCTCGCCGACGATGATTGCGAGCGTGCAGCGCTTTTCATCCAGCGCTGCGATAGGTCCACCCAGAGGTTGTGAGCCCAGACGAAAGCTGGTGGAGGGAAACTCGAGGCTGATCCGGGTGATTGCCTGCGCCACCGATTCGATGGGAAACAGGGTGTCCACCACTAGGGCCAGTTCCAGCTCGACACCGGCACCCAGCGCGCGAGCACGGGCGCGCATGGCATCAGCGCGCAGCAGGATGTCACGCGCATGGGCCAGCAAGGCCTGGCCCTCTGGTGTGAGCACAGGACGATAGCCGCTGCGATCGAACAGCTGCAGGCCAAGTTCCGATTCCAGATTCGCGATTGCATGGCTAATAGCGGACTGCACGCGCAGAAGTCGGGCGGCACCGGATCGAAAGCTGCCGCTTTCGGCCACGGTCACAAACGTACGAATCTGATCCAGTGTCATTCCGTCGAGCATGATCTGCTCCATAGATCGAGTTGATCGAAATTTAATCACTCTGCGAGAGCGTTTGTAGTCATTAGCCTTGCTTCAGTCAACGCCATCGGAGGACTGCAGCAATGACGAACGTACTGGTGCTCTATTACTCGTCCTATGGGCACGTCGAGGCGCTTGCCCATGCCATCGCCGAGGGCGCTCGCGAGGCCGGCGCGCGGGCAGCCGTCAAGCGGGTACCCGAGCTCGTTCCGCAAGAAGTCGCGCAAAACGCGGGGTACAAGGTGGTCCAGCCTGCGGAGACGGCAACTGTGGCGGAACTGCCGAATCACGACGCCATCGTGATCGGCACGCCGACCCGTTTCGGCAACATGGCCGCGCAGATGAAGAATTTCCTCGACCGATGTGGCGGGCTATGGGCCGAGGACAAACTGGTCGGCAAGGTGGGCAGCGTCTTTACATCGACCGGCAGCCAGCACGGCGGCCAGGAAAGCACGATTCTGGCGACGCATACGGTGCTGCTTCACCTGGGCATGGTCGTGGTCGGGCTGCCTTACAGCTTCAAGGGCCAGCTGCGGATGGATGCCATTACCGGGGGGACGCCCTATGGCGCTTCGACACTCGCCGATGATGGCAGCGGCGGTGACCGCCAGCCGAGCGAGAACGAGCTGCAGGGCGCACGCTTCCAGGGCGCACATGTCGCGCGCGTGGCCGCTGCCTTGGTGGCGCATTCGGTCGGGACACCTCTGTGAGCGCCGTGCCCGTTGCGCCGCGGCAGCTGGTCGTCTGGGTCATTCTGGGTTGCGGCATCGTTGCGGCGTTACATCTGGGCAAGGCTGCCATCGCCACACCGTTGCTGCAGACGGGCTTAGATGTGAGTCTCGGCCAAGCTGGCTGGCTGACCGGCATATTTGCGCTGCTCGGTCTGCTGGGTGGTGCACCCGCCGGTGCGGTGGTGGTGGCAGTCGGCGGCCGACGAACCATGCTGCTCGGGCTGGGCATCACGGCGCTCGCCGGAGCCGCGGGCAGCGTTGCGCCTTCGTTCGCCATCCTGTTGGCGTCCAGATTGCTGGAAGGGCTGGGATTCCTGCTGATCATCGTCGCTGGTCCGGCGATACTCGAGCGGCTGATGACCGGTGTGGAGCGGGACAAGGCATTCTCGCTCTGGAGCTGTTTCATGCCGTGCGGGATGGCGCTCGTCATGCTCGCCGGGCCATTTTTTTCAGGATGGCAATGGCTCTGGTGGACGAGTTCTGCACTGGCCGCGCTCGCCGCAGCGCTTGTTGTGGTCTGCATCCCTCAAGACGACTCGCTCGGTTTGCCGCGGCAAGTACTCGATGGTATTTGGTGGGTGATCCGCTCTAGAGCCACCGCTTTGCTGGCAATTGTTTTCGCGTTGTACAGCCTGATGTTCTTCGCATTGTTCAGCTTTCTACCGGTTCTACTGATGGAGCGTATGGACATCACCTACCGCGGCGCAGGCCAGTTAAGTGCGCTGGCAAGCGTCGCCAATGCTGGCGGTAATCTTGGCGCGGGGTATCTGATGGCCCGCGGTGCCGGGCGTAGCTCCCTGCTGCTTTTCGCCAGCGGTGTCATGGGGCTCTCGGGGCTAGGCATTTTCCTCGGCCTGTTCGATGCGTCAATTACCTTCCTGCTGTGTCTGCTGTTTTCCACGGTGGGCGGGTTGATCCCAGCGACCTTGCTGGCCTCTGCGCCTATGGCGGCACGTGAAGCGACGCTTGTGCCCATCGCAGTCGGCCTGATCATGCAGGGAAGCAGCCTTGGCCAGCTTCTCGGCCCGGTCGTGGTCGGGGGCGTGACCGAGGCGTTTGGCTGGAGCGCTGCTGGAGTAGTCGTACTGATCGCGGCGATAGCCGCCTGGGTAAGCGCACTATTTTTGCGCGCTGCGCTTGACCGCGGTGCGTCGGCAAGGCGAGCGGCCGATGCGCCAGTAGCGACACGTGGGAAGCAGTGACCCGTCAGTCTCGGTGCAGTCGAAATCGTCCTGGCACCAAATTGACGCATGATTTGAGTCGCTTACTGGTGGATGCGCCTTTGTGGGGCGTTATAGAAATCGAGGCCGTTCGCAACGCACGAATACGCTGGTGATGCGGGTGGAGCGCTTCTTGCTCGGCAATGGCTTTCTGCCTCCTTTCTGCTCTTTCATTCTGTGTTCGGGGCTGAGCTCCGTTCCGATAGACGAGTGGGGACTACACAGCAAGCATGACCCAATGACCCAATGACCCAATGACCCAATGACCCAATGACCCAATGACCCAATGACCCAATGACCCAATGACTCTTGATTCTTCTGCCAACGTTCCGAGCAGTCTGCTCTCCTGCGAAGTACTGGACCGACCTCGCGTACTCGACACGCTGGTCAATAACCTCGAAGGCATGGCTTACCGCTGCCGCAACGATGCGTCATGGACGATGATCTTTGTCAGTCAGGGAGCGCTGGGGCTTTGCGGCTACAGCGCTGCAGAGTTGGTCGACGAAACGAACGTTTCCTGGGAGCGGATCACTCACCCAGATGACCGGCTGCGTGTGCGACGTTGCATCGAGCAGGCTGTTGCGGCCGCAGGGCGCTTTTCTGTGCATTACCGAATTCGTACTGCCTCGGGAATCCTCAAATGGGTTATCGAGCGCGGCGTCGCGGTGCCGGACGAGCAGGGCGAGGTCGTTGTGGAAGGCTTCATCGAGGACATCACCGCGCAACGAGCGGTGCTCGATGCATTGGAAGAGGCCGAACTGCGCTATCGCAGCATTTTCGAGAATGCCTCCGAGGGTATTTTCCAGTCGACCCGTGAGGGTCGATACCTGGCGGCCAATCCTGCCCTTGCGCGTATATACGGCTACCACAGCGCCGCCGAACTGGTGGCCGATCTGGCTGATATAGAGCATCGCCTGTATATCGAGAGCGGACGTCGTGAGGTGTTCTGTCAGCTGATGGAGCAGCAGGGCGAGGTGCTCAACTTCGAGTCCGAGGTGTATCGCCGGGACGGCACACGTATCTGGATATCCGAAAACGCGCACGTGGTGCGTGGCGCCAATGGCGAATTCATCTGCTATGAAGGCACCGTGCAGGATATTTCCGAGCGCAAGCATTATCAGCAGCAGCTCGAGCGCCAGGCCAACCATGATCTGCTGACCGGCCTGCCCAATCGCATCCTGCTCAATGACCGTATCGACCAGGGGCTCGCGCGTGCGGCACGTCTGGGTTACTACCTGACCCTGGTGTTCATTGATCTGGACAATTTCAAGTTCATCAACGACGGCCTCGGTCATGTTGCTGGCGACGAGCTGCTCAAGAGCATCGCAGCCCGGCTAGCCGGCAGCCTGCGCGGCTCCGACACCGTCTCACGGGTCGGTGGTGACGAGTTCGTGCTGGTGCTCAGTGATCACTACCGCATCAGTACCGTCATTTCGCTGTTGGAACGGGTGCTGAACGAGATCCGGCGGCCGGTCACGCTGGCTGGTCGCGAGTTTCAGGTCGGTGCGAGCCTCGGCGTAGCAATGTTCCCGGGTGACGGCGAGGACGCGCAAACATTGCTCAAGCATGCCGACATCGCCATGTACGCCGCAAAAAAACGCGGGCGCAACAATTTCCAGTTCTTTACCCATGACCTCAACCGGATCGCTGACGAGCGCCTGAACCTCGAAGCGGCGATGCGCGTTGCGCTGGAACGCGATGAGTTTTCGGTGCACTACCAGCCAAAGGTCGATGCCTCGCGGCGGATCGTCGGAGTCGAGGCACTGGCTCGCTGGACCCACACGGAGCTGGGTGTGATCGGGCCGGATCGATTCATTCCGGTGGCGGAGGAGAGTGGCCTGATCATGCCGCTGACGCTGGCCGTGCTACGCCGGGCTTTCAGCGACGCCCGCCAGTGGAACCTGGGGCGGGCTGTTCCGCTAATGATGGCGGTGAATCTTTCACCGCTGCTGTTTCTTGGTGATGATGTGGTGGATCGCGTTTGTGCAGTGCTGGAAGACGAAGGCCTGCCTGCGAATCACGTCGAGCTGGAGATCACCGAGACCGTGTTCCTCGGTGACGGTACGCGCGCAGTCTCGATTCTCGCCGAATTCAAGGCACGGGGTTTTCGACTGGCCATGGATGATTTCGGCACGGGCTACTCGGCGCTCAGTTATCTGCGGCGCTTCCCGCTGGACATCATCAAGATCGACCGTTCGCTGGTTACCGGGCTCGAACAGGAGGAGGAGGTGGCGATGATTGCTTGCGCCGCCATTTCCCTGGGCAAGAGCTTGCACAAGACGGTGGTCGCCGAAGGTGTTGAGAATGCCGCGCAGTTCGACTTTCTTTGCCGCAACGGCTGCGACGAATTCCAGGGTTACCTGCTGTCGCGGCCGCTACCGGCGGCGCAGCTCACTGCTTTGCTCGCTGCAGGTGGGGTTGTTCAGTTTTAACGTTTAGGTCGAGCTGCCAGGAATGGCGCCGTCCTGCCAGAGCTGCAGTAATTCCTGCGGGGCACGCTCCTCGGCGATCTGCAGGATCAACTCGGCATCGCTATTCTCGCGGCGATAGTGCACTTCGACCGTGAAAAAACGCCGGTCACCCTGGCCGACATTCTTGCTGGCAACCGGCAGGCACTGCTCAAGCACCGAGCAGAGCCCTTGGCGCTGGGCCGCGTCGCAATCGGCGAATTCGATCTGCCGCGTTCGCTTCAGGCCAGGCGCCGCGACGACGCCGCCCTGACGCGATACGCGCAGGGACGCATCCTGACCGATTGCTGGCATTTTCATGCTGCCTCCTTAGCGTGGCGTAATGCCCACCGACGACCACGCCTCGTATAGCGCCTGGACCTGTGGTGACAGGTGGCCGAACAACTTCGCGGCATGGGCCAGCGTGGCACTGGCAAACGTCACGAAGTCGGCATCGTTCGGCAGTTGCGGATCACAGACAGTGGCGCACCAGATTCGCCCGGCCTGTTCCCAGGCATAGCCGCCCAGGGCAGTGGCGACGAGATAGAACGCGCGGTTGGGAATGCCCGAGTTGAGGTGCACGCCGCCGTTGTCCTCGCGAGTTTCGATGAAGTCGCGCATGTGCGCCGGCTGCGGATCACGGCCGAGCAGTGGATCGTCATAAGCGGTACCGGGATTTGCCATGGAGCGCAGCGCCACGCCCTGGACTTTCTCCGTGAGCAATTCGGCGCCGACCAGCCAGTCCGCCTCGGCGGCTGTCTGTCCGAGTGCGTGCTGTTTGGTCAGGACACCGAACACATCCGAGATGGATTCGTTCAGCGCGCCGGGCTGATTGAAGTAGACCAGCCCGGCCTCGCTTTCGATTACGCCGTGTGCCAGTTCATGTGCGACCACATCCAGCGAGCGGGTGAAGCGCTGAAACAGCTCGCCGTCGCCATCACCGAATACCATCTGCTCACCGTTCCAGAAGGCATTCTCGTAGCCCTGGCCGTAGTGCACGGTGCCGATCAACGGCATGCCCAGATCATCGATCGAGTCGCGTTGCAGTACCTGCCAGAAAAACGCATAGGTCGCGCCAAGCGCGTCATATGCCTCGTCGACGGCCGCATCGCCGCTGACCGGCTGGCCTTCGCGGCGCCGTGGCGTACCGGGCAGTTGCATACGCTGTTCGGCATCATGGATGCGCCGCTGTGGATGGCCCGGCGTGCGCAGTTCGCCAAGCTCGGCGATTGCCGTTGGGCGAGGCGGGCCGGGGTTCGGCAGTAGGCTGTGAACGTGATCGAGCGTTTGTCGGGCACACCCACGCTGATAGGGCGAGCCGTGGCCGATGATGCGGTCAAGTATGTACGGCGGAATGAAGGAACGGATCTGCACCTGCAGTACTCCTGGGCTGACGCGGCTATGCCCAGCATAGACCTGGGGCGCGCTGTCAGTTCGACCGTCGATCCAGGCGCGACGACTTGGCGCGGCGATCGCCCTGCACCCTTGGCGCGTTCTGCTGTCATTTGTGCTGGAGCCTGTATCCGCCGTCATAGACGAGGCGGGCGGTCATACGACGAGGAGTTGCCCATGTTCGGATTGGAAGCACTAGAGCTTGCGCGAATCCAGTTCGCTTTCACGATTAGCTTTCACATCATTTTCCCGGCCATCACCATCGGTTTGGCCAGTTTTCTAGCGGTACTCGAAGCACTGTGGTTGAAGACCCGGAAGGAGGTCTATCGTGACCTGTACCACTTCTGGCTGAAGATATTCGCGGTCAATTTCGGTATGGGCGTGGTATCGGGAATCGTCATGGCGTACCAGTTCGGTACCAACTGGAGCGCCTATTCCGAATTCGCCGGCAGCGTCACAGGGCCGCTGCTTGCCTATGAGGTACTGACCGCGTTCTTCCTGGAGGCGGGCTTCCTCGGCGTAATGCTGTTCGGCTGGAACCGCGTCGGTGAGCGATTGCACTTCTTCTCGACGTTGATGGTAGCGGTTGGCACGCTGATTTCGACCTTCTGGATTCTTGCATCCAACAGCTGGATGCACACTCCGCAGGGTCACGAGATCATCGACGGTATCGTGGTGCCGGTGGACTGGTTCGCGATCATCTTCAATCCCTCGTTTCCTTATCGCCTGACGCACATGGCCGTCGCGGCCTTCCTCGCCACGGCGTTCTTCGTAGGGTCCTCGGCAGCCTGGCATCTGCTGCGCGGCAAGGACACCCCGGCGATCCGCAAGATGCTTTCGATGGCGATGTGGATGGCGCTGCTGGTAGCGCCGGTACAGGCCGTGATCGGCGACTTTCACGGGCTGAACACCCTCGAATACCAGCCAGCGAAAATCGCGGCGATGGAGGGACATTGGGATAATTCCGAAGGTGGTCCGACCCCGCTGCTGTTGTTTGGCTGGCCGGATATGGAGGCCGAAGAAACACGCTACAAGATCGAGATTCCCTACCTGGCGAGCCTGATTCTCAAGCACAGCCTGACCGAACCGATTCCCGCACTGAAGGACTTCCCCCCTGAGGATCGACCGAATTCGACGATCGTGTTCTGGACATTCCGCATCATGGTCGCGCTCGGCCTGCTGATGATTGTCACAGGCATCTGGAGCCTGCTGCTGCGGCGCGGGGACCGCCTGTACAGCTCGCGGCCGTTCCTGCGGCTGGTTCTGTTGATGGGGCCGTCCGGGCTGATTGCCATTCTGGCCGGTTGGTACACCACCGAAATCGGCCGGCAGCCATGGGTAATCTACGGCCTGATGCGCACCGCCGATGCCGTATCCAATCATGGCGCCGGGCAGCTGGGGCTGACGCTGGCCATGTTCGTGCTCGTCTACTTCGCTGTGTTCGGAGTAGGCATGGTGTACGTCCTGCGGCTGGTGAAGAAGGGCCCGGTAGCCAGCGAAGGCCGCGAAAAGGGGGCTGGCGGTCCTGGCGAGGCGCGCACTCCGATGCGGCCGATATCGGCGGCGGACGAGGCGCTTCCACATGACCACGGCGACCAACTGGGCGAGAGGAACTGAGCCATGGGTATTGATCTTTCACTGATCTGGGCGGTGATCATCATCTTCGGCATCATGATGTACGTGGTGATGGACGGCTTCGATCTCGGCGTCGGCATTCTCTTCCCGTTCGTTCCGGACAGCTCCAATCGCGACGTGATGATGAATACCGTCGCGCCGGTCTGGGACGGCAATGAAACCTGGCTGGTGCTCGGCGGGGCGGGGCTGTTCGCAGCGTTCCCGCTGGCGTACTCGGTGGTGCTGTCTGCGCTCTATCTGCCGATCATCTTCATGCTGATGGGGTTGATCTTCCGCGGTGTAGCCTTCGAGTTTCGCTTCAAGGCCAGCAAGCAGCGTCAGCATGTATGGGACAAGGCTTTCATCGGTGGTTCGCTGGCAGCGACGTTCTTCCAGGGCGTCGTGCTCGGCGCCTTTATCAGCGGGTTGCCGGTGGAGAACAGGGCGTATGCCGGCGGTGCGCTGGACTGGCTGACGCCGTTTTCGCTGTTCTGCGGCCTGGCGCTGATCGTTGCCTATGCGCTCTTGGGCTGCACCTGGCTGATGATGCGCACGGCGGGCGACCTGCAGCGACGCATGCACGACATCGGCGTGCCGCTGGTCTGGGCGGTGCTGGTCGTGACCGGTATCGTCAGCCTGTGGACGCCGCTGACCCATCCGGACATCGCCGAGCGCTGGTTCAGCATGCCCAATCTGCTGTATTTCATGCCGGTCCCGGTGCTGGTGCTGCTGTGTACCTTCGGGCTGCTGCGCTCCATCCAGCGCTACGCCAACTACATGCCCTTTCTACTCACCCTGGCGCTGATCTTCCTCGGTTATAGCGGGCTGGGCATCAGCCTGTGGCCGAACATCATCCCGCCGTCGGTGACCATCTGGGAGGCGGCGGCACCGCCGCAGAGCCAGGGCTTCACTCTGGTCGGGGCATTGCTCATCCTGCCGTTGATCCTGATGTACACGGCATGGAGCTACTACGTGTTCCGCGGCAAGGTCAGCGCCGAGGATGGGTATCACTGATGGCGCAGCAGGAGAAAAAACCGGCCTCCAGCGGCGAGCCGAAACCCCTTTGGCAGCGAATGAGCTGGCTGGTGTTGATCTGGAGCGGCAGTGTGCTGGCGCTTGGCATCGTGGCCTGGCTGATACGTCTGGCCATGAATGCAGCCGGGCTGGCGTCACCTTGAGGCGCGCCCCGCCATGGGGCGCGCTGTTCTGGAGCGGCGCCATTATGTCGCTGCCAGCGCACATGAATCACGTCACGATTCCTTCATTTGCGGCTTGTAGCCTTCCTGGCACGAACCTTGATGGGCGACAGACATAGCGCCTTGAACAAACTGACGACGAGGAATTTGCTATGGACGATTACCAGGACGAACTACTTGAGTGGCACGCCGCTGAGCAGGACCACCCGGACAGTGCCGAGGATGCGGTCGAACTCTAGACGGCTAATCGGGGAGCGGTTGGTCAGGCTCCGCGCCGCTGGGTGCGCCGGTAATCCCCCGGCGTCTGACCACTCCAGCGTTTGAAGGCGCGCTGAAACGCCTCTGCTGACGAGAAGCCGAGCAGCCAGGCGATTTCGCCGAACGCGGATTCTGTATCGCGAATATAGGCCATCGCCAGGTCGCGCCTAGTGTCATTGAGGATCGCGCGATAGCTGCTGCCTTCCTCGGCCAGCTTGCGGCGCAACGTCCAGGCCGGCATCTGCAGTCGCGCGGCAATCTGCTGCAGGTCTGGCTCCTGGCCCTTGAGCATTGGCCCGAGTATTTGTGCAACGCGTTCGCGCAGGCTGCGTGTGCGGGTACGGCGTTCCAGTTCGGCTTCGCACAGCTCCAGCAGGTGGCGCCAGGTTCCCGGGCAGTGGTCCGGGTTGCGCAAGGCCAGGGTGCGCTGGTCCAGTTGCAGCTGATTCGCTTCCGCATCGAAGCACACCGGCCGGCCGAAAAGCGCGTCGTAGCGTGGTGCGTAATCTGGCGCTGCGAATTCGATTTGAATCGCCGCTGGTACTACCGGCGTGCCGCTCAGTCGGCCGAGCTGCGAGACCCAGCTCGCCAGGACGGTGTCCACCACGAAGCGGTTATAGGCGTTGTATGGGCTGATGGAATAGAAACGTAACCAGGCGCCTGCTGCGTCTTCGTGAAAACTCGAACTGCCGCGATAGTTGGACGCATACAGCGCCTCGTAGCGAATCAGCGCGCGGGCGGCTTCACGCACGGTGGGCGCCTGAGCGGCGGTCAGGCCGGCGAGACCCAGGTGGCCGGGCTTGCGCAGGCGGCCCATCTCCAGCCCCAGAGCGGGATCGTCGGCCAGCTGAATGGCCGCATGTCCCAGACGCATGTAACGTGGAATCGACAGTCGTGCGTGCGGCTCGGCCAGGCGTTCGGCATCCAGTCCATAGGCCTGTAGAAGCGGCTTCGGGTCATGGCCATACAGCTGCAGCGCGTCGCTGAGGCTGTGCAGGAAACCGACTGACAGATCACCCAGCCGCACGCGCTGCGTATTCATGGATTACTGCCGAGCCAGTGGTTGCGTATTTGCACCGGAATACCATGGCCTGGCGGGGCAGGGCGGCGTGGCGAGCCAAGCAGGTTCCATGGCAGCGCGAGAGTTTGCACGGGCATCAGCGTCCGGCCGCTGACGGCGTCTGGTAGCGTGTTGCCGCAGCTGGACGAGGGGGCCGCGAGGGCGCCGGGTATCGCGAGCAACTTCGCTTCGGCAGACGGCCGCTCGAGGTAGGCATCACAACCCAACAGCACCGCGAGCGACCCAGCCGGCGTTTCGATCAGGCGCCGTGGTTCGGGGATGGGTGCGACGCTGTAGCGTCGTTCATAGCGGCTCAGCGCATGTTTGTATTGAAGTGCGCCCAACGGCTTGCCACGGCCATCGAAGGTCAGGCTGACCTGGCGCAGCGGACCGTCGCCGATCTTGAGCTGGTCGTTCTCCAGGTAGGGCTCCGGCAGCACGATCGAACCGGCCACCAGCGTGACGCCGAACTCATTGGCCAGGCCACCGAAGATTGTCTGGTATTCCTCGGCCATCTGCCGCGCTTTCAGCCGCAGCACGGCCCCAGTGCGTCGATCATCGACCTGGTTGCCCGTCAACGCACGCAGGTAGCTGCCCGGATTGCTGAGTGCCATCCACTGCATGGCGTCGCGCAGGGTACGGGCCTGCTGGACTTCCGGCTTTTCACCCAGCGCGAACAGGCCGGTACCGACGTGTTCGGGGAGCACCACGACGGTTCGCTCGCTGAGCATGCCGGCGTCAGCGGCTTGCTGGAGATAAGTCCGAAACTTCAGCTGGAGTCTTTCGCGGCTCTGGAAGTCCGCGGGTTGCAGGCGCGTCTCGATGCCCAGCAGGTTGCCCTCGGTGCCGGCCCGCCCGTGGCTCTCTATAGGCAGGGTGCGCAGATCGGACAGCAGGGGGCCACTGCGACGGTCTCCGGTCCAGTCGAGGTAGACAGCAAAGGAAGTCGCTGCAAGGACGAGCAACAACACGATATTGATTGAGGTACGCATGATAAGAAGGCTGTGATGAACTTCGATAGCCTAGGTAAAGCATGCCGTATTGCCAAGCACTTTGCGCAGCAGGATCAAAAAGTTGTCACTTTCGATCATTGAGCGCAGCAGCTGCGCTGTTTATCGTCGCTGCATACCGACCGCAGCCCCAAGAGGCTCGGCACTCCTGATGATGAGGATGCACTGATGACCGCTTTCCCGAAACTGCTGGCTCCGCTCGATCTTGGCTTCACCACTCTGCGCAATCGCACTTTGATGGGCTCTATGCACACCGGGCTGGAGGAGATGCCCAACGGCTTCGAGCGGATGGCGGCATTCTTCGCCGAGCGCGCCCGTGGCGGCGTTGGCCTGATCGTAACCGGTGGTGTTGGGCCCAACGAGGAAGGCTCGGTGCGTGCGGGAGCGGCCAAGCTCTCCACGCCCGAGGAAGCCGAAGAACACAAGGTCGTCACCCAGGCGGTTCACGAGGCAGGCGGCAAGATCTGCATGCAGATCCTGCACGCAGGGCGCTACGCCTATAGCCCTCAGCTGGTGGCGCCAAGCGCCATCCAGGCACCGATCAACCCGTTCACGCCGCGTGAACTGGACGAGGAGGGCATCGAGAAGCAGATCCGCGACTTCGTCAACTGCGCGAGCCTTGCCCAGCAAGCGGGCTACGACGGCGTCGAGATCATGGGGTCGGAAGGTTATTTCATTAACCAGTTCCTCGTGGCACATACCAACCACCGTACCGATCGTTGGGGTGGCAGCTACGAGAATCGCATGCGTCTGCCGGTCGAGATCGTGCGCCGTGTACGTGAAGCGGTAGGAAGCGATTTCATCATCATTTACCGCCTGTCGATGCTCGACCTCATCGAAGGCGGGAGCGTCTGGGAGGAGGTGGTGCAGCTGGCGAAGGCCATCGAGCAGGCCGGTGCCACGCTGATCAATACGGGCATCGGCTGGCACGAGGCGCGCATTCCCACGATCGCCACCAAGGTGCCGCGCGCCGCGTTCACCAAGGTCACCGCCAAGCTGCGCGGTAATGTGAGCATTCCGCTGATTACCACCAACCGTATCAACACACCGGAGGTCGCCGAGCAGGTATTGGCAGAGGGCGACGCCGACATGGTATCGATGGCTCGCCCGTTCCTGGCTGACCCTGAGTTCGTCAATAAGGCGGCTGCCGGCCATAGCGAGCGGATCAATACCTGCATCGGTTGCAACCAGGCCTGTCTGGACCACACCTTCAGCGGCAAGCTGACGACCTGCCTGGTCAATCCGCGCGCCTGCCACGAAACCGAGCTCAACTACATTCCCACCACCACGGTGAAGAAGATCGCCGTCGTCGGTGCCGGCCCGGCGGGTCTGGCTGCCGCCACGATTGCGGCCGAGCGCGGCCATCAGGTGACGTTGATCGATTCGGCCAGTGAAATCGGCGGCCAGTTCAATGTCGCCAAGCGCGTCCCAGGCAAGGAAGAGTTCTACGAAACGCTGCGCTACTTCCAGAACCGCCTGCAGGAAACCGGCGTCGAGGTGCAACTGAATACCCGTGCGACGGTGGAAACGCTGTTGGCTGGAGGCTTTGACGAAATCATCCTCGCTACCGGCATTGCCCCGCGGACCCCGGCAATTCCTGGCATCGATCATCCGAAGGTGATCGGTTATCTGGATGCCATCCTGGAACGCAAGCCGGTTGGTCAGCGCGTGGCAGTGATCGGCGCCGGTGGCATCGGCTTCGATGTGTCGGAATACATCACGCATGACGGCGAATCCACCAGTCTGGATCGTGAGGCTTTCTGGAAAGAGTGGGGTATCGACCTCGGGCTTGCGGTACGCGGTGGTATCGCCGGCATCCAGCCCGCCCCCCATGCGCCGAAGCGCCAGGTTTATCTGCTGCAACGCAAGAAGTCCAAGGTCGGTAATGGCTTGGGCAAGACCACAGGCTGGATTCACCGTACCGGTCTGAAGAACAAGCACGTGCAAATGCTTAATTCGGTCGAATATGTGCAAGTCGACGATGCCGGTCTGCACATCCGGGTAGGCGAGGGCGAGCCGCAAGTGTTGCCGGTGGATACGGTAATTCTCTGTGCTGGCCAGGAGCCGTTGCGTGAGCTCCAGGCGGGACTGGAAGCGGCAGGCGCGCGGGTGCATCTGATCGGCGGCGCGGATGTCGCTGCCGAGCTGGACGCCAAGCGAGCCATCGATCAGGGCTGCCGTTTGGCTGCGGCGCTCTGATTCGGAACCCATCGGCAAGTCTGAAAGAGGATCACTTATGGAAAGTGCAATTGCGCTGCAACCGGGGGCTGCGAGCAGTCTGGAAGCCTGGCACCGTATGATCGCTGAGCGTGATCTCAGCCGGCTGCCGGAGCTATTGCATCCACAGGCCGTGTTTCGCTCGCCGATGGCCTACAAACCCTATGAAGGCGCGGCGGCGGTCAATCTGATCCTCAATACCGTGCTCCAGGTGTTCGAGAATTTTCATTACCACCGTGAGCTGGCGAGCGCAGAAGGCTCGGACGTGGTACTGGAATTCAGCGCCCGCGTAGGGGATCGCGAGCTCAAGGGCATCGACATGATTCGGTTCGACGAGGCGGGCAAGATCGTCGAATTCGAGGTCATGATTCGTCCGATGAGTGGTTTGCAGGCGCTGGGCGATGAGATGGAGCACCGCCTGGCTGCCTACCGCGCGGGCTGATTTAGCAAAGCCCATCGCAAAATCCGCAGTGCGATGCACCGCGCGGCGCCCAATGCCGGGATTCGCTGCCAACCCAGTCACATTGCCTGCTTGAACATTTCCCCTAAACTTGCGGCACTAACGGGGCGACGGCATCGGATGGCCGTATCGCTCCGGATAATGCTGGCTCGCTGCTGCGGGCAATAGAGGAAGTCGAGCATGCAGAACAAGCCGCAGATGGTCGAAGCCGTACTGTTCTTCAATGAAGGCGCCATCTGCAAGGAAATGCTGTATCCGGAATTCGAGGCGGTGCTCGACGGGGTCGTTGCACTTCCCGAGTTCGCGGATCGTCAGATGCATGCCGTATACGTGATGATCAATCCACGGCTGCAGGTGCGTGCCGCGGTATTTTTCTGTCTCGACTTCAATGATGACGGCTCGGCCGATTCCGGCTGGAACATTCCGTTGCGCCAGTTGGCCGAGCGTACTGGCCGCGGTCCGGACATGGGCGCTGGGCCGATTCGCCTGGCCTGCCGCAGTCAGTGCCCGGTGTCCTGGCATCAGATGCACATGTGGGACCCAAAGGTCAGCCCGGAACGCAATGATCTGGTGGTGCTGCGCGAAACCATCAAGCGCAACCAGCTCGGCCTGCTGGTCGAAGATGAGACGCCTCAAGCAGTACCAGCAGAACGTCTGCAGATGGTTGCCGAGGACACCTGGTACGCAGCCGAGGCCGGCAAGGACGCCGCGGCAAAGCGATCCGAAAGCCATGAGCGGGAGCAGCGACAGAAGGCTGCCCTGCTGATCAAGCAGCAGCGTCAACGCATCGCAAACCTCGAGCGCCTGCGCGAAGAGGATGCGCTCAAACTGGCGGCTGCCGCGGAGAAGGAGCGCAAGGCGCTGCAGGATGAGGTCGGCGCGCTGCAACAGCAACTGCAGCAGCAGACCGAGCTGAACGCGAATCTGCATGCGCAGATGACCGCGCAGGGCGAGAGCTTCCAGAAAGCGCGCGAGGAAATGAGCAAGCAGCTGCGCACGCTGGAGGTCAGCGGCAGGGTCGAGATCGGCGCTGCCCGAGAACAGTTCGAAATTGAAGCTCAGGCTCGCATTACTGCGGCCGTGGCTGAGTACAGGGAGCAGGTATCGATCCGCGACGTCGAACTGGCCTACCGCAACGAGCTGGATGCGCAGCTGGAAGAGGAAATCCAGCGGTTGAAGGCCGAGTGCGAGAAGTTGGGTGGTAGCGGCGACCGGGTGCTGGAGGAGCTGTCTCGTCAGGGCGTGGTGTTCATGGCCTACCATCCTGGAGCAGGGCATCTAACCATCGCATTGCAGGACCTTGCTCGCTATCGCACCAATCCCTTGGCTTATGTCGCTGCCAAATGCTTCGTCTCCGAGGAGCAGTATCGGCAGTGGCTCGAGCATTACCAGAAGCCGGCCTGCGTTGCGACGCTTTCCAGTGGTGAGCGTTGCGCAATGCCGCTGGATAAGATTGATACACCTAGCCGCTTCGTCATCGGCGAATCCAACTGCTGCACTCGGCACCGCAAGGAAGACCGACAGCGCACCGGCAGCTAAGCGGTTTGTCTCTGCCTCCTCCCTTCGATGCCCCGTTGATCCTACAGCCCCTGTCGTTGGACTGGTTGCAGCGCAGCGGGGTCGAGGGCGCGGTACTACGTCTGGATCTGGTAGATCCCGAGTTATCCGGCAACAAGTGGTTCAAGCTGGTGGAGCATCTTCAGGCAGCCCGCCGTGCTGATGCATCGGGCCTGATCAGTCTCGGCGGTGCTCATTCCAATCATCTGCATGCAGTGGCGGCTGCGGGTCGCCGCTTTGGTCTGGCGACTGTCGGCTTGCTGCGCGGACACGAGCAGGAAACGCCAACGGTGTCCGATTTACGCGCCTGGGGCATGCAGCTGCACTGGCTTGGCTACGGTGGCTACCGGGAGCGTAACCAGCCGACGTTTTGGGAACCATGGCAAGCGCGCTACCCAGGCTTCTACCAGATACCCGAAGGGGGCGGTGGTGTGCTCGGCGCCCTCGGTTGCGCTGCGTTGGTTCCGCGCTTGCAAGCGTCGCTTGGCTCAGTGGGTTGGAGCGACTACGACGTCATTTGGCTGGCTACCGGTACCGGAACGACGCTGGCTGGCCTGGTCATCGGCGAGGCCGGTCGACATCGTGTGTTCGGCGCGCTGGCCGGCCCGCCTTCGCATGCGGTGAGCGCGGGTGTGGCGAGGTTGCTTGCGCAAGCCGGCGTCGCTGATGGCGGGTATGAGCTGCTGGACGCCAGCCGCGGCGGGTTTGGACGTTTCGACAAGGAGCTGGCCCAGTTCATCCTGGCGACCGAGCGCGCCGCTGGCGTGCCGCTCGATCCGATATACACTGCAAAGACCATGATGGCGTTGCGCCTTTATGTCGAGCGGGGGTATGTTCCTGCCGGCACGCGGCTGGTGTTCGTCCACACCGGTGGTCTGCAAGGGCGCCGTGCTGCTCAAGGCCAGCTGCAAAAGCTGATTGACGGATAGACGTTTGGATTTTCTCGGATGAACAAACCGCTGCACCCCGATCAGCTGCGCAATCTGATCCCGCTCGATGGGCTTTCGCCGCGCCAGCTATGGGAACTCCGCTTGCGGATTGCGCCGCTCGCGCTCACGGCCGGCCAAGTTCTCCAGTTCGGAAGTAACCCTGCAGTACGTCACTATTTGATGACGGGCAGTCTTCTGCTGATCGACATCAATGGGCAGCAGACGCGTTTCGTCGCTGGCACGCCGGCTGCCTTGCACAGCCTTGCGACTGGCCAGCTGGGCGAGTTGCGCGCACTGGAAGATTGCCAACTGCTGACCGTGGATGGTGCAGAGTTGGAGCGGCTGCTTTCCTGGCGCCAGGCCCTTCAGGACGTATTGCTGCAGCTGTCGATGGATGGAGAAGACAGCGAATGGCTCGAACGCCTGCTGGAAAATCCGTTGTTCGCTCAGGTGCCACCAGCAAACATACGCAGCATGCTGAGCCGTCTTGTCGAAATCGATGCGCCAGCCGGCCAATCCCTGATCCGTGAGGGCGAGGCCGGTGATTGCTGCTACTTCCTCAAGAGCGGTCGCGCGCAAGTGCTGAAAGCGGCTGGCAGCGGAGAACAACTGCTCGCAGAGCTCGAACCGGGCGCGTGTTTCGGTGAAGAAGCGCTGCTCGAAGAACGCTCGCGTAATGCGAGCATAGCCATGATCGAGGATGGCTCCGTGCTACGGCTTTCCCGAGCCGACTTCCTCGAGTTGCTCAAGGCGCCGGTGGTGGGCGACGTCGATCTGGGCAACGTGGCCGAGCTGCTCGCCTGTGGTGCTCAGTGGCTCGACGTACGATTGCTCGACGATTATGAGCAGGGTCATGCGATGCAAGCGCTGCATATGCCGTTGCACCTGCTGCGGTTGAAGACCCGCTTGTTGAGCCCGCAGCGTCCCTACCTCTGCTATTGCGAAAGCGGCAAGCGCAGTGCCAACGCCGTGTTTCTGCTGACCCAGCTTGGCTTTACTGCCTATGCACTGCGCGGCGGGCTCGACGCGCTAAGCCCGGAAGACCGGGCCGCGCTGCTCTGGGAGTGTGGTTCGGGGTACCTGGCGCGCTCCGACGGCAGGATCGAACGCAGTCTCTGATTGGCTGTGGCGGCTAGACCGCCGCCCTGCGAAGCGCAGTGTGCCGATGGATCTCGCGGCGGGCGCTGCGAGCCAGGCGCACGCTGAGCAGCAATGCCGCGCAGCTCAACCCGGCGATCAACCCTTGCCATAAGCCAGCTGGCCCTGTGGCAGCACCGAGGTGGTCCGTAAGCCCGAGTAGATACCCCACCGGCAGGCCGATGCCCCAGTAGGCGAAGAGGGTGTAGACCATCGTCATGCGGGTGTCCTGATAGCCGCGCAATGCTCCGGCGGCGGTGACCTGGACCACATCCGAGAACTGGAAGACCGCAGCATAGAAGAACAGGCTGGCGGCGACAGCGATGACAGCCGGGTCCGGTGTGTATATCCGCGCAATCTGTTCGCTGAACAGCAACATGACGCTGGCCGAAAAGCAGGCGTAAACCAGTGCCGCGGCGATCCCTACACCAGCGACGAAGCGGGCGTCTCTTGGGGCATTACGGCCCAGTTCCTGGCCAATACGCACGGTAACGGCCATCCCCAGCGACAGTGGGATCATGAAGATCAGTGAGGTGAAATTCAGCGCAATCTGGTGTCCGGCGACGACCGTTGCGCCGAGTGCGCCAATCAGCAGCGCGATGACGGAAAAGATACTGGCTTCGGCGAACACCGCGACACCAATCGGTACGCCTACCGACAGCAGATGCCGGAGCATCGGCCAACGCGGCCATTCGAAGTGGGAAAACAGCTGGCTGGGTTGATAGGCCGACGCACGTTTCACCCAGATGGTCATCGCTATCAGCATGAACAGCATCACCAGTGCAGTGGACACGCCACAGCCGACGCCCCCCATTGCCGGTATGCCTAGCTTGCCGTAGATGAAGATGTAGTTCAGCGGGATGTTCAGCAGCAGGCCAAGGATGCCGATCACCATGCTCGGTCGCGGATGACCCAGGCCGTCGCTGAAGCAACGCAGTACTTGATATAGCGCGACAGCGGGAAAGCCGCAGGCGACGGCGCGCAGGTAGGCCATGGTCGGCTCTATCAAAGCCGGCTCGACGCGCATCAAATGCAACACCGGCTCCGCATTCCACATCAGCAGCGCGCTGCCCAGGCCGATGCCTGCGCCCATCCAAAGAGCCTGACGGACAAGTGGCCCGATTTCGCCATGGTTGCCCGCGCCGTAGCGCTGGGCGACGTTCGGCGTTGTCGCCAGCGTGATGCCGCTTAGCAGCAAATAGACCGGCACCCATATCGAATTGCCCAGCGCGACCGCAGCCAGATCATGGGGGCTGACGCGACCGGCCATAACGGTGTCGACGAAGCCCATGGCAGTGCTGGCCAGCTGGGCAATCATCATGGGCAGGGCGAGGGCGAAGAGGGTGCGCAATTCAAGGCGGACCCGTCTGAGTCTGAGCTCAGTGGGCATCAGGAGGCGTTCCGGTTGTATACAAGAAGCGCGCTAGTCTACGCCCCGCGAGAGCGCTCAGGAAGGCGGCAAAGCAGTGGCAAGCCGTCTAGAATGTGCTTCCCCTCACCGGAGCCGCACCATGCATATCCTCGCCGATGAAAACATTCCGCTGGTCGATGAGTTCTTTGCCGGGCTTGGCGAGATTCGACGCATGCCCGGTCGTAGCATCAATCGGGCGGCACTGGAAAACATCGATGTGCTGCTGGTGCGCTCGGTTACACGGGTCGATCCCGATCTGCTGGACGGCAGTGCGGTGCGGTTCGTCGGAACCTGTACCATCGGAACGGATCACCTGGATCTCGACTACTTCGAAAAGGCCGGCATCGACTGGGCCAGCGCGCCGGGATGCAATGCACGGGGCGTCGTTGACTATGTGCTCGGCAGTTTGCTCGCGCTGGCGGAGGTGCGTGGCGAGGCGCTGGCGCAACGCCGCTTCGGTGTCGTTGGCGCCGGGGAAGTGGGCGGGCGGCTGGTAGAGGTGCTGCGTGGGCTTGGCTGGGATGTGCGCGTATGCGATCCGCCTCGACAGGCGCGCGAGGCGGGTGGTTTCGTCTCGCTGGACGAGGTGCTTGCTGAATGCGATGTGATCAGTCTGCATACCCCGCTGAGCATGGACGGCGACTGGCCGACCTTTCACCTTCTCGATCAACAGCGGCTGTCCAGGCTGCGCCCGGGAGCCTGGCTGATCAACGCCAGTCGCGGCGCAGTGGTGGACAATGCTGCACTGTGCGACCTGCTGCAGCAGCGCCCGGATATCGAAGCGGTGCTGGACGTCTGGGAGGGTGAGCCGCAGGTGGATGTGGCGCTTGCCGATTTGTGCCGGATCGCCACACCGCACATCGCCGGATACAGCCTGGATGGCAAGCTCCGCGGTACGGCGCAGATCTACACCGCACTCTGCATGGCGCGCGGGCTGGAGCCGCTCGTCGAACTCGCGCAGTTGATGCCCGGTGCGCCCTTGACCGAGCTGACCTTCGCATCTTCCGCGGAACCGGCTGAAATGCTGGCCATGCTGTGTCGGGCGGTCTACGACCCTCGCCGGGACGATGCGGATTTCCGCCGCAGTTTGCTCGGCGACGAAGCGCAGCGTCGGGCTGGGTTCGATCTGCTGCGCAAGCAGTATCCAGCGCGGCGCGAGATCGATGGGCTCGCGGTGCGGATCGTCGGGCAAAACCCGGCACTGGATGCGGTAGTTGAGGCGCTCGGTGCCCGATTGCTCGGCTAGCCGGCAGTTCGAGCGCAGCTCGGATGCAATTTCCATCCTGCTCCGCTAGCATTACCCGTCCTCTGCCTTGTCCCCCGCGATGGTGTTATGAGTTATCAGGTTCTCGCACGTAAATGGCGTCCGCGCTCGTTTCGCGAAATGGTCGGCCAGACGCATGTGCTCAAGGCCCTGATCAATGCGCTGGATAGCCAACGTCTGCACCATGCCTACCTGTTCACGGGCACCCGGGGCGTGGGCAAGACCACCATCGCGCGGATCATCGCCAAATGCCTGAACTGCGAAACCGGTGTCAGCTCGACGCCCTGCGGTGTGTGCTCGGTATGTCGGGAAATCGATGAAGGGCGCTTCGTCGACTTGATCGAGGTCGACGCTGCGAGCCGCACCAAGGTCGAAGACACTCGCGAGCTGCTGGACAATGTCCAGTACGCACCGAGCCGCGGGCGCTACAAGGTCTACCTGATCGACGAAGTGCACATGCTCTCGTCGCATTCATTCAACGCGCTGCTCAAAACCCTTGAGGAGCCGCCGCCCCACGTCAAGTTCCTGCTGGCGACTACCGATCCGCAGAAGTTGCCGGTCACTATCCTGTCGCGTTGCCTGCAGTTCTCGCTGAAGAACATGCCGCCGGAGCGCGTGGTCGAGCATCTCACCCACGTACTGAGCGTCGAGAACGTGCCTTTCGAAGACGATGCGCTGTGGCTACTGGGCCGCGCGGCGGACGGCTCGATGCGCGATGCGATGAGTTTGACCGACCAGGCGATCGCCTTCGGTGAAGGCAAGGTGCTTGCCGCCGACGTTCGGGCGATGCTCGGCACCCTCGACCACGGTCAGGTCTACGGCGTGTTGCAGGGATTGCTCGAAGGTGACGCCAGAGCGTTGCTCGAAGCGGTGCGTCATCTCGCCGAGCAGGGCCCGGATTGGGCTGGTGTGCTGGCCGAAATCCTCAACGTGCTGCACCGCGTCGCTATCGCGCAGGCGCTGCCGGAGGCCGTGGACAATGGTCAGGGCGATCGCGATCGGGTGCTGGCCTTGGCCCAGGCGCTGCCGGCCGAAGACGTTCAGTTCTATTACCAGATGGGGCTGATCGGTCGGCGCGATTTGCCGCTGGCACCGGATCCGCGCAGCGGCTTCGAGATGGTCTTGCTGCGTATGCTGGCGTTCCGTCCGGCGGGCAACGACGATGCGCCGCGAACACCGCTAAAGACCCTGGGAATCAGCCCGGCCACAGCTGATTCCAAGCCCGCAGCGGTGGCCGACACGCCGCCCGTTGGCGTGTCGCCTACTCCATCCCCGGTGGTTTCGGTCGCAGCAGTTGCACCACAGCCTGCGCCTGCCGTTTCGGCGCCAGCGCAGCAGCCGCCAGTACCCGAGCCTTCAGCTGTACCTGTGGCGGCCACTCCTGCTGTAGAGGAGCCTCAGGCGGCGCCTGTCATCGACGTGCCGTGGAACGAGCCGCCTGATGTGCCGCCGGTTGCGGTCGTTGCCGACGTCGTTCTGCCCGAACCTGCGCCGCTCGATGGTCCGGATGAACATGTAGCGTCCGTAGTGCAGGTTGAAGAGTCGGACGATGATGAGCCGCCGCTGACCGACGAGGACTACTTCGAGGTCGAGAATCAGGCCGAGGCCTACCTTGATGAGTTGAGCGATGCCGACGACGAACCTCAGACTGCCGAGCCGCTACCGGCGGTAGAGCCCGCCACTGGGCTTGCTGCCGAGTGGCTGCAGCTTTATCTCAAGCTCGGTTTGTCCGGTCTCACCGGCAGCATTGCCGCCAATTGCACGTTGATCTCGGTTGAGCGCGATCACTGGCTGATGCATCTTGATCCAGCGCAGAGTGCGCTGTTCAATCCTACCCAGCAGCGGCGGCTGAACGATGCGCTGAATCAGTACCATGGACGCACACTGCAGCTGGATATCGTGCTGCAGAAGCCGGAGCAGGAAACACCGGCGCAGGCTGCTTTCCGCCGTCGTGCCGAGCGGCAACGCGCAGCGGAGCAATCGATTCATTCGGACCCTCTGGTCCAGCAGTTGATGCAGCAGTTCGCCGCGGTGATCCGCGAAGGCACCATCGAACCCGTAGAACATTCCGAATCCTGATTGAAATGAGGTGATACCCATGATGAAAGGTGGCATGGCCGGCCTGATGAAGCAGGCGCAGCAGATGCAGGAAAAAATGCAGAAGATGCAGGAAGAGCTGGCGAACGCCGAGGTTACCGGGCAGTCGGGTGCTGGTCTGGTCAGCGTCGTGATGAATGGCCGTCATGACGTCAAACGCGTCAGCCTCGATGACAGCCTGATGCAGGAAGACAAGGAAATCCTGGAAGACCTGATCGCCGCTGCCGTCAACGATGCGGTGCGCAAGATCGAGCAGAACAGCCAGGACAAGATGGCGGGCATGACCTCTGGCATGCAGCTTCCGCCAGGCTTCAAAATGCCCTTCTAAACCGGGTCGCCCAGTCGACGCGCATGACTGCGGTGCTCAAAAGCGCGGGCACCCTCATGTATGCGCAGTAGATTCAGGGTGCCTACGCCTTCTCGCGGCTTGCTCCGCATGCCGCCTGAATGCCCTTGTTCCGTGCTGCCCCTTCCAATAGCGACACATACTTATGAGCTTCAGCCCCCTGATCCGCCAACTCATCGATGCATTGCGCATTCTCCCCGGTGTCGGGCAGAAGACTGCGCAGCGCATGGCCTTGCAAATGCTGGAGCGCGATCGCAGCGGCGGTTTGCGCCTGGCGCAGGCGCTGGCGAAAGCGATGGAGGGAGTCGGTTACTGCCGTCAATGCCGCACGCTGACCGAGGACGATCTGTGTCCGCAGTGCGCTGACCCGCGGCGGGACGATTCGCTGCTATGTGTGGTGCAGAGCCCCGTGGACGTTTTCGCTGTCGAGCAGACCGGTTTTCGAGGGCGTTATTTCGTTCTCAAGGGGCATCTGTCGCCGCTCGATGGCTTGGGTCCAGAAGCTATCGGCATTCCCGAGCTGCTTACTCGGGTTGCGGACGGGGCGTTCAGTGAGGTCATCCTGGCTACCAATCCGACTGTTGAAGGCGAGGCAACTGCGCACTACATCGCGCAAATGCTGATTCCGAAAGGGTTAACCATTAGCCGGATCGCCCACGGCGTGCCTTTGGGTGGCGAGCTGGATCTGGTTGATGGCGGTACTTTGGCCCATGCGTTGGCGGGGCGCAAAACAATCAGCCTATAACCTGAAGTACTGACTTTATGCCACCTCGGTAGTGCCGCTCCCTGTTTGATTCGGGTAAAGTTCTAAGCCATAGAACTTAGATAGCTAAAACGAATATTTATCTTCGTTTTAGTTATATATGTGCCGTATTCGAATCGAGGTCGAAATGAAAGCGAAGCATTGGCTGATTCCAGCTCTTTTACTGGTGAGTGCGTTTGCCCAGGCGCAGGAGAAGTTCAAGGTTGGCTATATCCGCGTTATGGATGATGCCCAAGCAATGGTTGCTCACGAAGCCGGGCTGTACAAAAAGCATGGCCTGGATGTCGAGCTGATCGAGTTCAGCTCGGGTACCGACCTTATCAAGGCCATTGTGGGCGGGCAGCTGGATACCGGCGTGCTTGGCTTCACCAATGCTGTCGCCTGGGCCTCCAAAGGGGCTGATCTAAAGGTGGTGGGCGGTGCACAGCAGGGGTATCACTCGATTCTCGTGCGCGAAGATACCGATATCAACGACGTTGCAGGCCTCAAGGACCGTACGCTGGCTTCCCAGCGTGAAGGCAGCACGGCCGATGCAGTACTGCGCGGCGTGACATTGAAGAATGCCGGCCTCAAGCCGAGTGACGTGAATATCATGGGCGTCAGCCCTGCCGTGGCGGTGCAGTCACTGGTATCCGGCCGTGTCGATGCGGCATTCCTGTTTGAGCCTTATGATCGCATCGCGCAACTGGTTGCGCCGGTTCGCCAGGTCTATGAGATCGGCGAAGTGTGGCCGTTCCCGTGCATGGTGGTAATCACTTCCGGCGACACCCTGGCCAAGCGCAAGGACGCTGTCTGGAAGTCGCTGGACGCCCAGCGTGACGCCATCGAAATGCTCGACAAGCAGCCGGCTGAAGCGGCCAAGCTGATTGCCAACTACTTCATCGCCGAGCCGACCCTGAAGACGCTCAAGCGTGGCGAGCTCGCCCGTGAAGTGGTTATTGAAGAGGCAATTGGCACCCAGACTTTCAGCGCCAAGCTTGATGAGAACGATCGGGCGCGTATTCAGGAGCTTGCGGATATTCTGCAGGAGCTCGGCTCGCTGAAGACCCGCGACGGTAAACCGTTCGATACCAGCGCCATCCTCGATCTTTCCTGGCAGGAAGCTCGCGAACTCTAAGCGACGTTTCCCGTTCGGTATTACCAGGGCCCGGCTTCGCGTCGGGCCGTTTAACCCGCCCGCATTGCCGGGCAATTTCGTTTCTGGATTTGCGGATTTTTATGCAGCTCAGGTTTGAGAATGTAGACAAGCGCTTCGGGCAGCTCGAAGTCATCAAGGGCTTCAACGGTGAGTTCGCCCAGGGCGAGCTGGTTGCCCTGGTCGGGCCTTCCGGCTGCGGTAAGTCGACTCTATTGCACCTGGTGGCGGGGCTGGAAAAGCCTAGCGCGGGGCGAGTGCTTGCCGATGGCAAGCCGATCACCGAGCCCAGCCCGCGGCGCACCTTGGTATTTCAGGAGCATGCGCTGTATCCCTGGCTAAGTTTGCAGGGCAATGTCGCCATGGCGCTCGAACTGCAGGGCGTGGCCAAGAGCGGCGCGTTCGAACAGGCGCAAGGCTGGCTCGAGCGCGTCGGGCTCAACGGTTTCGAACACTACTACCCGCATCAGGTGTCTGGCGGCATGCGCCAGCGTACAGCTCTGGCTCGCGCGTTCATCGCTAAACCAGAAGTGCTGTTGCTGGACGAGCCGTTTGGCGCACTGGACGCGCTGACCCGCATGGCACTGCAGGACGTGTTGCGCGAGCTGATCGAAGAGCATCAGCCCACCGTGCTGCTGGTCACCCACGATGTTGATGAAGCGTTGTACCTGGCCGATCACGTCCTCGTATTCAGCGCGCGCCCGACACGGGTACTGAAAACCTTCAACTTCACGCATTGCGAGAAGAGCCACGATCTTTCGGACTTCGCTGCCGAGCGTAAGGAAATTCTCAGCCTGCTGGGCATCAAGACTGAGGTCGCACACCCATGAGCCAGGCACGTCGTCTTACCGGCCCGAAGAAGTATCTCGCCGTCATTCTGGCCATATTGTTCATCCTGCTGATCTGGCAGGCTGCGGCCTGGAGTCTGCCGGCCTTCCTGATGCCGGGTATTCCGACCGTCTTCGAACGCCTGTTCACGACCGTGCAGCAACCGGAGTTCCGTGAAGGGCTTTACGGCAGCATGAGCCGCCTCGGCAGTGGCTACAGCTTCGCGCTGTTGTTCGGTATCGGCTTCGGCCTGGTGGGTGGGGTGCTGTTCTTCTTCCGCGAAATCCTGCGCTCAGCCATCGTCATTCTGCAGTCGATTCCGTCGATCGCCTGGGTGCCGCTGTTCCTGATCGTGATGGGTTTCGGCAACCTGCCGATCATCGTGGTTGTGGCCTTGGCCGCATTCTTCCCAATGGCGCTTTCGGTAATGAATGCCACCGAGAGTGTGCAGCCGGTGCATGTGTCCGCAGCGCGGGTGATGGGGGCGTCACGCTGGCAACTGCTGCGCCGTGTCTACCTGCCAGCAGTAATGCCCGAGCTGATCACGGGTGCGCAGTTGGCGTTCGGCAATGCGTGGCGTGCGCTTATTTCCGCTGAAATGCTGATCGGCTTCGGTCAGGGGCTCGGTCGTTCGCTCGCTTACTCGGGGGAGATTGCCGATATGGTTGGGGTGATGATGAACATTCTGGTCATCGCCATTCTCGCCACGCTGATCGATCAGGTGGTATTGGAGAAATTCAAGCAGCGGATGCTGCGTTACCAGTACGTCTGAGGCTGCTGACGTGTCCTCGCCCCTGCGCATCATTCTGTGTCTGGCCTTGATGACGCCGGCTGCGTTGCTGGCAGAGCCGTTGAGCGTCCAGCTGCCTCAGCATCGAGTGCTCTCCAGCAGCGAAACGGAGAGCTTGGAGCAGGCGCTGGTCGAACGGTTGGCTGAAGGGCTTGGGCGTCCTGCTACTGTAGCCGTGAATAAGGACGCCGATCTGCGCATGGTTGCCGGCGATCAGCCTGGCGCTGCGGTCTACTACCGTGCTGCGCCTGCCGCGCTCAGCGCTACGGAAGGCGGTCTCGGTGCCTGGTCCGATCTTCAAGGCCAGCCGGTCTGCGTCAGTGATGCCAGTCCGTATGGGTCGCTGCTGCGTTCGCGCTTTGCTGCAGAGCCGCGAGAGTATCCGAGCGCAGCGCATGCCCTAATCGGCCTCAAACTCGGCGAGTGCCGTGCGGTGGTTGATGACGATGTGTTGCTGAGGGATATCGCCACCTTGCCGGAGTGGCGGCGCTACAAGCGCTTGCTGCCTGCGCTTACTGACGCGGAGCGGCAGCTGAGGCTGGCTGCGGACGACCCAAGCCTGCAGCAGCAGATCGACACGCTGCTAGCGCAGTGGGCTGGCAACGGGCAACTGGCGGAGCTGACCCGGCAATGGGTCGATGAAGTTGCGTTCCAGGCCTATGTGCTGGCCGATACGCTGGACTGCCACTGATCGCTCAAACGGCTTGGACGGGCCATTCAGTATTCGCTTTGCAGTACCTGCGGCAACATTTCCTTTAGCCCGTCCAGCTTCAAGGGGGCGCGAATATGGCCGCGCAGGCTGCCGTTCGGTGCCACTAAAGCCAAATTGCCGCTGTGGCTGACACTGTAATCGCCCTGCGTCTCGCTGGCGGGAACGAAGGGAAGCCCTAGGGCTCTGGACAGCTTCTGCAGCTGGTCCATTTCTCCGGTCAGGCCGACAAAACCCGCACGGTAATAACTCAAGTAGGTCTTCAGTTGTTGCGGCGTATCGCGCGCAGGATCGGCGCTGATCAGAACCAGCTGCAATTGCTCCCTGACGTCAGCTGGAAGCTGGCTGAACAGCCGACGCATGTCGCTCAAGGTAGTGGGGCAGATGTCGGGACAGGCAGTGAAGCCGAAGAACAGGATATGCCAGCGGCCCTGAAGTGACGCGCTGTTGAACGGCTGGCCATCCTGGTCGACCAGTTCGAACTGCGGCAATGTGCGCTCGCGAGGGAGCAGCAGCATGTTCGCCTGGTCCAGCAGCGCGTCGCGATCCAATGCAAATGAGGGTGTCACGCACGCCAGCACGACAATCAAGAGGCTGCGTCGAAGCGTCGTAAGCACGGGCGGAGTCCTTGATCGAATCAGCGACGCAACGCCGGTCTGCCTTCAGCGGTCGCTCAAGGCAAAGGCGGTCAGGGTAAAGGTCGGAATACCGATGTCCTGAAGCTTCTGCGACCCGCCGAGCTCCGGCAAGTCAATGATCGCAGCGGCTTCATGGATGTTCGCCCGCATGCGACGAACCAATTGCGCGGCAGCGAGAAGAGTGCCGCCGGTGGCGATCAAATCATCGAACAGCAGCACCGAATCTCCCTCGCAGAGGCTGTCCGCATGGATCTCTAGATGAGCTTCGCCGTATTCGGTGCAATAAGCCTGCGACAACACGTCAGCCGGCAGCTTGCCCTGTTTGCGGAAGAGCACCAGTGGCTTGTTCAGCTCGTAGGCAAGGATCGAGCCGACTAGAAACCCGCGGGCATCAAGGGCGCCAATATGTGTGAAATCGGCTTCTACGTAGCGCTGAATAAAGCTGTCGGCCACCATGCGCAGGGCTTTCGGCGATTGAAACAGCGGGGTGATATCGCGGAATACCACGCCTGGCCGGGGGAAGTCCTGTACCGGACGAATCAGGGTTTTGATGCTGAATTCATCGAAGATCATCGTACTGCTCCCAGACAGCGGTTCAGACGTCCATGGCGCCGCCAGCTAGCGCGCACAGTCCGATGGAATCGAGGATGCGTACTTCCTTGCCCTCGGCTTCGAGCAAGCCGTTCTGCTGAAAGCGGGTAAAAACGCGTGAAACGGTTTCGACTGCCAGGCCCAGGTAATTGCCGATCTCGTTGCGTGACATGGGCAGTCGGAACTGGTTGGCCGAGAAGCCCCGTGCGCTGAAGCGTGCAGAGAGGTTGATCAGAAAAGTCGCGATGCGCTCATCTGCGGTTTTCTTCGACAGCAGTAGCATCATCTGCTGATCATCGCGAATTTCCCGGCTCATGATGCGCATCAGCTGACGGCGCAATTGCGGCAACAGCACGCTCAGCTCATCGAGCCGCTCGAAGGGAATCTCGCAGACCGAAGTGGTTTCCAGCGCTTGAGCGGTGACCGGATAGCTTTCGGTGTCCATACCGGACAGGCCCACTAGTTCGCTGGGCAGGTGGAAGCCGGTGATCTGCTCCTCACCGCTATCGGTCACGCTGAAGGTGCGTAACGCTCCGGAGCGTACGGCGAATACAGAACTGAAGACGTCACCTTGGCGGAACAACGTCTCGCCTTTCTTCAATGGGCGGCCACGCTTGACGATGTCGTCCAAAGCGTTCATGTCCTGCAGGTTCAACGACAGAGGCAGGCAAAGCCCGGACAGGCTGCAATCCTTGCAATGGGCTTGCCGCTGCGCACGGACCTTGATCGATTCGGACATAGGTGGGCTTCCTGGAAACCTTGGTTATAGCGCGCAAGGTTAACTCAGGTCGCCCGCTATGGCCAATCGGCTCAAGGGTCGCAGGGGAATCATTTGAGGGCGCTCTAGAGCACGCGCGAATAACTGCGGATGGCATGCTCGGGAAGGTAGTGATCGAAGAGCATGCATATCGAACGGACGAGTAGTCGGCCGACAGGCTGAATTACGAGATGGCCGTCAGCAATTTCGATCAGCCTATCCGCGGCCATCTGTTCGAGTAGCGGCCAGGTTTCGCAAAAGTAATCTTGGAAATCGATGGAGTAGTCGCGCTCGATGCGTTTCAGGTCAAGTTCGAAGTCACAGATGAGTGACTGAATAACCGCTCGGCGGATCTGGTCGTCCTGTTTGCAGCGCAGGCCCTTGGCAGTCGCTAGCTGGTTCTGGTCCAGCTGGTGCTGGTATTCCGTTACATCGCTACTGTTCTGGCAGTACAAGTCGCCGATCTGGCTAATGGCTGAAACGCCGAGGCCTACCAGATCGCAGTGACCATGTGTGGTATAGCCTTGAAAGTTGCGTTGCAGGCTACCGTCTTCCTGCGCCATGGCGAGTTCGTCGTCCGGCAGTGCGAAGTGGTCCATGCCAATGTAGCGATAGCCTGCGTCAGCGAGCTGGTTGATGCTCTGTTCCAGCATGGCCAGCTTGTCGGACGGCGAGGGCAGGTCACCAGCGCTGATGCGGCGCTGCGTTGCGAACTGTTCGGGCTGATGGTCGTAGCTGAACAGCGACAGCCGGTCGGGCTGTAGATCTATGATCGCCTCCAGCGTTGTCGCGAAACGCGCTGGCGTCTGCAGTGGCAGACCATATAGCAGGTCGATATTCAACGAGTGAAACTGCAAGGTGCGGGCCGCCTCGATGATGGTGCGGGTCTGTTCGAGTGTCTGCGTACGATTAACGGCGCGCTGGACGTCCGGATCCAGATCCTGAACGCCGATACTAATGCGGTTGAAGCCAAGCTCGCGCAGCAGGCCCATGGTTGGCCAGTCTGCTTCCCGAGGGTCGATTTCAATACTGAAGTCGCCGTGGTCGTCGTCCTGCAAATTGAAGTGTTGCCGCAAGTGGCCCATCAGTCGGCGCAGTTCTTCATGGCTGAGAAATGTGGGCGTGCCGCCACCGAAATGCAGTTGCTCAACCAGCTGATCCTTGCCGAGGTGGCAGGCAATCAGTTCGATTTCTCTTTCGAGACGTTCGAGATAAGCGCGCGCCTGTTTGCGGTCGCTTGTCACCACATTGTTGCGGCCACAGTAGTAGCAGGCATTGGCGCAGAACGGCAGATGGACGTAAAGCGACAGCGGTCGTGACGCCTGACGGCTGCCGCGCAATGCGTGCAGCAGGTCGAACGAGCCGATCTTGTCATTGAACTGTGCCGCGGTCGGGTACGACGAATAGCGGGGGCCAGCCTGATCGTAACGACGGATCAGGTCGGAGTCCCAGCGAATGGAGTCGAGCATGTGGCATTCCCGGTATGACGGCGGTCGCTGGATTCTAGGTGGAGGGCCGCGCGCCGGACTTGACCTGTATCAAACTTGATCCGAACCTAGCGCGCTGGGCCAGATTGGCGCCAATACCCGGAAAGATCAGGCTGATTCGTGGTCTCATGACCACATCGACGTTTCAGTTAGCCAGCAGAGCCTTCATACGCCAGAGGAGAGTTTCATGCACAGCCGCCAGCAGGAAATCGCAACCGCGCTCAATGTCTGCGCGCCGTTCACCGGGCCAGAGTCGGTGCAGGCCGAAATCGATCGCCGGGTGAGCTTCATCCAATCCTGTCTGCGCGAGTCGGGGCTGAAAACACTGGTGCTGGGCATCAGCGGGGGGGTCGATTCGACGACTGCGGGCTTGCTGGCGCAGCGAGCCGTCGCCGGTATGCGCGAGGCCGGTGAAGGTGACGATTACTGTTTCATCGCCGTGCGCCTTCCTTATCAGGTCCAGCAGGACGAGCATGAAGCTCAGATGGCGGTGGATACCATCAAGCCCGACGAGTGCCACACCGTAAACATCGGCACGGCCGTTCTGGGATTGGCCGCTGCCACGCAGACGCTCGATTCGTTGAGCCCAGAGCAGCGCGATTTCGTACTGGGTAACACCAAGGCGCGGATACGCATGGTCGCTCAGTACACCATTGCCAACGCACGTCAGGGACTGGTCATTGGCACCGATCATGCTGCCGAGGCGGTGATGGGGTTCTTCACCAAGTTCGGTGATGGCGCATGCGACCTGACGCCGCTTGCCGGCTTGGTGAAGGATCAGGTTCGGCAGATCGCCGCAGCGTTGGGGGCTCCAGATCAGCTTGTGCACAAGGTGCCGACCGCAGATCTGGAGGAGCTGTCCCCCGGTAAGCCCGACGAAGCCGCTCATGGGGTCAGTTATCGAAACATCGATGACTTTCTGCAGGGTAAGCCGGTACCAGACGAAGCCGCCAGGATCATCGTCGACACCTACGACAAGACCGCGCACAAGCGTCAGCTGCCCAAGGAGCCCTGAGCGTTCGCCAGCGTTGCACTAGTGCGCATGCTCTCCATGGGCGGCGCCGGAGCCATGCCCCATCAGCCACTGCTGATGCGGGCCCGGTAGCGTCCAGAGGCCAAATAGGATCACCATCACCCCACCTACCATGCGTACGCCACGCTTGCGCAACAATGCCGTCAGGCGCTCGGCCGCTAGGCCTGTGGCGAGTAACACGGGCCAGGTACCGATCCCGAAAGCCAGCATCAGCATGGCACTGTCCAGCGCATCGCCCTGGCTGGCCGACCACAGCAGTGTGCTGTAGACCAGGCCACACGGTAGCCAGCCCCACAGTGCACCCAGCAGTAAGGCACGCGGCACGTTGGTCACAGGCATGAATTTGCTAGCGATGGGCTGGATGTGGCGCCAGAGGCCGCGGCCCAGCGCCTCGATGCGAGTCAGCCCGCTCCACCAGCCGGCCAGGTACAGGCCCATGGTGATCAGCAGCAGCGCAGCGACGACCCGCAGGGCCATTGCCGCCGGGCTGTTGGCAACGGCCCAGCCTGCCAAGCCGATAAGAAAACCGGCGAGGGCATAGCTCGACACTCGTCCCAGGTTGTAGGCGATCAGCAGTCGCAGGCGCTTGGCGCGCTGCTCAGCCGGAATGGCCATGGTCAGCGCACCCATCAGCCCGCCGCACATGCCCAGGCAATGACCGCCGCCTAGCAAGCCCAGTACGAAGGCCGACAGCAGCAGGGGCGCCAGTTCAATCACCGTTGCGTTTCTCCTGCTGGGTTTCGGTACTGTGCTGTGCGTCGGCGGACGGCTGCTGCGGCTCGTCGTCATCGAACAGGATGCTGTGTGCCGGGCCATCGAGGTCGTCGAACTGCCCGCTATCCACAGCCCAAAAAAATACCCAGATCGCAACGGCCACCAGGACCACGGCAACAGGGATGAGGATATACAGAGCGGCCATCAGGACCTCCAAAGGATCCAAAACGAAGTCTTCAGCTGCGTTTGTGCGGCTGCGGCGTCATTGATATGCGTCACCGTCGCTACAGCAGATCTCGGTCGGAGTTCAGCCGTGATTCGTTGGCTGACGTGTCAGCCGCAGGGCATTCAAAACCACCAGTAGCGAGCTGATCGACATGCCCAACGCTGCCCATAGCGGGGTTACCCAGCCAATAGCAGCGAAGGGAAGGATCAGCCCATTGTACAGGCTTGCCCAGGTCAGGTTTTCGATGATGATGCGCCGGCTACGCCGTGCAACGTCAAAAGCCTGTGCCAGGCTGCCGAGGCGATTGGATAGCAGCACCGCATCAGCGCTGGTTTTTGCCAGGTCGGTGGCCGAACCCATGGCGACGCTGATATCAGCTGCGGCGAGCACTGGGACGTCATTTACACCGTCGCCAAGCATCAGTACGCGATGCCCCTGGGCCTGTAGTTCCTGCAGTCTCGTGAGCTTGGCGGCGGGTGTCATGCCGCCTTCCGCCCGATCGATGCCGAGTTCGCGCGCGATCTGGCCGACCATGGGTGAACTGTCGCCGGAGAGCAAAAGGGTCTGCCAGCCACGGCGACGGCAGGCATCGAGCAGTGCAGGCGCATCATCACGAAGACGATCGTCGAGTACCAGCCAGGCCAGAGGGCCTTGCTCATCACCAAGCAGCAGCCATTGGCCTTGCTCGCCAGGAATCGCTGGGGCTGGTTGGCAGAAGCCTTCGGCAACGAAAGCGGGTTGACCTATACGCAGGTTGCGCCCCTCGACGCAGCCCAGCAGGCCCAAGCCCGGCACTGTTTCGACCGATTCAGCAGCCAGTGGCGCACGGCCGAACGCGCGGGCGATTGGGTGTTCGGAGCGGTTTTCGAGGGCTGCGGCCAGTGCCAGGCAGGCATCGGCGTCGAGGGTGCCGAGTGGATGCACAGCGTTCAGCGTCAGACGCCCCTCGGTGAGGGTGCCGGTCTTGTCGAAGACTACCGTATCAATGTGGTTGAGGCCTTCCAGCACGTGACCGCGGGTCAGCAGCATGCCGAGCTTGTGCAATGTGCCGGTTGCGGTCGTGAGCGCGGTAGGCGTCGCCAGTGACAGCGCGCATGGGCAGGTGGCGACCAGCAGGGCAAGGACGATCCAGAACGCTCGCTGTGGGTCGATTTGCCACCAGACCAGCCCAACGACCGTGGCAACTACCAACACCACAAGCAGGAACCATTGCGCGACCCTGTCGGCCAGTTCGGCAAGCTTTGGCTTATCGGCTTGGGCTCGCTCCAGTAGCCGAACAATGGCCGACAGGCGCGTGTCGTCGCCCAAGGCCTGGACTTCGACGGTCAGCGGGCCTTCGACATTCAACGTGCCGGCGGTTACGGCATCACCCAAACCTCGGGGGAGGGGCAGATACTCCCCGGTGAGAACCGATTCGTCGACGCTGGACTGGCCGCTGATGATGATGCCATCTGACGGAATCAACGCGCCGGGCTGCACCAGTACGTGATCGCCGAGTTGCAGCTCGCTAAGCAGAATGCGTTGGCTGTGGCCTTCTGCATCGAGCTTAAGGCATGAGGCCGGAAGCAGATTGACCAGTTGCGCCGTTGCGTCTGCGGTGCGCTCTCGCGCTCGTCGCTCCAAGTAGCGTCCGGCCAGCAGGAACAGGGCGAACATGCCAACCGCGTCGAAGTAGAGTTCGCCCTGGCCGGTGATCGTGGACCAGATGCCGGCAACATAGGCGCCACCAATGGCCAGCGAAACTGATACGTCCATGGTCAGGTGGCGGGTGCGTAGATCACGGAGTGCACCCTTGAAGAAGTCTGTGCAGCAGTAGAAAACAATTGGGGTGGTCAGCAGCAGGGCGGTCCAGCGCAGGGTGACGAAGAAGCTCTCGGACAGGTCCAGGTTGAACTCGGGCCAGGTGGCCATGGTAGCCATCATCACCTGCATCCACAGCAGACCGGCAACGCCCAATTGGCGGAGCGAGCGGCGGTTCTCGCTGGCCAGCCGCTCGGCAGCCTGATCGGCCTGGTAGGGGTGCGCCGCGTAGCCGATCCGTCGCAGCTCGCCGAGCAGCTCACTGAGCGGCAACTGAGCGTCGCTCCAGCGTACGTTCAGTCGGTGATTGGATAGGTTGAGGCTGGCTTCGGTTACACCCTTCAAATTGCGCAGATGGCGTTCGATCAGCCAGCCGCACGCGGCGCAGCTGATGCCTTCGATCATCAGCGATGTGCTGGCCAGCTCACCTTGGTGTTGCACGAAGGGCTGCTGTACGTCTTCGCGATCGTACAAGGCCATCTCTTCACCCAGTTCCTGAGGCAAGGACTGAGGATTGATGGATGTCTCGCTGCGGTGCTGGTAATAGCTCTCCAGTCCGCCCTTTACAATGGCTTCGGCTACTGCCTGACATCCTGGGCAGCACAAGGCCCGCGTCTCTCCCAGCACGCGGGCCTGAAACGGACTGCCGGTAGGGACCGGCAGTCCGCAGTGATAGCAGGGGAGGGGCTTTGCCATCAGCGGGTCAAGGCTGCAGTTCTAGGGCTTGGCCGGTTTCGATGGTTTTTTCCCCATACAGCCGCCAATCCTGGTCACCTTCGCGGCCGAGCAACTCGATGAAGCGTCGCCCGCTGATCGGCTCCTGCATCTGTCCCTGATATAAGCCATCACCTTGCGGCTGCAGGATGATGCGGCGATCACGCTCCGGCTGGGTGGGGGAAAGCAGGTTGAGCACAAGTTGCTGTGGACGGCTCGCGCCGTTCAGTTGTACCTCGGCAAGGCCTCGCTCGTCATTGAGGGCGATGCGAGCCTGCATTTCCAGCCGCTCTGCCAGCTTCTCGCGCTCCAGCGATTGGTTGATGCCTTTGCCTGCGTCGTAGTAGTTATCCGCGACGAGCGTGTCGGCATTGCGAATCGCGATGGTCAACAGTGACAGCCCCAATACAACAGAGAAGAGCAATATTGCGATGACAAACCAAGCCCAGAACTGGGTGTACCAACGCGTTTGTTCGTTTTCAGAGCGCATGTATTACCTTGCTTAGCGGATGCTTGGGCCGATGAAACGGCTGTCGGCATCATCGTTTATCGAATCGTCGTCTACCGATCGAACATGGAAGACGATTTCGTTGGTGCTTGAGGGGAGCTTCTCTGCGGCGATCGACAGTTCAACCGGTATGGTGACCAGTTCGCCGGCAGCCGCTTGGATTTCGCTGCGGCCTTCGTAGACCAGGCCATCGAGACCGGATGCCTCGATAACGAAAGTCTGATCGCGCTGAGCCTTATTCATTATCTTGAGCGTGTAGACGTTCTCGATGTTGCCTTGCTCGTTCTCGCGATAGAGCACGCGATCCTTGAGTACGTCCAGTTTGACCAGCGGGCGTTCATACACGGCGTAGGTAAACAGCCCCATCATGGCCAAAAGCGCAACGGCATAACCGATCAGTCGTGGACGCAGCAAGTGCGTTTTCTGTCCGGACAAGTTGTGCTCGGTGGTATAGCTGATCAGACCACGCGGGTAATTCATCTTGTCCATGATGGCGTCGCATGCGTCTATGCACGCCGCACACCCAATGCACTCGATCTGCAGACCGTCGCGGATGTCGATGCCGGTCGGGCAGACCTGGACGCACATGGTGCAGTCGATGCAGTCGCCGAGGCCCATTGCCTTGTAGTCCGCTTCCTTCTTGCGTGGGCCGCGCTTCTCGCCGCGACGCGGATCATAGGAGACGATCAGGGTGTCCTTGTCGAACATCACGCTTTGGAAGCGCGCGTACGGGCACATGTAGATGCATACCTGTTCGCGCAGGTAGCCAGCGTTACCGTATGTGGCGAGAGTGAAGAAGCCGACCCAGAACAGTGCCCATCCACCTATTTGCAAGGTGAACAGTTCCGGCACCAGCTCGCGGATAGGCGTGAAATAGCCTACGAAGGTGATGCCTGTAGCAAGCGACACCATCAGCCAGATGCCATGCTTGCCCAGTTTGCGGATGAACTTGTTCCCGGTCATCGGCGCCTTGTCCATCTTAATGCGCTGATTGCGGTCACCCTCGGTGACCTTCTCGGCCCACATGAACACCCAGGTAAATACGCTCTGCGGGCAGGTATAGCCGCACCAGACGCGACCGGCGAAGACGGTGATGAAGAACAGGCCGAAGGCGCAAATGATGAGAAGCCACGACAGCAGGATGAAATCCTGAGGCCAGAACGTTGCGCCAAAGATATGAAACTTACGCTCGGGCAGATCCCACCACACAGCCTGTCGGCCGTTCCAGTTGATCCACGCGGTACCGAAATAGAGGATGAACAGCACGGCACCACCGACGCGGCGCACGTTTCGAAAGATTCCGGAGAAAGCCCGGGTGTAGATTTTTTCACGCGCGGCGTAGAGGTCGTTTGACGCTCCGGCCTTGGACGGGGGGGTTACATCATGAACGGGGATCTGCTCAGTCATCGAGTGCGTACCACGGCGGAAGGTGGGTGTCCCGGCCGATACGTGCCAACCGGGATCATTTTTCTGTCCAGCTGCGAATGGTACGCCCGGAGTATTGAGGTCGGGTGCGACAGGACGTCACTCCCGGCCTCGTACAATCACTGCTCCGGTTGCTGCGACAGGCTGTAGACGTAGGCCGCCAGCAGGTGAACCTTGTCATTACCAAGGATCGCTTCCTGAGCAGGCATGCGGCCATTGCGACCGTAACGCAGGGTTTGCTGAATCTGAGCGAAGCTCGAACCATACAGCCAGACATTGTCGGTCAGGTTCGGCGCGCCCATGGCAGTAACGCCCTTGGCTTCCGGTCCGTGGCAGACTACACAGTTGGCCGCGAAGATTTTTTGACCCTGCTCAATGTCAACGCTAATACCCTCTGGGGTATCGCGACCGGACAAGCTGCGGACGTAACCAGCTACGTTGCGGATGCCTTCTTCGCCGATCACGTCCTTCCAGCCGGGCATCGCGGCCTGGCGGCCGTGCAGGATGGTGGTCTTGATGGTTTCCGGCTCGCCGCCCCACAACCAGTCGTTATCGGTCAGGTTCGGGAAGCCGTAGGCGCCCTTGGCATCGGAGCCGTGGCAGACCGAGCAGTTGGAAGCAAACAGACGACCGCCCATCTTCAGCGCTTGCGGGTCTTTAGCCACCTCTTCCACCGGCCTGGCAGCGTATTTGGCGTATAGCGGGCCGTATTGCTCATTGGCCTTGTCCATCTCGCGCTGCCATTCCTTTACCTGGGTCCAGCCACCTTCGTAGCCAGGCAGAATGCCTTTCCAGTTGCCGAGGCCGGGATATAGCACCAGATAGCCAAGCGCGAAGATCACGGTGCCAACGAACAGCATGAACCACCAGCGCGGCAGCGGGTTGTCGTACTCCTCGATACCGTCATAGGAATGGCCAACGGTTTCTTCGGTGCTGTCGGGGCGCTGTCCCTTGCGTGTTGCCAGTAGCAGCCATACCAGCGCGGCAATGGTGCCCAGGCTCAGCAGGGTGACGTACCAACTCCAAAACGAGGTCATTTATTTCTTACTCCTGGAAGCTTCTTCTTCACGCTTCTTGGCGTCGGTCTCGTCGTCTGCGAAGGGCAGGTTGGCGGCTTCGTCGAAGCTTTGCTTGCGTTTGCTGCTGTAGGCCCAGAGCACCACGCCGATGAAGGCGACGGCTACCAGAATTGTGCCCAGGCCGCGAAGAGTCCCGATTTCCATCATGCGTTACCGTTTGTTGGTGAGTGCAGTGCCGAGTACTTGCAGGTAGGCCACGATCGCGTCCATTTCGGTCTTGCCGCGGACGGCATCCCGAGCTCCTGCGATGTCTTCTTCGGTATATGGCACGCCGAGAGTGCGCAGAGCCGACATCTTCTTGGCAGTGTCCTTGCCATCGAGCGTGTGCTCGACCAGCCAAGGATAGGAAGGCATCTTCGACTCGGGCACCACGTTGCGTGGGTTGTACAAGTGCGCACGGTGCCAGTCGTCGGAGTAGCGGCCGCCTACGCGGGCCAGGTCTGGACCGGTACGCTTGGAGCCCCACAGGAACGGGTGGTCGTAGACGCTTTCGCCGGCGACGGAGTAGTGGCCATAACGCTCGGTTTCAGCCCGGAAGGGGCGGATCATCTGCGAGTGGCAGCCGACGCAGCCTTCGCGGATGTACAGATCGCGGCCTTCAAGCTGCAGCGCCGTGTAGGGCTTCATGCCCTCGACCGGCTCGTTGACGGCGTCCTGGAAGAACAGCGGGACGATCTGAGTTAGACCGCCGATGCTTACCGCCAGGATCATGAACAGGGTCAGCAGACCGATGTTCTTTTCAAGTATTTCGTGATTCTTCATCTAACCGTTTCCTCAAGCGATCTGCGCGGCGGCGTCATACTGGGCTGACCTGGCCGCACGTACGGTGCGCCAAGTGTTGTAGGCCATCAGCAACATGCCGGCGAGGAAGAACGCACCGCCAACGGCGCGGACGATAAAGCCGGGGTGGCTGGCTTCCAGCGCTTCGACGAAGGAGTAGGTCAACGTGCCGTCCTCGTTGATCGCGCGCCACATCAGACCCTGGGTGATGCCGTTGACCCACATCGAAGCGATGTAGAGCACGGTGCCAATGGTGGCCAGCCAGAAGTGCGCATTGATCAGGCCGATGCTGTGCATCTGCTCGCGACCGAACACTTTCGGGATCAGGTGGTACATGGAGCCAATGGTGATCATCGCAACCCAGCCAAGAGCACCGGCGTGTACGTGACCAATGGTCCAGTCGGTGTAGTGGGAGAGGGCGTTGACGGTCTTGATGGCCATCATCGGACCTTCGAAGGTCGACATGCCGTAGAACGCCAGCGATACCACCAGGAAGCGCAGAATCGGATCGGTGCGCAGCTTATGCCAGGCGCCCGACAGGGTCATCATGCCGTTGATCATGCCGCCCCAGCTCGGAGCCAGCAGGATGATCGACATCACCATACCAAGGCTTTGCGCCCAATCCGGCAGAGCGGTGTAGTGCAGGTGGTGCGGGCCGGCCCAGATATAGAGGGTGATCAATGCCCAGAAGTGGACGATCGACAGGCGATAGGAATACACCGGACGTTCGGCCTGCTTCGGCACGAAGTAATACATCATGCCCAGGAAGCCGGTGGTCAGGAAGAAGCCTACGGCGTTGTGGCCGTACCACCACTGAACCATGGCGTCGGTCGCGCCCGAATAGATCGAGTAGGACTTGAACCACGACACCGGGATTTCCAGGTTGTTGACGATGTGCAGCATCGCTGTGACCAGGATGAAGGCACCGAAGAACCAGTTACCCACATAAATGTGCTTGGCTTTGCGCTTCATGATGGTGCCGAAGAATACGGCGATGTACGACACCCAGACCACGGTGATCAGAATGTCGATCGGCCACTCCAGTTCTGCGTATTCCTTGGAGCTGGTGAAGCCCTGCGGAAGAGTGATGACCGCAAGCACGATCACAGCCTGCCAACCCCAGAAGGTGAAGGCTGCAAGTCCGTCGGAGAACAGGCGCGCCTGGCAGGTGCGCTGAACCACATAGTAGGACGTGGCAAACAGTGCGCAACCACCAAATGCGAAGATCACCGCATTGGTGTGCAATGGTCGCAGACGGCCAAAGCTCGTCCACGGCAGATCCAAGTTGAGCGAGGGCCACACCAACTGCGCGGCGATGAAAACACCCAGGCCCATCCCAATGATTCCCCACACCACCGTCATGATGGCGAATTGGCGAACCACCTTATAGTTATAAGCAGTCTCACTTATTGCTGTGCTCATGCAAGGCTTCCACGCTAATGGCATTTTCGAAGGCAAAAACGGCGGCAAGTATGGAGAAAGCAGGGGGGCATTGCAAACGACGCCCAGGCTCTCTTTGCTGGCCAAAACCCTGATTTAAAGCGTTTTCCATGCGCTGCGCAGGGATGTTTCGCACCAGGCCGGTGCGCGGGAATCTCGAGTTCGCCTTATGGTTCTAGGCGGGGCGGCGAATCGGAAGCAAAGCTTAGAAGTGCGAGCGCGAACGGGGAAGGTCTTCGGTCGGCTTGTGATGCGACAGATAGTCGCAGCGAGGAAAGAGTTGCGTTACGACAAGGCGGGAAGGGCGGCACGAGTGTACCGCCCTTTTACGACTCACTGCTTGGCGAGTTGTTCCGGTTTCTGCGACAGGCTGTAAACGTACGCGGCGAGCAAGTGAACCTTGTCTTCGCCAAGGTACTGCTTCTGGGCAGGCATCTGACCGTTGCGGCCGTGACGAATGGTCTGCTGCAGCTGGCTCAGGCTAGAACCATAGATCCAGCCGGAAGCATGCTGAAGATTCGGCGCACCCAGTGCGGCCATGCCTTCACCACCTTGACCGTGACACACGGAGCAGGTCTGTGCGTAGGTCTGTTTGCCGGCGTCGATGTCGGCATCAGTACCCTCCGGCGGTGTCAGGCCTGCGAGTTCCTTGCGGACGAACGCGGCGACGTTCTTCACGCCTTCTTCTCCGATGGCCTGGCCCCAGGCCGGCATGGCCGCGATACGACCGTTCAGAATGCTGGTCTTGATCGAAGCCGCATCACCACCCCAACGCCAGTCCTTGTCGGCCAGGTTCGGGAAGCCCAGGGAACCCTTGGCATCGGAGCCGTGGCAGATCGCGCAGTAGTTGGCGAACAGGCGCGCACCCATCTTAACCGCTTGTTCGTCCTGAGCGACTTGCTCTACGGACATGGCAGCATACTTGGCGAAGATCGGGCCGTATTTCGCATCGGCCTGAGCAACTTCGCGCTCCCATTGTTTTTCCTGTGTCCAGCCGCCTTCGTAACCTGGCAGAACGCCTTTCCAGTTACCCAGGCCAGGGTAGAGCACCAGATAAAGGATGCCGAACACCAGGGTGCCGATGAACAGCAGGAACCACCAGCGCGGCAGCGGGTTGTCGTATTCCTCGATGCCATCGAAGGCATGCCCCATCGTCTGATCTGTCGTACCGGCAGACTCGCCCTTGCGGGTGGCGAAGATCAACCAGAACAGAGCGATGATGGTGCCCAGCGTCAGCAGGGCGATGTATCCACTCCAGAAAGTGCTCATGTGCTACTCCTGAACAGCCCGAGCAACTCTGGCTGTCCGCGATTGAAGTCCCTGACGGCTGGCTTGGCAGCCGTCATTTTTCTTGGCTGATATACCACTCAGCGCTTGTTGGTCAGAGCCGTGCCGAGCACCTGCAGATAGGCGACCATCGCGTCCATCTCGGTTTTGCCCTTGACGGAATCACCGGCGCCGGCGATGTCCTGCTCGGTGTACGGCACACCAAGGGTGCGCAGAGCCGACATCTTCTTGGCGGTGTCCTTGCCGTCGAGGGTGTTTTCGACCAGCCACGGGTAGGAAGGCATCTTCGACTCGGGCACTACGTTGCGCGGGTTGTACAGGTGCGCACGGTGCCAGTCGTCGGAGTAACGGCCGCCTACGCGGGCCAGGTCCGGACCGGTACGCTTGGAGCCCCACAGGAACGGGTGGTCGTATACGCTCTCACCGGCGACGGAGTAGTGGCCATAACGCTCGGTTTCAGCGCGGAAGGGACGGATCATCTGCGAGTGGCAGCCGACACAGCCTTCACGGATATACAGATCGCGACCTTCGAGTTGCAGCGCGGTGTAGGGCTTCATGCCTTCAACCGGCTCGTTGACCGCGTCCTGGAAGAACAGCGGGACGATCTGGGTCAGACCGCCGATGCTTACCGCCAGGATCATGAACAGGGTCAGAAGACCAACGTTCTTTTCTAGTTTCTCGTGCGATTTCATTACCTAGGCTCCTCAGGCGATCTGCGCGGCAGCGTCGTACTCGGCCGGCTTGGCAGCCTGCACGGTGCGCCAGGTGTTGTAGGCCATGACCAGCATGCCGGCGAAGAAGATCGCACCGCCTATCATCCGTACAACGAAACCGGGATGGCTGGCTTCCAGTGCTTCGACGAAGGAGTAGGTCAGCGTGCCGTCGTCATTGATCGCGCGCCACATTAGGCCCTGGGCGATACCGTTAACCCACATCGATGCGATGTAGAGCACGGTGCCGATAGTGGCCAGCCAGAAGTGGGTGTTGATCAGTGCGATGCTGTGCATCTGCTCGCGGCCGAACACTTTCGGGATCAGGTGATACAGCGCGCCGATCGAAACCATTGCAACCCAGCCGAGCGCACCAGCGTGTACGTGGCCGATGGTCCAGTCGGTGTAGTGGGACAGGGCGTTGACGGTCTTGATGGCCATCATCGGACCTTCGAAGGTCGACATGCCGTAGAACGCCAGCGATACCACCAGGAAGCGCAGGATCGGGTCGCTACGCAGTTTGTGCCAGGCACCGGACAGCGTCATCATGCCGTTGATCATGCCGCCCCAGCTCGGAGCCAGCAGAATCAGTGACATCACCATGCCCAGGCTCTGCGCCCAATCCGGCAGGGCGGTGTAGTGCAGGTGGTGCGGGCCGGCCCAGATGTAGACGGTGATCAGCGCCCAGAAGTGGACGATCGACAGGCGATAGGAATACACCGGGCGTTCGGCCTGCTTCGGCACGAAGTAGTACATGATCCCGAGGAAGCCTGCGGTGAGGAAGAAGCCCACGGCGTTGTGGCCGTACCACCATTGCACCATCGCATCGGTTGCACCGGCGTAGATCGAGTAGGACTTCATCGCGGTGACCGGGATTTCCAGGTTGTTGACGATGTGCAGGATCGCCACGGTCAGGATGAAGGCGCCGAAGAACCAGTTACCGACGTAGATGTGCTTGACCTTGCGCGTCGCCAACGTTCCGAAGAAGACGACCGCGTAGGCCACCCAGACGATGGTGATCAGGATGTCGATCGGCCATTCGAGCTCCGCGTATTCCTTGGAGCTGGTGAAGCCCAGCGGCAGGGAGATCGCAGCGAGCAGGATGACCAACTGCCAGCCCCAGAAGGTGAACGCAGCCAGTTTCGGCGCGAACAAGGTGGTCTGACAGGTGCGCTGGACCGAGTAGTAGGACGTTGCGAACAGAGCACAGCCACCGAAGGCGAAAATCACCGCGTTGGTGTGCAATGGACGTAGACGACCGAAACTGGTCCATGGGAGGTCGAGGTTCAGAAATGGCCAGGCCAATTGTGCTGCGATGAAAACGCCGAGCCCCATCCCGACGATTCCCCACACCACCGTCATGATGGCGAATTGGCGGACCACCTTGTAACTGTAGGCGGTACTGGTTGCTGTGTTCATGTATGGGCTTCCATCCACGGGTAATGAGCAGTTTTTTTCTTTCTAATAGAAAGCGAGGCAAGGATGGGGAAAGGGCAATCTGCCGGTATTGACGCCGGTCAATACACACAGGGTGACAAAGGGTATCTCGTCCGATGGAACCAAACGTCGAACGAGGCGTCGGCCACGCTGATCCTGGCCCACGGTGCAGGGGCGCCGATGGATAGTCCGTTCATGGACGAAATGGCCGCGCGCCTTGCTGCGCGCGGGATAGCGGTTTGCCGGTTCGAGTTTGCCTACATGGCGCTGCGGCGTACGGGGGCGGGAAGGCGACCACCCAGTCCCCAGGCTCAGCTACTGGCTCAGTGGCGGGAAGTCCATGCACTGGTGCGACAGCAGGCCACAGGACCGTTGGCCATCGGCGGCAAATCGATGGGCGGGCGAATGGCGAGCATGCTGGCGGAAGAGCTAGAGGTCGATGCCCTGGTGTGTCTGGGTTATCCGTTCTATCCCGCCGGCAAGCCCGACAAGCCGCGCGTGGCTCATCTGGCGACACTGCAGACGCCGACGTTGATTCTGCAGGGCGAGCGTGATGCGTTGGGGGACCGCGAAACGGTGGCGCGGTATTCGCTTTCGGCAGCGATCGAACTGCATTGGCTGGCCGCCGCCGATCATGATCTCAAGCCTTTGAAACGTTCGGGGCTGACCCATGACCGACATCTGGACAGTGCTGCTGATGCGATTGCCGTCTTTCTCGGCCGCGTCGTTGCGCAATGAGCGGCGGTCGCGGCCGGATCTTGTGACCCGGCCGGCCATGCTTAGCGGTTGAAGCGCTCGACGAGCGAGTACTGGCCCTCGGCCGTGGCGGCGAGGTCCTCGCTGAGCAGCGCCGAGCTACGTGCGTCGCCGGTGGTCTGCTCGGCTAGGCGGGCAATGGTGCTGACGTTGTTGCTGATCTCGTCGGCCACGGCGCTCTGCTCCTCGGTTGCCGACGCGATCTGGGTGGTCATGTCGATGATGTTGCCCATCGCCTCGTTGATTCCGGTCAGCGCCTGGTCGGCCTCGGCCACCTGATCCACGCCACGTAAGGCGTGCGTGCGGCCGTCCTCGGTGGTCTGCACAGCGTGACGAGCCTGAGACTGCAGTTTTTCGATCAGTTGATGAATTTCGCCGGTAGCGGAAGCGGTGCGTTGTGCAAGCTGTCTTACCTCGTCAGCCACTACGGCGAAACCGCGACCGCTGTCGCCCGCGCGCGCGGCCTCGATGGCTGCGTTCAAGGCCAGCAGGTTGGTCTGGTCTGCGATGCTTTTGATCACATCGACCACGCTGCCGATGGCCTCGCTGTCATTGGCCAATTGATTGACGGCTTCGCCGGTCTTGCCCACCGAGTCGGAAAGCTGCTGGATCGCCTTGCGTGTTTCTGCCGTGACTTCGCGGCCCCGCACGGTAAGACGGCTTGCCTCACGGGTTGCATCGGCGGCCAGCGCGACGTTGCCGGCAACCTCTTGGGTCGTTGCGGCCATTTCATTGATGGCCGTCGCCACCTGCTCGGTCTCCTGCTGTTGCTGCACCAGGCCGTTGGCGCAGTTCTGCGCCAGCGAATCGGCCTCCTTGGCTTGCCCTTGCAGTTGGACGGCTGTGTCCTGCAGGCGGGTGAGACAGGTTTTCAGGTGCGCCTGCTGGCTAAGCATTGCCATTTCCAGCTGGGCTTCGGCGCCGCGGCTGTCGGTATACATGCACGCGATGAGCGGATCGCTGGTGCTCTGGCTTGCCAGCTGCAACAGGCGTCGCAGACCGCGTTGCTGCCAATGCAGGCCGGCGAGACCGAGCGGTATGGCGAGCAACGCAGCAGCGATGAAGCCCATCGCGTGATCCAAGCCCGCGCCAACGAGAAAACCGATCTGACTGACCATCAGGAACGGTATCCATTTGCTCAGTGTCGGCAACCAGGCATCACGGCGTGGCACGCCCGACTTGCCCGAATTTATGCGTGCATAAAGGGCCTCTGCACGCTGAACCTGTTCGCGCGTCGGCTTGGTCCGTACCGACTCATAGCCGGTGACCTGGCGTTGCTGGTCGAGAATGGGCGTGACATAGGCGTTGACCCAATAATGGTCGCCCGTCTTGCGCCGATTTTTGACGATGCCCATCCAGGGCTTGCCCTGCTTGAGCGTCGTCCACATATGGTCGAACACTGCCGGCGGCACATCCGGATGACGCACCAGGTTGTGCGGCGCGCGAATCAGCTCATCACGGTCGAAGCCGCTGACCTCGGCGAAGATGTTGTTGCAGTAAGTGATCTGACCTTTGAGGTCAGTGGTGGAGATGAGGCGCTGTTGATCAGGAAAGGCAAACTCACGTTGGGTTACGGGCTGGTTATTACGCATCGACAATCACGCCTGGCAAGAGGAATCGTAAGGTGGCGCCGCTGACCTTTGTATTTTTCTAAGGGGGTCAGTCTGACCAGTTGGTCGGCCGGAGAGTGGCGTTCTTGAGCGAAAGCTGATTCACCGATCAGCTTTCACTGCACTCAGGCGACCAGCGGCAACCAAGGCTTAATGGTTCTGTCATGGGCTTGGCCCATCGTTGGTGTGTGTCCGGGCGCTTTGCGATGCGAAGTGACGATCAGGGAGCCGGACAGCGGGAAGGGATAACCCAGGGCAGCAGGAAACCAATCGCCGATGGATTGGCGGGCGCCGATGCGAAAGGACTCGCATCGGCGTTTCCGCTTTCGGTCAACTTCCGATCAGCTGGCGCAGCACGTAGTGCAGAATGCCGCCTGCCTTGAAGTACTGCACCTCGTTGAGGGTATCGATGCGGCTCAGCACCTGGAACGAATCGCGCGAGCCGTCGGCACGTTCAACCTCAACAGTCAGCGTCTGGCGTGGCTTGATATCGGCATCGAGCCCACGGATCGAGAGCTTCTCCGTACCGTTCAGGCCCAACGACTGACGCGTCTGCTCGTTGACGAACTGCAACGCCAGCACGCCCATGCCGATCAGGTTGGAGCGGTGGATACGTTCGAAGCTTTCGGCGATTACCGCCTTCACGCCTAACAGGTTTGTGCCCTTGGCCGCCCAGTCGCGGCTGGAGCCGGTGCCGTATTCCTTGCCGGCGATTACTACAAGTGGCACGCCCTCGGCCTGATAGCGCATGGCGGCATCGTAGATCGAGAGCCTTTCGCCGCTCGGCTGATACAACGTATTGCCACCTTCCTCGCCGCCAAGCATTTCGTTGCGGATACGAATATTGGCGAAGGTGCCGCGCATCATGACTTCATGGTTGCCACGACGCGACCCGTAGGAGTTGAAGTCCTCCGGTGCTACGCCCAGTGACTGCAGGTAGGTACCCGCCGGTGAACTGGCTTTGATATTGCCGGCCGGCGAGATGTGGTCGGTGGTGATCGAATCGCCGAACACGGCCAGCACTCGAGCGTTCTCTACATCCGTCGGTGGAGTCGGTGGCTGGCCGATATCCTCGAAGTAGGGCGGGTTTTGCACGTAGCTGGAGCCGGCGTCCCACTCATAGGTGGCCCCCGCACTGACCGGAATTTTCTGCCAGTGCTCGTCACCGCTGAACACGTCGGCGTAACGGCTGCGGAACATCTCGCCATCGATACTCGCGACTGCTTCGGCGATCTCGGCGCTGCTCGGCCAGATGTCCTTCAGGTACACCGGCTGGTTCTGCGCGTCATAGCCCAGCGGCTCGCGGTCCATGTCGATACGTGTAGTACCGGCCAGTGCGAAGGCGACCACCAGCGGCGGGGATGCCAGCCAGTTGGCTTTGACCAGCGGGTGTACGCGGCCTTCGAAGTTGCGGTTGCCGGAGAGTACGGAAGAAACGATCAGGTCGTTATCGGTGACTGCCTGGCCAATCGCGTCTGGTAGTGGGCCGGAGTTGCCGATGCAGGTGGTGCAGCCATAACCCACCAGGTTGAAGCCGAGTTCATCGAGATAGCGGGTCAGGCCGGCACGCTTGAGGTAGTCGGTAACCACCTTCGAGCCGGGCGCCAGGGAGGTCTTCACCCAAGGCTGGCGCTTGAGTCCGCGTTCGATTGCCTTCTTGGCGACCAGGCCGGCCGCCATCAGCACGTTTGGGTTCGAGGTATTGGTACAGGAAGTGATGGCGGCGATGACGACAGCACCGTGCTTGAGCGCGAAGTTCTCACCTGCGACCGCAAACTCGGTTTCGGCTTGCTGCGTGCGCCCGCTGGTTTCGACCAGCAGATCGAAGTTCGCACCGATATCGCCGAGGGTAACCCGGTCTTGCGGGCGCTTGGGCCCGGCTACGGACGGCCGCACCTGGCTCAGGTCGAGCTCGAGGGTAGCGGTGAACTCGGGATCGGGCGAATTGCTGTCGCGCCACATTCCCTGCGCCTTGCTGTAACTCTCGACCAGCGCGACACGCTCTTCGTTGCGGCCGGTCAGGCGCAGGTAATCGATAGTCACCTGGTCGACTGGGAAGAAACCGCAGGTGGCGCCGTACTCGGGTGCCATGTTGCCGATGGTGGCGCGGTCGGCCAGCGGCAGATGGTCCAGGCCGGGGCCGTAGAATTCGACGAACTTGCCGACCACGCCGTGCTTGCGCAGCATCTGCGTCACGGTCAGCACCAGGTCGGTAGCGGTGACGCCTTCGTTGAGTTTGCCGGTCAGGCGGAAGCCGATTACTTCCGGGATCAGCATCGACACCGGCTGGCCGAGCATCGCTGCTTCGGCCTCGATACCCCCGACGCCCCAGCCCAGCACGCCGAGGCCGTTGATCATGGTGGTGTGCGAGTCGGTGCCGACCAGGGTATCCGGGTAGGCGACGGTTTCGCCGTCCTCTTCCCGAGTCCAGACCACCTGGCCGAGATATTCCAGGTTTACCTGGTGACAGATGCCGGTACCCGGCGGCACCACGGCGAAGTTGTCGAAGGCTTGCTGGCCCCAGCGCAGAAACTCGTAGCGTTCGCCATTACGTTGCATCTCGATGTCGACGTTCTGTTCGAACGCCTGATCGTTGCCGAAGCGGTCGACCATCACCGAGTGGTCGATCACCAGGTCCACTGGCGACAGCGGGTTGATCTTCTGCGGATCACCGCCGGCCTTGGACACCGCATCGCGCATGGCGGCCAGATCGACCACAGCGGGTACGCCGGTAAAGTCCTGCATCAACACGCGAGCGGGGCGGTACTGGATTTCCTGGTCGGAGCTGCGCGATTGCAACCAGCCCGTCAGCGACCGGATATCGTCGGCACGCACGGTGACGTCATCCTCCCAGCGCAGCAGGTTCTCCAGCAGCACCTTCAGTGAAGTGGGCAGTCGGCTGATGTCGCCCAGCTGGGCGGCTGCATCGGGCAGGCTGTAATAGTGGTAGGTCTTGCCGGCGACTTCGAGACTGCGGCGGCATTTCAGGCTATCCAGGGAAGGCATTCCTCATCTCCTTGTGCCCACACGGTAGGGCTGGCTGATGAATGAGCTTTGAAACTAGCTTAAGTGGCCTGTTTGGTCAGTCCAGTTTGGTCAAACTTACCTAATCCAACCAATCGCACAGGCCAACAGGGCAATGGTTTCGCTACAGCACTGGACCGGGTCATGCGGGCGAGGGTTCCCGCGGTCGGCTATGATGCGCGGCTTTGGCGCAGGCCCGACCGCTGACAGGACTCGAACATGAACACATTGCTGCTGCATTGCCGGCCCGGTTTCGAGGGCGAGGTCTGCTCTGAAATCAGCGAACACGCCGCCATGCTCGAAGTTTCCGGCTACGCCAAGGCGCGGCCGGAGAGCGCCAGTGCCGAGTTCGTCTGCAGCGAAAGCGGGGGGACCGAGCGGTTGATGCGCAAGTTGCGCTTCGCCGAACTGATCTTCCCGCGGCAGTGGGCGCGCGGTGAGTATCTGCAACTTCCTGAAACGGATCGCATCAGCGTGTTGCTGGCGCATCTGGCGAGCTATCCGGTGTGCAGCAGCCTGTGGCTGGAGGTGCTGGACACCAACGATGGCAAGGAACTCTCGAATTTCTGCCGCAAGTTCGAGGCGCCTCTGCGCAAGGCGCTTATCAAGGCCGGTCGCTTGGACGAACAGGGCAAAGGCCCGCGTCTGCTGCTGACCTTCAAGAGTGGCCGTGAGGTGTTCGCCGGTATCGCCGAGGTCAATAACAGCGCGCTGTGGCCGATGGGCATACCGCGACTGAAATTCCCCCGCCAGGCACCCAGCCGTTCCACCCTCAAGTTGGAAGAAGCCTGGCACCACTTCATTCCACGCGACCAGTGGGACGCACGGTTGGCAGCGGGGATGACCGGTGTCGATCTCGGTGCGGCGCCGGGCGGCTGGACCTGGCAGCTGGTTAACCGACACATCAAGGTCAGCGCGGTAGACAACGGACCGATGGACCCTGATCTGATGGATTCCGGACTCGTCGAGCATTACCGGGCTGACGGCTTCACTTTTCGTCCGCGCAAACCAGTGAACTGGATGGTTTGCGATATCGTCGAAAAGCCGGCGCGCAATGCGGCTTTGCTGGAGACCTGGATCGGCGAAGGCCTGTGTCGCGAGGCGGTGGTCAACCTCAAGCTGCCGATGAAGCAGCGCTATGCCGAAGTGAAAAGGCTGCTGGAACGAATTGCCGATGGTCTGGCTGCGCGCGGCGTCAAGGCCAGTATCGGCTGCAAGCAGCTCTATCACGACAGGGAAGAGGTTACCTGCCATCTGCGGCGCCTCTGACGCCGAACGGATGACCTGTGCATGTGCTTGCGCGACAATGCCGACCTGTTTCCGGGAGCCCAAGATGACCCAATCAGCTGAAATGACCGTGGACGCCGTGCTCGATGCCAGCGGCCTGAATTGTCCCGAACCGGTGATGATGCTGCACAACAAGGTGCGTGATCTGGCCGGCGGGGCCTTGCTCAAGGTAATCGCTACCGACCCCTCGACCCAGCGCGACATACCCAAGTTCTGCATTTTCCTTGGCCACGACCTGGTCGAGCAGCAGGAAGCGGCTGGTACCTACCTTTACTGGATTCGCAAGAAAACCGAGTGAGCGAGACGGCTGTCGATTCGTTCGTGCAGCCTCAGCCTAGCTCCTCGCGACTGCCACCCGCTTGCTGGCGCCGCCACATGCGGGTTAGCCAGCGCCACGCAACCCAGCCGGCACCGATCAGATAGATCAGCCCGCCTGGCACCCACATGATCAATCCCGCCAGTTGCTGATCCGCCACGTCGCGTGACTCGCCATAGAACGAGGTGCTGGAAAAAGTCAGCAGTGCCCCGAGCAAGCCGGTATGCATCAGCGTCACCAGGTTTGCCATCAACGCTTGAGGTACCTGCTTTGGATTGGCACGTAGCATCGACCACCAGAACAGCCAGGCGGTGAACAGAAAGCAGGCGTGTTCGACGGCGTGCCACCATAGGTTGTCGAGTGCCAGCTGATAGAGCTTGGGCGTATGCCAGGTCCAGATCATCGCACCGTGCAGCATCGCCAGCGGCACCGGGTAACGACCCACACGCAGAATGGCCGTCCAAACCGGTTGCGCGAAGCGCCCGGTGACGGCGCGCCACTGTGGTAGCGGCCGGGCCAGCGCCCACATCGGCGGGATCACCACCATGAACAACATGTGCTGGACCATGTGCCAGGTGGTGCTGTGTTCGGCCCAGTCGTCGATCGGCCCGAATACTGCGAAGGCTGCCAGGAGCATGGCCCCGTGAAGCCACGCCGCTTCGCTTCGGCGGGTGGCGATGCGGCGGGAGCCGAGGATATACAGGCCCCAGGCGCTGGCCAGGATCATGGCGGTGAGGATCAGCGGCGCGCGTTCGACGAGGTGCCCGTCAAAAAGGCCGTGGGCGAGTGCTGGCTGCGGCATCAGGCTGATCAAGGCAATCAGCGCGAGCGCATACCAACGTGGATGCGACTGCGCGAAAGTTGTCGGCATGTTGCGCAACGCCGGGTCGGGATTCAAACGCATGGCGGCAGGAACGCCAGCTGCAGCCCGACGAATACCGTCGCCAGCGCTGCGATGAAGTGAATGCCCGAAGCGACCTTGGTGACGAACACCTGTCGTTCGTTGAGATCATGCGGCGGCCGGGACAGCTTCCATGAGCGTCGCCCGAGCCACAGCAACAGCACGACCACCAACAGCGTGGCCACGGCGAAGCTGGCGTTCAGCCAGTTGAAAACACCCTTGTTCGGATCCGGCGGAGCGATCGAGCAGACCACCGCGTGGGAGCCATACATTGAAGCGAACCAAAGGCTCCAGATGGTCAGTCCGAACGGAATCTGAACCGGATGGAAGACCGATGTGCGGTTGTATTTCATCAGGCGGCTCCCCAGGTTGACGGGAACAGAACGATCGCGGCGTAGGCGCTCCATACCACACCCAGGTTGTAGTACCAGAGTTGTTCGACCACTACCGGCTCATAGGGCGCCAGTTTTCCGACATAGCCGTAGTACACGCGCATGGCCTGCAAGACAGTGCAGATTGTCGCCAGGCCGCAATGAATCAGGCTGTACATAAGGATCACGAACATCACTGCGTCATGGGCGGTCGCGGTTATCTGCAGATCGGCGTTCAGCAGCACCCAGAGCAACATTGCGAACTGAACGGTGCCGATGACCGAGACGATCACCAGATTTAACAACAGTCGACTGCTATCACCGCGGCGCAGCTGTGCGGGAATGATCCGCATCCAGAGCGTCCCGAGTGTCAGCACAATGGCACTGGCGAGCATGAGCCAACCGTTGAGGTTCGAGTGCTCCGGTACCACCCATTCCGGCGACACGGTCCACAGGTAGAACCAGCCGAACAGCAGCGACAGGTACATGGTGCCGTCGGCCAGCAGAGTAACGCCCATGCCCCACAAGCCCGGGCCGTCAAAGGTGCGCGAATGCAGCGGAGGTTCATCCGGCTGGGTACGGGCGTCCGGTGCCGCAGCAGGGTGTGCACCGTTTTCCCAAGACCAGCGGAACAGCACGATCAGCGTTGCGACAGTTGCCACCAGCGCCAGCATGTACACCTTGTTCAGCAGGCTCAGGCACAGCACGCCGAGGAAAACCGAGGCGATGAATGGCAGCCAGCTGTTGCCCGGCAGGTGGATCACCTCGCGCACGTTGCCCGTCAGCGGGTCGGAGCCCCAGGTTTCCCGCCGGCCATGGTCGATGGTCTTCAGCGCATGTTCTGCACGCGCGATGCTGTGCGGCAGATCGGGGTCCTTCCACAGCGGATGGCGGTCGGTGACATCCGGCAAGCTGACAAAGTTGTACGGGCTTGGCGGCAGGCTGGTCGCCCACTCCAGGGTATCGGCGTTCCACGGGTTGGTTTTCGCCGGCTGGCCGAAGCGGAAATGCAGCACGATATCCAGCAGGATGGTGCCGATACCGATGGCCATGATGAAGCTGCCTATCGACGAGATCAGGTTGGGCAGGTCCCAGCCGAGGCCCGTGTCGTACGTGTAAACCCGGCGGGGCATGCCCATCAGCCCGGTCCAGTGCATGATCAGGAAGGTGGTGTTGAAGCCGATGAACACCAGCCAGAAGCCCCAGCGACCGAGGCGTACGGAGGGCATGCGCCCGGAGAAATGCGGTAACCAGTAATACAGGCCGGCCATCAGCGGGAAGAACATGCCGCCGACCAGCACGTAATGCATGTGTGCCACGACGAAGTGAGTGTCGTGCACCTGCCAGTCGAACGGCACCAGCGCCACCATCACGCCAGTCAAGCCGCCACAGACGAAGACGATCAGAAACCCAACCAGCCAGAGCATCGGGACGTGATAAACCGGTCTGCCCAACCAGAGTGTGGCAATCCAGGCAAAGATCTGCACCCCTGTCGGGATCGCCACCAACATGCTCGCCGCTGAAAAGAAACCCAGCGCCAGTGCCGGAATCCCGACGGTGAACATGTGGTGAACCCACAATCCGAAGCTCAAGAAGCCGGTGGTCAGCACGCCAAGGACCACCCAGCGATACCCTACCAGCGGTCTTTGGCAGAACACCGGCAGCAACGTCGACACGATGCCGGCGCCCGGCAGGAAGATGATGTACACCTCAGGGTGGCCGAACAGCCAGAACAGGTGCTGCCAAAGCACCGGATCGCCGCCCCTGGCCGTGTCAAAGAACGGTAGGCCGGCAGCTCGTTCAAGTTCCAGCAGAATGCTGCCGAGGATCAGCGGCGGAAAACCGAAGACGATCATCAGCGCCATGACCAGGATGTACCAGGCATACAGCGGCATCTTGTGCAGTGCCATGCCGTTGGTACGTGTACGCAGGATCGACACCACCAGCTCGACGCCCGCACTTACGGCAGAGATTTCGACAAAGGTGATGCCCAGCAGCCAGAAGTCCGAATTCACGCCAGGCATGTGCGAGGAGCTGGACAATGGCGTGTACATGAACCAGCCGGCCTTGGGCGCAACGCCGAGGAACACGCTGGATAGCAGAATGATCCCGCCGAACAGATAACAGAAGTAGCCGAGGGACGACAGTCGCGGGAAGATCAGATCGCGCGCGCCGATCATTTTCGGGATCAGGTAGACCGCCAGACCCTCCATCATCGGCACGGCGAACAGGAACATCATTACCGAGCCATGCATGGTGAAGATCTGGTTATAGACATCCGGCTCCATCAGCACATAGCCGGGCAGCGCCAGCTGGGTGCGGATCAGCATCGCCATCAGGCCGCCGATCAGAAAGAACACGGCCCCGGTGACCAGAAATCGCAGGCCGATCGTGGTGTGGTTGACGATGGTTAGCGCACGCCAGCCCGGCGGGTTGCCCCAGACGTCGTTGAACTGGTCACTTAGCTGGTCCGGGTCCGTGCAGGGTTTGCTGCTTTGGTCGCGTTGGGTCATGGAGTGAGCGTCTCCAGCCAGTCGGCAATCTGGTCGAGGGTTTCAGGGGGAACATCGTCATGCGCGGGCATGCCGTTGCCGAACTTCAGGTCTTTGTGCTCGCGCAGCCAGCGGCGCAGACCCTCACTATCGTTGTCGATTACGCCCGCACCCAGGCTAGGGCGCGTGGCCAGGTCGGTCAGGTCCGGTGCGCGGTTGCCATCGCTGATGCCCGAAACGCGGTGGCATTGGCCGCAACGGTCATCGAATACCTCACCGGCTTGCCCCGGCGCACGCTGGGTGAAACGCAGGTCTGCCCGGGCGGCAATCCAGCTGTCGAAGCCGTCCCGCTCCAAGGCTTCGACGTGGAGCTTCATGTGGGTGTGCTGCAACCCGCAGAACTCGGAGCACTGCCCATGAAAGATCCCGACGTGTCCGGCTTCGATCCGAATGACGTTGGTGCGTCCAGGGATCATGTCCATCTTGCCGCCGAGACGGGGGATCCAGAACGAATGGATCACATCGGCGCTGGTGACGTGCACATCCACCAATCGGCCAGCCGGAATGATCAGTTGGTTGGCCGTGGTGACGCCACTGTCCGGGTAATGCACTTCCCACCACCATTGGTGCCCGGTGACTTCAACCTTCAGCGGCTGCTCGCCGTCGACTGGCAACGGCATCATGCTGCGCCCGGTGGGAATGCCGAAAATCAGCAGCACGATGATGCTCACGCTTGGCAGGATGATGCCGCCACCCACGACCCAGCGCCGGTTGATTGCCAGCGCCTCTTCGTCGCTGGTTTCACGCGGCTTGCGCGCCAGCGCATAGATCCAGATCGCACTTACTACCAGCAGTACGAGCGTGGCGAAGGCAAACATGCCCCACCACACGTTCGCCACCTGGCGCGCCATCGGGCTGGCGGGGTTCAGGGTTGAAAGCGGCCCCTCACAGGCACTGATCAAAGGAACTGCCAGCGCCAGTGTGGTCCATTTCAAAAGGCCACCGGCTCGTTTGGCACGGCGGCCCCACTTGCCGAAAAACTGCCGGAGAGCCGAATGGCCCGTTACCGAGACTCCATCCATAGCCGTGCCGCCATCGCCGGCCACCCGCTGCATCCGATGTTGATCCACTTTCCTGTGGCCGCGCTGACCGGCCTGTTGCCGGTCGATCTGGCACACATCTGGACACTCGACGATTTCTGGTGGCGTGCCGGCCTCTGGCTGTCCGGTGTCGGCGCTCTGGGCGGCTGGATTGCCAGTATCTTCGGCTTGATAGATCTGGTCACGGTGCGCGAGATTCGACAGAAGATCACCGCTTGGTGCCATGCAATTCTTGCAGTGATGATGTTGTCGCTGGCCTCGCTGAACTGGTTGCTGCGTTTCCAGAACGACGCACAAAGCATGCAGTTCTGGGCGCTCTATCTCTCGGCCATCACGGCAGCGCTGATTTCTCTCGCCGCATATCTCGGTGGCCGGCTGGTCTATGAGCACGCAGTCGGTGTCGACCTGGACAAGGTCTGATCGGAGTGTGACGTGAGGCTTGTGTCGTTCAGTCATGGGCGGCATCGGCGCAGTGTGTGAGTCTCGTTCTAGAAGGGTTTGGCCAGGACCAGCCATAGCGTCGCGGTAATGAACAAGGCAGCTATGGCGCCGAGCAGGCGGCAGCGAATGCTTACGCTGCGCTCCGGTGACTTTTCGATACGCAGCACGAGCACACCGCACAGCGCGTGGCACAGAACCATGCCTGCAACGGTGCTGAGCTTGACGATCAGCCAGCCAGCGACGATGCCGTCTTTCAGAAACAGCGCCGTACCCGACCCGATTGCTATAAGCGCGGCCGGCGTCCCGACGAGGTTGAAAACCGTGCGCGTCAAATGCGCATGGTCTCGGTAGAACAAGGGGTCACTGCGTCTGGTGCCAGCCGCAATCAAGGCAGGGAGATACAGCAGGGTGCCGCACCAGCAGAGCAGGGCGGCAAAGTGCAGTAGTTTGAGCAAGGGCATGCCGGTCTCCATCCTGCCTGACGCGAATCTGAGGATGTGACAGTCCTGCTTCCGGGCAGTTCGTAATATGCAGGCGAAGCGGCCCCATGGTGATGGCGGCGGGGCGCTACGTCAGCCCTGCACGTCGCGCTCAGGGCGCTCGAACAGCTGCGTTCCGCAACGGCTGCAGAATGCGGCATTCGGCTCGTGGGTGAGCTTGTCGCAGGTCGGGCAGGCGTGGCGCAGGCTGTCTTGGCGCATGGCATTGGCCAGTTCGGCAGTGAAGATGCCGGTCGGCACCGCGATTATCGAATAACCGGTGATCATCACCACTGTCGCCAGCGCCTTGCCCAGCGGCGTGTGCGGGACGATGTCGCCGAAACCGACAGTGGTTAGCGTGACCACAGCCCAGTAGATGCTCATCGGGATACTGGTGAAGCCGTTGGAGGGACCCTCGATCACGTACATCAAGGTCCCGTAGACGATGATCAGCGTGGTGACACTGAGCAGGAAGACAACGATCTTCTGCCGGCTGCCCTGCAGCGCCACCAGCAGAAAGTTGGCCTGGCTCAGGTAGGGCGTCAGCTTCAGCACGCGGAATATTCGCAGCATGCGCACGATGCGGACCACCAGCAGATACTGCGCATCGGGCAGCAGCAGGGCGATGAAGGCCGGCAGAACAGAGAACAGATCGATTGCGCCGTAGAAGCTGAAGATGTACTTGCGGGGCTCCGGATGCGTATAAATGCGCACCAGGTATTCCACGGCAAATATCGCCGTGAAGGCCCATTCCAGATTGGTCAGTAGCTCGCCGTGGCGCTCATTGAACGAGGCGATGCTGTCGAACATCACCACCACCAGGCTGGCCATGATGATCACCAGTAGCCAGGTATCGAAGCGCTTGCCCGCCGGGGTATTGGTGAAAAAGATGATGACGTATAGCCGTTCGCGCCAGCTCATCGCTTTCAGGGATTCATTGTCCATTCGCCGTGGTCTCTCGCTTGGGTGCCGCCAAAGCGGTCCATTAAAGCATTGCGGCCGTCTAGCTGCATGTCGTGGCCTGGTGCAGAACGGCATGCCGTTGGTAACGTCGCTTTGCCTGAATCGTAGTTAGCGCATAGTCTGAACACAGGCGCAGCCAGCAGTTGGAGAGTGCAATGCCCGATTCCCAGTTGGTCGACCCATTCGGCCGGCGCATTACCTACCTGAGATTGTCGGTAACCGACCGCTGTGATTTTCGCTGCACCTACTGCATGAGCGAGGACATGGTTTTCGCGCCTCGAGCGCAGATACTTACCCTTGAGGAACTCTATGCCGTAGCCGATGCGTTCATCAGTCTCGGCGTTAAACGCATTCGCGTGACTGGCGGCGAGCCGCTGGTGCGTAAGGGCGTGACCGGCCTGTTGGCGCAACTGGGCGCGCGCAGCGAACTCGAAGACCTGGCCATCACCACCAACGGCTCGCAGCTGCCGAGCCTGGCGCCAGCGCTGCGTGCTGCGGGTGTGAAACGCCTCAACATCAGCCTCGATTCGCTCAAGCGGGATCGTTTTGCTGAACTGACTCGGCGCGACCGGCTGGACCAGGTGCTCGAAGGCATTGAGGCTGCACGTCGTGCGGGCTTCAAACGGATCAAGCTCAACAGCGTGGTGCAGAAGGGCCGCAACGACGACGAGATTCTCGATCTGGTCGATTTCGCCATCGAGCGCGGCCTGGACATCAGCTTCATCGAAGAGATGCCGCTGGGTAGCGTGTCCAGTCATCAGCGGCAGATCACCTTCTGCTCCAGCGACGAGGTCCGCGAACGGATCGAGGCGCGGCACACGCTGGTACGCAGCAGTCACGCTACGGGTGGCCCGTCGCGTTACTGGCAGGTGGCGGGTAGCGAAACGCAGGTCGGCTTCATCTCGCCGCACAGCAACAACTTCTGCGGCAGCTGCAACCGTGTCCGTGTTACCGCCGAGGGCAAGCTGGTGCTTTGCCTGGGGCATGAGGGTGCACTCGACCTGAAGAGCCTCATGCGGCGTCATCCGGGCGATAGCGAACGCCTGCGCAATGCCCTGGTGAGTGCGCTGCAGCTCAAGCCTGAAAAGCACCATTTCCGCACCGACGAACAGGTTCAGGTGGTGCGTTTCATGAGCATGACGGGCGGTTAGAGGCGCCGCGCCGTCATGCCTCGATAGAACGTCTCTTCAGTTCCATCTCCATCGGGTCGCCTTTGCTTGCTGCGTCGCTGCGGTTATGTGCGCCGCCGCGCTGCGAGCAGGGCCAGGCTGCGTGATAAACTCCCTGGCTTCTTGCCAGCACTCATTCGATGCCAGGATTACCGATGTTCACGGCGACTCCGCTTGTTCGTTCCCACGCTGACCGCCAAGGATTGGCTGCATGCGACTGAAGAGCATCAAACTCGCCGGCTTCAAATCCTTCGTCGATCCCACTACGGTCAGCTTCCCAAGCAACATGGCGGCCGTGGTCGGCCCGAACGGCTGCGGCAAATCCAACATCATCGACGCCGTGCGCTGGGTGATGGGCGAAAGCTCGGCGAAGAACCTGCGCGGCGAGTCGATGACCGACGTCATCTTCAACGGCTCGAACACACGCAAGCCGGTGACCCAGGCCAGCATCGAGCTGATCTTCGACAATTCCGACGGCACGCTGACGGGCGAGTACGCAGCCTTCGCCGAGATCTCCATCCGCCGCCGCGTGACCCGCGATTCGCAGAACACCTATTTCCTCAACGGTGTGAAGTGCCGGCGCCGCGACATCACCGATATCTTCCTCGGCACCGGACTCGGGCCGCGCAGCTACTCGATCATCGAGCAGGGGATGATTTCCAAGCTGATCGAGGCCAAGCCCGAGGATCTGCGCAATTTCATTGAAGAAGCCGCCGGTATTTCCAAGTACAAGGAGCGCCGGCGCGAAACCGAGAACCGCATCCGACGTACCCACGAAAATCTGGCGCGCCTGACCGACCTGCGCGAAGAGTTGGAGCGCCAGCTCGAGCGGTTGCATCGCCAGGCGCAGTCGGCAGAGAAGTATCAGGAATACAAAGCTGAAGAACGTCAGCTCAAGGCGCAGCTTTCGGCGCTGCGTTGGCAGGCCTTGAACGAGCAGGTCGGCCAGCGCGAGCAGGTAATCGGCGATCAGGAAGTGGCTTTCGAGGCGTTGGTGGCCGAGCAGCGGAGCGCCGACGCGAGCATCGAGCGGTTGCGTGACGGTCACCATGAGCTGTCTGAGCGCTTCAACCTGGTTCAGGGCCGTTTCTATTCCGTTGGTGGCGACATTGCTCGTGTCGAGCAGAGTATCCAACACGGGCAGCAGCGCTTGCGCCAGCTGCAGGACGATCTGCGTGAGGCCGAACAGGCGCGCCTGGAAACCGAGTCGCACCTCGGCCACGACCGCACGCTGCTGGCCACGCTGGGTGAGGAGATGGCCATGCTCGAGCCTGAGCAGGAGCTATCCAGCGCCGCCGCCGAGGAGTCTGCCGCACAGCTGGAAGAAGCAGAAGTGGCCATGCAGGCCTGGCAGGAACAGTGGGAACGTTTCAACTTGCACAGCGCCGAGCCGCGCCGCGCTGCCGAAGTCCAGCAGTCGCGTATTCAGCAGCTGGAGCAAAGTCTGGAACGCCTCGCCGAACGCCAGCGTCGCCTGGATGATGAGCGCGCATTGCTGGCGGCTGATCCCGAAGATGTAGCGATCACGGAACTCGTCGAGCAGCTTGCCGCCAGTGAGCTTGATATCGAGGTGCTTGCCGCAGCCGGCGAAACCCTCAATGAACGTCTTGAACAATTGCGCGAAGAGCTGCAGCAGACGTCCCAAACGCAGCAGCAGATGCAGGGCGAGTTGCAGCGCCTGAACGGGCGTATCGCGTCGCTTGAAGCGTTGCAGCAGGCTGCCATGGACCCGGGCAAGGGAGTCGCTGAATGGCTGCGTGAGCAGGGTTTGGAACAGCGCCCGCGCCTTGCCGAGGGGCTGCGGGTCGAGCCCGGCTGGGAGCTGGCGGTGGAAACCGTGTTGGGTTCCGATCTTCACGCTGTGCTGCTGGATGAGTTCGCGACAATCGATCTTGGTGGCTTCGAACAGGGTGATCTACACCTGGCGAGCTTGCATAAAGGCGATGTGCGTCACCCTGGCAGCTTGCTCGATCTGGTCGAGTCAGAGTTGGATCTTTCGCCCTGGCTGGCCCGTGTACGCCCTGTCGAGTCGCTGGATCAGGCACTGGCCGCACGCGCAACGCTCGGTGAAGACGAGAGCGTGATAAGTCGTGATGGCTATTGGGTCGGCCGGCATTTTTTACGGGTCCGCCGCGCCAGTGAGGCCGAGTCTGGCGTGCTTGCGCGCGGTCAGGAACTGGAGCACCTGCTGGCGGAGCGCGACGAACGTGAGGCAGCCCTGGCGGCGCTCGATGAGCGCGTTTCCGCGTTACGCGCGGATCAATCCCGTCTCGAAGACGAGCGCGAGCAACAGCGCCGACGCCAGCAGGAAGAAGCGCGCATACACAGTGATCTCAAGGCACAACTGTCTGCTGGGCAAGCGCGGCTGGAGCAACTTGAGCTGCGTCGCCAACGTCTGGCAGAAGAGTTCACCGAACAGCAGGAACGGCGCGAGATCGAGACCGAGCAGTTGGGCGAGGCGCGTTTGCAGCTGCAGGACGCATTGGACGCAATGGCGCAGGACGCCGAGCAGCGCGAGACGCTGCTGGGTAGTCGTGACAGCATTCGCGAGCGCCTGGACCACATCCGCCAGGACGCACGCCAGCACAAGGATCATGCGCACCAACTGGCGCTACGGGTCGGTTCGCTAAAGGCACAACACGATTCCACGCGCCAGGCGCTTGAGCGCCTCGAGCAGCAGTTTGAGCGGGCCGTCGAGCGCCGCGAGCAGCTTACGCTGAACCTGGAGGAGGGCGAGGCGCCGCTGGAAGAGCTGCGCATGAAGCTCGAGGAGCTGCTGGAGCGCCGCATGGGCGTCGAAGACGAACTCAAGCATGCACGTCTGGCACTGGAAGATGCCGACCGTGAGCTGCGCGACGCGGAGAAACGACGCACGCAGGCCGAGCAGCAGGCGCAGTTACTGCGCGGTCAGTTGGAGCAGCAGCGGCTGGACTGGCAAGGGCTGAGCGTCAGGCGCAAGGCACTGCAAGACCAACTGCAGGAAGACGGTTACGACTTGCACGGCGTACTGGGCACACTCGCTGCCGATGCCAGCGAGCAGGGTTGGGAAGCCGAGCTGGAGCGGCTCGCCCAGCGCATTCAGCGTCTTGGACCGATCAACCTCGCCGCGATCGACGAATACCAGCAGCAATCGGAGCGCAAACGCTATCTCGATGCGCAGAACGACGACCTCGTAGAGGCGCTGGATACGCTGGAAAACGTCATCCGCAAAATCGACCGCGAAACCCGCAATCGCTTCAAGGAAACCTTCGACCAGATCAACAGTGGCCTGCAGGCGCTTTTCCCCAAAGTCTTCGGCGGCGGCAACGCTTATCTGGAACTTACCGGGGAAGATTTACTCGATACCGGGGTGGCGATCATGGCGCGGCCGCCCGGAAAGAAGAACAGCACCATTCACCTGCTTTCGGGCGGTGAAAAGGCATTGACCGCGCTGGCGCTGGTATTTGCCATCTTCCAGCTCAACCCGGCGCCGTTCTGCATGCTCGATGAAGTCGATGCGCCATTGGATGATGCAAACGTCGGTCGTTATGCGCGGCTGGTGAAGGAGATGTCGGAGAAAGTGCAGTTCATTTACATCACCCACAACAAGATCGCCATGGAAATGGCCGATCAGCTGATGGGAGTGACCATGCATGAACCGGGATGCTCGCGGCTGGTAACAGTCGACGTCGAGCAAGCGGTCGCACTCGTTGAAACCTGAGGATTAAGCCGCGTCTTTGAGCGTTTTTGATACAAGGAAGGCCATAAAAAGAGAACTACCGCACGGTGCAAAGTTACCGTTCGTCGTGCTAGCTTAGAGCACAATTTTTGCGATGCGCTTGAAGCGGCCACCGAGTGGTCGTTCGTAGCGTCTTTATCATCGAATTCAGAGGTTAAAGCATTAATGGATATCGGTCTGCGCGAGTGGCTGATCGTCATCGGCATCATTGTCATCGGCGGCATATTGTTCGACGGGTGGCGGCGCATGCGCGGTGGCAAGGGCAAGCTGAAGTTCAAGCTGGACCGTAGCCTCTCCAACCTTCCCGATGCCGAAGATTCCCCCGAGGTGCTCGGTCCGGCACGTGTGGTGAATCGGGATCATGATCCCTCCTTCGATGAAGGCGACATGCCGCCTATGAATGCTCGCGAGTCGGGCAAAAAGCGTCGGCAGGACGAGCCGTTCCAAGGCGATCTTCAGCTGAACGCAGACGAGCCCGTACCGACGCTGCTCGATCCTGTAGTGGGTGACGATCAAGACGAGAAAGATCAGCCGCAGAAGGAGCTGGCACCTGTCGAGGAGGTGCTCGTCATTAACGTCATCTGCCGCGACCCTGTGGGTTTCCGTGGTCCCGCGCTGCTGCAGAACATTCTCGAAAGCGGTCTGCGTTTCGGTGAGATGGACATCTTCCATCGGCACGAAAGCATGGCCGGCAACGGCGAGGTGCTGTTCTCCATGGCCAATGCGGTCAAGCCCGGCACCTTCGATCTGGACGATATCGATCACTTCACCACGCCTGCCGTGAGCTTTTTCCTTGGTTTGCCTGGCCCTCGTCATCCCAAGCAGGCCTTCGACGTCATGGTCGCCGCCGCGCGCAAGCTGTCCCAGGAGCTCAATGGCGAGTTGAAGGATGACCAGCGCAGCGTGCTGACCGCCCAGACCATCGAGCACTACCGCCAGCGCATCGTCGAATTCGAGCGCCGGCAGATGACCGTCAAACAGCGCTGAGTCGTAGCCCAGTCCCCGTTGACTCATTAGCGTCGCAATGCCGTAGGGTGGGCTTCAGCCCACCGACGCCTCCTCGTAAAGTGCCACACCGCACAGCCGATGCCCTCTCGAAATGTGCGCTGAGGGTGGGCTGAAGCCCACCCTCAGCGCCGTCTCGCAATTCCTTCGAATAGCAAAATCCGCAAACCTTTCTTCGCGCTCTTAATTGGCTAAAATCCGACGTCTTCATATCAACCAAAGGGCACTGATCCGGTCTGAATCAGTACAGCCCCAGCCATGGCTCTGTCCTATGCCTTCCGCCCAAACCGCTGCCGAGCGCATCGCCGAACTGCGCAGCGAAATCGATGCCCACAACTACCGCTACTACGTTCTCGACGAGCCCAGCGTGCCAGACGCTGAGTACGATCGGCTGTTCAATGAGCTGAAGGTATTGGAGGCAGAGCATCCAGAATTGGTGACGCCCGAGTCGCCAACTCAGCGTGTCGGCGGCGCAGCGCTTGCGGCGTTCGGCCAGGTGCGCCATGAAATGCCGATGCTGAGCCTGGGTAACGCCTTCGAGGAAAAGGACCTGCTGGACTTCGATCGTCGTGTACGGGAGGCTTTGGATCTTCCGGCTGGCGACCTGTTCGGCGAGGCTGCGGTAGTCGAGTACAGCTGCGAACCCAAGCTCGACGGTTTGGCGGTCAGTCTGCTCTATGAGAGCGGTCATCTGGTGCGCGGTGCCACCCGCGGCGACGGCAGCACGGGCGAGGACATCAGCACCAACGTGCGTACCGTGCGGAATATTCCTCTGAAGCTGCATGGTAGCGGCTGGCCCGCGGTGCTTGAGGTGCGTGGGGAAATCTATATGCCCAAGGCAGGCTTCGAGGCGCTTAACGCACGGCAGCTGGAGAATGGCGGCAAGCCCTTCGCCAACCCACGTAACGCCGCGGCCGGCAGTCTGCGCCAACTGGATTCGAAGATCACCGCCAGCCGTCCACTGGAGCTGTGCGCCTATGGCGTGGGCCGTAGCGACGGCGAATTGCCGGATACCCATATTGGCATCCTCAACGCGCTGAAAGGCTGGGGCTTGCCCATCAGCCGCGAACTGAAGTTGGCCAAGGGTGTTGCTGAATGCCGCGCCTACTACGATGCCATCGGTGCAAAACGCGATGCGCTGCCCTATGAAATCGACGGCGTGGTGTTCAAGGTCAATTCGGTGGCGCAGCAGCGCGAACTGGGCTTCCGGGCGCGCGAGCCGCGCTGGGCCATCGCCCACAAGTTTCCCGCACGGGAGGAAATCACCGAACTGCTCGACGTCGAGTTCCAGGTTGGTCGCACTGGCGCGATCACCCCTGTCGCACGGTTGAAACCGGTGCAGGTTGCTGGGGTTACGGTATCCAACGCAACGCTACACAACATGGATGAAGTGGCCCGCCTGGGTGTGATGATCGGCGATACCGTGATCGTCCGCCGCGCCGGTGACGTGATTCCACAAATCCTCGGTGTGATTGCTGATCGCCGCCCGGCTGACGCGCGTGCTGTGGACGTGCCCGATCATTGCCCAGTCTGCGGTTCAGCGGTGGAGCGCACCCAGCTGATCAAGCGTAGCAAGGGAAGAGAGTCGGTCAGCGAAGGCTCGATCTACCGCTGCGTCGGCCGTCTTGCCTGTCAGGCTCAGCTCAAGCAGGCGATTATTCACTTCGTCTCACGGCGTGCCATGGATATCGATGGCCTGGGCGACAAGATCGTCGAGCAACTGGTCGATAAAGGGCTGGTCAATTCTCCGGCGGATCTATATTGCCTTACCCACGAGCAGGTCATCGAGCTGGAAGGTTTTGCGGAGATATCCACTCGCAATCTACTCAATGCCATTGATGCCAGCCGCAAACCAAGCCTTGCTCGATTCGTCTACGCGCTGGGCATACCGGATGTTGGCGAGGAAACCGCCAAGCTGCTGGCACGGGCATTGGGTTCGCTGGAGCGCATTGGCCGTGCGCTGCCTGATGTGCTTGTCTACCTGCCCGATGTGGGGCTCGAGGTTGCGCACGAGATTCACACCTTCTTCGATGACGAACACAACCGTAGCGTGATCGCCCTGCTGCGCGAGCGCGGCGTCGAACCGCAGGAGGAGGGTGACGTGCACCCCGAATTCGCCGCCTGCGCAACGCTTGCCGATCTGCTGGACCGGCTGAATATCCCCTACATTGCCCGCACCGGCGCCCAGCGCCTAGCAGAGCGTTTCGGTAGCTTGGAGGCGATCATCTCTGCCGACTGGCTCGACCTGCGCCAGGTCGAACGCCTCACTGAAAAGGCCGCCCGGTCTCTGCGCGACTATTTTGACAAACCTGGCAATGCCGAGCGCGCCCGTGTCATCGAAGCCCAGTTGCGAGAGTTCGGCATGCACTGGGACAGCGAGCGGAAAATAACCGAAGGCTTGCCGCTGGCTGGCCAGACCTGGGTGCTGACCGGCTCGCTCGAGGCGATGAGTCGTGACGAAGGCAAAGCGCGCTTGGAAGCGCTTGGCGCCAAGGTTGCCGGTTCCGTTTCTGCTAAGACGACTTGCGTGGTAGCAGGCCCGGGTGCCGGATCGAAGCTCGCTAGGGCCATTGAGCTAGGTTTAAGCGTGTTTGATGAACAGGCGTTCTTAGAGCGGCTGGTGCAGCTTGAACAGGGATAGGCCGTTGTCTGATCCGGCATTAGGGTGAGCGGTATTCGTTGCTAGCAGCCGCAACGATTTATTCGTTTTCCGACCCGGTTAGCCTCAAAGGGCTAATCTGACTTATCTGCATAATCACCTCCTGCCGTGAGGGGTGAGCACGTCTTGAACAGATTTTGTGCGTTCTGGCCAGAATTTTGCTGCTACGTTAGCAGTGGCAATATTTTGTCGATCAGCAAGCAAGAAAGCTCGATCGCTAGCATTGTCACCGGTAAGCATTCGGCAGGTGCGTAGATATGGTCCCCAACGGATGCAAGTTTGGAACTAACGTATGGCTCTGCGCCCGAGGGGGTGAAGCATACTGCATCTCCCAAATACGAGGATGAGTAACTTCGACGACAAGTTCTATATCACGGTGGGGTAGTGTGAAAAAATGAAAACGGCGCATTACATATGAGAATGATTCATCCATTGGCGGACGTTCAGTCGAGTTCTATAGGTGAGAATACGCGCATATGGCAATTTGTCGTGATCTTGCCGGGGGCTCGTGTTGGTGCTAACTGTAATGTGTGCTCACACTGTTTTATCGAGAATGATGTGCTAGTTGGTGACCGAGTAACCATAAAAAACGGCGTGCAATTGTGGGACGGATTGCGTGTTGCTGACGACGTATTTATTGGTCCGAATGTTTCCTTCACCAACGATCAGTATCCGCGATCACGTGGGTACCCCGATTCTTTTGCCATCACCGTAATAGAGCCTGGTGCCTCAATTGGTGCAGGAGCGGTAGTTCTACCTGGATTGACTATTGGTCATGGAGCTCTGGTAGGAGCAGGAGCGGTAGTTACTCACGACGTTCCGCCCAGGTCATTGGTGGTAGGCAATCCGGCACGAGTCGTCCGCAGGCTGGGTGAAGCAGAGGAGTGGTCATGATTCCGTTTCTAGACCTCCGGATGCTTAACAAGCGCTTCGAGGACGAGTTCGCTGCCGCATTGCAAAGAGTTGTCGCTAGCGGATGGTATATCCAAGGCGACGAATGCCGTGCATTCGAGGCTGAATTTGCTGGCTATTGTGGTGTTGCCCATGCAATTGGGGTCGGCAACGGGCTGGACGCTCTGGTGCTGATTCTCCGTGCCTTGTTAGAGGCAGGTCGCCTACAGCCAGGCGATGAAGTTCTCGTGCCGGGTAACACCTTCATCGCCAGCGCTTTAGCGGTCAGCGCTTGTGGCCTGAATGTACGATTGGTCGAACCGGAGTTTTCGAGTCTCAATGTCGATCCGCGAGCCGTTGAAGCGGCAATCGGCGCGCGCACTAGGGTAATTCTTGCAGTACATCTCTATGGACGCTTGGCTGACATGGCGACACTCGCCGACATTGCCAAGCGTCACGACTTGTTGTTGCTGGAGGATGCTGCGCAGGCGCACGGCGCGCGGCTTGGGGCTCGCCGCGCGGGTGCTTGGGGCCTAGCAGCGGGTTTCAGTATGTTTCCAGGTAAGCCGCTGGGTGCACTCGGCGATGGGGGCATGGTAACGACGAACGATACGGAACTGGCGACCATCATTCGCTCATTACAGAGCTATGGTTCCCCAATCAAATATCAGCATGATCGCAAGGGGTGCAATTCTCGGCTGGACGAGTTGCAAGCCGCTTTTCTACGTATAAAGCTCAGGCATCTGGACGCAGACAATCAGGCGCGCCACGAGATCGCATTGCGCTATGCCCAAGGCCTAGATCAGCGCGTCGTGTATCTGCCCGAGGTCCCCGGCAGGGATGAAGTTCATGCTTGGCATCAGTACGTTGTTCGCAGCGAGTCCAGGAACGCCCTGCAGAAACATCTGCTTAAAGCCGAAATACAGACTCTAATTCACTATCCCACGCCGATTCACCGGCAGGCGGCATACAGTGAGTTGAGAGAATTATCTCTGCCAGTTACCGAAATGCTCAGCGCACAGGTTCTTAGTCTTCCGATCTATCCTGGATTGTCGGTGCCGGAGATTAATAAAGTAATCAACGCCTGTAATAGTTTCATGGCGAATTAACAAAAAATAGATATAGGAGTATTGGCGTGTCACTACAGCATTGCAAAATTGTCGATCTGCCGAAGATAGAAGACCCGCGGGGCAATCTGACCTTTGTCGAAGGCGGAGAACATATACCCTTCGATATTAAACGAGTCTACTACCTCTACGATGTGCCAGGCGGATCCTATCGCGGCGGTCATGCACATAAAGAACTGCACCAGTTGTTGATCGCCATGTCCGGTAGTTTCGATATTACACTTGACGATGGGCGTACAAAGTTCAAGTACCACCTGAATCGATCCTACTATGGTCTTTACATACCGCCTATGATCTGGCGGGAAATGGATAACTTTTCTAGCGGCTCGGTCTGCATGGTGCTGGCATCGTCTCATTACACCGAAGAGGATTACTATCGGAATTATCAAGAGTTCTCGCAGGCAGTAGGTAATGGTTCGATGCATGGATGATGCTGGGTGCAATCTTGAAGTTAGGCGTAGTACGCGCTAAGACTGAGTGAGTGCAAGATACGCTTACAGTTTAGAAGCTGTTTATACGTAACGAGATGCCTGTCGCTTTGTTAAATTGGGTAGATAGCTTAAGTTTAGCGTATTAGATATCGAGATCATAATGGCTGCAAATAAAGTGGTTTACGTTGGCATGAGTGCCGATCTTGTTCATCCTGGCCATCTTAACATCCTTAAAAAAGCTGCCGAGTATGGCGAAGTAGTTGTCGGTCTTTTAACAGATGCGGCCATAGCCAGTTACAAGCGCATCCCGTTCATGGAATTTGAACAGCGGCGCTTAGTTATTGAGAATATTAAAAATGTTTCGCGTGTGGTTCCGCAAACCACCCTGGACTATGTGCCAAACCTGCGTGCACTTAAGCCCGACTATGTAGTACATGGTGATGACTGGCGTGAAGGAGTTCAACGCGAGACCCGCCAACGGGTTATTGATGCTTTGGCTGAATGGGGTGGAGAATTAGTCGAAGTCCCTTATACTGCGGGCATTTCGTCTACACAATTGAATAGGGCGCTTCGGGAAATTGGCACAACCCCTGATTTGCGCTTAAAGTCCTTGCGCCGAATGTTACAAGTCAAACCGTTGTTACGTTTTCTTGATATCCATAACGCGTTGAGTGGATTGATAATCGAGAACACAAAGGTCTCTACCCCTGAAGGTTTACGCGAGTTCGACGGCATGTGGGGAAGTTCATTAACTGACTCTACTGCTAAGGGTAAGCCTGACATTGAGGCGGTTGACGTATCAGCACGCATGAATACTCTAAATGAAGTGCTGGAAGTTACGACCAAGCCAATAATTTACGATGCTGATACTGGTGGGCAGCCCGAGCATTTTGAGTTTACCGTGCGTACGCTTGAGCGTCTGGGGGTTTCTGCTGCAATCATTGAAGATAAGACGGGTCTGAAGAAGAACTCGCTTTTTGGCAATGAAGTTGCTCAGGCGCAAGATACTATTGAAAATTTTTCTGCGAAAATAAGAATTGGTAAAAAGGCCCAAGCCACTGACGATTTTATGATCATAGCCAGGATCGAAAGCCTGATTCTTGATCGAGGCATGGATGATGCGATTTCAAGAGCAATGGCGTATTTGGATGCTGGCGCTGACGGCATAATGATACATAGTCGGAAAGAAGATCCGGCGGAGATATTCGAGTTTTGTGATCAATACAGGACGTTTGAAAACCGTAAGCCATTGGTAGTTGTACCCTCCAGCTATAATCGTGTGTTCGAGGCTGAATTACAGGAAAGAGGGGTCAATATCGTTATCTATGCAAATCAGCTTCTGCGCAGTGCCTATCCCGCTATGCTGGAAACAGCAAAATCAATTTTGCTTCACCAGCGCTCTAAAGAATGTGACGAAAAAATGTTGCCGATAAAAGAAATTTTGGAACTGATACCAGGGACAAAATAAGGGCATACTCCATGATTGATTCGCGGGATTTTTATAGAAAGCTAAAAGAATTCGATGTGAGCCTTTTCGCGGGAGTGCCAGACTCTTTGCTTAAAGACTTTTGTGCCTATATCGAAGATCATGCTCAAGTTGGTGAGCATGTCATTACCGCTAACGAAGGCAATGCAGTAGCTATAGCCGCTGGGTATCATCTGACTAGCGGCAAGCTTGCTGCGGTTTATATGCAGAACTCTGGACTGGGGAATGCAATCAATCCCTTGGTTTCGATTGCTGATTCTCAGGTCTATAGAATCCCGCTGGTTTTAATTATTGGTTGGCGCGGCGAGCCGGGCGTGAAAGACGAACCGCAGCATGTTAAACAGGGAGAAATTACTCCGCAGCAGCTGGATGTTCTCGGCATTCCGTATTGGATCTTGGACCAATACACTGACTTAGATATAACGCTGAAAAGCGCGATGCAAAAGCTTAAGGCAGCAGGCGCGCCTATAGCAATACTCGTGCGCAACGGTACCTTCATAAAATACGAAAGTCAGCGCAAGCCAGAATCCATTTCACAGATGAAACGTGAAGACGCTTTGCGCTGTCTTTTAAGCCTAATCGGTGACGCTTTAGTAATAAGTACTACGGGAAAGACATCGCGTGAGTTATTTGAGCTGCGTGTCGAACACGGCGAAGCTCAACGTGATTTTCTATCAGTTGGGGCTATGGGGCACACGGCCTCCATCGCTTTAGGAGCTGCGCTAGGTAATCCGGACAAGCAGATAGTCTGTATTGACGGTGATGGATCCGTGCTTATGCATATGGGGGCACTTCCTATCATTGGTGATCTGGCGCCTAGAAACTTAGTTCATGTGCTATTAAATAATGCCGCCCATGAGTCTGTCGGAGGACAGCCGACGGTAGGGGGTAAGACCGATTTCAAAAGTATAGCATTTGCAAGTGGCTATAAGGATTATAAGGCCGCTAGTGATGCTGTTGGTATAACTGCGGCTTGGCGGGCCATTCAAAATCAGCCTGGTCCGGTGCTTTTTGAAATAAAGATCGCCATCGGTTCGCGTGATGATCTGGGGCGCCCTACCAGCACTCCACAAGAAAACAAACGGGCCTTTATGCAGGCGGCTGGGTTGTGAGTAACTGGTTTTTCCATAATCCCGTTAAGCTGAATGCCGGGCCGGGTAGCTTAAAGCAAGTACCGCAGTGGTTAGGTTCCGGGACTTGGTTGTTAGTCACAACTAATGGGTTTACTTGCCGCGGCATGACTCACAAAGTTCAGAAGCTTTTGCCGAGCATAAACCTAGTTATATATGATAAGGTCACTCCGAATCCGGAGCTTGACGATTTAGAGAAAGTAACAAGCTATTATCGTGCTCAGGGTATTCAAGGGATTTTAGCTATTGGAGGGGGAAGTGTACTGGATGCGGCTAAGGTGCTTTCTGTGTCGCTTCCTAGTGATCTGCCTAGCCCTCTGATTCAGGTTTTGCGTGAAAAGCAGCCGCACCTTTGGAATAAAAAAGTACCTTTAATAGCCGTACCTACAACTTCGGGGACTGGCGCAGAAGTTACCCCTTTTGCTACTGTCTGGGATAGAACTCAACACAAAAAACATTCCATCGTCGGAGAGATGGTTATTCCAGATAGAGCAATATTGGATCCAGAGTTAACACTCAGTTTGCCGGAAATAGAGACATTATATACTGGGCTCGATGCAATTTCGCATGCCATCGAATCTATATGGAATATTAATAGCAATCCCATAAGTAGGGGTTTGGCGCTGCAGGCACTGGAGTTGGCTGTTAACTCTCTGCCGCACGTGTTGGAAAATCCCCTTGATCTAAAAGCTCGTGGCAATATGCAGGTTGCTAGCCTACTGGCGGGGCTGGCAATCAGCCAAACGCGTACGGCGATTGCGCATTCGATGTCCTATCCATTGACTATCCATTATGGTGTTCCACATGGATTGGCGTGTAGTTTTACATTGCCTGCTCTTATCGATCATTATTTAGAAAATAATGTTGCCTGTCCCGAAAAGGATTTGTTGCGCCGTGTTCAAAGTGTGTTAAACAGCTTTCAGCTAGATGCTCATATTGATAATTACCTCAGTAGAGAGAATATCTATTCGCTCAGAGGTGAGATGTATCATCCTGATAGAGTCGGGAATTATGCTGGCTCGATCTCGACTAAAGTATTCGAGAAAATAATTATATCTGCCACGGAAAGTCGTAGGCGTTCGTAAAATGCTGGCGAAGACCTAGCGCCGGAGGCAGGCATTATTGCCAAGCCTTAATAAGGTCCTGTATAAAAAATTTTAGAATTCCGTGACAGGCAAACGAAGAGGGCGAAGGTGAAAACAGTGATCACTTATGGAACGTTTGATATGTTCCATGTTGGCCATTTACGTTTGCTCGAGCGTATGCGTGAACTGGGTGAGCAGGTAGTCGTGGCGGTATCGACTGATGAGTTCAACGCTTTGAAAGGTAAGCGGGCACTGGTGCCTTATGAAGAACGCCGGGAAATCATAAGTGCGATAAAGTTTGTTGATCTGGTGATACCAGAGTGCTCTTGGGAACAAAAGGAAAGAGATATAGCGGAGCATGCTGTCGATGTATTTGTAATGGGCTGTGACTGGGCCGGAAAGTTTGACTACCTCTCAGATGTCTGTCAGGTCGTTTATCTTGATAGAACCCAAGGCATATCTTCGTCAGCCATTAAGCAGGCGCTGATTCTTCAGGCGGCCAAGTAAAACATTATAGGCAAACTCTAAAAGTCAGTTAGTTCGATTATCCGTAGAAAACAGCTGTAAGCGCTTTTTTTCGGAATTAATAGTTGTGAAGATATTTTTTTAGATATGCATTGCAGGGGCATAAAAAATGCATTGTGGGACTGTTGATGTGGTTAACCTTCCGAAGGTTACGGTTGCTCTAATATGTTACAACCAAGAAAAATATATAGAGCAGGCATTTAATTCTTGTTTGGATCAGGATTATCCTAACTTGAAAATTGTCGTGTCCGACGATGCTTCCAGTGATAATACAGTTAGTGTTGTTAGGGAGTTGCTGGATAGCTATACGGGAAGTTGCGATGTAGTAGTGAATCAGAATCCGGTCAATTTAGGTATTGGCCGTCATTTTGCGTACCTGATGGAAAATCTTGTAGACGGCGAACTTGTCGTCATGTGCGCTGGTGATGATATATCAAAGCCGAATAGAGTTTCTAGAATTGTGCAAGAGTGGTTGAAGGCTGGCAAACCATCTTTGGTAGCGCACGGGCTAGAGGAGTTAGATGAGAAGGGAGCTATTGTTACTGGATTGACAACCTTTCAATATAATAATCAGGACTATTCTATCCATGCTAATAACATGTATAGCATGATTGAGTATCATAAATATCATTTTGCAATACATTTTTTAGGTGCTGCCGTTGCGTACCGAATAGATACTTACAAAGCGTTCGGTACTCCGGTGACATATCCTGATTGTGAAGATCATCTTATGTACTTTCGCGCATTGTTGGCTGACGGAGTGCATTATTTTCCTGAGATACTTGTGGGGTATCGAAAGCATGAGAATGGATGGACTTCCCAAGTGATAAAAGCTCTTCATCCTATGAATATTAAGTCACCTTTCCTGTCTTTTTTTCTAGATAAGAATGGTAGCTTGGCAGAAGAGTACTTTAATTGTTTTGTGACGCACCAGATAGTAACGCAGCAATGGTACGACTATTTAATAGGTGTGCGCGCTGGGAAAGTTCAAATTGACTTTGAGCTTGTTACTTTGATACGCAAAAATATGTTGCGTAGGCATAGATTTTTGGTGAGGAATAAAGAGCTATGGGATGATCGAATGGATTATGCTCCTCCCTTAAATGCTGTGATTTTTGGAACCGCGTTAGGAGCTAAGAATACCTTGGCTTGGCTTGGTGACGGATTTAATGTCTTGTACGCATGTAATACTGATTCAGATCTCAGCGGGAAAAGTTTTTTTGGTTTGAAGGTCATCGATTTAAAGCACCTTGAGCCAATTATCAGCGAGGTTGATTGTGTGCTTGTGGCTAGTGGCTATTTCTTTAAAATAAAGAAATTATTAATGGAGCAGGCTAATATTGACGGTAGAAAAATAGTCAGAGTCCCCGCGTCTGCGATCGTGGGTGATCGTGGGTGATTTTCGTGAAGCTGCTTAGTTCTAAAAGAATAGCCGTCGTAAATTAGAAGTGTGATGTCCTTCTGCCTAACCTGTAGAGATTAGTACTATGATTTTCCCTCTTCCTGAAATCGATTTCACTAGGCCTTTGTATATTTATGGGGCAGGGATTATGGGGATCTCATACAAAAGGCAGGTTGAGTATTTAGATGCGCAAAGCATGCTTAAAGGTTTTGTTGAAGATCAGCCGACTATGGAAAGCTACCTAGGCGTTCCAGTTATTAAGAGGTCTGACCTGACTGCTGATCAGTTAAATTGTTCTCAGTTTTTAATCGCCTCAAATAGGCTCAGTAGATTATTTGAAAATAACTTGTTAGAGCAGGGGTGCGATGCGGCGAACATTATATTCCCATTAAGTCTTGCCTGGAATGGTCGGTCGGTATTGGCGCAAATAGAGGGCGATAGCCGCGTTTGTGTCTATCCCGTTATTTCATCCATGGATGAATTAACGGTTATATGTAGTAGGGCAAATAAGAAGCAGGCTCTATTCTCTGGGAGAGGTATAAGCCTTCATGTGACCGTGGTTGTTCATGGGGCGATACTTGCTGATGGATTCCAGTGCCCTGGGGTTGAATTGGTAGCGGTTAATAGCAAGGAAGGTTATCCCAGAGAAATACTTGAAGAGCATGGTGTCATTTTACTTTTGAATGGTAATGCCCTGTCTGCTCTGGATTTGGCTTATCATAGTAAAGTTTATTTTTATGGGATAAGCGTATTAGACTCTTTTGCGAGAAGATTAAAAGGCTGTCTGGTTGTTAGTCAGAGGGAGAAGCATAAGTCTTTATTGAAAAAAATTAAGGGAAAAGGTCGTATAAAGGTTGTATTCCTAGCTATTCATCATAGCGTGTGGAAGGTGGACTCAGTATTCAATAAGATGCTAGCCGACCCCTTGTTTGATCCTGTAGTTCTTGTCTGCCCTTTTGTGTCTTATGGGGATGAGCGGATGTGGGACGATTTACGGCAGTGTTGCGCTTTTTTTGATGAAAAAGGCTACCCATTTATTTCTGCATATAAAAAATCTGAGGATCGCTGGCTGCGCCTGGATGAGTTGGTGCCAGATATAGTTTTTTTTACCAATCCGCATAATTTAACTCGAAGAGAGTATTATCAAGATGCTTATCTGAATTATTTGAGTTGTTATGTTCCGTATCACCATGAAGTTTGCCGTTACGGGGGCGATGCTGCACAATATAATCAGAATTTTCACAATGCCCTTTGGAGAATATTCGTGCCGCACGAGTATTCATTAAGAACATATGTGGATGTGGCGGTAGCGAAAGGACAGAATGTCGTTGTCTCAGGCTATCCTGCGATGGAAGCTCTGATAGAAAAGAAAGCAAAAGGCCAATACCTGAATGTTTGGAAATCCAAAGACGATCGTCGCCGAATCATCTGGGCTCCGCATCATACGATCGTTGATGTATTTTTGCCGTACTCAAATTTTCTGAAGTATGCGGATGCATTCCGGGATTTGTCAGAGTCGATGAAGGAGAAAGTCGTTTGGAGTTTCAAGCCTCATCCTTTGTTAAAAGCAAAATTGTACAGGCATGCTTGTTGGGGGCGAGAGAAAACAGACGCATATTATAATTATTGGGAAAATGAATCGCACACGCAGCTGGATGAAGGTGAATATACCGATTTGTTTCTTTCGTCCGATGCGATGATTCACGATTCAGGTTCGTTTTTGGCTGAATTTCTATATGCCGAAAAGCCAGTCATGTACTTGCTGTCTGAAAATAATCAGGGCGAATATTATTCTGAATTTGGCACTGCTGCGTTGAAAGCGTGTGAAATTGGCTATTGTTTTGAGGATGTCATAGCGTTTGTGGAGCGCTTGATTGTTTCGGATAATACAATGCCGGCGATTCACAATGACTTTCTAATCAAAGAAATTATCCCTTATTTTTCTGGGGAGATGCCTTCGGAAAGGATAGTCAATGAGATCTCCAAGGGTATAAGCTAGGCCTTTATGGTATGCATTTGCGTGAATAAATCCAACGCCATTTTTTGTGGGTACGTTAAGTATCGCGTGTATTGAACAGATGGCTCTGATGTGCATTGTGAGTGGTGGGGTGATGGCAGGGTTTTCGAATTTAAAAGCGGTCGCTTACAGAACTATCTAGCACGTGGTGTATCGGACAGGGAAAAACACCTCTACTTCATCATTACGACAGGGGATAGAAAATTAAAAAGCCAATCACCGTCACCAGCCCCCTACTGCCCCCGTTGGATGAGTTCATCCCATATCTCGAGGATATCTGGGAAAGCCGCATGCTCACCAACGGGGGAGCCATGCACCAGCAATTAGAGCAAGCACTATGCGAGTACCTAGGGGTTGAGCACCTAGCGTTGTTCGCTAACGGCACCCTTGCGCTGGTTACCGCTTTGCAAGCGTTGCGTGTAACCGGTGAGGTCATAACCACGCCGTATTCCTTCGTCGCTACTGCTCATTCACTGTTATGGAACGGCGTCAAGCCAGTGTTTGTAGACATCGATCCGATTTCTCTCAACCTCGACCCGGAAAAGATAGAGGCTGCCATTACCCCTTCAACCACTGCAATCATGCCGGTGCACTGCTACGGACGGCCCTGCAACGTGGCGGCTATCGAGCGTATTGCGGACACCTATAATCTGCGGGTTATCTACGACGCGGCTCATGCTTTCGGCGTGCGCGACGAGGGCGGCAGTATTCTTCGCCATGGCGATCTAAGCGTGCTCAGCTTTCATGCCACTAAGGTGTTCAACACTTTCGAGGGCGGGGCAATTATTTGCCCGGACGCGAAGACTTACCGACGCATCGGGCACCTGAAAAATTTCGGGTTCGTCAACGAGACAACCGTAATCGCGCCAGGCATCAACGGTAAAATGAGTGAAGTCAACGCTGCCTTCGGGTTGCTGCAGTTGCGCTACATCGACCAGGCATTGGCGCGTCGTAAGCAGATTGACCGCTATTACCGCGAGCGATTGGTCGGGGTAGCGGGCATAAGCTGCTTCGAGGGTCTGATTGACAACAGCAACCACGCTTATTTTCCCATCCTGGTTGAGGCGCAGTTTCCCTTGGCGCGAGACGAGCTTTATGAGCGCCTGCGCGAGCGCGACATCTTAGCGCGTCGCTATTTTTACCCGCTCATCAGTGATTTTCCGATGTATCGCGGTCTGCTCTCTGCGGAGCCCGCCAACCTGCCGGTGGCTCGCGCCATCGCCGGTAAGGTCATCTGCCTGCCGATTTATCCGGATCTGGCGGACGAGGAAGTGGACATCATCTGCCAGCTCATTATTTCAGCGGGGCTACAGTGATCATCGCGGTAATGCAGCCTTATTTGTTTCCTTACCTCGGCTATTTTCAGTTGGCCGGGAGTGTCGACCATTTTGTGTTCCTCGACGATGTGGCCTTTATCAAAAAGGGCTATATCAACCGCAATCGCATTCTGCTGAGCGGTCATCCGTTTACCTTTAGCATCGCGGTGGAGCGGGTCAGCCAGAACCGCAGGATCGACGAGCACTATTTCACCGGTGTGTTCGATACTTTTCTAGAGCAGTTGCGCCACGCTTACAGCCGAGCGCCTTTTTTTACCGAGGTGTTTGCCCTGGTCGAGGCCGTCTGCCTTGCACCGGAACGCAATGTTGCACGCAAGAGTGCGGCGTCGGTATGCGCGGTATTCGAGTATCTTCAGCTGCCGTTTTCCACTCAGTTTGCTTCAACAATTCCGCGCACTGCGGCGATTGGCGAGCAACGGATACTCGAACTGTGCCAACACTTTGGCGCTGACACGTATCACAACGCGGCGGGCGGGCAGGAACTGTATAACAGTCGGCACTTTGCCGCGCAGGGTGTGCGCTTGCGCTTTGTGAGCAACCGTTTTGCTGCATACAACCAGGGCGTGGGAACATTTGTGCCTGGGCTGTCCATTATTGACGTCCTGATGCACAACTCGCGTGAGCAGGTGTACGAGATGCTGCTGGATTTCGACTTGGTGGAGGCAGCATGAAGCGCATCAACGTGCTGGTATTTCCTTGCGGTAGTGAAGTGGGCTTGGAGATTCAGCGTGCGCTCGCTCGTTCGATCCACGTCAATCTGCACGGCGCGTCCAGTCGCGACGATCATGGTCGCCTGGCGTTCGAGCGCTACATCGAGCTGCCGAATATCGCCGATGAGGATTTTGATGAGCGTTTCGCGGAGCTGTTGGCGGGCTGGGATATTCAGCTAGTGTTCGCCACTCACGATAGCGTTTTGGCCTATCTGGCGCCGCGAATGGCGGCATGGCGTGTCCATCTAGTTAACGGCGACCCGCAAAGCACACAGATTGCTCGTAGCAAGGCGGCTACCTACGCACTGCTCGCTGGGGAAGACTGGCTTCCCAGGCTGTTTGCGGGACTGGATGAGGTGGAGCATTGGCCTGTTCTACTCAAGCCAGACCAGCGCCAGGGAGGGCAGGGCGTGACGCTGGTCACGGATCGTGTGGCCGCCGAGGTGGCGCTGACTACTCTGGATCAGCCGCTGATCTGCGAGTACCTGCCGGGCGAGGAGCTGACGGTGGACTGCTTCAGTGACTGGCGCGGGCAGTTGCTGTATATCGGCCCACGTAGCCGAGAGCGGGTGGTAGGCGGTATTGCCATGCGCTCGCGGCGCATTCCCGTGACTCAAGAGGTGGGGCGGATCGCCAAAGCGATTCATGGTCGCCTGAAATTTCGTGGTCCTTGGTTCTTTCAGCTCAAGCGTGACGAGCAGGGTGGTTATAAACTTCTCGAGGTCAGTTGCCGCCTGTCCAGCAGTTCTGTGGTTCAACGAGTGGCTGGCGTAAACCTGCCGCTGATGGCTGTGCAAGATTTCATGGCACGTAATCTGAAAGTGCTGGACGAGCCCCGAGTTGTACTGGTCGAGCGCTGCCTCGCTAGCCATGCCGAGCTGGCATATGCCTTCGACACGGTTTACATGGACTTCGACGACACGCTTGTCTGCGGCGGGTGCGCTAACCCTCAGGCCATGCGCTTTGCCTACCGGGTGCTGGAGATGGGCAAGCGTCTGGTTCTGCTCACCCGCCATGAAGGCAGCCTTGAGACTGCTCTGGCCGAGGCGCGAATCGCCGAATCTTTATTTGATGAGATTATCCATCTGCGATCGGGTGAGTTGAAGTCCTCCGTAGTCGAGGGCGCCGCTATCTTCATTGACAACCATTTCCCTGAGCGTCTGGATGTGGCGCTTAACCGTGGGATTCCGGTGTTCGATGTGGACGCGTTGGAGCTGTTGTTTCCATGAAGCGGTGGGAGGCGCCGATCCGGCGCAGGTGGCTGGCTGCCTTGCTGATCCTGCCGCTGTGGTGGCTTTATGACCGGCTGACAATAAAGCGAGCCAATCACTGGGCCTTCTTCGTCCACCCGCTTAAGCCAAGCCAGTTGGTTGAAAACTCGCGGGCCATGTTTGAGGCGGTGAAGGGCGACCCAAGCATTCACAAGCGAGTGTTCACTCGTGACCAAGCGGCAGATCTGCATCTTGACGACGCCTGCAATACCGAGGTGATCGATGTGCAGAGCCTGCGAGGCCTGGCTGAGCTGGCGCGGTGTGGAGTCTACTTGCTGTCCAACGCGGTAGCCCTAGATATGTCATGGCGCTGGGCAGATGGTTCCTTTAGCGTGGTGCGGCCGAGCTTGACGCGGCGCGTGCTGGTCAATCTTTGGCATGGCATACCATTAAAACGGCTTTTCGCTCTGGCTAATCGCGAACAGCGTCGGCGTGCGGATAGGGTCGCCTTTCGCCGTAAAGAGCGGCGCTTCTATAAAGGCCTTATCGCTTCCTCCGATATTGATAGTTATGCGATGGCGGCCATATTTCATCCTATTGATTATGAAAGGGTCTGGGTCACTGGGTTGCCGCGTAATGATTTTCTCCTTATGCCTGAACAGGCGCTTCCGCGTTTTCTTCGTCGTGAAGTTGAATATATCCGTAAGCTTAAGAAGAAAAGACGTCTGGTGGTCTATGCACCGACTTTCCGGGAAGCTGATTTTAGCGGGGCTGGGTGTTACCAGTTTAACGAAGAGCAAGTGGCGCGGCTCAAGGATTTATTACGCAGAAACGACGCCGTTTTAGGTTTCCGGATGCACTACTTCCGCAAGGGTGATCAGTTATTTAATCTTGAATATTATGCCGACGGAGAACTGATTATTGACTTGGGGCATGCGGTTGTTAGTGAAATAGCCCCGGTATTGCGTGAGGCTGACTTGGTAGTGACCGATTATTCATCATTGTATGTTGATGCGCTTTACGTGGATAAGCCGGTTATTAGTTTTGCCTATGATCTGGCTCACTATAAAAGCAACCAGAATGGTTTGTTGTATGACATGGATCTGGTTTTTCCTGGTCCGGTAGTGACTGATTTCGACACCTTTCTGGTGGAGTTGCAGAAAGAGTTGGTCGATGCTAATCAGGTGCCGTCCGAAGCCTACCGTACCTGCAAGAGATTCTTTTTTAATTACCAAGATGATCAAAATTCACGGCGAGTCGTCGAAAGGCTGCGCGCGCTAAGTATTGAGGAGTGACCGGTGACTGATGCGAATGATGCCAAGCCCTTGGTTAGCGTAGCCATGCCGGCTTACAAATCTGCTTATTTGGAAAGTGCTCTAGATAGTGTGCTGCACCAAACTTACCGGCCTTTGGAAGTAGTGATTTGTGACGACTGCCGCGGGGGTGAGGTTCGCGAGATCGTGGAGCGTTTCATTGAGCGTGCCGATTTCAAAGTCACATATCAGCATAACCCGAAGCGTTTAAATGAAATAAATAATCTGGCACGTTGTATCGAGCTGGCAAGCGGGGAGTATATTAAGTTCCTTTATGATGATGATGTGCTTCACCCTGAATGCGTAGCATCTTTATTGGAACTTATGCAGGGCGACTCCAGTATTTCGCTTGCCAGTTCCCGGCGGCGGCGTATAGGTCCTTCAGGTGAACGCCTGCCGGATATATTTGCCACGGCGTTTCCTTTTGAAACTGATGCGATGATTGATGGCGAACAGCTTGTTTCGTTTTTGGCCGACCATACAGTTAATTTCATAGGTGAGCCCAGTTCCGTTATGTGTCGGCGTGCCGATGTATTATCGATGGGCAATCAGCTGAGCACATTGAATGGTGTGAGAATCCACTGGGTTGGGGATCTCGCCATCTACGCCAAGTTATTGCGTTTGGGAAACTTGGCGATGCGTTGCGAGGCATTATCAGATTTTAGGGTCTCAGAGGAACAGTTCAGTCAACTGGGTCGCGACCAGCCAGGTATAGGCGAAAAGGGGCACGAAAATTTTCGGCAGATGATTCGCGAGCTGGGCTGGTACCGCACTAGCGAGGACAGCCGGTTTGTGCGTGTGGCACCTATCACTCAGCTCAAAGCAAGGGTGTTCAAGCCGGTAAACGTGCTAGCGGCACTGATGCGGGCGATTGGTTTGGGCACTGTTCCGTTGCGGGCTTGGCAGGGGGAGCGCTGGGCAAAAGACGTTCAGCGAAGACTCATAGATGAACATTTGACGCATAGCAATGGTGGGCCGCGAATAGCTGTGGCGCTCCTTGATGCAAAGGCGGACCGAGAGGCTGTAGAAAGGACGCTGCGTAGTCTGGAAAGCAATAACTGCTACCGCAACATTGATATCCAGGTTGTTTCGTCTATGGCCCCCTCAGGCCTCAATGGTCGGGCGGAGCTGTTTCCGCTGGCTGGCAGCACCCCAATGGCTGTACTCAATGTCGTCGCAAACTCCAGCCAAGCCGAATGGATATTGGTGGCGGAGGCGGGCGTTGAATTTACCTCAAGCGGCTTGTTAATCGCAGCGCTGGATCTACTGGGCGCACCGGAGTCTTGTCTGGCCGTATATGCAGATGAACTGATGCGTCTGGAAGAGGGTGGAAGTGGGGTGGCTTTGCGTCCGGATTTCAACTTGGATTTACTGCTTAGCTTTCCCGCCGGGCTTTGCAAGCACTGGCTGTTAAGGCGTGAAGCGTTGGTAGAGCTGGGCGGGTTTTCAGCTGAGTATGACGAGGCGTTCGAGTTGGACTACCAGCTGCGCCTGGTCGAGCGCTACGGCCTAGCCTGTATAGGCCATATAAGTGAACCGCTTCTTACGAGCGATGCATTTGCGCTACGAGACAGTGCTCAGGAGCGCGCCGTTATCGAGCGGCATTTGCATGCCAGAGGATACGAGCAGGCTAAAGTGGATAGCCGACTGCCCGGCCGCTATGAACTCGATTACGGCCACGCTCAGCTCGGCTCTGTAAGCATTCTGATAGTGGTCAAGGATCGCTTGCCACAAATTCAGCGATGCATGGAAACGCTGCTGGAGCATACCGACTACGCAAATTACGAAGTGCTGTTGCTCGACCATGGTAATCAGTCCACACCTATGCGTGAGTGGCTCGCCGGCGTTGAGGCGATGGGCGTGGATCAATTGAGGGTGTTGCACTTCGATTCTGCTTTGTCGCGCGAGGTTTTGTGCAACCAGGCGGCGGAGCAAGCGAGAGGTGACTTCCTGCTATGGCTGGGCGATGGCGCCGGCGTCATGGGAGAGGGCTGGTTGCAGCAACTACTCAACCATGGTCAGCGATCGGAAGTCGGGGCAGTGGGCGGCAAATTATTGTCGGCAGATGGCAATATCCGCCACGCTGGCTTGTTGCTCGGTCTCTGCGGTCCCGTTGGCCGTGCCTTTGAAGGGGCCTCGTTTGATGATGCAGGCTATATGCAGCGTCTGCAGATCGACCAGAACTATTCTGCCCTCAGTGGCGAGTGTCTGATGGTCCATCGAGAGCTATTTCAGCAGCTCGGCGGTTTTGATGAGTCACCTCTGCTCGCGCGCTGGGCTGATGTGGATCTTTGCCTTCGTTTGCAGCAGTCGGGATATCTCAACGTCTGGACTCCCCGGGTACAGTTGTTGATGGATGCCCCGCCTGACGCTGCCACCAACGCTGCGGAGGAGGATGAGTTTTACCGGCGTTGGTTGCCGGTCTTGGCTCACGACCCTGCCTACAACACTGGTTTCAGCTTGCAGGTTGAGCAAGGTTTCAAGCTGGCCGATCCTCAGTTGTCCTGGCGTCCCTTGCAATCCTGGCGACCATTGCCGGTTGTTTTGGGCCACTACGCGGATCGCGAGGGTTGCGGCCACTATCGTGTGATCCAACCGTTCAACGCCATGCGCGATGCCGGTCTCATTGAGGGGGCGTTAACTGTCGGCCTGCTTTCCCCGGTCGAGCTGGCCCGTTACGCGCCGGACGTCGTGTTGTTGCAACGTCAGGTGGGTGAAGAGCAGTTGGAGCAGATGCGGCGGGTGCGGGAGTTTTCTAGCGCGTTCAAAATATACGAGTTGGACGACTATCTGCCGAACCTGCCGATCAAGAGTATCCACCGACTGCATATGCCCAAGGACATCGTTCGCACTTTGCGACGTGCACTGGGATATGTTGATCGTTTTGTGGTTTCCACCCAGCCTTTGGCAGAAGCCTATGCAGGGTTGCACGACGATATCAGGGTCATCGAGAACCGCTTGCCTGCTTCCTGGTGGGAGGGAAAGCAAAGTGAACGGCGGGTTGGCCTAAAGCCGAGGGTTGGCTGGGCTGGAGGGGTTGGTCATACGGGCGATTTGGAGCTGATTGCCGACGTGATCAAAGAGCTAGCCGATGAGGTCGAATGGGTGTTCTTCGGGATGTGCCCCGATAAGCTGAGGCCGTACGTTCACGAATTCCATGGGGGCGTGTCGATTCATCAGTATCCGTCGGTTCTAGCCAGCATGAACCTGGATCTTGCACTGGCTCCGCTCGAGCAGAACCTCTTCAATGAATGCAAGAGCAATTTGCGCCTGCTTGAGTACGGTGCCTGCGGCTTCCCTGTCATAGCCAGTGATGTTCGGTGCTATCGAGGTGATCTTCCAGTTATGTTGGTGAAGAACCGCTTCCGAGATTGGGTGGATGCGATCAGGGCTCACATCAACGATCTTGATGCCGCCTCCAGAGCAGGTGATGACTTACGAAATGTCGTGTTGAGCAAATGGATGCTTGAAGGTGCGAATCTGGAATCTTGGCGCAAGGCTTGGCTGCCCTAAATCGCTGGCTGGTTTGCATCAATGAGGCGATGCGGCCCGACTCGGCTGGTGAAATCGAAGGTGCCCCTCCCCAGGGTACCTCGCTATAAGGTCGTCTAGCCTTGGCAAGGTTGGCTAGTCCCTTATCCACCTACCGGCTAGCGCTGCCACTGGGCGGTCTGGGCTTCACGTCTGGGCGCTTCGCCAGCTTCGCAACAGGGATCACCTCCAGCATGATTCTATCTCGCCTTGGGGCTTGCGCGGCTCCCACACCATGATGAGCTAGTTCCTAAGGTTTTCTGCCGCCTTGCCGATGTAGTGACAAGGCGTCGGTACGAGCGTTCGAGGAAGTCAAGAGTGACGAAGGTTTTTTCTCTTTCTCCCCTAAAGCTTTTGAGAGTACCGCCGAAATAAATCATGAATGCGAACTTTATGGGTGCCTGGGTAATGTCCCTCCCCAAGGTCGCACACTCAGGCAAACAAGCTAGGTCCGATGGAGGACACACATCATGGCTTTGACCGTCAACACTAACGTTGCTTCCCTGAATACTCAGCGCAACCTCAGCAACTCCGCCAACTCCCTGCAGACCACCATGCAGCGCCTTTCAACCGGTAGCCGCATCAACAGTGCCAAGGACGATGCCGCCGGCCTGCAGATTTCCAACCGTCTGGGCAGCCAGATCAGCGGTCTGAATGTTGCGGTTAAGAACTCCAACGACGGTATCTCCATGGCGCAGACTGCTGAAGGCGCCCTGCAGCAGTCTACGAATATCCTGCAGCGTATGCGTGACCTGTCCCTGCAGGCTGCCAACGGATCCAACAGTGATTCTGAGCGTGGTGCGCTGAACGACGAAGTCACCCAGTTGAAGAAAGAACTGGACCGTATCAGCAATACCACTACCTTCGGTGGCCGTCAGTTGCTCAATGGTGACTTCGGCACTGCCAGCTTCCAGGTGGGTGCAGCAGCCAACGAAATCATCAGTGTTTCCATTGGCGAGATGAGCTCCAAGTCGCTTGATGCTACTCACTACGAGTCCACTATCGCTGCTTCGAGCGCAACCGCGGCCGCTTCTCCAGCGACCGGTGCTGCGGCCAGCGGTGGCGTTACGATAGGTTTCTCGGTTGGCTCCAAGTCGTATTCGGTTGACGCTAAGTTCGCCAAAGGCGATACCAACGTACAAATCAACCAGAAACTGGCTGCCGCGATTAACGATACCAACTCGGGCGTGGGCGCCTTCGTAGACGACACCACTGGTGCCATAACCGTCGTCGCTAAAGAGGACGCTAGCACCGCTGGGCAGTCAGCATTTGCTCTTACTAACATGGCTCAGACTAGCGGTACCGGTTTCACAGCTGGCGCTGCAACGGTTGCGGCCAGCGCAGGTACAGCAACCTCCACAACCATCGCCAAGATTGACCTGACTACAGCCAAGGGTGCGCAGATTGCCGTCCAGGCAATTGACGAGGCGATCAAATCGATCGACTCGCAGCGAGCCGAACTTGGTGCGGTGCAGAACCGCTTCGAGAATACGATTGCCAACTTGCAGAACATCGGCGAGAACGTATCGGCTGCCCGAGGCCGTATCCAAGATACCGACTACGCTGCTGAAACTGCAGCACTGAGCAAGAATCAGATCCTGCAGCAGGCAGGTACTGCGATTCTCGCTCAGGCCAACCAGCTGCCGCAGGCGGTGCTCAGTCTCCTGCAGTAATCAACAAGGCAGGATTGCAGTAACCACGGGAGGAAGTGCTGAGCGCTTCCTCCCGTTTTGCCGTTTCGAGGTGAAAAATGGACATTACGCTTTCCGGGCTTCCTACCAGTACAGCTCAAACATCAGTGTTAACAGATGGTCGGCGAAGCGCGGCCGGTAGACCTGTCGATACGGAAAATATCGAAAAGGCCGCCCCCGTTCAGGATGGTCCGGCCACTACTGAGTCGCTTCAAGGGGCTGTTACTAGCATCAAGGATTTTGTCCAAACCATCCGTCGAGATTTGAATTTCGATCTGGATGATTCCAGCGGACAAATGGTGGTGAGAGTCACTGACAGAGCTACCGGTGAGGTAGTGAGGCAGATACCTACTGAAGAAGCGCTGCGTTTGGCCGAGAACCTAGAAGAGGCACGCAGTCTTTTGTTCAAGGCGCAGGCGTAGCGGCGCGTTTCTTGCTGCGGATTAGCTTTGGCTTCTTAAGCGTCAACACTATGGCGAGGTGGTGAAGATGGCAGGTATTACGGGCATTGGCTCTGGGATGAACATCGATGCGATGGTCGGAGCGATGGTTTCGGCCGAAAAGGCTCCGAAGGAAGCGCAGCTTACCCGTCTTGCGACCGCTACCACCACTAAGATCTCCGCCTTGGGTACGCTGCGCACTTCGCTGAGTAGCTTTCAAACGGCGCTTAAAGATCTTAACGACATTAAGCTGTTCGAAAATCGATCCGCCAAATCATCTAATACCGATCTATTGACCGCCTCGGCCAGCAAAACCGCTCAAGCGGGGACCTACAGTGTCAAGGTCGATCAGCTAGCAACCGGAAGCAAGACGGCTACTGCTGCGCTGGATGGCGGCTTTAAGACCGAAGCCGCTGGCACCTTGACAGTCAGGATAGGTAGCGGCGGCGCAGGTATTAGCGTCAACGTCGCAAAAGATGCCTCGCTATCTGAGGTAAGAAACGCACTGAATACTGCGCTGAAGGATTCCAAGGTCACAGCGAACATACTTACGGACCCTAGTACTGGTAAGAGTCGTCTGGTGATGTCGTCTTCTGATACGGGTGAGGGCAAGGATGTCTCCATCACAGCCAGCGACGGTTTAGATGCCCTAACCATCGACCCCGAAAATGCCGCAACTGCCGAGGCGGGCGGCTTTTTGGAGCGAGCACAGAACGCCAAATTCTCGATCGATGGCCTGGCATTACAGAGCGCGACAAACAAGGTAACGGGAGCTATCCCTGAGGTAACCCTCAATCTGGTTTCGACGAGCAAAGACAAGACGTCCACTGTGACCGTTGCGCAAGACACCGAGGGTGTCACGGCCAACATCAAGAAATTCGTGACTGCCTACAACAACCTGATTAATACAACTAATACGTTGACGCGAGTGACAAAGGTGGGCGAAGACGGTAAGCCGCTCACTGGGGGGTTGGTTGGCGATTCCAGCGTTCGTAGCATCCTTTCAGGGATTCAGAACGAGTTGGTTTCCGTTGGGGGGGGCGATGGTGTCAGGGCGTTGTCCGACCTCGGTATTACCACGCAGAAGGATGGAACTCTCGCCATCAACGACACTAAGCTAAAAGCGGCGCTCGATGATAAGTTCGATGCTGTCGGTGCATTTTTTACCGGCGAATCTGGCCTGATGAGTCGTTTGAACAATAGAGTCGAGGGCTTTAATCAGGCAGGGGGAATCCTGGCTCAGCGGGTCTCCGGGCTTGAGGCAACCAATGCTGATATCAAGGTTCAGCGGGAGAAGCTGGCGTTGCGTGTCGAGTCTATATCCGCTCGCCTGTATTCTCAGTTCAACGCCATGGATACGTTGGTCGCTCAGCTTTCCAGCACTAGCAGTTGGTTGGAGAACACCCTTTCGAGTCTGCCGGGCGTAGTCAAAAAAAGTGGTAAATGATCGGTCGTTTTTTTATCCAGCTACGCGATGCGCGCGTTTGGGCGTTTCACAGCCATTGCGCGTTCCCGTGGGGCGCTCCGCCATGCCCAGTGCGCGTTGCTTGCTAGCGAGGGGCTTGCAGTGCTCCAGTCCGCGCCCCTCGATAATCAAAAAAAATCCTTAAGGATCGCTGCTAAAGCTGCGTAGCCGGGTGCCGATAAAGTGGTTAGTCCCGCCACGTATGGAGCACAATTCCCATGTATGCCATGGCAGCCATGAAGCAGTACCAATCAGTCAATACCAATGCACAGCTAGTAGATGCAAGCCCGCACCGGCTGATCCAGATGCTGATGGAGGGCGGCCTTACTCGTTTGGCTCAGGCTCGCGGTGCAATGGAGCGTGGTGACGTAGCGCTCAAGGGTACCTTGCTTGGAAAGGCTGTAGATATTGTCGGGGGGCTGCGCGAGGCGCTCAACCAAGACGCTGGTGGTGAGGTTGCGGCCAACCTGGATAGACTCTATGCCTATATGAGTTCACGCCTGCTCGAGGCAAACTTGAAAAACGATCTGTCAATCATCGATGAAGTGACTGGGCTGTTGCGCGAGGTTAAAGCGGGTTGGGATGGTATTGCTAAACTTGGTTGAGTTTCTGCTGACCAGCGGCGACTTCCGGTCTTTCATTGAAACCCTGTAGGGGCAGTATGCAATCCAGTTTGTTGTCGCTTCAGTCACTCCGGCACGCTATGCAAGAAGCGCTGGCGCTTCAGGACTGGAGCGCCATTGGATCGCTGGATTCGCAATGCCGCATATTGGTTGATCAGACCGTTGGAAGTGCCGATATTAATCTGCTGCAGCAAATTGAAGAGATTTCCCAGCTGTATCAGCTGCTGCTGCAGGCTGCACGCTTGGAGCGTGAGCGGATCGCCAGCGAGCTGACCCAGCTCAGTAAGTCGAAGCGGGCCGATCAGGCGTATAAGGCGTCCGACAGGTAGGGATGCGCCAGGGCTTGGCGCGTGGTGGAAAATAGGTTTCATTTTCCACCGACTACGGACTGAAAGTATCAGCGATATTCGCAAAGGTAGGCGGTGTCCACCGCTACCTTCAGCTGAAACTTGCTGTTCGCCGGAACGGTGAACTGACTGCCACTGGCAAAGGTTTCCCAGGCATCGCTGTCAGGCAGCTTCACTTCCAGGCTACCGGCAACTACGTGCATGACTTCCAGTTGCGCGGTGCCGAATTCATATTCGCCGGGGGCCATTACGCCGACTGTAGCCGGGCCTTCTGACATGTCGAAGGCGATGGATTTGACGGTGCCATCGAAGTACTCGTTGACCTTGAACATCGAGATTCCTTGAGCGATTTGAAAGGGTCGCCAGTATGCCCAAGCGCATGTGCCTGCGTCACCTGGCTGGTTGGGTCTCGGGCATCTGGGTGCGTTTGTTAACTGCGGAAGATAAAGTAAACGGCGCCGACCAGGCACAGTCCCGCCCATAAATAGTCCAGCTTCAGCGGCTGCTGCATGTACAGCACGCTAAACGGGACGAAGATCATCAGTGTGATTACCTCCTGCATGATCTTCAGCTGCCCGATCGACAGCTCGGTATAGCCGATACGGTTTGCCGGCACCATCAGCATGTATTCGAAGAATGCGATGCCCCAGCTGATCAGTGCGGCGATGAGCCAGGGTTTGCCGTTCAGGCTCTTCAGGTGCCCATACCAGGCGAAGGTCATGAAAAGGTTGGAGCAGCAGAGCAGGGCGGCGGTTTGCAACCAGACAGGCATGATGGTGGCTCGAAGATGACGACGCGCTAGCCTATTTCCGAGAGGAGTCACGCGCAACGGCCATCTGGTGTCTCTAGTTCGGCCGGATTATTATCGCCGCCCCCTTACCATCACTGAGTGGCAATTCATGGATTGTCGCCCTGGCTGCGGTGCCTGCTGTATCGCTCCTTCGATAAGTTCGCCCATACCCGGCATGCCGCATGGCAAGCCTGCGGGTGAACCATGTGTTCAATTGGATGCGAATCTCCTGTGTTCGCTGTTCGGCGATCCACGTCGGCCGGCGGTGTGTTCGGCATTTGCTGCGGACCCTGTTTGCTGTGGTGAAAACAGGGGTGATGCAATCCGCTTGCTGGGCTGGCTGGAGCAGGAAACGGCGTAGCGGCCTTCCGCGTGTAGCGATGCGTGACGCAGTAACATGCGGGAGATGCCCTCGCTGGGCGGTGGTTGGGCGCGAGGTCTGCTGTCGGCGGGGATGGTGGCGCTAATGCAGAGTTCGCTGCTGCGCTTTCGTAGAAATGAAAAGGCTGCCCCTGGGGGCAGCCTTTTTCGTTTGCACGGAAGTGTCGCTTATCGCGGCAGGTCGCGCTTGGTGTGGCCGGTATACAGCTGACGCGGACGGCCAATCTTCTGGCCAGAGGCAATCATTTCCTTCCAGTGGGAGATCCAGCCGACAGTGCGCGCCAGGGCGAATATGACGGTGAACATGCTGGTCGGAATACCGATAGCCTTGAGGATGATGCCCGAGTAGAAGTCTACGTTCGGATACAGGTTGCGTTCGGCAAAGTACGGATCGTTCAAGGCGATTTCTTCAAGCTTCATGGCCAGATCCAGTTGCGGATCGTTGATGCCCAATTCGCTCAGCACTTCGTCGCAGGTCTGCTTCATGACCTTGGCGCGCGGATCGAAGTTCTTGTAGACGCGATGGCCGAAGCCCATCAGCTTGAACGGGTCGTTCTTATCCTTGGCCTTGGCCAGGAATTTCTCGACATTCGATACGTCACCGATCTCGTCCAGCATGGTGAGTACGGCTTCGTTCGCACCGCCGTGTGCCGGGCCCCACAGGGCGGCGATACCGGCGGCGATACAGGCGAACGGGTTGGCGCCCGTCGAGCCCGCCAGGCGAACGGTAGAGGTGGAAGCGTTTTGCTCGTGATCAGCGTGCAGGATGAAGATACGATCCATGGCTTTGGCCAACACCGGGCTGATCGGTTTGATCTCGCACGGGGTGTTGAACATCATGTGCAGGAAGTTTTCCGAGTAGCTCAGGTCGTTGCGCGGATACATCATCGGCTGACCCATGGAGTACTTGTATACCATCGCTGCTAGGGTCGGCATCTTGGCGACCAGGCGCACCGCGGAGATTTCGCGATGGTGCGGATCGTTGATGTCCAGGGAGTCGTGGTAGAAGGCCGAGAGAGCGCCTACGACACCGCACATGATTGCCATGGGGTGAGCGTCGCGACGGAAGCCGTTCAGGAATGACTTCAGCTGCTCGTGGACCATGGTGTGGTTCTTGACGGTGCTGACGAACTCAGCCTTCTGCTCGGCTGTAGGTAGCTCACCGTTCAAAAGCAGGTAGCAGGTCTCAAGGTAGTCGGATTTCTCCGCTAGCTGCTCGATCGGGTAGCCGCGGTGTAGCAGGATGCCCTTGTCGCCGTCGATGTAGGTGATCTTGGACTCGCAAGAGGCGGTCGACATGAAGCCGGGATCGAAGGTGAAGTGACCCGTGGAGGTCAGGCTTCGTACGTCTATTACATCAGGCCCTACGGTACCGGTTAAAACGGGCAGTTCGACGGGGGCAGCGCCCTCGATGATCAACTGCGCTTTCTTGTCAGCCATGTATGGCCTCCTGTTTTGTGCTTGGAATCATCATGGCCCCCCACGCAGGGCCCGCATCACTATAGTGTGATAAACCGCAAAGTCAATTTGCGCGAACCCATGCCGTAGAGGGCTCTGCGGGGGGATGCGTACAGCTTGGGTGCACTGTTTACGGCATTTATATAGGGCCTGCTATCAGCCTTTAGTGGCACTTCACCACATTGTCATTAGTGACCTAACTGTTTATACTCGGACACCGACCGGCAGGGGCCTTACAGGCAGTATTCTGTAGGTTGTCACTCGTGGGTAGCGGGTACTGCTGCGTACTCTTCCCAACAACTTTGCCCTGCGTTCTGGGGCTCTCAAGTGTGAAAAAAAGCCGTGAAAAGCCAACGACCTGTAAACCTAGATCTTAGGACAATAAAACTCCCCATCACTGCTTACACGTCGATTCTCCACCGTGTATCCGGTGTCATCCTGTTCGTCGGTATCGCCTTGTTGCTGCTAGCGCTCGATACCTCGTTGTCTTCGCCAGAAGGTTTCGAGGATGTTCGTGCCTATCTGAGCAGTCCCCTGGCCAAGCTGGTGAGCTGGGCGTTGCTGTCCGCACTGCTGTATCACCTTGTGGCAGGTGTTCGTCACCTGATCATGGACACTGGCCATGGCGAGACGCTGGAAGGCGGCAAGCTGGGCGCGAAAATCGTAATCGCCGTTTCGGTGGTGCTGATCGTTCTGGCGGGGGTCTGGATATGGTAACCAATGTCACCAATTTTTCGCGCTCGGGTCTGTATGACTGGATGGCGCAGCGCGTATCTGCAGTGGTACTTGCGGCTTATTTTCTGTTTCTGCTTGGGTACCTGATTGCGAACCCAGGTCTGGAGTATGCCCAGTGGCACGAGCTGTTCTCGGCTAACTGGATGCGTATCTTCAGTCTGTTGGCTCTGGTCGCCTTGAGTGTGCACGCGTGGGTAGGCATGTGGACGATTTCCACCGACTACCTGACCAACATGGCGATCGGTAAATGGGCTACCGGCGTTCGTTTTCTGTTCCAGACGGTGTGTGGCATTGCCATGTTTACCTTCTTCGTCTGGGGCGTGCAGATTCTTTGGGGTATCTGATTCATGGCTAATATTCGTACGCTTTCCTTCGATGCCATCATTGTTGGTGGCGGCGGCGCGGGTATGCGCGCCGCACTGCAGCTGGCCCAGGGTGGCCACAAGACCGCGGTCGTGACCAAGGTCTTCCCAACTCGTTCGCACACTGTTTCTGCTCAGGGTGGCATCACCTGCGCCATCGCTTCGGCTGATCCGAACGACGATTGGCGCTGGCACATGTACGATACCGTCAAAGGCTCCGACTACATCGGTGACCAGGACGCTATCGAGTACATGTGTTCCGTTGGTCCCGAAGCGGTGTTCGAGCTCGAGCACATGGGCTTGCCGTTCTCCCGTACCGAGCAAGGTCGCATCTATCAGCGCCCGTTCGGTGGCCAGTCCAAGGACTTCGGTAAGGGCGGTCAGGCTGCCCGTACCTGCGCGGCTGCCGACCGTACCGGCCATGCGCTGCTGCACACCCTTTATCAGGGTAACCTGAAGAGCAATACTGTCTTCCTGAACGAGTGGTATGCCGTTGACCTGGTGAAGAATCAGGATGGTGCGGTTGTTGGCGTGATTGCCATCTGCATCGAAACCGGTGAAACCGTTTACATTCGCTCCAAAGCTACCGTTCTTGCCACTGGCGGTGCCGGTCGTATCTACGCATCGACTACCAATGCGCTGATCAATACCGGTGACGGTGTTGGCATGGCGCTGCGCGCGGGTGTGCCGGTTCAGGATATCGAGATGTGGCAGTTCCACCCGACCGGTATCGCCGGTGCCGGCGTGCTGGTGACCGAAGGTTGCCGCGGTGAAGGTGGTTATCTGATCAACAAGCATGGCGAGCGCTTCATGGAGCGTTATGCTCCGAACGCGAAGGATCTCGCTGGTCGTGACGTTGTTGCACGTTCGATGGTCAAGGAAATCCTGGCGGGCAACGGTTGTGGTCCGGATGGTGATCACGTGATGCTGAAGCTGGATCACCTTGGCGAAGAAGTGCTGCACAGCCGTCTGCCAGGAATCTGTGAGCTTTCGAAGACCTTCGCGCACGTCGATCCTGTGACCGCTCCGGTACCGGTTGTGCCGACCTGCCACTACATGATGGGTGGTATTGCCACCAACATCCACGGTCAGGCCATCACTCAGGATGCCAACGGCAACGATACGATTATCGACGGCCTGTTTGCTGTAGGCGAAGTGGCTTGCGTATCGGTGCACGGCGCCAACCGTCTGGGCGGCAACTCGCTGCTCGATCTTGTGGTGTTCGGTCGTGCTGCTGGTCTGCATCTGGAAAAAGCGCTCAAGGAAGGTGTCGACCACCGCGGCGCTAGCGAGACCGATCTGGAAGCGGCCCTGAGCCGCCTCGCCGGGCTCAACGAGCGCACCACGGGCGAAGATGTTGCCCCGCTGCGTAAAGAGCTGCAGAGCTGCATGCAGAACTACTTCGGTGTATTCCGTACCGGCGAATACATGCAGAAGGGTATCGCCCAGCTGGAAGATCTGCGTCTGCGTATCGCCAATGTCAAGATCTCCGACAAGAGCCAGGCGTTCAACACCGCGCGCATCGAAGCGCTGGAGCTGCAGAACCTTCTGGAAGTTGCTGAGGCCACTGCGATTGCTGCGGAGAACCGCAAAGAATCCCGTGGTGCGCATGCTCGCGAAGATTTCGAAGAGCGTGATGACGAGAATTGGTTGTGCCACACCCTGTACTTCCCGGGTGACAAGCGCGTTACCAAGCGTGCCGTGAACTTCGCTCCGAAGACCGTTCCGGCATTCGAGCCCAAGGTTCGGACTTATTGAGGTCGACGATATGTTGCAAGTGAGTGTTTATCGCTACAACCCCGATCAGGACGAAAAGCCGTTCATGCAGGATTTTCAGGTCAATACCGATGGTAAAGACCTGATGGTTCTGGACGTCTTGGCTCTGATCAAGGAACAGGATCAGGGTTTCTCCTATCGTCGCTCCTGCCGCGAAGGCGTGTGTGGCTCCGATGGGATGAACATCAACGGTAAGAACGGCCTGGCTTGCATCACGCCGCTGTCCGCCGTGGTCAAGAACAACAAGCTGGTCGTACGTCCGCTGCCGGGTCTCCCAGTTATTCGTGACTTGGCCGTCGATATGAGCATCTTCTACAAGCAGTACGAGAAAGTGCGTCCGTATCTGATGAACGATACGCCGCCACCGGCTATCGAACGTCTGCAAAGTCCGGAAGATCGCGAGAAGCTGGACGGTCTGTACGAGTGCATTCTGTGCGCTTGCTGCTCGACCAGCTGCCCGTCCTTCTGGTGGAACCCGGACAAGTTCCTCGGGCCGGCCGCGTCGCTGCAGGCTTATCGTTTCCTGGCCGACAGCCGCGACACCGAAACCGAGAACCGTCTGGCAGGTTTGGACGATCCGTTCAGCGTGTTCCGCTGCCGCGGTATCATGAATTGCGTTGACGTTTGTCCGAAAGGGTTGAACCCGACCAAGGCAATTGGTCACATACGCAACATGCTGCTGCAGAGCGGTACCTGATGACACCCCGGTCGCGACAGATTATGCGCTAGCCTGAAACGGCCGGAATGCGTTACCCGTTACACCTACGGCGCCGAAGTTGAAGCTCGGCGCCGTAGTTTTAGTAGGAATCCCAGCTCACAAAGCCGGGATTTCACTCTGAAAATTTGATGACCAGCAGGAGCATCCGGGTTGTGCCCGGGAACTATCTGCGCGGTCCGTAGTGGCTTTACCTGAGTCGCTGCTTCAGAACTTGGGAAGTCATGCTGCGGTTTCCACGCTGGTGGTGTCTCCTTATCGAAGGTGACCAGACATGCAAGAAAGCGTAATGCAGCGCATGTGGGACAGTGCCCACCTATCCGGTGGTAACGCTGCCTATGTGGAAGAGCTTTATGAGCTCTACCTGCACGATCCCAACGCTGTGCCCGAAGAGTGGCGCACTTACTTCCAGAAGTTGCCCTCCGGTGGCAGTGCTTCAGCCGATGTATCGCATTCGACGATTCGCGACCACTTCGTCCTGCTGGGCAAGAACCAGCGCCGTGCGCAGCCTGTTTCCGCAGGCAGTGTCAGCAGCGAGCACGAGAAGAAGCAGATCGAAGTACTGCGCCTGATCCAGGCCTATCGAGTACGCGGCCATCAGGCAGCACAGCTCGACCCGCTTGGCCTGCAGCAGCGCGCTGTCCCTGCTGATCTGGTGATCAACAATTACGGTTTGACCGATGCCGACCTCGACACCGTATTCCGTACTGCTGATCTGGCCATGGTCAACGGCCAGGCCACTCTGCGGGAAATCGTCCAGGCGCTGCAAGAAACCTATTGCCGCACCATCGGTGCCGAGTATATGCACATCGTCGACTCCGAGCAGCGCAGCTGGTTTGTGCAGCGCCTGGAGAGCGTGCGTGGTCGGCCGGAGTTCTCCGCCGAGATCAAGAGCCACCTGCTCGAGCGTCTCACTGCTGCTGAGGGCTTGGAAAAATACCTGGGCACCAAGTACCCGGGCACCAAGCGTTTTGGTCTGGAAGGGGGCGAGAGTCTGATCCCGCTGCTTGACGAGATCATCCAGCGCTCTGGTTCTTACGGCACTAAAGAAATTGTAATCGGCATGGCCCACCGCGGCCGTCTGAACGTACTGGTCAATACCTTCGGCAAAAACCCTCGTGACCTGTTCGACGAATTCGAAGGCAAGAAGGTCGAAGGCCTAAGCTCAGGCGACGTCAAGTACCACCAGGGCTTCTCGTCCAACGTGATGACACCGGGCGGCGAGATTCACCTGGCCATGGCGTTCAACCCGTCTCACTTGGAAATCGTTTCCCCGGTGGTCGAGGGTTCGGTACGCGCTCGTCAGGATCGCCGCAACGATCCGGTTGGCGACAAGGTGCTTCCGGTAACCATCCACGGTGACGCTGCCGTCGCCGGTCAGGGTGTGGTAATGGAAACGTTCCAGATGTCGCAGACCCGTGCCTATCGCACCGGTGGCACCATCCGCCTCGTGGTTAACAACCAGGTCGGCTTCACCACCAACAAGCAGGAAGATGCTCGGTCCACCGAGTACGCGACCGACGTGGCGAAGATGATTCAGGCTCCGATCTTTCACGTGAACGCAGACGATCCCGAAGCTGTGCTGTTTGTCACCCAGCTGGCTGTCGATTACCGGATGCAGTTCAAGCGCGATATCGTCATCGACCTGATCTGCTACCGCCGTCGTGGTCACAACGAAGCGGACGAGCCAAGCGGCACCCAGCCTCTGATGTATCAGAAGATCGCCAAGCAGCGCACCACTCGCGAGCTGTATGCGGACTCGCTGATCCAATCCAAAGTGCTGGATGACGAGCGCGTTCAGGCGAAGATTGATGAGTACCGTACCGCGCTCGATAACGGCTTGCACGTGGTCAAGAGCTTGGTCAAAGAGCCGAACAAGGAGCTCTTCGTCGATTGGCGTCCGTATCTGGGTCATGCCTGGACTGCCCGTCACGACACCAGCTTCGACCTGAAGACCCTGCAGGACCTGTCCAACAAGCTATTGCAGACGCCGGATGGCTTTGTAGTGCAGCGCCAGGTTTCGAAGATCCTCGAAGACCGGCAGAAGATGGGCGCGGGTGCGCTAGCGATCAACTGGGGTTACGCGGAAGTCATGGCGTACGCCACGCTGCTGCTCGAAGGCCACCCGGTACGTATTTCTGGTCAGGACGTCGGTCGCGGTACTTTCTCGCACCGTCATGCTGCGCTGCACAACCAGAAGGATGGCAACACCTACATCCCGCTGCAGCACCTCTACGAAGGTCAGCCGCGTTTCGATCTGTACGACTCGTTCCTTTCCGAGGAAGCGGTCCTGGCGTTCGAATACGGTTACGCCACCACGATGCCCAACGCTCTCGTCGTTTGGGAAGCGCAGTTTGGCGACTTCGCCAACGGCGCCCAAGTGGTCATCGACCAGTTCATCACCAGTGGTGAGCACAAGTGGGGCCGACTGTGTGGTTTGACCATGCTGTTGCCGCATGGTTATGAGGGGCAGGGTCCGGAGCACTCATCCGCTCGACTGGAGCGTTACCTGCAACTGTGTGCTGAGCACAACATCCAGGTATGCGTGCCGACTACTCCGGCTCAGGTCTACCACATGCTGCGTCGTCAGGCGATTCGCCCGCTACGCAAGCCGCTGGTTGCGCTGACGCCGAAGTCTCTGCTGCGTCACAAGCTTGCGACCTCGACACTGGAAGAACTCACTCAGGGTTCGTTCCAGACCGTTATCCCGGAAGTCGACGCGGTCGATCCGGCGAAGGTCGAGCGAGTGATCATGTGTAGCGGCAAGGTCTACTATGACCTGCTGGACAAGCGTCGTGCCGAGGGGCGTGAGGATATCGCCATCGTGCGTATCGAACAGCTCTATCCGTTCCCGGAAGAGGATCTGGCTGAGGCGCTCGCGCCTTACCAGAACCTCAAGCACATCGTCTGGTGTCAGGAAGAGCCGATGAACCAGGGCGCCTGGTATTGCAGCCAGCACCACATGCGCCGCGTGGCGACCGCGTTCAAGAAGGAACTGTTCCTTCAATACGCAGGTCGTGATGCATCAGCGGCGCCGGCGGTTGGGTACGCCTCCATGCATGCCGAACAGCAGGAAAAACTGCTGCAGGACGCCTTCACCGTTTAACCCATTCGTGCAAGAGGCCGCGAAAATTCGCGGCCTCGATGTAGAAACCGAATCAATAGGACCCCTGAATAATGGCTATCGAGATCAAAGCCCCTACATTCCCGGAATCGGTTGCCGACGGCACCGTTGCTACCTGGCACAAGCAGCCGGGCGACGCGGTTAAGCGCGATGAGCTGATCGTCGACATCGAAACCGACAAGGTGGTCATGGAAGTGCTCGCCGAAGCTGATGGCGTACTGACTGAGATCGTCAAGAACGAAGGCGACACCGTGCTGAGCGGCGAACTGCTCGGTAAGCTGGACGCTGGCGCTACAGCTGCCGCCGCGCCTGCCCCGGCTGCTGCTGCCCCGGCTCAAGCTGCTGCCCCGGCCGCTGCTGCAAGCGCAGCTGGCGAAGAGCCGATTCTGGCTCCTGCTGCTCGCAAGATGGCCGAAGAAAACGGTATCAATCCGAACAGCATCGCGGGCACCGGTAAAGATGGTCGCGTAACCAAGGAGGACGTTGTAGCTGCCATCGAGGCCAAGAAGTCCGCCCCGGCTGCTGCTGCCAAGCCTGCAGCCCCGGCTGCCGCTGCACCGATCTTCGCTGAAGGTGATCGCGTCGAGAAGCGCGTCCCGATGACTCGCCTGCGCACCAAGGTCGCCGAGCGCCTGGTTGAAGCTCAGTCGTCCATGGCAATGCTGACTACGTTCAACGAAGTCAACATGAAGCCGATCATGGAGCTGCGTGCCAAGTACAAGGATCTGTTCGAGAAGACCCACAACGGCGTGCGTCTGGGCTTTATGTCCTTCTTCGTCAAGGCCGCGGTAGAAGCGCTCAAGCGCCAGCCTGGCGTCAATGCTTCCATCGATGGCAATGACATCGTGTACCACGGCTATCAGGACATCGGCGTGGCCGTATCCAGCGACCGTGGTCTGGTGGTTCCGGTGCTGCGCAACGCCGAGCACATGAGCCTGGCCGAGATCGAAGGCGGCATCAATGAGTACGGTAAGAAGGCCAAGGCCGGTAAGCTGACCATCGAAGAGATGACTGGCGGTACCTTCACCATCTCCAACGGGGGTGTGTTTGGCTCGCTGCTGTCGACGCCGATCGTCAACCCGCCGCAGACCGCCATCCTCGGTATGCACAAGATCCAGGAACGTCCGATGGCCGTTAATGGTCAAGTGGTCATCCTGCCGATGATGTACCTGGCCCTGTCCTATGACCATCGCTTGATCGACGGCAAGGAAGCGGTCACCTTCCTGGTTACCATGAAGGACCTGCTGGAAGACCCGGCCCGTCTGCTGCTGGATATCTGATAGAAACGTCACGGGCTGCAGCTGGCAGGTCAGGTGAAAGCCGGCCGTGCTGCCTGCAGCCTTTGGCTTTTAGCTGCTTTTGAAGAGGATTTGTAATGAGCCAGAAATTCGACGTCGTCGTCATCGGTGCCGGCCCTGGCGGCTACGTGGCCGCCATTCGTGCAGCCCAACTGGGTCTGAAGACCGCGTGTATCGAAAAGTACCAGGGCAAGGATGGTAAGACCGCTCTGGGCGGCACCTGCCTGAACGTAGGCTGCATTCCTTCCAAGGCGCTGTTGGACAGCTCCTACAAGTTCCATGAAGCCCACGAGAGCTTCAAGGTTCACGGCATCAGCACCGGCGGAGTGGCCATGGACGTTCCGACCATGGTGGCACGCAAGGACCAGATCGTTAAGAACCTCACTGGCGGCGTCTCGTCGCTGCTGAAGGCCAATGGTGTCACCGTATTCGAAGGCCACGGCAAGCTGCTGGCTGGCAAGCAGGTCGAAGTGACTGGCCTGGACGGAAACGTCCAGACGCTGGCTGCCGAGAACGTCATTTTGGCGTCCGGCTCCACGCCGGTAAACATTCCGCCGGCTCCGGTTGATCAGAACGTGATCGTCGACTCCACTGGCGCGCTGGATTTTCAGAGCGTCCCGGGCAAGCTGGGTGTTATCGGCGCCGGCGTGATCGGGCTGGAGCTGGGTTCGGTATGGGCCCGCCTGGGTTCTGAAGTGACTGTCATCGAAGCCATGGACAAGTTCCTGCCGGCTGCTGACGAGCAGATCTCCAAGGAAGCTTTCAAGATCCTTTCCAAGCAAGGTCTGAAAATTCTTCTGGGTGCGCGCCTGACCGGTTCGGAAGTGAAGGGTGAGCAAGTCACCGTCAACTTCACCAGCACAGAAGGCGAGCAGCAGATGACCTTCGACAAGCTGATCGTTGCGGTCGGCCGTCGCCCGGTCACTTCCGAGCTATTGGCTGCCGATGCCGGGGTCGATATGGACGAGCGCGGTTTCATCTTTGTCGATGACTACTGCGCGACCAGCGTTCCTGGCGTTTATGCCATCGGTGACGTCGTACGCGGCGCAATGCTCGCCCACAAGGCCTCGGAAGAGGGCGTGATGGTTGCTGAGCGCATCGCTGGTCACAAGACCCAGATGAACTATGACCTGATTCCGTCGGTCATCTACACGCACCCGGAAATCGCATGGGTAGGAAAGTCGGAGCAGACGCTGAAGGCCGAAGGCGTTGAAGTCAACGTCGGTACCTTCCCGTTCGCTGCCAGCGGTCGCGCTATGGCTGCAAACGATACTGCTGGTCTGGTCAAGGTGATTGCTGATGCCAAGACCGACCGCGTACTGGGTGTCCATGTAATGGGGCCAAGTGCAGCCGAACTGGTTCAGCAGGGCGCCATCGGCATGGAGTTCGGCACCAGTGCCGAAGACCTGGGAATGATGGTGTTCTCGCACCCGACGATGTCCGAAGCGCTGCATGAAGCGGCTTTGGCAGTGAATGGTCACGCCATCCACATCGCCAATCGCAAGAAGCGCTAATCGGTTCGTGCTGTACCCGGGCCCGACGTATCCGTAGATACGCCGGGCCTTTTGCAAACTGCAGTTTCGAAAAATTGCAGGTCGCTGAGAGGTATCGTGAATTCGCGGATAGTTTTCAGCGACTTGTGAGGGGGCACGGCGATCTGTCGTGCCGTAAATGCGCCAATACCAAACCAGACGGTAGAAAGCATGAATCTTCACGAGTACCAAGGTAAGCAACTGTTCGCTGAATACGGTCTGCCCGTTTCCAAGGGCTATGCGGTAGACAGCCCTAAAGAGGCAGCGGAGGCCTGCGACAAAATTGGCGGGACCCAATGGGTAGTCAAGGCCCAGGTTCATGCCGGTGGGCGCGGTAAGGCGGGTGGCGTCAAGCTGGTCCGCAGCAAGGATGAAGCGCGGGCATTTGCCCAGCAGTGGCTCGACAAGCGTCTGGTCACTTATCAGACCGATGCGAACGGTCAGCCGGTCAGCAAAATCCTCGTCGAGGCTTGCACCGATATCGAGAAAGAGCTGTATCTGGGCGCCGTTGTTGATCGCGCCAGCCGTCGAGTCGTCTTCATGGCGTCCACCGAAGGTGGTGTGGATATCGAGAAGGTCGCTCACGACACGCCCGAGAAGATCCTCAAGGCCACCATCGATCCGTTGGTCGGTGCTCAGCCATTCCAGGCACGGGAACTGGCCTTCCAGCTCGGCCTGAAAGGCGATCAGGTCAAGCAGTTCGTCCACATCTTCGTTGGCCTTGCTCAGCTGTTCCAGGATTACGACCTGGCGCTGCTCGAGGTGAACCCGCTGGTGATCAAGAAAGACGGCAACCTGCATTGCCTTGATGCCAAGATCAATATCGACAGCAATGCCATCTATCGCCAGCCCAAGCTGCGTGACATGGCCGATCCGTCTCAGGACGACCCGCGCGAGGCCCACGCGGCCAAGTGGGAACTGAACTACGTGGCGCTCGACGGCAATATCGGTTGCATGGTCAATGGTGCTGGGCTGGCCATGGGGACCATGGACATTGTCAATCTGCACGGCGGTGCGCCGGCAAACTTCCTTGACGTTGGTGGTGGTGCGACCGAGGAGCGCGTGACCGAAGCGTTCAAGATCATTCTTTCCGATAGCAACGTCGCTGCTGTTCTGGTGAACATCTTCGGCGGTATCGTGCGTTGCGACATGATTGCCGAAGGCATCATCGGAGCGGTCCGCGAAGTAGGCGTCAAGGTTCCCGTGGTTGTGCGCCTTGAGGGCAACAACGCCGATCTGGGCGCCAAGATGCTGAGTGAGAGCGGTCTGAATATCATCGGTGCGAACAGCCTGACCGATGCGGCCATTCAGGTTGTCAAAGCCGCGGAGGGCAAATAATGAGCGTATTGATCAATAAGGACACCAAGGTTATTTGCCAAGGATTTACCGGCTCGCAGGGTACTTTCCATTCCGAGCAGGCCATCGCTTACGGCACCAAGATGGTCGGCGGTGTCACGCCGGGCAAAGGCGGCACGATGCATCTGGGCTTGCCGGTGTTCAACACCGTGCGGGAAGCAGTCGAAACCACGGGTGCCGACGCATCGGTGATCTACGTGCCGGCACCGTTCTGCAAGGACTCCATCCTCGAAGCAGCATTCGGCGGCATCAAATTGATCGTCTGCATCACCGAAGGTATTCCAACGCTGGATATGCTCGAAGTGAAGATCAAGTGCGACGAGTTGGGTGTACGCCTGATCGGGCCTAACTGCCCAGGCGTGATCACCCCTGGCGAGTGCAAGATTGGCATTCAGCCTGGTCACATTCATCTGCCAGGTAAGGTTGGGATTGTTTCCCGTTCGGGCACCCTGACATATGAAGCCGTCAAGCAGACCACCGACGCCGGCTTCGGTCAGTCGACGTGTGTCGGCATCGGTGGTGATCCGATCCCAGGCTCGACGTTCATCGATATCCTCAAGTTGTTCCAGGAAGACCCGCAGACCGAGGCCATCGTAATGATCGGCGAGATCGGCGGTTCGGCAGAGGAGGAGGCGGCGGCTTTCATCAAGGCCAACGTGACCAAACCTGTGGTTTCCTACATTGCGGGCGTCACGGCTCCGGCCGGCAAGCGGATGGGCCATGCGGGCGCGATCATTTCCGGCGGCAAGGGAACAGCGGAGGAGAAATTCGCGGCCCTGCAGGATGCCGGCGTGAAGACCGTTCGCTCCCTCGCCGACATCGGCAAGGCGCTGGCGGAAGTGACAGGTTGGGAAATGAAGGCCTGATGTGCCGTGGCGCCCGGTAACAGCCGGGCGTCACGCTCGTAAGTCCTGGCATGCCCCGAGGCGCGCTTATTGGCGTAAATCGGGGCTTGTCGTTTATGTCTTCTGCATGACTCGATTTTGAGCGTGATCGCCGCATCTCCGACATGGAGCGACACTTTTTCGCGGGCGATACCTCGGTTCTGATCGGCATCCACGACCGCATCGTGGCATCATTGCCATCCATTCATACGCTTGTTCGGTCCACAAGAGCGAAAGCGTGCAACAAAGGATTCGGCCCAACCGGCTGAATGACGTTTCCCCTTATCCCTGAAGGAAACCCGTAACCCATCATTCAGGCCAATATGAATTGCTGACCCGTCGCGCGTAATCGTGTGCGTCGCAGTTCATTACGCCGTTATCCACTTGGTATTTTTCTCCGCATGAATCGTTTGAAAGGTTTTGACCTGCTAGCCCTTGGCTTCATGACATTTGCGCTGTTTCTCGGCGCCGGCAACATCATTTTTCCGCCTAGCGCCGGCATGGCGGCAGGCGAGTTCATCTGGCACGCGGCACTGGGCTTTCTGCTGACAGGCGTCGGGCTGCCGCTGCTGACTGTTGTTGCACTCGCTCGCGTTGGCGGCGGAATGGATCGTCTTACTGCGCCGCTTGGCAAATTTGCCGGAACGGTGTTGGCTGTGGCCGTTTATCTTGCGATCGGGCCGTTGTTCGCCACTCCGCGTACAGCTGTCGTTTCGTTCGAGATGGGTATCGCGCCGTTCAGCGGCAACGCCGGAACGCCGCTTTTCATCTATACGCTCGTGTTCTTCGCCGCCATGCTGTTTCTGGTATTGAATCCCGGCCAGCTGGTGAATCGAATCGGCAAGTTCATTACGCCCGTGTTGCTGGCGGCGCTGCTCGTGCTTGGTGGGGCGGCCATTTTCGCCCCGGCAGGCGATGTGGGCGCCGCGACCGAAAGCTATCGTGCATCTCCATTGATCAAGGGCTTCCTCGAGGGCTACCTCACCATGGACACCCTTGGCGCGCTGGTTTTCGGAATCGTGATCGCTACCGCCATACGCGACCGTGGCGTGACCGAGCCTGCACTGGTGACCCGCTATTCGATGATCGCCGGTGTGATCGCCGCAATTGGACTCTCGCTGGTTTATTTGGCGCTGTTCTATCTCGGCGCGACTAGCCAGGGCATCGCCGCTGGTGCCGAAAATGGCGTGCAGATTCTCACCACCTACGTGCAACACACGTTCGGTACGCCGGGCAGCCTGCTGCTGGCGGTGGTCATCACGCTGGCATGCCTGACGACTGCGGTGGGCTTGACGACGGCCTGTGGTGAGTTCTTTAGTGCGCTGTTGCCGGTGTCCTATCGCACCGTTGTGATCGTCTTCGCGCTGTCCAGCCTGCTGGTGGCCAACCAGGGCCTGACCCAGCTGATCAGTGTCTCGGTGCCGGTACTGGTTGGCCTGTACCCTCTAGCGATCGTCCTCGTTGCGTTGAGCTTGCTGGATCGCTTCTGGGTATCGCCATCGCGGGTGTTCGTGCCGGTCATGGGGGTGACGCTGATCTTCGGCGTTGTCGATGGCCTCGCGGCAGCGGGATTCAATGATTGGGTTCCGGCACTGTTCGCACAGCTGCCGTTGGCAGATCAGAGCATGGGCTGGTTGGTTCCAGTGCTGGTGATGCTGGTCTTTGCCGTCGCTACGGACCGCCTGCTTGGTCGTGCTGAACAGGCGCAGCGCCAGGCTTGAAATGATCGCTGCGCTGCGTCGGAGCTGATGGTTGCAGCATCCGACGCAGCGTGGATGTCAGGCGCAGCGTCAGCACAGCGGTGCTGGCTATAATCTCGAGAAGTCTACGAGGGCGCGCCATGACGTTATCCCACCCGATCCTGCCCCATCTGATTGCCGTGTTCTGGTTCATCGTCTGCTGGGCCGGCTACAGCCGTTACGCAACCTGGCGCGGCCGAGATACCGCCTGTCTGGCAAGCGTGCTGCACCTGTATCGGCAGGACTGGATGCAACGCCTGTTGATGCGCGACAACCGCATCGCTGATGCCAACGTGATCGGCAATCTGGAACGCAACGCGTCGTTCTTTGCCTCCAGTACGCTGATCATTCTCGCCGGTATCCTCACCGCACTCGGTGCGTCCGATCGCGCGGTATCGCTGTTGGCCGACCTGCCATTTGCGCAGCCGGTCAGTCGCGGGCTCTCTGAGGTCAAACTGCTGTGCCTGGCGGTGGTGTTCGTCTACGCCTTCTTCACCTTCAGCTGGTGCATGCGTCAGTACAACTTCGCCGCAGTGCTGGTGGCGTCAGCACCGATGGTGGGGGAGCGCAACGTGAGTGACCAGGAGCGCCGGGCCTTCGCCGAGCGCGCGGCGCGGGTGATCTCCATGGCCGCCAACCAGTTCAATTTCGGTTTGCGTGCGTATTACTTCGGCATGGCGACGCTCGCATGGTTCGTCCATCCGTGGTTTTTCATGCTAGTGACCACTGGTGTCGTGCTGATCCTCTATCGCCGCGAATTCCACTCCGACGTGCTCGAAGTGATGGTATTCACGCCAACTTCGCCAGTCGAAGCGCCCAAGGAATAGGGCGGGCGCAAGGCAAGCCGGTATCATGCGTGGCTTGGTCCCCCTCCGAGAGTTCTAATGAGCGATAGTCAGATACTTGAGCGTACCCAGCGCTTCTTGTCTTTTCTGCGGCACTGCCAGGTGCTTGGGCTGAGTGTCGAACACGCTGACAGCAGTGGGTTGACGTTGCGTCTTCCGTACAGCGAAAAGATTATCGGGAATCCGGAAACCGGTGGCGTTCACGGTGGTGCGATCACCACGCTGATGGACACGACCTGCGGTATCTCCACGGCCTGTGCGTTGCCTGAGCTGGAGGTCTGCCCGACGCTCGACCTGCGTATCGATTACATGCATCCGGCCGAGGCGGGGCACGATATTTTCGGCTTTGCCGAGTGCTATCGCGTTACGCCGACCGTGATCTTTACCCGCGGGGTCGCCTACCAGCGGGATATCAACGAACCCATTGCTCACGTGGTTGGCACCTTCATGCGCATGGGCAAGGCCACTCAAGGCGTGTTCGGCAAGGGTGGCGCGGCATGAGCGACCTCGATCTCAACGAATTGGTCCGGAACGCTCATGCCAGTAACGATTACGACTCACTGATAGAGCTGGTGCCGTACGCCAAGCTGATCGGGATCGAGTGCTTGCGGCTCGGCGACGAAATGATTTTTCGGCTCCCGCAGAACGAGGACAACATAGGCAATCCGTTGCCGGCCATTCATGGAGGGGTGATTGCGGGGTTCATGGAGCACGCCGCGCTACTGCATCTGGTTATGTTCATGGGCGCGCCACATTTGCCCAAAATCATCGACTTCTCGATAGATTATCTGCGTGCCGGTCACTATCGTGACACCTTTGCCGACTGCCAGGTCTGGCGTCAGGGCCGTAGGGTCGCCAACGTAGCGATCACCGCCTGGCAGACCCATCAGGCCGAGCCTATCGCTACAGCCCGCTGCCATTTCAAGATCGACGAGCCCTGACGCATTCGTCAGGTGGCGGCGCTACGGCGCGGGCCGTCACTTGCGACTGTGTTAAGGAACCCGAATGGAAGCACTTTTGATACTCGGCGGCCTGCTGTTGATGCTTGCCGGTCTCGTCTGGCTCGTCAGTCAGGCATTTGCGACAAGCTTGTTTTGGGGGCTGGGCAGCCTGGTGCCGCCGTTGACGTTGGCTTTTGTATTCAGCCATTGGCGTGTTGCACGCAAGGCCTTCATCCTTTCCAGCCTTGGTCTCATACCACTCATTGTCGGCTTGTCATTGCTGGCCAGTCGTGATGCGGAGCGGCTGGAGGCGATTTTCAGTCTCCGCTGGCTGCCAACTCAGGAGCAGCCTGACCTGGCGATGGGCGTTCGTGGAAAGCTGAACGGCCGCAAATTTACACCGCAGCAAGGCGAGGCCATCAAGGGTGTGCTGACCTTGCGTGAAGGTCAGGGCTTCTTCGCTCGCCAGGAGGTCACCATCCGTCTGCGCGAGCCCGTCGAAGGTGCGCTGCGCGTTGACGTACTGCCTGATGACCTCGGTGCGTTGCCTGAGGTCGAAATCGCCTGGCTGAACCCGGATCAGGAGTTGCCTGAAACGCGTCGGCTCGATCGCGGATATACGCTGCATCTGAACTTGCAGCCCGTTGCGCCGAACAAGCTGCGCGGTGATTTCCATCTCATTCTGCCGCCTCAGTACGAAACCAGCCTCACCGGTGTTGTCGAGCTGGATACCGATCGCTTGCGCTATCTCGATGGCCAGGTGGACCGCCGTCACGACTCGCGAGAGACCCTGGCTTTCGTGATTGAAGATTATCTGCAGCGCCGGCATGCGAGTCCTGACGTCACGCTGCAGCCGATTCCTGCGGTGACGCTTCCGGCCGATGAGCTTGAAGTACAGGTGCAGGCGCAAGTGAAGGGCGAGGTCCAGCCCTTCACCCTAAATCTGGCCAAGGGCGAGCAGGGTTGGTATGTGAAAGGGGACGCTTACCCTCCATTGGCTGCGCCTGCGGCTAAGACGGTAACGCCGGCAAGCAAAGCGACTGACCCCGCCCTGGCGGCGAGACCGCAAAACAGCATGGATAAGCTCCAGGACTTTTCCATCGAGCAGCTGCTGCGTAATCCGGGCCGCTACCTTCACCGCTCGATGCGCGCCCACACCGAGCGTGGTGGCGTTGCCGAAGGCCGCTTCGCGGGCCTGGACGGCGAGGGCAACCTGGTCATCAGGCGCGTTATCCGTGGGCCTGGCGAAGCGACCTACAACCTGGCGCCGGGCGAGATCGTGCTGCTCGAACTGGTCGGACCATGAGTTCGCGGGGCTGAGCTGAGCCGCCCTTGCCCTTGAAATTTTCCACCAAGCCCCAATCTGCCAGTCATCGCCGCGACTGCGGCCCGTGCCATTGACGATGTGGAGTTGTTGACGATGAGTGTGGAAACTCAAAACAAAGAAACCCTGGGCTTCCAGACCGAGGTGAAGCAGCTGCTTCACCTGATGATCCATTCGCTGTACTCGAACAAGGAAATCTTCCTTCGCGAGCTGATTTCCAACGCCTCCGATGCCGCCGACAAACTGCGTTTCGAGGCGCTGGCCAAGCCAGAACTGCTCGAAGGCGGCGCTGACCTGAAAATCCGCGTCAGTTTCGACAAAGATGCCAAGACCGTGACCCTCGAGGACAACGGCATCGGCATGAACCGTGATGACGTGATCGCACACCTGGGCACCATCGCCAAGTCCGGCACCTCCGACTTCCTGAAGAACCTCTCCGGTGACCAGAAGAAGGATTCTCACCTGATCGGTCAGTTCGGCGTGGGCTTCTATTCCGCGTTCATCGTCGCCGACCAGGTAGAAGTATTCAGCCGCCGCGCCGGTACGCCGAGCGAGGAGGGCGTGTACTGGGCGTCCAAGGGCGAGGGCGAGTTCGAAGTTGCCAATATCGACAAGGCCGAGCGCGGCACCCGCATCGTCCTGCACCTGAAAAAGGACGAGGAAGAGTTCGCCGACGGCTGGCGCCTGCGCAACATCATCAAGAAGTACTCCGATCACATCGCGCTGCCCATCGAGCTACCGAAGGAATTCCACGGTGAGGAGGACGAAAAGCCCACCGAGCAGGAGTGGGAAACCGTCAACCGTGCCAGCGCGCTCTGGACTCGGCCGCGCACCGAGGTGAAGGACGAGGAGTATCAGGAGTTCTACAAGCACGTCGCCCACGACTTCGAGAACCCACTGGCCTGGAGCCACAACAAGGTCGAAGGCAAGCTCGAATATACGTCCTTGCTCTACGTACCAGGCCGCGCGCCGTTCGACCTGTACCATCGCGAAGCACCCAAGGGCCTGAAGCTGTACGTGCAGCGTGTGTTCATCATGGACCAGGCTGACGAATTCCTGCCGCTGTACCTGCGCTTCATCAAGGGCGTAGTCGATTCCAACGACTTGTCGCTGAACGTCTCGCGCGAGATCCTGCAGAAGGACCCGGTGATCGACTCGATGAAGTCTGCGCTGACCAAGCGCGTCCTGGACATGCTCGATAAGCTGGCCAAGGACAAGCCCGAGGAATACAAGGGCTTCTGGAAGCAGTTCGGTCAGGTGCTCAAGGAAGGCCCGGCGGAAGACTTCGCCAACAAGGAGAAAATCGCGAGTCTGCTGCGCTTTGCATCCACTATTGATGCCTCAGGCGAGCAGTCGGTGTCGTTGGCCGATTATCTGGGCCGCGTGAAGGAAGGCCAGGACAAGGTCTACTACCTCACCGGCGAGAGCTATGCGCAGGTGAAGAACAGCCCGCACCTGGAAGTCTTCCGCAAGAAGGGCATCGAAGTGCTGCTGCTCACCGACCGTATCGACGAGTGGCTGATGAGCTACCTCACAGATTTCGACGGCAAGCAGTTCGTCGACGTTGCACGCGGCGACCTGGATCTGGGCAAGCTGGATTCCGAAGAAGACAAAAAGGCCCAGGAAGAAATCGCCAAGACCAAGGAAGGCTTGATCGAGCGCCTCAAGGGTGCGCTGGGAGAGGAGGTGGCAGAGGTGCGGGTATCCCATCGCCTGACCGACTCGCCGGCAATCCTCGCCATCGGCGAGCAGGACCTGGGTCTGCAGATGCGTCAGATTCTCGAGGCCAGCGGGCAGAAGGTGCCGGAATCCAAGCCGATCTTCGAGTTCAACCCGCAGCATCCTTTGATCGAAAAACTGGATGCCGAGCCGGATGAAGATCGCTTTGCCGATCTCTCGCATATCCTCTTCGACCAGGCTGCGCTTGCCGCGGGCGACAGCCTGAAGGACCCGGCAGCGTATGTTCAGCGGCTGAATAAGCTGCTGGTCGAGCTGTCGGCCTGATCTAGCAAGTCTGCGATGCATAACGGCCCGTCATTGACGGGCCGTTTTCGTTCCAGCAGCTCAGAGCAATGTACTGACCAGGCGTGTGCCATGGCTGAGGTTATCGGCAACCGGGCAGCGTCGTTCTATCTGCTCCAATAGAGCCAGCTTTGCGGCACGGTCCAGATCGGCATCAATGTCGACGTTTACTCGCAGCTCCTGGAAACCGGGACGCACGCTCGGGTCGCGGCCGAGGAGCCCGGCGGGATCGTAGTCGGCTTCGATCGTGAAGCGCATGCCGCGCAGCTCGATCTTCTGTTGATGAGCAATGAAGCGTCCGATGGTACCGAAGCATCCTGCCACGGCCGCCAGTATCGCCTCTAACGGCGTCGGTCCGAGATCCTGGCCCGCCGCACTCTTCGGTTGATCCATCGTCAGGTGGTGATTACCACACTCCACTACGATGGCCATTCCGGCATTCAACTCTCCGTGAGCGCTGATGGTTTTGATTGGCATGGTGTTGTTCCTTCACTGATCAACCGACGATGGTGCGCATGGCGTCGCGCTGCGCATTGGATGATGTCTGGCGATACTAGCGGCGACTCAGGGCTACCGATTTGACCGTGATCAAATACTACTGGGGGTATAACGGTCGGGTGGAAATGCAAGATGGCGATACGCTTGCTGTTCGATGTGTCTGAACGGTGATGCATGCTGACGGTCTACTCGCTGGCTGTCAGGAGGACCGCGCTTTGTACATTCCTAGAATTATCTCCCTCGCCGCGCTCTTTGTTTTCTCGCCCATCCTCGCGGCGCAAGAGCGCGACTACCGTTATAGCGACGCGCATCTGCACTATGTCGACTTCTTCCAGGAAACCGATGGCATGCAGAAGCTGCTGGCGGCGATGGACGCCGGCAGCATCGACCATGTGATGATCAGTGGCATTCCTGTTGCGAAGAAGTGGCACGAAAACGAGCCCAAGCGCCCGCGTTATTACGCCGGTGACGATGCACCGGTGTACTGGTACAGCGCGACCGATGTGCTGGTCGCAGCGGCACTGGAGGAGCTGGATGAACGGCAGCGCAAGCGCTTCCATCCCTTTCTGTCCGGCTTCAACCCGAATGACAAAAATGCCGATGCGCATATTCGCCGGATGCTAGAGCTGCATCCAGGCCTCTGGCAGGGCCTGGGTGAAATCTTTACCCGCCACGACGACGTCACTGCGCTGACCGAAGGTGATACGCCGCGGGCCAACAACGAGGCGCTGGCCAGGGTCTATCACCTTGCCGCCGAGTTCGATCTTCCGGTGATGCTGCATTCCAACATCACCTCCAAGCGCGAGCGCAACCCGCTGTACCTCGTCGAGCTGGAAGAGCCGCTGCGCAATCATCCGCATACGCGCTTCATCTGGGCGCATGCGGGAACCAGCATGGAACTGCATCGGCATCAGGAGAAACTGACGTTTCTGCACGAGACGGTCAGTCGTCTGCTGGATGACTATCCGAACCTGTATATCGATCTGTCCTGGACCATGCTCAAGCCGTACTTGCTGGACGAAAACGAGCGCCCGGATCCGAAGTGGGTCGAGCTGGTGGAGCGCCATCCCACGCGCTTCGTGATCGGCTCCGATGTGGTCGGTCGTTTCGACAATCTCGCTACTGGCATGCATGCCTTCGCACCTTTTCTCGATGCATTGCCGGAGGCTGTGGCACAGGGTGTCGCGCGCGACAACTTTCTTGCCCTGCTGCCCCGCAAACGGCAGGCTGACCTGCGCTGATCGTCATGAGCCTGTAATCGTCACGTCATAACCTGCCTGCTTCAAATATGTCGGAGCAGGTCATGTCGTTTTCTCGTTGGACGCTAGCGGTGTTGGTGCTGGGACTGAGCGTTTCCGCGGCGCAAGCGCAGGTGGAGATAGTCGGGGACATCGAATACGGAGTCTTCGAAACTGCCAAAAAGGAATTCGAGCCCGGAGAACGTGTTTTGAGCCGCCGCGATCAATCTATTCGTCAGACTGCAGACGTGCCTGCGCGGCTTGGTAGCAAGTTTGGCATGCGCTACCGCCTCGTGGGAAAGCGCGAGGGTGATACGCCGTTGACCCTGCTTTACCTGACGCCGGGTGTCGTGACCCCTGATGGCAAGCGTCATGACAAATTCGAGGTCGTTCAAAGCCTGATGCCGGGAGCTGAAGCAGATGTCATGGCATTCGAATTTACCGAGCCCCATGAGATGGTGCCGGGCGAGTGGCGCTTGATGGTCTTTCAGGGGGATCGCTTGCTGACCGAGCGAACCTTCCATGTAACCGGCCACTAGTGGCCATTCTGAAGGGACTGATGGCCAGTCGGACCGTTTGTCAGTGAGCGCCTTGGGGTGAGACGAAAAGTTGGCGCCAATATTAAAGTGACGGGGAAGCCTTCCGATAATGAAGCAGGTCACGGTTGTGGCGCCGTTTCATTATTTCATGGAGAAGGTAGTCCCATGGCTATTCGCACCCTCACTATCGGTAAACGTTCCGCCCTTGGCTTTGGCCTGATCGGTTTGCTCGTCTTGTTTCTTGGTCTGTTCGCGTTGAACCAAATGACCAACATGCGTAAGGAAAACAAGGAAATCGACCAGAATTGGCTGCCAAGCATCATGGCTGTCAGTGAGCTGAACATCGCGGTAATGCGCATTAGGGCGCTCACCTTGCGCATGACATTGGCCGAGGACCCGCAAATCCTGCAAAGCACGGCGCAGCGTCTAACCCAGCTGCGATCTGAAGTACTCGAGCGCGACACTCAGTACGCCAAGCTGCTGACTACCGCGGAAGAGAAGGCGGGCTATCAACGCTTCAAACAGGCCTTCGAGCAGTACCTGCCGATGCAGCAGCGCATCACTGAACACGTTGGTCGTGGCGAGCAGTCACAGGCTGTGGCGATCACCAATGGCGCAATCAATGAGCACGCGGACAACGTTACGGCTGCCCTTAACGAGCTTCAGCGTATCAACAGCACGGAGGCAGGCAACGCAGCTGATCGTGCATCGATGCAATTCGATACCGGTTTTGCGTGGGTTGTGGCGACTGTCGTCCTGGCCGCCGCGTTCACCGTGCTGCTTGCCTGGATGTTCACGCGCAGCGTTGTAGGCCCGCTGGGCCTGGCGGTCTCGGTGGCCGAGCGCATCGCTGCTGGCGACCTGACTGTTGATTTCATTGTAGAAGGCAAGGATGAGCCGGCGCGTCTGTTGAACGCGCTCAAAACCATGCAAGGTAGTTTGCGCGGGACAATCCAAGGCATCGCCGAATCATCCAATCAGCTTGCTTCGGCAGCTGAAGAACTCAATGCCGTAACCGAGGATTCGACGCGCGGCTTGCACCAGCAGAACCATGAGATCGAGCAGGCAGCTGCTGCCGTCAATCAGATGACTGCCGCGGTCGACGAGGTGGCGCGCAATGCCGTCGCCACGTCCGAGGCTTCTCAGGAGTCCAGTGACACTGCGCTGCGTGGGCGCGAACAAGTCATGCAGACGGTCGAGTCGATCAATCTGCTGGCCAGCAACGTCACCAATACCGCTGGCGAGGTGGAGCACCTGGCCGGGCAGGTAAGGGATATCAGCAAGGTACTCGAAGTGATTCGCTCCATCGCCGAACAGACCAATCTGCTGGCGCTGAACGCGGCGATAGAAGCGGCCCGAGCAGGCGATGCTGGGCGCGGTTTTGCTGTCGTGGCTGACGAGGTCCGGGCCCTGGCGCACCGTACTCAGCAATCCACTGCAGAAATCGAGCAGATGATCAGCAGCGTCCATCAGGGTACCGACAAGGCTGTAAGTGCCATGCACATCAGCAACGAGCGGGCCCGTACCACTCTGGATATGGCCCGGGCTGCAGGCGATGCACTCGATGGCATCACCGGCGCAATCAGTCAGATCAGTGAACGGAATCTGGTCATTGCCAGCGCTTCGGAGGAGCAGGCTCAGGTTGCCCGCGAAGTGGATCGGAATCTCGTCAATATCCGTGACCTGTCGCTGCAATCCTCGGCAGGCGCCAACCAGACCAGTGCGGCAAGCCAGGAGCTGGCGCGGCTCGCGGTAGACCTCAATGCGTTGGTGACGCGTTTCCGCGTCTGACTACCAAAACCAGAAAAAGCCCCGCTTGCCGGGGCTTTTTTTTGATTATGCGCTGATGTTTCCAGGTAACACTCGTGTGCTTGTAGGGCCCGTGCTAGAGCTGTGACTGATAAGTCATTTTCTTATTTTCGTTTTTCAAGTTCGGAATTTCCACGCCGATAGGATGGTTATCAATGGACGTTGGAGGTTCTAGATGGTCAGGAATATGAAAATTGCAATGCGTGCTGGCGTAGGTTTCGGCATCGTCGCGCTGCTGGTATTTCTCTTGGGCGGATTCGCCTTATACGAAATCTCTGCCATGCAAAAAGAGGCGCGAGAGGTCGACAGTCGCTGGCTGCCCAGCATCATTCAGCTTGGCCAGGTGAACGATGAATTCATGAGCCTGCGAGCAACCACCTTGCGCATGCTCATAACCGATGACCCTGCAGAATTGCGTGACGCCGTCTCCGCCATCGGCTCACTCAAGGCGCGCCTGGCCGAGAGTCGCAAGACCTTGGATGGGCTGATCCTGAGCCCTGAGGGACGCGGCAAACTGGCGAGCTTTGAGCAATCGTTCAACCAGTACGAGAATATTCAGCGACAGATCGTCGAGCTGGCGGGGCAGGGGCGTGATGCGGATGCCATCGCCCTGACGCGAGGTGAACTCAATCAGCATGCAGGCAACGCGTCGGCAGCCATTCGTGCCCTGGTGGAATTCAACCGTGATCGCGCCATGGAAGCAGCCGATATTTCCGGCGAGGTAGCCGAGACGGCATTCGATGGCGTGATTCTGGCAATGGTCATCGTCGCGGGAGCGACCGTGGCTTTGGCTACGGTGCTGACCCGCAGTATTGTCGGGCCTCTACACCAGGCCGTGGAACTGGCCAGGGTAGTCGCCCAAGGCGACCTGACGCAGACGCTCGACGTCCAGGGTAGCGACGAACCTGCGCAACTGCTGAATTCGCTCAAAACCATGCAGGGCAATCTTCGCAGTACCATCCAGTCGATCAGCGATTCGTCGCGACAGCTCGCCTCTGCGGCGGAAGAGCTCAACGCGGTAACCGAAGACTCCACCCGCGGCCTGCACCAGCAGAATCACGAAATCGAGCAGGCCGCGACCGCGGTGAATGAAATGACCACTGCCGTGGACGAAGTGGCACGTAATGCGGTGGCTACATCTGAAGCGTCCCGAGAGTCCGATGAAACGGCGCAACACGGGCGTCAGCAGGTAATCCGCACTGTCGACTCGATCGGAATGCTGGCTGATGACGTCACCCAGACGGCCACCGAGGTCGAGCGCCTCGCCGGTCAGGTGCGCGATATCAGCAAGGTGCTGGATGTGATTCGTTCGATCGCCGAACAGACCAATCTCCTTGCCCTCAATGCTGCGATCGAGGCGGCGCGGGCCGGGGATGCGGGGCGTGGTTTCGCCGTGGTGGCAGATGAAGTCCGTGCACTGGCGCATCGCACCCAGCAGTCGACCCAGGAGATCGAACAGATGATTGGCGACGTGCATCTGGGGACCGACAAAGCCGTGCACGCGATGCAGCTGAGCAACGAGCGCGCCAGGACCACACTGGAACTCGCGCGCGCCGCCGGGGAGGCGCTTGATGGCATCGCCAGCGCGATCAGCCAGATCAGCGAGCGCAACCTGGTGATTGCCAGCGCGTCGGAGGAGCAGGCGCAGGTCGCCCGCGAGGTGGATCGCAACCTGGTCAATATTCGCGATCTGTCGCTGCAGTCTTCGGCGGGTGCCAATCAGACCAGCGCGGCCAGTCAGGAGTTGGCGCGGCTGGCAATCGACCTGAACAATCTCGTGGCGCGCTTCCAGGTCTGATGTTCGTAGGGGCGCCGCAACGGCGCCTGCTGCCGGCGGCGATCCGCTTTTGGCCGCCCGTGACAGTAGAACGCTGGGCATGGGCGGGCTAGCGGCGTACCATCCCGCGTTTTTCCATGGCAGGAATGGCCATTCTTGGGTCGTTCCTTCCTAGCTGCGAGACGCGCCTATGTCCGATATGCCTCGATTCATCCGCTTCATCAGTCGTACCAGCCTCGTTGCCCAGATCGTCGTTGGACTGGTCGCCGGGGCTCTGCTTGCCCTGTTTCTGCCTGCTGCGGCGAAGTCGTTGGCGCTGCTCGGCGATCTATTCGTGCAGGCGCTCAAAGCGGTGGCACCGATCTTGGTGTTCGTGCTGGTAACGTCTTCTCTAGCCAACCACAAGCGCGGGCAGCCAACCCACATCCGACCAATCATCCTGCTTTACGCGCTCGGCACGCTGAGTGCTTCCGCCGTCGCGGTGCTGGCGAGCTTCATGTTTCCCACCTCGCTTACCTTGGTAGGCGGCGTGGCCGATGTCACGCCGCCTTCGGGCGTGGCCGCGGTGTTGCAGACGCTGTTGTTCAACATCGCCGACAACCCGGTGCGGGCGCTGCTCAACGGCAACTTCATCGGCATCCTGGCCTGGGCAATCGGCCTGGGTTTTGCCTTTCGCCATGCGCAGGACAGTACTCGACGGCTCATCAGTGATTTGTCCGATGGCGTCACGCTGATCGTCAAGATCGTGATCCGTTTCGCCCCGCTTGGTGTGTTCGGCCTGGTGGCTGGCACCTTGGCTGAATCGGGCTTCGATGTGCTGCTGGGCTACGTGCGGCTCCTGCTGGTGCTGGTCGGTGCCATGCTGTTCATGGCTCTGGTGATGAATCCGTTGATCGTCTTCTGGCAGATTCGCCGCAATCCATATCCGCTGGTGTTCACCTGCCTGCGCGAAAGCGGTATCACCGCATTCTTCACTCGCAGCTCTGCCGCCAACATTCCGGTGAACATGCAGCTCTGCCAGCGTCTCGGTTTGCACAAGGACACCTATTCGGTGTCCATCCCGCTGGGCGCCACGATCAATATGGGTGGGGCGGCGATTACCATTACCGTGCTTACGTTGGCGGCGGTAAATACCCTTGGGATTCAGGTCGATGTTGCCACAGCCGTGTTGCTGAGCCTGCTCGCCGCGGTCTGTGCCTGTGGCGCTTCGGGTGTCGCCGGTGGTTCGCTATTGCTCATTCCGCTGGCGTGCAGCCTTTTCGGTATCTCCAACGACCTGGCGATGCAGGTGGTGGCGGTGGGCTTCATAATCGGCGTAGTGCAGGACTCGGCTGAAACAGCGCTCAATTCTTCCACCGATGTGCTCTTTACCGCTGCCTCGTGTATCGCCCATGGCGATATCGATGCGAGCGATGAACAACACGCCTGATCGGCCTTGATGCGGAAACGAAAACGGCGCCCGAGGGCGCCGTTTTCATGTGTCGCTGACCTGACTCACGCCTTGTAGCGGCGCAGCACCAGAGTCGAGTTGGTGCCACCGAAGCCGAAGCTGTTGCTCATCACGGTGTCGAGCTGCACGTTCTCGCGGGTTTCGCGAAGAATCGGCATGTCGGCAACTTCCGGATCCAGCTCTTCGATGTTGGCCGAGCCAGCAATGAAGTTGCCTTCCATCATCAGCATCGAATAGATCGCTTCGTGGACGCCAGCGGCCCCCAGCGAGTGACCAGACAGGCTCTTGGTCGAACTGATGGTCGGGATCTTGTCGCCGAACATGTTGCGCACGGCCTTGATCTCGGCCACATCGCCCACCGGGGTGGAGGTGCCATGGGTGTTGAGATAGTCGATGGTGGTATCGACGGTGGACATCGCCTGCTGCATGCAGCGCAGCGCGCCTTCACCGCTCGGTGCGACCATGTCGTAGCCGTCGGAAGTGGCGCCGTAGCCGACGATTTCTGCATAGATCTTGGCGCCGCGCTTGAGCGCATGCTCCAGCTCTTCGACTACCACCATGCCGCCACCGCCGGCGATGACGAAACCGTCACGCTTGGCGTCGTAGGCGCGGGAGGCTTTTTCCGGCGTTCCGTTGTACTGGCTGGACAGCGCACCCATGGCGTCGAACAGGCAGCTCTGGCTCCAATGCTCTTCCTCACCACCACCGGCAAAGACCACGTCCTGCTTGCCCATCTGGATCTGTTCCATGGCATGGCCGATGCAATGCGCGCTGGTGGCGCAGGCCGAAGCGATGGAGTAGTTGATGCCCTTGATGCGGAACGGCGTGGCCAGGCAGGCGGAAACGGTGCTGCTCATGGTGCGCGGTACGCGGTATGGGCCGATGCGTTTGACGCCCTTTTCGCGCAGGATGTCGATAGCTTCCATCTGGTTGATGGTCGAAGCACCGCCCGAGCCGGCCACCAGGCCGATGCGTGGGTTGGAAATGTCATCGAGGCTGAAGCCGGCGTCTTTCACAGCCTGCTCCATCGCCAGATAAGCGTAGGCGGCAGCGTCACCCATGAAGCGCAGGACCTTGCGGTCGATCAGCTCTTCCAGATTCAGGTTAACGGAGCCGGAAACCTGGCTGCGCAGCCCCATGTCCGCGTAGGACTGGTTGAAGCGAATGCCGGGGCGGCCGGCACGCAGGTTGCCAGAGACGGTCTCTTTGTCATTGCCGAGGCAGGAAACGATACCCAGGCCAGTGATCACGACGCGACGCATGCGGATGTCCTTCAAAAGCTGTCGGTAGAGGTGAACAGGCCGACGCGCAAACCTTCGGCACTGTAGATCTCGCGGCCATCAACGCTGACGGTGCCATCGGCGATGCCGAGGATCAGCGAGCGACTGATGGTGCGCTTGATATGAATGTTGTAGGTGACTTTCTTGGCGGTCGGCAGAACCTGACCGAAGAACTTCACTTCGCCGGAGCCCAGCGCGCGCCCGCGACCGGGGTTGCCCTGCCAGCCAAGGTAAAAGCCGACCAGCTGCCACATGGCATCGAGCCCCAGGCAGCCGGGCATGACCGGGTCACCTTCGAAATGGCAAGCAAAGAACCAGAGATCAGGATTGATATCCAGTTCGGCGACCAGTTCGCCCTTGCCATACTTACCGCCCACTTCACTGATGTGAACGATACGATCGACCATCAGCATGTTCGGCGCGGGCAGTTGCGCATTACCGGGACCGAAGAGTTCGCCGCGGCTGCAACGAAGCAGGTCTTCCCGAGTAAAGGCGTGTTGTTTGGTCATGCGTATTCCTCAATGGGCCCCTTGCGAAGGGCTTTGCTGCTTACATACCGGGCCAGATTTTCGAGGCCTGATCATCAAGACTAGTCATAGACTGCCGTGTTGTGGCTAAAGTCACAGCCTGCCAACAGCGACGCCATTCAACCCGTACCTGCGGCTGAAGGCGCAAAGACAGAATTGGGCGGCTACTTTAACACTCCTGACAAGATAACGAGGACCTTGCGACAGCTTGTCCTCTATAGACAATCGTTGCAGTGACGGTTGCATAGGGTGGCAGAAGTCCATTTTCATCGCTTGGGACGCCCTCTTTACGCGAGTCAGATGCAACTGTAACTGGATGATTTCGCTGGGCATGGCGGTTGCGCTGGCCGCTGTGAACACGAAACGTATAATGCCGGCACTGCCACTTCGGATGGCCCACGACGGAACCCACATGACACGACAGCAACCCATCGGCGTACTCGGTGGCGGTAGTTTCGGTACCGCGATCGCGAATCTGCTGGCCGAAAACGGTCACCGCGTTCTGCTCTGGATGCGCGACCCCGAGCAGGCCGAAAGCATCCGGACGCTGCGGCAGAATCCACGCTATCTCAAGGGTGTTCAGATACTCCCGCAGGTGGAGCCGACCACCGACCTGCCGTCGACTCTTGATGCATGCGCGCTGATTTTCGTGGCGCTGCCCTCCAGTGCGTTGCGTCAGGCACTGCAGCCGTTCGCGGCGCAACTGGGCGGCAAGATGCTAGTCAGCACGACCAAGGGTATCGAGGCCGATGGTTTCATGCTGATGAGCCAGATTCTCGAGCAGATCGCGCCAGACGCTCGCATCGGCGTATTGTCCGGCCCTAACCTGGCGCGAGAAGTGGCCGAGCACGCCCTGACCGCGACGGTCGTGGCAAGCCAGGACGAGGCACTGTGCCGCAGCGTCCAGCAAGTGCTGCATGGTCGCACTTTCCGTGTCTACGCCAGTTCTGATCGCTTTGGCGTCGAACTGGGCGGGGCGCTGAAGAACGTTTACGCGATTATGGCGGGCATGGCTGCTGCTCTGGGCATGGGCGAGAACACGCGGAGCATGCTGATTACCCGGGCGCTGGCGGAAATGACGCGATTCGCCGTGAAACTCGGGGCCAACCCCATGACATTTCTCGGTCTGGCCGGCGTCGGCGATCTGATCGTGACCTGTACATCACAAAAGAGCCGCAATTTTCAGGTGGGCTTTGCGTTGGGTGAAGGCCTCAGCCTGGACGAGGCGGTTTCCCGGCTGGGCGAGGTCGCCGAAGGCGTGAATACCATCAAGGTGCTCAAGTGCAAGGCCGAGGAGCTGCAGGTCTACATGCCGCTGGTCGCGGGTCTACATGCCATCCTCTTCGAGGGGCGTACGCTGGATCAGATCATCGGTGTGCTGATGCGCGGCGAGCCGAAGACCGATGTAGATTTCATTTCAACCGACGGATTCTGAGCCGAGCTTAGGGGAAACCTCCATGAACCAATCGAACCAGGCCACGGACCGGGAATCACTGATCCTGCGGGCCGTCTGGATGTTGATTTTCTTTTTTGTCTGGCAGCTGGCCGAACTGGCGCTGCTGGTGGTGGTGGTACTGCAGCTGGTGATGCGGCTGGTCAAGGGGCATCCCGACGCCAGCCTGCAGGGATTTGGTGACAGCCTCAGCCAGTACATCGCGCAGATTGGTCGCTTCGCCACATTCAATACCGAACGCAAGCCCTGGCCGCTCTCTGACTGGCCGACGCCGAGGCCGGCCGATGTCGAGCTGACCAACCCGGTCCCGCCAGTGCCGCCGGTCGAGCCGAAAGACTCTCATCAGGGGCCGACTCCATGAGGCTCTGGCTGCTGCGCCATGGCGAAGCCGAGCCGCAGGCCCGTACCGACGCTGAACGCAATCTGACCGAGGGTGGACGGCGTGACGTGCGCCGCAGCGCCACGTTTCTGCGGGGCAAGCCGCTACAGACGATGCTGGTGAGCCCGTTCAAGCGTGCTCAACAGACCGCAGATGAAGTGTGCAAGGCGCTGGGCTTCAGCGGCGAGCGTGAAATTGTGGACTGGGCCACGCCCGAATCGAGCCTGGAGGCAGCGTTGCGCGAGCTGGATCTGCGCGGCGAGAGCGACCTGCTGCTGGTCACTCATCAGCCATTTGTGGGCAGTCTTGCGGGCTGGCTGATCAACGGCCATTACGCTGATCCGCTGCCCATGGCGACTGCCTCGCTGGCTGAACTGGAAGGCGAAGCGATCGCCGGAGGCCTGATGCGACTGGTGTCCCTGCACCACGTTAGCTAGGGTTGGTGCGGCTCGCTTGGCGTTACCGGTTGAGACGAGCTTAACCGAAGAACAATAACCATCAGGAGTACACGCCTTGAGTATCTGGCAACGTCAGCCCGACCTGGAAGAGCTTCACAGCAACCGCAAGAACACCATCAGCGAGCTGCTGGACATACGCTTCGAATCGTTCGATGACGCCTCGATCACTGCGAGCATGCCGGTCGATGCCCGTACCCACCAACCCTATGGCCTGCTGCACGGTGGCGCCTCGGTGGTGCTGGCCGAAACCCTCGGCTCGATGGCCAGTTATCACTGCATCGACACCAGCAAGTTCTATTGCGTCGGGCTGGAAGTAAATGCCAACCATCTGCGTGGTCTACGCAGTGGCCGCGTGACCGGTGTTTGCCGAGCGGTGCATCTGGGACGTTCGACGCATGTATGGGACATTCGCCTGAGTGGCGAGGATGGCAAGCCCAGCTGTATCTCCCGGCTAACCGTCGCCATCGTGCCGCTGGACAAGGGCAACGTGGCAGGCTGATGCCAACACAGGGCGACATTGCGGCCTGCTGATTGGCCTGAATGCCCTTCATTCGGCAGGCCTATGTCGATTGCCGCCTGCCGAGGCCTGCCAGACAATGATGGTTCAGTCTGCCCGGCAATGCCTTCATGTCCCAACGTATCTTCTTCGCCCACGCCAATGGCTTCCCTTCAGCGACCTATCGCAAGCTGTTCGATGCCCTCGCGCCCGAGTACGAGGTCACGCACATGGACCGTCACGGCCATGACCCGCGCTTTCCGGTGGACGATAACTGGAGCAACCTGCTCGATGAGTTGTTCGAACAGCTCGAACGATTGCACGAGCCGGTCTGGGGTGTAGGGCACTCGCTCGGCGGCATGCTGCATTATCGCGCCGCGCTGCTGCGGCCCGAGCTGTATCACGGCGTCGTCATGCTGGATTCACCGCTTCCGACCTGGTTCGACCAGACCGTGATCTGGGCCGCCAAGCGCCTGGGCTTCATCGATCGGCTGACGCCGGCCGGGCGTACCCTCGGACGTCGCGAGCAGTTCTCCAGCGTCGAGGAGGCGCGTGCCTATTTCGCCGGCAAGGCGCTGTTCAGCAGCTTCGATCCTGAGTGCCTGGAAGCTTATATCGAGCACGGCCTGGAACCCGTCGGGGAGGGGATGCGCCTGCGTTTCGATCCGCAGACCGAGATCAGCATCTACCGTAGCGTGCCGCATCTCACCCCGGGTTGGCCGCCGGCATTGAAGATTCCTCTGGCCATGGTGCGTGGGCGCGACAGCCGTGTGGTGCTGCCGCATCACGCCTATCTGCTGCGGCTGATGGCGCGCGGCGAAGCACATACGCTGCCTGGTGGTCACATGTTTCCGTTCGAGCGGCCGCAGCAAACGGCCGATCAGCTGCGGGAGCTGCTCGGTCGCTGGGGCAGGCATGCCGAGCTTTCCGAGGGGGTGGCATGAGCGTGGTATTCGAGGAAGTCCGACTGAGTCTGCCGCACCTTGAGGTCGCGGCGCATCTGTACGGGCCGGACGACGGCAAGCCTGTGATCGCTCTGCATGGTTGGCTGGACAACGCCGCGACTTTCAGCCGTCTTGCGCCGCAGCTTCAGGGGCTGCGGATCGTTGCGTTGGATCTGCCTGGCCACGGGCATTCAGAGCATCGCCCAGCTGGCACCGCCTACAACATCTGGGACTACGCCCATGATGTGCTGCAGGTTGCCGAGCAGTTCGGCTGGCAGCGCTTTTCCTTGCTGGGGCATTCCATGGGCGCGATCATTTCGGTGTTGCTTGCTGGCGCGCTGCCCAAGCGCATCGAGAGCCTGGCGTTGATCGATGGAGCCATCCCCTACACCGGCGAGGCCGACAGTGCGCCGCGTAAGCTTGGCTCGGCGCTCGAGGCGCTGCTTGCGGTCGACGATAAGCGCAAGCCGGTTTACATAAGTTTCGACCAGGCGGTGGAAGCACGCATGAAGGGCGTCGGCGCGGTCAGTCGCGAGGCGGCCGAGCTATTGGCACAACGCGGTCTCATGCCCGTGCCAGGCGGTTACACCTGGCGCACCGATGCCCGCCTTATGCTGCCATCGGCGATGCGGCTGACGCGTGCCCATGCGCTGGCGTTTATCGCGCAGGTCGCTTGTCCGACCAGGCTGGTACTGGCAGAGCAAGGCCTGATGAACCAGCCGGAGATGATGGAGCTGGTCGCTGGCTTTCCCTTCGATGTGCAGCGGCTTGCCGGCGGCCATCATCTGCATCTGGACGACGAGGCGGGCGCGCAGGCAGTGGCTGCGGTGTTCAACGCCTTCTTTCAAGGCTGAGCGATGCCAGACGTTTGCAATACTCTCTCGCAAAGCCTCGCTTGACTTGCTTTTGCCAACTGGCGAGGCTGGGAGGCAACGTTTCCAGCAGAGCCAGCTCAATGATTGATTGCTTCAGAGTCGCGACGGCCCACGGCTGCGCCCTTGCGTTTGCCATGACGAACCTTGGCTTTCCGCATTCGCTGAGTTCCGGCAAACAGTCACGGGTAATCCGTTGAGGAGTGTTATGCGAAGTGCATGGATAGCGGCATCGGTCTTGATATCCACTGCTGCCGTGGCCGCTGACGTTACCGGCAGTGCCGATCTCGAGCGGCTGCCACGTTTCGCTCAGGCTCAGATCGTCGATTATCGGCAGTCGCAGGTGCAGGAGCGTATCTATCCCCAGGATTCGATTCGCCGCATCAGCGGTAATCTGCGCATGGCCACACAGGTGGTTGTCTCGGGCGAGCTGACGGCGGTTACCTATCAGTTGCCGAGTACGCACACCGGTATCGAAGCCTTCACCCAGGCCCGCGGCGAGTTGTTGCGTCAGGGTGCCGAGCTGCTGTTTTGGTGCGAAGGCCGCGAGTGTGGTTCGAGCAGCCTATGGGCGAACGCCATTTTCGGAAAATCCATGCTCTACGGCCCGGAAGCGCAACAGGCCTATCTTTTGACCCGTCTGCCCGACGCCGAGAACGACCTGGTTGCCTTGTACGGGATCACCCGAGGCAACGGCCGACCCTATCTGCACGTCGAACAGCTACAAAGTGATGAGCCGCTAGCCGCGGTGCTGCCTACGGCGGCAACGCTGCTGCGGCAGTTGCGCAGTACCGGTGAACTTCGTTTGCCGCGTCTGGCTGACGAACCGACTGCCGAGTGGGGGGCTTTGCTGGCCAATGTAATGAGCCTGGACAGCACCACGCGCGTCAGTCTTGCGGGCCGCGGTGCTGCAGCCTGGCGTGAGGCACTGATCGTCGAGCGTATCCGCGGCGGTCGACTGGAAGTCGATGAGTCCCAGGAGCCGGGCCTGCTCATCAGGCTATTGCGCTGATCCTGCGTAGCGGCTGCAATAGCTGACTTCGCCCACGCACCCTGACGTCAGGGTGCGTCCGCTGTTCTTCCGTAGAGTAATTACCCATGCTCAACAATGATCGCCTGTTGGTGCAGATTCTGCTCCTCGGGCTGCTTGCCGCCTGTCTCTGGGTGCTGGCGCCCTTTGCCTCCGCATTGTTCTGGGCCGCGGTTCTGGCATTCGCCAGCTGGCCGGTGATGCGTCTGTTGACGCGCTGGCTGCATGGCAATGCGACGCTTGCTGCCGCGCTGCTGACGTTCAGCTGGATGGTGCTGGTAGCGGTGCCGTTGGTATGGCTCGGGTTCAACATCGCTGATCAGATCCGCGAGGCCAATGCGCTGCTGCACGACCTTCAGGTCGAAGGATTGCCGCCTGCGCCAACCTGGCTGGCGGAACTGCCGCTGATTGGCGATACCCTCTTGGGCTTCTGGGATACCGTCGATGAGCAGGGCACCGCGCTGATCGCCAGCATCCGTCCCTATATCGGGCAGGTTGCCAACTGGCTGCTGGTGCGCAGCGCGCGGATCGGTGGTGGGATGCTCGAGTTGGCGCTGAGCCTGGTATTGGTGTTCTTTTTCTATAGGGATGGGCCGCGTCTCTCCGCATTCATCCACAGCCTGCTGCACAGGCTGATCGGCGGGCGCGCCGATCATTACCTGGAGCTCGTTGCCGGCACGGTGCAGCGTGTGGTCAACGGAGTGATCGGTACGGCTGCAGCACAGGCAATTTTGGCGTACATCGGTTTTCTCATTGCCGGAATACCGGGTGCATTGGTGCTCGGACTACTTACGTTTGCCTGCAGCTTCATCATGGTGCCACCACTGATCTGGGGGCCTGCCGTCGCCTGGCTGGCCTGGCAGGGCGACTACGGCATGGCGATCTTCCTCGGAATCTGGGGCATGTTCGTCATCAGTGGCGTGGACAACGTGCTCAAGCCCTACCTGATCAGCCGCGGCGGCAACCTGCCGTTGGTGGTGGTGCTGCTCGGCGTGTTCGGCGGCATCCTAGCCTTCGGCTTCATGGGGCTGTTCCTTGGCCCGACCCTGCTTGCTGTTGCCTATAGCCTGCTGGGTGACTGGTTGATCAAGGAAGTGCCGACGATGCCGTCGCACGAGTCGACCGTGCTCACAAGTGAGCCGCGCGAACCGCTTGGCCAGTGAGCGAGAGCCCGCCGCTCATTGTTCCTCTTCGTAGCGAACCAGCGCATCGTGGGCAACGATGCGCCCTAGTGCGATCAGCTCGGGGGCCTTGTAGAACTCATAGAAGCGGCAGGCCCGCTTGGGAATGTTGATCAGCACGTTCGGTGGGTATCCGGCGATCTTGTATTGCGCTAGCGAAGACTGCATGACGTCGAAACTCTGGTTGATCAGGTCCAGCAGCGATGCCGGGCCGGTGACGTCAATCACCGTCGCGCCTTCTGCGGACCTCGGCGCACTCTGACTGGTCGGCGCGGCAGGCGGTTGATCGCCGCGCAGCAGCTCGCCGGCACGTAGATCCTCGAGCTGACCTGCCAGCTCAGCCTCATCCTTGCGCCAGAACGGGATATGCGAGCTGATCGAATGGACCAGAGAGTCGAAGCGTCCCGGGCGGACGATCTCAGGCAGCGGATACTGCTTGTGGTTGTTCGCGTTTAGATTGACCGCGATGATCATGTCGCAGTGCGACGACACCACCGGAACGATTGGCAGGGGGTTGAGCAGCCCGCCGTCGACCAGCATGCGGTTGCCCTGCATCACTGGTGTGAACAGGCTGGGGATGGCCGCCGAGGCGCGCATGGCGAGTTCCAGGCTACCTTCCTGAAACCAGATCTCCTGCTGGTTGGTCAGGTCTGTGGCAACCGCGGTGAACGGGATTGGCAGATCCTCGATGCAGATCTTGCCGACCATGTCGCGGATACGCCCGAAGACCTTTTCCCCGCGAATTGCGCCGAGGCTGAAGCTCGGGTCGACCAGGCGCAGCAGGTCCAGATAATCGAGGCTCTCGATCCAGCTGCGATACTCGTCAAGCTTGCCCGCCGCGTAGATGCCGCCGACCACGGCGCCCATGGAGCAGCCGGCGATGCAGGCAATTTCATAGCCGCGCGCTTCCAGCTCCTCAATCACGCCGATGTGCGCATAGCCCCGAGCCCCGCCCGATCCTAGTACCAGTGCAACTTTCTTACTCATGCGGTTCTCCCTGTGGCACTAGCGATAGCTTCATGCCTGGCCGGCGAGCCTGCAAGCGCTGATCGGTTCCTGCCAGCAACTGCTGCACCCGCTGATCGAACGCTGTGCCAATCGGCGAACCGCCGACGGCCTTTGCTACAATCGCCGCCCGTTTGCATGTGTCACGAGAGAGTCCGATGAGCGAACCGATCCGCCTCACCCAGTACAGTCACGGCGCCGGCTGCGGCTGCAAGATATCGCCCAAGGTGCTGGACGTGATTCTTGCCGGCAGCGGTGCGCAGAATCTTGATCCGCGTTTGTGGGTCGGCAATGCCTCGCGCGATGACGCAGCGGTATATGGCATCGACGAGGAGCGCGGCGTTGTGTCGACCACCGACTTCTTCATGCCCATCGTTGACGATCCCTTCGATTTCGGCCGGATTGCCGCGACCAATGCGATCAGCGACATCTACGCCATGGGCGGTGATCCGCTCATGGCCATTGCAATCCTCGGCTGGCCGGTCAACGTGTTGCCGCCGGAGGTCGCCCGTGAGGTGATTGCCGGTGGCCGTGCAGTCTGTGACGCTGCAGGTATTCCGCTGGCTGGCGGGCATTCGATCGATGCGCCCGAACCGATCTTCGGCCTGGCCGTGACCGGTCTGGTGAACAAGCAGCAGATGAAGCGCAACGACACCGCCACCCCCGGCTGTAGGCTGTACCTGACCAAGCCATTGGGCATCGGCATCCTCACCACCGCCGAGAAGAAGGCCAAGCTGCGCGTCGAAGATGTCGGGCTGGCGCGGGACTGGATGTGCATGCTGAATACACCTGGCAGCCGCTTCGGCAAGCTCGAGGGTGTTCGTGCCATGACCGACGTCACGGGTTTCGGCCTGCTTGGCCATCTGGTGGAAATGGCCGATGGCAGCGGGCTGACTGCCGAGATCGACTACACCCGCGTGCCGCGCTTGCCGGGCATCGAGTACTACCTGGAGCAGGGCTGCGTACCTGGCGGCACACAGCGTAATTTTGACAGCTATGGTGAGCGTATCGCCGCGCTCGACGAGCGCCACAAGCAGCTGCTCTGCGATCCGCAGACCAGTGGTGGACTGTTGGTGGCTGTAGCGCCGGAAGGCGAGGCGGAGTTTCTCGCCGTTTGCGGCGAACTGGGCCTTGCGCTGGAGCCGATCGGCCAGCTGGTCGAAGCGCGCGGTCACGCGGTCGAGGTTCGTTGATGCGCAGCGATACCGAAGATTTTCGCGAGCTCTTTCTCAACGACATTCCCATGATGGACGCCCGCGCCCCGGTGGAATTCGGCAAGGGCGCCTTTCCTGGTGTGGTCAACCTGCCGCTGATGAACGATATTGAGCGCCAGAAGGTCGGCACCTGCTACAAGCAGCACGGCCAGCAGGCCGCGATTGAGCTGGGGCAGCAGTTGGTTTCCGGCAAGGTTAAGGCCGAACGGCTGCAGGCCTGGGCCGATTTTGCCCGTGCTCACCCGGATGGTTATCTGTACTGCTTCCGTGGTGGCCTGCGTTCGAAAATCGTCCAGCAGTGGCTGAAAGACGAAATGGACATCGACTATCCGCGAGTTGTGGGCGGCTACAAGGCGATGCGCCATTTCCTGCTCGACACCATCGACCAGGCCGTTGAGCAGTGTGGGTTCGTGCTGGTGGGAGGTATGACCGGTACCGGCAAGACCGAAGTGCTGGCGCAACTGGATAACAGCCTGGACCTCGAAGGCTTGGCCAATCACCGCGGCTCCAGCTTCGGCAAGCGTGCCACACCGCAGCCGGCGCAGATCGAGTTCGAAAATGCGCTGGCGATCCGCTTGCTGAAAATGCGTGCGGCCGGCAACGAGACTTTTGTCGTCGAAGACGAGGCGCGTCTGGTAGGACGCTGCTCGATTCCGCTGCCGCTGTTCAACGGCATGCAGGAGTTCGCGCTGGTCTGGCTCGAGGACACACTGGAAGGACGCGTCGAGAGAATTCTCAAGGACTACGTGATCGATCTGTGCGCTGAGTTCATCAATGAGCAGGGTGAGGGCGGTTTCGCGGCTTTTGCCGAGCGTCTGCAGGAAAGTCTGGTCAATATCAGCAAGCGACTCGGCGGTGAGCGTTATCAGCGCTTGGCATTGCTGATGGATCAAGCACTTGCGGAGCAGGCACGCAGCGGATCGGTCGACCTGCACAGGGCCTGGATCGAGGCACTGCTCGGTGAGTACTACGATCCTATGTATGCCTACCAGCGCGAGAGCAAGGCGGGCCGGATTGAGTTCGCTGGTGACCAGCAGTCAGTGGTCGAGTATTTGCGTAACCGTAAGGCGCGAACGGCGCCGTAATTTTCTGATGGCATACGAGGGACGATGCGATGAAAACCTGGTTATCTCTGCCTTTGCTGGTTCTGTTGCTTGCTGGCTGCGCTGGCAAGACCGCATACCGTGACAGCTGCGCCGCGGAACTGAATGCGGCGTGGAAGGAGCAGAGCCTGGCGGAAGCCGAAGGCTTTGCCGGCACCGTTAGCTATTCCAAGGCCATGGCCTTGCTGACCGGTGCCAAGACTCAGCAGCAATTCGAAGCCTTCCGCGGCTGTACACAGAAGGCGCAGAAGGCTCGCTTCTATCTTCGCGAATCCCGCGCCGGCCGCTGAGCCCGAACGGTCACGCCGACCGGTTCGCCCGAACCGGTCCATGGCGTGCACTGTCAGCCCGCCTGAATCCACCCGCTGAGCGCTGCGTTGCAATCGATGCCGTCTCTCAGGCCAGTCTTTCCCCGCGGTTACTTTAATCACGTCGGCAGTTAGGAACGGCGCTGGCCCGGCGAACAGTCCCAGGTCACAAACTCGTCACCGGGCGTTTCCTCTCGCTTTGCCTGGTCGCAGCTGACCAGTAGGATCAGTGCGACGAACGAAGGAGAGTTTAATGCGCACCCGATTGGACGCCTGTCTACGAGCAGTCAACGAAGTACTGCTCGGCAAGGAAGCCCAGGTCCGGCTGGCACTGGCCTGTCTTCTGGCCCGAGGCCACCTGCTGGTCGAGGACATGCCCGGGATGGGCAAAACCACGCTGAGCCATGCTCTGGCCAAAGTGCTGGGCCTGGAGTTTCAGCGCATCCAGTTCACTTCCGACCTGCTTCCCGGCGACATTCTCGGCACTTCGGTGTTCGACAAGGACAGCAGCCAGTTCATCTTCCATCCCGGGCCGATCTTCGCCGAGCTGGTGCTGGCTGACGAGATCAACCGCGCCACGCCAAAGAGCCAGAGCGCGCTACTTGAGGCGATGGAGGAGGGGCAGGTGACTATCGAGGGGGCGACGCGCCCGTTACCCGAGCCTTTTTTCGTAATCGCTACGCAGAATCCCGTAAGTTCGGGCGGCACCTTCGCCCTGCCGGAATCGCAACTCGACCGCTTTCTAATGCGAGTCTCGCTCGGCTATCCGGCCAAGGCGGCGGAGAAAGCACTGCTGCTTGGCGAATCCCGGCGGGACCTGCTGACTCGGCTCGAACCGCTGCTCGAGCATGACGAGTTACGCGCCATCCAGAACGCGGTTGGCACCGTACGGGTCAGCGATGCGCTGGTTGACTACGTGCTGCGCCTGGTGGAGGCCACGCGCACCCAGCCGCAGTTCGCCTGGGGCCTGTCACCGCGCGGTAGCCTGGCCCTGCTGGCTGCGGCACGGGCATGGGCTTTTCTCGACGGCCGCGAGTATGTGATTCCGGAAGACGTGCAGGCTGTTCTGCCGACCGTGGTTGGCCATCGGCTGCGCGAGCGGGCGGATGCCACGGGTCATGGCGGTGGTGCGCTGGTGCAGTGGTTGCTACGTGAGGTGCCGGCGCTGTGAGGCCGCTGTCCGTCCATCAATATGGACGATTGTCGTGAGGGTGCTGCCTCGGTTTCGTGATCGCTGGCTGCTACGACGAATACCGCCGGCATCCAGCGTACGGCTGGACCAGCGACGAATTTTCATCATGCCTACGGCAGTCGGGCTGGCGTTCATCGTGGCTTTGCTGCTGATGCTGCTTACTGCGATCAATTACCAGAACAGCCTGGCCTACGGGCTGACCTTTCTGCTCGGCTCGCTGTTGCTGGTCGCCATCCTGCACACCTGGCGCAATCTCGCCGGGCTCGTGCTGCAGGCCGGTGGTGGTACGGCAGCATTCGTCGGCGAGCAGGCATTGTTGCGTGTGCGCCTGGAGAGTCGAGGGCGTGCCTATCAGGCGGTGGCGCTCGGTTGGCCCGCCAGTGGTCTGCGCTTGGTCGATGTTCCCGCTGGCGGTACCGTCGAGGTCGAACTGAGCCTGCCGACTCAACGCCGCGGCTGGCTGCGGCCCGGCCGGGTGCGGGTTGAAAGCCGTTTCCCGCTGGGCCTGCTGGTGGCCTGGAGCTGGATCGATCTGGAACTGGCTGCTCTTGTCTATCCGCAGCCGTCCGTGGCCGAACGACTGCAGGGCACCGCTGCACCCGAAACCGACGAGGATGGAGGACTGGCGCGAGGTGCCGGTGTTGATGACTATCAGGGTCTTCGCGCCTGGCAGCCGGGCGACGCCCGCCGACGCTTGCATTGGAAAGCCTATTCCCGCGGTCAGGGTTTGCTGGTGAAGGATTTCACGAGCCTGGCCGGCAATGATCCGATGCTGGACTTCGATGCGCTCGAAGGCGATACCGAACAGCGTCTTTCGATGCTCTGCCACTGGGTCGTCGAGCTGAGCGAAAAGCAGCAGCCTTTCGCGTTGCGGCTGCCAGCCGGCTTGATTGGCCCCGACGGTGGGCAGGCGCATCGGGATATCTGCCTGCGTGCGTTGGCACTCCACGGACTCGGCGAGGAGGGCAGTGCATGAGCGCCAAGCCTGGAATCCCTCGCAACAGCCTGATCTGGCTGCTGGTGGCGCAGGTGCTTGTGATCCTGCCGCATCTCACCCATCTGCCGCTGTGGATCATCGGCCTGTGGTTGGGCTGCGCCAGCTGGCGGATCCAAATCTTCCGCATGCGTGCACGTTATCCGCGTAGCTGGCTCAAGGCGCTGCTGATGATCGGTGCTGGCTTCGGCGTCTATTTCTCGCGGGGCAGTCTGGTCGGGCTGGAGGCTGGCGTGGTGCTGCTGATCGCCGCGTTCATTCTCAAACTGGTGGAAATGAGCAGCCGTCGCGATGCGCTGGTGCTGATCTTCCTGGGCTTCTTCGCTGTTGTGACTAGCTACCTGTTCGAGGATGGCTTGCTCGCCGGGCTCTACAGCCTGCTGCCGGTCACCGCTCTGCTGGCGGCGATGATTGGTTTGCAGCAGAGCAGCCTGGTCACCCGGCCATGGCCGACGGTGCGGTTGGCGGCCTCCTTGCTGCTGCAGGCCGTTCCCCTGATGCTGGTGCTGTTCCTGTTCTTCCCGCGATTGCCGCCGCTGTGGTCGTTGCCGCAGGCCGGGGATCGCGGCGTGACCGGCTTGGCTGACCATATGGCACCAGGAGACATCGCCCGCCTGAGCCGCTCGGCTGAGCTGGCCTTTCGTGCCAGTTTCGATGGCGACATTCCTCCTCGCGACCAGCTCTACTGGCGTGCAGTGACCTTCGAACGATTCGACGGCCGACGCTGGTCGCAGTCCTTCGCATCCCATGTGCCGCAGGCGCCGGAGTGGCAGGCGGTCGGTGAATCGATCAGTTACAGCATCGTGATGCAGCCCAGCGGCCAGCCCTGGCTGTTCGCCCTGGACGTCGCGCAGATGGCCCCTGGCCAGGCGCAACTGATGGCCGACTTCCATCTGCAACGCCGCCAGCCGGTGACAAAGCCGCTGATGTATCAAGTGACCTCCTGGCTGGACGCTCGCCGCGAGGCAACCAATGCTCCGGAGAGCCTGGGCCGTGCGCTGCAGCTGCCGGAGCAGGGCAACCCACGCAGCCGCGCCTGGGCCGCCGAGCTGCGGCGGACCGCGCAGCAGCCGCAGGCGATGGTCGATGCGCTGTTGAAGCACTTCAACCGCGAGCCTTATCACTACACGCTGGAGCCGCCGCCAGTTGGTGACGATATCGTTGACGACTTTCTGTTCGAGACCCGCAGTGGCTTCTGTGCCCACTATGCGGGAGCAATGACGTTCGTGCTGCGTGCGGCGGGTATTCCGGCTCGCGTGGTGGCGGGCTACCAGGGTGGCGAGATCAATCCGGCAGGTAACTATCTCTCCGTGCATCAATTCGATGCCCATGCCTGGGTCGAGTACTGGGTGGCCGAGCGTGGCTGGATCAGCATCGACCCGACCTTCCAAGTCGCACCCGAGCGGGTTGAACAAGGGCTGGAACAGGCTCTGGCGCGAGAGCAAAGCTTTCTTGCCGACGAGCCCATGTCGCTGCTGCGTTACCGCGATATCGGCTGGATGAACACGCTGCGGTTGCGCTGGGATAGCTTGAACTACGGCTGGCAGCGCTGGGTACTCAACTACCAAGACGAGCAGCAATCGCAGATGCTGCGACGCTGGTTTGGCCAGTTCGATGCCCAGACGCTCGGTCTGGGGCTTGTAGCGGCGCTGGGCCTGCTGATCGGAATGCTGGCGCTGGTGCTGTTCAAGCCTTGGCGTCGTGAAACCGATGTCCAGCAGCGCCTGTTCGGGCGCTTCGAACGGCTGCTGGCGCACCATGGTGTCCAGCGTTACAAAGGCGAGGGTGCACGTAGCTTCGCCGAGCGCGCGGCGGCGGCGCTACCCGGGCAAGCAGCGATCATTCTTACCTTCGTCAGGCTCTACGAGGCTCAGCGCTACGCCCTGCAGCCAGGGGTCGCCAATGAGTTGTCACACACTCTGCGCCAGCTTCGGCGCGCATTGCCCTGGAGGTTTCTCGCCTCAGCTGCGCGCGGCTGACAGCTTATTTGCGGCATGGATGATTCGGCATTTCATCCGGCTGCTTCTGCCAGACAGGATCGCGCCGCCGGGTGCAGGCCTTTAACATCCGTCGCATAACGAACGATAACGAGGTGGGTATGGAGCTTTGCGAGCTGCTGCAAGCGGTACGTGACAACCCCGGCAGTGTGGTAGTCCCGGCCAGCTGGGGCCAGGGCCGTGCAGGTTTCGGTGGCCTGGTCGCCGCGCTGGTCTTCGAGAGCATGCGGGCCAAGGTTCCGGAGGGGCGGCCGCTGCGCTCGCTGGCGATCACCTTCGTAGGGCCGTTGGCGCTGGACACACCGGCGAGCTTCGAGGCTGAAGTGCTGCGCGAAGGCAAGGCGGTGAGCCAGATGCTCGGCCGAGTGATGCAGGGCGGACAAGTAGTCACCATCGTCCAGGGCAGCTTCGGCGCACCGCGCGATTCAGCGGTCGATGTGGCAGCCGACCCGGCGCCGTCGATGCCGCCGGTCGAAGCCTGTCAGGAGCTTCCTTACCTGGCAGGCGTTACGCCTGAATTTACCCGCTACCTGGCCATGCGCTGGGGTGTTGGCGGCCTGCCATTCACCGGTAACACGTCACGCGAAATGGGTGGCTGGGTGCGCCAGCGCGGTGAGGTGCCTCGCGAACCGATGACTGAGGCCCACCTGCTGGCATTGGTCGATGCTTGGCCGCCCGCCGTGCTGCCGCAGCTGAAGAGCTTCGCCCCCGGCAGCTCGCTGACCTGGACCATCGAGTTCATCCAGCCATTGCCCCAGCTCGACAGTCACGACTGGTGCATGTATCGCGCCGTGATCGAGCATGCCCGCGATGGTTACGGACATTGTGCGGCGGCATTGTGGACGCCATCTGGTGAGCTGATCGCCCTCAGTCGCCAGACCGTCACGGTGTTCGGCTGAGTCATCTACGCGTTGCAACGTTCTGTAGCAACGCGGCAGGACGCCACGCGGCGGCGCCGGTCAGGTGAACTAGTCTGTAATCAGCATCAAGAAAAGGCGGAGAAAACAGACTCGGGCATCGGCAGGTACGCCGGCGTGCTACCTGTTGGTTGCCACACCAGCGGAGATTTGGCGATGAAAATCGAGCGTTTCGAAGACCTGATCGACTGGACACGCGACACCCACGCAATGCTGGCTCGTTGCATGGCGCGGTGTTCCGACAAGCACGAAGAGACCCGCGCCAAATGGTTGCTGGTCTATATCGCCGATCACGAGCGAGCACTGGCCGAGACGGTCGACAAGATCGAGAAACATGCTGACCCCAAGGCCCTGCACACCTGGATCTACGATTACCTGACACGCAACCCGGTGTTGCGCAATCAGGCCTGCAAGGCTTACGAGACCATGACGGTGGAGGAGATCTCGCTGGACATCTTCACCATCCACAATCAGGTCATCGACCTTTATCGCTCCCTGGCGCGTCGTGCCGAGATCGACGGCGCGCGCAATCTGGCCGAAGACCTGCTGCGCATCGAAGAGCATGAGACGATGCGTCTGGCCCGGCAGGTCAGCCGCATACACGAAATGTAGGTGCAGGCGCCGTTCGATCAGTTCGAGCATACTGCCGCCCCCGATCGCTGCTCACAGGCGGTAGATGTTCGTGTTTTCCGGCTATTTCGGCCTTTTTCTAGCGGCCTTCGGTGCTGCCACGCTGTTGCCCATGCAATCCGAGGCGGTGCTTGCCGGCCTGCTGCTATCTGAGCGTTACACCGTTTGGGGCTTGGTTGCTGCAGCCAGCCTGGGCAACGTGCTGGGCTCGGTGGTGAACTGGTTGCTCGGGCGTTATGTCGAGCATTTTCGCCACAAGCGCTGGTTTCCGGTCAACGAGCGTCAGCTGGCCAAGGCTCAGCGCAGCTACCACCAGTACGGCCGCTGGACCTTGCTGCTCAGCTGGGTGCCAATCATCGGTGACCCGCTGACCATGGTCGCCGGTGTCATGCGCGAGCCGTTATGGAGCTTTCTGCTTATCGTGACCTTGGCCAAGACCGCGCGCTATCTGATCGTGATGGGGCTGACGCTCGGCTGGATGTGACACAAGGGCTGACAGCCGGACCGCGCCTGGTCGATCATGACGGCCATCGACTTCAGGCAGGAAACCGAGCGGCATGACCATCGAGGCGCAAACGACACCAGACGAAGCGGTTGCCGCGGTCAGCGCTGGCCGGGACAGCATCAGTGTCCGCCTGGTGGCCGAGGCGCTGCAGGGCTTCGTCGGTCCGCAGTTGAGTGGCACGCAACTGCTGGAAGAGATCGGGCTTGACCCGACCTGCCTGCATGACGGCAATGGGCGCATGGATGTGCGCGACTATTCGCAACTCTGGCTGCGCCTGGCGCGGCGCTTCGACGACGAGTTCTTCGGCATGGACCCGCGGCGCCTGCGCTCGGGCAGCTTCGTCTTTCTCAGCCGCAGCTGCCTGCCGCAGCCGACGCTGGAGCACGCGTTGGTTCATGCGTTGAGCTTTCTCGGGCTGGGGCTGGAAAACCTGCGTGGCAAGCTGATCCGCAGCCAGAGCCTGGCCGAAGTGGTGCTCCGCGAGCGCAACGCCGAGCCGGCGAGGGCCTTCTGCTATTTCACCTTCTGGATGCTGTTGCACGGGCTGGCCTGCTGGCTGGTGGGGCGGCGTATCCCGTTGCTGGCGGTCGAGTTGCGTTGCGCCGAACCGGACTACACCGACGATTACCGGGTCATGTTCTCCGACAACCTGCGTTTCGGTCGGCCGTCGACGCGGATCATCTTCGCCGCCGAGGTGCTCGACCTGCCGATCCGTCGCAGCGAAGCGGAGTTGCGTGCCTTTCTCGCCGAGGCCCCGGCGAACATCCTGGTGCGCTATCGCGACCATTCCAGCCTGGCCAGCCGCATCAAACAGCACCTGCGCAGCCTGCCCGCCGAGCGCTGGCCGGACAGCGAGACGCTGGCGCAGACGTTGTGCATGTCCCCCTCTACCTTGCGCCGCCGGCTGGCGGAAGCGGGGCAGCCCTATCAGGCGATCAAGGATGGCTTGCGCCAGGAAATGGCCACCGAGTGGCTGGCCGATGCAACCGTCAGTTATGGCGAAATTGCCGAGCGCCTGGGATTTGCCGATGTCAGCTCGTTCTACAAGGCGTTTCGCAAGTGGACCGGAATCAATCCCGGGCACTACCGCAATCTGATTCTGGCGCCAGCGCGCGACTGATAGCGCACTGGTGGGCTTCAGCCCACCGACCGCCCCGCACGCCTTCAGCTACACCGACATGATCGCCTTTTGCTATTGGCCAAAACGGTCAGGCAGGTTGGTTAGATCGACCATTGCCCCCTGCATGTCGCTGCCCAAAGATAACCCCGGCTTCGCACCGAATAACAACAAGCACGGGAGAGAGCCATGCAGATTCGCGACAAGGTATTCCTCATTACTGGCGGCGCCTCCGGCCTTGGCGCTGCGGCGGCGCAGGCGCTGGTCGAGGCGGGCGGCAAGGTCGTGCTCGCCGATCTGGACGAGGCCGCCGCCAACGCCACTGCGCAGGCGCTGGGTCCCAACGCCCTGGGTGTTGCTACCGACATTCGTGACGAACAGGCTGCACGCCACGCCGTCGCCATCGCCTGCGAACACTTCGGCGGGCTGCATGGGCTGGTCAATTGCGCCGGCGTCGCCGGTGGCGAAAAGGTGCTCGGGCGCAATGGCCCGCACAGCCTCGACGGCTTCAGCCGCATCGTTGGCATCAACCTGATCGGCAGCTTCAACATGCTGCGGCTGGCCGCCGAGGCGATGGCCGAGAACGCGCCGGATGCCAATGGCGAGCGCGGCGCGATCATCAATACCGCATCCATCGCTGCCTTCGACGGGCAGATCGGCCAGGCTGCCTACGCGGCATCCAAGGGCGGGGTGGTCAGCATGACCCTGCCGGCCGCCCGCGAGCTGGCGCGCTTCGGCATTCGCGTGATGACCATCGCCCCCGGTGTGTTCGAGACACCGATGATGGCCGGCATGACCCAGGAAATCCGCGACTCGCTGGCGGCCGGCGTGCCGTTCCCGCCACGCCTGGGCCATCCGGCCGAATACGCCGCCTTGGTGCGGCACATCTTCGAGAACAGCATGCTCAACGGTGAGGTGATCCGCCTCGACGGCGCCTTGCGCATGGCCGCCAAGTAAAGGAAGCAGAGATGAAAGATGATCCGATCGTAATCGTCAGCAGTGCGCGCACCCCCATGGGAGGATTCCAGGGCGACCTGCAGGGCATGACGGCACCGCAGCTCGGCGCCGCCGCGATCCGCGCGGCAGTGGAGCGCAGCGGCCTGCCGGCCGAGAACGTGCAGGACGTTTTGATGGGCTGCGTGCTGCCCGCCGGCCAGGGCCAGGCGCCCGCGCGGCAGGCGGCATTGGGCGCCGGACTGACCCGTGCCACCACCTGTACCACGGTGAACAAGATGTGCGGTTCGGGCATGCAGACGGTGATCATGGCCCATGACCAGCTGCTCGCTGGCAGCGCGGAGATCGTCGTCGCCGGCGGCATGGAAAGCATGAGCAATGCCCCCTATCTGCTCGACCGCGCCCGTGGCGGCTACCGCATGGGGCACGGTCGGGTGCTTGACCATATGTTTCTCGACGGTCTCGAAGACGCCTTCGACAAAGGCCGCCTGATGGGCACTTTTGCCGAGGAATGCGCTGACGCCTTCGGCTTTACCCGCGAGGAGCAGGACGCGTTCGCGCTCGAATCACTGCGGCGCGCTCAGGCGGCCATAACCGATGGGCGCTTCGCCGATGAAATCGCCGCGCTGGAGGTCACTCAAGGCAAACAGCAGCGGCAGATCCGCGACGACGAGCAGCCGCCCAAGGCAATGCCGGAAAAGATTCCCAGCCTGCGGCCCGCGTTCCGCGAAGGCGGCACGGTGACTGCGGCCAATTCCAGCTCGATTTCCGATGGTGCTGCTGCGCTGCTGCTGATGCGCCGCTCCGAGGCCGAGCGCTGGGGGTTGCAGCCACAGGCGGTAATCCACGGGCATGCGGCGTACGCCGATGCGCCGAACCTGTTTACCACTGCGCCGATCGGGGCAATCCGCAAGCTGATGGAGCGCACCGGCTGGGCCATCGATGAGGTCGATCTGTTTGAGATCAATGAAGCCTTCGCTGTCGTTGCCATGGCCAGCATGCGCGAGCTGGGGCTCGATCACGCCAAGGTCAACGTCAATGGCGGTGCCTGTGCACTCGGCCACCCCATCGGCGCGTCTGGTGCGCGGATTCTGGTGACGTTGCTTGCCGCATTGCGTGCGCGTGGCTTGCGCCGTGGTGTAGCGGCGATCTGCATCGGTGGCGGCGAAGCCACGGCCATGGCCGTCGAACTGATCTGAGGAGGCACCTATGCTGCCCAATGAAGATCAAAGCGCGATTGCCGAAATGGCCCGCCAGTTTGCTCAGGAGCGGCTGAAGCCCTTCGCCGAACAGTGGAGTCGCGAGCATCGCTATCCTGCCGAGGCGATTGGCGAAATGGCGGCGCTCGGCTTCTTCGGCATGTTGGTGCCGGAGCAGTGGGGCGGCAGCGATACCGGCTACCTGGCCTATGCCATGGCGCTGGAAGAAGTTGCTGCCGGTGACGGTGCCTGCTCGACCATCATGAGCGTGCATAACTCGGTTGGTTGCGTACCGATCCTGCGTTTCGGCAACGAACAGCAGAAGCGCGACTTCCTCACGCCGCTGGCCCGTGGCGAGCAGATCGGTGCCTTTGCGCTGACCGAGCCGCAAGCGGGCTCCGACGCCAGCAGCCTGCGCACCCGCGCCTGTCGCGACGGCGATCATTACGTGCTCAACGGCGCCAAGCAGTTCATCACCTCCGGTAAGCATGCCGGCACGGTGATCGTCTTCGCGGTGACCGACCCGGACGCCGGCAAGCGTGGCATCAGCGCCTTTATCGTGCCGACCGACAGCCCCGGCTACCAGGTGGTTCGGGTCGAGGAAAAGCTCGGCCAGCACGCCTCGGACACCTGCCAGATCGCGTTCGAGGACCTACGCGTGCCGGTCGCCAATCGGCTGGGCGAGGAGGGCGAGGGCTACCGCATCGCCTTGGCCAATCTCGAGGGCGGACGCATCGGTATCGCCGCCCAGGCGGTCGGGATGGCACGGGCGGCATTCGAGGCAGCGCGTGATTACGCTCGCGAGCGCGAAACCTTTGGCAAGCCGATCATCGAGCACCAAGCGGTGGCGTTCCGCCTGGCCGACATGGCGACCCAGATCGCCGTCGCGCGGCAGATGGTGTATCACGCCGCCGCACTGCGCGAAGCCGGACGACTGGCGCTGGTGGAGGCCTCCATGGCCAAGCTGTTCGCCTCGGAAATGGCGGAAAAGGTCTGTTCCGCCGCAATCCAGACGCTCGGTGGCTACGGCTATCTGGCCGACTTCCCGGTTGAGCGCATCTACCGTGACGTGCGGGTCTGCCAGATCTACGAAGGCACCAGCGACATCCAGCGCCTGGTCATCGCGCGAAATCTCGGAGGGCCGACCTGACCTGAACCAGCTGCGCCTGCGTGCATGCGGCGCATCGAACATGATTTCAGTGGTGCCGGTAGAACGCCGTTTCCTCGACCAGCACTTGCACAATAAAAACAAGATAGAGGTAGGAAACATGCAACCAGGATTGATGCAGAACGCCCCGCTGTTGATCAGCAGTATCGTCACCCATGCCGCGCGTGCTCATGGCGATCGCGAGATCGTCTCGCGGCTGGTCGAAGAACCCCTCTGGCGTTATGACTATGCTGGGCTCGCCACCCGTTCGGCGCAGGCCGCCAGCATGCTGGGCAAGCTGGGTATCGGGCCCGGCGACTGCGTATCGTCGCTGGCCTGGAACACCCATCGTCATTACGAGCTGTTCTTCGCCGTACCTGGCATCGGGGCTGTGCTGCACACGGCCAACCCGCGGTTGTCGGACGAGCAGATCGTCTACACCATCAACCATGCCGGCAGCCAGGTGCTGCTGTTCGACAGCAGCTTCGCTGCCTGCGTCGCCCGGTTGCGGCCGCGGTTGGGCAATATCCGCCACTTCATCGAGCTGGCTGCGCAACCCAGTTCCGGCCTTGAAGATGTGCTGGGTTACGAACAGCTGATCGCCGCCGAGCAGCCGCTGGACTGGCCGCAGTTCGACGAGAATGCCGGCGCGGTGCTCTGCTACACCTCCGGCACCACCGGTGATCCCAAGGGCGTGCTCTATAGCCACCGCTCGGTGGTGCTGCACGCCATGGCTGCCGGGCTTTCCGGCGCGTTCGGCCTGTCTGCCTTCGATTGCATCATGCCGTGCTCGTCGCTCTATCACGGCACCGCCTGGGGGATCCCGTTCGCGGCGGCGATCAATGGCTGCAAGTTTGTACTGCCATGCGACAAGATGGATGGCGCGAGCCTGCAGGAATTGATCAAGAGCGAGGGCGTGACCCTGTCCGGTGGCGTGCCGACCATCTGGACCATGTACCTCGCCCATCTGGAACGCAGCGGTGAGGATTCTGGCAGCCTGGCGCGGCTGGTGATCGGCGGATCCGCCGTGCCGCGGGCGATGGCCGAGACCTTCCAGACCAAGTACGGCGTTGCGGTCTGCCAGCTGTGGGGCATGACCGAGACCAGCCCGCTGGGTGTGGTGGCGACGCCGACACCCAAGCTCGCCGAACGTGGCCAGCAGGCAACCAACGACACCATCTGGACACGTCAGGGTCGTCTGCAATTCGGCATCGAACTCAGAATCGTGGACGAGGAGGGGCGCGAGCTGCCGTGCGATGGTGTCAGCTCCGGCAGCCTCAAGGTGCGCGGACCATGGACAGTCGAGCGCTACTACCGCAGCGAAGTGAGTGCGCTGGACGAAGACGGCTGGTTCGACACCGGCGATATCGCCACGCTGGACGCCGATGGCTTCATGCGCATCACCGACCGCAGCAAAGACGTGATCAAGTCCGGTGGCGAGTGGGTCAGCTCTATCGACATCGAGAATGTCGCGGCGGCCTGTCCCGGTGTGAAGGTCGCGGCGGTAGTCGGTGTGTTCCATCCAAAATGGGAAGAGCGCCCGCTGCTGGTGGTCGAGCCGCACGCCGACGCTGAGGTTACGGTCGAGACCATCCTCGCCCATCTGGAGCCGAACATCGTCAAATGGTGGATGCCTGATGCGGTGATTTTCGACGCGGTGCCGCTGACCGCCACTGGCAAGATCGACAAGAAGGTGCTGCGCGAGCGCTATCGCAACCATCTGGTCGAGAATCAGCTGAACGCCGTAAACCAGTAACTGTTTGCGAAAAGCGCGCCCCGTGCCCATCGGCGCGGGGCGCGCTCGTGCGCGTGGATCAGGAGAAGCACAGATGAGCGAGAACGCCAACGTAAGGCAAGGCCCGTTGAAAGGCTTGCGCGTGCTGGAGTTCGCTGGGATCGGGCCAGGGCCACATTGCGCGATGCTGCTGGCAGACATGGGTGCCGAAGTGCTGCGCATTGAGCGCGAGGGCGGCAACGGCTGGCCCAATCCGGTGGTCGACCGCGGTCGCAAGACGCTGACGCTGGATATCCGCAGCGAAGCAGGGCGTGAGCGCTGCCTTGAACTGGCGCAGACGGCCGACGTGCTGATCGAGGGGTTTCGCCCAGGCGTGATGGAAAGGCTGGGGCTCGGGTCGGATGAGTTACTGAAGCGCAATCCGAAGCTGATCTACGGCCGCATGACCGGCTGGGGTCAGACCGGGCCGCTGGCGAAAACCGCTGGGCACGACATCAACTACATCGCATTGACCGGTGCGCTGGCGGCAATCCGCGGAGAGAACGGAACCGCGGTGCCACCGTTGAACTTGGTTGGCGATTTCGGCGGGGGCTCGTTGTATCTCGCGGTCGGTATTCTCGCCGCGTTATGGGAGCGTGAGCGATCAGGCGAGGGCCAAGTCATCGATGCAGCCATCGTCGACGGCGTGTCGTCGCTGATGACCTTCTTCGCTGGCTTGCTGCCGAGCGGGCGCATCGACATGCAGCGTGAACGCAATCCCCTGGCAGGCGCAGCGCCGAACTACCGTTGCTATCGCTGCGCGGATGAACGAGAGATCGCGATCGGGCCGCTGGAGCCGCAGTTCTGGCAAGAATTGCTGGAGCGTATCGATGCGCCCGAAGCGCTCTGGGTGGGTTGTGTCGATCCAGCTGAATGGCCCGCACAGACCGAGCTGCTCAAGCGCCTGTTCGCCACCCGTACCAGGGACGAATGGTGTGCTTTGCTGGAGGGTAGCGACGCCTGCTTCGCGCCAGTGCTCGAGCTGGGTGAGGCGGCGCAGCATCCGCATCTGCGTCAACGCGGCGTCTATCAGGAGCTAGAAGGCCTTGTGCAGGCGGCGCCGGCCCCACGTTTTTCACGCACGCCAGGCAAAGCGAGACCGACTCTACGCGGCGGTGATGCTGAAGGTTGGGATTGAGCGCACCGACGATCTCTGCCGGTTTCCCAAGACTTATCTTGTCTGCCGGTGCAACGGATCGCGTATATCGGAATGGGGCGATAAAGGGGGTGTTGAAAGCGCGTCTTTTATTGGACAAAGAGTCAGGAAATCAATTCCGGCATATATATCACTTATGACGAGACAGCGTTCCAACTGATCATTCGGCATAGACCAAAGTAGCGTGTATCGTCTGTAATGCGCGGCCTAGACGTGCCGCACGTCGGTTGGGGTTGCTACTTGGCGACAGCTGACTAATATGAAAAGCGAGGCTGCTTATTACAAGAAAAACGGGGAGTCAGAAGTCATGATTAATAATGCCGAACAGCAAGTAGTTGCACTCGAACTGTGTCGTTTCCTGGCCCATTGCGTTGCCGCGATCGTAATCGTGGGAATGCTCTTCGTGGCCCTCGTCGGATCCTGGCATGCCGCCCTCAGTGTCGGGGTTGTTCCACTGCTGGCCGTCATGGCCTGCGATTACCTAGCCAGACGCAAGGAAACTGCTGTACTCACAGCAGACGCCTGATACGACCCAGGCGCTAACCAGCCGAAGAACCTTTTATGCCCATCGAGCGATCGACACCCTGACAGTGACTACTGCCGGGGTGTCTTGCATTGGGGCTGAGAACAACCTGTCCCTCGCTGCTGCTGAGCGGCGCCGGTAACGCAGCAGAGTTACCCAAAGGTGTTACTTCTTTCGTACAGCGTAACGGTCGCTGAGTTGGGTGGTAACGAATCCTTGGTCGATCTTGCCTGTCTGGGGTGGGCGTAAAAGCTAACTACTTGAAAAGTAACGATTTATCAAAATTGGCACGGCAAATGCTTTCTTATTGGCATAACAAAAACAAGAAAGCACACCCAATAACAAAAACAACACGTAGCGACTCCGACACAATAAAAACAAGCAGGTGGGAGACGTAGCAAACTGATTCTTTTGGAGAGGAATTGCCCGACAGGTTTCCTGTCGACCGGACCGAGAACAATAAAACTGCCACCAGGCAGCTCCAGAACCGGTTGAGCCCGTGAGGGTAGTGGCAACATCAGCGACCAAAATAATCCGTTTGTTCTTTATGTCCCGAATGGGACTGCTATCCGGACCTCGGTCCGACCGGGCTAACAACAAAAACAACAAGCCCGTCAGCAGAAGAAGAACAAAGCAACACGCCCTGAAGGGGAGCCTAACCGGCTCCCCTTTTTATTTGGCAACGATTGCTGGGTCTAGGTACCTGTTGCTCGGTGGGCTAAAGCCCACCCTATGGGGATGCACGAGCTGGATGTCGTAGGGTGGGCTTCAGCCCACCAGAGTCGCGGCAGGTAGCATTCCCCAGGACTATTGAGATCGCACCCGGAGCGAGCCGCTGTAGCGGAACACAGCTCCGGCGCTTGCCTATAGCGGGTAGCTCGCCAGCTCGCGCGCGATCAGCAGGCGTTGAATCTCGCTGGAGCCTTCGTAGATCTGCGTGATCCGCGCGTCGCGGTAGTAGCGCTCGACCGGATAATCCTCCAGATAGCCGTAGCCACCGTGAATCTGCACGGCCAGCGAGCAGACCTTCTCGGCCATTTCCGAGGCGAACAGCTTGGCCTGAGAGGCTTCGGACAAGCAGGGCAGGCCGGCGCTTTTCAGTCGTGCGGCATGAAGGATCAGCAGGCGTGCGGCGTTCAGCTGCGTCTGCATATCGGCGAGCATGTTGGCGATGCTCTGGTGTTCGGCGATCGGCTTGCCGAATTGCACCCGCTCGCGGGCATAGAGCAGCGCGGCTTCGAACGCCGCGCGGGCGATACCCAAGGCCTGCGCACCGATGCCGATACGGCCGCCTTCCAGATTCGACAGGGCAATTGCCAGGCCCTTGCCGCGCTCACCGAGCAGGTTGGCTTGCGGGATGTGGCAATCGCTGAGCGATACCGCGCAGGTGTCGGAGGCACGGATGCCCATCTTGTGTTCGCTGCGCTCCACCGCAAAGCCGGGGGTATCGGTGGGCACCAGAAATGCGGACAGGCCCTTTTTGCCAAGATCCGGGTCGGTCACCGCAAAAACGATGGCCAGCTTGGCCCGTTTCGCGTTGCTGCAGAACTGCTTGCTGCCGTTGAGCACCCACTGGCCGTCCACCAGTTCGGCGCGGGTGCGCAGGTTGTGCGCTTCGGAGCCCGCTTGTGGTTCGGTGAGGGCGAAACAGCCGATAGCGCGACCGCTGGCCAGCTCCGCCAGCCACTCATCCTTCTGCGCCTGCGAGCCGTAATTCAGCACCGGGCCACAGCCGACCGAGTTGTGAATGCTCATCAGCGCGCCGGTGGCGCCGTCGCCGGCGGAGATCTCTTCCACGGCCAGGGCGTAGGCGACGTAATCAATATAGCTGCCGCCCCATTCTTCCGGTACGACCATGCCGAGCAGGCCGAGCTCGCCCATCTGTGCGACCAGGGCGTCATTGATCCAGCCGGCCTTTTCCCAGGCCTGGGCATTCGGGGCGATCTCGCGGCGGGCGAAGTCGCGCGCCATGTCGCGGATCATGCGTTGGTCTTCGCTGAGTTCGAGGTCATGCATTGCGCGGTCTCTTCTTGTTGTTGTGCTGCAAAAGAGGTTCAGGCCGTGGCGCTGCGGCGTGTCTTGCCGGTGGTGGCCTTGAAGCCGTCGAAGAACGCCTGGACGCGCTCCGGCGTGACCTCTGCCAGCGTCGGCGGATTCCAGCGCGGTGACTTGTCCTTGTCGATGATCAGCGCGCGCACGCCTTCCATGATGTCGCCGTTGGCGAACCACTGGCGATCCAGATGCAGTTCCAGGGCGAAACAGTCGGCGATCGTCAGCTCGCGGCCTCGGCGCAGCATCTCCAGGGTCACAGACATCGCCAGCGGTGAGCGGCTGTCGAGCACCTTGGTCGTTTCTTTGGCCCAGTCGGTAAACTCCGGGCGAGTCTCGGCCGCCAACGAGGCGCGAATCGCGGCCACGTCGCTCTTACCGAAATGCTCGTCGATGGCCTGATGCAGCGCCTTCAGCTCGGAGCCAGGGAGCTTGTTGCTGCCCAGGGTCGCCACCAGCGTGCGCAGCGCTTCCTGGGGGTGAACAGTCCAACTCATGCGGTCGAGGCAGCGATCAAGTTCAGTGATCTGGTCGTGGCTGACACACCAGTCCGCCAGGCCGACGTGCAGCGCATCGGCGGCGCGGATCTGCAGGCCGGTGACGCCCATGTAGGTGCCGAGCTCACCCGGCAGGCGAGAGAGGAAATAGCTGCCGCCGACATCCGGGAAGTAGCCGATGCCCACTTCCGGCATGCCCATGCGCACCCGCTCGGTGACCACGCGCAGCGATGCGCCCTGGACCAGGCCCATGCCACCGCCGAGGACGAAGCCATCCATCAGCGCCAGCAGCGGCTTCGGGTAGGCGTGGATGTATTGGTCGAGGGCGTATTCCTCCTCGAAGAAGGTTTCATGCTCGGTGTCGCCGCGCTGGAAACTGTCGTACAGCGAGCGGATGTCACCGCCAGCGCAGAAGGCTTTCTCGCCATTGGCACGCAGCACCACGGCATGAATCTGCGGATCGGCCGCCCAGGCGCTGAGCTGCTCTTGTAGCAGGCGAACCATCTCCAGCGTGACGGCATTCAGCCCGGCCGGGCGGTTGAGGGTGAGGTGGCCGATGTGGTTACGTACGGCGGCCAGCACAGGGCGTTCGGTTGCAGTCATGTTCAGGTGTCCTTGCGGTACTGATTGATGATCGCCGAGAAGTCCAGGCCGCCGTGGCCTTGGGCGCTGAAGCTTTGATAGAGCTGCTGGGCGAGGGCGCCGAGGATCACCGGCTGACGCACCTGCTTCGCCGCTTCGGTGGCCAGGCCCAGGTCCTTGAGCATCAGGTCGCTGCCGAAGCCGCCGCTGTAGCCACGCGACGCCGGAGCGTTTTCCAGTACGCCGGGGAATGGGTTGTAGGTGTCCGAACTCCAGCAGCGACCGCTGGAGGTATTGATCACGCCGGCCAGGGTCTTGGCATCCATGCCCAGCGCAACGCCCAGTGCCATCGCTTCGGCGACGCCGATCATGGAGATGCCCAGCAGCATGTTGTTGGCGACCTTGGCCACCTGGCCGTTACCGGCCGCACCACAGTGCACGATGTTCTTGCCCATCGCCGCGAGGATCGGCTGCGCACGATCGAAGTCTGCGTCGCTGCCGCCCACCATGAAAGTCAGCGTGCCGGCTGCAGCACCGCCGGTGCCGCCGGAAACCGGTGCGTCGAGCATCGGGTTGCCATGCTCGGCGGCGGCCTTGGCCACTTCGCGGGCACTGTGGGGGTCGATGGTGGAACAGTCGATCAGCATCACGCCCGCGCGGCTGCTGGCGATCAGGCCGTTCTCGCCTAGGTACACACTCTTCACATGCGCGGCGGCGGGCAGCATGGTGATGATCAGCTCGGCGTTGCCCTGGGCGATGGCGGTCGGGGAGTCGACCGGTAGCGCGCCGGCGCCAGCCAGGCTCTCGACGGCCGAGGCGTTGAGGTCGAATACGCTGAGCTGGTGGCCTGCCTTGAGCAGGTTGTGAGCCATGGGCGCGCCCATGTTGCCGAGGCCGATAAATCCGATATGCATGGCTGTTTCCTCTTGTTGTTATGGCCAGATGCGGCTTAGCGATTGGTGAACTCAGGCTTGCGCTTTTCGCTGAACGCGGCCATGCCTTCTTTCTGGTCGGCAGTGGCGAACACCGCATGGAACACCCGACGTTCGAAGCGGATGCCTTCGGCCAGCGTGGTTTCGAAGGCGCGGTTGACGCTTTCCTTGATCATCATGGTGGCCGGCAGGGATTTCTCGGCGATCACCCGGGCGGCCTTCAGGGTTTCCTCCAGCAGGCTTTCGGCCGGGAACACACGGGCGACGAGGCCGGCGCGCTCGGCTTCGGCCGCGTCCATTTGGCGGCCAGTCAGGCACATGTCCATGGCCTTGGCCTTGCCTACGGCACGGGTCAGGCGCTGGGTGCCGCCGATGCCCGGCAGCACACCGAGGTTGACCTCCGGCTGGCCAAAACGGGCGTTGTCGGCGGCAAAGATCATGTCGCAGAGCAACGCCAGTTCGCAGCCGCCGCCCAGGGCGTAACCGGCTACTGCGGCAATCAGCGGCTTGCGACGGGTGGCGATGCGGTCGGCTTCGGCGAAGAGATCGTCGAGGTAGACCTGCGGGTAGGACAAATCAGCCATTTCCTTTATGTCGGCGCCGGCGGCGAAGGCCTTGGGCGAGCCGGTCAGGACGATGCAGCCGATCTGTGGATTAGCCTCGAGCTGGCCCAGGGCCTGGTTCAGTTCGCTGATCAGCTGGGCGTTGAGCGCGTTGAGCGCCTGCGGCCGGTTGAGGGTGATCAGCGCAACGCGCTCTTGGATGTCGACGAGCAGGGTTTCGAATGTCATTTCAGCGTCCTTGAGGGCCGGCGCGTCCGCCGGCCCGGTGGAGTTATGTCACTTCAAATTGATGGTGGTGTTGACCGGGCCGCCCACTTCGTTCTCATCGAACCAGCGTTCGGTGATGGTCTTGGTCTGCGTGTAGAACTGCACCACCTGCTTGCCGTAGGGGCCGAGGTCGCCGAGCTTGGAGGCTCGTGAGCCGGTGAAGGAGAACATCGGCACCGGCACCGGGATCGGCACGTTGATGCCGACCTGGCCCACGTCGATCTCTTCCTGGAAGTGCCGCGCCGCTGCGCCGGAGCGGGTGAAGATGGCGGTGCCGTTACCATTCGGGTTGGCGTTGATCAGCTCGATGGCTTCGTCCATGGTCGCCGCCGCCATCACGCAGAGTACCGGGCCAAAGATTTCCTCCAGGTAGATGCTCATCTCGCGGGTGACGCCGGAGAAGATCGTCGGGCCGACGAAGTTGCCCTTCTCGTAACCGCTGACGCTCGGGTTGCGGCCGTCCAGCTCCAGCTTGGCGCCTTCGCGCACGCCGCGCTCGATCAACCCGCTGACGCGGTCCAGCGCTGCGCAGGAAACCAGCGGCCCGACATCGGTGCCGGCCTCGACACCGGCGTTGACCTTGAGCGTCTGCGCCTTGGCCACCAGATCGGGAATCCAGGACTGCGCTTCGCCTACCAGCACCACCACCGACAGCGCCATGCAGCGCTGGCCCGCCGCACCAAAGGCGGCCCCGGCGAGGTTGTTGAGGGTCTGCTCCTTGTGCGCATCGGGCAGCACGATGGCGTGGTTCTTCGCGCCCATCATGCACTGCACGCGCTTGCCGGCCTGCGAGGCGCGGTTGTAGACGTGGGTGCCGACCTTGGTCGAGCCAACGAAGGACACCGCCTTGATATCCGGGTGGTCGCAGATTGCATTCACCGCATCCGCACCGCCATGCACCACGTTGAGCACGCCCGGCGGCACGCCGGCTTCCAGCGCCAGCTCGCACAGACGCATGGTGACCATCGGGTCCTGTTCGGAGGGCTTGAGAACGAAGGTGTTACCGGTGGCGATGGCCATCGGGAACATCCACAGCGGAATCATTGCCGGGAAGTTGAATGGGGTAATGCCGGCACAGACGCCCAGCGGCTGCAGCAAGGTGTAGGTGTCGACGCCCGCGGCGACATTGTTGGCCAGCTCACCCAACTGCAGGTTGCCGATGCCGGCGGCGTGTTCGACCACTTCCAGGCCGCGAAACACATCGCCTTCGGCATCGGCCAGGGTCTTGCCCTGTTCGGCGGTGAGGATTGCCGCCAGGTCTTTCATGTTTTCGCGGATCAACTGCTGGTACTTGAGGAAGATCCGTGCCCGCGCGCCGATGGGTGTCTTGCGCCAGGTCTTGAAGGCTTTCTGGCCGCTGGCGACGGCGCGTTCGATCTCCTCGGCGGTGGCGAACGGCACGCGCGCCAGGACTTCCTGGGTCGCAGGGTTGACGACATCGCGCCAGTCCTGGGTGGTCGACTCGATGAATTCACCGTCGATCAGCAATTTGACGGTAGGAATGGCGCTGGACGTTGTCATATGGCTCTCCGCCTGAGAAGGCACTGTTGTTGTTATGACTCGCGGACAGCTGCGAGAAGATGCATTGAATGTAGCAATGCAAAAAACCACATTACAATGCGGTCGACTGCAGAGTCGGTCTGCATAAATGCACAGGAACCCGTTGGAGGCTTCAACCATGGATTGGGACAATCTGCGCTATTTCCTCGAGGTCGCCCGTGCCGGGCGGCTGACGACCGCGGCGCGCCGGCTCGCCGTCGACCACACCACCGTATCCCGCCGTTTGCAGGCGCTGGAAAAGAGCATCGGGCTGCAACTCTTCCTCCGTGAGCCAGGCGGCTACAAGCTCACCGAAGCCGGGCGCAACCTGCTGCCACGGGTCGAAGCGATGGAAAGCGCCAGCGTGGCCATCGAGCATTCCTTGCCGAGCATGGGCGATGGGCTTTCCGGGCAGGTGCGCATCGGCGCCACCGAGGGTTACGGCACAGTGATGCTTGCCGGCCAGCTCACCGGCCTGAGCCGCCGCTATCCACATTTGAATATCGACCTATTGGCCTTGCCGCGCGCGGTGCGGCTGTCGCGCCACGAGGCGGATATCGTCATTACGCTGGAGCGCCCGGAGCGCGGGCCTTTCATCATCACCCGCCTGACCGACTACGTGCTGCGGTTGTATGCCTCGCCAGCCTATCTGGAAGAGCATCCACCGATTCGCAGCCGCGAGGACCTGGCCGAGCATCGCTTCGTCAGTTATGTGGATGACCTGCTGTTCAGCAAGGAACTGCTGTTTCTCGATGGCATCGCCGACGCCCGCGCCATCGGCCTGCGCAGCACCAGCCTGCTGGCCCAGCAGGAAGCCGTGGCGATGGGGGCGGGTATCGCGATTCTTCCGGCGTTCTCGGCTGACGCTGATCCGCGTCTGCGCCTGCTGCTGCCCGAGGAGGTCAGCTTCACCCGTACGTTCTGGATGCTGATGCCCATCGAGTTCAAGGACCTGGCGCGCATGCGCACCACCTGGGATTACCTGAAGGAAATGGCGCAGCAGAACCAGGACCGGTTGCTGGGGCAGGTTTGATCGTCCCTAAACAGCTTTTCCGGCAGGTGTTGCGGCCTGCAGTTGCCTAAGTACACGCCTAGCAGCGGCCGGTGATCGCCTGGGCGAGGCATCGATCCTCGGCAGTAGGGTGGGCTTTAGCCCACCGATAGGAGCGGGCTTTGGTGGGCTGAAGCCCACCCTACGGTGCTGCCCCTTGGCGCGACGCTGTTCGACCTGGCCAGGTCAGACGCGTGGTGTCGTGGGGGACTCGTTGCCCATCGGCGAGCTGTCCGGCAGCGTGACGCTGTTGTCCTGAAAGTCCGGGCTATGCACTTCGGAATCCATCGGCATGTGGCTATAGCGCTGGCTCGGCAATGCCGGCTTCGTCTCCATCTCGGTCAACATACGCTTGCCCTCGCAACGGCCGCTGATGCCGCGGGCCAGGGCCATGCCGCCCATCGCCAGCTCGGCCAGACCGAATATCCCGCCACGGCGGAGCCCTTTGCCCATAAGCACCAAGCCCCCGGCCAGCGAAGCTGCGCGTTCCCAGCCGTGCACATTCTGCGGGACGGACTTGTCGAACAGTTGCTTGATCATCTGCAGCATCCTTCTTGAGGCTAGTGGTTAATAGAGGACTGCGCCGTTGCGCCAGCGTTCCGATCAGAACTGATGCGGGCCGCCAGTAGCACTGCAGGGCGCGCGATGAAAAATACGTTTTCTTTACGCCGTCTGGCCGCTCGCGCAATCGATTTTTTACAGCGGCTGCTCCGACACTTTGCGTTCGCGCACTGAAGCGCCATACGGAGCATTAACCCATGACCATCCTCGACGGGCTCGCACTGGGCCTGGCCATCGTCCTGTTCTTCTACCTACTGGCTGCGCTGTTGCGCGCCGAACGTAGTTAGGGGGCCGCATGAACGCCAACGACTACTGGCTCATCGCGGCTTTTTTCATCCTCGTGCTTGCACCGGCCCCCTGGCTTGGTCGTTATCTGTACCGGGCGATGGAGGGTGAGCGCACCTGGCTGACACCCGTATTCAGACCGATAGAACAGCTGTGTTACCGCGCAGCAGGCATTGATCGGGACCGTGAGCAGAGCTGGACGTATAGCCTGGCCTTGCTCGGCCTTACCTTGGCAAGCCTGCTGGGGTTAATCGCGACACTCATGTTGCAAGGACAGCTGCCACTGAACCCGCAACGCTTGCCCGGTCTCGAATGGCCCCTGGCGCTGAACACCGCGGTGAGTTTCGTAACCAACACTAATTGGCAGGCCTATAGCGGCGAGGCGCAACTCAGCTACTTCAGCCAGATGCTGGGCCTGGGCGTGCAGAACTTTTTGAGTCCGGCGGTTGGCCTGGCAGTACTGGTGGTGCTCTGTCGCGCACTGTTTCGCCGCAATGCGGGCGAAGTCGGCAATTTCTGGGTCGATGTGACCCGCGCCGTCCTGTATGGACTGTTGCCTTTCAGCGTGATCCTGGCGTTGCTACTGGTGTGGCAGGGCGTGCCGCAAAGCCTGGCGGATTACGTCCAGGTGGTGACGTTGCAAGGCGGCGAGCAGAGCATTCCACTAGGACCGGCGGCCAGCCAGATAGCAATCAAGCAATTGGGCACCAACGGCGGTGGCTTCTTCGGTGTCAACTCGGCCCACCCTTTCGAGAATCCGACAGCCTGGAGCAACCTGCTTGAGGTGGCTTCGATCCTGCTGCTGCCGGCTGCACTGATATTCATGTTTGGTCATTACGTACGCGACCTTCGCCAGAGCCGGGCGATCCTTGCCTGCATGCTGGTGCTGTTCACACTAGGCCTGGGCACGAGCTTGTTCGCAGAGCATCAGGCCAACCCTGCGTTCGTCGGCATTGCGGTGGAACAGACGGGGCCGTTGGAAGGGAAGGAAAGTCGTCTGGGCATCGCCGCCTCGGCGCTATGGGCCACCGTGACCAGCGCGGCGTCGAACGGCTCGGTCAATGCAATGCATGACAGTTTCAGCCCGCTTGGGGGCATGGTGCCGATGTTCAATATGATGCTGGGCGAGATCGTGTTCGGCGGCGTCGGCGCAGGCCTGTACGGCATGTTGCTGTTCGTGCTGGTTACGGTATTCCTGGCGGGCCTGATGATCGGACGCACACCCGAGTACCTGGGCAAAAAGCTCGAAGCGCGTGAGGTCCGCTTGCTCGTGGCATCTCTGCTGGTGATGCCGGTGGGTGTGCTGGTGCTGGCCGCGCTCGGTGTCAGCTTGCCGGGGCCCGCCGCCTCGATCAGCAATCCAGGCCCTCATGGGCTGAGCCAGATCCTGTACGCCTATACGTCAGGTACCGGCAATAACGGGTCGGCATTCGCCGGTTTCGGCGCCGGCACCACCTATCACAACCTGATGATCGCACTCGCCATGCTGCTGGGGCGCTTCGGCTTCATCCTGCCGGTGCTGGCGATTGCCGGCAGTCTGGCGGCGAAGAACCGCGCACCGCTCGATGCAAACAGCTTTCCCACCCACGGACCGCTGTTCGTGACGCTGTTGACCCTGGTGATCCTCCTGGTCGGCGGGCTGACATTCCTGCCGGCCCTCGCGCTCGGCCCGCTCGCCGAACACTTCGTCCTGCTGCAAGGCTTCTGAGGAGCGTCATGATGAACGTCCGTCAAACGGCACTCGACAGTGCCGAGCAACAACCTGCCACATCCTTTGCTGCGCTGTGCAAACCGGCGCTGTTGCAGGCCCTGGTCAAACTCGACCCACGCCGGCTCGCCCGATCTCCGGTGATGCTGGTGGTCGAGCTCGCCGCTGTAGCGACCACGCTGCTGTGTTTCCTGCCTGACGCTGCGGTCAGTCGCCCGGTGGCAATACAGATAGCACTATGGCTGTGGTTCACCGTGCTCTTCGCCAATTTTGCCGAAGCGCTTGCCGAAGGGCGCGGCAAGGCACGGGCGGATAGCCTCAAGGCAGGCGTGCAGGGACTCGAGGCGCGACTGCGCGATGACAATGGCAATTACCGCCAGGTGGCTGCGAGCAGCCTGCGCCGCGGCGATGTGGTACGGGTCGAGGTCGGCGAGCTGATTCCCGGTGATGGGGAAGTCATCGAAGGCATCGCGGCTGTCAACGAGGCGGCGATCACCGGGGAGTCTGCACCGGTGATCCGCGAGTCGGGAGGGGATCGCTCGGCCGTAACGGGCAATACCCGCGTGGTGTCCGATTGGTTGCTGGTGCGCATCAGCAGCGATCCGGGCGAATCCACACTGGACCGAATGATCGCCCTGGTCGAGGGGGCCAAGCGGCAGAAGACGCCCAACGAGGTCGCGCTGGACGTCCTGTTGATCGGGTTGACGCTGATCTTTCTCGTGGTGGTCGCCACGTTGCAGCCATTCGCCCGTTTCGCCGGGGGCGATCTGCCATTGGTCTTTCTGGTTGCGCTGCTGGTGACATTGATTCCGACGACGATCGGCGGGCTGTTGTCGGCGATCGGGATCGCCGGCATGGATCGTCTGGTGCGGCTCAATGTGATCGCTAAATCGGGCCGGGCAGTGGAGGCGGCCGGCGACGTCCAGGTGCTGCTATTGGACAAGACCGGCACCATCACCTTTGGCAACCGGCGCTGCAGCGCGATGGTGAAGGCCCCAGGCATTTCCACCACCGAGCTGTCGCATGCGGCATTGCTCTCTTCGCTGGCGGACGACACGGCCGAAGGAAAATCTATCGTGGAATATCTGCGTGCCTTGGCGCCGATGGCGGAGCCGTCCACACAGAACGTCAGCAATATTCCATTCAGCGCGGAAACCCGTTTGTCTGGTGCCGATCACCAGGGCCGTCGCTATCGCAAAGGCGCGGTAGACGCTGTGCTTGACCATTTGGACATGACGCGGGATCAGGTTCCGCCAGTATTGGCGCGCGAGGTGGAAAAAATCGCTCAGAGTGGTGGCACGCCGTTGCTGGTGTGCGCTGATGATCGTTTGTTGGGCGCCATCCACCTCAAGGATGTCGTGAAGCCAGGCATACGCGAACGCTTCGCCGAGCTGCGCCAGCTGGGTATACGTACGGTGATGGTTACCGGGGATAACCCACTGACCGCAGCCGCGATTGCAGCCGAGGCAGGGGTCGACGACCTGATTGCCGAAGCGACGCCGCAGAAGAAACTGCAGCGCATTCGCCAGGAGCAGGCCGAGGGCAAGATGGTCGCTATGTGCGGCGATGGCGCCAACGATGCGCCAGCGCTGGCGCAGGCCGATGTCGGCATGGCGATGAACGATGGCACCCAGGCGGCGCGTGAGGCGGCGAATCTGGTCGACCTGGACTCCGATCCGACCAAGCTGCTCGACGTGGTTCAGGTGGGCAAGCAGCTGCTGGTGACACGGGGCGCGTTGACGACCTTTTCGATCGCCAACGACGTGGCGAAATACTTTGCCATCCTGCCGGCACTGTTCATCGGCATCTATCCGCAGCTCTCGGCACTGAACCTGATGCAGCTGCACAGCCCGGAGAGCGCAATCCTGTCCGCAATCGTGTTCAACGCGCTGATCATCGTCGTCCTGATCCCGCTGGCGCTGCGTGGCGTGCGCATCAAGGCGGCCGACGCAGCCAGCCTGCTACGGCGCAACCTATTGATCTACGGACTGGGCGGGCTGCTGGCTCCGTTCGTTGGGATCAAGCTGATCGATCTGCTACTGACCGCGACTGGTCTGGTCTGAATCCCGCTGCGCCTAACTGGCGCGGCTTCTGGAGATGAAAAGATGCTCAAACAAATTCGTCCGGCGTTTGTCCTGCTGGTCCTGATGACCCTGATCACCGGGGTGGCTTATCCGCTGCTGGTGACGGCTGTGGCGCAGCTGGCGTTTGCCGAACAGGCCAACGGCAGCCTGGTTCGTGATGCCAGCGGGCAAGTACGTGGCAGCAGCCTATTGGCCCAGCGTTTCGAAGGCGCGCAGTGGTTCCATCCGCGCCCCTCGGCGGGCGACTACGAGACGGTGGCTAGCGCCGCCAGCAACCTGGCACCAAGCAACCCGGAACTGGCTGCCCAGGTCCGTGCGCGGGTGATCGAATGGGCTGGCAGCCCTACGGCGCCGGTGCCCATGGAGTTGGTGACGACTTCGGCCAGCGGGCTGGATCCGCACCTGACGCTGGCTGCGGCTCGCTTTCAGGCGTCACGGGTGGCGGCCGCTCGGGGCATCCAGCCTGAGCGCCTGAACCATTTGCTGCTGGAACACCTGGAAGCCCCTCTGGTGGGACCCGCCGTGGTAAACGTGCTGGCTCTGAATCTTGCATTGGCTGACAATCGTCTGCCTGCCCCCAGCGAGTGATGTGAATGAGCGATGCCCTGCGCGCGGATGCGCTGCTCGACGATGTGCCTAGGGAAGGCCGTGGGCGTCTCAAGGTTTTCCTCGGATCGGCGCCCGGGGTCGGTAAGACCTACGCGATGCTGCAGGCCGCACAGCGCCAAAAACGACTCGGGTGCGACCTGCGTGTAGGTGTGGTCGAAACCCACGGCAGGGCTGAAACCGAAGCGATGCTCGTTGGCCTGCCCGAGCAGCCGTTGATCCGCAGCGAGTATCGCGGCATCACCCTGGTCGAGATGGACCTTGATGGCCTGCTGGCGGTGCGGCCGCGTGTAGTGCTGGTGGATGAGCTGGCACATAGCAACGCCCCCGGCAGCCGCCACAGCAAACGTTGGCAGGATGTGCTGGAACTGCTCGAAGCAGGCATCGACATCTATACGACGGTCAATGTCCAGCATCTGGAAAGCCTGAACGATCAGGTCCGTGCGATCACCGGAATACAGGTCCGGGAAACCGTACCGGACTGGATTCTGCAGGAAGCGGACGACATCCTGCTGATCGATCTGCCGCCTCGCGAGCTGCTGGAACGCTTGCGAGAAGGCAAGGTTTACGTTCCGGAACAGGCTAGGGCGGCCATTGATGCGTTCTTCACGCAAACCAACCTGACTGCCTTGCGTGAGCTGGCAATGCAAACCGCCGCTGCGCGGGTTGATGCTGAACTGAATCGGCGTTACCGCTTGCAGGGGCAGTCGGCACCAGCGGTTCGTGGTCGCCTGCTGGTCGGTATCTGCGGCAACGATGCTGCCGAAGGGCTGGTGCGACATGCCGCGCGGGTAGCGGAGCGTAGGCACCTGCCATGGTCGGCTGTGCATGTGAACACCGGGGCGAATCGCGGCGAGGCTGAGCTCGGCCACTTGCAGGCGGCTCAGCAGCTGGCAGAACGGCTCGGTGGCGAGGTGGTGGAGCTGCGTGGCGAGCGAGTCGCTCGGACCCTGATCGACCACGCCTATGAGCGACGCGCCACGTTGGTTCTGGTCGGCCGCTGTGATCAAGCACGACGGGGCCTGAAGCGCCTGTTCACACGCTCGGTCGCCGAGCAACTCATCGCCGCAGGCCAAGGGCTGGAAGTCAGTATTCTTGACCAACGGCGTGAGCGCGCGCCCTCGCGAACAGGGGACCAGACGAGGCAGCCGCTGGACTGGCGGACCTACCTGCTGGCGTTGCTGGCGACCTTAGTGGCGACCGGGGCCGCACTGGTGCTGTCGCGCTACCTCGCGCTACCCAACATCTCCCTGGTCTTTCTTGCAGCGGTACTGGTCGTGGCCGTACGTAGTAGCCTGGGTCCGGCGCTGGCCTGCGCGGGATTGTCGTTTCTGTTCTACGACTTTCTGTTCATCCCCCCCACCTTCACCTTTATTGTGGCGCGTCAGGAAGATGTGCTGACACTGTTGTTCTTCCTGCTGATGGCGGTCCTCACTGGCAATCTCGCCAGTCGCCAGCGCCGCCAGCTGCAGTCGTTGCGTCAGGCGCAAGCGCAGACGACGGCCCTGCTTGATCTTTCCCGTCGGCTGAGCGCCGCGACGGATGTTCAGGCGGTCTGTGCCGTTGCGGTTCACCAGCTTCAGTTGCTCCCGGATATCGAGGCCGTGGTGGCGACGCGTACGAAGAAGGCTGAGTGGTCGTTCAAGGGCGGTCCTCTGCCGGCTCTGAGCGACCAGGCGCTGGCGGCGGCCGAGTGGGCATGGAAACATGGGCAGCCTGCGGGGCAGGGGACCGATACCTTGCCGGGCGGGCAATGGTGGTGGCTGCCACTCAGCGGGGATGGGCAATCGCTGGGCTTGCTTGGTATTCAAGCTCTAGCTGCGACTCAGCTGCCGCCCCCGAAGCGTCGGCTCATAACCGCACTGGCTCAACCGCTGGCACAAGCGCTGGGGCGTGCGACGCTCGCTCATGAACTGGAAGCGGCCCGCCTGCATGGCCAGACCGAAGAGCTGCGCAGCGCCTTGCTGGCGTCCGTCTCACACGATTTGCGCACGCCGCTGACCGCGATGCGTGGCTCCATCGACTGCCTGGCCAGTTTGGGGCAGGGCATGAGCGAGGCTGACCGGCAAGATCTTCTGGAAACCACGCGGGACGAAGCGGAGCGCCTGGATCGCTATATCCAGAACCTCCTGGACATGACTCGTCTGGGTCATGGCGGGCTCAAACTTATTCGCGATTGGGTGACCCCTGCCGACATCGTCGCCAGTGCTTTGCAGCGCCTTCATCGGGTCCTGGCCGAGTTCAAGATTGAACTCAATGTCCCCAACAGGCTACCGCTGCTGTACGTCCATGCGGCGCTGATCGAGCAAGCGCTGGTCAATGTCCTGGAGAACGCTGCGCGTTTCTCATCGCCGGGTGGCTGTCTGCAAGTGGCTATTACGGTCGACGCGAAGGCGCTGCGTTTTGTCGTCAGCGATGAGGGGCCGGGTATTCCCGAAGCGGAGCGCGAGAAAATATTCGACATGTTCTACACGGCTGCGCGTGGCGATCGGGGCGGCCCGGGCACTGGGCTCGGTCTCGCCATTTGCCAGGGAATGATTGGTGCCCATGGCGGGCGCGTATCGGTCGATGACGGGCTCAACGGCAAAGGCGCAAGCGTGATCCTTGAACTGCCGCTGTCGCCGCAGCCGGAAATGGAGGAAGGCCTTTCGTGAATTGCGAATCGGCAAGTGTTCTGATCATCGACGATGAGCCGCAAATCCGGAAATTTCTACGCATCAGCCTCGGTTCGCAAGGTTATCGGGTCGTCGAAGGTGCCGATGGCCGCGATGGCTTGACCCGCGCGGCGCTGGAACAACCTGATCTGGTGGTGCTGGACCTGGGGCTGCCGGATATGGACGGCCAGGCCGTCCTGAGTGAGCTGCGTGGCTGGAGCCAGGTGCCGGTGATCGTGTTGTCGGTACGCTCCAGCGAGTCGGAAAAGGTTAAGGCCCTTGACGCTGGCGCCAACGACTACGTGACCAAGCCTTTCGGTATCCAGGAATTTCTCGCCCGGGTGCGTGCGCTGCTGCGCCAGTCTCGACAGCCCGCGGGTGCCGCAGCGCAAGTCATGGCCGGACCTCTGTGCATCGACTTCGCGTTCAGGCGTGTCAGTCTGGACGAGCAGGCCGTGAGCCTGACGCGCAAGGAATACGCGGTGCTCGCGGAACTGGCTCGTCATGCCGGCCGAGTGGTTACCCAGCAGCATCTACTGAGCGAAATATGGGGGCCGAGCCATCGCGGCGACAGCCACTATCTGCGCGTGGTCATCGGCCACCTGCGGCGCAAGCTAGACGACGATCCGACCGCACCCCGCTTCATCGTGACCGAGGCCGGGGTTGGCTATCGCCTGATCTCGGACGCCTGACATCACGTACTCAAGCAAAGCAGTCATCGCTGCCAGCTAATCAACCCCAGCTCCAGCGGGATGGCAATACCCAACTCCGTGCTGGGTATGACGCGGGCGGTGTAGTCGCCTTGAGGGCTACCTGCTGGCAGCTGGCCTTGGAAGATGGCGAATGCGCCGTCATGGCGCGTGAGCCGCAGTGAATGAATGTCGGCGCCTTCGCCATCTGGCTTTTGCCTGAAGAGTTCGACCCTGATCTGTGCCGGTTCGATGTTCCCGACATGCAGGCGGGCCTTGATGCGGTACTGATCACCGTCACGTAGCCACTGCACATCGACGAAGTCGAGTTCGTGCCAGTGGCCCTGCAGCCAGGTGACCTGCTGCGCCAGTGTGGTGGCCAGAGCCGAGCCATCCGCACAGCGTTGCCGGTAGGCAGTTGAGAGCGGCAGGTAATAACGCTCGGTGTATTCGCGCACTGTGCGATCGGCGGAGAACTGCTCCACCAGTTCGCTCATGCTACGGCGCATGCGTTTCACCCAAGCGGTCGGAATGTCCTGCTCATCGCGCTTGTAGAAGCAGGGCACTACCTGCTCTTCGAGCAGCCGATAGAGCTGTTCGGCGTCCACGGCATCATGTTCGGGTTCGTGCTCCAGGCCGTCTCCGACCGCCCAGCCGAGGTCGGCGACATAGGCTTCGGCCCACCAGCCGTCGAGTTGCGACAGGTTCAGCCCGCCGTTGGCCAGGACCTTCATGCCGCTGGTGCCGCTGGCTTCCCATGGGCGACGAGGCGTGTTCAGCCAGACATCGACGCCTTGCACCATGTGCCGGGCGATGCGCATGTCGTAATCCTCGAGAAATACCACTTGGCCGGCGACATCGGGGCGGTCGGCGAACTGCTGCCATTCGGTGAGCAAGGCCTGGCCGGCGCGATCGGCCGGGTGCGCCTTGCCAGCCACCAGCAGCTGCACCGGGTGGTCGGGGTGACAGAGGATGCGTGCGAGCCGCTCAGGATCCTGCAACAGCAGGTTGGGACGCTTGTAGGTGGCGAAGCGCCGGGCGAAACCCAGAGTCAGGCGCTCGGGATGCAGGCGCGATCCAGCGACCTCGATTTCTGTTGGCGAGGCGCCATGAACGGCAAGACTTCGAGCCAGGTGGCTGCGGACGAAACCGAGCAGTTCGCTACGTGCATGCTGACGGATCTGCCATAGCCAGCGGTCATCCACCCGTGCCAGCAGTTCGTCTACCGATGCCTGATCGGTTCCGCGCCAGGGTATATCGTCGCCATGCAATTCATACCAGTGGGCTTCGGCATTCGGCGAAACCCAGGCTGGCAAATGGATGCCGTTGGTGACATGGCCAACGGGCACCGACTCGATCGGCCAGCGCGGATAAAGCTCACGGAAGATGTAGCGGCTGGTACGGCCATGCAGCTGGCTGACGGCGTTTACCGCGCCGGCGCCTCGCGTAGCCAGGTAGGCCATGTTGAACGGCTCTGCCGCGTCTTGCGCATGCTTGCGGCCCATCGCCAGCATGCTCTGCAAAGGAATGCCCAGCTCGTACTCGGCATAGCGTTCCAGGTACTTGCTTACCAGCTCAGGCGGGAAACGATCGAAACCGGCTTCGACCGGTGTATGGGTGGTGAACAGGTTGCCGGCCCGCGTTGCGTTAAGGGCGACCTCGAAGGTGACGCGTTCCCTGGCCATGTGACTGCGCGCGCGCTCAAGCACGGCAAAGGCGGCATGACCATCATTCAGATGCAGCACATCGGCCCGCAGTCCGGCAGCTTCCAGCAGGCGCCAGCCGCCGATGCCGAGCACCAGCTCCTGGCGCAGCCGCATCTCGTTGTCGCCGCCATAGAGCTCGCTGGTAATCAATCGCGCAATGGGTGGGTTCGCCGGATCATTGGTGTCCAGCAACAGCAGGCGGTTCAGGCCAACCGTGGCCTGCCAGCCGCGTAACCATATCTGCAGACCGGGAAGCTGAATGGCCAGCCGCAGCGGTGTGCCGCTTGCATCCAGCAGTGGCTCGATGGGCATCTGCCGGGTGTCATTGACCGGATACAACGCCTGCTGGCGGCCATCCGGGCCGATGCTTTGGCGGAAGTAGCCGTGCTGCCAGAGCATGCCCACCGCCGTGACCGGAACACCGAGATCGCTGGCTGCCTTGAGCTGATCGCCAGCTACGTTGCCGAGCCCACCGGAATAAATCGGCAACGCCTCGCTGAGCATGTACTCCATGGAGAAGTAGGCGACGCGCGCGAGCTTGTCGCCGAAATTCTGCCTGGCGAACCAGGTCGGCTGCTGCAGCCGGGCCTGCTGAGCCTGAACCATACCTGCCACCAGACGATGACAGTCGGCACGGCGCAACAGCGCCTCAAGCGTCTGCTCGGGCACGGTGCTGAGGATCAGGCTGGGGTTACGGGTGAGCTTCCACAGATCGTTGTCGATCAGCTGCCAGAGGTCATCGTTCTGGCTCGTCCAGCGAATCGACTGGTCGAAGGCAAGCCGGCGTAAGGTTTCGGGGGTGATGGCGGGGCGTTCGAATGCAGGAGTCAATGGAGCCTCTCTCTTCGGAACCGGGGAGCGCTACGTCGTCCAGCATAGCTTTCCCGCTACGACTAACCCGGCCGCGCGGCTCAGCGCTGCGGTTCGGCATCTGGTTGCGGCACGTCGCTCGGGGTGACGGGCGCTTCGTTGATGGTTTCCTCGGCCTGTTGCTGGTCATCGCGCTCTGCTTCGAGGCCGTGTTGTTGCTCAGTGTGCTTGGGGTCGTACTGCAGTTCGATGAATACCGGGAAGTGGTCGGAACCGATATCCGGCAGGCGCAGCAGGCGGATGAAGCGAAAATGCGCGCTGTGAAAGAAGTGATCCAGCGGCCAGCGCAGGAACCAGTGATGGGCATGGAAGGTGTTGTACATGCCGCGGCCGACACGCGGATCGAGCAGGCCACTGATCTTGCGAAACAGCCGGGTGGTCGGTGCCCAGGCCACGTCATTGAGGTCTCCGGTGACAATGATCGGATCATCATTGCCTTGTACGCTGCGGGCGATCACCAGCAGCTCGACATCCCGCTCAGTGGATTCTTCGTTCTCGGTCGGGCTGGGCGGTGCGGGGTGCAGGAAATGCATGCGCACCGAAAGGGCGTCGTTGACTCGTACCCGGGCGTGCATCGACGGCACATCGTCCTCGACCAGAAAACACAGCTCCGGCTCCTCCAATGGCAGACGCGAATAGACGTGCATGCCGTAGAGGTTGTCTTGCGGGCAACGGATGCTGTGTGGATAGTCCTCGGCTAACTGTTCTAGCTGCGCTTCCCACCATTGGTCGGTCTCGAGCGTCACCAGTACATCGGGGCGGTATTCGCGGACCAGCGCCAGCAGACGGTCGGACGCTCTGTTCGGCCCCAGGACGTTGGCGGCCATCACCCGTATACGCGGGCCCGGTGCATCGGGCGCGGCGCGCAGCACCTCGTTGTGCCAGAGGCGCGTGTAGGGTGCGATCCACCAGAGCTGATACACCAGGCTTGCACCGACCGCCGCGGTCGCAAGAGCGTGCCAGGGTTCGTTGTAGTCGAGCAGCATGCCCAGCGCGATAAGCAGTGCTGCCAGCAGTGTGCCGAGCTGCAGGCGTGGAAATTCCCATACGCGCACCCACCACGCTGGCGATCGCCAGAGCGGCAGTAGCGTGACGAGCACGAAAAAGCCGGTTGCGACCAGCAAAATCCCTTCGATCATGACGTTTCCCATAACGGCCGACCGGTCGCAAGCGGGCTTGCGTTCCCGGATTGGTAGAGGACCGAGGCATTCGACAGGCAAACAGGCGAAGCGTCGCGGAGGAAGTCAGATTCAGCGCACTCAGCGGAGCGAATCGCCGAAAGCGACTGGCCTGGCGGCCAGCCGCTACGCTGTTTTTTGCGGGGGGTCAGTTGTCGGCCGAGAGCATGCTGCCAGTCAGTACCGGTAGCTGCTCCGGCTGACACAGCGTGTTCTGGCCCTGCAGATAGGGCAGCAGGATCGGTGCCATGCCCTTGAGCGTCTGTACCGGCAACGCCGAGGTGAAGCGGAAGTTCTCGGCGCCGCGCCCCGGAACATAGGCCGTCAGCGTGCCGAAGTGGCGGGGTCCGAGATAGAAGACGAACGTGGCCGTGCGGTTCAGCGCCAGCGAGCTGATTAGCCGTCCGCCTGCGCCAACGCTCTGGATACGGTTGTCGCCGGTGCCGGTCTTGCCACCCACGCGCAACGCGCTGCCGTCCTCCTGCACGAAGCTGCCTTGCAGACGCCGCGCTGTGCCGCCTTCGACTACGTTGGCCAGCGCATCCTGCAGCGCGCGGGCAACCTCAACGGGCATCACCCGCTTGCCGTCGCCCGCGACGAAGCCCATGCGCGTCTCGTAGGGAGTGCCTTCGGCGAACTGCAGGTTATCGATGCGTACGCTGGGCAGACGGATGCCGTCGTTGAGGATGATGCCCATCAACTCGGCCAGCGCGGCCGGTCGGTCACCCGAGCTGCCCAGCGCCGTGGCAAGCGAAGGCACCAGGTTGTCGAATGGATAGCCCAGCCGCTGCCAGCGCCGATGGATGTCGGTGAAGGCCTCGACCTCGAGCATGATGCGAATCCGGCTGTCGCGTGCACTCTTGTGCCGGCTGCGGAACAGCCAGCCGTAGACTTCCTGGCGCTCTGCGCGGCTATCGACGACCACTTCGGAAAGCGTCGCCTGCGGGTTGGCGATCAGGTAACCCAGCAGCCACAGGTCGAGCGGGTGTGTGCGGGCGATGTAGGCCTGGTCGGGCAGGCTGTAGGCACCAGGCCCATAACGGGTGTAAAGCGCATCCAGTTGCTTGTCGTTGAGGTCGGCGTCCGGCAGATGCTGCTTGAGAAAGCGATCGAACACCGGCCGCTCGGCATCCGGCATCAGGTAGCGATGCACGGCGGCCAGGCGCACCGGGGTGGGCCGCATGCCTTGCAGGAAGGTTTCGATGCGCTGCTCGGCTGTCTTGTCGCGATACTTTTTCCAGAAGCGCTGCAAGAACACCGAGCCCTCACGGTCGGCGAAGCGGGTCAGGTACTCCTGACGACGCGGGTCCTTGTCGTCGTTCAGCAACTCGGCGCTGTTGATGGTTTCGTGGGTGCTGTAGCTCACCAGATCTCGCATCAGGCGCACAAACGGCAGGTTGATCGACTCGCGCAGGGATTCGCGCACCGTGGCGATGCGCCCATCGTCCTCGCGGCGGAAGTTGCCGAAGCGGTGCATGCCCGCGCCAGTGAAGAAGCGTTCGGCAGGGCTGGCCGAATAGCGCCGCTCCAGGGCAGCGTCGAGCATGCGATCGAGACTGCGGTCGCTGTGTGTGGCCAGGTAATCGATGGCCCAGCGGCTGAGGTTGGCCTTGGCGTCGATCTTGCGCAGCTCGCTTGGGGTGAGGTCCGAGTAGCGCTGGTGCAGCTCGGCGATAACTTCGAGGTAGGTCGTCAGTACGCGCAGTTTTGCGGTCGAGCCCAGCTCCAGTTTGCTGCCTTCGTTGATGTCGAACGGCTGGTTGGTGTTGTCAGTCTGTACCCGTACACGGAAGCCTTCCTCGCCACGTTCGAACAGCGTGAAGCTGTAGCGCACCTCGGCGGTTTTCTCGGGCGACAGCATGCGGTCACCGAACAGCCCGACCGTCTCGGCAAATGCCGGATCTGCCAGACGCACCAGGTACTCGCTGATCTGCGCCTGCAAATCGCCTTGCAACGGGGTGCTGGCGGTGAGGTCCAGGCGGTCCAGATCGTAAAGCGGCAGGCCCAGCAGGCCGGCCAGGCGCATGCGCGCCACGGTGATGCCTTTGGTGGCATCGACCGTTTGAATTGCCGAGTCGCGGCTCGGGCTGCGCGCGACGATCCGCTGATTCAATGCTGCGTCGCGAAGGCCAGCATCAATGATGCCGCCATTGGCCAACAGGCGGATGTGGCTGTCGGCCAGCGCTGCCATTTCCTCACGGCCGGCGCCCAGGTAATAGGACGGGCGCCGCTGAGCGATCAGCAGTGAAAGCACCTGACGCAGCGCCAGGCCTCGGGCCTGCGGATCGACATCTTCGCCGCTTCGCGGGTCGAGCAGGCGGTTGAACTCGTGGAAATTGGCACCGAACCACAGGCGCAGGCCATCGGCGATGCCATGCACTTCACCATGACCCGGCGCGGCTGAGAGCGGCACGCTGTTGAGGTAGTCGCGCACGATGCGCTGGCGTGTGGCGAGCGTTTGCGGGCCCTCGCGGTAGGTACGCACGCTGGCGGAAACCATCTGACGGATCTTTTCCTGCGGGTCGCCGGTGCGGCCTTCCGGGGAATGCCGGTATTTCTCCACCTGGGTCGCCAGGGTACTGCCGCCAGCCGCCTGGCCACCCAGGCCGATACGCTTTTCCAGCTGGCTGATCGCGGCCTTGGTAAAGCGTGGCCAGTCCACCGCCGGGTTGGCGTTAGGACGGCTGATATCCAGCAGGCCGCGATCCTCGATGAACAGCAGGCTCATCACCACCAGCGGAGGAATATCCTCGAAGCGCTCGTAGTACTGCCGCGGATAGCTGTTGGCGTAGAGCTGCACGCCGCGACAATCGTTGATCGTAAGCCCAGCCTGCGATTCCTCGGGGTAGGGCGGGAAAAAGCCACGGTTGGTGTAGTCCAGCAGCGCTCGTGAGAAGCGTGCCTGTTCATCGATGCGGAAGTTGCGCTGCGAAAGCTGCTCGATGAAGCGCGGCAGATCCACGTAACCCAAGCGGCGATCAAACGGACCGTCCTCGGGAAACTGAATGCGCGGGCTTGGCCCAGGCATGACGGCGTAATCCAGATCAGCCGCATAGCGGCTTAGCCAGTGTGCTTGCCAGCGAGAACTTTTCAGTTCTTGCCAGCCAAGGTAGCCGCCGCCGGCCAGCAGCGAAACGCCGACGAGCAGCGCCAACCGCCGTGCCACCTTGCGGCGGCCTTTAGCGGGTGTGCGGGATGATTTCGGGGAGGGGGCGTGCTTGTTACGCCCATCCTGGGATGTCTTGTCGGACCGCCATACTGCGCCCATGTGTGCCTGGCTTCCTAGCAGTTCTCTGCGACAAGCATAGTCGGCGCGCAGGGCTTAAGCGATGCCCCTTTGACGAACGGAGCGGCTCAAACGTGGGTTTTCGAAGGCATTTGTTGCCTGGCGTCGCCATCGCTCGCTACCGTAACGCGGGTCAACAACGCCGCCGATGGATGCTCGACCATGGATCAACCCACATGAGCGACGAAGACTGGGTCAAGCGTCCGAATGAGCCGGGACGGCTGGAAAGACTCGAGGCCTATTTCGCCGGTTACGGTTTTGCGCCGCACAGGCACGATACGTACGCCATCGGCTGTACGCTGGCTGGCGTACATCGCTTCAACTATCGCCACTGCGCGCGCTACAGCCTGCCGGGCGACACCATGGTGCTGCACCCGGATGAGCTGCATGACGGCGAGGCGGGCTGCGAGGCCGGCTTTCGCTACCGCATCGTCTATATCGAGCCCGCATTGCTACAGGGGCCTCTGGGCGGCCAGCCACTGCCTTTCATTGACGATGGCGTATCCCGCGATCCGCGCCTGCAGTACACCATCGGCCGCTTGCTGCAGTGTCTGGACAGCCCTCTCGATGGGCTGGAGGAGCAGGATGCGTTGTTCGATCTGGCTCAGGTGATGGCGGCGGTTGCGGGTGCAAAGGGCAGGCGTCGCTGCGTGGATTTTCGGGCTGCCGAGCGCGCACGGGATTACATCCACAGTTTGCTGACGCAGGCGATGAGTCTCGACGAATTGGAGCGCGTATCTGGACGAGATCGTTGGAGTCTCTCGCGGGATTTTCGCGCGCTGTACGGCACTAGCCCCTACCGCTATCTGACGCTGCGCCGGCTCGATCTTGTCCGTCGTTTGCTGCTCGGTGGAACCGATGCGTGCGAAGCAGCACTGACCGCCGGATTCAACGACCAGAGCCATATGACCCGCCACTTCAAACAGGCCTATGGTCTTTCACCCGTTCACTGGCTGCGCTTGATAAGTAGGGTCTGAGCCGTAGGCCCGTTGCACGATCGTGCAAGACGCTTTTGTCAGCCGCCGCCGAGACTGGGTGAAATACGCACTGGCAAGGCAGGGGATACAGGTGACAGACGCGTTAGATGATTTTGAACGGCCTCGATGCCGGCACGCAGCAGCAGAGTCGGCGATGAAGCGAGCACTGCCCGCTGCGCTGTCGGTCATGCCGGTCAGCATGCTGTTCGGTGTGCTGGCCTCGCGTTCCGATTGGTCAATGCTGGAAGTGCTTTTCGTCGGCCTGCTCGGCTTTACGGGCAGTGGCCAGTTCGCAGCGTTGCCGCTTAGCGAAAGCGGGGCGGGTTTTCTGACCCTGGTGCTGGTGACGGCTTCGATCAACAGTCGCTATCTGCCCATGGCGTTGACCACCATCGAACGTCTCCCGCGCCCCGCATTCAAGCGGGCCTTCTGTGCGCATATGCTCGGGGACGAAGCCTATGCCAGCGAGCGCGACGACGAGCCGCCCGCTGCGGTGCTGCAGATCCGTCTGGTCGTTTTTTTCGCGTGGGTACTGGCGGGCGCGCTTGGTGCATTGCTCGGCGGGGCGCTGCCCGAAAACTGGCTCAGCGCTGACATTAATCTCGGCTTTCCGGCAAGTGCCGTGCTGCTTTACCTCGCGGTATCACAGCTGAGGACGAGGATCGGGTTGCTGAATCGCGCGAGGCTTATCGCGATAGCAGCGGTTGCGCTCTGCGCCGCTGGGGTGAGCGGGTTGATCCTGCTGCTTGGTCCGGTGTACTTCTGGGCGCCCGGTGTGCTGATGGCGACGTGGCTGCTCGGCAGGGTGCGCCCATGAATGAATCAGCGCTTATAACTATTGGTGCGCTATGCGCGACCAGCGTACTGGTGCGTATTGCGCCGGTATTCGTCAGCCTTCGGCTGAGCGCACGCAGTCTCCACTTGGTTGGCCAGGTCATGCCCATGGCCGTTTTCGTCAACCTCGCGGTTTACGTTCTATACAGCGAGATCGGAAACGCGCCCGTGACTGGCGGACTGGCGCTACTGATCGTTGCGGCGCTGGCCGCACATGGGCGCGTCGGCCTTATGGGCAGCACGCTGTGCGCGGCTGCCGTCTACTACCTGTTGGCTGCGTATCTGCGCTGACCCATTCAGAACCAGCGATCATTACGTTTGCGACCGCGGGTCAGCGTCGGCAGGATCAGGCCGACCAGTAGCCCGGCACCGGCGATGCTGCCGCCGTAGACCATGTACTGCATGAGCACCTGCTTGTTCTCGTCGCCCAGTCGCGCCTGGGTGGAGCGCAGTTCCGATCGAGCTTCGGTGAGTTCTGTTTCGAGCGCTACGCGGCGGGCGTCCAGTTCGTCGATCAGTGCTTTGCGCGAATCCAGGGTTTCCTGCATGCCCTGCACGCGCACCTGCCAGCTTTGGTCGATGGTCTTGAGTTCCTCGCTCAGCTCGGCAACTTGCTGTTCGAGTTGAGGCAGCCGTTCGGCCTGGCCGGGCACTTCCTGCAGTTCCTTACTGGGAATCCAGACATTGCTGCCGGACTCCGAGCGCACCTGGCTGTAATCGCCCTGGGTGCTGATGAGTTCGACCTTCTGGCCCGAGGTCAATGTGCCAACGATGCGGTAGCCATCGGTAGGACCGCTGCGTACGAAGGTATTCAGGCTGTCGCTGACCCAGCGCGCGTTGGCGGAGGCTTCTTGAGCATTCACGGGCCCAGCCAGAAGAAGAGCGCCAAACAGACCGGCGCCGATGAACTGGCGCGACTTGGAACGAGTGAGGCGGGAGAGCAGGGCAGAAAGATGAAGAGATATGGACATGAAAAGTTCGCGTTATTGGAAGAAGAATAAGCCCATGGGTGAGGGCAGTGGGTCGCTGTATCCGGTAGGTGGCACGTGGCAAATAACCGACGGCGGATACGGGTAGAGCAGCGGGCGAACCCGGTAGTCGCAACTGGAACCCCAGCGTGCAAACGGCACGAAAACAATGGCGCTCCGTAGGGTGCATCAGCTGACTGACAGTCTCGTTTTGTGAAAGTTCAGGCGCGTTGCGCGTGGCACTTGGCCGATCGATCCGATCGATTCTTCCCGGTTGCGAAGCTGAGGGATGCGTTGCGTCCCACAGGTTTATTTATTGGCTGGGGCACGTTCTGGCCGCGCGGGTGCAAGTGCGGACCGGCATGCCGGCGTTGACCAAGCTATTTGCGGATAGACGACTTCGCTGTCTGGTGCTGGAGCGGATGAAAGCCTAAGGTCAGCCTTCGGGCGCTCTATTTCGGTCATCCAGTTGAAGAGTTGACGTAATGCGCCTAGCCTTTCGCTCTGCTTTCAGGGCCGCCGATTCCGGCGGTTCTCACTCTTCGGATCCGTCAATGTGGGTCGAATGAAATCACTGCTGTACCCCGGCAGAGTCGTCGCGCTTGTTTTTCTCTTCGCCATTCTTTGCGGCACAGCGTTGCTCTCATTGCCCGCGGCTCATGCCCAGGGCGAGTCGGCGCCGTGGATCACCGCCTTCTTCACCGCCGTGTCAGCGGTCAGCGTTACCGGGTTGGTGGTTGTCGACACCGGTACCTATTGGTCGACCTTCGGCCAGGTGGTGATCATGGTGCTGTTTCAGCTCGGCGGCTTCGGCATGATGACGCTGGCTACGCTGCTCGGTTTGCTGGTCAACCGATCGTTTCACCTGCGTTCCAAGCTCATCGTTCAGGCCGAATCCCACGTGCTGGGGCTGGGTGACATCACCAGCGTGGCGAAACTGGTGCTGGTGGTGACGCTGGTGATGGAACTGGTGGTGATGGCGCTGCTCACCCTGCGCTTGCATCTGGCGCACGGCCTCGCCTGGGACGAAGCAGCCTGGAGCGGACTGTTCCATGCGGTCTCGGCGTTCAACAACGCGGGGTTCTCGATTCACGATGACGGTCTCGTCCGCTATGCCACCGATGCGCTGATCCTGACGCCAGTCATGAGCGCCATCGTGATCGGCGGGATCGGCTTCCCGGTGCTTTACGACCTGCGCAGCAAGTGGGCCGATCCGCGGCATTGGTCGCTGCACACCAAGCTCACGCTGTCCGGGACTGGGGTACTGCTGGCCGGCGGCTTCTTGGTTGTGCTGCTGTTCGAGTGGTCCAACCCGGGCACGCTCGGCCCGATGGCATGGGCGGACAAGATGCTCTCGGCGGCCTTCATTTCCGTTTCGGCGCGTACAGCCGGCTTCAATGCCATCGACATCGGCGCGCTGACCCACGAGAGCTGGGCGCTGCACTATTTTCTGATGTTCATCGGCGGCGGCAGTGCCGGGACCGCGGGCGGGGTCAAGGTCGGGACAGTGGCCATCTTGGCGCTGATGGTGATCGCCGAGATTCGTGGCAGGCCGGACGTCGAAGCCTTCGGCCGCCGGGTCGGCAGCTCGGTGCAGCGCCAGGCAATCACCGTGTTGGTGCTGGGCAGCGCCCTGGTGGTGCTGGGTACGCTGGTCATCCTGCGCGACACCGATATCCCTACCGATCAGGTCATCTTCGAGGTCATATCCGCGTTTGGCACCGTCGGCCTGTCCACCGGTATTACCGCGGACCTGCCGGAGACCAGTCAGCTCATGCTGACGCTGCTGATGTATGTCGGCCGGGTAGGCACCATCACCCTGGCCGCTTCGCTTGCACTAGGCGAGCATCGAATGCCATACCGCTATCCGGAGGAACACCCAATTGTTGGCTAAATTGTTGTTTTCAGAACAGTTTTCGTTCTCTAAAGGCGATAGCGTGGTGGTCATCGGGCTGGGGCGGTTTGGCAGCTCCGTGGCGCGTTCGCTGATTCGCCTGGGGCATGACGTGATGGGCATTGATCAGGCTCCGGAGCCGGTGCATGCCTGGGCCGATCTACTGACCCACGCGGTGCAGGCCGACTCCACCAATGTCATGGCGTTGCGGCAGCTCGGCGTCGCCGACTTTCCCCACGCCATCGTCGGCATCGGTACCGACCTGGCGGCAAGCCTGATGACTATCATGGCGTTGACCGAACTGGGCATCAAAGACATCTGGGTCAAGGCGCTGACCGCCGAGCACGGACAGATCGCGACGCGGATCGGGGCGCACCACGTGGTTTATCCTGAGGCGGACATGGGCGAGCGGGTTGCCCACCTGATCACCGGGCGAATGATGGATTTCATCGAGTTCGATGACGGCTTCGCCATCGCCAAGATCCGTGCCCCCGAGCGGATTCACAACAGCACCCTCGCAGCTGCCGGCGTTCGCGAAAAGTTTGGCGTGACCGTGGTCGGTCTGAAGCGCGCCAACGAAGAGTTTCAACATGCGACGCCCAGCACCCAAGTGCTCGCAGGCGATCTGCTGATCGTTTCCGGACCGACGCACGACATCCAGCGTTTCGCCGGCCACGGCCGATGACCACCCTCGAACCAGCTGAGCAATTCAGCGGAGGGTGCCTGTGCGGCAACGTGCGGATCGTGGCGTCAGGGCAGCCTTATCGAGTCGGGCTCTGTCACTGCATGGACTGCCGCAAGCATCACGGCGCGTTGTTCTACGCCGCGGCGGTGTTTGCGCAGGAGGCAGTAACCGTCGAGGGCGAGACGGCCGAATATGCCGGGCGGCATTTCTGCCCCCGTTGTGGCTCGTCGATTTTTGCCCGCAGTGGCGATGAGATCGAAGTCAACCTGGGTTCGTTGGACGCGCCTGATCAGCTGACGCCGACCTACGAGTGCTGGACCGTGCGTCGCGAGGGCTGGTTACCACCGTTTCCGTTCAGCCGGCGCTACCTGCACGATCGGGACGACGCCAGCCGCTTCGAATGATCGTCATTGCCCGCTGGCGATCAGCCGCTGCGTTTTCTCCCGCGTGTTTGGCAGCACGCGAATCGCGATGAACTTCGACGTTGGCGTGTGGCTGCGGTCGCCGAAGCTTTCCAGCGGCACCAGCGGGTTGGTTTCCGGATAGTAGGCCGCTGCCTGGCCGAGCGGGGTGTCGTAGGCGAGCAGGGTAAAACCGCGCACGCGGCGTTCGATGCCGTCATCCCACAGCGAAACCAGATCGACCTGCTGGCCGGCTTCCAAGCCCAGGCGCTGGATGTCTGCAGGATTGACGAACACCACATTGCGCATGCCTTTCACCCCGCGATAGCGATCATCCAGACCGTAGAGCGTGGTGTTGTACTGATCGTGAGAGCGCAACGTCTGCAGGATCAGGTCGACGCTGGTGCCCGGCTGGCGCGCCTGTTCGGGTACCAGATCGTCCGGCAGCGGTTGTGCCTTGAATTCGGCGCGACCGCTGGCGGTGTTCCATTCCCGTCGCGCGGCGGCGTTGCCAAGGTAGAACCCTCCGGGGCGGTGCAGACGGTGATCGAAACCGGCGAAACCGGGGATGGTTGCCGCAATCAGCTCACGGATACGCGCGTAATCTTCCACCAGCCAGAGCCAATCTACCGGACGCTTATCTAGGGTCGCTGCGGCGATGCCGGCTACGATCGCCGGCTCCGAACGCATCTGCGACGAAGAGGGTTCGAGCTGGCCTCGCGATGCATGGATCATGCTGAACGAGTCTTCCACCGTGACGGCCTGTGGGCCGCAGGCCTGGCGGTCGATATCGGTGCGGCCAAGGCACGGCAGGATCAGCGCGTCGCGGCCCATGGTCAGGTGGCTACGGTTGAGCTTGGTGCTGATCTGCACGGTCAGCTCGCAGTTGCGCAACGCCTGTTGGGTCCGCGGGCTGTCCGGCGTCGCCTGGGCGAAGTTGCCACCCAAACCGATGAACACCTTGACCTGCCCGGCGAGCATGGCCTGGATGCACTCGACCGTGTTGTAGCCGGGTTGACGTGGCATCGTCAGGTCGAACTGGCGTTGCAGGGCATCGAGCAGCGCGATCGGGGGGCGCTCGTTGATGCCCATGGTGCGGTCGCCCTGCACGTTGCTGTGGCCGCGCACCGGACAGGCACCAGCGCCGGGCTTGCCGATGTTGCCGCGCAACAGCAGCAAGTTGGCGATTTCCTGAATGGTCGCCACCGAATGCCGATGCTGAGTGATGCCCATTGCCCAGCAGACGATGGCCCGCTCGGCGCTGCGGTAGATCGCTGCGGCGTGGCGAATCTCTTCCCGATCAAGCCCCGATTGTTGTTCGATCAGCGACCAGGGCGTGGCTTCGACCTGAGCCAGGTAGGCGTCCAGACCGTGGCTGTGTTCAGCCAGGAAGGTGTGGTCGAACACGGCTGGCGCGCCGCTGGCCTGGGCTTCCTGTTCCCACTGCAGCAGGTACTTGGCGATGCCGCGCAGTACGGCGAGATCGCCACCGAGGTTGGGCCGCAGGTAGGCGCTGTGGGTCGGCGCATCCTGGTTGGCGAGCATCTCGATGGGCTTTTGCGGGTGCTGAAAGCGCTCCAGCCCACGTTCGCGCAGGGGATTGAAGCAGGCCACCTGAGCGCCGCGTTCCACTGCCTGGCGCAGCGGTTCGAGCATGCGCGGGTGGTTGGTGCCGGGGTTCTGACCGAGGACGAAGATCGCATCGGCGTGGTCGAAGTCCTCCAGCGTCACGGTGCCCTTACCGACTCCGATGGATTCGCCAAGCGCGACGCCACTGGCTTCGTGACACATGTTCGAACAGTCGGGGAAGTTGTTGGTGCCGAAGCTACGACCGAACAGCTGGTAGAGGTAAGCGGCCTCGTTACTGGCGCGGCCGGAGGTGTAGAACGCTGCTTGGTGTGGGCTGTCCAGACGGTTCAAATGGCGTGCGATTAGCGCGAAGGCATCATTCCAGCTGACGGGCAGATAGCGGTCGCTGTCGGCGTCGTAACGTACCGGTTCGGTCAGGCGGCCCTGGTATTCGAGCCAGTAGTCGCTCTGCTCGCGCAGTTGGCTGACGCTGTGACGGGCGAAAAAGGCGGCATCCACACGGCGCCGCGTCGCTTCCCAGTTCACCGCCTTGGCGCCGTTTTCGCAGAACTTCACCGCGCCGGGCTCGGGCGAATCACCCCAGGCACAGCCGGGACAGTCGAAGCCGCCGTTCTGGTTGGTGCGCAGCATGGCGCGGATGTTCTTCAGCGCATTGCCGCTGCCAAGCCACGCACTGGCCACGCTGCGCAGTGCGCCCCAACCGCCGGCTGGGCCGGCATAAGGTTGGAAGCGGGTGGCGGGATGGAAGCGGGACGTGCGGCTCATGGGTGGCATCCGTTCTGATCGGGCAGCGCTGGCGCCGGGCTGTAGACCCGTGGCGTGCTGTGGTGGGGCAGGTGAATGAGGTTGAGGTTGTGCCGGCGCGCCCATTCGACGGTGAGCTGGGTCGGTGCGGAGAGGCTGACCAGCGTACCGATGCCGGCGCGCACGGCCTTGTGAATCAGCTCCAGGCTGCAGCGGCTGGTGACCACGACAAAACCTGTGCTGGGCTGCCGACGTTGCCGCTGCAGCGCGCCGATCAGCTTGTCCAGGGCGTTATGCCGACCGATGTCCTCGCGGCACAGCGCAACTCCGCCATCGCCGTCGACGTACAGCGCCGCATGCAATGCGCCGCTGTCGCGAGCCAACAGCTGTGCTTCGGTAATGCGCTGGCGCAGGTTGTGGAAATGCGCTTCGGGCGGTAGGTCGACTGACGAAAGTGGCTGGAGTTGTGGCAATGCCTGTTCCAGCGCCTCCACACCGCATAAGCCGCAGCCACTGTGGCCGGCCAGCTGGCGACGTTGCTGCTTGATGGCCCAGAAGGCTCGCGGGCTTACTTGAACGTCGGCGTGGCGGGCAGCGCCACTGCCATGCAGGCGCAGGTCGCGAAGCTCATCGATGCACTCGATCAGCCCAGCGCTCAGGCTGAAGCCGATGACGAAATCTTCCAGGTCCAGCGGCGTCACCATCATCACTGCCTGGTTGAGGCCGTTGTAGCTGATGGCCAGGGCGCACTCTTCGGCCAGACGCGCCGCGCCGGCAGTCGGATCGTTGGCATTTGCGGCGCTAAGGGTGGCGTACTGCATGGCGGTGGCCTGCGACAGGTCGACGCAGGGAGCCTAGGAGCGCAGCGTGGCGCCGTCCAATCGCTATGTTCGATAGGCTGATCGAGCGTATCGATCACGCGTCAAGCGGTGGCTGGTTTTTGCCGTTGCAGCAGCTCGCGTGCTTCGTCGAAACAGGCTTCGCCCAATGCCGAGCGGGGTGATGCGCGACGCAGGATCAGCCCCAGTGGCGCGAGAGTGCTGGCGTTATCGATGGGCGTCAGGCTCAGCCTGCCGTCCAGCGCTTCGAGCCCGCTGTCCAGCGGCATGATTGCGCAACACAGGCCGGCAGCCACGGCCTGCAGCAAATGGTGCACCGCATCGGTCTGCAGCCGGGGCGCAAGGCTCAGGCCCCGGCTCCGCAGCGCATGGTCGATGGACTGGCGAAAGTGCATGCCCCCCGTCAAAAGGCCGAGCGGCAACTCGGCAAGCGCTTCCCAGCTCAGCGATGGCGCGTCGAAGCGGAAATGGCGCTCGTCATGCAGCAGGCCCATGCGGGTTTCGCCGAGTGGCAGGCTGGTGAAGTGCGCTTCATCCAGTCGTTCCAGGTAGGACAGCCCCAGATCCAGCAGATTGCGGTTGAGCCGTTCGAGGATCTGTTCGCTGCTTAGCGCGAACAACTCGAAGCGCAGGTTCGGGTGGCGCTCGCCGAAGGCCTGCACCAATTGCATCGGGTCGAAACCGGCCAGCGGCACCACGCCCAGACGCAAGGTGCCGACCAGCTGGCCGCGGCACGAGGCGGCTTCGGCGAGCAGGCCGTCCTGCGCCGCCAGCAGGCTGCGCGCCCAGGCCAGAATGCGCTCGCCCTCGGGCGTGAAGCCTTCGAAGCGCTGCGTGCGGATCACCAGTTGCAGGCCGAGTTCGTCTTCGAGACCGCGCAGGCGCATCGACAGCGTCGGCTGGGTGACATGACAGCGCGCTGCGGCCTGACCGAAATGCCGCGTTTCGTCCAGCGCCACGAGAAACTTCAGCTGCTTGATATCCATGCCCGGCCCGCTCGCATCGAAGGTTGTGCGGGCGGCACCTTAGCACGCCGTCAGGTCGCGTCGAACAGCGGTTGCAGGCCGCTGGGCACTACACCGGTCCAGCGTTTGAAGGCGCGACGGAAGTTGGTGGTGTCGTTGAAGCCGAGGTGTCTGGCAACGGCCTCGTTACCCAGACCCTGGCTTTGATAGAGGTAGAGCGCAACGTGCGTGCGCACCAGATCGAGTTGTTCCTGAAAATGCGTGCCGTGCTTGGCCAGCTTGCGCTTGAGCGTTGCCGGGCTCATGGCGAAAGCCAGGGCGACGCGCTCCAGGTTCAGCGGCTCGCGGATGTGGTCATGCAGGTATTGATAGAAGGCATCGAGAAAGGCGCAGGGGCCTTCCAGTGCGTCGATCTGCTGCTGGCTCGCCTGCTGTGCGACCTGGCCAACCGTCGCCGAGGCATCCGGCCAAGGCTGATGCAGATACTCGCGTGGCAGGCTGAGCAGGGTCAGGTGGCGGTCGAACTGCAGCGCATCGCCCAGGTGCACCCAGTACTGTTCGATATGTCGCGGCTGCGCGTAGGCGAACTGAAAGCGCCACGGCAGGCGCAAGCCGCTGCCGCGTTTGCACAACGCGACGATGGCGGTCAGGTGCGCCTCGATAAGAAAGCGCAGGTGTTTGCCGGCGCTGCCGTTGTCCAGCCAATAGATGTGCAGCTGCTGTTCATCCAGCAGCAGCCTTGGAGCCAGCAGCGGGCAGAGCAGGGCGCGGAACTGGCAAAGACGCTCCAGCGCCTGCTCGAGGTTGCAGGCATTTTCCAGCGCCAGGCTGACGTCGCCGTAGTGCCCGGGCAGCAGACGTTGGCCGAACAGAAAGCTGCTGTCCGCCGCGCCGAGCAACCGCTCGGTATTGCCGACAAGTGTAAGCAACTGCTCCGGGCTGACGCGGGCACGACCACTGGCGACGTCTTCGTAAAACAGTCCGCTGCCGCGCAGCAGCGCATGGCTGTCGATGCCGCGCGACAACGCCAGGTCCAGCAATACCGCCGGCTGATGATGTGCGGCGATGAAGCGTGTGTCCCATTCGTACCAGCGCAAGGGGCTTTCCATTGATCGCCTCAGGCGCAGCGTGGCAGCGATTGCTTGGCCCTGGCCAAGCCGAGATTGAGACGTTTGAGCAGCTGCTCGACATCGTCATCGAAGGCCATCACCACTGCGGTACTGGCGCGCAGGTGGAGCCGCTCGCCATGCTGCCGCGTCTTGTGCGCGAGGCTGGCGATGGCGGTCTGCAACTCCTCGGCGAGCTGCCGCGCCTGTTGCTCGGCGGTATCGGGCAGCAGCACGACGAACCGATCACCCGCCAGGCGGCAAAGCAGATCCTGATGGCGCAGGTTGAGTACCAGCAACTGCGCCACGGCCTGCAGCACCAGATCGCCTTCTTCCTGACCGTAGCGCTGATTGACCCGGCTGAATTCGTCGAGGTCGACCGCCAGCAGCGACAACGGCCGCTGATCATCGGTGGCCTGGCGCAGGGCGAGATCGAGTTGACGACGCAGGTACTCGGCTGTGCCCAGCGGGGTCAGGTTGTCGAACAGACGGTGCTCGCGAAAAAGCCGCTCGCGTTTGTGCATCTGCGCATTGATGGCGCGCTGTTCCTGATTCAGGTGGTAGATGCCGAAGGTCAGCAGGATCAGGCCGACCGGCATGGGCGCGGTTTCCAGCCAGTTGTCCCAGGCGATGTGGGCGGGGATCTGGATGAATTCATCGAGCAGGTCCATCCACCAGGAAAAGCAGATGCAAGCCAGGCCCAGCGCCAGCAGACGCGTTACACGACCAGCTGGGCGGCTGTGCAACAGCATGATCAACCAGGCGAGGGCGAGTACGGCGCAACCGCCTTCACCGACCACGTCCATCCAGTCGATCTCGCCCCAGGATTTGATCTGGCCGACGGCGAGGAGCAGCTGCAGGCCGACGTTGGCGGCCAGGGCGAGGCCTAGCAGGGTGAGGGTGTGGAGTTTCAGCAGGGATTTCATCAGGTCTCCGTGGCGTGGGTTCGCGCCAGTGCGTGAGGGCACGGAAACAGATGGATGTGACAGTTGGATGAATGGGGTGGGGGTTGAATTGGCTCAGAGGGTTTTTAATCTTTTGCGGCGTCAGACGAATTATGGAGTTGCTTGATAGCTGGGTTTCGCCCTGCTGGGCGACCTACTTTTTCCAGTCGCGGAAAAAGTAGGCAAAAACGCTTGCCCCTGCATCCGGCCCCGGCTGCGCCGGGGTTCGTTCTCTACGCCGCCGTTCCGAGGGTCGCCGTACAAGGGCCATCCATGGCCCTTTACGGCTCTCGCGGCATCCATGCCGCTCGCCCCTCTACACGACGGCTCCGTTCACCCTCCTGAAGGGGCGATTGGGAGTCGCCTGGGAGGCAGTGCAAGCAGAACGATAAGCAGCCTTAGGCTTCCGCGGGTTAGAGGATCACTCAAGGTTTCTACGTTTCAGCATAGGAGCCGTGCTTTGGCGCTCTGCATTACGTACGCGAAGCATTTCTACGACCTGTCCACATAAAAAGGGGGTAGCTCTGCATGTACTTGCACAGATCACCAGGTAATACGAATGCCTCTTTCAGGAGGCCGAATGGAATCGTTGCGTAGGGGAGCGAGCGGCATGGATGCCGCGAGAGAACTAGGCGTCCCCCGTAAAGCGCCATGGATGGCCCTTGTAAGCCGACCCCTGGAGCAGCGATGTAGCGAACGAACCCCGCGCGTAGCGCGGGGCCGTATGCAGGGGCAAAGCGTTTTTTGGTTACTTTTTCCCGGCCGGGCAGGCGCGTCTGGAAAAAGTGACTCGCCCAGCAGGGCGAAACAGAAACTTCGACCCCTTCGAAAAACGGCTCTGACGCGCAGTCCGCCCTGAAAACAGGTCATATCAGCTCAATCCCGCTCGCAAAATCCCCGAAAACCCCCTGTTCCAAGCCATCCCCGAACCCCCTGTCACAGAACCGCCATATCCCCCGCCTACCGTCCGCTGCAGTTCCGGGATGGACCCGGTAAACACCGTTCGGGGGATTGTTCATGAGCACATACCGCAGTGGCATCCGCGGTGCAGGATTCCGCATCAGCCTGCTGGCCCTGGCCGTCAGTGCCGGTTCGGCCTGGGCCGAAGAGCCACTTGTCATGGAGCACGTTGAGGTTGTCGGCCAGGCGGTCAGCATCGACGAGGCACTGAAGGACCAGCGTCGTTCCGACAGCGTGAAGAGCGTGGTGCATGCCGACGGCATCGGTCAGTTGCCGGACGACAATGCCGCCGAGGCGCTGCAGCGCATTCCGGGCATCTCGGTCGAGCGCGACCAGGGTGAAGGGCGTTTCGTCAGCGTGCGCGGCATCGCGCCGGACCTGAACAGCGTCACCATCAACGGCACCCTGGTGCCCTCTCCGGAAAGTGGCCGTCGCGCGGTAGCGCTGGACGTGCTGCCTTCGGAGCTGGTGCAGTCACTGTCGGTGGTCAAGACGCTGACCCCGGACATGGACGCCAACTCCCTCGGCGGCACCATCGAGGTGGAGAGCCTGTCTGCCTTCGACCACGACGGGCTGTTCTACAGCATCAGCGGTGAGGGCAGTTATGACGACAACGTCGACAAGAGCAGCCCGAAATTCTCCGGGGCGATCAGCAACCGCTTCAGCCTGGGCGATGGCGTCGACAACTTCGGTGTGGCCGCGGCTGTCAGCTGGCAAGAGCGCGACTTTGGCTCCGACAACGTCGAAACCGGCGGCAAGTGGGATTTCGCTGACGATGGCGCCCGGCTGCGAGAGTTCGAGCAGCGCGATTACGAGATCACCCGTGAGCGCACCGGCTTCGGTCTGAACTTCGACTACAAGCCGGACGATGTCAGCAGCTACTACCTGCGCACGCTGTACAGCCGCTTCAAGGACACCGAGACCCGTAACGCCGCGGGCGTGGAGTTCGACGACGCGCAGCTGCCTGGCGAGACCGGAGACGCCGAGGGCTGGCGCGAGCTGAAGTCCCGCGAGGAAACCCAGACCGTCCAGTCCTATGTGTTTGGTGGTGAACGCATGATGGGCCTGTGGACGCTGAGCGGCCAGGTTGGCTACAGCCAGTCCCGCGAGCGAAACCCAGGTGGCATCTCCGGTGCGACCTTCGAGGGTGACTTCGCCGATGCCGGTTTCTCCAGCAGCCGCAAGCCGCGCCTGACGGTTGATTCGTCGTTCTACGACCCGGCGTCCTTCGAACTGGACGAGGTGGAGTGGGAGAAAAGTGACACCCGTGACCGCGAGAAGAACATCCGCCTGGATCTGGCGCGTGACTACGACATTCAGGGTTACGCCGCGCAGGCCAAGTTCGGCGGCAAACTCAGCCGCCGGCACAAGGACAACGACAGCGAGGTCTGGGTGTACGACGATTTCGACGACCTGACCCTGGCCGACTTCCAGAGCGGCAAGGTCGATTATGCGCTTGGCCGCTTCGGCCCGGGCATCAGCGCCTCGGCAATCAAGGGCGCAATTGCCGGCCTGGATGCCAGCCAGTTCTACGATGAAGAAGAGTCGCGCATCAATGACTTCGACATGCACGAGGACATCAACGCGGCCTACTTGATGAACACCGTGGACATCGATCGCTGGCGCTTCATCGCCGGCCTGCGCTACGAAGGTACGCGTTTTCGTGCCAAGGGCACCGGCATGCGCGACGATCAGTTCGAGTCGGTTTCCAGTAGCAACAACTACCACCACTGGCTGCCGGGGCTGCATGCGCGCTACCAGCTGACCGACGACACGCTCATCCGTGCCGCCTGGACCAACAGCGTGGTGCGCCCAACCTTCGGCCAGCTCGCACCGGGCTTCGTTATTGACGGCGATGACGCCTCGTTCGGCAATCCTGATCTCAAGCCGCTGGAGTCGGTCAACTACGACCTGGGCATCGAGCACTACATGGGCCGTGCCGGCGTGGTGTCTGCCTACCTGTTCTACAAGGACATCGACAACTTCGTCTACAGCACCGACCTTGCCGGCACCGGGCAGTGGGGCGCGTTCGATGAAGCGCTCAGCTTCCAGAATGGCAGCAGCGCCAAGCTCTACGGGCTGGAACTGGCCTACTCGCAAAAACTCGATTGGCTGCCGGCGCCTTGGAACGGCCTGTTGCTGGGTGCCAACGCGACCTTCAGCAAGTCCGATGCTGACATCGAAGGGCAGGGCATGCGCCGCAGCATCGACCTGCCGAATCACTCCGATACGGTCGGCAACCTGATGCTTGGCTGGGAAAACGACCGGGTCAACCTGCGCCTGGCGGCCAATTACAAGTCCGACTACCTGTACGAGGTGGCTGGCATCGACGACAAGGCCCACGACCTGTACGTCGACGATCAGCTGTTCGTCGACTTCAAGGCCGGCTACTTCCTCACGCCGAACCTGCAGCTGACCTTCGAGGCGCTGAACCTGACGGACGAGTCCTACTACGTCTACGCCGGACACCGCTCCTACAACGCCCAGTACGAAGAGTACGGCCCGACCTACAAGCTCGGCCTGACCCTGACCCACTTCTGACCCCATGCCGCTCCGATGCCCGCCGTTCCCCTTTCGGCGGGCATCGGCCCGCGGCAGCCTGAATGGAAACGCCATGTACGCATTACCCAAGACCGCGCTGCTCAGCTTGTGCATCTCGCTGGCGGCCTGCCAGTCGGCAAACCACGATGAGCCCATCAACGCGGTGCAGCTGAGCTTCAGCGAACCTGTGCAGGCTGGCCTCGAATACGCCCAGCTGACGGGCAACACACCCTGGGCCAGCGCCGAGCGCATCCAGGTTGATAGCAAGGGGCTGCACCTACTGGATGCCAGTGGTCGCACCCTCGCTGAATATGCCGGGCGCTTCGAGGGGCTCGATCACCGCGCCGATCAGCGCGGGCTGTTTCTGGCAACCGTCGAACGCAAACGTCAACAGGCGATGCTGATTGGCCTGGATGGCCAGCGCGCCTGGAGCCAGCCGTTGTATCTGCCGCGCACGGCCTTTGCCATCGAAGGGCTGTGCCTGTATCGCGACAGCGCACGCAACGATTTCGTCTTTCTGCTTGGTGAAGAAGGCGTCGGCGAGCAATGGCTGGTCGCTAGCCAAGGCCGCCTGCTTGACGAGGCTCGCCGGGTGCGAGGGCTCAGCCTGCCGCCGGAGAGCGCCTTCTGCCAGACGGACGACGCAACTGGCCTGCTCTACGTAAACGAGGAGACCGTCGGCCTGTGGCGCTACCCGGCCGATGCCGAGGCGCCTTTGCAGCGCGAGCCGGTAGATCTGCGACAGCCATTTGGCGGCCTGGCCCAAGCGGCGGCCGGCATGGCGCTGGTGCCGGGCGGCCTGCTGGCACTCGACCCGGAAGTGCCCGCGTTGCACTTGTACCGCCAGACCCAGAACGGTTGGAAAGCCGACGCTGTTCTTGCTCTAGAGGGCTTCGACGAGCCGGAGCAGATCAGCGCTCGCCGCTCTCAGAATGGCGTCGAGCTGCTGCTGGCGGACGAGCAAGGCGTGCATCGCGGTCGCCTGGCCTGGCAGCCACAAGCGCTGGCGCAAACGGCGCCGATCGTGAGCTTGCCTGCAGCGGCCCAGACCGATGCCGTGCCGAGCCTGGGTGATGCGGCAGACGATCCGGCGATCTGGATCAACCCGCGCAATCCGGCGCAGAGCCGCGTGCTCGGAACCGACAAGAAGGGTGGTTTGCTGGTGTACGACCTGGATGGGCGTGAGACCCAGAACCTGCGCGTCGGTCGGTTGAACAATGTCGATGTGCGCGGTGATTTCCGCCTGGGCGCAAAGCGTGTGGATCTGGCCGTAGCAAGCAATCGGGATCACAACAGCCTGCACCTGTTCGCCATCGACCAGGCCAGCGGTGTGCTTGACGACATCGGCCAGATCGCCACGCCGCTGACCGATATCTACGGCCTGTGCATGTTCAAGGATCGCCAGGGCGGCATTCATGCCATCGCCAACGACAAGGACGGCACCTTCCTGCAATACCGTCTCGATGGCAGCTCCGGCAAGCCGCGTGGCGAGCTGGTACGGCGCTTCAAGGTGGAGACCCAACCCGAGGGATGTGTAGCCGATGACCGTAATGAGCGGCTCTTCGTAGGCGAAGAGGATGTCGCGGTATGGGTGCTGGATGCCCGTGTCGGGGCGCCGACGACGCTGGAAAAAGTAATCGGCGTCGGCGGGCCGGTATACGACGACATCGAAGGCCTGGCGCTCTATCAGGGTACGAGCAGCGACTACCTGGTCATTTCCAGCCAGGGCAACGACAGCTATGTGGTGCTCGATGCCCAGGCGCCCTATGCCGTGCGCGGTGCTTTCCGCATCGGCCTGAATGCCGAGCGCGGCATCGATGGTGCGTCCGAGACCGATGGGCTGGAAGTCACTTCAGCCAACCTTGGCGGAATCTGGAGCCGCGGCATGTTGGTGGTGCAGGACGGCCGCAAACGCATGCCCGAGGGGGCGCAGAACTACAAGTACCTGCCCTGGTCGGCGGTCGCCGATGCGCTCGGGCTGGACTGAATGTCATCGCCCTGTAACCGACCCGTCATCCAATAGCAGCTGCCCACTTGGGGCAGGAGGAAACGAATCATGCAAACGACTTTCGAGCACATGTCCGTCTGGGGCCTGATCAGCGAGGCCAGCCTGGTGGTCCAGGCGGTGATGGTGATTCTGGTGCTGGCTTCGGTGTCCAGCTGGTATCTGATCATTCGTCGCGGTGCTGCATTACGCAGCGCCGAGCGCCTGCAGCGCGCTTTCCAGCAGCGCTTCCGCCAGGGTGGTGATCTGGCCAAGCTTTACCGCGAGGGGCAGGAGCAGCCGCTGCCGGAAGAGGCCGCGTTGCAGCGCATCTTTCTCGCCGGCTATACGGAGTTCGCCCAGTTGCAACGCCAGCCTGGCATCGCGCCGGATGCCGTGGCGCAGGGTGTCGAGCGCAGTCTTTATGTGGCCATCGCCGAGCAGGAAGAGCGCCTGGAGAAAGGCTTGCAGTTTCTTGCCACGGTTGGCTCGGTCAGCCCGTACATCGGCCTGTTTGGCACAGTGTGGGGAATCATGAATTCTTTCCTCGGGCTGTCGCAGGTGCAGCAAGCGACGCTTTCCACGGTGGCACCGGGTATCGCCGAGGCGCTGATCGCCACGGCGATCGGTCTGTTCGCCGCGATTCCGGCAGTGATGGCGTACAACCGCTTCGCTGCCCGCGGGCAAACGCTGACTGGCCGCTACTACGCCTTCGGCAACGAATTGCAGGCGCGACTGCACCGTCGGCTGCATGCCGGTTCGCCCAGCGTTGCCGCAGCCGCCTGAGGAGAGTTGCCATGCTAGTCAGGCCACAGCACAAACACGGGCCCAAGGCGGAAATGAACGTGGTGCCCTATATCGACGTCATGCTGGTGCTGCTGGTGATCTTCATGGTCACCGCGCCGATGCTGGTACAGGGGGTCAAGATCGAGCTACCCAAGGTGGCAGCCGAGGCGCTGCCGGTCGAAAACGAGCGACAGATCCTCACGCTTTCGGTGAAGGCCGAAGGCGGCTTCTATTGGAATCTGGGTAGCGAACTGGACATCGACAACCAGACCGACAGCGCCGTCGACCTGGCCGAGCTACAAGCCAAGGTTGGCGCGATCATCGCCGAGCGGGGCGACACGCAGGTTTACATTCGTGCCGATGAGGCGGCCGATTACGGTCGTGTGGTGGCGGGGATCGCTGAACTGCAGCGCGGTGGCGTGCTCAACCTGGGGCTGATTACCGAGGCGCCTGCCGAGGCCGGGCAGCCGTGATGATGACCTTCAGCACACCCGCCACGCATGGCGCCGAAGTTGCTCCGCGGCAGTGGATCGGTCCTGCCGGGGCCGCATTGCTGACCCTCGGGCTGCACGCCGGGTTGTTCTCGTTGCTGCTTACGGGTTGGACACCGGCGCTTGAAACGCCTGTCGCTGCGCAGGTAATGCGCACCCAGCTGATCAGCCTGCCGTTGCCGGCTGTGCCAGAACCGCTGATCGAACAGCCTGTCGAGCCGGTGGTCGAACCGCTGCCAGTGGAGACGCAAGTCGATACCGGGGCGCAACAGCAACGGCTGGAACAGGCCGAACTGGCATTCAAGCGTGCCGAGCAGGAGCGCGAGGCCGAGCAACAGAAACTGCAGCGCGAGCGCATCGAACGGCGGCGTGGAGCGCAGCGCAAGGAGCAAGTCCGCGAGCAGGAGCGGCTGGCCGATCAGGCCCGGCTGGAAGAAGCCCGGCGCCAGGCGCAAGCGACCGAACGCGCTGAGGCCGCTGAACGTGCACGCCAGGCTGCGGCGGCCGAAGCGGCCAGTCGTCAGTACTTGCCGATCGCCAAGAAGCCCCCGGTGTACCCGCAACGCGCGCTGGACTCCGGCCTGCAGGGCTCGTGCACGGTGAGTTACACAGTGGATGCCCAGGGTCGCGCGCGCTCGCCCAAGGTGGTCGGCGACTGCCACCCGCTGTTCATCCGCCCATCGCTTACGGCCGCCGAGAGCTTCCGTTACCAGCCGCGCATCGTCGATGGCCGGGCCGTGCCCGTGCCGGATGTACGGAACACCTTTCACTACCGCATCGAATGATGCGAGTTGCAGACCAAGGATTCATTTTCGATGAAACAGGATTTCACTGAGTTCCACGCCAGCGTTGCAGCTCATGACGATCAGCCGGTCAATCCTAGCGGCAATGCATCGCTGGCGCAGACCATCGACCACCGCCGCCGCGGCCTGCTCAAAGGCGGCCTGGGTCTGGCCAGCATTGCCTTTCTCGGTGGTCGGATAGCAGGCGCACGCGCGGCGACCGGGAGCGGTTCGTTGCTCGGCTTCGAGGGCATTCCTGCCCGGCTTGATGCGCTTTTCGACCGGGTCGAGGTGGCGCCTGGCTACAGCACACGGGTGTTTTTTTCCTGGGGTGACCCGGTGCATGCCGATGCGCCAGCGTGGCAGCCGGACGCCAGCGACGATTGGCAGGCGCAGTTGAAACAGGCCGGCGACAACCACGACGGCATGCATTTCTTCCCGTTCCCCGATGCACCAGAAAGCCGCGGCCTGCTGGCGATCAACCACGAGTACGTCAACCCGACGCTGCACCCCGATGGCATCAGCCTGGTCGACGGCCGGCGCCCGTTGGATCAAGTGCGTAAGGAACAGGCGGCCCATGGCGTAAGCGTCATCGAGGTGCGCAAGGATGCCCAGGGCAAGTGGCAGCGGGTGATGGATTCGCCGTACAACCGGCGTGTCTCAGGCCTCACGCCGATGGCGATTGCCGGACCGCTGGCCGGCCATGCAGCAATGCAAACCATGGACGACCCCGAAGGGAAGACGGTGCTCGGCACGCTGAACAACTGCTCCAGCGGCTTCACGCCCTGGGGCACCTATCTGGTCTGCGAGGAAAACTGGCACAACTACTTCGTCAACCACGACGCCGACGACCTCGCAGCACGCATCTCGCATAACCGTTACGGCATTGCCGGCAGCGGCATGAGCAAGCTCTATGGCTGGGAGACGGCCGATCCGCGCTTCGATGCTACGCCCCAGGCGGATCAGCCTCATCACGGCTATGTCAACGAACCGCACCGCTTCGGTTGGGTAGTCGAGGTCGACCCCTTCGATCCGAAAAGCACGCCAATCAAGCGCACCGCCTTCGGCCGCTATTGCCGGGAATGCTCGGTGTTGTCGTTGGGCAATGACGGCCGCATGGCCTTCTACTCGGGCGATGACACCAAGGGTGAGTACGTCTACAAGTTCGTCCCCAGTGGCCGCTTCGTGCCCGGCGCGGACGCCGCCAACCGCCGCTTGCTGGATGAGGGCACCTTGTACGTAGCCCGCTTCGATGGCGACGGCAGCGGCCAGTGGCTGGCGCTGGTGCATGGCCAGCACGGCCTGACCGCGGAGAACGGCTTTGCCAGCCAGGCCGAGGTTCTGCTCAACGCCCGTGCCGCCGCCGACCGCGCCGGGGCGACGCCAATGGATCGGCCGGAATGGGTAGCCGTGCATCCCGATACCCGCGAGGTATACGTCACCCTGACCAACAATGATGGCCGCGGCGCCAAGCAGCCCCTGGACAAGGCCAACCCGCGACCGAACAACCTGCATGGGCAAATTCTGCGCTGGAATGAAGAGGGCGGTGACCCGGCGGCGACGCGCTTCGAATGGGAGGTCTTCCTGCTCGCTGGCGAGCGCCGCGGTGCGCGAGATGCCGAAGGCCGGGCGGTAGCCGCCAACCTCGTCGGCACCATAGACGGTGACTGTTTTTCATCCCCAGACGGCCTGGCCTTCGACCGTGATGGACGACTGTGGATCGAAACCGACTTCGACGACGACCAGCCGGCGATGCAGGCGATGGGCACCAACCAGCTGCTCTGTGCCGATCCGAAAACGCGCGAGGTGCGGCGCTTTCTGGTGGGGCCGCGCGGCTGCGAGATCACCGGCATCACCTGGAGCCCGGACTATCGCGCCATGTGGATCAACGTGCAGCACCCGGGGCTGAGCTTTCCGGCCAGCGATGGTCGATCCCGCCCGCGCTCGTCCACCGTACTGATCACCAAGGACGATGGTGGCGTGATTGGCAGCTGAGCTTGCCCGGTGATGCTGGCCAGGCCTGGGCCGGCTGCGCTCAGGCCTGGCCGATGCTCAGCTGTTCGACGGCATCGAGCAGCTGGTGCTGGTTGAACGGCTTGGCTAGCCGTCGCAGCGGCACTGCGGGGGTCGCCGAGGGCAGCTCGGCATAGCCGGACACCAGCAGGATCGGCAAGTGCGGGCGAGTTTCCCGGATGATCGCGGCCAGTTGCACGCCACTCATCAGCGGCATCGCGTGGTCGGTGATGAGCACGTCGATCTGGTTGGTCTGCAACAGGTCCAGCGCCTCGCCGCCCGAGCGTGCCGTCAGAACACGATGACCAGCCGCTTCGAGCATGCCGGCGGTGCCGAACAGCACCAGCTCGTCATCGTCGACGGCTAGCAGCGTCAGGGGGTTGAGGGCCTGGCGCTGACTGTCATCGGGTGTCGCGCTGCGCGCTGGCGCATCTTCGTCATTGTCCAGTGCCGGTAGCCAGATTTCGGCGGTGGTGCCCGAGCCAGGGGCGCTACGCAATACCAGCCGCCCGCCGGACTGCTCCGCGAGCCCGTGCACCATGGAAAGTCCGAGCCCGGTGCCCTTGCCGACGCCCTTGGTGGTGAAGAACGGCTCGACGGCGCGCTTGAGTGTTCCTTCGTCCATGCCCGTGCCGCTGTCGCTGAGGTCGAGACGAATGTAGCGCCCTGCCGGCAGACCGTTCTGCTCGCTGGACAGCGAGAGTTCCTCTGCGCCGATGTAGATGCGCCCTTCACCAGCCATGGCGTCACGTGCATTGGCGGCGAGGTTGAGCAGAGCGGTTTCCAGTTGGTTGGGGTCGGTCTTGACCCGTGCGAGTCGCTGTGGCAGCTCGATCTCCAGCTGAATGGTCGGGCCGAGCGAGCTGAGCAGCAGCGGCTGCATGCCTTCGATCAACTGGCACAGGTCGATCGGCGTCTTGTACAGTTCCTGCTTACGCGCGAACGAGAGCATGCGTGCGGTGAGCGAGGCGCCGCGTTCGGCACCGGCGCGGGCGTTGTCCACCAGGCGCAACAGCGCGGCGTCGGCCGGCATGCGCCGGCGCAGCAGCTCCAGGCTGCCGAGCACCGCCATCAGCAGATTGTTGAAGTCGTGGGCGATGCCACCGGTTAGGTTGCCCAACGCTTCCATCTTGTGCAGTTGCTGCAGCGTCTGTTCGGTGGCGACGCGTTCGCTGATATCCAGCGCCTCCGGGACCAGTGCGACGATTTCGCCGTCCTCGCCAAGCACCGGGCGCATGGAGAAATCGAAGGTGCGCCTGCCGCCCGGCATATTCAGGCTCATGGTCACATGCTCGGTGGCACCTGCCGCGACGCGCTGCGTCATGGCCTTGATTGTTTCCGCCATGCCGGGGGTGGCGGTGAACCAGGGCGACTCCCAGAAGGGCGTGCCGGCCAGTTGGTGGAAGCGCGCGCCGATACCGGCCAGTGCCGTGGCGTTGACGTAGAGAATCGAGCCGTCAGGGGCCAGCATCGCCTTGTACAGATGAGAGGTTTCCAGCACCGCGCGAATATTGGCTTCGCTGCGTGCCAGCGCTGCAGTGCGCTCCGCCACCTTGGCTTCCAGCTCTACCAGAAAGCACTGCTCGCGCTGGCGGACCGCTGCCGCCGAGCGCACGCGCTCGATATGTGCCCAGGAGCGGTCGGTGACTTCCGAGAGCAGGGCCAGCTCAGCGTCGGTCCACACATGCGGTAGCCGATCATGCATTGCCATCAACGCCGTCAGGCGGCCAGCCTTGACCAACGGCAGGCAGACGGTCGCAGCAATGTCGAGTTGCTGGAACGCGGCGGCTTCGTGCGGCGGCAGCTGTGCACAATGATCCTGAATGACAAAGGCTTGGCCGGCGCGCAGCTTGTCGACCGCCAGCGTGCCGAAGTCCGCTAGGCGATAGCGCCCGAGAATGCTGACGCATCCCGGCGCGGCCCAGTCGCCGCGGATGGTGAAGCCATCCTGGTCGGGGTCCATGTCGGCATAGGCGCAGCTCGACAGACTCAGATGCTCGCCGAGCATCTGAGTGGTAATCGCCAGGATGGCGTCGGCATCGGTGCTGCGCGCGGTTTCGCGGGCCAGCGCATCGAGAAAGCGCAGGCGCTGTTCGTTTTCGCGCAGCGCCTGTTCGGCGCGAGCGCGCTCGGTGACGTCGTTGCCCTCGACGAAGATGCCGCTGACATTGCCGTCGATGCCGGTCACCGGCTGGAATACGAAATCCAGCACGCGCTCTTCCTCGGCTTCCCCCAGGGTGCGCTGCAGGCCAACACGGATACCGGAGCCGACGAAGGCTTCGCCTGTGCGGTACACCCGGTCGAGAATATCGATGAAACCCTGACGTTCGACCTCCGGCAGCGCTTCACGCACCGGCTTGCCGACGACCTCACGCTCGCCCACTACCCGCAGATAGGCCGGGTTGGCCATCTCGAAGACATGTTCCGGGCCACGCAGCATGGCCATGAGCCCGGGCGCCTGTTCGAACATCTGTTGCAGGCGTGCTTGCTGCCCTTGCAGCTCGCGTTCGGCCAGTACCCGCTCGGTGGTTTCCACCACCAGCGCGATCACGCCGGCTGGCCGCGCCTGCTCGTCCAGCACAGGTGAGTAATCCAGATTCATCCATGCCCGTGCTGGGCGGCCGTTTCGGTGCAGCTCCAGCTCCTGATCCTTGTAGGACAGCGTCCCTCCGGCCAGCACGATCCGCATCGCGTTGGCCGAGAATTCAGCCGCTTCAGGCCAGCCTTTGCAGACATCCGAGCCAAGCAGATGCGGATGGCGATTGCCCGCAAGCGAAGCGTAGGCATCGTTGTAGATCATGATGCCGGTTTCGCCCCAGAGCACCACCATCGGGGTCGGCGAGTGCAGCAGCAAGGCGGTGACGGTTTTCAGGCTCGATGGCCAGCCCTCCAGCGGTCCCAACGCGGTGTGCGACCAGTCGAAGCGCCGAATGAGCGCGCCGAGTTCGCTACCAACCGGCAGAAACAGGTGGCGGGTGTCGTGGCATGGGGGGTTGGCTGCTGGGGCCATCAGTAGCGGTCCATATCCGGTGTAAAGGAGGCAGGTGAGCAGATGAGCGCTGGTTCAGCTCCGACAGCTGTTTGCCGAGGAAGTCGTGCGGGTCAAGCAAGTGATTGCCATCTCCGTTTGCTGCTGTTCGTCCTTGCAGCGGCCAGAGTACTGGGAAAAACCCGTACCATATCAACGATATGCATGTTCACGGTGATTTCCGATGTTTTCTGCCGTCAAGCGCTACAGATCCCTCGTCGCGGGAGTATTGAAGCGCTGTTTTCCACGTACCTCGGCCCATCTGCGCGAAGAGGATGAGCTGTTGTTTCGTCGCTGGGGCAGTGCGCCCAGCAAGACGAACAAGGCCGCGGTCCCCAAGCGCAAGGGCAACCCTGCAGCCAAAACCAAGGACAAGTCCGAGGGGGCGGCACGCGCTGCCGGCAAGCCGCGCAAGACGGCAGCGCAAGGTATTTACGCAGCGGCACAGCTTAAGGTCGATGACGCTCAGGTTCAGGCCATGCGTGATCGCGTGGGCCAGGCGGTGGCGGCCGGTGTCATCAGCGCGCCGTCGGACGAACAGTGGGCGATGATCCTCAGCCGCAGCCCGGTGACGCGAATCTTCGCCGGCGCTGGGTCCGGCAAGTCAACCACCTTGCTGTTGCGGGTGGTGTTCATGCTCTGCCACATGGGCGTCGAGCCAGGACGCTTGACCGTCATCTCGTTCACCAATGCCTCTTGCGCGCAGCTGCGCGAACAGTTGGTGCGCGTGCTGGGCTTCTGGCAGGTGCCGTTCGATGCACAGCAGGCGCGCCAGTGCGTACGCACCTTTCATTCGGGCATGGCGCAGTTGGCGCGTGAGGTGCTGGCCCGACCGGTGTGGTTCGAGCAGCTGGACGACAAGGCCGCCGCGGCGGACGAGCCCGACAACCCGCTGGCCAATGCACGTCTGCGGCCGGCGCAATTGCGCCTGCTCAAACAGGCCTATCAGCAGTGTTACGCCGAACAAGCGCCATTCCGCGAACGGGTGCACCGGTTGCTCGATCTACCCGTGCCGCCGACCGAAGCCGAGCAGGGCAAGCGCGCCGCGCCGAAAGCGCCAGCCGATACCTTCGCCCTGGCCGGTGAGTTCACGCCGCTGCCGCTGTATGAGGCCTTCCATGCCCAGGCGGGCTTCATCGAGAGCATCGGCATTCGCATCGATCAGCTGCAACCGGGCAAGCTGCAGTGCGCGGCGCGCGAACGGGATTTCGTCGAAGCGCTGGTGAGTTTCCATGGCTACTTCCAGGCCGTGCTGCGTGAGCAGGGGCTGATGACCTTCAATGAGGCGTTCCAACAACTCACCGAGCGGCTGGGCTCAGGCAAGGATGTGCCTGAGGCCAGTCTCGCGGCGTTCGAGCATCTCTTGATCGACGAATTCCAAGACATTTCCCCGCAGATCGTCCAATGGCTGCAAGCGTTGCATCGCCAGTTGGCGCGACAGAAGCGCAGCCCAAGCCTGATGGCCATCGGTGACGACTGGCAGTCGATCTATGGCTGGCGCGGCAGTTCGCCCGAACTGTTCATCGACTTCGACAAGTATTTCCCGCGGCGCGGCGCAAAGGGCAGTGAAACATTGCTACTGGAAACCAACTACCGCTCCATCGAACCGGTGATTCGCGATGGCGAGGCGGTGCTGGCCGGGGTTAGGTTCAAGCAGGCCAAGACCAGCCGGCCATGCAAACCGACGCAGCCCGGCGACCATGGGGTAAAGCTGGTCACCGGTTTCGAGCTGAACAAGGGCCTGCCGACGCTGATCGAGGCGATCACCGCGCAATGTGCCCATGTGGCCGAGCGGCAAAGCCGCGAACGCACCGCGGTGCTGCTGCTCAGCCGGCGCAACGAGCCGCTGCGCACTATTCAGGCGCAGCTGGACCGCAAGCTGCCGGTCAAGGCTTACACCATCCACCGCGCCAAGGGTTTGCAGGCCGAAGTGGCGATCATCGTCGACGATTGCGCGCCGGTGCAGCCACACCCGTTGCGCAATGCGCTGTATGCCTACTCGGGTTTCTTCCGCAACAGCTATGACCAGGCCATGGCCGATGAGAGTTTGCGCCTGGGCTATGTGGCGATCACCCGCGGCGTCAGCCGGGTGTTCTGGTATACGCGCAAGGCCCAGGGCGCCACCGAGTGCCTGGCGCGGCGCGGCTAGCCGTCAACGCAACAGCAGCGTGACGACTGTCACCGCCAATAGCAGCGACAACCCTTTCCAGAACAGCAGCGGATTGCGCTCCAGCAACGGCGGGCGGGCGCGGTTGAGAAATGCCGGGTTGGGCTGGCGCAGCTCGAAGACGAACTCCGACAGCTCGGCGTAGCGCCGCGCCGGATCGGGATGCAGCGCCTTGCCCAGCACTTCGTCGATCCACGCCGGGATATCGCGTTGTGCATGGCGTAGCGGCTGATAGCAAAGACGCTTTTGTACTGCTCTGGTGCGCGCTCTGGCGACGTCGGCACCATAGGGCAAGCGACCGCTGAGCATCTGGTAGGCAATCACCGCGAGAGAGAACTGGTCCGAGCGCGGCGTGCCGGCTTCGCCGAGAAAATATTCCGGTGCGGTATAGGCCGCGGTGCCGAGCAGGTTGTCCTGTGTACCTGACGCGTTGCGCTCGGCCAGCCCGGCGACACGGGTCGAGCCGAAATCGATGATCTTCAGCGTACCGGTGGCGTCGATCATCAGGTTCTGCGGGCGCAGGTCCTGATGCAGCATTTCCAGGCGGTGAAAAGCACGCAGGCCGCGGGCGATCTGCTCGACGACGCCGCGCACGGTTTCCAGGTCCGGCTGTGGGTGGTCGAGCATCCATTGCGTCAGCGTCTGGCCGTCGATGAATTCGCTGACCGTATAGAGGTAGCGCCGCTGCCGCGGTGGCGGGCAGGCCTTGAGCACGTGGGGGTTGTCGAGGCGCCGGGCAATCCATTCTTCCAGCAGGAAGCGCTCCAGATAGGCGGAGTCGCCACGCAGGTCGAGCGAGGGCGTCTTCAGCACCACCGTGGCGCCGCTGGTTTCATCGACGGCCAGGTGCACATGGCTGCGGCTGCTGACATGCAGTTCGCGGACGATGCGGTAGCCATCGAACTGCATGCGTGGCTCCAGCAGCGGCGGCGACGCCAGTTCACCGAGCTGCCGCTGCACATCGTCGACGGCCTGCTCCGGCAGGCTATCGATGCGTACCAGTTGTGCGGTGAGGTTGTCGTCGCTGCCGTTGGCCAGTGCCCGCTCGATGATCAGTCGCGCCGCCAGGTTGAGCTCGTCGCCATGCTCGGCAACGAGCTGCACCACGTCCCGTGCGGCGATGTGCTCGTAGACGCCATCGGTGGCGAGCAGGAACAGATCACCGACGGCCAGCGGCAGGCTGCGGTAGTCGATCTCCAGGTGCCGGTCGATGCCCAGTGCGCGGCCGAGGTAGCTGGTGTCCGCCGACACTCGCACGCGGTGATCTTCGGTCAGTTGCTCCAAGTCGCCGTCGCGCAATCGATAGATGCGCGCATCGCCGACGTGGAACAGGTGCGCGCTAGCGGACTTGAGCACCAGCGCGCTGAAAGTGCAGACATAGCCGCGGTCGCGGTCATAGCGGTGCGGGCTGTGGCGGGTCTGCGCATGCAGCCAGGAGTTGATCGCCACCAGCACCCGCTGCGCCGATTGCTTCACCGACCAGGCGTCGGAGGTGCAGAAGTAGTCGGAAAGAAAGCTCGCCACCGCGGTTTCGCTGGCGACATGACTGACCTCGCTGCTGCTGATGCCATCGGCCAGCGCGATGGCGATGCCCTTGCTGGCGAGTTGGGCGTCGGTGGGCACGCAGGCGCCGTGAAAGTCCTGGTTGGTCGGCTTGCGCCCGCGGTCCGAATGCTGGCCGAGGGAAATGGCGAGTTGGCTGGGCATCTTCATTTGCGCAAAAGCCCCGGCGCGCATGCGAGCCGGGGCCTTCGTTAACTCCAGGGTCAGTAGACGGTGCGCTTGGGGGCGGTGCGCACGTGGGTGGTGTAGAGCGTCAACCCGGTGAAGGCCAGGCCGCCGACCAGGTTGCCCAAGGCGGTGGGGATCTCGTTCCAGAGCATGTAGTCCATCACCGAGAAGTCGCCGCCCATGATCATCGCCGAGGGGAACAGAAACATGTTCACCACCGAATGCTCAAAGCCCATGAAGAAGAACAGCATGATCGGCATCCACATGGCGATGACCTTGCCGCTGACCGAGGTGGAGATCATCGCGCCGACCACGCCCATCGAGACCATCCAGTTACACAGCATGCCGCGCAGGAAAATGGTCGCCCAGCCTGCCGCGCCGAACTCGGCGTAACCCAGGGTGCGGTCCTCACCGATGTGCGAGATTTTTTCGCCGATCGGCCCCGGGTCGGTGGAGAAGCCCATGGTGAAGACGAAAGCCATCATGAAGGCGACCACCAGCGCCCCGGCGAAGTTGCCGAGAAACACCCAACCCCAGTTGCGCAGAATGCCACTGACGGTCACGCCAGGACGGCGGTCGAGCAGGGCCAGCGGGGTGAGCATGAACACGCCGGTCAGCAGGTCGAAGCCCATCAGGTAAAGCATGATGAAACCCACCGGGAACAGCATCGCGCCAACCAGCGGCGAACCGGTCTGCACGGTCACGGCAATTGCGAACACCGCGGCGAGGGAGAGGATGGCGCCAGCCATGAAGGCACGGATCAGCGTGTCGCGGGTGGACATGAAGATCTTCGATTCGCCGGCGTCCACCATCTTGGTGACGAACTCGGCGGGGACTATGTAGGACATGGCGGATTCTCTTTAATTGGCAATCAAGGGCCGTCCCGGCGGTCGTACCGGGGCCTGGCTGAGCGTTGTTGTGATCGAGGCGTTAGGCGTTGCTTAAGGTTCGTTCGCGGTCAAGACCGCTCCCACGGGCTCAGCACCGGTGTGGGAGTGGTTGCAATCGTGAGTAAACGGGGACTCAGCCGACGGCGATCTGCACCTCGTCGCCGGCCAGGCGTACCGGCCAGACGCGCAGGCTTTGCTCGGGGTATTCCATGCAGCTGCCATCGGCGAGGCGGAAATGCTGCTTGTACAGCGGCGATGCGATCACCAGCTCACCCTTGATGTTGCCAACGATGCCGCGGCCGATCACGTTGGCGCCGGATTTGGGGTCGCGGTTGTCGACGGCGAACAGCTGGTCGCCTTCGGCATTGTCGGGCAGGTGGAACAGCGCGACCTGAGCGCCTTCGTGCCAGGCCACCACACCGGAGTTGGCGACCAGATCATGCCGGCTGCACAGCGCCTGCCATGCCGCTGGCGCGGTGGAACGGGAGTCGAGACGAACAACGTTGGACTGGCTCATCAGAGCGCCTCCTGGGTGAGGGGAATCAGGTGAAGTTCGCTGGCGCGCACCGGCCGACGCTGGCCACGCTCCTTGACGAAGTGGATGTCCGGGTCGCCGCGCTGATCATTGACGAAGGTGCGGAAGCGCTTGAGCTTCTCCGGGTCGTTGATGGCGTTGGCCCATTCGCATTCGTAGCTGTCGACGACGTGCTGCATCTGGCTTTCCAGTTCGGCGGCAAGGCCCAGGCTGTCATCGAGGACCACGGCCTTCAGGTAGTCGAGACCGCCTTCCAGGCTTTCGCGCCAGACCGAGGTGCGTTGCAGCTTGTCCGCGGTGCGCACGTAGAACATCAGCACGCGGTCGATGGTGCGGATCAGCGCTTCGTCGTCGAGGTCGGTGGCGAACAGCTCGGCATGCCGCGGGCGCATACCACCGTTACCGCAGACATAGAGGTTCCAGCCCTTGTCGGTGGCGATCACGCCGATGTCCTTGCTCTGCGCCTCGGCGCATTCGCGGGTGCAACCGGATACGGCGAACTTGATCTTGTGCGGCGCACGCAGGCCCTTGTAGCGATCCTCCAGGCGCAGCGCCATGCCGACGCTGTCCTGCACGCCGTAGCGGCACCAGGTGCTGCCGACACAGGATTTCACCGTGCGCAGGGATTTGCCGTAGGCATGGCCGGTCTCGAAGCCGGCGGCGATCAGCTCGCCCCAGATGTCCGGCAGCTCGTGCAGCTGGGCGCCGAACAGGTCGATGCGCTGGCCGCCAGTGATCTTGGTGTAGAGATCGTATTTCTTCGCCACCTGGCCGATGGCGATCAGCCCTTCAGGTGTTACCTCACCACCCGGAATACGCGGCACTACTGAGTAGGTGCCGTTCTTCTGCATGTTGGCCATGAAGGTGTCGTTGGTGTCCTGCAGCGGAATCAGCGCCGGATCGGTGATCGGCTGGTTCCAGCAGGAGGCGAGAATCGAGCCCACCGTCGGCTTGCAGATGTCGCAGCCGACATGCCCGCGGCCGTGCTTGATCATCAGTTCGGTGAAGCTCTGGATGCCCTCGACGCGGACGATGCCGTAGAGCTCCTGGCGGGTGTAGGCGAAGTGTTCGCACAGGCTCTTGTCCACCGCCACGCCGCGCGCGGCCAGTTCGGCATCGAACACCAGCTTGAGCAGGGCATTGCAGCCACCGCAGCCGGTGGCCGCCTTGGTTGCCGCCTTGAGTTCGCCGAGATCGGTGACGCCGGCGTCGACCTGGCAGCACACCGCGCCCTTGCTGACGTTGTGGCAGGAACAGATGGTTGCGCTGGCTGGCAGCGCGTCCGGGCCAAGGGTCGGAGCGCCCTCGGTCTGCGGCAGTATCAGCGCGGACGGGTCGGCCGGCAGCTTGATGCCGTTCTGCGCGTACTGCAGCAAGGTGTCGTAATAGCTGTTGTCACCGACCAGCACCGCGCCGAGCACAGTCTTGCCGTCGGCCGAGACCACCAGGCGGCGGTAGCTGGCGCTGGCCTCGTCGATGAAGCGGTAGCTGCGCGCGCCCGGCGTGGCACCGTGGGCATCGCCGATGGAACCGACGTCGACGCCGAGCAGCTTGAGCTTGGTCGACATGTCGGCGCCGTAGAAGGGCTCGTGCGGCTCGTCGGCCAGCTGCGCGGCGGCACTGCGCGCCATGCTATAGCCCGGTGCCACAAGGCCGAACACGCTGCCGTTCCAGCTGGCGCACTCGCCGATGGCGAAGATCGCCGGGTCAGAGGTGCGGCATTCGCTATCGATCACGATGCCGCCGCGCGGGGCGATGTCCAGCTCTGCAGCGCGGCCAAGGGCATCCTGCGGGCGGATGCCGGCGGAAAACACGATCAGGTCGGTTTCGAGGAATTCGCCGTCGGTGAAGTTCATCCGCCAGGCGTAATCCTCACCGGCGACGATCTCCTGGGTGGCGCGCGACAGATGCACGCCAACGCCGAGCGACTCGATACGCGCCTTCAGCGCCGCGCCGCCTTCGTCGTCCAGCTGAACCGGCATCAGGCGCGGGGCGAACTCGACCACGTGGGCTTCAAGCCCCAGGGACTTCAGCGCGTTGGCTGCTTCCAGGCCGAGCAGGCCACCACCGACCACGACGCCACGCGTGGCGTTGGTGGCGGCAGCGCGGATGGCGTCGAGATCATCGAGGGTGCGGTAGACCAGTCGCGCGCTGCCTTCGGCACCGGTGATCGGTGGCACGAAGGGGTAGGAGCCGGTGGCAAGGATCAGCTGGTCGTACGGCTGACGGCCAGCGCTGGTGACGACTTCCTTGCGCTCGCGGTCGATGCCCAGCACCTGCACGCCCAGATGGGTGTAGACGCCGTGGCTGGCATAGTAATCAGCCTCGCACATGGCCAGCGACTCGGCATCGCGGCCGCCGAAATACTCGGACAGGTGCACGCGGTCGTAGGCGCGCTGGCGCTCCTCGCCGAATACGTGCAGCTCGTAGCGGGTGAGGGCGCCGCGCTCGATCAGCTGTTCGATGCAATGGTGACCGACCATGCCGTTGCCGACGATGACCAGTTTTTCGTGCGTGAGCGGAGTGACGGTAGAACTCATGGCCTTTCCTCAGTCGAGCTGCTGCGGCACGTGGCCGGCAAAACGCAAAAAGGCGCCTGGAGCTGGTATCAGCTCCAGGCGCCTTTGCCTGGTAATTAGTGGTGTGTGGGGTGGTCGGTCAGGCCTCGTTGCCTGCTACACCCGGTCCCGCGCCTGTTGGCTTGACGGTCTCCGCTGACCGTCTGGGACGCCCTGCCGCGAGGCGGCAGGTGTTGCCAGGGTGATTGCAGGTTGTATGCCAGCTTGTCCACTAGCGTGGATTTGCGGCTGTAAGTCGCGCGATTGCGCGGCGTTACGCGGTGTTGGTTGCCTGGACGCTGAGCAAATCAGCCTCCGTAACTGCGAGCTGAGCGCGGCAGGCTTGAACCAGAACAGTGCGGCGGTGCAATCGCGCTCCCCGCTTTGGGGCGATCAAGCCCCGCGGCAGGGAAGGAAATGCCTCTGCATCAGGCGCCAAACGCCGCGCGGAGCAATTCGGGCAGTGCCTCGCCGGCGGGCAGGGCGAGCAGGTGTTCGCGAACGCCACTCGTAGCCTCGCCCTGTGGATTGATATGCACCACGGTGGCACCGGCCTCCAATGCCAGATGTGGTACCTGAGCCGCGGGATAGACCACACCGGAGGTGCCGACCGACAGCAGCAGGTCGCATTCGCCGGCTGCCTGGAACGCCGCGTTCAGCGCAGCGGCCGGCAGGTTCTCACCGAACCAGACCACCCCAGGGCGCAGCCGTCCGCCGCAATGGCTGCAGCGGGGCGGTTCCACACGGCGGCCGCCTTCGGGCTCGTCGGCAGCCGGCAGCGGATCGGTCGGCACGCGGGCGCAGGCGAAGCAGCGCGGCTGATGCAGGCTGCCGTGCAGGTGGATCACGTCCTGGCTGCCGGCGCGTTCGTGCAGGTCATCGACGTTCTGCGTGATCAGCGTCAGCTGCGGTACATGGCGCGCCAGTTCGGCGATGGCCAGATGGGCGGGATTGGGCTGAGCCTGGAGCACGCGCATCCGTCGCCATTCGTACCAGCCCCAGACCAGTGCCGGATCGCGGCGAAAGGCGTTCAGTGTGGCCAGCTCGGCTGGATCGAAACGCTCCCACAAGCCGGTGAGCGCGTCGCGAAAAGTCGGGATACCGCTCTCGGCAGAAACCCCGGCGCCGGTGAATACGACGACATGGCGCGCTGAACGCAACGTAGACAATAAAGAGTCGGGAATCACGAGCAGCTCCGTTCGATAGGGGTCCGGCTATCAATATCACCGTGCAGGCAGATTTTCCAAAGTCTGCCGCCGGGGCAAGCGGGCCATCCAGCATGCTCGCGTCGAATTTCTGACCGTCCGGCCGGCCGCTCGCGCCATCTGTCACCTACTTGACGGGGGTCAACGCCGTCGGCAGCGGCTCGCGGATGATGCCCGCTAAAGCGATATTCGATGCCGGGAGGCTCTTATGCTTGGCTCAGTGACCTGGGATGACGCCCTGGTACAACGCTACGGGCAGATTGGGCAACAACAATGCACGTATCCGTCTGCGGTCGATTTCACCGACCGAATTGCGCCGTTGGACCTGCTGCGCGCGCTGCGGCAAAGCCGCCGTGCCGGTCGCCCGTTGTCGATAGCCATCCACCAGCCCGGTGGCGTCGAACTGGCGCCAGGCGAGGCCGCGGACTATCAGCTACGTCTGGAGCGCGAGATCGAGCAGCTCGGTTGCCATGTCGGGCCGATGCAGCAGGTCCAGCAGCTGCGGCTGAGTGTCGGCAGCCTGGGAATCGAGGCGCTGCGAAGACTGGTGACGCAGCTCAAAGCGCGTTTCAACTTCGTCGATCCCCGTGCCGGAAGCTTTCTTGCCGAGGTGGAGTTGGCCCATGTCGACTGGCCGCTGATCGGCGCGCTGCATGAGCTCGGCTTCAATCAGCTCAGCGTAGCGGTGCCGGACTTGCGCGCCGATGATGGCGGCACGGTCGAATACTTCCGCAGTTCGGCACGCATTCGCGCGGTGATTGAAGCTGCCCATGCGCTGCACTACCGCTCGGTTAACCTCGATCTCGGCTACGGCCGCTCCTGGCAGACGCCTGCAAGCTTTGCGCGCAAGCTGGCGTCGATCATCGAGCTGGCACCCGACCAGGTCACGATGTTCGACTACCGCGACGCAGCGCCGCTCGCCTCGTCCGGCCCGACGCGCCTCGGCCTGGCCTCGGTCGCCGACACCCTGGCGATGTACCGCTACGGCGTCGAACAGCTTGGCGCCGCTGGCTATCGCTATATAGGCCTGGGCAAGTTCGTCCTGCCGCACGACGACCTGGCGATGGCCCAGGAGATCGGTGCGCTGTACCACGACATACATGGCTACACCCTGCATGGCGACTGCGACCACCTGGGGTTCGGTGCCGGCGCAATCAGTCGGGTCGGGGCGCTGTATTGCCAGAACACCAGCAGTGCGCAGGTCTATCAGCAAACGCTGGACCAGGATCAGTTACCCAGCGCCTATGGCCTACACGCCGACCACGTCGACCTGCTGCATCGGATGTTGCTCGAGAGTCTGCGCTGCAGCTTCGCGCTGGATTTCGACACGCTTACCGCGAACAGCGGCGTGGATATGCCGCAGCGCTATGCGCCGCATTGGCCTGCGCTGGAGCACCTGCATGCACAAGGTGTGATCGTGCTGGAAGAGGGTGGGCTGAGCATTCCGTCGCATGCGCGGCTGTTGCTGCCGGCGGTCTGCGCGGCCTTCGAGCAACCCAGCGCCATGGCCGTTGGTCATTCGGCCGGCCATGGCAGGCACGGTTGACGCCGCACCGCTTTACTGCACGGTAAAGCGGCCGCTCAGGCTACCGAGGCGGCCAGCCAGTTCGTGCAATTGGCGCCCGTCGTGGTCGAGTTCGCTGGCGTCACCCGCGTTACGTTCGGCAACCTGCTGAACGCTCTGCAGATGGCGGCCCATGTCGGCTGAAACTGCGGTCTGCTCGTGGGTCGCCGCGGCGATCATCTCGTTCATCTGACTGATGCCCTCGATTTCGCTGGCAATGGCATCCAGCAGAGCAGTGGTGTCCTGGCTGCTGTTGACGCAACGGGCAACACTGTCGCGGCTGTTCTGCATCGCTTCGGTGGCCTTGCGGCTGCCTTGCTGCAGGCGGCTGATGATGCCCTGGATCTCGGTGGTGGAAGCTGCGGTCTTCTGGGCCAGGTTGCGCACCTCATCGGCGACCACGGCAAAGCCACGACCCTGCTCGCCGGCCCGGGCGGCCTCGATAGCAGCATTGAGCGCGAGCAGGTTGGTCTGTTCGGCGATGGTGCGGATCACCTCTAGCACGCGGTCAATCTGTTCGGATTGCGCGGCAAGATCCTGAACAACACGATCAGTGCCTTCGATGTGCTCGGCGAGCGTACCGATTTCGCTGCGCACGGTGCTGACTGCGCTGCGGCCCTGGCCGGCTTTCTGGCTCGCGCCCTGCGCGGCCTGGGCAGCGCGGTCGGCATGACCGGCGACGTCGTCGATTGCCACTGTCATCTGCTGCATGGCTTCGACCATATAGGCGGTTTCATCCAGCTGGCGGCTGGCGCCGTCGCGCAGCTGGCGGGTGGCCTGGCTGAGGTTGGCAGCGGTGCCGCCCAACCCGGCGGTATCCCGTATCACGGCGCCGACCAGTTCACCCAACTGGTCGAGCAACTGATTGAAGCGCTGAGTGACCGGCCCGCTGGCCTTGCTGCGGTAGCTCAGGTCGATGCGTTCGGGATGGGCGGTGATGGCCGCTGCCGCCCCGAGCAACGCTTCGCCTTCACGGGCTTCGGCGGCGGCGCGGATCGCCAGGTAGATCAGAATTGCGCTTTCCAGCACCACGTAGAACGCGTGCAGAAACACTTCGCCCCAGTTGCCATCAGGCATCAGGAACACGCCGCTGCCCTGTTGCTGGAGGGCGAAAAAGCTCAGGTGGTGTACCGCAATGGTTGCTGCTGCGACCACGATTGGCAGCCAGTCGCGGTAGTACACCAGGAATGCCAGCAGGGCGAAGATGCCGAAGTGCATTTCCAGCATGCCGTGCGCCTGGTTGATATGCAGCGCGGACAGCACCATGAACGCGGCGCCGATCACGCAACGCAATAAACGCTGACCCGGAATCAGCAGGTGAAGCGCCGTTACCGCGACAGCCGTGAGCCCGCCGATGACGAACGCCTGGGCCCAGGTGCCATAGAACGCCCCAATCGCGAAGGAATAGGCAACCAAAAACCAGATGACGCCCAGCATGATGCGATCGGCCTTAAGGTAATGCGCTTGCAGCGTGACGCTTTCGGTGTTCATGAAGTACTCCGGGTGGAATGGCGCATCGTGTTATCGGGTATCGCAGGCGGCGCTTGACCCGGCATAGAGCGGTTTCCGACGAGCGCCCGGTTTGGCCAGCAGCAGCTGTGCGGTGCCGATGGCACGCTCGAGAAAGCCGCCCTCGCAGTAGCACAGGTAGAACTCCCAGAGCCGGTAGAAGTAATCGTCGTACCCATGCCGTTCCAGCTCGCTGCGCGCGCGGCGAAAGTTCTCGTGCCAGAGCCGCAGGGTGCGCGCGTAGTGCGTGCCGAAGTCCTCCATGTGCAGCAGGTTCATGTCCGTGTCCTGGGACACCACGCTGAGCATGCGTTGCAGCGAGGGCAGGGCGCCGCCGGGGAAGATGTAGCGCTGGATGAAGTCGACGTTGCGTCGCGCCTGCGCGTAGCGCTGGTCGCGCATGGTGATCGCCTGCAGCAGCATCAGGCCGTCATCCTTGAGCAAGTGCGCGCATTGGCGGAAGTAGGTCGGCAGGAAGTCGTGGCCCACCGCTTCGATCATTTCGATGGAAACGAGCTTGTCGAACTGACCGTCGAGATCACGGTAATCCTTGAGCAGCAGGGTGATGCGATCCTGCAGGCCCTGCTTCTCGATGCGTTGCTGGGTATAGGCGAACTGCTCGCGTGACAGCGTCGTGGTGGTCACTCGGCAGCCGTAGCGGGCCGCGGCATACAGCGCCATGCTGCCCCAGCCGGTGCCGATTTCCAGCAGATGGTCGTCAGGTTGCAGGTCGAGCTTCTCGCAGATGCGCTCCAGCTTGTGCAGCTGGGCCTGTTCCAGATCCTGCTCGGGGCTGGCGAACATGGCCGCCGAGTACATCATGGTCGGGTCGAGAAATTGTTCGAACAGCTCGTTGCCAAGGTCGTAGTGCGCGGCGATGTTGCGTTGCGAGCCGGCGCGGGTGTTGCGGTTGAGCCAGTGCAGTGCCTTGATCACCGGTTGACCGAACAGTGCCAGGCTGCCGCGCTCGATGCTGTCGAGTACGTCGAGGTTGGCGACGAACAGGCGGATCACCGCGGTCAGGTCCGGGCTGTGCCAGTAGCCATGGATATACGCTTCGCCGGCGCCGATAGAGCCTCGGGCGGCAATCAAACCCCAGGCCGCGCCGTCGACGATGTGGATCTCGGCCTTCAGCGGGCTCGCCAGATCACCGAACAGCTGGGACTCACCGCCGAATTGCAGGGTGAGCTGGCCATGGCGCAGTTTTTCCAGCTGACGCAGTACGGTGCGGCGCAGCAATCCGCTGGCCAGCCCCATGCCAACCAGCGGATGGGCTTTGACGCTCAGGCTAGGGCTCTTCATGGCGGGCTCCGGATGTGTGATCGATGGCCAGCCCATAAGAGGTTGTAGCGGGCTGATGGGTGAAAATCGGGGTGCGCTTGAGCAACAGCCGCACGGCTTGCCAGTAGATGGCGAGTAGGGTCTTGGCAGTCATCCAGGGGAAACTGAGCAGGTAGCGGTGCACGGCGCCGGCATTCAGCGCCTGGCGTTCCAGGCCGAGGGTCGCGTCGAACAGCTTCTGCTCGCCTTGCCAGTCCTCCATGTGCACGCCGATGCGCCGTCCCGGTGGGTTGAAGCGCATGCGGTATTCCAGCTCCCCGGGCAGAAACGGCGAGACGTGGAAGGTCTTGGCTACCGAACAACGCAGGTTGCGATTGCCACTGGCCGGCAGCACGTAGTGGTATCGCTCGCGCCAGGGCGTATTGCTGACTTCGCAGAGCACGGCAGCCAGCTGTTCCTGCTCGTCGAAGCAATAGAAGAAACTGACCGGGTTGAAGCAAAGGCCCCAGCTGCGCGGTTGGGTCAGCAGGCGCACGGCGCCGGTGACCGGCCGCCCGAGCGCCTCGCTGACGCGCTGGCGTACCGCATCGGCCAGTGATATGCCGCGGCCGGTGTATTCCGGCAGGTAGTCGCGCTCACGGAAGGAGAACGCGGCAAAGCGGGCGCGCCCGCTCAGCGGCGAAAGCCCGAGCACGGCGTCCTGTTCCGCCAGGTCGAGGTACAGCAGCCCCATGCGGTAGGCAAAGGCGTGGGCGCGTGGGGCGAAGCGCCGATGCTGCACCCAGCCGCAGTACAGCGCGCTGTGCACGATGGGGCTGGTCACAGCGATTCTCCGAAGGCATTCGCCACGCGCAGCGCGCTGACCACACCGTCCTCATGAAAGCCGTTGCCCCAGTAGGCGCCGCAGAAATAACTGTGGTTCGCGCCCTGCAGTTCGTCGGCGCGCGCCTGGGCAGCGATGCCGGCCACGCTGTATTGCGGGTGATCGTAGGAAAAGCAGGCGAGGATCTGTTCCGGGTCGATGGCTTCGGTCTGGTTGAGGCTGACGCAGAAGGTCTCCGGGGCATCGATACCCTGCAGAATGTTCATGTTGTAGGTGACAGCCGCCAGCTGTTCGTTCGGACCGCCAAGGCGGTAATTCCAGCTGGCCCAGGCACGCTGGCGTTTGGGTAGCAGGCGGGTGTCCGTGTGCAGCACCACGTCGTTACTGGCGTAGCCGATGGCGCCGAGGATTTCGCGCTCCGGCTTGCTCGGCTCAGCCAGCAGACCCAGCGCCTGATTGCTATGGCAGGCAAAAACAACCTTGTCGAAGCGCTCGGCTCCCGCCGGGCTATGGATCGTCACGCCGTACTCGTCGCGCAGCACTTCGAATACCGGGCAGTTGAGACGTATGTGTTGGCTGAATCCCTTGGTCAGCGGCGATACATAGGCGCTGGAGCCTCCCTCGACGACGTACCACTGCGGACGTTCGCGCACCGACAGCAGGCCATGGTTCTTGAAGAAGCGGATGAAGAATTCCAGCGGGAATTCCAGCATGTCGGTCAGCGACATCGACCAGATTGCCGCGCCCATCGGCACGATGTAGTGGTCGATGAAGCGCTGGCTGTAGCGCCCGAGCTGCAGGTAGTTGCCCAGCGTGACATGGGTGCCGATGCGGCCGTTGTGGTAGTCGTCCAGCGCTTCGCGATTGAAGCGCAGGATGTCGCGGATCATGCCCCAGAAGGGCGGCGAGAACAGGTTGCTGCGCTGGGCGAACAGGGTGTTCAGATCATGCCCGTTGTATTCCACGCCGCTGAACGGATCGCTGACCGAGAAGCTCATTTCGGTCGGCTTGTAGCGCACCCCGAGCTGGCCCAGCAGCTTGATGAAGTTAGGGTACGTCCAGTCGTTGAAGACGATGAACCCGGTGTCGACGGCATAGTCACGGCCGTGCAGGCGGAAATCTACCGTATGGGTATGTCCGCCGATCCAGCTGGCCGATTCGAATACCGCAACCTGATGTTTGCGAGAAAGCAGGTGCGCACAGGTGAGGCCGGCAATACCGCTGCCGATGATGGCGATCTTCATGGTTAACCTTCCTTGAGGGGCGTGCGCGCCATTCGCCGGCCCAGGGCGAACTGCAGGCGTGCGGGCAGAAGTGAAAGCAGGCGCAGCGCGGCAATGAACAGCGCTGGGAATCCGATGTGCAGCGGGCGCCGGTCCAGGCTCCGCACGATCTGCCGCGCGGCCTTGTCGACCGGCCAGCTCAGCGGCATCGGGAAGTCGTTGCGACGGGTCAGCGGCGTATCGACGAATCCCGGACTGACGAGGGTGACGTCGATTCCTTCAGCGGCCAGATCCAGGCGCAGCGATTCGAGCAGGTAGCGCAAGGCCGCCTTGGATGCGCCGTAGGCGCCGGCCCGTGGCAGTGGTAGCCAGGTCACCGAACTGCTGATGCCGACCAGATGAGGTCGCACCCCCCGGCGCAGCAGGGGCAATGCCGCCTCGATGCAGTAGCCGACCGAGATCAGGTTGGCCTGCACCACGCGCTCGAGCAGCGCCGCCTCGAAGTGCTGGGCATCGATGTATTCGCAGGTGCCGGCGTTCAGAATCACGCCGTCCAGCGCACCCCATTGCCCTTCGATAGCAGCGCCAATGGCGCGCACCTGGGCGCTGTCGGTGAGATCACCCGGCAGTGCCAAAACCCGGTCCGGATAGCGTCGGGCGAAAGCCTGCAAGGGCTCGGCGCGGCGTGCCGAAAGCGCCAGGCAATGCCCCTCAGCCAACAATTGGTGCGCCAGTTCCTGGCCAATTCCGCTGCTGGCACCCGTCAGCCAGATTCGCCGTGAGAGGTTCATGCAAGCCTCCGCTGCAGCCAGCGAATGGCTGAGCCGAGCACCGGCACGTGCTGGTAGAGCAGGGCGCCGGCATCGAAGTAGTCGCGGTGACGGACGACCTTGCCTTCGCCGTTCCAGCGCAGCAGCGAGCAGCCTTCGAGGCTGATCAGCCCGCCACCGTTCAGGCGTGGGTGGCGGTAGCTCATGACCCAGCGCAGATAGCCCTGGCCCTCGCATACCTCGTCGTGACTGATGAACTCGAAATGCAGGTGTTCGACGTTTGCGTAAAGCTCGCTGAAATAGTGCTCCAGTTCGACCAGGCCGCAGATCTCATGCAATGGGTCGGTGAAATGTACGTCGGGGCTGTAGAGGTCGCGAAGCCGCTCGAGATTGCTTGCATCGAGGCTGGCGAAATCGGCAGCAAAGCTGTGCAGGAAGCTGCTCATGGACGCAGCTCCGCCAGGTTGCGGAACGCAGCCAGGGCTCGGGCCCGGGTTTCGCCGAGATCGACGATGGGCTTTGGGTAATCCGCTGCGCCGAAAAGGCTGCGCTGTGCCGATGGGTTATGCACGTCGCTCTTGTTCAGGTGCTGCAGTTCCGGCAGCCAGCGTCGCAGAAACTGGCCGTCCGGGTCGAAGCGCTGCGACTGGCTGATCGGATTGAACAGCCGGAAGTAGGGCACCGAGTCGGTGCCGGTGGAGGCGCTCCATTGCCAGCCGCCGTTGTTGGCGGCCAGATCACCGTCGATCAGCTGGCGCATGAACCAGCGCTCGCCCTCACGCCAGTCGATGAGCAGGTTCTTGCTGAGAAACATGGCGACCACCATGCGCAGGCGATTGTGCATCCAGCCGGTTGCTTTCAGCTGACGCATGGCCGCGTCGATGATCGGAAAGCCGGTGCGGCCTTCTTGCCATGCTTTCAGTTCGTTGCTTGCCCGACGCCACGGCAGCGCTTCGGTTTCGGCGCGGAAGGCGCGGTGCATCGATACGCGCGGGTAGCCCACCAGAATATGGTTGTAGAACTCGCGCCAGAGCAGTTCGTTGATCCAGGTGGTCGCGCCTGTGCTGCCGCTGTCCAGTTCGCCCTGGTTATATCCAAGCGCCGCGTGCAGGCACTGGCGGATGGAAATCACTCCGGCCGCAAGATACGGCGACAGCTGGCTGGTGCCGGGCTCGGCGGGCAGGTCGCGACGATGGTGATATTGGTTCAGATCGTCTTCGACGAACGATGCCAAGCGTCGCTGAGCGAAGGCCTCGCCGGCCGGCCAGAGGGCGCGCAGATAATCACTGGGTCGGGCGAACCCTGACGCTTCGCCAGGAACCGGGTCGCTGCTGATGTGCATAGGGAGCTGCGCCGCCGGCACGCCTTTGCACGGCGGCAGCGACATGCTCAACCGTGCCAGGCAAGCCCTGCGGAACTGGCCGAAAACCTTGAAATAGCTCCCCGACTGGGTCAGTACGCTGCCCGGTGCGAACAGCAGACGATCAAGGTGCCCGAGCACGCTGATGCCAGCGTTCTCCAGCCGCGTCGTCACCGCTTGATCGCGGCGTTGCTCATTGACCCCGTACTCGTCGTTGTAATGCACCCGCTGCAGCTGGTGTTCGCGGCATACCGTCAGCAGCATCTCGGGCACTGCCTGCCAGTCGTCCACTTCGCGGATCAGCACTGGCACGTTCAGCGCCTGCAGTTGTGCCGACAGCTGGGCCAGGTTGCGCAGCCAGAAGTCCACTTTGCACGGGGCATCGTCATGGGCCAGCCACTGGCCGGGCGTGATCAGGTAAAGCGCGACGGTAGGACCGGCAGCCATGGCGGCGCAGAGGGCGGGGTTGTCGCTCGTGCGCAGGTCGGTGCGCAACCAGAGTAGTTGGCTCATGCTCCACGCCCCTCGCTACCGGGTAGCAGCCCGGCATCGTGCAGCTGTTGCAGGGCCGCGAGCGGGTCCCCGGCGAGCATCAGGCGGTGGTGTCGTTGCAATTCAGGCGCGTGGATATGTACCGCCGGGCCGGCCATGACCAGCGGAGCGACGCTTTGCTCGACTAGACGCGGGAGATCACGTTGCAGGCAAGTGCCGAGCAGACTATTGCTGGCATACAAAAGTATGGCGCGCGGCCGGATACGCTGCGCCGCAAGGTCGAGTTCATTGAGTGGCACCGGCCATTCGATGATTTCTACAGGGCAGTCGGTACTGGAGACGAGCCAGGCAGTCAGCCAGAGTCCCGGCGCAAAGGACTCGTCATCAAGATTGGCCAGTAGCAACGGCCGACCGGCCTGTTGCCGGTTGTTGAAGTAAATGCGCGTAGCCAGCTTGCTGCGCAGCCAGGAGTGAAACAGCACCCGTTCCAGCGCCGCGCCGTACTGACCTTGCCAGCGCTGCTCCAGCGCGTCGAGCAAGGGTTGCACCAGGTGCTGGCACAGCGTCCGTGGCGGATAAAGTGCCATGGCCCGGTTGAAGGTGTCGTCCAGGCGTCGCTCGCTCAGGCGGTCGATGGCCTGCAGCAGCTCTTCGAGCAGCTCGGACCATTGATTCTGCTGCGGCAGTTCCGGCGGCGTGGAGGTATCGAGCAGCGGCTTGATCTGGCTGACGGCCACGCCGCGGTTGAGCCAGGTGAGGATGTCACGGACGCGCTGGATGTGCGCTTGTTCGTAGAGTCGATGGCCCTTGGGCGTACGCAACGGCACGATCAGCCCGTAGCGACGTTCCCAGGCCCGCAGGGTTACAGCGTTGACGCCGGTAACGCGCGCCACTTCGCGGATCGGCAGCAGGCCGTCGGCGGTCAGCTGCGCCAGGTCCGGTTGTTCATTCATGGTCAGATTCCGTTGCGCAGGCTGAGGGTTTCCGGGTGCGGCTGCATGTAGGCCTGGCGCGCGATGTATTGGTCGGGATGGCGACGGAAGTGGTGCTTGAGCAGCGTCAGCGGAACCACCAGGGGAATCACCCCGGCGCGGTACTGCTCGATGAGGTGGCGCATTTCGCGACGATCGTCCGAACCCAGTGCGTCTTTCAGATAACCGCTCAGATGCAGCAGCACATTGCAGTGAGTACCGCGGGTGGCCGGCTTCTTCAGCGCCTGCATCATCTGGCTGAAATAGTGCGGGGCGAACTCATCCAGCGAGCGCTCGGCCAGGTTGGCCACCAGCCGACCGAGCACCTTGTATTGCAGCGGGTTGCTGGCCATCAGCTGGTACTTGTAGCGCGAGTGGAAGTCGACAATGGCGCGTCGGGTCAGGCCGGCCTTGAGCAGGCGCTGCCAGTCCGCATAGGCATAGACGCGAGTCAGGAAGTTTTCACGCAGCACGGCATCGTTCAGACGCCCGTCCTCTTCGATCGGCAGATCGGGGCGTGCCTGCATCAGTGCCTGGGCGAAGATGCCGGCGCCACCGCCGGGCAGCGTATGGCCGTTGGCCCCGTACACCTTGACGCGCTCCATGCCGCACGAGGGTGACTTCTGCATCAGGATGTAGCCGCTGATGTCGTGCAACTGCTCGGCGATCTGGCGGCCGTAAGCGGCCAGGGCTTCGGTCACATCCAGTTCGGGGCGCACGGTGCCTACGGCCCTTGGCGCCTCGGTGTCGCCCACCAGGCGGATCGGCTCGCGCGGTGTACCGAGACCGATGGCGACCTCGGGGCATACCGCGACGAACTCGAAGTGCTGCGCCAGGGTTTCGCTGCAAAGCCGCGATTCCTTGTGGCCACCGTTGAAGCGCACCGGATTGCCGAGCAGGCAGGCGCTTATACCTATTCTGGGCGTGGGAAGCGTGGTGTGCATGATAATGACCTCATCTTGTACAAACGGATTTTCTGTACAACTTGTGGCCATCATATTCTTAGCATTGTACAAGTCAATACATCGTGTACAAGAAATGCTATATTCCTGTACAGCTAGCGTGACCGTCACTTCTAAGGGGCTGTTCGCTGCGTATGTGGTTGCCTCTTAGGCCTGCTCGCTAGCTGAGGCGCAGCGCTCGATGATGCCGCGAACGGGCTGTTTGGCTGAGGGTTAGCCAGGGAAAGACCATTCGCACCTGTACGGTCGCGTAGTGTTTGTATAGGTGTATGCTGAAATCACAATCGAACCAGCGCAGCGAAACAGCGCATAGGAGCTCACCATGAACATCTTGCTCACGGGCGGTACCGGGCTAATCGGTCGTGCGTTGTGCCGGCGTTGGCTAGCCGAAGGGCATCGGCTTTGGGTCTGGAGCCGCAGGCCGGAGCAGGTTGCTCAGATTTGCGGGGCGGGCGTGCAGGGTGTCGGCAGCCTGGAACAGCTGGATGCGGTGACCTTCGATGCAGTGATCAACCTGGCCGGCGCACCGATTGCCGACCGGCCCTGGACGAAATCGCGCAAGGCGTTGCTCTGGGAAAGCCGCGTGAAACTGACCGATCAGCTGGTGGCATGGTTGGCCAAGCGTGAGCAGAAACCGGCACTGCTTATCTCCGGTTCTGCGGTGGGCTGGTATGGCGATGGCGGTGAACACCGGTTGACCGAGGCCGACCAGCCGGTCTCCCCCGATTTCGCCAGTCAGCTGTGCAGCGCCTGGGAAGAGCGCGCCATGGAGGCATCGGTATTGGGCATGCGTGTGGTGCTGGTCCGTACCGGGTTGGTCCTGGCAGCTGATGGCGGCTTCCTTAAGCGTCTGTTACCGCTGTTCAAGCTCGGCCTGGGTGGGCGTCTCGGTGACGGACGGCAATGGATGCCATGGGTCCATATCGAGGACCAAATCGCCCTGATTGATTTTCTTCTGCGGCAGCCGACCTCCAGCGGTCCTTACAATGCCTGCGCGCCCGAGCCGGTGCGCAATATCGACTTTACCCGCAGCCTCGGCCGATGCCTGCATCGCCCCGCGGTGTTGCCGGTGCCGGCGGTGGTCCTGAAGCCCATGCTCGGTGAGCTGTCCGGGTTGCTACTGGGCGGCCAGCACGCATTACCGCAGCGGCTGCAGGATGAGGGGTTCAATTTTCGCTTCCGCGACCTGGATTCGGCCTTGGCCGACCTATTGACGCACCCCTGACGGGTGCACCCTGTGTGAAAATAGCGCGCCTGCCGCTTGGGCACGGCGCAACCTTTAAAACAGTAGTCAGGAAAGTTGCATGACAGAGCAGGCGTTGTTGTTGGTCAATCTGGGTTCGCCGGCCTCCACGGAAGTCGCTGATGTACGCCGCTACCTCAACCAGTTTCTGATGGACCCCTATGTCATCGATCTGCCCTGGCCGCTGCGGCGCCTGCTGGTTTCGCTGATTCTGATCAAACGTCCCGAGCAATCCGCCCATGCCTATGCGTCGATCTGGTGGCCCGAGGGCTCTCCGCTGGTCGTGCTGAGCCGACGGCTGCACGAGGCGGTACGGCCGCACTGGACCCAGGGACCGGTGGAATTGGCGATGCGCTACGGCGAGCCGTCCATCGAGACCACGCTGACTCGCCTGGCCGGGCAGGGCATCTCTCGGGTGACGCTGGCGCCGCTCTATCCGCAATTTGCCGACAGCACCACCACGACGGTCATCCAGGAGGCGCGGCGGGTGATTCGCGAGCACGGGCTGAGCCTGCAACTGTCGATCCTGCAGCCGTTCTATGATCAGCCGGAATATCTGCAAGCGCTCGCCACCAGCGCCAAGCCGCATCTGGAGCAGGATTTCGATCACCTGCTGCTGAGTTTTCACGGCCTGCCGGAGCGGCATCTGCACAAGGTCGATCCGACGGGCTCGCATTGCCTCAAGGGTGACGATTGCTGTCAGCGGGCCGAAGGCGATGTACTCGCCAGCTGTTATCGCGCGCAATGCATGCGCACCGCTGCCGGTTTCGCTGCCCAGGCGGGACTGCGGGACGATCAGTGGTCGGTTTCGTTCCAGTCGCGTCTGGGGCGGGCCAAATGGATCGAGCCTTACACCGAAACCCGCCTGGACGAACTGGCTCAGCAAGGCGTGAAGAAATTGCTGGTGATGTGCCCGGCGTTCGTCTCCGACTGCATCGAAACCCTCGAGGAAATCGGTGATCGCGGCCGCGAACAGTTCATCGAAGCCGGCGGCGAAGAACTGCTGCTGGTGCCTTGCCTGAATACCCATGAAGCCTGGGTGCAGGCTTTGGTCCAGCTCTGCAGCCGCGCACCTCTGGAAATCTGAAGGGCAGGGCCGGGGAAGGCGCGCGCGGCGCCACTTCCTCGGATCAGGCCTTGGTCCCTTCGCCCGCTTCGGTGTCGCGAACCAGCTGCTCGAACGCGTCCGCGGCGAGCGGGCGACCGAACAGGTAGCCCTGGTAGCGATGGCAGCCGTTGGCGAGCAATATCGCCCGTTGCGGCTCGCCTTCAACCCCTTCGGCGATGACCTCCAGGCCCAGGCCGGTAGCCAGCGCACAGATCGCGCGAACGATGGTCAGGCTGCTGGCGTCGTCGGGCAGGCGGCGAATGAACGTCTGGTCGATCTTCAACTGATCCAGCGGCAATTGCTGCAGATAGCTCATCGACGAATAGCCGGTACCGAAATCGTCGATGGCGAAACGAATGCCGCGCTCCTTCAGCCGTGTCATGCGCGCGATGGCTTCGGGCATGTTGTCCAGCAGGAGGGTTTCGGTCAGTTCAAGCTTGAGACGAGCCGGGTTGGCACCGCTGCGTTCAAGCAGCTCGAGCACCTTTTCGACGAAATTGTCCTGATAGAGCAGGTGCGCGCTGAGGTTGACCGAAAGACTGAGTTGCGAGAACGCCGGAATATCGGCCCAGTGCGCCAGTTGTGTGCAGGCCTGGGTCAGCACCTGTTGATCGAGCGCGTGGATCAGCCCTGCGTGTTCGGCCTGGCTAATGAACGCAGCGGGGGATAGCAGACCGCGCTGAGGGTGCTGCCAGCGCACCAGGGCTTCGGCACCGACGATGCCGTCGATCTGTTCCAGCTGCGGCTGGAAGTGCAGCACGAATTCCCCGTTCTTGAGCCCTTGGCGGATCTCGCCCTCGAGGCGCAAGCGCTCCTGTACGGCCAGTTGCATGCGCGGATCGAAGAAGCGCAGGGCATTCTTGCCGGAGATCTTCGCCTCATACATCGACATGTCGGCGCGCTTCATCAGCTCGTCGCTGCTGTTGGCCTCCGCGCCGAACAGCACCACGCCGATGCTGGCGCTGCTGTACAGGCCGAGCTCGTTCAGGCGGTATGACCGATCCAGGGAATTGAGCAACTTCATGCCGATGTGCTCCGCCTGGGCCGCGGCGCGGAGTGGGTCGTCACCGAGGTTTTCCAGCATTACCACGAACTCATCGCCACCCAGACGGGCTACTGTGTCGCTGGCGCGCACCTCGCCATGCAGGCGCTCGGCGGCAATGCGCAGTACCTGGTCACCTGTCTGGTGGCCGTGCAGGTCGTTGATGTTCTTGAAATTGTCCAGATCGATGAACATCAGCGCGCCGAGTTGATTGCTTCGTCGGCTGGCAGCCATGGCCTGATGAAGACGGTCGAGCAGCAGACGCCGGTTGGGCAGCCCAGTCAACGGGTCGTAGAAGGCCAGGTTATGGATGCGCTCTTCGGCTGCCTTGCGTTCGGTGATATCGGTAAACGCCGCGACAAAATGGGTGACTTCACCGCGGGGGTTGAGTACTGCGCTGATGGTCAGCCATTCGGGGAAGATCTCGCCGCTTTTACGACGGTTCCAGATTTCGCCTTCCCATACGCCGGTGCCTTCGATGCTCGACCACATCGAGCGATAGAACTCCGGGCCGTGTTTGCCGGACGCGAGCAGGGCTGTGGTTTTGCCGATGGCTTCAGCAGCGCTGTACCCGCTGATGCGGGTGAACGCACGGTTGACCCGGAGGATGCGGTTTTGCGCGTCGGTAATCAGCATGCCCTGCTGCGACTCGAACGCGATGGCAGCGATACGGCGCTCCAGCTCGGTGTTCACTCGGTCGGTGATGTCTCGGCTCAGCCAGACGACTGCGCGCTTCTGTCCTTCCGGCTGCTCCAATGGCAGGGCGCGTCCTTCGAAGACTTTCGGCCCGCCCAATGTCTGCAGGTTGTATTCGATGAGCTGCGGTGCATCGCTGTTGAGTGTTTGCTGAATGAAGTCGAGGAAACGCCGCTCTTCCGACTCAGGCATGACGTCATGTAGCCGGCGACCGAGCAGCTTGCTCGGCTCATCGAACAGCAGGCTCGGTTCCGCGCAGAGGATTTCCAGGTAGCGGCCATCTTCGTCGAGCACCAGAAGCAGGTCGGGTATGGCTTGGGTGATTGCGCGCAACCTTGCTTCGCTGAAGCGCAGGGCTTGCTCGACGCGGTCGCGCTCCAGCAAATCATTCAGAAGGACCCCGAGAATAGCGGTCGCCAAGGGCAGTGCGAGCAACACTGGCAAGGCGATTTCCCTTACCGCGGCGGCGCCCCGTGGGCTCGGCAGAAGCAGCGCGACAATCCCCAGCACGGCAAGGTGCAGCAGCAGCCCGAACCCGAGTAGCTGCCAGAATCCGATGCCGAGCAGACGCTTGCGAAATGCGCAGCGGTAGGTAAGTCCGAGCAGGATCGGCAGCAGGATGTTGGCAAGCCCAGGAACGACGCCCGGCCCACCCATCCACAACCGATAACCTCCGGCCAGCGTTCCTGCGATCCCGGCTACCAGCGGCCCGCCGAACAGACCAGCCATGCTCAGCACCACAGTGCGGGCGTCCAGAATGATTCCCGTCTGACCAACGCTGGTGTTCAGCATGCCGAAAATGCAAGCACTGCCGAACCAGAGCCCGGCGAGCAATTTCGCCGATGCCTGACCACTGCGGTTCCAGCTGCGTGTGGTAAAGGCTAGCAGCCAGCACAACGCGAGCAGCATGACCGCGTTTTCTACAACGGCATTGATGGTCAAGAACGGATCCTAGGGCTCGACTGCCCACAACAGGATTGGCGGGGGTGGCAGCTGGCCAGTATTTCATATCTGGCGCCAGGCGTTAATCGCACTTAGGTAGGGTGCCACGCACGCGATGCGTGTTCCCAGAGAGCCGACCCGCCTGGCGCGAGCCGAGCCCTCAACTCAGCTCTGGGCTAGCTTCGCTTTCAGGTCGCGGATCTCGGCCTCCAGCGCTTCGACACGCTGCAGTGCATCGACCTCGGCGGTGACGTTCTTCTGGATGCCGATGAAGTAGGTCAGCTGATCGGCTTCGTTGAACACCGGGGTGATGGACAGCTCATTCCAGAACGGTGTGCCGTCCTTACGGTAGTTGCGGATGATCTGCCGGCACGGCTGGTTGTTCTTCACTGCCTCGCGGATCGCCTGCAGGCCGGCCTGGTCGCGGTTCTCGCCCTGCAGAAAACGGCAGTCGCGATAAAGAATGTCATCGACCGCATAACCGGTCAGGCGCTCGAAGGCCGGGTTGGCGTAGATCAGGATGTTGTCGTCGCCTTCCTGCTCGGCGACCACGATTCCGTCGTTGGAGGCTTCGATAACCAGTTGCAGCAGCTTGGCGTTGATCATGTCACGACATCCTGAAAGGGCATGCGGCGCATTCTAGAACAACTTGGCCCGATCAGTGACTTGCCGTAGCGCTTGAAGCAATCAGCTCATTCGACGCGCTTGCGGAAGAACAGCGTGACCTGGCCTACCTCAATGCCGAACTTGCTCATGAACGAGCGATTGGCCAGCGTGTTCTCGTCGATGAGGTACATCCAGTCGTCCAGATGCACGTCGTAGACCTTGCCATCCACCGGCAGGCTGAGCACGTAGCCCCAGCGCAGGGCGTTGCCGGCCACTTCGCCTCGCGCTTCGCCGACCACGTCTGCCGCAGTGCCGCGCCAGTGGCCGGGGCTTTGCTCGGTCAGCGTCCAGACGCGTTGTTGGGTGGTGCCGTCGCTGTAGCGGAAGTATTCGTCGAGTATCAACTTGTCGCCATCGAGGCTGCCGTCGATCTCGACATGAAAACGCTTCACTACCTCGCCGGAGCGCTTCTGGAACATACCCCAGGCGTCGACCTTGCCGACGAAGTATTCGCGCAGGTCCAGCTTGGGCTCCTCGTTGCGGTAGTGCTCGACGTCGACGACGGTGCAGCTGAGCAATAGCAGGCAGCAGGCCAGGATCAATGCCTTTTTCATGGTTTCGGTTCTCCGCAGGGAAGGGATGTGAGCAGCCCGGCCGCCAGGAGCTTTAGCAGGCAGGGCAGGCCGGCGTAGACCAGCGCGAGGTTCCAGCCGGCCGGTGTGCCCGGTTGGTAATCGCTTAACGCCAGCAGGGGCAGGGCGAGGCCGGCTATAGCCAGCGCCAGCTTGGCGAGAAAACTCCATAGGCCGAAGTAGGCGGCAGTCGAGTCGCGCTCATCGGCAGGGATGATGTCGGCCAGCAACGCCGGAGGCAGGGCGAGGTCGGCTCCGAGGGCGAGACCTGACATCACGCAGACGCCGGCATAGGCCCAGGCCGAGCCGGGTTCCAGCAGCACTGCCCAGACGAAGGCGGCGCAACCGGTGAGCATGCCGATCCGCCAGCTGCGCCGTTTACCCAGGCGGTCGGCCAGGCGCGTCCAGAACGGCAAGCCAAGGGCACCACTGACGAAGTACAGCGCCAGGAAGAGGCCGGTCAGCTGCGCCAGTTGCAGCCGGTCGGCAATGAAGAACAACGCCAGCGTTGCGGGAATCGCGACCGCCACGGCGTTGATGAAATAGACCCCCGCCAGCCGCCGAAACGCCAGGTTGCGCAACGGCAGTCGCCAGCTCCCGGCAGCGGTACGTGCGGCACGGTATGGCCTTGGCGCAGCCAGCAACAAGACGGCCGCGCCGATACACAGCAGCGCGGCGAATGTGGCGGCGAAGGTCGCCAGCGCCGCGGCCATGCCGTACTGAATCGCCAATACACTGGGCAACACGCTGGCCAGAACCACGCCGACAAGTCCCGCGCCTTCGCGCCAGGCGGCGACTCGCGTGCGGGTGTCCGGCTGATCGGAGAGCCGCGCACCCCAGGCCAGGTAGGTGATATTGACCAGGCTGTGCAGGGTGTAGGTGAGGGCCAGCAACGCACCCAGCCAAAAGGCAAGGCTGAATCTGCCGAGACTGTCCGGCGGTATCAGCAGCGCTGCCATCGCCAGGCTCAGCAGTACGGCCGCGCCGGCCAGCAGGATGGTCCAGCCGCGCGGCGAACGGCGGTCGATGAAGCGGCCGAGCCATGGGTCTTGCACGGTATCCAGCAAGCGGGCGAGAAACAGTACCGTGCCGGTCAGCGCCAGACCCAGCCCGAGGTCCGCCGCGTAAAAGTTCGGCAGCAGCACGTAGATCGGCAGCATGGCCATCGCCAGCGGCAGGCCGAGCACACCATAGGCGGCCAGCGCTGCGTTTTTCACCGTTCGCCCTGCAGGTTGCGCCGCAGCTTCTGGTCGCGGCTGCGCGGGTCGAGCCAGATGGCAAAAAAGGCCTCGGCGAAGGCCGGGTCGGCGACCTCATGTTGCAGGCGATCATTGACGTAGAAGCGGCAGCCGCGACCGGGTAGGAAGACGCCGGTGATGCGCTCGCCGGGTGAGACATTGACAAAGGCCTGCTGCATCTCTGCGCGCCACTGGCGCAAGCGCGCGGAGTCGGTTGCTTCGCCGGAGAGTCGCTGGATTTCTTCGAGGCTGGTGCGCACGAAATCGTCGCGACTGATGGCGCGGTGGTAGGTCAGTTCCAGGGCGAACGGCGCCTGCGCTTGCAGCGGCGCCTGTCCGCTCCATAGCCGCGCGTCATAGATACGGAATCCGAAGAAGCGCAGCTCGCCTTCGCCGACCAGGCGTGCTTCGGGCACGGACTCGCGCCAGTTGGCAGCCGCAAGCATCGGCAGCAGCCATAACAAGCTGATGAAGATACCGTTTCGGCGGCTGGTCATGGCCGGCTCAGCGACTGCCAGCGAGGGTGATCGATACGGAGTCGGCAAAGCGCAGCGCGTGCGGCTTGTCGACTTCCACCTCGGCGTAGGCCACCGCAGGATGAGCCATCACCAGGTCGAGGATTTCCTGAGTCATGCGCTCGAGCAGGGCAAAACGGTTCCGCTCCACATGGCGGATGATCGCCTTGGTAATGGTGCGGTAGTTGAGGGCCTGCTCGATGTCGTTATCACGCACCGCTTCGACAGCGGGGTAGAGAATATTCAGGTTGATCAGCACATCCTGGCGATTGAGGATCTCGTCCTCATTGATGCCTATATAGGTGCGCAGGCGCAGGTCCTTTACGCGGATGCGCGCCATGCCCGGCTCCAGGCGCGACATTACTGCGCCCTCCCGATCAGCTGGAGAAACTCCATCCGGGTGTTGCAGGAACTGCGGAAGGCGCCAAGCATGACTGAGGTATTCATCACCGAGTTCTGCTTCTCCACGCCGCGCATCATCATGCACATGTGCTTGGCTTCGATGACCACCGCGACGCCGGCAGCGCCGGTGACTTCCTGAATGGCTTCGGCGATCTGGCGGGTCAGGTTCTCCTGAATCTGCAGGCGGCGCGCGAACATGTCGACGATCCGCGCGATCTTGGAAAGGCCCAGTACGCGCCCCGTAGGGATATACGCGACATGAGCCTTGCCGATGAAAGGCAGGATGTGGTGTTCACACAACGAGTAAAGCTCGATGTCCTTGACGATCACCATTTCGTCGTTATCCGAGGCGAACAGCGCGCCGTTTACCACTTCCTCAAGGCTGCGGTTGTAGCCCCCGCACAGGTACTGCATCGCCTTTGCAGCGCGCTGCGGAGTATCACGCAGCCCCTCGCGCTCCGGGTTTTCGCCTACTCCGGACAGTATTTCGCGGTAATGGCCAGGCAAATCGTTCATGACGGGTTCCTTTCGTGCGAGTGACGCGGTGTAGGGCTGAGAGCAGGTGCCGCAGCAATGATGCCGGGGTGTGATAAAGCTATACGTAACAATGTAGTTGTACAAGTAGCTGTAGAGGAAATACTCTGCGCTTGCGCCACGGCTTTGGCGACACCGCGATGAGCTGGACGCTGAAGTCGACATCGCTTCCAGAACTTGTATAGGTATCGGAACTTGAACGGCAAACTATCGAGCATTCGCCTGCGCTTCGCGCTTTATCGAGGCAAGGCCGATCGGGTTGAATTGCATGGGCTGCGCTGCTGCGGTTACAGCGCCTGGGTGATCGAGCGCAACGGCAGCCGACGTCAGTTCGCTGAAGGCCAGCGCACGGTCTGGGGCGACCTCGGTAGCTTGAAGCGTGCGCTGCTGGCCTGCGGCGTTTGCGCTGTGTACTGGCGCCAGCCGGTCAGCCATGACGAGATGATCGGGCGTCCAGCCTGTGCCGAGCCCGGATACGGCCTTCTTATCCCGCTGCTCGCCAAAAACTAACGGCGCTATTTTTCGATCCTGCGGGATGGGCTCGAAGCATTCTGCGGCGCGCTGCACTGGTTGGTGCAGCGATTGGCCCCGTCCGGGTGAGGCAGCCACTCCAGATGCGGGCGTAATACGGCGAACAGCTGGTAGCCGAGCAACAGCAGTGGGCGTAGCGGTCGCCAGCCGAGTGGGGCGGCCCAGCGCCCATGACCTGCCAGGCGCCAGCTCCAGTAGGTGGCGTCGACCCCGGTTAGCCAGATTCCGCTGGCGCTGCGTGCATGCAGGCGGCGACGCAGCTGCATGATGTCGCGGTCGAGCCCTTCGCAATCGAAGTCGGCAGCACTGATATCCACCAGCAGCAATCGCGCCGGGTCGGCGTTCCGCTCTAGCCAGCGCACCTCGCGAGCGCACAGCGGGCAGGCACGATCTACGTAAAGCGTCAGTGGCAGCTCCGGCGTCATTTCATCACATCTCGCATTTGTACAACGTTTGTAGAGGGTATGCTGCGAAACGCTGGGTTACAATCTCGGCATTCTTCTCCAGCGAGCCGCCCCATGACCGATTCTTCCGGCGCTTCGACCCTGGCCTCGAGTGCGTTCGAGCAACAGGAGCTATTCCCCATCCGCGAAGTATGCCGCCTGACCGGTGTAAATCCGGTCACCTTGCGGGCCTGGGAGCGCCGCTACGGGCTTATCCGCCCGACGCGCACGGACAGTGGCCATCGGTTGTATTCGATGGCTGATGTGGAAGCGGTTCGCAGCATCCTTTCCTGGACCGAGCGCGGCGTGGCCGTAAGCAAGGTCGGCAATATCCTGGCTCGCAGCGCGGCGACTCGCGAAGCCGAGGAGCCGACCGCAACGGTCAGCGGCGAGTGGAGTGAATGGCAGGGGCAACTGCGCGAAGCGGTGAATGGCTTCGACGAGGTACGCCTGGAACAGCTGTATGGCCAGGTGTTCTCCACCTATCCGCAGGCCGTGGTGTTTCAGGACGTGCTGCTGCCGGTGTGGCAGGAGCTGTTGCTACGGCAGGACGAGTTCGGCGGCACCAGCGAGTGGCTGTTCCTTGATGCCTTCCTGCGCGCGCGCGTACTGCAGCGGCTGCAGCTGTCTCGCATGCCTGCCGGTGAGCGTGTATTGCTCGCCGCCATGCCAGGCCAATGCCGTGAACTGGAACTGTTGGTAGCAGGGCTGATGCTGGGCGGCGACAGTCTTGCCGTCAGTGTGTTGCCTGTCGGCCAGCCTCTGGAAGAATTGGCACTGGTCTGCGACAAGATGAAGCCGCAGGGCCTGGTTCTGTACTCCAACGTCCCCCATGGCGAGGCCCAGCTGCGCCAGCTCAACAAGCTCTCGCTAGGGCTCGATTGCCCGTTGGCGCTGGCCGGCGAGGCGGCCGAGCTTGGGCGTGAAGCCCTGGCCGGTACTCCGATTGCTTGCCTGGGCAGTTCGGGCAAGCTGATGCAGCGCCGGCTGCGGCAGTTTCTTGCCGGCCAGCTGGATACCTGATGCGAACGGCTGTCCGGCAAAGGGAGTGCAATCCATGACGCCAGACAGCGCTGCGGCTGACCTGCTTCCGCTACGCCGGGTACTGCCCAACGGGCTAAGACTTGGCTTTATCCAGCTGCCCGTCGGTAGCAGGGCGGCGGCACTTGTTCGTGTGCACGCCGGGGCGCACGACACGCCTGCCGAATACCCGGGACTCGCACACTTCCTCGAACACCTGCTGTTTCTTGGCAGCCAGGCCTATGCCGCGAACGAAAGCTTGATGCCATTCGTGCAGGGCCGTGCCGGGCAGCTCAATGCTTCGACACGTGAACGCCACACCGACTTTTTCTTTCAGGTATCGACCGATGCCTTCGACGAAGCACTCAAGCGTTTGCTCGACATGCTGGCCCGGCCACTGCTTGACGAAGCAGCGCAGCTGCGGGAACGCGAAGTGTTGCAGGCGGAGTTCCTGGCTCGTGGGCGAGATCGTGAAACCCTGTGCGATGCCGCTATCGGCACGGCACTGACGGCTCCCCATCCGTTTTCCGCCTTCCATGCCGGCAACCGCGACACGCTGGCGGTGGAAACCTCTGATTTCCAGCAGGCACTGAAGGACTATCACCGGCGCTTCTATCACAGCGGCCAAATGGAACTGCTGGTCGCCACGCCTTGCAGCCTCGAACAGCTGCTGGAACTGCTGCAATGCACCGACGAATGCCAGTTGCCCGCCGCGCCTAGTGTAGTGCGGCGGGTTGCGCCCTTGCGCGTCGATGACGGAGCTACGCTGCGACTGAAGGTCGACGGTGCTCCACCTGCCCTGAACCTGGCGTTCGCGCTGGATGGCTTGCCTGAGGAAACCTGCGTAGCGCTGGACGTGCTTGGATCGTGGTTGGCATCGCAGGCAGATGGCAGCCTCGGGGCGGCCGTGCGCGAGGCCGGCTGGTGCGATGCGGTGGCGCTGCGTGTGCCGTATTGGCATGACGGCCAGGGCGTGGTCGTCCTCGAGATGCAGCTGACCAAGCAGGGCATGGTGGATCGTGCGCAACTCGGCGCGGCTGTTCGCAGCTGGCTGCAGTTCATGACGGCACAGGCGCCCTGGCCCGAGCTATGGGACGAATATGTGCAGATCCGCCAGCGTGGGCTGCGGGGCAAGGAGCCGCTGGCGCTGTTGCGTTACTGGGTCGATCCGTCTGCCTGGGCGCCGTCGATCGATGCGAAACGCGTCCGGCAAGCGCTGCAGGCGCTAGGCACGCAGCTCGATGGAGCCAAGCCGATCGTGCTGACCGTGGATGGCCTGGGCTGCAATAAAGGAAAGCGCATCGAAGCGGCACGTGTCGGCTTTGCACTGGACCTGGTTTCCGAGCCACTGCCAGCGCTGCATCGCCACGCTTGGCAGTGGCGACTGCCTGAGCGCAATCCGTGGCTAAGCGAGCGCCTGCACCCGCAGCTTGCCCCGGTGGTCGCACCGAGTCTGTGCTGGCTTGAACACACCGATAATGCCGGTCAGGGCGCGCTTTATGTTCGCTGGCGCTTCTCTTCGGGACAGCCGCCAGCGGGGCTCTGGTATGTGTTGCATGCAACTCTGCGCATGCACGTGCCTGCTGCCGCGCAGGCGGGCGTCGAACTGCGCTTCGAAGATTATGGGCGCAGCTGGTGCCTGATGCTTTTTGGTCATGCTGAAGCACTGCCGCTGATTCTTCGCGACTTGCTCGGCGTTCTGAGGGCGCCGGCGACCGCCGCGTTCGACGAGGGGCGCCGCTTGCACAGCGAGGCGGCAACATCTGGCGCGGACGAGATGCTGATAAGGCAGATGCTTCGTCGTATACCGCTGCTGCTCAGTCCGGCTTTGCTCGCCGATGGCGCAACGCTGGACCCGCAAGCGCTCGCCCGGGCGTGGCAACGTTCGAACTGGGATGCGCTCGCAATCGGACTGCCTGCGCACTTGAGTGGGCCGCTGCAGACGATTCTGGCCGACATGCCCGGACAGGCGGAGCCCGGTGTCAAGCAACAGCACGCAAGCGCGCCGCGCTATCGGTGGTCACGCTTTGGGGAACCAGGCGTCGAAACGGCGCTGGTGCTGTTCTGTCCGCTTCCGGTTCGCACGGCTGCTGTCGAGGCCGCCTGGCGCCTGCTGGCAAAGCTGATGGAAGGTGCGTTCTTTCGTCGGCTGCGCAGCGAACTGCAGCTCGGTTATGCAGTGTTCTGCGGTTTTCGGCAGTTTGGCGACCAGGCAGGGATCGTCTTCGCCGTGCAGTCTCCTTGCGCATCGGCAGACGCGATCCTTGAACATATCGAATCGTTTTTGGCGACCTTTGCTGGCGGGCTCGATGTTTCCGAGGCTCTGAATATAGGCGCACTCGAACGTCCGAACGATGATCTGCGTAGCCGCGCTGAATCTGTCTGGCAGGCACGTCTCGCGGGTTTCGATGTCGACCACCCGGCTGCGGTAGTCGCCGCGTCCGCAGCGCTCGGAGTGCGAGACATCCTTGCGCAGCTACAGGCGCTGCGGGCCGCTGAAGGTGGTTGGCAGGTTGTCGCCAACGCCGATGCGCCAGACGCTCGCTGGCAAAACGGCTGACCAGCGCCTGCCTGGCTTTCGGTCCTGCAGCCCCCTCGCGTCATCGATCTCGCTAACCCGACTTGCTTGCCGAATCCTTGCGTTCGCATCTGCTCGTGCGCAGAAATGAGCGGTGCGCTGCTTTGGGCGTACGACCTAAGCCTTGTCTTCCCGCTGCGCGGATGAGGTGCTTTGCGCGCAAGACGGCACCCGCGGCGAAAGTACTAGCCTTTCGCCGCCATCGCAGCGTATGTCCGCTTTGATGGCCTTTCGATAATCGCTCCCGTCACGACTGCTTGTCGTCAAAACCGCGGAGAGCGCCATGCACAACAACAAGAAAGCCGTATCAACCCTTCTGCCTCTGGTCCTGGCCAGCGCAATAGCCATGACCGTCAGCCAGTCGGCAATGGCGGAGATCGTTCTCTATGATCAGAACGACACCACTTTCTCCACCGATGGCTATTTCAATACCTTCTACGTGCACAGCGACGTGGATCGGGACGGCGAGCAGTTCGATCGCAAGCAGTCGCGGGTGAAGATGGGCTTCCTGCCCAACTGGATCGGCTTCAACTTCACCAAGCAGGTCGGTGACCTCAAGCTGGGCGGCCGCTCTTCGTTCTGGGTTTCGATCAACGATAGCGAAAGCAACGGCACCGAAACCGGCATCGATGTTCGTCAGTTCTACGCCACTGTCGCCAATGATCAGTGGGGTGAAGTCCTGTTTGGTAAGGACTTCGGCCTGTTCGGTCGCTCCAACATCCTGCTCGATGAATTGCTCAGCGGTTATGGTCAGGTGAGCGACACGCTGGGTCTGGTCGATGGTGGCGGTGTGTCCTTCGGCAACATTGGTACCGGCTACCCGTACCCGTTCCCGACCTCGCAGATTACCTACCGCTCGCCGAAGATGAACGGCCTGCGTATCGCCGCGGGCATCATGGACCCGGTGGATACCACCAACGACACCAATTCCACGCTGGATAAGGCCTACCAGGAAGCCCCGCGCTTTGAAACCGAGGTAACCTACGAGTTCGACCTGGGTGGCACCCAGTTCTACACCTGGATCAACGGCATGCAGCAGAGCTCGGACAATACCAACAGCAGCATCGAGAAAGTTGACTCCAAAGGTCTGGGCTATGGCGTACAGGCCAAGATGGGCAACCTGTCGTTGACCGCCTCGGGTTTCCAGGCCGAGGGTATCAACCCGTTCTTCACCAACAACGCTGGCGAAGCACTGCTGCGTGAAGTGGATAGCGATGGCTACCTGTTGCAAGGCTCCTACCGCTTCGGCAAAAACCGCGTGGCGCTGTCCTACGGTAAGACCAAGGACGACGGCAACGGTCTGGGCAGTGCGGCCGACTATGAAACTCGCGGCATCGCTCTGTTCCACAGCATCAACGACAACCTGACGTTGGTCGCCGAGCTGAACCAGTTCGAAATCGAAGGTCGCGACACTTCGACTCTCGACGAGGAAACTCGCACCTTCGCAGTAGGTGCGGCGCTCAGCTTCTAAGCGAGTAGCGATCGAGGGCGCGAATGACAGCCGAACCGTAGGTCGTGTCATCCGTTGCGATGCAGTGGTGTGTACGTTGATCGTCCCCACGCCCTGACTGCAGCGACACCGCTACATCCTGAAAGGCTGGCACCCGCAAGGGGCCAGCCTTTTCGCTATCTGCATGTCCCGACGGAATCGCCGTAGGCAGCGGAACTGTTGGGAGCCTGCGTTGTTTAGTCGCGATACTACCTAGGCAGGCCTTTACCGGTACTCAAGTAGCATTTTCGGGCCATATGCCCTGGCCAAGAATGGGGTCATCCGATTCAGGTGGTGCGGGGTATCGTGCGTGACCGATGAACAAGGCGAAGTAATCCGCACCGCGATGTCCGAGGCCCGGCTGCCCGAGACGGTGGCACAGGACCTGGCGCGCCAGCTGATGCATCCGCATCTGGGCTTCGTGCTGTTCTTCTGTTCGGCGGAATACGACCTGCCCGCGCTGGGCGATGCGTTGCGCGAGTACTTCGGCGGCGTGCGTCTGGTCGGCTGCACCTCGGCGGGTGAAATCACCTCGCAAGGTTACGGCCGCAGCTGCGTAACGGCGGTTGGCTTCGACCATCGCAGCTTTTCCATTGCCTGCGAGCTGATCGATGAGATGGACCGCTTCAGCCTGATCGAGGCGCAGCAGCTGGTGGAGCGTCTGGGCAGTGACTGTCGCAGCAACTCACTGGCGCCGATCAAGGACCACAGCTTCGCGTTGACCCTGCTCGATGGTCTCTCCAGCCGCGAGGAAGTGGTGCTCTCGGCGCTGAGTGCTGCGTTCGGCAGCATTCCGCATTTTGGCGGTTCGGCCGGCGATGACAACCATCTGAGCGACACCTACGTCTATTACGACGGCTGCTTTTACAGCAATGCGGCCATCGTGGTGCTGATCAATACCTGGCTGGACTTCGAGGTGTTCACCACCCATCACATCCTGCCGCTTGAAGACAAACTGGTGGTGACGCGCGCAGACAGCAACAGCCGCCGGGTCTATGAACTGAATGCCGAGCCGGCAGCCGAGGAATATGCGCGGCTGATCGGCGTTCCGGTCAGCGATCTCGACCATAGGCTGTTCGCAGCACATCCGCTGGCAGTGCGTATCAACGAGCACTACTACGTGCGCTCGATCCAGAAGGTCAACGAGGACATGAGCCTGACCTTCTATTGCGCCGTGGAGAACGGCATCGTGCTGACGGCCATGGAACCCGGCCCGCTGATGCCGAACCTGGAAGCCGTGTTCGAACGGTTGGAACAACGCCTCGGGCCTCCGCTGCTCACGATCGGCTGCGACTGCTTCCTGCGCCGCCTGGAAATCGAGGCCAACGACACCAGTGAGCAGACCTCGGCTTTTCTCCGACGCCAACAGGTGATCGGCTTCAACACCTACGGAGAGCAGTTCAATGGCATGCACATCAACCAGACCTTCACCGGTGTCGCCATTGGCCGACCCGGAGGCCGGGCAGGTCGCTGAGCTGCTGGCACGTCAGGCCGAACTCGAGCGCGAGAATCACAAGCTCAAACGCATCAACGCTGCGCTGATCGAGCGCGTCGAATCCAGCGGCGCCGGGCGGGATGCATCCTATGCGGCGTTCCAGCATTCGGTGGAACTGGCCGAGCAGGTGCGCGAACGCACTGATGCGCTGAATCAGGCAATGGCCGAACTCAAGGGCAGCAACCAGTTGCTCAGCGATGCGCGGCTGCGTGCGGAAACGGCTCACCAGCACCTGGTCGATGCCATCGAAAGCATTTCCGATGCGTTCGTGCTGTTCGACCGTGATCAGCGCATCGTCCTGTTCAATCGCCGCTTCAAGTCGTTATGGACGCGCACGCGCGCGCGCATCAATGCCGGCACGCGGCTGGCCGAGGTGCGGCGACTGGCCGAAAGCACCGGGCTGATCGTTGAGGAGCATCGTGGCAAGGGCGATGAACCCACGGTGTATCGCCTGAACAATGGCCGCTGGGTGCAGGTCAGCGAGCGGCCGACCCGTGAAGGCGGGCTGGTGATTCTCTACACCGACATCACTGAGGTGAAGGTCAGCGAAACCATGCGCCGCGAGCAGGCGCTGGCGCAGAAGTCGCGGCTGTTGCAGCGCGCGGTGGACAATCTGTCACAAGGCGTTGCGATGGTCAGCGCCGAGGGCGCGCTGGAACTGTGGAACCGGCGTTTTCTCGAACTCTGCGGGCTGGCGCCGATCGAGGCGCACCGGCCGTTCGAGGAGGTCATGGCCGACAGCGAGCTGACCTTGCTCACCCCCAACAGCCGTGACGCCCGCGGCCGGCCGATTCGCGAGCTGGAGCAGCGATTGTTCGACGGTCGCGTTCTGGAAATCCGCACCCATGCGTTGCCTACCGGTGGCTTCGTCAATACGTTCACCGATATCACCGAGCGCTACCGCCATGCCGAGGCACTGCGTGAAAGCGAGCGCTGGATTCGCCTGATTACCGACCATGTACCGGCGCTGATCGCCTATGTGTCAGCCGATCTCATCTACGAGTTCACCAACAAGGTTTATGAAGAATGGTATCGCTGGCCCAGCGACGGCATGCTCGGCCAGTCCTTGCGCGAGGTGCACAGTGGTGAGCACTGGCGGCAACTGGAGCCGTACATCGACCGGGCGCTGTCGGGCGAAAGCGTCAGTTTCGAAATGGCCGAGCGCAACCATGCCGGCCAGCAGCGTTACATGCTTCGTTCCTATGTGCCGAACCGGCAGGCCAATGGCGACGTGGCCGGCATCTTCGTGTTGATCCAGGACATTACCGACCGCCGACGTACCGCCGAGGCGCTGCATCAGGCTTATCAGAACCTCGAACAGCGAGTGCGCGAGCGCACCGCCGAACTCACCAGCCTCAACGACCAACTGCTGCGTGAAATCGACGAACGCAGCAATGTCGAGGCGCGCCTGCGCGAAGCCAAGCGTGAGGCGGAAGTGGCCAACCTCTCGAAGACCAAGTTTCTCGCTGCGGTCAGTCACGATCTGCTGCAGCCGCTCAACGCTGCGCGGCTGTTTACCAGCGCCTTGCTCGAGCAGCCGGGCGCACTCAATGGCGGGCTGATCCGCAACATCAGCAATTCGCTGGAAGACGTGGAAAACCTGCTCGGTACGTTGGTTGACATTTCCAAGCTGGATGCCGGCGTGATCAAGCCGGATATCGCCCCGTTCGCCGTAAGCGAGCTGCTGGAAAACCTCGCCATGGAGTTTCGCCAGATCGCCGGGACCGAGCAGCTGCAGCTGGATTTCATCCCCTGCTCGGCACTGGTGCGTAGCGACATCCAACTACTGGCGCGCATCCTGCGCAACCTGCTGACCAACGCCATTCGCTACACGCCGCAGGGGCGTGTATTGCTGGGTTGTCGCCGGCATCGGCAGAGCCTGTCCATCGAGGTGTGGGACACCGGTATCGGCATTGCCGCAGACAAGCTCGAGGAAGTCTTTCAGGAATTCAAACGTGGGGATGGCGTGCGTCCCAATCAGGATCGCGGCCTGGGGCTTGGCCTGGCGATCGTGGAAAAGATCGCGCGCATCCTCGGCCATCGCATCCGCGTCAGCTCCCATCCGGGACGCGGCTCATGCTTCGCCATCGATGTACCGCTGGCCAAGCGTGCGCCGAAGGCACGGCCCGAGCCGAGCACGACCGAGCTACTGTTGCAGCGTCTTCAGGGCGCCCGGGTCTGGGTACTGGATAACGATACGGCGATCTGCGCGGGCATGCGTACCCTGCTGGAAGGTTGGGGTTGCAAGGTGATTACCGCGCTTTCCGAAGAGGATCTGGCGCGGCAGGTCGACAACTTCCACGCCGAGGCGGACCTGATGATTGCCGATTACCACCTGGATAACGGCCACACCGGCATCGACGTGGTCGCCACGGTGAATGCGCGACGCGCCAGCCCGTTGCCGGCGTTGATGATCACGGCGAACTACAGCAACGAACTCAAGCAGCAGGTGCGTGAACTGGGCCATATGCTGATGCACAAGCCGGTGCGGCCGATGAAGCTGAAGACCGCCATGTGCCATATGCTCGAACACGGCACGGCGGGGTAGAGGCACGATTGGCGCGGCAGGCACGTTCGGCCAAGCCATCACTGTGGTACGGCCGCGTTCAGCTCTGGCGCGTCCATATTCCGCGTCCCGCAAGCCGCTCGCGGTCATGCGGGCGATGGAGGCCGAGAGCCGGGCCTTTGGGAACGATGCCGTTGCCGTTGATCTGCCGGTGGCTGGCGTAGTAGTGGCTCTTGATATGGTTGAAGTCCACTGTTTCGGCTATGCCCGGCCATTGATACAGCTCGCGCAGCCAGTTCGACAGGTTCGGATAATCCTCGATTCGGCGCAGGTTGCACTTGAAGTGCCCGTAGTACACCGCGTCGAAGCGCACGGCTGTGGTGAACAACCGCCAGTCGGCTTCAGTCACGTATTCCCCGGTCAGATAGCGCTGTTTGCCAAGGCGCCGTTCCACCCACTCGAGCTCGCGGAATAGCTCGTCGAAGGGTTCTTCGTACGCTTCTTGGGTGCTCGCGAAGCCGGCGCGATACACGCCATTGTTGATCGCCGGATAGATCCGCGCATTGAGCGCATCGATCTCACCGCGTAGCGGCTCGGGGTAAAAATCCAGGCGCGAGCCAGTGAGATCGTCGAATGCGTTGTTGAAGATGCGGATGATCTCGGCGGACTCGTTGTTGACGATGCACTGGCGTTCGCGATCCCACAGCACGGGAACGGTGACCCGTCCGGAATAGTCCGCGTCGTCGCGGGTGTAACGTTGGTGCAGGTAGTCGAGATCGTCCAGTGCATCGCCGCTGGAGCCGGTGGCCTTGTCGAACGTCCAGCCGTTCTCCGCCATCAGCCAGCTGACCACGGACACGTCGATCAAAGAATCGAGGCCTTTGAGTTTGCGGTAGATCAGCGTGCGGTGAGCCCAGGGGCAGGCTAGAGAAACGTACAGGTGGTAACGGCCGGCCTCGGCCGGAAAGGCCGTCTTGCCGCCCGGGCCCGGCGAACCGTCCCGGGTGATCCAGTTGTGGCGCTTGGAGTGTTCTCGCTCGAACCTGCCGTCGCGGTTTGCGTACCAGCGGTCATGCCACTGGCCATCTATCAGTAATCCCATTTTTTCCTCCTGTTGCGGCATAGGAGGGCAGTCTAGGAAGCATGGTTCGATTAATGTGACCGAACGGCGGGTTAATCCTATCGCTTAAATCGATGAATGGCGTGCCTGCCAGTAGGCTCGAGCCTGCTCGAATGCAGCCTCGCGCTCTATCCCCAACCCGCGCAAGGCGAGCGCCATGGTGGCAACTACCGCCAGCTCGCCATACGCATCGTTCTGCTCGCCAGTCCAGGCGGCGAGTAGCTGCTGCGGATCGAGTTGCGCGGGCTTCACGTGGCGCCGCTCGGACAGTGCGGGCCATTCCTCGTCCCACGGCGCACCGCCGGTGGTGCCGTAGAGGTGGGAGATGTTGTCCGGGTTCATCTCGATCTCGCCACCTTCGCCCTTGATCACGATGGCGTGATCGCCGAGCAGGGTGCTGGCCTGGCGGTGGGCGTCCTGATAGCCGGGGTGAAAGATGCTCTGCAGGCCACAGCGGGCGCCGAGCGGGTTGAGCAGGCGCGCCAGTGAGTGCACCGGCGAGCGCAGGCCGAGCAGGTTGCGCATGTCGATCATGCGTTGCAGCACCGGCATCCAGGCACCCAGCGGGATGAACGCAAGATTGCTCTGTTCCAGTGCTGCGCCTACCTGCTCCCAGTTCTCGCAGCGACGAATGCCGAGCAGCTCCAGTTGCTGTTCGGTGTAGATGCGGCCGGCGGTGTGCGCACCACCGCCATGCAGGAGGATGCGCACGCCATTATTCGCCAAGCATTTGGCTGCCAGCAGGTACCAGGGCAGATGACGCTTCTTGCCGGCATAGCTCGGCCAGTCGATATCGACTGGGATTGCGGGTGCCTGCACGCGCGCGCGCACCGCCTCGGTGAAGCCGGCCAGCTCTTCGGCACTTTCTTCCTTGTGCCGCAGCAGCATGAGGAAGGCACCGAGCTGAGCGTCCTCCACCTTGCCGTCGAGCAGCATGCCCATGGCTTCGCGAGCCTCTTCGCGGGTCAGGTCGCGGGCGCCGCGCTTGCCCTTGCCGAGAATGCGCACGAAGGCGGCGAAAGGATGTTCTGCAGGCGTTTCGAGGCTCATAGGCAATTGTTCGGTTTTGGCAGCCCGGCCAGCTTGGCGGCCAGTTTCGCAGGAGTGCCCTTGAACAGGCGGTTGAGGTGCAGGCTGTTGCCTTTTTCCGGGCCCAGCTTGAGCGCGGTGTACTTGATCAACGGACGCGTGGCCGGCGACAGCTGGAATTCGGCGTAGAACTCTCGCAGCAGCCAGAGGATTTCCCAATGCTCGGCTTTCAGCTCGAGCTCTTCTCGGCAGGCCAGCGCTTGTGCGGCGGCCTCGTTCCAGTCAGCGAGATCGACCAGAAAGCCGTCCTTGTCCAGGGCGATCTCCCGCCCGCTGACGAACAGGCTCATAGCCAGCTGTTGACCCGCTCGTAGCGGCAGGTCAGTTCGACGAAGGCGGCATAGTCCAGCAATTGCACACGAGCGGGCAGGGCACTGAGCGCACGGGCTTGCACGTCCTCCTCCAGCGCGAACACGGCGACCTGTTCCGGCAGCCGCTCCAGCTCGGCCGCAGGCTGTGTACCTGCCGTCAGGGCGTACGTTGCATCGCCAGTCAGCAGCAGGGCGTCGGTATCAGCCAACAGCGGCAGGCAGCTGGCGAAGCGGCCATCGGCAAAAGGTGTGTGGGAAAGCAGATGCAGGGTTGCCATCAGATCGTGATCACATGGTCATAGCGGTTGAACAGGGCACTCAGGCCGGCGTCGTCGAGCACTTCGACGGGCAATGCCAGAGCTGATTCATTCAGGTTGCGCTCGGCCAGGCTGCGGCGTGCGGCAAACAGTGCATCGATGCCAAACAGTGGCAGTGCCTGCAGATTCGCCGTCAGGTCTTTCTGCTCGACCGAAGTGGCCCGCTGAGAAGCGGTAAGCTGAAACACGCCGTCATCGAGAAACAGCAGCCCCAACGGCAATTCGAAGGCGCCGCCGGCCAGTACGATATCCAGCGCCTCGCGCGCCGACGGGCCGGCCCAGGGAGACTGACGGCTGATGATCAACATGGAACGTGCCATCAGTGACCTCCGAAGCAGACGAGGCGATCCGCTTGCTGCGCCGCTTCATGCAGTTGACCAAGCCCCGATAGCTCCCAGCCCGCGGCAAGATTCGCCGCCGGGCGCTGGTAACGCAGCGCCTCGCCGGCATCCAGCACGCCACGACGCAGGCCGGCGGCGATGCAAACCACGCCGTCGAGCTGATTTGCGGCCAGGAAGCGGCTCCATTCGGCGGCCACGTCAAGTTCATCCTGTGCCGCGACGATATTTGCCGAGGCGCTATGCACGCCGTCCTGATAGAAAAACAGGCGGACGATTTCATGTCCGCCGGCAAGCGCGGCTTCGGCAAAGCGCAACGCACGGCGAGCAGCGGGCGAATGAGGTGGGGCGAACAGGGCGATTGCGAATTTCATCGGGGCACCATGGCAAAACAGCCGACATGATACGCCCAGCGGCCGGCCTGAAGAATCCCGGTCGGCGGCATGTGCATGCTGTTTCGCGATTGGAGCACCAATGGCAAGGGCGCGCCGACTCGGCCTGGGTGCACCGGAGACGTTCCGAATTTCGCGCGTACCGCGTCAGCAGGCCACCGGTCCGGTCGTGGTTTGCCTGGCATGACGGCCCTCCGGTAGATTGGCTCGCCTTCGGCCCCGTCGTGGGCGCCGTCTGGATATCCAATGTCTGTTTCCGACGCCTCTACCTCTTCCACCTCCGTCTACCGCCAGCCCGGCTTCCTGCCGTTTCTGATCAGTCGTGTACTGGCTATGTTCGCCGTGCAGATCCTCGCCGTGGTGGTGGCCTGGCAGGTGTACGACATGACTCGCGATCCGCTGTCGCTGGCCTTTGTCGGTCTCGCGCAATTCGTGCCGATGTTCCTGCTGCTGATGCCGGCGGGCGATCTGATCGACCGCTACGACCGCAAGCGCATCCTCTCGCTCAGTTGGGCGCTCGAAGCGGTCTGCGCAGCGGCATTGCTGTGGCTGTCACTGAGTGACGGAGCGGTGGGCCGTTACTACATCGTGCTGGTGTTTTATGGCTGCGCGCGCGCCTTTACCGGGCCGGCGCTCTCCAGCCTGTTGCCGCAGATCGTGCCACGTGAGCGATTGGCCGCAGCGATCGCCGCCAACAGCATGATCGTGCGCGGGTCCACCATTGCCGGGCCGGTATTCGGCGGTGGGCTCTATGCGCTGGGCGGTGGCGGACTGACCTATGCCGCCTGTCTGGCGTTCTTCTTGGCTGCAATTGCGCTGTTGCACAGCGTGCAAGTGCGTTATGCCGAAGCGATGCAGGCGCTTGAATCTACGGCCTGGCAGCGCTTCACGGCAGGCATTCGCTTCATCCGTTCGCGGCCGATCATCCTGGGCACCATCTCGCTGGATCTGTTCGCCGTACTGCTCGGCGGCGTGGTCGCGCTGCTGCCGATCTATGCGCAGGAAGTACTGGAAGTCGGGCCGACCGGCCTCGGCGCGCTGCGCAGCGCCATGGCTCTGGGCGAGGTAATGGTGGGCTTCTACCTGAGTACGCGACCGTTCAATCGCCATGTCGGCATGACGATGTTCATCGCGGTGGCGGTGTTCGGTCTGGCCAATACGGTGTTCGCGTTATCCAGCCTGTTCTGGCTGTCGTTCGCTGCTCTGTTCGTTGCTGGTGGCGCGGATATGGTCAGCATGTACATTCGCTCGTCGTTGATCCAGTTCTCTACGCCCGATGCCATGCGCGGTCGGGTCAATGCCGTGAACATGCTCTTTATCGGCTCGTCCAACGAGCTCGGTGAGTTCCGTGCCGGCTTCAGCGCCTCCTGGTTCGGCGCGGTGCCAGCGGCACTGCTGGGCAGCGTCAGCACGCTGTTGGTGACCGGCGGCTGGATGCTCGGTTTCAGAAGTCTGCGGCAAGTCGATCGGTTCGAGGATGCCGCGCCACAGGCGCGGACGGAGAGGGGCGACTGAGCAGCTATAAGGCTGAGCCGTGATAAATGTGTCGCCCCAAAACGAAAAAACCCTGCGAAAGCATGGCTCTCGCAGGGTATCGGGAAACCCGCCGGAGCGGGTTCGCCAAGCGTGTATCAGTCGTCGCCGCCGAAGATGCCCAGCAGCTGCAGCAGGCTGATGAACAGGTTGTACAGCGAGACGAACAGGCCGATGGTGGCCATAATGTAGTTGCGCTCGCCGCCGTGGATGATGGCGCTAGTCTGGAACAGGATGCAGGCCGAGGAGAACAGCACGAAGCCAGCGCTGATCGCCAGTTGCAGCCCGGTGATCTGGAAGAAGAAGCCCGCCAGCATGGCACCGATCAGCACGAAGAAGCCCGCGGTGATGAAGCCGCTGAGGAAGCTCATGTCCTTGCGGGTGATCAGTACGTAGGCCGACAGTCCGAAGAACACCAGTGCGGTCATCGACAGCGCCGAGCTGATCAGCTGACCACCGTTGGCCAGGCCCAGATACATGTTGAGGATCGGGCCGAGGGTATAGCCCATGAAGCCGGTCAGGGCGAAGGTGGAAACCAGGCCCCATACCGAATTGCGTAGCTTGGCGGTGAGGAAGAACAGGCCATAGAAGCCGATCAGCACCACGAAGATGTTCGGGTAAGCGGCGTTGGCCTGCATGGCCATATAGGCAACCAGGCCGCTGAACGCGAGCGTCATGGCCAAGAGCCCGTAGGTGTTGCGCAGGACCTTGCTGACCTCGCGCTGTTCGACCTGCGTGTGGCTAAGCGCGTATTCGTGTTCGTGCATGGCGACACTCCTTGGATGAATTCAAGCCTGAGACGATTTGTCCCGGATCATAGCAGAGGCAAGCGAGATGCCTAGCATCAGTGTTTGACAGTGTATTTCTATCCGGTAATATTGCGCCCGCTTTATCCGGAAGTGTGGCCGAGTGGTTGAAGGCAGCGGTCTTGAAAACCGCCGAAGGGGAGACTCTTCCCAGAGTTCGAATCTCTGCGCTTCCGCCATCTGAAAACCTGAAGGCCCCGTATTCCGGGGCCTTCAGCGTTTCTGGGGTGCGGAAAACAGCATGTTTTGTCCCGGCTTGGTCCCATTGGACGCTTACCCTGTGGACGCATTCCCGTGAGCTCACGGCCTCGCTGATCGTTCTGTTTCTCCCTGACTCACGCCATCATTGATGTCTCCCGTCCCGATCTTGCCGCATCGATTTGTCCTGAACCCGTGTGGGTAGCGACCTGTACGGGCTCAAGTCCGCCCTGTGGCGGAGTTGGCATTTGCCGTCGGTGGCGATGCGCCAGCTGCTGCTAGAATGCGCCGCCTGACAAATGGAGTTGTCGCTATGAAGCGTTTCAGGCAACCGGAGGCTTTCGCCCAGGTTCAACAGCATTTCGAGCCGCTGGTGGTCAGCGCACGAATGGACTCGCCATCCACGATACGGGTGATGCTCATCGACGAAGCGGCCGGAGAGTCATTGCTGCTCACCGGGCTGCCGTGTCGCATATCGCTTTCCCAGGCCGACATCACTGGCCTGATCAACACCATCGACCTGGATGCCGCTGCGCTTCGACCGGCGCTGCTGAGCAAGCTCAAGCGCCCACGGCTACTGGGCTGATGCGCCCGTTGTAGCGCCGGGGATTGCCAGCGCAAACAGGCTGCGCGCCATCAGGGGCGCCTGTTCTCTAAGCGAGAACAGCTTCGGTGACAGCAACCAGGTATGGGTGATACCCATCAGGCTCGAATAGAGCAGAACAGCGAGTGAGCGCGCCGATTCTTCATCCGCTTGCGCCTTCGCGATCAGTTCTTCCAGCAATTGCACCATCGCCCGGGTCAGCTTGCGTTCGCGTTTCAGCGTGCTGGCCATCTGCGCGGTGAGTTCGGTCTTGTTCAGCAGGATCTCGAAAGACTGGCGGTACCAGCGATCTTCCAGCAGCAGTCGAAACCACTCGCTGATGAAGTGTTCCAGCGCAGCGCGCGGATCGGCGGCACGTTCTCGGCTTTGTTCGATCAGCCGCTCTAGGGGCACCTGGGAATAGCCGAGCACTGCTTCGTACAGTTCGTCCTTGCTCTTGAAGTGCCAGTAGATCGGCCCCCGGCTGAAGCCGGCGGCTTCGGCGATCATCGCCAGGGTGGTGTTGGAATAGCCGTTGCGGCTGAACAGCTCAAGTGCCGCGGCGATTACCTTTAGGCGGGTCTGCTCAGCGTCTTCTTTGGTACGGCGCATGGGGCTCCTCAGAATGCGCAGTGGCCACGCAGCGTGCCGTCGCCGGACGCTACGTGGCAAGGCTTTACAGCGCGCCGTCGGCGGCCATCTGCATGTAGCGGGTGTCGAAGCGCAGCTTCAGGTTGCCCTGGTCACCGAGCGCGCCGGCCGGCATGTCGATGCCGACGAAGTCTGCCGAGTCGGCACCGTCGCCCAGCAGACCATGGTCGAAGGAGAACTTGCGCACGCTGTCCATGGCTTCATGGGCCGGCTCGCCAGAGATAAAGGCGACCGCTTCGGCTGGTTGGAAGAACATGTGCGTGCCCTTCAGCTGCGCCTCGTAGCCGGCCTGGTCGGTGCCCGATGCAGCACCCAATTGGGCACGCAGTTCGGCGCCCTCCGGCGTATCGCTGGCCATGATTGCCATCACTTCGTACCAGGCGCCGGTAACCGCCTTGCCGAAAGCCGGGTTGTCGGCCAGGGTCTCGCTGTTGACGATCAGCAGATCCTTGACGTGGCCCGGTACGCTGGCCGAATCGAAGACCTGGTGCGCGTCGGGCGCGGCCGCCACTTCCTGCAGCAATGGGCTCCAGGTGGCGACGTTACGCACGTCGGCGGTGCTGAAGGCGGCAACGATGTCAGCATCCGAGGTGTTCACTACCTTTACGTCTTTCTCCGATAGGCCGACGCTGTCCAGCGCCTTGGCCAGGATGTAGTGCGACACCGACAGTTCGACCAGATGCACCTGCTGGCCCTTGATCTGCTTGAGGTCGTCGGTGCCTTTCATCACCAGCCCGTCGTTGCCGTTGGAATAGCTGCCGACGATCAGCGCGGTGGTATCGACGCCACCGGCTGCCGGGATCGACAGCGCATCCATGCTGGTGGCGACCACGCCGTCGAACTGACTGGCGCTGTACTGGTTGATGGACTCAACGTAGTCGTTGATCTGGCTGATGTTCACCTCGATCCCGTACTTGTCCGCCCACTTCTTCATGATTCCGGACTCGTCGGCGTACTTCCATGGCATCCAGCCAACGTAAATGGTCCAGGCGAGATTGAAGGTCTTTTTCTCCTCGGCCTGGGCCAGCGGGGCGAGGGCGGCGAGGGCGATGGCCCCGGCGCAGAGCAGCTTTTTCATCATGGTGCCGTGCATGGCGGTACTCCCTGTTCAGAAGAATTTCAGATAACGCTGGATTTCCCAGTCGGAAACATGGGTGTGGTAGGCATTCCATTCGTCGCGTTTGAAGTCGACGAAGGCCTGGTACATCGCATCGCCGAATACCTGGCGTGACAGCGGGTCGGCCTCGAAGGCGTCGATGGCTTCGGAGAGGGTGCGCGGCAGGGTTTCGATACCCATCTGCACCACTTCCTGTTCGCTATAGTGGTACATGTTTTCGCGGTGCGGCTGGCCGGGATCGAGCTTGTCACGGACGCCTTCGAGGCCGGCGGCAAGGATCATCGCGGCGCCGAGATAAGGGTTGCAGCCGATATCCGCGGCGCGGCATTCGACTCGCGCGCCCTGGGACGGGATGCGCAGCATGTTGGTGCGGTTGTTGTTGCCGTAGCAGCAGAACACCGGCGCCCAGGTCGAGCCGGACATGGCGCCCTTGCGGATCAGCCGCTTGTAGCTGTTGACCGTCGGCGCGATGACGGCGCAGATCGCCTTGGCGTGCTTCAGCATGCCAGCGATGAAGTGGTAGGCCAGCGGGGTCACGCCGCAACCGTAGGTGTCCTCGCCGTCGACTTCGAACAGGTTCTTGCCGGTTTCGATGTCGGCCAGCGACATGTTGTAGTGCGCGCCGCTGCCGGTGCGGTTGGCCGAGGGCTTGGGCATGAAAGTGGCGAAGGCACCGTGCTTGCGGGCGATTTCGTTGGCCATCATGCGAAAGAAGACGAAACGGTCGGCCATGCCTAGGGCATCGGTGTATTTGAAGTCTGTTTCGAACTGGCCGTTGGCGTCCTCGTGGTCAAAGGAATAGACACCCCAACCCATCTCGTTCATGGCCTGCACCAGCTCGTCGATGATGGGCAGGTTGTCCATTAGCAGGCGCGGGTCGTAGCACGGCTTGGCCATGTCGTCGCGCTCGGAAATCGGTGCAAAGCCGCCGTCTGGCGTGTCCTTGAACAGGAAGAACTCGGTCTCGATACCCAGGTTGAAGGTGTAGCCAAGTTTGGCAGCGGCTTCGGTCTGACGCTTGAGAATGCCGCGCGAGCAGGCTTCGAAGGGCTTGCCGTCCAGATAGAGATCGCTGGCGAACCAGGCCAGATCGCGGTTCCAGCTGCACTGGGTGGCGGTCGCCGGGTCGGGCATGGCAGCCACTTCGTTGTCACTGATCTCTTGCGGCACACCGTCCAGCGCCGCACCGGTGTAGAGCTCGGAGCCGCGCAGCATTTGACCGAGGTGGGCGAGGGGGACGAACTTGCCCTTGATCACGCCGTGGAGGTCGACGTAACTGGCCATCGCGTACTTGACGCCCTTGTCTTGCAACTGCTGTTTCAGCTCCTCGACGGAGGAGAGGGGAAAGCTGGTCATCTGCTTGCGCTCCTTGGAGTCATCAGTGGCGGCCGGGGCCGCTGGCACGATTCCTTCATCCAATATACATGCCAGCGTGTATAGAAGCGGGCCGTCGCTGGTGCTGCCTTGCACCCGTTTAGCCGATGCCGGAGTCATGCAGATGCTTGAAATAAAAAGGGAAAAGAAGTTTTTCGCGCTGGGCGAAATGCGCCTGGAAAACGGTGAGCGCCTGCGCAATGCGCGCCTTTGCTATCAGGTGGTGGGTACGCCGAACCGCGCGCGGGACAACCTGGTGCTGATTCCGAGCTACTACGGCGGCACACATTGGGGCAGCCTGCCCCTGCTTGGTGCGGACGGGCCGCTGGCGAGTGGTGATTATTGTGTGGTGTTGACCAACCTGTTCGGTGCCGGCTGGTCGACATCGCCGAGCAATGCCGCACCTGGGCAGGCCGCCGCGGACTTTCCGCAGGTCAGCCTGCTGGACAACGTCAGGGCGCAGAAGACGCTGCTCGACCGGCTATACGGTGACGACTGGCAGCTTGCCCTGGTGACAGGCTGGTCCATGGGCGGCATGCAGACGCTGTTCTGGGCGATGGCCTATCCCGAGCGGGTGCGCGCCATTCTGCCGTTCTGCTGCACGGCGCACTGCTGGCCGCACAATCAGGTATTTCTCGAGGGTGTAAAGGCGGCGCTCTGCGCCGACGCCGCTTGGCTGGGTGGTCGCTACAGCGTGCCGCCGGAACGCGGCCTGCGCGCCTTCGGCCGTGCCTATGCCGGCTGGGCTTATTCGCAGGCTTTCTATCGTCATGAGCTGTGGCGCGAGCTGGGTTTCCAGAGCATCGACGAGCTGCTCGATTACTGGGAGCAGGATCATCTGGAGCAGGATGCCAACGACCTGCTCTGCGTGCTGCACAGCTGGCAGTCGGCCGACCCAGCCCGCTGTTTCGGCACAGACTCGCTGGCCGAAGCGCTGTGCCGCATTCGCGCACGGGCCATCCTCATGCCCGGCAGCACAGACCTGTATTTCACCGTCGAGGACGCGCGCCACGAGGCCTCGCTGATTCCGGGTGCCGAGCTGCGGGTGCTCGAATCGGACTGGGGCCATTGTGCCGGCGGACCAGGCCGCAGCGCGGCGGCCATGCAGCAGGTGTTCGCAGCGATGGCCGAGCTGCTCGGCCGTTAGCCTTCAGCCGGCCACGGCACTGAGTTTGGCCAGCTGCTCGAGGTCGGTCTGCATGCCGGAGGTTTCGCGGATGCGCGCGAGGATCTCGCGCTTGAGTGCGGTGAATTCCGGCGCGAGCTTCATGTCCTGGTTGCGCTGGGCCGGCAGTGGCACGTCATAGATCGAGTCGATGCGCCCAGGGCGTGGCGCCATCAGCACGATGCGACTGCCGAGATAGATGGCTTCCTCGACGTCGTGGGTGACGAACAGGATGGTGCTCTTTTCCAGCCGGTGCACATGCCGGATCAGGTCGTGCATCACCTCACGGGTCTGCGCATCCAGCGCGCCGAAGGGCTCATCCATCAGCAGCGTCGCCGGTTTGGGCAGCAGGGCGCGCGCAATGGCAACGCGCTGCTGCATGCCGCCGGAGAGCTGGCTGGGATAGGCATCGGCGAAGCGCGTCAGGCCCATCAGGTTGAGCAGGGCGTCGGCGCGGCCGGCGGCCGATTCCACGTCGCCGTCATGGCGCACGGTGTCGCCGATCACCTTGAGCTGGCGGCAAAACTTGATGTTCTGCATCACCGTCAGCCAGGGATAGAGGCTGTAGTGCTGGAAGACCATGGCGCGGTCGACGCCGGGGCCGTCGATGGGCTTGCTGTCGAGCAGGATCTCGCCGTGGCTCAGTGTTTCCAGCCCGGCAATGATGCGCAGCAGGGTGGACTTGCCACAGCCTGACGCGCCGACAAAGGTGACGAACTCGTTGGGCTGGATATCCAGATCAATCGACTGCAGCGCCTGCACCTCGCGCTGCTCGCTGATGAAGGTCTTGCCGACCTGGCGGATTCGAATCTTGGTATCGGACATGGTCATTTCCTCATCCAGGGGAAGGCGCGGCGGTGCAACCAGCGGAAGGCCTGGTCGGTGAGCAGACCGATCAGGCCGATCAGCAGGATGCCGGCGAAGATCTTGTCGGTGTGCATGTAGCGCTGCGCCTTGAGGATGGCGTAACCGAGGCCGGAATTGGCCGCGACCAGTTCGGCCACCACCAGGTAGGTCCAGGCCCAGCCGCAGGTGATACGCAGGGTGTCGAGCAGCGCCGGTTTGGCTGACGGCAGGATCACCAGCTTGACGATCTCGCCGCGGTTGGCGCCCATGGTCTGCGCCGCCTCGATCTGCGCCATGGGCACCCGCCGCACGTCTTCGGCGACCATCAGCACCATCTGGAAGAACGTGCCGATGAAGATGATCAGCACCTTCGAGCCCTCGTCGATACCGACCCAGAGCATCACCAGCGGAATGAAGGCCACCGCCGGCATGTAGCGAATGAAGTCGGTGAGCGGTTCGAGAAAGGCCTGCACCGGCCGGTAGGTGCCGATATACAGCCCCAGCGGCAGGGCAAGCAGCGCCGAGGCGCCGAAGCCTGCCATCACCCGCCAGACGCTGATGCCGATGTCAGCCAGCAGCCCCTCGCTGGTCGACCAGCGGCCGATGCGTTCGAGCACGGCGCCGGGGCTGGGCATGAACATTGGGTCGGCGAGGCCCAGGGCTGTCCACAGCCACCAGACGACGAAGGGCAGGCTAAGCCCGGCGCCGGTCAGCAGCCAGGCGCTGCGTCGGGATATCTCGCCGCGAATGCGCCAGAAGCCGCTTTTGCGAACGGCCTGTGCAGTCGCTGCAGCGGGCTTTTCCCGGCTCGGTCGCTCGATGCTGGGCGTGGCGATGGTGATCTGCGCAGTCATGCGGACACCTCCTGGGGCGTGCTGGAAACGGGATGCTCGGCACGCTGCCAGCCGCCGCTCGGCGCATAGCGGCCCAGTCGTGCCAGGTCTTCCTTGGGCAGGCTGGCCGGATTGGCGAAGCGCCAATAGCTGGACAGCAGCGCGTCACCGACACGACCCGGTAGCGTCGAATGGCTGATCTGCCAGGGCGTGGCACCGTTGCGATGGCGGCCGAAGGAGAGTTCGAACGCCAGCAGCTGCGGCCGCAGGGCGGGATCAACGGCGCCCAGTTCGTCGCGCAGGTGCTTGCCGCCCGCTGAAAGGGGCAGCGGACGATCGGCGGCGAACAGGAAGTAGTCGCCGGCTACCAGCAGGCAGGCCTGGCGCGAGGGCTCACCGGCAGCGCGCAGCCACAGGCCCCAGTTGGCGCCAGCGGATTCGGGCAGGCGTTGCCAGATTTCGTGGTAGCTGCCGTCCAGCCCGTCTTCCAGCAAGCGCTCCGGGGTTTCGAAGTGCATCAGGCCGATATCCGCCGGCCCGCCCGGTGGCTGAAAGTCGATCAGCCGATGCCACTGGCAGATATTGCCGTTGACCTCGGTGACGCCGGCGAAGCCCGCCTGTTCGGCCAGCGCCAGCTGCTGGGTGTGGCTGCAGGTTTCCAGCGAGGCGGCCGGCGGCAGCGCTTGCGGCCGTGGCAGGCGCAGGTCGGCGTGCAGGCTGGCGGTTTGCAGCCAGTACACCTCGCTGGTTTCGTCACGCAAGCCGGCCGTGGTGGTCAGCAGGCGCCGGCGCCACACGCCGAGATAGGCATCGGGAACGGTCTTCATGCGTGGTACTCCGGAAAGCGTTTGAGGGTGCGCCAGAAGGCCATGTCGTGATTCGGCCAAATCGCGGCGTCGGTCTCGGCGGCGGTTGCCTTGAGTTTGCGAATGCTGGCCAGCGCCAGGTCTTCGCGGTCCTGCCAGCAGAGGCCGGGCGCGACTTCGTCGACCAGGTTCTCGCTCAGGTCCGCAGCGTCCCCGGCGAGAATCAGCTTGCCGTGCGGCAGTTCGATCAGCAGCGACATGTGGCCGGCGGTGTGGCCAGGTGTATTTATGGCGCGCAGTCCGGGCAGCAGCTCGTATTCGTCGTGCTGCAGCGTCCAGTGATGCTCGCCAGCAAAGTCATCGGCGAAGTAGGCGTCGTCCGCCTGGGCGCGGGCGGCGGCGAGTTCCGCTTCGTGCACATGCACGTCGCAGCCGCACAGTTCGCACAGGCCGCCGGCGTGATCGAAATGCAGATGGCTGAGGAACACCAGGTCGATATCCGCGGGTGAAAGCCCGTGTCGGGCGAGCTGGGCGGGCAGGCGTTGCTCCTCGGTCATCTCGGGCGGACCCATGGGAAATTCCACGGGGTCGAACCAGCGCGCACGCCGTTGCGGATCGCTGAGCTTGGTGTAGTCGCAGCCGACATCGAACAGCACGCGGCCCTGTCGGGTTTCGATAAGGAAGGCGAGGATCGGCGCGTCGATCAGCGTGCCCTGGCCGCGATTGCGGGTGGAAATCGACTTGTCGTAGCGATGCGTGGCGGTTAGCAGCGGCCAGAGCTTCAGCACATCGGTCATGCCGCACGCTCCAGGCGCCGGAGCAGGCTGGGGCTGTCGGTCACGCTGCCGAACAGCCCGCCTTCGACTTCGATCATCGCCAGCGCGGCGGCGTGCAGTTGTGGGTCGGACGAGGCGCAGGCATCGCTGACGGTCAGGCAGTCGAGGCCAAGGTCGATGGCCTGACGCAGCGTCGAAGACACGCAGACCTCGGTGGTGACGCCGGTCAGGATCAGTTGCTCGATGCCGCGACGGCGCAGGATCAGTTCGAGATCGGTGTGGGCGAAGGCGCTGTAGCCGGGTTTGTCGATCACCGGCTCGCCGGCGCGCGGCTGCAATTCGTCGATCAGGTCGTGGCCGAACTCGCCACGCACCAGCAGGCGGCCGAGCGGACCGGAACTGCCGATGGGCGCGCCGCTCGCTTCGGCACGGCGGCGTTTGGGGTCGGGCAGGTCGGAAAGATCCGGACGATGCCCCTCGCGGGTGTGCACGACCAGCATGCCCAGCCCGCGGGCGCGATCCAGCAGCGCCTGGAGCGCCGGGATCGGTGCGCGCAGGCGGCTGACGTCCATGCCGGCCTGGTCGGCGTAGCCGCCCAGGGCGCAGAAGTCGCGCTGCATGTCGATCACCAGCAGCGCCGTGCGCCCGGGGTTCAGGCTCGTCAGGCTCACAGCGCGAACTCCCTGCAAACCGCCGTGGCGATGCCGTCGACGATGTCGTCGGCCAGCCGCCGGCCTTTCGCCGCGCTGGAGCCTTTGGCCGAGGACAGCACGCCGGAAGGCGGCACCCACTCGGTGCGGGTGGGATACATGTCGTAGGGCGGGAAGTCCGCCGGGGCGTCATCTGGAATCTTCTCCAGGGCCACCAGTTGTGGGTGGAAGTGCAGCATCAGCGAAGTTTCGATCACCGCGGCATGCTCCAGGGCGAAACCGGGAAAGCCGTCGGGGAAGACGTCAGTGAGGGTCTGCTCGCGGCAGAAGTCCCAGTGTTCCAGGCGCATCACTTCCAGGCCGGCGCCCGGTCCGAGGTCGCGCAGCGCCAGCTGGATGCCCTCGGCGACGAACCACTGATTTTCGTAATGGCCGAGCACCAGCACCAGGCGGCGCACGCCGTGGCGGTGGAACTCCCGCACGGCGTCGCGCACCAGCGCGCTCAGGGTCGCGCCATCCAGGCTGGTGGTGCCGCAGAAATGCTGCCCGCCGCCGCATTTGGGCTGCGACTTGTAGCCGTAGGAAAGAGCCGGCGCGACCAGCCCGCCGACACGCGTCGCCACTTCGGCGCTGATGGCGCTGGCCAGCAGCGCATCGGTGCCCAGCGGCAGGTGCGGGCCATGCTGCTCGGTAGCGCCGCAGGGCAGGAAGACCACGGCGCCTTCACCGATGCGACGTTCGTAATCGACCCAGCTCAGTTGATCCATGTGCACGGTCATGCGCAGGTGCTCCTAGTCGCGATGGGGAGGGGACGTTCCGGCCAGCCGGCGATCAGCGCGGCAGTGGTAATCAGGGCGGCGCCGAGCCATTCGTTCGGACCGATGGCATGGCTGCCGAACCAGGCCGACGAGAGCACCGCGGCGATCAACTCGAACACAACCAGCACCGCGGCGCGGCCGGCTTCCAGATGAGTGAGGCCGTACTGCACGGCAGCCATGCTGATCAGCCAGCCAAGGGCGAGCAGGGCGATCTGCCAGGTCAGGGTTAGATCCAGCGGTGGTAGCGACTGACGAAACAGCAGGCAGAACAGTCCGCCGAGCAGGGCGCTGCCGATGAAACTGACCAACGCCTTGCTCGCCAGCGGCACCCGGTCAGCAGCGCGGGTGGCCAGGTTGTTGAGGCTGAAGGCGAGGCCGGCAGAAAGTGCCAGCCAGTCGTTGGCACCTGGCGCGTCCAGAGCTTCGCCGGTGATGCCGAGGGTCAGCCCAATGCCCAGCATCGCCAGCCCCAGGGCGAACAGCCGCGCGCCGCTGAAGCGTTCGCCCAGCAGCAGCCAGCCGCCGACCATCGCCCACACCGGCGCCAGGTAGAACAGCAGCATCACCCGCACCACGTTGCCTTCGGCCAGGGCGGTGACCAGCGCCGCGGTGGCCCAGCCGCCGCACAGGCCCATGGTGAGTACCTGGCGATACTGGCTCGCCCACTGCCGGCGCTGCTGCCAGAGCACCGGCAGCGCCAGCAGGCTGAGCAGCGAATAGGTCAGCAGCACCAGCGGCATACCGGCCAGGCCACGGGCGGCAAAGAACTGCAACGGCAGCCAGCCCAGGCCCCACATGATGGCGCCGCCGATCAGCATGCCCTGTGGCAGCAGACTGTTCATGCGCCCATCCAGGAGCCGCCATTGGGCCCGAGCAGCTGTCCGGTGAAATAGCTCGCCTGCGGCGAAAGCAGGAAGACGATGGCCGCCGCGACTTCCTCCGGCGTACCCAGGCGCGCCATGGGGATCGCCAGCTCCTTGGCCATCCACTCGTCACTCATGTGCTCCGCGCTGACCATCGCCGTGGCGATGGGGCCGGGGGCGACGCCATTGACGCGGATGCCATCGGTGGCGAATTCGCGCGCCAGCGAACGGGTCAGGCCGATCACCCCGGCCTTGGCCGTGCAGTAGGCGACGTACTGTTCGCGGCCGAGAAAGCCGAGGTCCGAGGCGACGTTGACGATGGCGCCAGTGCGCCGCGGCTGCATCTGCGCCAGCGCATGGCGACAGCAGCGGTAGACGCCGCCCAGGTCGACGCCCAGCAGCATTGCCCAGTCCGCCTCGCTGGTTTGCAGAAAGGGCTTTTCCAGGATCACCCCGGCGTTGTTGACGAGCAGACCCAGCGGTCCCTGCGCCTCGATGGTCTCGAACATTGCCGCGACCGCGGCCGGATCGCTGACATCGGCCTCGATGGCGCAGGCGTCGCCACCATTGGCGGTGATCTGCTCGACCAATTGGTTCGCCAGATCTTGCTGGCCGCGATGGTTGATCCATACGTGTGCGCCCTCGGCTGCAAGCGCAAGGGCGGTGGCGCGGCCGATACCGGTCGCTGCGCCAGTGATCAGCGCGGTCTGGCCTGCGAAGCGTTTGCTGGCCATCAGTGCATCACCTCGCCATGGCTGACCGACAGCGCCTGGCCGGTCAGGGCGGCGGCCAGTGGCGAGCCGAGAAAGAGGAAGGTGCCGCCCAGGTCAGCCGGCGTCAGCAGTTCCGGGATGGCCTGGTTGGCGAGGATCGCCGCCAGCTCGGCGCTGTCGCTGCGGCCGTTGGCGTCCGCCATCACCTGCAGCGAGCGCATGGCCGCATCGGTGCCGATCCAGCCGGGGCACACCGCGTTCACCCGGATGCGCCGCGGGCCCAGCTCCCAGGCCAGCGAACGGGTCAGGCCGACCACCGCGTGCTTGCTGGCGACATAGGCGGAAAAGCCCGGCACGCCTTTCAGACCCCAGATGGAGGCCTGGTTGATCACGCTGGCGCCGGCGCGCAGGCGTGGCAGCAATGCGCGGGTCAGGCGCTGCATGGAACCGACGTTGTTCTCCAGCAGGGTCGACCAGCGCTGGTCGGCCTCGAAGCTGCACTCGCCCAGCGGCGTGGCGTACTCGACACCAGCGTTGTTGATCAGCACATCGGCGTTGAGGCCGCGGCAGGCGAGGTCATCGGCATACTGCTGCACCGCCTGCCGATCGCCCAGGTCCAGTGCGGTGCAGTGCAGCGGCGTCTCGCCAGCGAGTTCGTCAGCGAGCCGGGCGAGGGCGTCGGCGTCACGGTCGAGCAGCTCCAGGGTGGCGCCGGCAGCGGCGAAGCTCTGCGCCAGGCCCCGGCCGATGCCCCCGGCGGCGCCGGTGATGACCACGCAGCGGCCTCGGTAATCCAGTGCCTTGTGCATGTCACACCGCCGTCAGGAAGGAGACGCCGACGGCGCCGTAGAAGTTGTCGGCCTTGTGCGGCCCTTCGCTGACCACGCCGTAGTCATCGTCCAGCACGCGGCGCACGCGGTAGCGGTGGAAACTGCCGAGCAGCTTGCGCATCGGAATCACCTGGTTGTAAGTGCTGCCGTACAGCTCGGCGTGCAGCTTGGGCAGGCGATACCAGGGCGCTACCGGTTTCTCGTGGTGGGCGTTGTGGAAGGAGAAATTGAGCAGCAGCAGGTTCAGCGCCGGCCAGCGTTCCGATACCACGTTGCTGTAGGTGTTCTGTTGCTCGTAGCTGCGGTCGCGGCGCTTGTCCTCCGGCAGCTTGGCGCCGTCCTCCAGCACGGCGAAGGCCTCGTAGGTGTGCTGATAGGCATCGGCGAAACGCAGCACGCTGAGCATGATCATCCAGGCCACGGCGTAGAGCAGCACGGCCTTCAGCGAAAGCACCGCGAGCCCGGCAAAAAGCAGCGTGCGAATGGCCAGCACCGCGGCGACCTTGCCACGGCGGGCGCGGTGCTTGTCGTTGTCGGTGATGAAGGGTAGGGCGATCACGTAGAAATGCATGATCAGCTCCACCGCCGGCACATAGGCCCATTCCAGCGCCAGTACCAGTTTCTGGATCCACACGGGGCGCGCCTTGAGAAAGGCCTTGCTGTCAAAAGTGATCACGTCGGCTCGGTCGACGTGATGGCGCATGTGTTTCTTGCGCAGGTCCTGGAACTCGGCGTAGCAGCTGCCGCACAACCAACTGCAGACGTTGCCGGCCCATTCGTTGTGCTTGGGCACGCTGAAGATCGCGCCATGGGCGAATTCGTGAATCAGGTAAGCGGCGATGATCATGCCGTGGGCCAGCAGCAGTGTGCCCAATGCGTTCAGCCAGCCATTCGGGGCGAACAGCAGGGCCAGCCCGCCACCGTAGGCGAGCACGGTGTAGAGGATCGCCAGGGTGTTGGGCAGGCGGCCATCGGCATAGCGGTACAGAGGTTTTGCGTTCATGGTCTTCTCCAGCACAGGCGGGCAACTGCCCGCCGGGCATCGGCTTACTGGGCGAGCGCTTCGGTGAACTGGGCGTCGTAGGTCTTGCTGAAGTCCGGGATGGTCGGAATCTGCCCGTTGTCCTTGAGCAACTTGGCGATGATTGCGCCGCTGCCATGGAATGAATGGGTGTCATCGCCAGGTGTGAAGCTCTTGCTCATCTCGGCGAGGGGGATGTTGTAGGCGCCGGCCATCTGCTCGACGGCCTCTTCGGCGCTGACCCCGAGCACCTCGCCGATGATCTTGGCCGACTCCTCGGGGTGCGCCTGCATGTAGGCCAGGCCGTCCAGGTAGCCCTGGATCATCGCCTTGATGGCAGCGGGCTTCTTGGCGATCACCGCCTCGTCGAAGACCAGTACGTCGGTGATCAGCCCCGGTGCGTCCTTGGAGGAATAAACCACCTTGAACTTGTCGCCACCGCCCATGGAGAGGATTTGCGAGACGTTGGGTTCGTAGGTCACGCCAATCGGCAGGTTGCCCGAGGCCATGGCGCCGGGAATGCCTTCCGGGGTCATGTTGACGGCGTTGATGTCCTTGTCACTCATGCCGTTATGCTGCAGCGCATAGGCCAGCAGAAAGTCCGATGGCGAGAGTGGGTTGAAGCCGACCTTCTTGCCCTTGAAGTCGGCAAAGGACTGGATCGAGGCGTCGGCGACGATGGCATCGCCACCGTTGGAGAAGTCGATGGGCATCACCACGCGATGCTTGAGGCCCTTGGCGACCGAGGCCACCACCTGGTCGTAGGTGAGCATGCCGCCGTCCAGCGCGCGGCTGAGCATGGCGGTGGGGATCAGCGCCGGGTCGTTGAAAAACTGCAGGTCCACGTCCAGGCCGTGGGGCTTGAACAGGTCCTTCTTGTCGGCGACGTAGAAGGGGCCGTAACCGGCCCAGACCACAGTGCCGATCTTCAGCTTCTCGGCAGCCTGGCTGGCCAGCGGTGAAAACAATGTCGCGACGGCCAGGCCGGCGGCGAGAAGGGTCTTGTTCAGCGAGCGCAGTGTGGACATGGTGTGATTTCCCTACACATTGGAATGACAGGCACGGGATGACATCGCGTCTCCCGGGCTTTTATCCCTCCGTGTAGTCCCGTCCCTGGGACCGGAGAACTCTCGGACCAGCGCCCACTCCCTGTGAGCCGGAACCCTAGTTCTCCTTGAAGCTGCTCCTGTGTTTGTGCCAAGCGTCATGAGCGCCGGTGGCGACTCATCCCGTTCACTGGAGATACAGCAGGTTGCGTGCCAGCTGCGCTGCTCGAAGCAAAAGCGTCGCTTATTCAAGAAGTTGCCGTGCGAAACGGACGTAGGGCGGCTTGCCCGGCTTGAACGTCGCTGCTCTCAAATGGGGAGCCTTGCTCCGTGATAGTGCGGAGCAAGGCTGTGTGGTGGGATGTCATCGGCGGGGAAGGCACAGCCCCCAAGGCGCTCCCACAAAACGCTGATGCGGGAGCGGCCGGGGAGGGGCGAATCAAATCAGCTCGGTACTGGCGCATCCTCGCGGAGCAGTTCCTCGCGCTTGAGCGTCTGCCAGAATTCGCTGGGAACCTGAGTATTGAAATAGTCCATGTACTGCTTCGGCCGCTCGGGGTTCGCCGTACCGGGGATGACCGAGGCCACCACCGGGTTGGCCAGACAGAAGTGCAGCGCTGCGGCGCGCAGGTCCACGCCGCAGCGCTCGGCGACCGCGTTCAGCTGCTGCCTGCGCTCGCTGATGTGTGCCGGGATCTGGTCGTACTCGTAATGCTCGCCGCCGGCCAGCACGCCGGAGTTGAATGGGCCGCCAACAACGATGCCGACACCCCGCTCGTGGCAGGTCGGAAACAGCGTATCCAGCGCTTCGTCGTGCTCCAGCAGCGAATAGCGCCCGGCCAGCAGGAACACGTTCGGATCGCTCTGCTCCAGCGCCATGCGGCACGGTTCGACCAGGTTGACCCCCAGGCCCCAACCGCGAATCACGCCTTCATCGCGCAGCTGGGTCAGCGCTTTCGCCGCGCCGTTCATGGCCTGCTGGAAGTATTCGCGCCACTGCGGGCCCCATTGATCCTCGGACACGTCGTGGATGAACACCACGTCGAGGCGATCGACGCCCATGCGCTCCAGGCTGTCTTCGATAGAGCGTCTCGCACCGTCGGCCGAATAGTCGGGGACGCGCTTGTTGGGCAGTTCGTCGACAAAAGGCTTGGCGTTCTCCGGTTGAGCGGCCGGGTGCAGCAGTCGCCCGACCTTGGTGCTCAGCACGTATTCATCGCGTGGCTTGCCGCTGAGCAGGCGACCGAAGCGCTGCTCGGCCAGCCCTGCGCCATAGTGCGGCGACACGTCGTAGTAGCGAAAGCCGGCGTCCCAGGCGGCGTTGAGCGTCGCGTCGGCGGTCTCCTCGCTGAGGGGATGGAACATGTTGCCCAGCGGCGCGCCGCCGAGGCCGATGCGTGGCAGGGTGATATGCATGGGAGTCCTCCTTCGGATGCAGATAACGCCGACTGAGGTCAGCGTGGCTCTGCATGGGAGGTCAGCCAGGAGCCGGATGTTCCGGCGATGCGACGGGATGGCCAGAGTGCGGCTGCACAGGCACGAAGTGCACCGGCCACTGGTGTTCTGACCATCGTCCGACGGTCTCGCGTCTGTGCTCGACACGAACCCTGAGCGACACCAGGTGGCCGCCGCGCGCCCGGCGGCTTCGGTAATACCTTGCTAGACGCGATCGTTCATATAGGCGCGCCAACCGCCGAACGCCGTGATGTCGCGGGCCCCCTCCAGTCCGCATGGCTCGCAGATGAAGCCGGTCTCCCAGCTACCATCGGCCAGTTGCACCTTGCCCAGGCCCAGCGGCGCGGGGATTCCTCCGAGGAAGGAGCCCAGCTCGCTGCTGGGGATTTCCCAGACTTCTACTTCGATCGCCGCACCGCCCTCGGCAACCCGGACCATGCCCGGGCGATACGGTGGGCCGCCGGCCAGGGCGTAGAGCTTGTAGGCCGCCGCGCTGCGGGTCGCTTCGAGCAGGCGACCGCCACGCTGCTTGAGCTGCCAGTTCAGCGGCAGCCCGTCCAGATGCGCGCCGCAGACCACCACACGGGCACGGTCGTTGCGCGCGGGTGTTTGCGGAGCGGGCGAGGTGATCGACTGGCCGCCGATCAGCGCGATGCCATTTTGCCGCTGCAGCGCGTCGGCCAGACTCAGCAGGTACTGATCGGTGAACACCCGGCCGAACAGGGTCACGCCCCAGGGCAGACCGTTCTGCATGACGCCCGCCGGCACCGCCACGGCGGCGTAGTCGAGCATGTTCATGAAGTTGGTGTAGTAGCCCAGGTCCGAGTTGCGCTTGACCGGCTCGGCATGCAGCTCGTCCAGCGTCACCGGGCGCGGGTAGGCCGGGGTCAGTACGCAATCGACCTCGGCCATGATCCGGTCGCACACGGCCTTGAGTTGTTGCAGACGGTACTGGGCGCGGAACAACCCTACGGCGGTGGTGCCGGGCGCCTTCTCCAGCACGGCCTTGATCACCGGCAGCACGGCGTCAGGCTGCTGCTCGATCAGCTCGCCGGCGACGCTGTAGCGCTCGGCCACCCAGGGGCCTTCGTAGAGCAGGCGCGCTGCTTCGAGGAAGGGGCCGAAGTCGATTTCCACCGGCTCGCCGCCGATGGCTTTCAATTGCTCGATGGTGGCGGCGAACAGCGCGGGGCTTTCCGGGCAGCCGAGAAATTCCGTGTCCTTCGGCACACCGAAGCGGAACGCGGCGACCTTGCCGAAGGCCGAGCCGTCGTTCCACGATGGGTTGGTGCGGCTGTACTCGTCGCGCGGATCGAGCCGGGCGGTCAGCGCCAGTAGCTGGCTGGCTTCCGCGGCAGTGGCGGCGAAAAAGGTGACGCAATCAAGCGTGCGGCAGGCGGGTACGACGCCGGCCGTGGAGATCAGGCCCTTGCTGGCCTTGAGGCCCACCAGATTGTTCAACGCTGCCGGTACGCGGCCGGAGCCGGCGGTATCGGTGCCCAGTGCGAAGCTCGCGACGCCCAGCGCCACGGCCAGCGATGAACCGGCGCTGGAGCCGCCCGAGGGGTAGTCCGGGTGCACGCTGTTGCGGCATTCACCGTAGGGCGAGCGCGTCCCGTTGAGGCCGGTGGCGAACTGGTCGAGATTGGTCTTGCCCAGCGGGATCGCGCCGAGGCCAATCAACTGTTCGACGAGGGTCGCGCTGGCTTCGGGTGTATAGGCAAAGGCGGGGCAGGCGGCCGTGGTGGGGATGCCGGCCAGGTCGATATTGTCCTTGATGGCGAAGGGGATGCCGTAGAGCGGTAGCTCGGCTGGGGATTTGCTGTCCAGGGCGGCTAGGTAGGGCTCGAGTTCATCTTTGGTCAGAAGATGAATGAAGAGGTTGAATTCGGCCTGGAGGGCGGTGGCTTGCTTGTGCACTGCAGCGATGAGTGTGCGCGGTGACAGTTGGGCGCTGGAGTAAGCCGTGCGGAGTGTGTCGAGGCGTAGATCGAAGTCGTTTGTCACGTTGTATTCCTCGTACGGTGGAAAACGGCAACGCCTTTTCCACCTGTGATGTTCGGGCCGGCCCGGTCAGTCGGTCGGCCGGTTGGTGGATCGGTGAAGCGTGATCCACCCTACGGTTATCTTTGCGTGGGTCGTGCGGCCTTACGCCTCCTCGATCACCACCACGCGCTGGCCGGCGCGCACGGGGGCGCCGGGTTGCACGCGGACCTCCTTGATCACACCGGCTACCGGCGCGGTGAGCGGGATTTCCATCTTCATGCTCTCCAGAATCACCAGCACGTCGCCGGCTTCGACGCGTTCGCCTTCGGCCACCGAGACTTGCCAGAGGTTGCCGGCAATATGGCTTTCGATGCCGTGCTGGCCATCATCCAGCGGGGCGTCTTCGCCGAGATCCGCGGCCACTTCCTCGCTCTCGAAATGCGCCTGGCCGGACGCGATCCAGCGCTGGCGTTCGGCGTCGAAGGCGGCGCGTTGCTGCTGGCGGAAGGCGTCGATGCCGTCGGCTTCCTGGTCCAGAAAAGCCTGGTAATCGGACAGCCGCAGCTCGGTCTCTTCGATCTTCAGCGGGTAACGGCCAAGCGGGAAATCGCGGCGGATCTTTGTCAGCTCCTCGGCCGAAACCGGGAAGAAGCGGATCTGGTCGAAGAAGCGCAGCAGCCACGGCTGGCCGCCGAAGGCCTCGACCGCGCGGTAGCGATTCCACATCTGCAGCGTGCGACCGACAAACTGGTAGCCGCCCGGGCCCTCCATGCCGTAAACGCACATGTAGGCGCCGCCGATGCCCACCGAGTTTTCCGCGGTCCAGGTGCGTGCCGGGTTGTACTTGGTGGTGACCAGCCGATGCCGTGGGTCCAGCGGAGTGGCCACCGGCGCACCGAGGTAGACGTCGCCCAGGCCCATGACCAGATAGCTGGCTTCGAATACGGTGCGGTAGACGGCATCGAGGTTTGGCAGGTCGTTGATGCGGCGGATGAACTCCAGATTGCTCGGGCACCAGGGGGCGTCCTTGCGCACGGTAGTCATGTACTTGTCGATCGCCAGTTGGCAGGCCGGGTCATCCCAGGACAGTGGCAGGTGGACGATTCGCGACGGGACTCTCAGATCCTGTGCCGAGCACACTGCGTCCCATAGGCCGGCGACAGTGTCGAGCAGGCTGGCCAATGGCAGGGTTTCGGGCTGGTAGTGCACTTGCAACGAGCGAATCCCGGGGGTGAGGTCGATCACGCCGTCCAGCTGCTTCGCCTCCAGCGCCTGCATCAGCGCATGGCCACGGAAACGCAGCACCAGGTCCAGTTCCGGTTGACCGATTTCCAGCAAGAGGTGGGTGTCGCCGGAGAGGCGCGCCACCAGGCGCGTATCCGCCTCGCCGATATCCAGCACGATGGGCGATTCCAGCGCCACCGGCACGCACGGCACCGGCGCGGCGGCAAGACGGGCGCACTCGGTGTTGGCTGCCTGGGCCAGCTTGCGTGCGGTAGCCACGTCCACCGGTACGAAACGCACTCTGTCGCCGGCCTTGAGTTGGCCGAGCTGCCAGAGGTCGGCTTCGATGATGGTCACCGGGCAGACGAAGCCGCCGAGGCTCGGGCCGTCCGGGCCGAGAATCACCGGCATGTCACCGGTAAAGTCCACCGCACCGATGGCGTAGGGGTTGTCGTGGATGTTGGAGGGATGCAGACCGGCCTCGCCGCCGCTGTCGCGCACCCACTCGGGTTTCGGGCCGATCAAGCGCACGCCGGTGCGGCTGGAGTTGAAATGCACTTCCCAGTCGGTGGCGAAGAACCTCTCGATATAGCCTTCGGTGAAATATTCCGGTGCGCCATGCGGGCCGTAGATCACGCGGATTTCCCGCACCGCTGGCAGGGCAGAGCACAGTTCCCGAGGCAGGCTCGCGCCAACGCTTTCGTCCGTCAGCGCCGGAATATGTAACACGTCACCGGCCCGCAAGGCGCGACCGGCATGGCCGCCGAACTGGCCAAGGGTGAAGGTGCTCTTGCTGCCGAGATAATCGGGGACTTGCAGCCCGCCGCGTACGCACAGATAGCTGCGCGCACCGGCGCCCGCGATGGTGCCGAGCGCAAGCGTGCTGCCGGCTTTGATCAGGATCGTAGTGCACATCGATAGTTCGATGTCGTCGAGCTTCAGCGGGATCTCGGCGCCTGTTACGGTCACCACTGCGTCGGTGTTGAAACGCAGGATCGGTCCGCTCATGGTGATTTCCAGGCCAGCTGCCTCCGCCGGATTACCCAGCAGCGCGTTGCCCAGGCGCAGCGCACGACTGTCCATCGGGCCAGACGGTGGCACGCCGACGGCCCAGTAACCGAGCCGGCCGGGGTAGTCCTGCACGGTGGTCTGGGTGCCGGCGCTGATCACTTCGAACGTAGTGGCGCGGTAGGTCAGGCTTTCCAGGCAGCGGGTCCAGGGGTTGCCCTCGGCGAACGGGGTATACGCGAGGATCTGCCGCAGGTAGTCGCGGTTGGTCTCGACGCCATACAGCGTGGTAGCGTCCAGCGCCTGATCGAGCGCGGCACAGGCCTGGCCTCGAGTAGGCGCCCAAGTGATGAGCTTGGCGGTCATCGGGTCGAAGTAGGGCGGAATCTCGCAGCCGGCCTCGACCCAGGTATCGATGCGCAGGGCCTTGCCGTCACCCTTGGGGAAACTCACGGCAGTCAGCAAGCCAGGACTCGGCTGGAAATCGCGGCCCGGATCCTCGGCATAGAGGCGCGCCTGAATGGCGTGGCCCTCGGACTTCAAGCCCTTGGCCAGTTCAGCCAGCGGCGGCAGATCACCGGCCGCCAGCTCGATCATCCAGCGCACCAGGTCCACGCCCCAGACCTGCTCGGTCACCCCGTGCTCGACTTGCAGACGGGTATTTACCTCGAGGAAGTAGAAGCGAGCGGCCTCGGCGTCATAGACGAACTCGACCGTGCCGGCGCTGCGGTAGCTGACCGCCTTGGCCAGCTTGATTGCCGCCTCGCAGAGCGCTTCCGCCATGCCGGCCGGCAGGTTCGGCGCCGGGGTTTCCTCCAGTACCTTCTGGTTGCGCCGCTGCACCGAGCAGTCGCGAACGCCTAAGGCGATCACGTCGCCCCGGCCATCACCGAACACCTGTACCTCCAGGTGGCGGGCGCGCTGAATGTATTTCTCGATGAACACGCCCGAGTCGCTGAAGTTGTTCTGCCCGAGGCGTTTGACCGCATCGAAGGCCTCGCTCAGCTCGGCGGCGGTGTTGCATACGCGCATGCCGATGCCGCCGCCGCCAGCGGTGCTTTTCAGCATCACCGGGTAGCCGACCTGCTCGCCAGCGACGAGCGCGGTATCGAGATTTTCCAGCAGTTCGGTGCCTTCGAGCATCGGTACGCCATGCTGCTTGGCCAGCGCGCGGGCGGTGTGCTTGAGGCCGAACACGCGCAACTGCTCCGGCGTTGGCCCGACGAAGGCGATGCCGGCGGCCTCGCAGGCCTCGGCAAAGGCCGCGTTCTCGGAGAGGAAGCCATAGCCGGGGTGAATCGCTCTTGCACCGGTTTCAAGCGCGATGCCGAGAATCTTGTCGACCACCAGATAGGTGTTCGGGGCAGCCCCTTCACCGAGGCTATGGGCTTCATCGGCCTGCTGGATATGCAGGCTGGCGGCGTCGGCCTCGGAATAGACGGCCACGCCTTTCACGTCTAGGGCGCGCAGCGTACGCAGGATGCGGCAAGCAATGGCGCCGCGGTTGGCAATCAGGAGTTTGTCGAACATCTTGGGTAACCCTCAACGGGCAAGGCGGGCCGTCCCGCTTCTATTCGTTCATCGCCACGGTCGTCCGTGGTGGTGATTACGATCAATAGCATCGCGGCGCTCAAAGTCGCCGTAGGGCGGGCTTGAGCCCACCGTTAGCAGTCGGTCAACATGGTGGGCTGAAGCCCACCCTACGACGCCGCCCGGCCCACCCTACGGTTCTACTGGGCGGCGCGATGGTCATCCTTGCCGGGTGTATCCGGCCTGGGTTCGGTGGGCCGCTGCCCGGCACGTGCCTGCAGCAGCGGCAGTAGGTAGCGTCGCAACAGCGGCATCAGTTCCACACCAGCACCTCGGCCGGGGTCGGGTTCCAGCCGTTGCAGGGGTTGTTCAACTGCGGGCAATTGGAAATCAGCACGATCACGTCCTGCTCGGCCTTGAGCTCGACGTACTTGCCGGGGGCAGAGATGCCGTCGGCAAAGGTCAGCCCGCCCTCTGGCGTTACCGGCACGTTCATGAAGAAGTTGATGTTGGCGCCAATGTCGCGCTTGCTCAGGCGGCCGTCGTTGAGGCTCGCGCGCAGGAAGTTGTCGCGGCAGCTGTGCATGTAGCGCTTGTCCAGCGCGTAGCGCACCACGTTGCTTTCCTGGGCACAGGCGCCGCCGAGCGTGTCGTGACGACCGCAGGTGTCGGCGACGATGGTCAGCAGCGGGTTACCCAGGTTCGAATAGAGCACAGTGCCGGTGGTGAGGTAGACGCGGTTCTGCTTGCGCAGAGTGCGCTGCGGGTCGTAGCGCTCGCGCGGGTTCCTCGCGCTGAAGAACAGCGTGTCCACGGCCTGGTTACCTTTCAGATCGAGCAGGCGCAGGGTCTGGCCGGCCTTCACTTCGAACAGATAAGGCTCGCCAGCAGGGATTTCGTGGCGGAACACGGCAGTTTCGGGGTGCAGGTCGCTTTCAATGATCGTCATCTCGGCACTCCTCAGACGTACAGCCGTTCGGTGTTATGGAAGGCGCGGCCGTTCTCTGGCCGCGAGGTGCGGCAGAGCACGCTGATGCCGTCGCTGGCGACGCTGTGCCAGCTGAGCTGCACCGGTTTCGGGGCGTAGTCGGGATTCGGGTCCAGCGGATGCTGCAGCGCAGTGAGGATCACCAGCGTGTCCATTGGTGCGTACAGCTCGACGTAGTCGCCGGCCTGGCTGTTGCCGGGCTGAAAGGCGAAAGCGCCGTCGGCATCGACATCCACCCGGCTGAACAGATTGAGCACCATCAGCAAGTCCTGCAGGTTCAGGTTCCACTTGCCCATCTCCACCAGCAGGTTGTCCGTGCCGTTGCGGAAGAAGCCGTTGCGCAGTTCCTGATAGCGCCCTTGGCCGTACTTCTCGGCGACTTCATCGGCGTTCAGCACGCCGCCGAAGCTGTCGTGCCAGCCGCAGGTGTCGGCGGTGATTGCGGCGAGTACGCGGCCCATGTCCGAGTACAGACAGTGGCCGGCGCTGAGCTTGGCGGTGTGCTGGCCCTTGAGCGTATCCGGCAGGTTGAGGCGTTCGCTCTTTTCATGGGCGTTGAGCAGCATGACGCTGACGTTGGCGCCGCCTTCGATATCGGTCAGGCGCAGCAGCTGGCCGCGTTTGAGGACGAAGGAGGTGTGGCCGCCGCCAGGAACGGTTTCCTCATACAGCGTGGGGCGAATCGCGAGTGAAGCGCTCATGTCAGGCTCCTTGATGGGCAGTTCGAAGTGGCTCGCCGAGGACGGCCGAAAGGCCAGCGGACGCGCCGGGTGCGTGGCGGCCCTCGTGCAGCGGAATGTCGTAGGTCACTCGCGCGCCATAGGCGCCCGGTGCATGGGGATCGATGCGTGGCTTATCGAAGACCAGGATGCGGCTGCCGAGGGTGAAGCCTTCCGACAGGTCATGGGTGACCATGAACACGGTCAATCGGGTCTCCCGCCACAGCTCCAGCAGCAGCGTGTGCATGTCCTTGCGGATGCCGGGGTCGAGTGCGCCGAAGGGTTCGTCCAGCAGCAGCACGCGGGGTTTCATCACCAGCGCCTGGGCGATCGCGAGGCGCTGCTGCATGCCGCCCGACAGCTGCGCCGGATACTTGTCCAGGGCGTGGCCGAGGCCAACCTTGTGCAGCATCTGCGCGGCCTGCTCGCGGGCCTCGCGCTTGTGGCGTCCGAGCAGGCGGCCGAGCAGCGGGGCACGCGGCAGCTCGAGGCCGAGGGCGACGTTGTCCTGCACCGACAGATGCGGGAACACCGAATAGCGCTGGAAAACCACGCCGCGGCTGGCGTCTGGTTCGCCGGCCAGTGGCTTGCCGTCCAGCAGCAGTTCGCCGCGGCTCGGTGTTTCCTGACCCAGTAGTAGGCGCAGGAAGGTCGACTTGCCGCAGCCGGAGGCACCGACCAGGGTGCAGAACTCGCCTTCGCTGATATCCAGATTCAGGCGCTCCAGCACCACCTGATCGCCGTATTCCTGCCAGACGTTCTTCACCTGGATAAAGGTGTTGGGGGAGCCTGCTACGCGAGCCCCTGGCTGCGTTGCGCGGTGCTCGGAGTGTGCGGCCACGGGCGCGTTCGCGTTGATATCGCTCATGCCTTGGCTCCTTCGTACCAGGGGAACAGCAGCTGGGTCAGGCGCCGTAGCAGGTAATCCATGGACCAGGCCAACGCGGTGATCCAGGCGACATAAGGCAGAATCACGTCCATCGCCATGTAGCGACGCACTAGAAAGATGCGGTAGCCGAGGCCGTCCGTGGAGGCGATGGCCTCGGCGGCGATGAGAAACAACCAGGCCGAGCCGAGCACCAGGCGCAGGCTGATCAGCAGGCGCGGCATCAGCTGCGGCAGCACCAGGCGCAGGATCAGCGTCCAGGTGTTGGCCCCAAGGGTTTGCGCCTTGATCAGCAATTCGCGGGGGATCTCGCGGGCGCGCTGCTCCAGGTCGCGGGCGAGGATCGGCGTGATACCGATGACGATGAGCATCACCTTGGACAGTTCGCCCAGCCCGAACACGATGAACAGGATCGGCAGGATCGCCAGTGGCGGCACCATCGAAAGCACCGTGAGCAAGGGCGAAAGCGGCGCGCTAAACAGGGGCAGCGTGCCGGCGGCGATGCCCAGGCAGAGTCCGGCTACCGCCGCAATGGCGAGGCCGATACCGAGGCGCTTTAGGCTGGAGGCGGTGTCCTGCCAGAACAGATAGTCGCCGGAGCGTTTGTCGGGGGTGAAAGCGAGGCGTTCGACGGCGGCGCTCATCTGGCCGAAGCTGGGCAGCAGCTTGTCGTTGGGGTTGAGTTCCAGGCGCTGGGTCGAGGCCGTCAGGTACAACGCCAACAACAGGGCAAAGGGCAGTATGGCCAGGGCTAGCCAGCCGGTGCGGCTGGGTGAACGATTGATCAGGCGCATGGGCAGAGGCCCGGCTCGCTAGGCGCCAGCGCCGGCGGGCAGTCATCCGGCATGTGCGAGACTGGTGCGCCGACAGACAACAGGGCATTGATCGGCAGGGCCGATTCGAACGGGCACATGGCAAACCCTCCAGTGTTTGGAATAGCGCAGGAGCTGCGTGCAATCACGCTGTTCTCCCGGGCTTTTATCCCGCCGTGTAACCTCACTGGAGGTCGCCAACTCTCGGACCAGTCACTCGCAGGCGAGTCGGAACCCTAGTTGGCTATTTTCAAATTTTTGCAGCAGCTTGGCCTGCCCTGTCAGCAAAGCAAGAGCGGTGCCAACGCACGACAATCGCGCATGGCAGGGGCTGGAGAAGGGGGGCTGATCGGTGGCCGCCCCGTCATGGGGCGTCGCCGCGACTCGATGCATGCTTTTCGGGCGCTCGCCGCGTTGTGGCATTCAACGCGGCGGCAACGAACGACGACTCAGAGCTTTAGCTGGCCGATGGCGCGACTGAGATCGGTGGAGAGCGCTGCCAATTCGGCGCTGGTGCTGGCGGAGCTTACGGTCTGCTCTACCGTACGCTCGGTGACGTCGCGGATGCCGGTAACCGAGCGGTTGAGCTCTTCGGCCACCTGGCTTTGCTGCTCGGCAGCCACGGCGATCTGGGTGTTGCTTTCGCGCATCTGTCCGACCGCGTCGGCGATGGCCTCCAGCGCTTGCGCTGCTTCATGGGCTTCACGCACGCAATCGTCGGCCTTGAGCGAACTCTCCTGCATGAATTCCACGGCGTCGCGGGTCATCGATTGCAGGCCGGAGATCATCTGGGTGATCTCGTCGGTGGAGTCTTGCACCCGTTTGGCCAGGTTGCGGACCTCATCGGCGACCACGGCGAATCCGCGGCCCTGTTCGCCGGCGCGGGCGGCTTCGATGGCGGCGTTGAGTGCCAGCAGGTTGGTCTGTTCGGCAATGCTATGGATCACATTGACCACGCCGTTGATCTTCTGGCTGTCCGCGGCGAGCTTCTCGATCATCTCGCCGGTCTGCTGTACGCCCAGGGAAAGACTGGAGATCGACTTCTCGACACGTCCGACAACGCGATGGCCGTCGCCAGCAAGGCGATCAGCGTTCTGCGACTGGTCGCGGTTCTCACGTGCATGCTCGGCAATCTGATGCACCGTGGCGCTCATTTCGTTGATTGCGGTCGCCGCCTGATCAGTTTCACCCTGCTGGCCGCGCATGCCTTTGTGCACGTCGTTCATGCTCTTGGCGAGGCGGCTCGTACCTTCGTCGAGTCGGGCTGCCGCCTGGGCAACCGTACTGACAACGCGCTGATAGCCGCCTTGCATGGCGTTGAAGGCACTGGCCATCTGGCCAACTTCGTCGCGACTGTCCAGCGGTACGCGCGCCTGCAGATCACCGCTGCGCTCGACGTGCAGCATGACGTCCTTGAGTGTGTTGAGGTGGCTGAGCAAAAAGCGGATGAGCAACTGGGATGCGGCGAGCAGGCCAAGCATCAGCACCGCGACCGCTGCGGCGTAGCTGACAAAGTGCTCGCCCAGCACCTGCGACACGCTCGGCGTGCGCGCCAGCACCGCAAGCGTAGTGCCATCGGCGCGGGTAACGACTTGCGCGCCTATAACGGGGTTGTTGGCGAACAGGCGATCATGGGCCAGGGCGGTCCAGCCCCTTTCCGCAACCGGCTGACCCTCGATCGAGGCGCGCTGGTTCGTCTGAAACAGAACGAGATCCGGCGCTTGCGGTAGCGCGGCGGAGTCCGGCCAGGCCGCCAGCAGCGAAGCGCGCCCCTGCGCTTGCGCCTGGGCATCGCCACTACGGGCGGTTTGTTCCAGCTGCACGGCATATAGAACCAGCAACAAGGCGATGACGAACGTCACCATGTTGAGCGCCCAGAATTTGTACTTGAGCGACAGATCGCGAATCCAAACGGCCATGACTGCCCTTCTTCTATAGGAGGTTGCCGGAGCGCGGCAAAGCGCTCTGCGGCGCGACTAACAATTAACGGCCGCGGGGCGCAGAGCTTGAGCAGATTTTGTGAATCAGTCGAAGTCAGGCAGGCCGAAGAACGAGCGCGCGCACCGGGTAGTGTGTTCGGCCAGTTGATCAGTGCTTTCACCACGATGATGCGCGACTTCTTGCAGAACTTCCGGCAGGTAGGCCGGTTCGTTTTGGCCGCTTTTCGGCTTTGGTCGCAGGCTGCGGGGTAACAGGTACGGGGCGTCGCTTTCCAGCATCAGCCGTCCTTCGGGAATGACTTTCACCAGCGGATGCAGGTGCGTGCCGCGGCGCTCGTCGCAGATCCAGCCGGTGATGCCGATGTGCAGGTCAAGATCGAGATAGGTGTACAGCGCCGCCTTTTCACCAGTGAAGCAGTGCACCACAGCGGCTTTCAGGTGATCACGGAACGGTCGCAGGATCGCCGCAAGGCGCTCGCTGGCATCGCGCTCGTGGAGGAAGACCGGCAGCTGCGATTCGACGGCCAGCTGCAGCTGTTCTTCCAGCGCGCGTTCCTGCTGCGGGCGGGGCGAGAAATCACGGTTGAAGTCCAGGCCGCATTCGCCAACCGCACGCACCTGCGGCTCGCTCAGCAGGCCGCGCAACTGACTGATGCTGTCGCTCGACCATTGGCTGGCGTCGTGCGGATGCACCCCGGCGGTGCTGAACAGCCGCTGCCCGGATTCATCCAGATCGCGACAGAGCCCGTGGGCCGCTTCACTTTCTGCAAGGCTGGTTCCGGTAAGCACCATCTGCACCACGCCTGCCGCTCTGGCGCGCTCGACCACGGCCGATGGGTTGGCGGCGAATGACGGGTGAGTCAGATTGACCCCGATGTCGATCAATTGCATAGCAACCTCGAAAACTTAAAACATAGTTAAATCAATAAGATAAAGGATATAGCTAAACCAGTTTTAGAGCCAAAACTGGCGCAAATGCGCGGCCTGTGAGAGGCTTTGCCACCTTTGCGGGCAGGGAGCACCGCGTTAGCGTTCTCTGCGTCTTCAGACCGGTGCGTTCTCGATGTCACGATTGCTGCCACTTCTGTTCTGCCTGCTGCTGGCTTTCATGCCGGGGTTGGCGAGCGCGCGCGTGGCCGGGCCTGAGGTCTGGCAATCGACCGACAAGGTACGTGATCTGGCCGAAATTCGCCGCAGTGGCGTGTTGCGCGTGCTGGTCAACCAGAGCCGTAACAGCTCCGGTGAGATCAAGGGCGAGGCGATCGGGGTCGAGTACGCGCGGCTGCGCGCCTTCGAGCAACACCTGAATCGCGATGCCGCCTCCGGAAAGTCGATCACCCTCAAGATCATTCCCAAAGCCAAGGATCAGCTGCTCGGCGCGCTCCAGCGCGGCGAGGGCGATTTGGTCGCGCCCGGTGAACTGCTTCCATTGGCAGGCATGAAAGGCATCAGCCGCAGTCGACCGGTGGTTCGCGACGTTTCGCTGGTGCTGGTCAGTCGTCAAGGCGGACCGCGCTACCAGCGTCTTGAGCAACTCTCCGGCCGCAGTCTTGCCTTGCCGCCGGGCAGCGCCGCAGGGCCGGCACTGGCGCGGCTGAATAAACAGCTCATGGAGCGCAAGCTGGCGCCCATCGTTGCCGAGTGGGTCGATCCCACACTGGCGGTCGAAGATGTTCTGGAGATGGTGCAGGCTGGCGTCTACCCAGCGACCGTTGTCGAGCAAACCATCGCGCAGCGCTGGGCCAAGGTAATGCCGAAACTGCGTATCGAGCAGAACCTGAGTCTGGGCGACAAGGCCAGCATGCACTGGTTCGTGCGCAAGGACGCCAGCATGCTGCGCGCCAGCGCCGACCGCTTTCTCAAGGATTTCACCTTACCGGCCAACCAGGACGCGGCCTTCGAACGCGTTTACCGACGCCTGTACAAGGTCCAATACCCGCTCGACCGAGTCGGCCGCCAGCGGCTGGAGAAGGTTCGGCCGACCCTGCAGCGTTATGCCGAACAGATCGAGCTGGATTGGCTGAACCTCGCCGCGTTGGCGTTCAAGGAATCGACACTGAATCCGGCCGCGAAGGGCGCTGGCGGTGCAACGGGGCTGATGCAGGTGACCCCGGCGACTGCACGGGCGATGGGCGTGAGCAATATCCAGCAGCTGGACAACAACGTGCAGGCCAGCGCGAAATATTTGGCGAATATCCGCCGCAACTACTTCGCCAGCCCTCGGCTGAACGAGCGTGAGCGCATGGCGTTCATCCTCGCGGCATACAACCTGGGGCCGCAACGGGTGCAGAGCATGCGCGCCGAGGCCCGCCGACGCGGCCTCAATCCGGACCAGTGGTTCTTTCAGGTCGAGCGTATCGCCATGGAGACCGTCGGCATGGGTGTGGTGGGCTACGTCAACAGCGTCAACAAGTACTACCTGGCCTACCATCGCGAGCGCTATCTGCTGGAGGCTGACCGCAAGACTGCGGCCAACTAGCGCTCAGCCTTTGCAGCTTGCCGTTGCTGGGCGACGGCGAGCAGGCGCAGGCGTTCGCTGGCGTCGAAATGCTGTTCCTCCAGTCGCTCGATCGCGGCTTGGCGCTCGAGGTCGTCCAGGCCGCGTGTGGACTCGATGCTCGCTCGTGCCTGCTGATAAGCCGTGACGCGTTGCTGCCATTGTTGGCGCTGCCGGTCCAGCGCATCGAGCCGGTCGGCCGCTGCGCTGCCTACCAGCTGCTGGCGTAGTTGCCGGACCTGCTCAGGCCCAGCGCCGCTTTGCACAAGTGCATTGGTCTGCTCGCGCAGCTCGGTTTGCAGCTGTGGCATCAACAACTCCTGCAGCTCAGCAGGCAGTCCGGCACGCAGCTGATCAATGGCGCGACCCTTGGCGTCACTGTCCATCGCCGGGTCGAAGCGAATCGCCAGGCGTTCCAGGCTGAAACGGTCATAGGCCTCGTCGATTGCGAAGAACGCCTGGTGGACGGCAGGGTCGAGCAGTCGCGCGCGCAATGCCTGCACTGCATCCAAGCGCTGACGCAACGCAGAAAGGTCAGGCGCACGAGCATAAGACGCTTCTAAATCAAGAAGTTGACGCTTATAGCTAAGGTATTGGTTTAATACGGTGAGCGCCTGTCCCTGGGCGGGCTCTCGCAGTTCTGTGGTGATTTGGCGGCGCAAACGCGCAACGCTGTTTTTCAGCGGCTCTTCACCGATGGCTGCGAGAAAGTAATCGAAAAGCTGGCGGATCTCGGCGCCGATGATCAGATTGCCGGCAGCGTCCACACGCAACTGGCCATCGATTTGGGTGCCCTGGAATGAAGCGGGCAACTTGGCCGAGTTCTGCGGCTGCGGTTTGGTCCGGGGTGTTTGACTGACCGCTGCGACTGTCGCCGGAGTCGGTGACGACGCCGGGGAAGGCGGCGCAGCGACGTAAGTCGGTACTGTGGCGGATCGGCTGAGGATGATGGTCAGGCTTAGCGCAACGGCCAGTACCAACAGAAGTAGGTATCTGCTCATGGAAGTGCCCAGCGATGAAGGCCCGGGATCATCGATCCCGGCCTTGGTACATGGATGAACGTGCTACAGACCTGCGCTCTTCATTCGATTCGCATGCTGGCGATAGACACTGACTGGATCGGTTTCAAACAGGCTGGTCAGGCCCATGAACTGGTTGACCTCATCCAGGTGATTCATGCGGTAGTTGTCGCGGATCACCATGCCCAGATGCGAACTGCAGCGTCCGACCAGACCATCGTTGGGCCCGCTGAATGCCAGCGAGCCGGCGCCCATCATGGCGTCGCTGATATCCAGCGGATTGGTCAGCGGGCTGGTACCGCTCCAAGAGTAGTAGTGCACGCCATTGACCTTGTAGGCGCCTTCGCCGCAGGCAGTCGTCGGAATGCCCTGAGGGAATTTCGCGTTGAAGCGGGCAGCACCTTCGCTGTTGAGCGACTCCAGCGTACCCAGTGAGTCTTGCGGAGCGCTGCTTGAGCTGCCGGAAAGGAGATTGATGAAGGTGCCCATGGCATTCACCAGCCCGGCGACTATCGCCTCGCCGGAAGAACCCTCGGGAATATTGCGTATCAGATCGGCCACGTCCGAACCCTTGTGCGGTGCACCCACACTGGTTACCGAGGCGATCAGGTCCGGGCGAACACCGGCGACATAGCGAACCGTCGGGCCGCCGTGACTGTGGCCGATCAGGTTGACCTTCGGTTTGCCGCTGATGGCGACGATCTCCTCCACCTGCGCCAGCAGCTCTTCGCCGCGCAGCTCGGAGGTATTGAGTTGGCTGACCTCCGTCACATAGACCTGGGCACCGTCCCGGCGTAATGCTTTCGGAATGCCATACCAGTAATCGATACCGAGCAGACTGTCGAAGCCGAGCATGCCGTGGGCCAGCACGATTGGATATTTCGTAGCGGTGTAGCCGCTGCCAGAAGCAGCGTAAGCCTGACCGGTGAGCGCCAAGGCGCTACCCAGACAGAGGGCGAGCAAGGTTTTGTTCTTATTCATGGACGCACTCTTCGAATGTGAATCGGGCTGTGGGGCAGTCCCTTGCCGTTCACCGCGCATGGCGCGTACTGCGCCTGGACGAGCGCAGCATTCGTGCCAGAACCGATCGCGGAGCAGTGCGAGCGCTCTAGTTAGCGAGATTCAAGAAGAGTGATATCGCGATGAGATCAGGCGAACGGCCAGGTGGCTGTTACCAAGCGAAACGTCGAGTGGGTTGGAAAGTGATAAGTCTGAATTTTGAAGATTATCGCCGCAAATAATCAGCATGATCGGCGTAGATATTGACTAAATGTCCGTAGTTTGACTGACTGGTCACGGATAGTCGATAGCGACCACATACCAGAGTTTGGTGCCGGTAGGGGTTTGCACCTGAACTTCCGCATCCAGGGACTTGCCCACCAGTGCGCGGGCCAGAGGAGAGTCGATACTGATCAGGCCTTGGCGCAGATCCAGTTCGTCCGGGCCGACGATCCGGTAGCGAGCTTCCTCTCCATCTTCATCTTCCAGCGTCACCCAGGCGCCGAAATACACCTTGTTCGGATCACTCGGATGCTCGCCAACGACTTTGAGCTTCTCCAGGCGCTTGGTCAGAAAACGTACGCGACTGTCGATTTCGCGCAGCATCTTCTTGCCGTAGGTGTATTCGGCGTTCTCCGAGCGGTCGCCCTGTGCGGCCGCCTCGCTGACCGACTGGGTCACCTGCGGCCGTTTGACGTGCCAGAGCTCGTGCAGCTCGGCACGCAGTCGAGCTTCGCCTTCGGGCGTGATCAACGGTGTGCCGGCTGGGCGGGGCGGGCGGTAGCGGCTCATGGTTTCGAGACCTTGCGAAAAGCGCCGATTGTAGCGCTTCAGTTCTCCCGCAGTACGGTCAGCGGGCTGGCATTGAGCGCGCGGCGTGTGCCGATCAGGCCGGCGCCGCCCACAAGCATTGCGCCAATCAATGGCAACACCAGCAGCCAGGGATGCGGCTGCCAACGCAGATCGAACGCGTAGTGATAGAGCAGGGCGCTGACCAGTTCGCAGCCGAGCGCGGCAAGCAAGCCGCTGGCCGCGCCCAACAGGCCGAACTCTGTACGCCGAGCGCGCAGCAACAAACGTCGCTCCGCTCCGAGTGCCCTCAGCAGCGCACCCTGGCGTATACGCTCGTCCAGCGTTGCCTGCAAGCCGGCGAACAGCACGGCCAATCCGGCCGCCAGAACGAACAGCAGTACGTACTCCACCGCCAGTGAAACCTGCGCAAGGATGCTGCGCAGCTGAGCCAGCAGCGCCTCGACCTGCAGCAGGGTGACCGAGGGGAACGCGCGCGCCAGCTCTACCAGCTCGCGCTCCTTGCCGGGCGGCAGGTGGAAGCTGGTCATGTAGGTGGCGGGCATTCCCTCCAGCGTGTCAGGTTCGAAGATCATGTAGAAGTTGGGCTGGAAGCTATCCCAGTTGACCTCCCGCAGGCTGGTGACGCTGGCTTCGCGGGTCAGCCCGCCTATCGTGAAGGACAGGCGATCACCAAGTTTCAACTGCAGGCTTTCGGCGAGTTCGGCCTCGACCGACACGCCAGGGACATCAGTCGCCGCTCGGTTGGTCCACCACTGGCCGGCAATCAGATGGTTGTCCTTCGGCAGGTCGGCTGCCCAGGTCAGGCTCAGGTCACGACGGATCGCGCGTTCGCCCTGGGACTCCTTGCTGACCAGCTGGCGCACCGGCTCGTCGTTGATGGAAATCAGCCGGCCCGGCACCACCGGATATAACGGCGCAGCGTGGCTTGAAAGCGCCGCGATACGCTCGGCGAAGGCGTCCTTTTCGACTGGCAGAACATTGAGTACGAAGTGGTTGGGCGCGTTGTCGGGAAGCTGGTCCTGCCAGGTGTCGAGCAGCTCGCCCCGCAGCAAGGCGATCAGCGCCATGGCCAGCAGAATCAGCCCGAAGGCAAGCGCCTGTCCGGCCGCTGCCAACGGATGTCGCAACAGCTGTCCAAGCCCCAGACGCCAGCTTAACGATGCCCCCGCCAGCAGACGGCGCATGGCCTTGAGGCCAAGCAGAAGCAGGCCGCCCAGCAGCAGCGTGGCGAGTAGACCGCCGCCGAGCAATGCCAGCGTGATCTTCAGATCGAGGCTCAGGCGCCACATGATCAGGCCAAGGGCGAAGATCGCCGTGCCGTACACCAGCCAGGCACTCGGCGGTACGGGCAGCATATCGCGGCGCAGTACTCTTAACGGCGGCACACGGCCCAGAGCAGCCAGTGGTGGCAGGGCAAAGCCGGCTAACGCTACCAGGCCGGTCGCAATGCCCGCCGCTGCAGGCCAGACGCCACCAGCTGGTATTTCCTGCGCCAGCAGGTCGCGCAAAAGGAAGAACAATCCGTGCTGCGCCCCCCAACCAAGCAGGGCGCCGGCAAGGCTGGCCAGCAGGCCGAGCATGGCAAGCTGCAGCGTATAAAGGAGCAGGGCGTCATTGCGCGACAGCCCAAGGCAGCGCAGCAACGCGCTGGCGTCGAAGCGACGTGTGGCGAAGCGTGCGGCGGAGAGGGCGACCGCCACGCCGGCCAGCAGGATTGCGGCAAGGCTCGCCAGATTCAGATAACGCTCGGCGCGGCCAAGGGCACCACCGATCTGTCGGTTGCTGTCGTTGGCTGTTTCGATGCGCTGGTGCGCCTGCAAGCCGGGCTGAATCGATTGCTGATAAGCGGTCAGCGCGGCTGTCTCGCCCCGCCACAGTTCGCGATAGCGGACGCGGCTACCTGGCTGCACGACGCCCGTTGCTTCCAGGTCGTCAAGATGCATCAGGACGCGTGGCGTCAGGCTGTAGAAATCGCCGACCCGGTCCGGCTCGTAGGTCAGCACACGAGTCAGGCGCAGCGGCTTGTTGCCGACCTCGATACTGTCCCCGATCTCCAGGTCCAGGGCCGCGAACAGTCGCGCTTCGGCCCAGGCTTCGCCGGGCGCAGGGCCCGGCCCCGGCTGTTCGGCTTCGTAAGGTTGCGCGGCACTGCGCAGGATGCCGCGCAAGGGATAGCTGCTGCTGGCGGCCTTCACGCTGGCAAGCTGCAGGTCCTGATCGGTCGCGATTACGCTGGAAAACTCGACAACCTGTGCGTGATCCAGGCCTTGGCGCTTACCGGCTTCGATCTGCTCTGGCGAAGCGGGCGCACTGCCCCCTAGTACCATGTCGGCGCCGAGGAATTCGCTGGCGCGCAGCAGCATTGCATCATTCAGGCGCGCGCCGAAATAACCGATCGCGGTGCTCGCTGCGACCGCCACCACGAGAGCGAAGAACAGCACCCGCAGTTCGCCAGCACGTGCGTCACGTAGCAGCTGGCGGTAGGCCAGGGCGAACAGCCGCGCCATGGGCATGCCCTTCATTCGGCTGTCTCGGCAGCGATTTGCCGACCGCCTTCGAGGCGAATCATCCGGTGGCAACGCTTGGCCAGACGTTCATCGTGGGTCACCAGCACGAGCGTGGTGCCGCGCTCACGGTTGAGCTCGAACAGCAGTTCGGTGACATGCGCACCGGTATGGGTATCGAGGTTGCCGGTCGGTTCGTCGGCAAACAGTACGTCCGGCTCGGCAGCAAACGCGCGGGCCAGCGCGACACGTTGCTGCTCGCCGCCCGAGAGTTGACGGGGATAGTGATGCAAGCGCTCGCCAAGCCCGACCCGGGCCAGCAATTCGGTTGCCCGCTCGCGCGCATCGCGGCGGCCGTCCAGCTCCAGCGGCAGCATGACGTTCTCCAGGGCATTCAAACTGTCCAGCAGCTGGAATGACTGGAAGACAAAGCCGACATGCTCGGCACGCACCCGAGCTCGCTGGTCTTCATCGAGCGCCGCCAGGGCGTGGCCCGCCAAGTGCACTTCGCCAGAGCTCGGCAGATCCAGCCCGGCCAGCAGGCCCAGTAGGGTGGACTTCCCTGAGCCGGACGTGCCGACGATGGCGAGGCTGTCGCCCTTGGCCAGTTGCAGCGAGAGGTCGGCCAGGATGCTCAGCTCGCCTTCCGCGCTGGGTACCACTTTGTTAAGGTTCCGGGCGTCGAGAATGTTGCCGCTCATGAGGGGATCCGATGCGTAGTTGGCTGAAGTGCGGGGCTCTGGTTCTGTTGTGCTGGGCTCAGGGAGCGCTGGCCGGAACCGTGCTGGTGGTTGGCGATAGTATCAGCGCCGCTTTCGGCCTGGAAACCAGCCAGGGATGGGTGCATTTGCTGCAAAAACGTCTGGTCGAGGAGGGCAAGGAGCGGCGCGTGGTGAACGCTTCGATCAGTGGTGACACCACGGCTGGCGGGCTCGCGCGGCTTGATCCACTGTTGAAGGAGCATGCGCCCGAGGTGGTGATTCTCGAGCTGGGAGGCAACGATGGCCTGCGTGGACAGTCGCCGGCCCAATTGAAACAGAATCTTGCCGAGATGATCGATCGCAGCCAAGAAGCCGGAGCCGAAGTGCTGCTGCTGGGCATGCGCATGCCGCCCAATCTCGGCCAGCGCTACACCCGCGCTTTCGCGGATGCGTTCGACTCGCTCGCTGCGGAGAAGCCGGTGGCTTATGTGCCATTCCTTCTGGAGGGCGTCGGCGGCGTTGCTGGCATGATGCAGCCTGATGGCATTCACCCGACGGCCGAAGCGCAGCATCTGTTGCTGGAGACGGTATGGCCAGCGCTCGAACCCTTGCTTTGAGACGTGTGCGCAGCTACTGTCGCGCCCTCGATTGGAGCCTCAGATGTCGCGCTCAGCCAGGACCCTTTACGCTTATCGAATCATCGTGCCAGACGAGCAGTACGACATGTTTGCCTGCCGCGAAAATCGACTGCACCTGGCGATGCGGCAGCTTGAACTGAGCGGCAGTGCAGACCGGACCCTCTGTGGTGGTCTGTTGCCAGCCCAACCTCGCTGGAAGGAGCTCGAGCGCGCCACCTTGAAGGACCGGCAGCTGTGTCCGAGCTGTCGGCAGCTGCTGGAGGCGCGGCGCAAAGGCCTTCCGTCTGCCGTTGCGGCCTGGTAGCTCAATTTTTCACCAGTTCAAGTACAATCGCACCATTTCCATAGCCCAAGTTTCAAGGATCTCTGAATGCCCTCGCGCGCGTTTGCAGTCGCCTCCTGTTTGTCATTCGCTGCTTTGCTTTCGGCAGGCACCAGTGCGGCTCTCGAGCTACCGCTGCCGCCCGAGGGCGACGATATTGTCGGGCAGATTCAGGTCATCAAGGCAAAGTACGAAGATACCTTCGCGGCCATCGGTGAAACCCATGACCTTGGCTATCTGGAGCTGGTAGCGGCCAACCCGGGTGTTGATCCGTGGTTGCCGGGTGAGGGCACCGAGATCATTCTGCCGACTCGCTTCATCCTGCCGCCGGGTCCGCGTGAAGGCATCGTGATCAATATTGCCGAGTACCGGTTGTACTACTACCCGGAAGGCAAGAACGTCGTTCATACCTTTCCGCTCGGCATCGGCCGCGAGGGTTGGGGCTCACCGGTTGGCAATGCGCGTATCTCTGCCATGACCAGCAACCCTGCCTGGTATCCGCCGCAGTCGATTCGTGACGAACACGCCGCTGACGGCGATCCGCTACCAAGAGTCGTACCGCCAGGTCCGGATAACCCCCTGGGGCCGTTCAAGATGACACTGTCGCTGCCGGGCTACCTTATTCACGGGTCCAACAAGAAGTTCGGCATCGGCATGCGAGTCAGCCATGGTTGCTTCCGCATGCTCAATCACAATGTGCTGGAGCTGGCGAAGATGGCCAAGGTGGGTACGCCGGTACGCATCGTCGATGAGCCGTACAAATTCGGCGTGAGTGAGGGCAAGGTATATCTTGAAGCCCATGCGCCGCTGGAAGACGGCGAGCAGAAAACGCTTACCCTGATGGACAAGCATGCAGTCGTCATCAATACCCTGCTCAAGCGTGATGAGGCGGCCGGTAAGCTGCATTTGGATTGGGAAATGGTGCGCGAGATCATCGCTGGTGAGGATGGCCTGCCAATCCAGATCGCCGAGCAGCGCACGGAAGTGGCGGCCCAGGATGAACAGTTGTTCTGACTGCTTTCTGAGCGCATAAAAAAAGCCGACCTTGTAGGTCGGCTTTTTTATTTTCTACAAGCTTACTTGCGGCTGGCGCGTTCCAGCATACGCAGAGCACGCTCGTTGGCTTCGTCAGCAGTCTGCTGAGCCTTCTGAGCGGCGGCCATAGCTTCGTCGGCCTTGCTGTACGCTTCGTCAGCGCGAGCCTGGGCGCGAGCAGCGGCGTCTTCGGTCGCAGTCAGGCGAGCTTCGCTTTCTTTGGTCATGCTGTTGCTGCAACCGGTAGCCAGTACTGCGGCCAGAGCCAGAGCAGAGAATTTCAGAACGTTGTTCATCTTGTTCCCCTTAAGGTGGAAATCCATAAAGCAACTTCCGTTATGGAAAGTTTGCGCGCACATACTACCTATAAGTTAGCTTAAGTAAACTGAGCGGGCGTTGCGCTACAGCTTTTTTTTCAAAGTGCCTTTGCTTTTCCTCTCATTTCGACAAGTTGGGTGAAAAACATCCAATGCAGGTCACATTACAGCCTTCGTAGTTGCCTGAGTCCCGCGCTGGACGAAAGTTCCGGTCTTGGGCGCGCAAATATTGATCAACGCAAGACTGGTCGAATGAGTTTGAAACAGGTAGAAAAGACACCTATGAATGTTTGGGCTGCCGATTGCTCGCCATAGGCGCAGCCACCCAAGAACAAGAAGACAGGGCAATCCTGCTGAGGAGTCAAGATGAGCGATACGGTGCGCGTGCGCCATGACCTGTCTGGTCACCGCTTTGAAGCCGAGATCGATGGGCATTGCGCTTACCTGGTCTACATGGATTTAGGCAAGCAGACCCTGGACATATACCGCACCTTTGTTCCTGATGCCTTGCGCGGTCGCGGCATTGCCGCCGTTCTTGCGAAGCATGCTCTGGAATATGCTGAGCGCGAGGGTTATCAGGTCATACCTTCGTGTTCGTACGTCGAGCGTTATATCGAGCGCAATCGACCATCAGCGGACAGGGTCGAACCCAATCCATAAAAAAACGCCGGGAGACCGGCGTTTTTCGTTTCAGCCGCGCTGCCGTCTGGGCAGCACGTCCTTGAGCTTGTCATGCATGCTCAGTACCGCCTTTTCGGTGGTTTCCCAGTCGATGCAGGCGTCGGTGATGGACACACCATACTTCAGATCACACAGATCCTTCGGAATCGCCTGACTACCCCAGCCGAGGTGACTTTCGACCATCAGCCCGACGATGGAGTTGTTGCCTTCCAGGATCTGGTTGGCGACGTTATCCATTACCAGCGGCTGCAGGGCGGGATCCTTGTTGGAGTTGGCATGGCTGCAGTCGATCATGATGTTCGGGCTGATACGGGCCTTGTTCAACTCCTGCTCGCACAGGGCGACGCTGACCGAGTCATAGTTGGGCTTGCCATTGCCACCACGCAGGACCACATGGCCGTAATTGTTGCCCTTGGTCGTGACGATGGAGACGCCACCCGACTGGTTGATGCCAAGGAAACGGTGCGGGCTGGATACCGATTGCAGCGCGTTGATCGCCACGGTCAGGCTGCCGTCGGTGCCGTTTTTGAAGCCGACTGCCGAAGACAGACCCGAAGCCATTTCGCGGTGAGTCTGGGACTCGGTGGTACGTGCGCCGATGGCCGACCAGCTGATCAAATCCTGCAGATATTGAGGCGAGATGGGATCGAGCGCTTCGGTCGCAGTGGGCAGGCCTATCTCTGCGAGGTCGAGCAGCAGCTTGCGGCCGATATGCAGGCCATCCTGGATCTTGAACGAGTCATCCATGTACGGATCGTTGATCAGGCCTTTCCAGCCGACGGTGGTGCGTGGTTTTTCGAAATACACCCGCATAACCAGAAACAGGCTGTCTGAAACCTTTTCCGCAAGCACCTTGAGTCGCTCGGCATACTCGTGGGCGGCCTTCAGGTCATGGATGGAGCATGGACCGATCACGATGAACAGGCGGTGATCCTTGCCATCGAGAATATCGCGTACGACCTGGCGCCCGTGGGAAACGGTTTGCAGTGCGGAGGCAGTCAGCGGGATTTCACGCTTCAGTTGCTCTGGCGTGATGAGGGTCACGTTGGAGGCAACGTTGAGGTCGTCGATTGGTAAATCAGCCATTTGTTACTCGTCAGGAATCACGTGAGCCGTCCGCCAGCGATCCCGGTGCGGCGGAACATAGCCTGAGGGCGCAGCGGGGAAACGGAACCTTAGCGCTAATGGGCGGACTCGACAACGGGATTGATGGCCTATTGAAGGGATCGGTACACACTGCTGCGCCTCGATGGGCCGCGTACTGTGACGCGGGCGGCTGGACTGCTATCGTTTGGTTTTTCAACCGGTTGGCGTGCGGGACGCAGTCAGCCGCCAGATCAGGGGTGCGTATGTCTGCAGCGAGTCCACGTATAGGCATCATCGGTACCGGTGCCATCGGAGGTTTCTACGGTCTGATGCTGGCGCGCGCCGGCTTCGATGTGCATTTCCTGCTGCGTAGCGAGTACGCCGCGGTTCGTGAGCATGGGCTGCAGGTAAACAGTGCCGTTCATGGCCCGCTTCTGCTTGCGCAGCCGCAGATCTATAGCGAACCAGCGCAGATGCCTGCTTGTGATTGGCTCTTGGTCGGCACCAAGAGCACCAGTAACGAGGCGCTGGCGCCGATCATCACGCAGCTGGCAGCCCCTGGTTGCAGGGTCGTGGTGCTGCAGAACGGGCTGGGTGTGGAAGATACGTTCAGGCGGTCGCTGCCGGATAATCTACATCTGCTGGGCGGGTTGTGTGCGATCTGTGCTCATCGCTCAGCTCCAGGTGTAGTCGAGCATCAGGCCTTGGGTGGTGTGAACCTCGGCTATCACTCCGGCCCGGCTGATCGTGACGCGCAAGCACAGCTCGCCTTGCTGAACGAGATGGTCGAGATGTTCAGGCAGGCCGGAGTGGATTCATCGCCTATGCCCAGCCTGGCGCAGGCGCGCTGGATGAAACTGGTGTGGAACGTTCCGTTCAACGGCCTGTCGGCATTGCTCGACGCGGGTACCGAAGCGTTGCTGAACAACGACGACTCACGGGCGGAGATCAAGGCAATCATGCGAGAGGTCTGTGCAGCGGCGCAGGCGCTGGGCTGCGCGTTGCCGGAGGACTTTCCGGAGAAGCTGTTGATGGGCACTGCGCGCATGCCCGACTACCTGCCGAGCATGTATCACGATCGATTTCAGCGTCGGCCGATGGAACTCGAAGCCATTTACGCGGCCCCTCTCGCCGCTGCGGCAGAAGTCGGGGTCCAGATGCCTAGGACGCAAACGCTTTGTCACCTGCTGCGCTTTATGGAGCGACGAGCCGCAGACTGACACAAAGGTCGGGCTCGCCTTTCGCCGCGCTGCTAAGCTCAAGCGGCAGTGCGACCAGGCCGACCAAAGGTCGCACAGCAAAAGCCGAGCGGACGATCTATGATCCGTTGGCGCACCGTTCATGTGGTTATAAGAGTAGCGGCAGGCGCGGGTGCCTTTGCCTTGAGGGATTTCTATGAAGCTTCAACAACTGCGTTACATCTGGGAAGTGGCGCACCATGACCTCAATGTTTCGGCGACCGCCCAGAGTCTGTTCACCTCCCAGCCGGGGATCAGCAAGCAGATTCGGCTACTGGAGGATGAGCTTGGCGTCGAGGTGTTTGCTCGGAGCGGCAAGCACCTGACCCGCGTGACTCCGGCTGGGGAACGCATCATCACCACCGCGGGCGAGATCCTGCGCAAATGCGAAAGCATCAAGCAGATCGCTCAGGAATTCTCCAACGAAAAGAAGGGAACCCTGAGCATCGCGACCACCCACACTCAGGCACGTTACGCGTTGCCTCAGGTAATCAGCAGCTTTATCAAGCAATACCCCGACGTTTCCCTGCATATGCACCAGGGCACGCCGATGCAGATTGCCGAAATGGCGGCTGATGGCACCGTTGATTTTGCCATTGCGACAGAGGGGCTGGAGTTGTTCGGCGATTTGGTGATGATGCCCTGCTATCGCTGGAACCGCTGCGTGATCGTGCCCCAGGGTCATCCGTTGGCGAAGCTCGAGAAGCTCACGCTGGAGGCGTTGGCAGAGCATCCGATCGTGACATACGTATTCGGTTTCACTGGTCGCTCCAAGCTCGACGAGGCGTTCGGTCACCGTGGGCTTTCGCCCAAGGTCGTGTTCACCGCAGCCGATGCCGACGTGATCAAGACCTATGTGCGCCTCGGGCTCGGTGTGGGGATCGTTGCACGCATGGCAGTCGATCCCAAGCTGGATTCGGATCTCGTCGTGCTGGACGCCAGCGAGTTGTTCGAGTCCAGCGTGACCAAGATCGGTTTCCGGCGCGGCACGTTCCTGCGCGGCTTCATGTGCGACTTCATCCAGCAATTTGCTCCGCATCTGAACCGGGACATGCTGGAAAAGGCGATTCAGTGCCGCAACAAGGCGGAGCTGGATGAGCTGTTCGACGGCATGGAACTGCCCACCTATTAAACGGTGATGGAGCAGGTCGGGCTACCGAGCTCCGATCTGCTCAACGTTGGCACCTCCTGCCATGATCCAGCACGAGCCGGCCCCGTATCAGCTCTTGGCGATCAGATTGCCGGCGTGCAGGCCGCATTCCTTGTGTGTTGCTTCTTCCCACCACCAGCGACCTTCGCGTTCGTGCTGGTTTGGCAGCACCGGGCGGGTGCAGGGCTCGCAACCGATGCTGATGAAGCCGCGCTCATGCAGGCTGTTGTAAGGGATTTCAAGCATGCGGATGTAGCCCCAGACTTCCTCACTGGTCATCTGCGCGAGCGGATTGAATTTGTACAGCGTGTTGTCTTGGGTGGAGAACGCGCTATCCATTTCCAGTACGGAAACCTGAGCGCGAGTGCCAGGACTCTGGTCGCGCCGCTGGCCGGTGGCCCAGGCACGGACGTTGGCGAGTTTTCGCCGCAGCGGCTCGATCTTGCGGATGCCACAGCATTCGCCGTGCCCGTCGCGGTAGAAGCTGAACAAACCTTTCTCGTTGACCAGTGGCTGCAGCAGCGCAGGGTCTGGCGTCATGACCTCGATGGCGATGCCGTAATGCTCGCGGACCTGTTCGATGAAACGGTAGGTTTCGCTGTGCAGGCGGCCGGTGTCGAGGGTGAACACCTTTACGTTCTTGTTCAGCTTCCAGGCCATATCCAGCAGGACCACGTCCTCGGCGCCGCTGAAGGAGATCCACAGATCATCGCCGAATAGATCGAAGGCGAGCTTGAGTATGTCTTGCGGTGACTTGTCGGCGTAGGCGGCAGCCAACGCGGCGACGTCGATAGATGGGCTCATCGGGCGGCTTCCTTATGGATTGCATCGGCGCTTTGGCGCTCTGAGGCGGCGGATGGTAGCAAAAGGCGTTTATGCCGCTAAATAACGTTTAGGCACTCCACTCAGCTGTTTCGGGTATAAGCCTTGCGTTGCTTCGGTTGCGAGCTGCCGTTAGAGTGCCGCCTTCAATTTTCTGCATTGAGGAGTGGCCCGTGGAAATAGCCTGTCTCGACCTGGAAGGTGTGCTGGTTCCGGAAATCTGGATCGCCTTTGCCGAGGCCACCGGAATCGAATCGCTTCGGGCGACCACGCGGGACATTCCCGATTACGACGTGCTGATGAAGCAGCGCCTGCGCATTCTCGATGAGCACGGCCTTAAGCTTGCCGACATTCAGAAAGTCATCGCGACGCTGAAACCACTGGAAGGCGCGCCGGAATTCGTCGACTGGCTGCGCGAGCGTTTCCAGGTGGTGATTCTCTCCGACACGTTCTACGAATTCTCGCAGCCGCTGATGCGCCAGTTGGGCTTCCCGACGTTGCTGTGCCATCGCCTGATCACCGACGAGACTGATCGTGTAGTCGACTATCAGCTACGCCAGAAGGACCCCAAGCGTCAGTCGGTCGTCGCGCTGAAGAGCCTGTACTACCGCGTGATCGCTGCAGGCGACTCCTACAACGACACCACCATGCTCAGCGAAGCCCATGCCGGTATCCTGTTCCACGCACCGGACAATGTGATTGCCGAGTTCCCGCAGTTCCCGGCAGTGCACACGTTCGAGGAGCTGAAGCAGGAGTTCCTCAAAGCGTCGAACCGCAAGCTGGCACTCTGAGTCAATGAGGTCGGGGCGGCCGGCTGGCTGGTCGCTCTAACCTGGCAGCCGCTCCAGCGCCCCCAGCAGCACCTTCACCTTGTCGATCGATTCCTGATACTCCGCCTGCCAATCGGAATCGGCAACGATGCCGCCGCCGCCCCAGCAACTGACCTGTCCGTCACGGATGAGCAGGGTGCGAATGGCGATGGAGCTGTCCATTTCTCCCCTCACGTCAATGTAGAGCAGCGAGCCGCAGTAGATGGCACGGCGCGTGGGCTCCAGTTCGTCGATGATTTGCATTGCGCGGATCTTCGGCGCACCGGTGATCGAGCCACCCGGAAAGCTGCCCGCCAGTAGATCGAACGCATCGTGATCATCGGCCAACTCGCCGGTCACGCAGCTCACCAGATGATGTACGTTGGGATAGCTTTCCAAGGCAAACAGCTCCGGCACGCGCACGCTACCGATCCGACAGCTGCGGCCGAGGTCGTTGCGCAACAGGTCGACGATCATCAGGTTCTCGGCGCGGTCCTTGTCGCTGGCAAGCAAGGCTTGTGCTTGCTCGGTATCGCTGCGCTCGTTGTCTCCACGTGGCCGAGTGCCCTTGATCGGGCGGGTTTCCACGTGGCCCTGATGCAAGCGCAGGAAGCGCTCCGGCGAAAGGCTGGCAATAGCACCGTCGTCCAGAGCCAGAAAGCTGGCATAAGGCGTTGGACAGGCCTCGCGCAGTGCGCGATAGGCAGCCCAGGCGTCACCCGAGCAATCGGCGCGGAAACGCTGGGTGAAGTTGACTTGATAGCAATCGCCGGCCTGGATGTAGGCCTGGATCTGCTCGATGCCGTGGCGATAAGCGTCGACGGAGAGGTCTGCACGAAAACGACCCAGCAGCCGGAACGAAGCGCTGTGGCCAGCGGCGGTCGAATCAAACAGACTTACCAGCCGCTCGCGCTCGGAAGCCGCCAATGCCGGATGGAAAAGCAGCTGACTGGTCTGCCGTTGGTGGTCGGTGATCAGCGCCCAGTCATAAAGCCCGAAGCGTGCCAGCGGGAGTTGACTGTCGTCTTCGGCACATTGCGGAAGGGTTTCGAGGCGCGAACCAAAGTCATAGGTCAGCAGGCCGATCAGCCCCCCGGCGAAAGGTAATTCGCAACCGCTTGGCAGTTCGGCCTTGCCGAGTTCGCTTAGCGCTTGGCGCAAGCGCTGGAAGAATTCGCGCCCCAGCTCATCCTCGTCAGGCTCAAGCACGCTCAGCGGCCAGGCGCTGAGAATGTCGAAGCGTCCACGCTCCGCCTTTGGCCTGCCCGAGTCGAGGAGGACCGCACCCGGGACGTGACGGATACGTTCGAACCAATAAGCGGGGTCAGCTTGATAGGGCAGGGCGTGCAGCGTGCAGGTGGGCATGGCTCGGATCAATGAGGTGGCAGCCCGTGAGGATACGCGGGCTGCCCGGTTTGCGTCATTCAGGCATGTGGCGGGACGTGCCCGAACAGCTCCTGGGAAAACCTCACCCGCTCCTCGGGCGTTTCCTGAATGCCTTTCTCTTTGAGTTCTGCCAGGCGGTTCTCGACGGCATGTGCCCGGTGCGTCAGACCGCAGTCGTTGGCGATCTGGATATTCAGACCGGGGCGCGCGTTCAGTTCGAGAATAAGTGGCCCCTTGTCCTGATCGAGCACCATATCGACCCCGATATAACCGAGTCCGCAGAGTTCGTAGCAGCCTGCGCCGAGCTTCATGAAGCCATCCCAGTTCGGCAGTTGCACGCCATCCACGGCGTTGGTGGTATCCGGGTGCTTGGTGATCTTGTTGTTGAGCCAGGTGCCACGCAGGGTGATACCGGTCGCCAGATCCACACCGACGCCGATGGCGCCCTGGTGCAGGTTGGCCTTGCCGCCAGATTGGCGCGTTGGCAGCCGCAGCATGGCCATGACCGGATAGCCCATCAGCACGATGATGCGGATGTCCGGTACACCCTCGTAGCTGATGCTTTTGAAGATCGGATCCGGGGTGACCCGGTATTCGATCAGCGCACGATCACGATGACCGCCCAGTGAGTAGAGGCCGGTGAGGATATTGGATATCTGATGTTCGATCTCCTCGTGCGTGATGATCTTGCCGGAAACGGTCTTGTAGCGACCCTCGAAACGGTCGGCGATCACCAGGATTCCATCGCCGCCGGCACCCTGGGCCGGCTTGACGACGAAATCAGTGTGATCCCGGACGATGTCGTTGAGCTTGTCGATGTCCTTTTCGGTTTCGATGACGCCGTACATCTCCGGCACGTGAATGCCGGCTTCGATCGCGCGCTGCTTGGTGATGATCTTGTCGTCTACGATCGGATACAGATTGCGCTTGTTGTACTTGAGCACGTAGTCCGCGTTGCGGCGGTTGATGCCCATGATCCCCTTGGCTTCAAGGGCCTTCCACGTCTTGATAAGACCGAACATGGCTCAATCCTTCAGAAAGGCTTTGAAGCGGAACAGCTCGGTGAGGCGGTAGCCGCGATAGCGACCCATCGCCAGCATGAAGCCCACCATGATCAACAACACCGCCGGGAAGGTGAAGATGAAGTAGGTCAGCTCCCTAATGTTCATCAGCATGAACGCCAGGCTGGCGGCGATCAGGGTGCCGACCGCCACCTTGAAGGCGTGACCACCACCGCGTTCTTCCCAGGTGATGGACAGGCGTTCGATGGTCATGGTCAAGATCACCATCGGGAACAGCGAGACAGACAGGCCGCGTTCGAGGCCAAGTTTGTGGCTGAACAGGCTGATTACTGCAATCAGTACCACGACGAACGTCAGGACCACCGACAAGCGCGGCAACATCTGCAGTTTCAGGTGCTCCAGATAGGAGCGCAGCGACAGGCCCAACGCCGTGATCAATGTGAACAGGATGATGCCGAAGCCGATCTGCGTTTCGCGGAACGCCAAGGCGATCAGTACCGGGGTAAAGGTGCCGAGTGTCTGCAGCCCGCCCAAGTTGCGCAGGATCAGGATCACCAGCACGCCGATCGGGATCATGATCATGATCTGGTAGGTCTGCTGGGTCTGCAGCGGCAGACCGTACAGCGAATACTCCAGGAAGCCTGCCTCGGTGTTTTCGTCGGTCAGTTTCGCCAGGCGGATAGCGTTCATTTCGCTGTTATTGAGCGTGAAGGTGACCTGCGGGTTGCGACCGCCTTCAAGGCTGATCAGCGGCTCGTCGCCGGTCCACCAGACCAGCCGGTCGTTCGGCAGGCCTTGCTCGCCGGTGCCTGGGTTGAAGAACAGCCACTTGTCACCGTTAAAGCTGCGCAACCAGAGCTCTGGATTCTGTGGCTGGTCGGCATTCAATCGGATGGTGTGCACGCGCTCCATCGGCACGTGGGCGATGGACAGGAGCAGTTCGATGACTCGCGCCTTGTTGGCAATCGAGGTGTCGCCGCCCAGCAACAGTTTGACGTTATCGTCATTGGGGTTGTTGACGCGCTTGATGGCTTCGCTGATGAAGGTCTCGACGTCGGCCGAATGCTGGCGGATCGGTGAAAGCAACGCTTCGGCAGCAATCTTTTCTGCACCTTCGACCGGAATGCTGTCGCGGAAGATTGGGCCGGTCGCCTTGGTCTGTTCGCCGCTGTAGCGCTTGGTCAATACAAGGCGGTAATAGAGGGTCTGGTTGCCGCTGGCGCGCCGTGCAGACCAGGTCACGCGGCGATTGCCGTTTGCACGATTGATGCTGACGCCGTAGTTGTTGGAAATGAAGCTCTCGTTGAGGCTTACGAACTCCTGGTTCAGCGGCGGCACGTACATCTGCAGCTTGACTGGCTCGCGCGGACTGGCCTGGAATTCGACCTTGGCGTCGATGTTCCACAGGTCATCGGTTTCGTCTTCTGTAACCGGGATGCCGAGTACGAAGATCTGGTAGGCGGTAATCGAAATTCCCAGTGCGACGAGCAGGAATATCAAGACTTTCAGATGCAGAGTGAGAGCGCGCATGGGTATTACTCGTCAGCGTCGGATTCGTTGAGGCAGCCGGGCTTGCCGGCAATAAAGGTACGACTGGGGTCGACCAGAGCGCCGAAGCGGGTGAGCGCATCGGAACCGATCAAAAGTGGGTATTGGAAAGCGCTACGGTCCGTCAGGTTCACTTCGATTGTGCGTTTAACCTTGCCCATGCACAGATCGAGCTCGATGACCGGGCGAGCGGTATAGGTCTTTTCCTCTTCGGGATCGAAGTCTCCGGCGCGGCGCTTGATCTTGCTTATACGCGCCAATGGACGCTCGATGGGGTGCGCATGCGCGCTATCCACTGCCAGATAGAAACGTACCCACGACTCGCCTTTGCGCTTGAAACGACGAATGTCACGGGCGCTGAGCGAGGCGGTCTGCGCGCCGGTGTCGAGCTTCGCTTCAACCTCCAAGCCAAAGTCGGGTATCCCGACGTTTTCGTTCAAACCATAGATCGCCTTGTCGGCAGCTGTACCGATTGTTGGCAGGATCAATACGCAGAGCAGCAGAAGGTTGGCTTTTACTCTCATGGAACCCGATGTCTTGAAGGGATGAGGAAAGAAGTGGCTGGTCGGTGGCGCGGATGGGCAGGGCAGACGGGCGCCCAAGGCGCGAAAGGCCGGCATTCTAGCATGGGGATTTCAGAGAGCTGCAATGGGCACTGGTGGCATGGTGGAGGCGAGCGCTGGCCGTTGCAGCAGGTACGACTTTAGTAAAGGTGTCGACAATCGTGGCGATCACCCCGTTGACCGTCTGGCAATACAGGCGTAGTTTCGCCTTACCAAAACTGGATTGTCGACAATCATGCTGGATACCGTTGAACTTCCCCCTTCCGCGCAGCAAGTTGACAGTGGAACACTGGCCGAGCACGTGTTTCGCCTGATCCAGGCTGCCATCGTCAAGGGCGAGATTGCGCCGGGAAGCAAGATCTCCGAGCCGGAATTGGCGCGTACCTATGGCATCAGCCGCGGGCCGTTACGCGAGGCGATTCACCGCCTTGAAGGGCAGAAGCTGCTGGTCCGTGTGCCGCATGTCGGCGCGCGGGTGGTGTCGCTCAGCCACTCCGAGCTGATCGAACTCTATGAGATTCGCGAATCGCTCGAGGGTATGGCCTGTCGCCTTGCAGCCGAGCGGATGAGCGAGTCTGAAATTGAAGATCTGCGGCGGGTGCTCAGCACTCATGAGCGCGACGAGGCCTTCCAGGCCGGCGTCGGCTACTACCAGCAGGAAGGTGATTTCGACTTTCATTACCGGATCATCCAGGGCAGCGGCAACCGCACGCTGGCCAAGCTGCTATGCGACGAGCTTTATCAGCTGGTGCGCATGTATCGCATCCAGTTCTCCACCACGCCGAACCGGCCGCATCAGGCCTTCGCCGAGCACCATCGAATTCTCGACGCCATCGCCGAGCGCGACGGCGAGCTGGCGGAGCTGTTGATGCGCCGCCACATCGCCGCTTCGAAACGAAATGTGGAACGCCATTTCAAGGGCGTTCTTGAGCAAACACCACATAAAAGGGGTAATGCATGACTCTTCCTTCTGCCGGTCAGCGTTTCCGTGACGCCGTGGCCAGTGAGCACCCGCTGCAGGTAGTCGGCGCGATCAACGCCAACCATGCGCTGTTGGCCAAGCGTGCCGGCTTCAAGGCCATCTATCTGTCCGGCGGCGGCGTCGCGGCTGGCTCGCTGGGCTTGCCGGATCTTGGCATCACCGGGCTGGATGATGTGCTGACCGACGTGCGTCGCATCACCGATGTCTGCGATCTGCCGCTGCTGGTGGATGTCGATACCGGCTTCGGCTCCTCGGCCTTCAACGTGGCGCGTACCGTAAAGTCGATGATCAAGTTCGGCGCGGCGGCGATCCATATCGAGGATCAGGTCGGCGCCAAGCGCTGCGGCCACCGCCCGAACAAGGAAATTGTCTCGCAGCAGGAGATGGTCGATCGCATCAAGGCGGCGGTCGATGCACGTACCGATGACAGCTTTGTGATCATGGCGCGCACCGATGCGCTCGCCGTGGAAGGGCTGAATTCGGCGCTTGATCGCGCCGCGGCCTGCATCGAGGCGGGTGCCGACATGATCTTCCCCGAGGCCATCACCGAGCTGGCGATGTACAAGACTTTCGCTGACCGCGTGAAGGCGCCGATCCTGGCCAATATCACCGAGTTCGGCGCGACGCCGCTGTACACCACTGAAGAGCTGGCGAGCGTCGACGTTTCCCTAGTGCTGTACCCGCTGTCGGCATTCCGCGCCATGAACAAGGCGGCTGAGAACGTTTACACCGCGTTGCGCCGCGATGGCACGCAGCAGAACGTAATCGACACCATGCAGACCCGCATGGAGCTCTACGATCGCATCAACTACCACACGTTCGAACAGCACCTCGATGCGCTGTTCGCTCAGAAGAAGAGCTGAGCATGCGGGCTTTGCTGGTTTGCCAGTAGAGCCCGAACCCAATTTCGACGTGATTTGCAGTATCCAGAACAAATCCAAGAAGGAGATAGCAATGGCTGAAGCAAAAGTACTGAGCGGCGCGGGCCTGCGTGGACAGATCGCAGGGCAGACTGCCCTGTGTACCGTCGGCAAGACCGGCGCCGGCTTGACCTACCGCGGTTACGACGTACGCGATCTGGCCGCCGAGTGCGATTTCGAGGAAGTGGCTTACTTGCTGTTTTACGGCGAGCTGCCGAACTCAGCGCAACTGGCCGACTACAAGAATCGCCTGAAGACCATGCGCGACCTGCCGCAGGCGCTCAAGGAGGTGCTCGAGCGTATTCCGGCAAATGCACATCCTATGGATGTGATGCGCACGGGCTCATCGGTACTCGGGACCCTGGAGCCGGAAGTAAGCTTCGATCAGCAGCGCGATGTGGCTGAGCGCCTGATGGCTGCCTTCCCGGCGATCATGTGCTACTGGTACCGCTTCACCCACGATGGCGTTCGTATCAACTGCACCAGCGACGAAGACACCCTGGGCGGTCATTTCCTCGCGTTGCTGCATGACAAGAAACCGAGCGACCTGCACGTCAAGGTCATGAACGTCTCGCTGATCCTTTATGCGGAGCACGAGTTCAACGCCTCGACGTTTACCTCGCGCGTCTGTGCCTCGACGCTGTCCGACCTCTACTCGTGCGTGACGGGTGCCATCGGTTCGCTGCGCGGTCCGCTGCATGGCGGCGCCAACGAAGCAGCGATGGACATGATCGAGCAGTGGAAGAGCCCGGCAGAAGCCCGCGAAGCCATCCTCGGCATGCTCGAGCGCAAGGACAAGATCATGGGCTTCGGTCACGCGATCTACAGCGAGTCCGACCCGCGCAACGAAGTGATCAAGGTCTGGGCCAAGAAGCTCGCCGACGAAGTGGGCGACACCGTGCTCTACCCGGTTTCGGTTGCAGTCGACGAAACCATGTGGGAGCAGAAGAAGCTCTTCCCGAATGCCGACTTCTACCATGCCTCCGCCTACCACTTCATGGGCATCCCCACCAAGCTGTTCACGCCGATCTTCGTTTGCTCGCGTGTCACCGGTTGGGCGTCCCATGTGTTCGAACAACGCAGCAATAACCGGATCATTCGGCCAAGCGCCGAATACATCGGTCCGGAACAGCGCAAGGTCGCCCCGATCGCCCAGCGCTGATCGGAGCGGGGAGTTCCTCGACCGGGCTCCCCAGGCCTCGCCCCTCGAATCATTACTGGATTGAGTTCTTCCGGCATGAATACAGAACACCGCAAACCTTTGCCAGGCACTCAGCTTGACTACTTCGATACGCGTGGTGCGATCGAAGCCATTCAGCCAGGTGCTTACGACAAGCTGCCCTATATCTCGCGCGTACTGGCTGAGCAGTTGGTCCGCCGCTGCGAGCCTGAAGCGCTGACCGATTCGCTGAAGCAATTCATCGAGCGCAAGCGTGACCTCGACTTCCCGTGGTATCCGGCTCGCGTGGTCTGCCATGACATTCTTGGCCAGACTGCGCTGGTCGACCTGGCTGGTCTGCGTGATGCAATCGCCGAGCAGGGTGGCGATCCGGCCAAGGTCAACCCGGTGGTGCCGACGCAGCTGATCGTCGATCACTCGCTGGCGGTGGAATTTGCCGGTTTCGATCCGGATGCGTTCGAGAAGAACCGCGCCGTCGAGGAGCGTCGCAACGAGGATCGTTTCCACTTCATCGAGTGGACCAAGACCGCGTTCAAGAACGTCGATGTGATTCCTGCCGGCAACGGCATCATGCACCAGATCAACCTCGAGAAGATGTCGCCGGTGATCCAGGCGCGCGGTGGCGTGGCCTTCCCGGATACCTGCGTCGGTACCGACTCGCATACCCCGCATGTTGATGCATTGGGTGTAATCGCTATCGGCGTTGGCGGTCTTGAAGCGGAAACCGTGATGCTCGGTCTGCCGTCGATGATGCGCTTGCCCGACATCGTCGGTGTACGTCTGACCGGCAAGCGTCAACCGGGTATCACCGCCACCGATATCGTGCTGGCGTTGACCGAGTTCCTGCGTAAGGAGCGGGTAGTGGGGGCCTGGGTCGAGTTCTTCGGCGAAGGCGCCGACAGCCTGACGATCGGCGATCGCGCGACCATATCCAACATGTGTCCGGAATACGGCGCGACCGCTTCGATGTTCTACATCGACCAGCAGACCATCGACTATCTCAAGTTGACTGGCCGCGAGCCCGAACAGGTTGCGCTGGTCGAGCAGTACGCCAAGGAAACCGGCCTGTGGGCGACGGCTCTGGAGGGTGCCGAGTACGAGCGCGTGCTCGAGTTCGACCTGTCCAGCGTGGTGCGCAACATGGCTGGTCCGTCCAACCCGCACAAGCGCCTGCCGACCTCCGCACTGCATGAGCGCGGTATTGCCGACGGAGCCAAGCTGGCCGCAGCCAAGGCCGAAGAAGCCGAAGGCCTGCTGCCCGATGGTGCGGTGATCATTGCCGCTATCACCAGCTGCACCAACACTTCTAACCCACGTAACGTGGTGGCTGCCGGCTTGCTGGCGAAGAAGGCCAACGAGCTGGGTCTGGTGCGCAAGCCTTGGGTGAAGACGTCATTCGCGCCAGGCTCCAAGGTCGCCAAGCTGTACCTGGAAGAGGCCGGCCTGCTGAGCGAACTGGAAAAGCTCGGCTTCGGCATCGTTGCCTACGCCTGCACCACCTGCAACGGCATGTCCGGTGCGCTGGATCCGGTGATCCAGGAGGAAATCATCGAGCGTGATCTTTACGCCACGGCGGTGCTCTCAGGCAACCGCAACTTCGATGGCCGTATCCACCCGTACGCCAAGCAGGCCTTCCTCGCCTCGCCGCCGCTGGTGGTCGCTTACGCCATCGCCGGTACCGTGCGTTTCGATATCGAGCAGGACGTGCTGGGCCGCGACCAGAATGGCAACCCGATCACCCTGAAGGACCTCTGGCCGTCCGACGAGGAGATCGACGCCATCGTCGCATCCTCGGTCAAGCCCGAGCAGTTCAAGCAGATCTACATTCCGATGTTCGATCTGGGCACCATCGAAGAAGCCAAGAGCCCGTTGTACGACTGGCGCCCGACGTCTACTTACATCCGCCGTCCGCCGTACTGGGAAGGCGCGCTGGCCGGAGAACGCACGCTCAAGGGCATGCGTCCACTGGCGATCCTGCCGGACAACATCACCACCGACCACCTGTCGCCATCCAACGCCATCCTGCTGGATTCGGCTGCCGGTGAGTACCTGGCGAAGATGGGCCTGCCGGAAGAGGACTTCAACTCCTACGCGACCCACCGTGGCGACCACCTGACTGCGCAGCGCGCGACGTTCGCCAACCCGCAGCTGGTCAACGAGATGGCTGTGGTTGATGGCAAAGTGCAGAAGGGTTCGCTGGCCCGCGTCGAGCCTGAAGGCAAGGTCATGCGCATGTGGGAAGCCATCGAAACCTACATGAACCGCAAGCAGAACCTGATCATCGTCGCCGGTGCTGACTATGGTCAGGGCTCGTCGCGTGACTGGGCGGCGAAGGGCGTGCGACTGGCCGGTGTCGAGGTGATTGCCGCCGAAGGCTTCGAGCGTATCCACCGCACCAACCTGGTCGGCATGGGCGTGCTGCCGGTCGAGTTCAAGCCGGGCACCACGCGCCTGACCCTCGGCCTCGACGGCACCGAAACCTTCGATATCGAAGGCGAACTGTCGCCGCGCTGCGACCTGACCCTGGTCATTCACCACCACAACGGTGAAGAAACCCGCGTTCCGGTCACCTGCCGCCTCGATACCGCTGCCGAAGTCAGCGTGTACGAGGCTGGCGGTGTGCTGCAGCGTTTCGCCAAGGACTTCCTCGGTCAGGCGTGACCATCAATTGCTGGCTCCGGTTCGGTACACCACGTGTAGCGAATCGGGACGGTGATTGCTTTTTCCATATCCGCTGCGGCCATCTGGCGGCAGCGGTTTCATGAGGGCGAGGTTCCCATGGCTCATGTATCCCAGGTCAGAATTCCCGCGACCTACATGCGTGGCGGCACCAGCAAGGGCGTGTTCTTTCGCTTGCAGGACCTGCCGGAAAGCTGCCAGTTACCGGGCGCTGCACGCGACAAGCTGTTCATGCGCGTGATCGGCAGTCCTGATCCTTATTCGGCGCACATTGATGGCATGGGTGGCGCCACGTCCAGCACCAGCAAATGCGTGATCCTGTCGAAAAGCACTCGGCCTGATCACGACATCGAGTACCTGTATGGCCAGGTATCGATCGATAAGCCCTTCGTCGACTGGAGCGGTAACTGCGGCAACCTTTCGACTGGCGCCGGTGCGTTCGCGCTGCATGCCGGTTTGGTGGATGCAGAACGCATTCCGCAGAACGGTACCTGTGTGGTGCGCATCTGGCAGGCCAACATCGGCAAGACCATCATCGCCCACGTGCCTATCACGGATGGCCAGGTGCAGGAAACTGGCGACTTCGAGCTGGATGGCGTGACGTTCCCGGCTGCCGAGATCGTGCTCGAGTTCCTCGATCCATCCGATGATGGCGAGGAGGGCGGCTCGATGTTTCCTACCGGTAACCTGGTCGACGAGTTGGAAGTACCCGGCATCGGCACGTTCAAGGCGACCATGATCAGCGCGGGAATCCCGACGGTCTTCGTCAATGCCGAGGACATCGGCTACCAGGGCACCGAGCTGCGTGAGGACATCAATGGCAACCCTGAAGCATTGGCGCGCCTGGAGTCGATTCGTGTGGCCGGTGCGCTGCGTATGGGTTTGATCAAGACCGCAGACGAAGCACTGACCCGCCAGCACACGCCGAAGGTCGCCTTCGTTTCCCAGCCGAAAAGCTATCGGGCCTCTTCTGGAAAGACCATTGAGGCAGGCGAGGTCGATCTGCTCGTGCGGGCTTTGTCCATGGGCAAGCTGCACCACGCCATGATGGGCACCTGTGCGGTGGCCATCGGCACGGCGGCGGCAGTCCCCGGTACGCTGGTCAATCTCGCTGCGGGCGGTGGTGAGCGCGAGGCCGTGCGCTTCGGACATCCATCCGGCACGCTGCGCGTCGGTGCCGAGGCGAAGCAGATCGAGGGCCAATGGAGCGTAACCAAGGCGATCATGAGCCGCAGTGCGCGGGTATTGATGGAAGGCTGGGTGCGTGTACCAGGCGACGCGTTCTGATGTGCTTTCGGCGTCGGGAGGCGAATTCTTCTAGCTGAAAAAAGCAAAAAGTCCGCACCAAGCGGACTTTTTGTTGTCTAGCGAAGCGGCACTTATTTGAGTCGACGCTCGACGCCTTTCTCCACCAGAATCTTCGCCGAGATTTCCTCGACGGAAAAATGGGTCGAGTTGATGTAGTTGATGTTCTCGCGGCGGAACAGACTTTCCACCTCGCGAACCTCGAACTCGCACTGAGCGAAGCTGGCGTAACGACTGTTGGGTTTACGCTCATGCCGAATGGCAGCCAGACGATCAGGGTCGATGGTGAGGCCGAACAGCTTGTCCTTGTATTCCTTGAGAACGCTTGGCAGCTGCAGGCGCTCCATGTCGTCCTCGGTCAGCGGGTAATTGGCGGCGCGGATGCCGTACTGCATCGCCATGTACAGGCAAGTCGGCGTCTTACCGCAGCGGGATACGCCGACGAGAATCAGGTCGGCCTTGTCGTAATAGCGGGTGCGGGCGCCGTCGTCGTTATCGAGCGCGAAGTTGACCGCATCGATACGCTCCATGTAATTGGCGTTGTGGCTGATGGAATGGGATTTACCAACGGAATACGAGGAACGTGACATCAACTCATGTTCCAGCGGAGCAAGGAAGGAAGAGAAGATGTCGATCATGAAGCCATTGGATTCGGCCAGAATGTCACGGATTTCCTGGTTTACCAGCGTGTCGAAGATGATCGGCCGGGCGCCGTCCTTTTCCGCGGCATTATTGATTTGCTGTACCATGGCCCGCGCTTTTTCAGCGGTATCTATGTACGGGCGGGTCAGTTTCGTAAAGGTTATGTTCTCGAACTGTGCCAGAAGACTCTGGCCCAGGGTCTCTGCGGTGATGCCTGTGCCGTCAGAAATGAAGAAAGCAGTTCGTTTCATGTGCCTTGGGCCTTAAGTCGAGAACGGTTCCCAGCTATAGTAGGCCCTTCGCCGAGCCCGGTTGGCGGGCATTGTTACTTATTTTGCAGGGTCGGGCCACAGTCGTGCGGCCTGGCTCCGGTTGAGTTTCCAACACTAATGTGGAGAGATCACCTTGGTAGAGTACGTAGTTTCCCTCGATAAGCTCGGCAATCATGACGTTGAGCGTGTAGGGGGCAAGAACGCCTCCCTCGGCGAGATGATCAGCAACCTCGCCGGCGCGGGCGTTTCGGTGCCTGGCGGCTTCGCCACTACGGCCCTGGCCTACCGTGATTTCATGGAGCTCAGCGGTCTTAACGAGCAGATCCACGCGCTTCTCGATGCGCTTGACGTGGATGACGTCAATGCGCTCGCAAAGGCTGGCTCGCAAATTCGCGGCTGGGTAATGGAGGCGCAATTCCCGGCAAAACTGGATGCCGACATTCGCACTGCATTCGCCGAAATGTCCGGTGGCAACGACAACATGGCAGTCGCGGTTCGCTCCTCGGCCACCGCGGAAGACCTGCCGGACGCTTCCTTTGCTGGTCAGCAGGAAACCTTCCTCAACATCCGTGGCGTGGACAACGTGATCCGTGCTGCCAAGGAAGTATTCGCCTCGCTGTTTAACGACCGCGCCATTGCTTACCGCGTGCATCAGGGCTTCGATCACAAGCTGGTCGCATTGTCCGCCGGCGTGCAGCGCATGGTCCGCTCGGAGACCGGTACCGCCGGTGTGATGTTCACCCTGGATACCGAGTCCGGTTTCCGCGACGTGGTGTTCATCACTGGTGCCTACGGCCTGGGCGAAACCGTCGTTCAGGGCGCAGTCAATCCGGACGAATTCTATGTCCACAAGCACACGCTGGAAGCCGGTCGCCCGGCCATCCTGCGCCGCAACCTGGGCAGCAAGGCGATCAAAATGGTGTACGGCGCCGAAGCCAGCGCCGGCAAGTCTGTGAAGACCGTCGATGTCGACCAGGCGGATCGCATGCGTTTCTGTCTGTCTGACGAAGAAGTGACCAATCTCGCCAAGCAAGCGATGACCATCGAGAAGCACTACGGTCGTCCGATGGACATCGAGTGGGCCAAAGATGGCGACGATAACCAGCTTTATATCGTCCAGGCACGTCCGGAAACGGTGAAGAGCCGCAGCAGCGGCAACGTGATGGAGCGCTACCTGCTGAAGGAAAAGGGCACCGTCCTCGTAGAGGGCCGTGCCATTGGCCAGCGTATCGGCGCCGGCCCGGTCAAGGTTATCCACGACGTCAGCGAAATGGACAAAGTCCAGCCGGGCGACGTGCTGGTTTCCGACATGACCGATCCGGATTGGGAGCCGGTCATGAAGCGCGCCAGCGCCATCGTCACCAACCGTGGCGGGCGTACCTGCCACGCGGCGATCATCGCCCGTGAGCTGGGAATTCCTGCGGTCGTAGGCTGTGGTAATGCCACCGATCTGCTGAAAGACGGTCAGCGCGTTACCGTTTCCTGTGCCGAAGGTGACACCGGCCTGATCTTCGATGGCGAGCTGGGCTTCGACATTCGGCAGAACTCCATCGACGCCATGCCTGATCTGCCGTTCAAGATCATGATGAACGTCGGCAACCCAGATCGCGCCTTCGACTTCGCGCATCTGCCGAACGAAGGTGTCGGCCTGGCCCGTCTCGAGTTCATCATCAACCGCATGATCGGCGTGCACCCCAAGGCGCTGCTTAACTTCGACGGCCTGCCGGCCGATGTGAAGAGCAGCGTCGAGAAGCGCATTGCCGGCTACGACGATCCGGTCAACTTCTATGTCGAGAAGCTGGTCGAGGGCGTAAGTACCCTGGCTGCGGCGTTCTGGCCGAAGAAGGTCATCGTTCGCCTGTCGGACTTCAAGTCCAACGAATACGCCAACCTGATCGGCGGCAAGCTGTACGAGCCGGAAGAAGAAAACCCGATGCTGGGCTTCCGTGGTGCCTCGCGTTATATCAGCGACTCGTTCCGTGACTGCTTCGAGCTCGAATGCCGCGCGATGAAGAAGGTTCGCGACGTCATGGGGCTGACTAACGTCGAGCTGATGGTGCCGTTCGTGCGCACCTTGGGCGAAGCCTCGCAGGTCATCGACCTGCTGGCCAAGTACGGCCTCAAGCGCGGCGAGAATGGTCTGCGGGTCATCATGATGTGCGAGCTGCCGTCCAACGCTCTGCTGGCCGACGAGTTCCTGGAGTTCTTCGATGGCTTCTCCATCGGCTCGAACGACATGACTCAGCTCACCCTCGGTCTGGACCGTGACTCCGGCATCATCGCCCACCTGTTCGATGAGCGTAATCCGGCAGTGAAGAAGCTTCTCGCCAACGCCATCCAGGCGTGCAACAAGGCCGGCAAGTACATCGGTATTTGTGGTCAGGGGCCTTCGGATCATCCGGATCTTGCCAAGTGGCTGATGGAGCAGGGCATCGAGAGCGTGTCCCTGAACCCGGACTCGGTCTTGGATACCTGGTTCTTCCTCGCCGATCGCGAAATCTGATCGATCAAGCGGTAACGAAAACGGGGCGTAAGCCCCGTTTTTGCTGATGCCCACAACGTTCCGTTCGGCAATCCCGTTCCGCCTCTTGCGCCTAGTGGCTAATATGCGCAGCTAGATGACTGTACGCTGGATGTCGTTGTAATTTCCAAGCAGAAGGAGCTTCCCATGCAATACGTCACGCCTGATCTGTGCGATGCCTATCCAGACCTGGTACAGGTCGTTGAGCCGCTGTTCAGCAACTTCGGTGGTCGCGATTCCTTCGGTGGAGAGATCGTGACCATCAAGTGCTTCGAAGACAACTCGCTGGTCAAGGACCAAGTCGACACCGATGGAACCGGCAAGGTGCTGGTGGTCGATGGTGGCGGCTCGCTCCGTCGTGCGCTGCTGGGCGACATGCTCGCCGAGAAAGCCGCACGCAATGGCTGGGAAGGCCTGGTTATCTACGGTTGCGTTCGTGACGTCGACGTCCTGGCGCAGACGGAGTTAGGCGTTCAGGCGCTGGCCAGCCACCCGATGAAGACCGACAAGCGCGGCATCGGTGATCTTAACGTTGCAGTGACCTTTTGCGGCGTGACGTTCCGTCCGGGCGAATACGTATATGCCGACAATAACGGGATCATCGTCTCGCCTGAGCCACTGTCGATGCCGGAGTAAACTCTCCGCGTTGACGGTTGTGCCTGTCATTACAATTCAGCCCGGCGATGCCGGGCTTTTCATGAGCGACGACGGAACGGATAGATGCGGGAAACCGAAAGCGAGCATTGCGGCCTGATCCACGCCTTTGTTTTAGACGGCAGCGGTGGCGCGCGACAGGTCGGCTACAGCGACCTTGCTGAGTTGCAGCTTGCAGCCAACGAGAGTGTCTGGCTGCATTGGGATCGCGGCCAGCCGCAAGCGCGTGAGTGGCTACGCAGGCAAAGCGGGCTTAGCCCTTTCGCCTGCGATGTGCTGCTCGAGGAGAACACGCGTCCACGTATGCTGACGCTGCCGCAGGAAGGGTTGGCCCTGTTCCTGCGTGGAGTGAATCTGAATCCCGACGCTGAGCCGGAAGATATGGTTTCTCTGCGTGTCTTTGCCGACCGCCAGCGGGTTATCTCCCTCCGGCTAAGACCGTTGCGTTCGACTGAAGTGGTGATCCGGTTGCTTTCCGAGCGCCGGGGGCCGAAATCGGTTTCCGAGTTGCTGTTGTACCTGGCCGAGGCAATGACCGATCGCGTCGACGCTCTTGTCATGCAGCTTTCAGAGCGAATCGATACCGAAGAGGAAGCGCTTGAAGGTAATGAGCGCTATACCCCTGAGCACGACTCGATGCTCTCGTTGCGCAGGCAGGCGGCGAGCCTGCGTCGCTTCCTGCTGCCCCAGCGCGAGCTTTACGGCCAGCTGACTCGCACTCGCCTGAGCTGGTTCGTCGAGGACGATACCGAGTACTGGAACGAACTCAGTAACCGGCTCATCCGTTATCTGGAAGAGCTCGACATGGTCCGGGAACGGATCAATCTCGTGCTTGAGTCGGAGCATCGTAGGCTCAGTGAGCGGATGAACCGCACCATGTACCTACTTGCTATCATTACCGGCTTTTTCCTGCCGTTGAGCTTCCTGACGGGGCTTTTAGGTATCAATGTCGGCGGCATCCCCGGTGCTGACTTTCCGTACGGTTTCGTCGTCGCCTGTCTGCTGATCGGCAGTGTCGCACTGCTACAGTGGTGGATGCTGCGCCGCCTGCGTTGGCTGTAAATGTGACTCGCAGCCGACCATAAGCCGTCTAGCCGACATACTTTAGCGAGGTTTGCATGCGCGATCCCTTTGAAGAGTCCCTGCGCGACCTGCTCAACAGGCCTTCTGTCCACGATGACGATGCTTGTCTGGGGCGGGTTCTGAAAACGGCCAACCGCCAAGTCGGTGCCGGCGATCTGTTCGCCTTGATTGGGCATTGGCTGCAGGCAGTGATGATGGCGGTCAATAGCGGCTCGGGCCATATAGCTCCAGTTTCTCGCCGCGCAAAACCTAACTGTTCGTTCGATAAGGCAGATTGATCATGGAATTCAATCCCTGGACCCAAAGCTTTCTGGCGGCTATGAGCTCCATTTGGGCGTCTGTGGCGGCTTTCATTCCCCGGCTATTCGGCGCTCTGGTCGTTGTGCTGCTTGGCTTCATCGTGGCCAAGCTTCTCGACACGCTGCTCTCCAAAGTACTTGCCAAAGTGGGGCTGGACCGATTGATGGCTGGTACAGGGCTCACCAAGTTGCTCAGCCGTGCAGGGGTAAGGATTCCTGTCTCGGCTCTGATCGGCAAGGTGGTGTACTGGTTCGTGCTGCTCATCTTCCTGGTTTCGGCGGCCGAATCCCTGGGGTTGGAGCGGGTATCCGCAACGCTGGATATGCTGGCCCTCTACGTGCCCAAGGTGCTCGGTGCGGCATTGATCCTGCTGGCTGGCGTGCTCCTGGCGCAGTTGCTTAGTGGTCTTGTCCGTGGCGCCGCAGAAAGTGTCGGATTGGACTACGCGAACGGCCTGGCACGCATCGCGCAGGGCCTGGTGATCATCATCAGTATCTCGGTGGCGATCGGGCAGCTGGAGGTCAAAACCGAGCTCCTCAATTACGTTATTGCCATCGTATTGATTACTGTCGGCCTTGCTGTGGCGCTGGCCTTTGGCCTGGGTAGCCGCGAACTGGTCAGTCAGATTTTGGCCGGCATCTATGTCCGTGAGCTTTATGAAGTAGGGCAACGGGTCCGTCTGGCGGATATCGAAGGGCAGATTGAAGAGATCGGAACGGTCAAGACACTGCTGCTGACCGATGAGGGCGAGCTGGTGTCTGTCGCCAACAAAGTCCTGCTCGAACAGCGGGTCGGCAGCCTTTAGCCATCGGATTCTGGTAAAGTACGTCGCCTTTTTCCGGTTTCCAACAATGGCGGCCGAGACTTTGACTGCCGGCTCGAAGCGTCTTGACTAAACCCCCAACGTCCATATCGCGCTACGACCCTCGCCAGCTCACCGATGAAGAGCTGGTGCAGCATGCGCATGTAGAACTCTTTCACGTTACGCGTGCTTATGAAGAGCTCATGCGCCGATATCAGCGCACCTTGTTCAATGTATGCGCACGTTATTTGGGAAACGAGCGAGACGCCGATGATGTCTGTCAGGAAGTAATGCTTAAGGTTCTATATGGCCTGAAAAACTTCGAGGGCAAATCGAAATTCAAGACCTGGCTATATAGCATCACTTATAACGAATGTATTACCCAATATCGCAAAGAGCGCCGTAAAAGGCGTTTGCTCGATGCATTGAGCTTGGATCCATTAGAAGAGGCGTCCGACGAGAAAACGCCGAATACAGAGGAAAAAGCTGGGCTTGACCGCTGGCTTGTGCATGTAAATCCAATTGATCGAGAGATATTGGTGTTGCGTTTTGTTGCCGAACTCGAGTTTCAGGAAATCGCCGATATTATGCACATGGGTTTAAGCGCGACGAAGATGCGCTACAAGCGCGCGCTCGACAAGCTGCGCGAAAATTTTTCTGATACAGCTGAAACTTAACTCTGGAAACTTGTCTTATACCTTGCGAACAGCTTGGGCATACAGACAGCCGGTTTCCTTAGATTGTTCTGATTCTAACCACCAGATGGGGATTTACGGATGAAACTTAAAAACACCTTAGGCGTCGTTATCGGTTCGATGGTTGCCGCCACTTCTTTTAGCGCGCTGGCCCAAGGACAGGGTGCCGTAGAGGTGGAAGCGTTCGGTAAGCATTACTTCACCGATAGCTCGCGTGATGTGCAGCGTGACGGCGAGCTCTACGGCGCTGGCGTCAGCTACTTCCTGACCGACGACGTTTCGCTGGGTCTTTCCTATGGCGAATACCATGACCTGACCTCCAGGGATCCGGTCAACGATGGCAGCCACAAGAACATCAAGGGTAGCCTGACCTCCCTTGACGCTGCCTACCACTTCGGCGCGCCGGGTGTCGGTCTGCGTCCTTACGTGTCCGCTGGTATGGCTCACCAGAGCATCGGTCAGGCTGACCGTGGCGGCCGCGATCGCAGCACCTTTGCAAACATTGGTACCGGTCTGAAGTACTACTTCACCGAGAACTTCTTTGCTAAAGCCAGCGTTGATGGCATGTACAACATCGACGCAGACGAAGGCGAGTGGATGGCTGGCGTCGGTGTTGGTCTGAACTTCGGTGGCGGTGCTCGCCAGGTTGCGGCAGTCGAGCCGACTCCAGAGCCGGCCCCGGCTCCGATCGTCGACACCGAGCCAGAGCCGGCTCCTGAGCTGGTACGTGTTGAGCTGGACGTCAAGTTCGATTTCGACAAGTCGCGCGTTCGTGAAGAAAGCTACAGCGATATCAAGAACCTCGCTGACTTCATGCAGCAGTACCCGCAGACCAACACCACCGTTGAAGGTCACACTGACTCCGTTGGTACTGATCAGTACAACCAGCGTCTGTCCGAGCGTCGTGCCGAAGCAGTTCGCAACGTTCTGGTCAACGAATACGGTGTTCAAGGTGGTCGCGTGAACTCCGTAGGTTACGGTGAGTCCCGTCCGGTCGCTGACAACGCTACCGAGGAAGGTCGTCAGATCAATCGTCGCGTTGAAGCCGAAGTAGAAGCTCAGGTTCAGTAATCCGAGTTAGCTACTCCTAGAAAAGCCCGGCTAGTCCGGGCTTTTTTTTGCCCGTAGAAAAGCAGTTTCTCTGCTGCGTGCCTTTCATCGCCACGGTGTACAGTAAATGACCGGATGCTTCGCCGTTGGGAGTGCTGGCTTGCTGTTAGTGAACACACGGGGGGGGCGTTGATCGTCACTTCGGCGACTTGCATAGGCAGGTATAGAAGCAAACCAAAGCATAAAAAAACCCCGCCGAAGCGGGGTTTTTCATTGCCTTATCGCGTCATCAGACTTCGACGACTTTGATCTTGGCCTTTTCAGCAGCATCGCGGAACTCGGCGATCTGGTCGAAGGACAGGTAGCGATAGATGTCGGCAGCCATGCTGTCGATGTTCTTCGCGTAGCCCATGTACTCCTCGACGCTCGGTAGTTTGCCGGTGATGGCTGCTACCGCCGCAAGCTCGGCCGAGGCCAGGTAGACGTTGGTGGCGTCGCCCAGGCGGTTCGGGAAGTTACGGGTCGAGGTGGAAACCACGGTCGAACCGGTCTGTACGCGAGCCTGGTTACCCATGCACAGCGAGCAACCCGGCATTTCCATGCGTGCGCCAGCCTTGCCGTAGATGCCGTAGTAGCCTTCTTCGGTCAGCTGGTGAGCATCCATCTTGGTCGGCGGAGCCAGCCACAGGCGGGTCGGGATGCCGCCCTTGACTTTGTCCAGCAGCTTGCCGGCAGCGCGGAAGTGGCCGATGTTGGTCATGCAGGAGCCGATGAAGACTTCGTCGATCTTCTCGCCAGCTACGGTGGACAGCAGGCGGGCATCGTCCGGGTCGTTCGGCGCGCAGAGCACGGGCTCTTTGACTTCAGCCAGGTCGATCTCGATCACGGCTGCGTATTCGGCGTCCTTGTCCGCTTCCAGCAACTTCGGATCGGCGATCCATGCTTCCATCGCTTGAGCGCGGCGCTCCAGAGTGCGTGCATCACCGTAGCCTTCGCTGATCATCCAGCGCAGCATGGTGATGTTGGATCGCAGGTATTCGGCAATCGAATCTTCCGGCAGCTTGATGGTGCAGCCTGCGGCCGAGCGCTCTGCGGAGGCGTCGGACAGCTCGAACGCTTGCTCGACGGTCAGCTGGTTCAGACCTTCGATCTCGAGGATGCGGCCAGAGAAGATGTTCTTCTTGCCTTTCTTCTCGACAGTCAGCAGGCCTTGCTGAATGGCGTAGTAGGGGATGGCATGGACCAGGTCGCGCAAGGTGATACCGGGCTGCATCTGGCCCTTGAAGCGGACCAGTACCGATTCCGGCATGTCCAGCGGCATGACGCCAGTGGCGGCCGCGAAGGCAACCAGGCCGGAGCCGGCCGGGAAGGAGATGCCGATCGGGAAGCGGGTGTGCGAGTCGCCACCGGTACCCACGGTATCGGGCAACAGCATGCGGTTCAGCCAGCTGTGGATGATGCCGTCACCCGGACGCAGCGACACGCCGCTGCGGTTCATGATGAAGTCCGGCAGGGTGTGGTGGGTATTAACGTCGATCGGCTTCGGATAGGCGGCGGTGTGGCAGAAGGACTGCATCACCAGATCGGCAGAGAAGCCCAGGCAAGCCAGGTCCTTCAATTCGTCGCGGGTCATCGGGCCAGTGGTGTCCTGGGAGCCGACGGTGGTCATCTTCGGTTCGCAATAAGTGCCAGGACGTACGCCCAGACCTTCAGTCAGACCGCAGGCGCGGCCGACCATCTTCTGTGCGAGGGTAAAGCCCTTGCCGCTGTCGGTCGGTGCTTCCGGCTTCTTGAACAGGGTGGACGGAGCCAAGCCCATTTCAGCGCGGGCCTTCTCGGTCAGGCCGCGGCCGATGATCAGCGGAATGCGGCCGCCAGCGCGGACTTCGTCCAGCAGGACTTCGGTCTTCAGTTCGAAGGTGGTGATGACTTCATCGGTACCATGCTTGCAAACCTTGCCGGCGTACGGGTAGACGTCGATCACATCGCCCATGGCGAGGTTGCTGCAATCGAATTCGATCGGCAGTGCACCAGCGTCTTCCATGGTGTTGTAGAAGATCGGGGCGATCTTGGTGCCGAAGCAGAAACCACCGGCGCGCTTGTTCGGTACGTTCGGAATGTCGTCACCGAAGAACCACAGTACGGAGTTGGTGGCCGACTTGCGCGAAGAACCGGTACCGACCACGTCGCCGACATAGGCAACCGGGAAGCCCTTGGCTTTCAGCTCTTCCATCTGCTTGATCGGGCCGACCGAGCCTGCTACGTCCGGGTTGATGCCGTCGCGGGCCATTTTCAGCATAGCCAGTGCGTGCAGCGGAATGTCAGGGCGCGACCAGGCGTCGGGAGCGGGCGACAGATCGTCGGTGTTGGTTTCGCCGGTCACCTTGAATACGGAGAGGGAGACCTTCTCGGCAACAGCCGGGCGGTTGGTGAACCACTCGCCATCGGCCCAGGACTGCATTACAGCCTTGGCATGCTCGTTACCGGCTTTGGCTTTTTCGGCCACGTCATGGAACGCGTCGAACATCAGCAAAGTGTGCTTCAGCTGCTCGGCTGCAACGGCGGCCAGCTCGCTGTCGTCCAGCATTTCTACCAAGGTAGCGATGTTGTAACCGCCTTGCATGGTGCCTAGCAGCTCAACGGCGCGCTGCTTGCTCAGCAGCGGTGAGGAGGCTTCACCTTTGGCCAGGGCGGACAGGAAGCCGGCCTTGACGTAGGCGGCTTCGTCGACGCCAGCAGGGACGCGGTTGGTGATCAGATCAACGAGGAATTCTTCTTCGCCGGCCGGAGGATTCTTCAGCAGTTCAACCAGACCTGCGGTTTGCTCGGCGTTCAGCGGCTGGGGCACGACGCCCTGGGCGGCACGCTCTTCTACGTGTTTGCGATAGGCTTCAAGCACAGTTTTTACCCTCATCATTGGTCCCTTGGGTGTTTCGGGACGCGCATCCGGAAGCTGTTTTCAAAGTTTTACGCCGGGCGGGCGAGGCCGGATGGGCAGGGTACAGGCGATTCTGCGCATCCGGCACGCAGCCGGTTCAAACTGTGCTCGTGACGCTTTGAAAACAGCTTCGTATGGAATGTGGCGCCAAAAACGGCGGGCCGATACTACTGGAAACAGCCTCAAAAGTTAAGTCGAGCACGGATAGCAGGCGACGCAGCCACGTCGCGGATTGCGGATGGTGATAGGTCTGGCGCCCGCCTGGGCTGGGCTTGTAGGGATGGTTTGGGCATCCCTCGAGGTTAAACATGGGTGACCCTGGTAGGACAAAAGTCTAAGATGCTCGGCCAGCCATCAACCTGCTCCGGTCATGTCAGCACAGCGCATCAAAACCCCTTGTATAGGTCTTTGCTCGACGGTGTACGGCGATATCGTCTGCCGTGGATGCAAACGTTTTCATCATGAGGTGGTTAGCTGGAACGCGTATGGCGAGGAGGAAAAGCGAGCGGTATGGCGCCGCCTTGAGATTCTCCTGGCTCAGGTGATGACGGCCAAGCTAGAAGTGTTCGACGCTCAGTTGCTACGCCAACAGCTAGAGATGCGGCAGATCCGCTTCGTCGTCGAGCAGTCCCCTTACTGCTGGGCCTATCAGCTGATTGCACGCGGCGCGCGCGTCATTCAGCAAATCGAGGCCTATGGGGTGGCATTGTTACCGGAGTTCCGTGACCGACCGCTTTCGGACTTGCGCGATGCAATCGATCAGGAGTTCTTTCTGCTCTCCGAAGCGCATTACGAACGGTACATCGCGCCGCGCTTTTTGTTGGAAGGCATGGATCTGAGGGTCTGACGAAAGCCCTGTGACAGGGCTTTCGAAATCAGTGGCGCACAAGGTCCTCAAGGTGACCAATGATATCGTTGGGCTTGAGCACCAATACGTCGCTTTCTAGCGTATCCAGTACGACCTCGGCGGTGTTGCCCATTAGTGCGCCAGAGAAACCGGTGCGTGCCACGGTGCCGATAACGGTCACGACTGCTTTCAACTGATGGCAAACCCGAGGGATCAGCGCATCGGCAGGGCCTTCCTCGACGTGCAGCTGAGCGTCCGGGATATGAAACTCCTCCTGGAACTGCTTGCATGCGTCGCGGTATCTCGCCTCGATGGTTTCCTTCAGCTGGAAAGCCGGATCGGCCGCAGAGAGCATTGCGGATGGATGTGCGCTGATCACGTGCAGCTTGCCATCGGCCAGGCTGGCGATCTCGTAGCCATGATTGACGATGGTAGCGTGCAATGTTCGATGCTCAAGGTCGGAATTGCCGACGTCTACCGCAGCAAGGATGTTTCCACCGGTCCAAGGATTGTCGGTTTTCACCATCAATACCGGGCATGGACAGTAGCGCAGCAGCTTCCAATCCTCGGGGGTGAGCAATGCGCGCTTCAGGGGATTGTCCGGCACGTGTTGCTTGGCTACCAGGCCGCAGCCTTCTGCCTGCTGCACGGTGATAATGGTCTGGTGCACGCTCTCATGCCACGCCTGCTGCGTGGTGACTTCGTGGCCATCGCTTTCCAGCTGTTCGCGCAGTTTCGCCAGGTGAGCGCTGTGATCGCGCTTGGTGTCGCAGACCAGCAGGTGCAAGCGGGACTGACTGACGGTAGATATCAGTCGAGCGCGTTTCAGTGCCAGCGCTTGTGGCTGGTTCGGGTCAATTACCACGAGGATGCAGCGAATGGCTTGCATGATCGGCTCCATTTCCAAATTCGGGTTGGTCAACTATAGACAAGCCTGCGATGCCAGCCGTGATGTATATCAAGCAAGGCTGGCTGCTCCGCGCGGCATTCGCAATAATGCCCGCCCGGCGTCGGGCGGTGCCATGTAACCGTCGGCTTATTTTGTTCCTGAATATGCAAGGTTCGACATGCTTCCTGATCTGAATGAATTTCTCGGTTGTGCCACGCCCGCAGCCTGGGTGGAGGCAGCATTGCGGGATCAGGATGTGATGCTGATCGACCATGGCAACTGTGAGAAGAAAGCCGCGGGAGCGGCGTTTCAGCTGATGTTTCGCTACATCGACAAGCCGGATCTACAGAACAAGATGTCGCGCCTGGCACGCGAAGAACTCCGCCATTTTGAGCAGGTGCTGGCCATCATTCGGCGACGTGAGATTGCACTGCGTAACGTCGGTTCGTCTCGCTATGCCGCTGGCCTGCGCGAACTGGTGCGTAACCATGAGCCGTATCGCCTGACCGATACGCTGGTTATCGGCGCCTTTATCGAAGCGCGTTCCTGCGAGCGCTTCGCCATGCTGGTCCCGCACCTTGATGAAGAGCTGGGCAAGTTCTATCACGGCCTGCTCAAGTCGGAGGCGCGGCACTTTCAGGATTACCTGAAGCTGGCTTACCAGTACGGCGAAGCGGCGGATGTGGAAGCAACGATCATCCGAGTGCGCGAGCGTGAGCGTGAGCTGATCGAAAGCCCGGACGCCGAGTTTCGCTTTCACAGCGGTGTGCCGCTGGCGGCTTAATTAAAATTCGAAGGGCGTCTGGTGGAAGCCATTTTGATCGACCTGCAACGCCCAGCCTTGACGGTCCCAATCACCGAGTACGATCCGCTGTGCCGGAAGGCCGTGCACTTCCAGCTCGTGTATCGCCGGACGGTGGGTGTGGCCGTGAATCAATGTTCGCACGCCATGCTCGGTGAGCACCCGAGGGATCAGCTCCGGCGTGACGTCAATGATGTCGGTGGCTTTCATGCGCGTCTGGGTGCGGCTCTCGTTACGCAGCTTGCGCGCCAGTTTTCGGCGAGTGGACAGCGGTAGATTGCGCAGGATGAATAGGCTGAGCGGATTGCGTAGCACCCGCCGCAGACGCATGTAGCCTTCATCACGGGTGCACAGGCTGTCGCCATGCATCAGCAGGACGCGTTCACCGTTAAGCTCGACCACGCTCGGGTCGGCCAGCAGCGTGCAGCCCGCTGCCCGGCAGAAGCCCTTGCCCAGCATGAAGTCACGATTGCCGTGCATCAGATAGATGCGCGTGCCGCGCTCGTTCAAGCCGCGCAAGGCCTCTGCGATCGAGCATTGAAAGGGTGTCATCGCATCGTCGCCAATCCAGACTTCGAAGAAATCACCGAGGATGTACAGCGCTTCAGCCTGGCAGGCGCGTGTTTCGAGGAAATGCAGAAACGCCCGGGTAATGTCCGGGCGTTCCTCTTCCAGATGCAGATCCGAGATCAGCAGGATCACTCGCGTTACTCGACGATCTCAGCCTTCTCGATCACCACGTCTTCCACCGGAACGTCCTGATGGCCGGACTTCATGGTGGTCGCCACGGCTTTGATCTTCTCGACCACGTCCATGCCCTCGGTCACTTCACCGAACACGGTGTAACCCCAGCCTTGAACTGTCGGCGCGCTGTGGTCGAGGAAGTCGTTGTCCTTCACGTTGATAAAGAACTGCGCGGAGGCAGAGTGCGGCTCCATGGTGCGGGCCATTGCCAGGGTGCCGACTTTGTTCGAAAGGCCATTATTGGCTTCGTTCTTGATTGGCGCGCGGGTGGGCTTCTGCTTCATGCCGGACTCGAAACCGCCGCCCTGGATCATGAAGTTGCTGATCACGCGATGGAAAATGGTGCCGTCGTAGTGGCCGCTCTTCACGTATTCCTTGAAGTTGGCAGTGGTTTCCGGAGCCTTCTCTTCGAATAGATTGACGCTGATGACGCCGTAGTTGGTGTGCAGTTTGATCATCGGGGTGAGGTTCCGTTTTGATGGTGCGGGACAAGCCGCTGCAAGGGTCGTCGTTACCGAGTGTCGTCAAACACTGATGGCAGTGCCGCCTGGGTGCATTGCTCTGTCAGGGGGTTGACGGGTCCGCTATGATAAGCGCTTTGATTTGGCCGGCCTACCCTGAGCCGCACTCGCTGATCGTTAAGGACATCATGAGCAAGCCCGAGACTCCCGCCGCAAGCAATTTTCTCCGTCCGATCGTCCAGGCCGACCTGGATGCCGGCAAGCACGCCAAGATCGTTACTCGCTTCCCGCCGGAGCCCAATGGCTACTTGCATATCGGGCATGCGAAGTCGATCTGCCTGAACTTCGGTCTGGCGAAGGAGTTCGGTGGTGAGTGCAACCTGCGCTTCGATGACACCAACCCGGCCAAGGAAGATCAGGAATACATCGACGCCATCAAGAGCGATGTCGAGTGGCTGGGGTTCCAGTGGGCCGGTGAGGAGCGCTATGCCTCCAACTACTTCGATCAATTGCACGAGTGGGCGGTCCACCTGATCAAGGCTGGCAAGGCCTATGTCTGCGACCTGACACCCGAGCAGGCTCGCGAATACCGTGGCAGCCTGACCGAGCCAGGCATGAACAGTCCGTTTCGCGAGCGCTCGGTAGCGGAAAATCTCGATCTGTTCGCGCGGATGAAGGCCGGCGAGTTCCCCGATGGTGCCCGTGCGCTGCGGGCGAAGATCGACATGGCTTCGCCCAACATGAACCTGCGCGACCCGATCCTCTACCGGATCCGCCATGCTCACCATCACCAGACCGGTGACAAGTGGTGCATCTACCCCAGCTACGATTTCACCCATGGCCAGTCGGATGCCATCGAAGGCATCACTCATTCGATCTGCACACTGGAGTTCGAGGATCATCGTCCGCTGTACGAATGGTTTCTGGCCAATCTGCCGGTGCCGGCTCAGCCGCGCCAGTATGAATTCGCCCGTCTCAACCTGAACTACACCATCACCAGCAAGCGCAAGCTCAAGCAGCTGGTTGACGAAAAGCACGTGAGTGGGTGGGACGACCCGCGCATGTCGACGCTTTCTGGCTTTCGTCGTCGCGGCTACACCCCGGCGTCGATCCGCAACTTCTGCGACATGATCGGCGTGAATCGCGCCGGCGGCGTTGTCGACATCGGCATGCTGGAGTTCGCCATCCGTGAGGACCTCGACGCCAATGCAGCGCGTGCGATGTGTGTGCTGAAACCGCTCAAGGTGGTGATCACCAATTACCCCGAAGGCCAGGTTGAGAATCTCGAACTGCCACGCCACCCCAAACAGGATATGGGCGTCCGCGCGCTGCCGTTCAGTCGTGAGATCTATATCGATGTCGGCGACTTCGAGGAAGTCCCGCCGGCCGGCTTCAAACGCCTGATTCCAGGCGGCGAAGTACGTTTGCGTGGCAGCTACGTGATCCGTGCGGATGAGGCGATCAAGGGCGACGCGGGCAATATCGTTGAACTGCGCTGTTCCTATGACGAAAACACCCTGGGCAAGAATCCGGAAGGGCGCAAGGTCAAGGGCGTGATCCATTGGGTGCCGGCTGCCGAGAGCGTCGAGTGCGAAGTGCGTCTGTACGACCGGCTGTTCCGCTCGGCCAATCCAGAGAAAGACGAGCAGGGCGGCAGCTTCCTCGACAACATCAACCCGGATTCGCTGGTGGTGCTCAAGGGTTGTCGCGCCGAGCCATCGCTCGCCAATGCCGAATCGGAACAGCGCTTCCAGTTCGAGCGCGAAGGTTATTTCTGCGCCGACATGAAGGACAGCAAGCCGGGCGCTCCCGTGTTCAACCGCACCGTCACGCTGCGTGACTCCTGGGGCCAATGATGGCGCTGTCGATCTACAACACCCTCAGCAAGACCAAGGAAGCCTTCCAGCCACTGGAAGGCAACAAGGTGCGCATGTACGTCTGCGGCATGACGGTCTACGACTTCTGCCACATTGGCCATGCTCGGGTGATGGTCGCTTTCGATGTGGCCACTCGCTGGCTGCGCCACCGCGGTTATGACGTGACCTACGTGCGCAATATCACCGACATCGACGACAAGATCATCCGCCGCGCCAGCGAAAACGGCGAGCCGTTCCAGGCTCTGGTCGAGCGCATGATCACCGCCATGCATGAGGACGAAACACGCCTTAACGTGTTGCGTCCTGACATCGAGCCGCGTGCCACGGACCACATCGCCGGCATGCACTCGATGATCCAGACGCTGATCGACAAGGGCTTCGCCTATGCTCCGGGCAACGGCGACGTCTACTACCGGGTCGGCAAATTCGTCGGTTACGGCAAGCTGTCGCGGCGCAAGATCGAGGATCTGAAGATCGGTGCGCGCATCGAGGTCGACGAAGCCAAGCAGGATCCGCTGGATTTCGTGCTGTGGAAGGGCGCCAAGCCCGGCGAGCCTAGCTGGGATTCGCCTTGGGGTGCCGGCCGTCCGGGCTGGCACATCGAGTGCTCGGTGATGTCCACCTGCTGCCTGGGCGAGACCTTCGACATTCATGGCGGCGGGCCGGATCTGGTGTTCCCGCACCACGAGAATGAGATCGCGCAGAGCGAGGCGGCTACCGGCAAGCAGTACGCCAATGCCTGGATGCACGCCGGCGCAGTGCGAGTCGATGGCGAGAAGATGTCCAAGAGCCTGGGTAACTTCTTCACCATCCGTGAGGTGCTGGAGAAGTACCAGCCCGAGGTGGTGCGCTACTTGTTGGTCTCCAGCCACTACCGCAGCCCGATCAACTACTCCGAAGACAGTCTGCGCGAGGCAAAGGGCGCCCTGGAGCGCTTCTACAATGGCCTCAAAGGGCTGCCAGCCGCGGCACCTGCTGGTGGCGATGAGTTCGCCGCGCGCTTCGGTGCGGCTATGGATGATGACTTCAACTCGCCGGAAGCCTGCGCGGTGCTGTTCGAGATGATTCGCGAGGTTAACCGCCTGCGCGAGTCGGATCTCAATGCCGCCGCAGCGTTGGCAGCGCGCCTCAAACAGTTGGCTGGCGTTCTGGGTGTGCTCCAGCTTGATCCCGACGCCTTCCTACAGGCCGGTGCGGCCGGGAAGGTCGATGCTGCCGAGGTCGAAGCATTGATCGCTGCACGCCTCACTGCGCGGGCGGAGAAGAACTGGGCCGAATCCGACCGCATCCGCGACCAGCTCACCGCAATGGGTGTGGTGCTTGAGGATGGCAAAGGTGGGACGACCTGGCGTCTGGCTGAGTAAGGTAAAAAAACGGCACCGAAAGGTGCCGTTTTTGTTTCGGTCCTAGCAGTTACCCGTGCAGGTGCTCGGCTGCATGCAGCGTGTTTTCCAAGAGGCAGGCGCGCGTCATCGGGCCTACGCCACCGGGGACTGGGGTGATCCAGGCAGCCCGTTCACTGGCAGGTCCGAAGTCCACATCACCCAGCAGACGGCCGTCCGCCTGGCGATTGATACCGACATCAATAACGATTGCGCCAGGCTTGATCCAGTCACCCTTGACCAGGCCGGTAATGCCCGTCGCTACCACCACTAGGTCGGCACGACGAACGTGCTCTTCAAGGTTGCGGGTGAAGCGGTGGGTCACGGTGGTGGTGCAGCCAGCCAACAGCAACTCCAGAGCCATCGGACGGCCGACGATGTTGGATGCGCCCACCACAACTGCGTCCAGGCCGTGTAGATCGACACCGGTGCTCCCCAGCAGCGTAATGATCCCTTTCGGCGTGCAGGGACGCAGCAGCGGCATGCGTTGAGCGAGGCGGCCGACATTATATGGATGGAAGCCGTCCACATCCTTGTCCGGGCGGATGCGCTCGAGCAGCAGGGACGCATCGAGGTGCTTGGGAAGTGGCAACTGCACCAGGATGCCGTCGATGGACGTGTCGTCGTTGAGCTGATCGATCAGCGCCAGCAGGTCTTCCTGGCGGGTATCGCTCGGTAGGTCATGGGCAACGGAATTAAAACCTACTTCCTCACAATCCTTGCGCTTGTGCGCCACGTAAACCTGGGAGGCTGGGTCGCTGCCCACCAGAATCACGGCGAGGCCGGGCGCCCGCAGTCCTTGTGCGCGCCGTTCGGCAACACGACCGGAGACCTGTTGGCGAATGTTGGCAGCAATCGTTTTACCGTCGATCAGTTTTGCGGTCATGACGCTTGGTTAACCATTGAAGAGGACTTGGAAAGGGTGCGTATTCTCGCATGCCATGGCGATGCGGCAAAGGCGAAGCAGCTACCGGCACCTGTAACTCCTTTATCTAACTCAAATTTTTTTGAGTTTGCTGTTGACGACTGTTTGGAGCCTCTATAACATTCGCCCCGCTTGTCGAGCACAGCCTGCTGCTGGGTGAGGCGGCTTTCGAAGAGGGTAGCTTCTTCAAGGGCCGTAGCTTTTAAAGTCTGCGCTCCGAACAGAATGCAGATAAAGCGCCCGTAGCTCAGTTGGATAGAGCATCCGCCTTCTAAGCGGATGGTCGCAGGTTCGAGTCCTGCCGGGTGCGCCATTTCGGGCTCTGGCACAAGCAAATGCAATATGGTGGGCGTAGCTCAGTTGGTAGAGCACAGGATTGTGGCTCCTGGTGTCGAGGGTTCGATCCCCTTCGTCCACCCCATATTTCCGAAAACGCCAGGCGCTGCCTGGCGTTTTCGTTTAAGCCCTGCTGTGCGGACGTGGTGGAATTGGTAGACACACCAGATTTAGGTTCTGGCGCCGTAAGGTGTGAGAGTTCGAGTCTCTCCGTCCGCACCATTACATGATTTTCGAAGGTTTTCTTATGAAGCATCGAAATCCCTGAAAGCCCCGTAACAGGGGCTTTTTTGTGTCTTGCTATTTTCAATGCGGTATACGAACGCGCGCACCTGATCTGCAGCAGGCTCTGTTCATCGCAGGTCTTGATTATTCGCTGAACCGCAAAGATCCCAGGGTCACAAGGCGGTCGATGGCAGGCGCTTCAACTTCTGAGTCGGCCGGGGCACTGTGACAATCGTCCTTTATGGCTTGGATTCCACGGCGCAGCTGCTCTGGATTGCGCGCTTCATCAACCGAGGTCGCCAGTGATGCACCGACCGCGCGGCGCTTGCCTGTGGTCGCGGGCGATAGGGCGAGGTTTTATTCTCGCCGCCATGGACGACTCAGGCGATGCCACACGGAATGTCTTGATTCCGGTTGCTCAGGCCAATGCGCCTTCTTGTTTTCGCATTGCACGATGCCGTTGGTGCCGAGCCTCAGACGCCAGCGTTGGGCTGTAGGAAAGTGCTCGCCGGGCATGGTGTGTAACAGCAACAGGTTGTAGTCGTGCTGCTTTTCGATCGCGTGGGCCTGGACCGAGCCAGAGGCGTTATCGTCCTGAGAGTCGCCCTCCACCCGGACGAACAGCTTGTTGTGGCTGGCCTGGATCATTGCGCATAGCTGTTCGCAGTCCAGCGTAAGCCGCTCCCGAATTTCGTCATGTTCCAACGCACCCTTGTCCAAATTGAGCAGCGCGCGGTAGCAGATGACCTGCCGCTCCTCATTGGTAGCCCATTTGCCGGAGTGCTCTCGTATCAGCTGCGGCAGATCGGGTAGTTTGCGGTAGTCGAGCCAGACCCACTGCTGAGCAAGCAGCTTGCGGGTAAAAGGCATGAGCAGGCGAACCTTCCAGCGCGGCTTGCCCTTGCGCAGTCTGCGTGTAAGGGCGGTGATCATGTCGTCACGCAGCAAGTCACGGACGGCGTAAACCAGAGCGATCACCAGCAGTAAAGCGAGGGAGAGCTTTTCGCTAGCGTCCCGCGCGTTGAACAGGAAGTAGGTGAATAGCGACATGATCAGCATCGTCGAGGCTGCTTTGACCAGCTTGTGGGTGCCGGCCCCCAGTTCCGTGACCTTCGAACGCAACAGCACCGGGTACTCCAGCAACCGGTGATACAGCGCCATGCGGTTCCATATGCGGGTCGGAGTGCCATGGAAATCGCTCAGGTACTCGTGCTCCTTGCGATATTTGTGTTCCTGACGCAGGAATTCCGTCACCGCTTGCTTGAGCTCATCATCGAGAGTGACAAAGCCCTCGAGGGCCATACCTTGCAGCAGGAACTGCTCGGCGTGCCAGGAGAAATAGATGTCCATCTGGCGGAAGTAGCGCTGCTGATTGCTCTGCTTCGGCGTGGATTTGCGCAGGCGCTGCGCAAAGTTCTGGCTGAGCCGCAGGGCGCGCGCGATTGGCTCTGCAACAGCCCCGGACGCAAGCATTTGCTGGCGCAACCGTTCCATTGAGGCCTGATACTGGAAAAACCAGGAACCGTACATGATTTCGTAATGCGGTGAGAGCAGTACGAAGGATTGGTCGGCCTTGCTGATGCGGTCCTTCGACGGCATTCCTTGCAGCCCGAAGCTATGCGTCAGAGTGGTAAAGAAGAAGTGCTCTTCCGATAGGGTCCAGGCCGACAGATTGCTCTCATGCGGGGTAAACAGGTACAGCTCGATCTTGTGCCGTCCAGGCTGCTTCAGCGTGCGGGTCAGCTGCAGGCGGAAATCGCCCTTGCGCTTGAGTGAGAACACGGGACCCTCCGATGACAGTTGGACGCGTCAGGATACCAAGCTTTGCCAGCGGAGGGCTCCAAGCCGGCCCGGGCTTTAGCTTGAGGCGCAAGCGCTATGCTCGCTTTAACGAACAAGCCACTTGCATTAGGGCCTAGCCAAACCTGTCGGATGATTGTGTGCGAAGTGCGAAGTGCGAAGTGCGAAGTGCGAAGTGCGGAGCCGTTGCTGATCGCCTTTGGCAAGTTTGCTAAACGGCTCCGGCCCACTGACGTTTCATATAGCGTTTGGTCGGAACGCCGGTGTGCCGCCGCCGATAATTTACGATGGGGCACCCAATATGAAGGGCGGGAGGCTCGACTCTGATCAGCGACAGGGCCTGGCGTGGGTAGCGCCCGCACAACCGGTCTGCCGCCGCAGATTGGCGATCTGAAGCAGCGCACCAGCCAGCGCAACCGTGCCGGCAATGACGGAAAGCGTCCAGGTTGGCATCTGCAGAAGCAGGACAAAGCCTCCAGCTGCTGCGCCGATGGCACTACCCAGGTACAGCGCTGACTCGTTCAAGGCAATCGCAAGGTTGCCGTCGCCCTGTACCTGACGAGCCAGGATGAGTTCATTGTTCTGGGGCACCTGCAATGCCCATCCAGCGGCTCCCCATATCGCGATGGGTAGCGCTGCGAACCACACATTGAGCGAAGCAGAAATGGGCAATAGGAAAAGCGAAGCACTCAGGATCAGCATGATCGTAAGGACTATCACCGGTCCTCGTATGCGATCAACCACCGGCCCGATCAGAAGGCTGCCCATCACACCACCGATGCCCCAGATCCAGAGATACGGCTTTATCGAGCGAACGGAACCGTGATCGGTGTCGGCGAGCAGCGGCGCAATGAAGGTGTACATCCCGAGGCTGGCAATCGCCGCGAGCAACGATACGAGCAAGATGGTTAGCACGTGGCCGTCAGAGAGAATGGCGAGCTTTTCGCGAAGCGAACTGGTCGCCGCGCAGGGCAGCGTGGGGAGCAAGACTGATAGCCCCACAAAGGCGAGCAGGCCCAACAGTGCGACCAGCCACAATGCGGCCTGCCAGCCCATCTGTTCCGCGATGACAAGGCTCAGCGGGACACCTAAAACCACGCCACTGGCCATCCCGCCCATAATGATGGCAATAGACTTGCCCCGCCGCTCTGCAGTCGATAACGCTGCAGATGCTCCGATCCCCATGGCCAGGTAGACGCCTGCGCCAGCCCCGGCGACCGCGCGCCAGATCATCAAGGTATTGAAATCATGCGCTAGAGCACTTGCTGCATTAGCAATCACGAATAGACCCAGCGCAGCCAGGAGCCCAGTGCGTTGCCGATCAGGTGGCGTTAGTGCGACTAACAGCGGCGAGCCGAGACCGTAGGCCAGGGTGAAGGCCGTTACCAGCTGTGCTGCGATCGCAACGGAGACTGAGAACGAAGCCTCGATCATGGGAATCAGCCCGGCCGTGACGTAGGAGGCCATCCCAAGTGCAAATGCGCCGATAGCTATGAGATAGACCGGATGAGAGTTGGAGGAGGGCGAGCTCATAGGGCGACACCCCAGCGCAACGAGGAGGTGCGCGATCCCGTCCAGGCCCCATCCTGTCGGGGCAGGGGTGGCAACTCGAGTCTTGACCTGTGCCAGATGCCGACTCTGCCAGTTTGTGTTCCATCCATGTGCGCATGCTGGGATGACCGGACCGCCGGCTTGAAGCGGTTAGTCTGGCAGCCTGATTTCTGCCATGTCAGCAGCTCGTAAATTGATGCGTGGACCATCGATGTTCTCCTGATGAGCAAAGCCCGCATCAGCTTGGCCCTCGTTCTAGCGTGGCTTCGGCGGGCGAGAGGCTATTCTTAGTACCGGCCTCATACAGTTACAATTTGAGCGTTTATGCTGTTACTAGGAGTGATTGGATGAGTGCGCCCCGTAGCCATGAACGAAACAGGGCAGAACTTGCGGTGTTTTTGCGTAGCCGCCGCGAACGCATCGCGCCAGAGGACGTCGGGCTCCCATCGGGTGGACGGCGCCGCACACCTGGTTTGCGGCGCGAGGAAGTTGCAGCGCTGGCAGGAGTCGGACTGTCTTGGTACACGTGGCTCGAGCAGGGGCGAGATATCGGGGTTTCAGCGGCGTTTCTCGAAAATCTATCCAGAACGCTAAAGCTCGATGCAACCGAACGTCGTCACCTGTTCCTGTTAGCCCACCAGCGACTGCCTCCGGAGCCAGGAAGAACTTGGTGCGTGGTGCCGCCTTTGGTCCACCGCCTGATGGACGATCTGCATTTGCGCCCAGCCTATGTGTTGAACCTGAGATGGGACGTGCTGGCCTGGAACGCGGCCGCCGATAAGGTGTTCGGTTTTTCGAGTTTCCCGATAGAACGACGCAACCTGCTCTGGCTGTTGTTCACTGAGTCTTCGTTCCGGACGTTGCTCGATCCATGGGGCGATCAGGCGTCACAAATCCTGTCGAGCTTTCGGCGTGACTTCGTCAGGGCGCCGCTGGATCCGGAAATCGGAACATTGGTCAAGGACTTGGCAAAGCTCGATCCAGATTTCAAAACGTGGTGGAAACAGCAGGATATCCATGGGCCTTGCCAGGGTGTGCGGTACTTGCAGATCAAGGAAGTCGGCGCTGTAGTGTTCGATCACACTTCGCTGATCATTGATGTCGACCGTGATTTGCGTCTGGTCTGCTATGCCGCGAAGGAAGGCCAGGTACAAAGCACGCGGTTCGAACACTGGCTGACAGCCAAGTCCGAGCGCTCCGATACCTAACGGCCCAAACGATCAGTCGGAATGACCGGACTGGTTCCAGGCGCGCCGTCCTGCGCATCACGGTTGGGGAAGGTGGCCCCGTACCATGACCCGCGTTCCGGTCATGGCTGCTGTGATGTTCGGGAGCGCGAGGTCTAGCCCAGTCGACATCGAGCTGATGTCAGTGTCAGCGAACCTTGAATCGGCTTACCACGGCCGTAAGTCGCCCGTTCGTGTTGAGCAGCGACTCCGTGCTTCGGTCCACGCTCACTCCGCTTTCCACCAATTCGTCGACAACATGCCGCACGGCAACCATGTTTCGGTTGATCTCCTCGGCCACTGCGCTTTGCTCTTCCGCGGCAGTGGCGATCTGCGTACTCAGGTCGTTGATATGAACTACCGAGGTGGCCATCTCGTCCAGCCCGACAGTGACCTGGGCGGTTTTGTCTGCGGTTGTCTGGCAGCTGACTTTGGTTTGCTCCATGGCCTGAACCGCCAGCCCCACACCCTGCTGCAGCCGCTGGAGTGTCTCGTTGATTTCCGAGGTGCTCTGCTGGGTACGTGCTGCCAAGGCTCTGACCTCGTCGGCGACAACCGCGAAACCTCGTCCTTGCTCGCCTGCGCGCGCCGCTTCGATCGCCGCGTTCAGCGCTAGCAGGTTGGTCTGGCCGGCGATATCACCTATTACGCCTAGTACGTCATTGATGCGTTGAGCGTCGGCCTCCATGGCCTGCACCTTGGCGGTGGCACTTTCAACTTCGCCTACTAGTGCCCGAACACTGTTGGAGGCGTCGTCAACCACTCGCTTCGAGGATGCGGCGTTGTGATTGGCCGTTTGGGTGAATGTGGCCGTTTCGCTGGCGCTCTGTGCCACGGACTCGGCGGTCGAGCTCATTTCGTTGATTGCCGTGACCGCCTGATCGGTCTCTGACGCATGTCGGGCGAGGGCTTCATTGGTTGTGCGCGATAGCTGCTTGAGTTGGCCAATTTCGCTATGGATCTGGGTAGTGGCGTCGCTTACATCGATCATCATCTTTTGCAGATAGACGATGAACCCGTTTACCGAACGCGCAACCTGATCGACTTCGTCCTCGCCTTTGATATCGATTCGCTTGGTCAGGTCGGCATCGCCTGCGGACAACGCATCGATATTGGAGCGCAGCACACCGAGTCGCTTCATCAACTGGTTGAGGGCAAAGATCATCAGCGCGAGCAGAATCATTACCATGGGGATCTGTAGCGAAGCGAGGGTCTTGAGCATGGCATCGCTTCGTGCTTCAAGCTGCGCTGTGGGTAGTGCCGCGGCTAATAGCCATGGTGTGCCCGCAATAGGTGTCAAAAAGAAACTGAAGTCTTCACCGGACTTGCTGATGTAGTCCAGGCGTTGCAGCTGTTGCGGCTTACCCAGCAGTACCTGTTGGACCGACGCAATAAAGGGTGAATGGCTCGATAGCTCCGACACGTTTCTCAGCACCATGTTTCCGCTCACCTGCGGTTGGTTGCTGAGTATCTTGCCGTCGGCTTCGACGATCATCACCTCGCCATTGATCTCGTCCTGCTTTTCGGCAACCAGTCGATTGAAAAAGCCTAGTGTCAGATCGATTGTCGAGACCCCCCAAGCCGAACCGTCCTTGTAAATGGTCATGGCGCAGTTGGTGCGTGGCTCTGCACTCGCATCGTCTTTGTAAGCGGCAGCCCATACGCATTTTCCTCGCGGGGCTTGCATGCCGTCTCTATGCCAAGGTTGTTCGAAGTAATTCAGGGATTCGGCAGAATTCCAGTGTGTATTAACCACCAGTTTCCCCGACTGGTCCCGATGGTAGAACGTACTGTGCTTTGCGCGTCCCGGCGTCCGTGCACCTGACATCGGCCAGATTCCGCCGCCGAACACTTTCACGTCACCGTATTGATCGACCAAGCCTGGAAGAACTCGGTCAATCTCATCGCTTTCCAGCATGGGAACAGCTGGGTGATGCTACGGGCTTGGGCTTCAACCCGCGCCAGCTCCATTGCGATCTGTTCACCAATTTCACTGACCTGAGACAGCACGATCGATTCGCCTGCTGCCATAAGCTGCGGAGCGACGAGACGTTTGATGCCAAGCATCGTGAGCAGCATGACCAGCAATACGAAGCCTATGAAGGTGATTGTGTAACGTGACTTTATGGTTTTGAGCGCGAACATATCTTGAGCCTTAAGACAGCCGCCCGCTTAAGCGGGCGTGGCGATGAATGCGCTATCGGCTGTCACGTGCGTGGCTTGAGGCTCAACTGACTACTGACCGATGGCGCGGTCGCCGCATTTCCGCTCAGCCGCGCTTGAAATGCCCTTCGCCGTATATCTGATACTGCGCAATTGTTGCCCATCGACGCCGCACTCCACACCGCAAGACGTTAATGCGATGGATAAAGCTCCACCACCACGCCCGTATTGGGCCGATCCATGGCCTGGTTCATGGCGTGAACTAATGAGGTTTGCGTAAAGGGCTTGGCCAGTGTGTGGAGCCGGCGGTTACCTTCGGCGAGGTCTGCATAGCCGCTTACCAGAAGAACCGGCAGCCCTGGACGCTCCGTCTGGATCGTTTCAGCCAGCTGGGCGCCAGTCATCCCCGGCATCATGTGGTCAGTCACCAGAATGTCGAAATTGCCCTGTCGACGCAGGAGGCTGAGCGCCGCCTCGCCGTTGTCTACCGCCGTGACGCGATAGCCGAGATCCTCCAGTAGCGCTGAAGTGTTGGCCAGAACGAGCGGATCGTCATCCACCACGAGCACTGCCAGCGAAACCCTCGACATTGCGTGGGGCATCAGCGTGTCGGGGATCTCAACCACTGGGTCGTCATGCTTGGTTTGCTGCGCCGCAGCTTGCGGCAGCCATAGCTCGACGGTGGTTCCGTTGCCTGGACTGCTCTGGATTTCCAAGCGCCCACCCGACTGCTCGGCCAGGCCGTGGGCCATGGAAAGGCCCAGTCCGGTTCCTTTGCCCGGGCCCTTGGTGGTAAAGAACGGTTCCGTGGCACGCGACAGGATTTCCGCTGGCATGCCGCAGCCGTTGTCGCGCACGGTAAGTACGACATAGTCGCGCTGGGTATGGCCGTCGTGCGCGGCAGACTGTCGGCTCTGACCTTCGATGCAGATGGTGCCGCCATTGGGCATCGCATCACGTGCGTTGACCACGAGATTGATCAACACCATTTCCAGTTGGTTGGCGTCGACGAAGGCGGGCGGCAGGTTCAGAGGGAAACGCATGCCTACCGTGATATTCGCCTCCACCGAACGCTGCAGCAATTCGCGCACGCCCATTACCAGGTCAGGAAGGAGGACCGAACTGGGGCGCAATTCCTGCTTTCGGGCGAAGGTAAGCAACCGCTGAACCAGGCCTGCGCCTCGTTGGGTGGCCTGCAGGGCGTTCGCTATCAGGCTATCGACACGCGTCTCACCGCTCGGAACCCGTTTGCGCAGCAGCTCCAGGTTGCCGCCCACCACAGCCAGCAGGTTGTTGAAATCATGTGCGATGCCCCCGGTCAGCTTGCCTATGGCCTCCATCTTCTGCGCCTGGCGCAGCGCAGCCTCCGCCCGACGGCGCTCGGTAACGTTCACCAGGCCGCCGAGAATGAGCGAGCCTCCGGAGGTCATTTCGATGCGGGTCGAGGCGAGTACATCCACGAAAACACCGGCCCTGGCGACGAGCCGGTACTCGGCATTCAGGCATTCGCCCGTTTCGAGCAGCGTTGACCAATCCTGCTCGATCATCTGCCGGGCCGATGCTTCAGTCATGAAGCTGATTAGCTGCCGTCCAATCACATCCTCCCGGCGATACCCGACAAGAGCCAGCCAGGCGTCGCTCACCGACTCCAGGCGGCCGTCGTGGTCCAGGGAATGCAAGGGCAAGGGTGTCTTGCTATAGAGCTCCCTGAAACGCTCCTCGCTCAGGCGCAGTGCCGATGCCTCACGTTCGCTGAGGATCGCGCGACGCCTGTCGTGCATCGAGGCGGCCAGGCCAAAGAACAGAACAACGAAGGTCGAGCCCGAGACGGCCGAAGCGAGGGTCACAAGATCCAGACCGCCACCGGTCGTCACTGGCATCTCAAGGTCCAAGGGCGTGAAGTGTGCGCCGATCATCGCGGCGTAATGCATGCCAGCAATGGCGAAGCCCATCGCCACTGCCGATACGCCCTGCAACAGCGGTCGGGTGCCCTTGGCAGACAACCACAGGGCAACCGTGGAGGCACCGATCGCGATAGCAAAGGAAATGGCGACCCAGGTCCAGTCATAGCTCAACTCGGCGTGAAGGGTCATGGCGGCCATACCCATGTAGTGCATCGCGCCAATACCGAGGCCCATGAACAGGCCGCCTACGCCCAGGGTTGCGCCGTTCGAACCCTTGGCGCCGACAGCAAAGAAGCTGATGGCCGTTACCACCATCGGCAGGACAAAGGACCAGACCGTCAAGCCGACGTCGTACTGAATCTCCATCCCAGGCATCCCGAAGGCGAGCATGCCGATGAAGTGCATCGACCATATGCTGCCGCCCATGCAAGCGGCTGCGGCGGCTAGCCACGCATGCCGTGCCCAGCTATGGGCGACCCGGTTGCGGCTGGCGAGGTCGAGGGCGGTGAAAGATCCAGCGATGGCGATCAGGATGGAAAGGCTGACCAGTGCGATGTTGTAGGTGGTATGCATAGGCGTCCGCTGGCAAAACGTCGACGTTGTTGAGTCTCGCAGAAGGCGCCGATTGATTTCCAGATATCGACCAGCGGCACAGTACGGGAAGCGGCTGTGGCTGTGGCTGAGCGTGGTTCTTTACATAAGTGAGTTCTGGCTATCGGCGGCCTGCATCCCTTTCCACTGGCCGCTCCTGTTCGCTTAAACTGGATGAGAATTATTATCTACAAGTGACGGGTGCATCTACCTGACAAGGAGTGGCGATGGGCGGGTACCTGGCGGATGTGCTGGTCATCGAGGACGATCAGGTCCTGAACGCCCAGCTGGCTGAGCTACTGAGACTGCAAGGATATGCAGTGCGATCCAGCCTGTTGGGTGAAAGCGGACTGGCAATGGCATTAGCCAGCGCGCCGGATCTGGTGCTGCTGGATGTCATGTTGCCAGACATGAATGGACTTTCAGTGTTGCGTCGGCTGCGTGAACAGCAGCAAACGCCAGTGATCATGCTGACAGCGTGCGGCGCGGAGGAAGAGCGTATTCGCGGATTGCGACATGGCGCGGACGACTATCTGGCCAAGCCTTTCAACCTGACCGAGCTGCAGCTGCGCATCGATGCAATCTTGCGGCGTACTCGCAGCGCAGACCATCGTATGGCGCCGCCGTCGTCCTTGCAGGTTGATTCGCTGATTCTTGATCGTCACAGCTTACGGGCCCAAGTTGGCGAGCATGATCTGGCGTTGACGCCGCTGCAGTTCCGGCTGCTCTGGCAATTTGTGCTCCAGCGCGGAGAAGTTCTCAGTAAACCTTACCTCTATCGAGTGGTTCTGGAGCGTGAGTACAGCGGCTACGACCGCAGCCTCGACATGCATGTCAGTCGCATTCGGCGCCGGTTGGGCGAGGCCGGGCTTGCTGCCGATCGTTTACAGACGCTTCACGGCCGCGGTTACAGCTTCCAATGAACCGGCGCTTATTCTGGAAGCTGTGCGTAGGGGTTGCGCTGGGCAGCGTAGCGCTGTTTTGGGTCATCGCGCGGCTCAGCGGTCAGGCCGAAGAGCAGATGAGTTTCATTGACGCCGAGCATCAGCACACGCTGCGCCAGTACGCGCAACAAGCCGAGGCGCTCTACCGGGAGGGGGATGCTAAGGCGCTGCAGGATTGGCTGCGTTCCGTGCAACTGCAGGAGCAAACCTGGGCAGCGATCGTCGAGCCGCACCTGCAGGCGCTGGCTGGCAGTGAGTTGTCCGAGCGGTTTCTCAGCGAATTCAGTCTGGGTCGAGACCCGTCGTGGAAGATCCACCTTTATTTCCAGGACAACCCGATCATGGACGTACCGTTCGCCGATGGGCAGCGGCGATTTCTGATCCAGTTGCCGCAACGCATGCGCCCCGGACATTACTGGTATCCCGCACGCCTGCTCCTGGAGCTGGTGTTGCCGCTGGTGTTGCTGGTGATCGGCTGCCTGTTGCTCTATCGCCATCTGATGCAGCCGCTGAACCGCCTGGAACAAGCAACCCGTCGATTCAGCGAAGGAGACTATGAAGCGCGGGCCGGTGCGCTGTTGGGCTCGCGTCGCGATGAACTGGCGGGGTTGGCCGAAACCTTCGATGCGATGGCTGAGCGAATTGGAGGGTTGATCATCGATCAGCGTCAGCGCCTCGCCGAGATGTCTCACGAGTTGCGTACGCCACTGGCTCGTATCGAAATGGCGGTGGGGCTTGCCGAGCAGGGCGCGGACTCCGCTACCCTGTTGCCGCGTATACGCCAGGACTGCGCTGCGATGCGATGTCTGGTCGAGGATTCGCTAACGCTGAGCTGGCTCGAAACGGAGCGCCCCAGGTTGCGTGACGAGACGCTGGATCTGATCGATCTGCTGGATAGCATTCTTGATGATGCCCGTTTCGAATTCCCGGATCGCCATATCGACACGCAGCTTCCTACGGAGGCCGAGCTGGTTGGCAGCTGCCACCGTGCGCTTGGTCAGGCGATCGAGAATATAGTGCGCAACGCCCTCGACCACACGCCGCCTGGAGGACGAGTACGCATTCATCTGCAAACCGCCCCCCAGGCCTATTGCCTTGAGATCATCGACCAGGGCCCTGGGGTGCCGGAGCAGTGGCTCGAGCGTATCTTCCTGCCGTTCGAGCGGCTGAGTGAAGATAGAGTCGGTTATGGCTTGGGGCTGGCGCTGGCGCAGCGTCAAGTGCGTGCGATCGGCGGGAGACTGGCGGCGCGCAATGACGAGCAAGGTGGCTTGTGTATGGGGATCTGGCTGCCTCACGAAGGGAGCACTGCGTAACAGTTGTAAAAGTGATTCTGCTGCAGCAACCCTCCGGCGAGAATGATGAATACGAAACGTTCGCATTCTTGCCTCGAGGTCTTTCATGCAACATTGTCCATGTCCGCGCGCGCTACTCGGGTCACTGTCGTTCGCCGCGCTTCTGACTACCGTGCCTTGCCAGGCTCAACCATCCGAACCTTTGGAGTTGAGCGGCACCGAGGTAACGGCGCGCCACGTGCAAGACGACAGCGTCGAATCCGAGCAGCTTCAGCATTACCAGGCGGCCGACCTGCAGGACGTGTTCGAGTCCAGTCCGGAGGTCTCCGTTGGCGGCGGCCCCGGTGTGGCTCAAAAGCTCTATCTGCGTGGCTTCGAGGATACCTTGCTCAACATCACCATCGACGGTGCCAGCCAGCCTGGGCAGACCTTCCACCATACAGGCCGTATTGGCATCGAGCCGGAACTGCTCAAGCGTGCCGAAGTGCGGGCCGGTACGGGCGATGCGACGTCGGGCCCCGGGGCTTTGGGTGGCTCGATTCGCTTCGTCACCAAGGACCCGGACGACCTATTACGTGAGGGCGAGCGGGCTGGTGCGCTGGTAAAAGGTGGCTATTTCAGCAACGCAGAGGGCTACAAGACCAGTACGAGCTTGTTTGGTCGGCTCAACGACGACTGGTCGGCATTGGCGGTGGCCACCTACCAGGATCAAAACGACTATGAGGATGGCAAGGGGCGCGATGTTCTCGGCACCGGAGCGCGGCAGCAACTGGGTTTCGCCAAACTGGTCGGGCGCCTGAGCGATGAGCAGACGCTGCGGTTGTCCTACGAAAAACGCACCGACGAAGGCGAACGCAGCCAGCGGCCGCAGTGGATCCCGAGTGGGTTCAATCCGTTATTTCCGCTGGAAACGGAGCGCGAAACCTGGACCTTGAACTACGGCTGGAATCCGCTGAGCGACGAGCTACTCGACCTTGAGGTTACGACCTATCACACCTCCACCGAGTTGCAGCAGGACGGACGCTGGGGACTGTACATCGGTGACACAACAAGCGCCGGAGTGGACGTACGCAATACGAGTGAGTTTGGTGCTCATCGCCTGACTTATGGTGTCGATTATCGCGATGACAAAACCAGCCTTGGCCCTGCTGGCGACCGCAAACTGGATGAGGAGGAGGGCAGCGTACTCGGCTTCTACCTCCAGAATAGTTATCAGGTCACGGACAAACTGCTGCTCGGCATGGGTGTTCGCTATGATCGCTACCGTCTCGATGATCGTGACGGGCAGGATTTCTCGGACGCCGGCTTCAGTCCGAACGTGAATCTTCGTTATCAACTGACGCCACAACTTGCGCTGCTTGCCGGTCATGCCCAGGCGCTGCGTGGCGTGCAGGTACGCGACGCATTCAAGCTCGATGCCGCGGGTAACGACCCTGACCTCGATGCAGAAAAAGCACGCACCAATGAGGTGGGGATCGAGTTCCGCGAGGGCGGTCTGGAGCTGTCGGGCAAGCTCTACGACACCCGTATCCGCGACGTGATCTATGACCCCAGCGGGCGACCCAATCTCTACGTGAACGGCGGCACGCTCAGAAGCCAGGGCGTCTTGTTGCAAAGCGCATATCACTGGCAGCAACTGAGCATTGGACTGAGCTACCACCATAACGACATCGAGCTCGATGGCGATGATCTGAACGTATACGAGCACAACGGCTTGGGCACGACGCTTGGCGATACGTGGATAGGCTTTGCCGACTACCGTGCCAATGATGCGCTGAGTTTCGGCTGGCAGGGCCGCTTCGTCACCGCTGTGGATTCGCTACGCACTGGCGTCGGCAAGCTAGACAAACCCGGCTACGGCGTACACGACCTCTACGCCCAGTGGTCAGCGCTACCCAATGATCGGCTGGTGTTGAACCTGACATTGAAGAATATTTTCGACAAGCAGTATCTGGACCACGCCAGCAACGAGGATTTCGAGCACATCCCGGATTACGAAGGTGTGCGCGGCAGTTACGAGCCCGGCCGCGAGCTGCGTCTTGGCGTGGCACTGCGGATCTGAATGCACACATGAGCTGCTGCTGATGGAGTGACGAGGATGGTGTGTTCTGGCGACACGCGGGGGCAACAGGCCGGCCACCCCGCGGGTTGCAGTTGAATTGCCGTCGCAGGAACCGGCAGATCCAATTGGCACACCAGCTCTGCTCGGTTGAGTCCGTTGGATTGGTGGGCCCCCAGCGTTAGCTGGCAGCGAGGCGATTAGCTCGTCAGAGATGCATCAGGGCGTGCGGTTCGCTGCCTCGGGTACGTAGATCATTCTTCCGTCGTTCAGGCGGTAGGTGATGCCGGCTTTCGCTCCCTGGCCTTCGCCGATTTCCCCGCTGGATTCATATTGAGTCAGTTCCTGGCCTTCCTTGATCAGCATGCGCATGTTTGTTTCGCCGGGGTTCTCGATGACCACGACCTTGTCCTGGCTGAACGGATTGAGCGGGTTTTGCACTATGACGATAAGCAGGATGCCGATCACTACCAGGAACAGATCGATCAGGTTGACCACGGAAAGTAGCGGATCATCGTCGTCGTCATGGTCGAGAAAGCGCATCAATGCAGCTCCACGGCACGTTCGATGGCGCGCAACTCCTGCAGTAGCCAGCGCCGCCGCACGGTAAGCACGTAGAAGGCGATGCTGGAGGCGACGAGCGCAAGAATCACGGCCGAAAAGGCGACCACCAGGTTCTCGCCGATGCCTTTGGCGTCGCTCTCGGTGAGGGCGAGCAGGGCAGGTCCCATAGGGATCATGGTGGCGACAAGGCCGAGCATTGGCGCGCTGCGCGAGGTCACGCGCAACCATTCGAGGCGCTGCATGATCCACAGCTCCAGATCATCACTGGTGCCGCCATGGATCGCCTGATGAGCAGCAAGTACCGAGCGGTAGCGGCCGCTGCGGCGTTGCCAAGCCTCCATGGCAAAGCTGCCCAGTGCAAGAAAGGCGTAAACCAGCGCAGCGAGGATTAGCAGCAAAACGGGCACCAGAAAGATGCGGGTGAGTTCGTAGAGACTGGTTTCAAGTGCGTTCATTGGATGGGGTTCTTTCGGTCAGGAGTGGTAGCGATACGGCGGTTGGCGAGTGCCTGACGCACTGCGCCAAGCAGCAGGCAAATGAGTAAGGCAGCAATGCCGAGGGCGAGTCGCAATGGGCTGGGGGCTTCGCTCGGTTGCTCGGCGACCTCCTGCATCACCTGCCCACGTACGGTCTCGCCTGGCATGGTGGCGTCAGAGGTCGGTGCGTCCGGCGAAGGCTGTGGCGCGTTGAGCGCGAGTCCGTACCCAATGGCCATCTGTTCAATGAATTCACGGGTCGCCGGCTCGCCTGCGTCAGCGCCGTGGTCGCGGGTCAAGGCCTGCCAACGCTCGGTCAGCTCGCGGCGGGTCTCCTCGGGTGCGTTCCAGTAGCCTTTGCGGATGGCCTCGACCATGCGCTCGATAAGCTGCGCCTGGGCGGTGGGGTTGTTGTCTTGGAACCATTGGCTCAGACCGAGCTCACGCTGGTCCTTGACGAAGGTGTCATGCAAGGCCTGCCATTGATCGGCGCGAACCATGCTTCTGTCAGCTGCTTGCCAGCCCCACAAATTGTTGGCGACGTTGAGTATCTCTAATGTTCCGGCGTAGCCCTCCTGTTGCATGGCAGTGATCCATTGCGGGTTCAGGTAGCGGCTGCGCAGCTCGCGGGCGAGATAGCTCGCCGCGCCGGTCGTCCGCGGTTCGCTTTTGCGCAGATCAGAGATATAGAGCGACGGGCTAGTACCGTCGAGATGACGCACCGCCAGAGAGAGCCCGCCGAGAAACTCGAATGGATGATCCGTAGACAGCACACCATTCAGCTCGCTGGACCGGGCCATGACAGCCGCCTGAACACCTTTGAGCTGTTCGGCGAACAGGTTCTGACCATCGACCTTTTCCCCCCAGCTTTTGGTGCCGTACCCGTATTGCAGCCGCGAAAGGAATTGCTCGGCGAGCTGCGCCTCATCTTCGCAGCGAGTCGAATCAAGGGTGAGTTGAGATACACCGGTGCCATAATCGCCAGGTTCATTGCCAAACAGCCGCAGCTGCGCCAGTTGCTCTGCGCGATTGGCTTCTACACCCTGATCGCGTAATCGCTGGGCCAGGGCGCTGCTATTGCTGGCCAGTACATTGCCCGGTTCGTCGAGCGCCGCTAGTTGTTCAACCACATCGGCGAGCAGGCGCATGAAACCGTCGAACTGGTCGCGATAAACGCTGGTGACCTGCACAACGACATCGATTCGCGGCCGGTCAAGTTCGGCTAGGGGGATGATTTCCAGCGAACGCACCCGTCCGCCGACGTCCCACACCGGCCGTACGCCCAGGGCGTGCAGGACCTGACTTTCGAGAACGCCGAGATGGCGCATGGCTTCCGATGACCACAGACTGAACGCAAGCTTTTGCGGCGTGTTGCCTCCATGTTCGTCACGGTAGCTCGCGAGCAATTGTTCCAACGCCTTTCCGCCGGCCTCGTATGCAGCACGGGTTGGTAGCTTTTCCGCCTCGAATGCATACAGGTTGCGCCCGCTGGGGACGTCCGGGTTGCGCACCGGATCGCCGCCCGGTCCCGGGGCTACGAAGCCGCCAGCCAGGCCGGCGAGCAACGCTTCGATTTCTCCGGTGTCGGCCAAGTTTGCGTCCAGTTCCATCGCGCGCTCGATCTGCTCGCGCAGGTGCGGATCATCGATCGAACCAGGTTGTTCGCCATCCCGCAGAAAGCGTTGCAAGGTGCGGTAGGGAAGGCTTGCCTGCAGCCCGGTGAAGTCCTCGGCCAATGGTTCCTCCGCGGGCAGCTTCAGTGCCTGTAGGAAAGCTGGGCCCAACTGCTGTAGCACGGTGGCCAAGCGGTGCCCCGGCGAGGCTGCTTCGCCAAACGTGTGCAGGCCCAGCGGCACGTTTGCCTCGGCAATTTCGTGCAAATGATCGTGCAGCACCTGCAGAAACCCGTCAGGGTCGGCGAGCATCCGCTCTTCGCTCCAGCCAAGGTCTTCGAGCATCCGACTCTGCAGTGCAAACTGCCGGATACGCTCGGCCGTGGTTTCACGTACCGCCCCCTGGTCGAGCTGCTGATATTCGTGAATCAATACGTGCAAATCCCGCAGTTCATCGTAGAGCCCGGCAGGAGCAAAAGGCGGCGTTTGGTGGCTGATGATCACGGCACGGCCGCGGCGACGTGCCTGAATGGCTTCCCCGATGTTGTCCTGAATATAGGGGTAGAACACTGGCAGGTCGCCTAGCGCCAGGAAGGGATAATCGCCTGCGGCAAGCCCTCTATCCTTACCGGGCAACCACTCCTGGGTGCCATGGGTGCCGAAGTGGATCAGCGCATCGGCTTTGAATGCCTCACGCAGCGCCTGATAGGCCGCCAGATAGAGATGGTCCGGCGGAATCTTGCCGTCGTGATAGGCCTCACCCGGGCGACCAGCTCGCGGCGGTTGCGGCAGCAGCATTAGTTTGCCGAGGCGCACGGCGGGAATCACGAAGTGCGGCGTCCCGTCGATATTGCGTAAGGCCCAATGTGCGGCGGGATCGCCCCAACGCTCGGTCAGCGCCTGGCGGTTACGTTCGGGCAGGGTTGCCAGCCAGCGTTGGTAATCCTCAAGGGGCAACGTCAAGGCGAGGTGGTCAGCGAGTAGATCATCCAGCGTTTCGGGCCGGTAGTAACCGCCGAGCAGGCGCTGCGCCGTTTCGATCAGCTCGTTTTCATCGCGCGGCAGTACGTCGTGACCGGATTGCTGCAAGGCAATGGAGAGCCGCGCAAGGCTGCGTGGCACGTTCAGGTTCGAGGCCGAAATGTTCTTTTCGCCGTCCGGATGGTTCCAGAACATGAGGGCCAGGCGCTTTTCGAACGGAGCCAGCCGGCGAAGGCGAGATAGGCTGTCGATCTTGCCGAGCAGGGCGTCGACCTGTTCCGGGATCGGCGTAGGCTCGCCATCTTCGATTGCGGCGATCACCAGCGGATCGGTCATGCCCCAGCTTTCCGGCACCGTCAGCATCGTCGCGGCGGTACGGGGCATAACGCCGCTATTGGACGCGCGCCAATGTGCCCGGTCTCCCTCGCGCCAGGTGAGTGTCGATAACACCGGGATTCCCAGTGCCAGGAACTCCGCCTGTCGGGCGGCACCGTTCTGCATATGCTGCAGGTTGACCAGCACCTCGCTGTCGACGGGTTCGAGGATTTTGCCCAGCGCGTGCGGATCCTTGTCGTCCGCCCAGAATGCCAGCGGTGCCTGGCCGCGTGCCTCGCTTCTGCGGATGAGTTCGTCGATCAGCCGGAGCTGACCGTCGACGAGTGCACCACGATGGATCGCAAACGCTACGCGAGGTGCCTCCGGCGGCCAGCGCTCGGCGCCCCAGCTCAGATAGTCAGCCGGCGTCGCGAAGGGGGCAGGCGCGTCAGGATGATGGAAGCCTGTGCTGGCGAGCTCGGTCGGAGCTGAAATGGATTCAGCTTCGGCGCCGTCGTGCCAGGCACGGAAGTAGACGAACAGATTTCGCAGGTTTTGCTCGCCGCCATTTGCGTAGTAGCCGATCAGCCGTCTGGCTACAGCGGCAGGCAAGTTGCCCGACGCCGGCGCGCCGCCACCGATGCGTATCCAGGGTGTGTTAGTGGTGTTGAGTCGGTCGCCGAGCGCCTGCTGTACGGTGGCTAGATCGGCGGGCCGTGGTGTATCCATGATTAGCAGGTTGGCGCGTGCGGCAAGTTGGTCACCGAGAGCGGCCGAGGGCACGCGCGTGCTGCTCAGCGTAACGCCCGATTCCTCTGCCCAACCGGCGAGCCGGTCGAGCTTGCCCTGCAGCACAAAATCGGTGGTCACGACTTTTACCTGAGGTGCCCTCTGTTGCGCTGGCTCGGCAAAGGCTGGCTCGGCCAAGGAGGCCAGCGCCAGGATGACCAGGCTGGTTTGGATTAGACAGCGCATGTCAGAAGCTCAGGCTCACACCGACGTGGTAAGTCCGCCCCGGTTCAGCGAAGGTGAAATTGTCGGATGCATCGCTGAAATCTTCGTCGGTGAGATTCTCTATGCCACCACGGATACTCAGGTTGTCCGTGAGGCGCTGGGTCAGCTCCAGGTGCCACAGGCTGTAGGCCGGTACTGCATAGGCGGTGTTGCTGGAATAGGTCAGCTGGCTGCCGACGTATTCGCCTCGCAGCTGCCCGCTAAAACGAGCGGTAGGCGCCCATTGCAATCGCGTGTTGGCCAGGTGGCGTGCGCGGTCACCCAGCCTGCGCCCAGCGCTGCGATCGATGGCATCAAGATAGGTGTAGTTCAGATCCCAATGCAGATTCGCGGGTAGATCCAGACCGCCGCCCAGCTCAAGACCGCGAATACGCGCTTTATCGACGTTATCGTAATTGCGTATCTCACGGCCACGCTGGCCGCAGTTCGCCACACATACCGTCTGGATCAGGCCACGAACGTTGTTTTGGAAAAGCCCCGCGTTCAGCGACCAGTCGCCTGCCTGATAATCCGCACTGAGCTCATAGGTGGTGTTGGTTTCGGGCTCGAGGTCCGGGTTGCCGAAGATGGTGAACATTCCACCGCCCCCAACCGCCGAGTAGCCTGGCGACAGCTGCTTGAGCGATGGCGCTTTGAAACCCCGGCCGCCGCCGCCTTTGATGGTCAGCTCATCGCTGAGATGATGGACGAGGTAGGTACGCGGGCTATTGTGCCAACCGTATTCCTCATGTCGGTCGAACCGATTCCCCAGCACCAGCGACCAGGTGGGATCGAGTTCGATTTCGTCCTGCATGAAGAGCGCGCGATGGATCATGCTCGCATCGCCGGCAGTGAACCCTCCGTCCTCCAGCTGCTCGTTGCGCCATTCGCCACCCAGGGTCACCAGATGCATCTCGGCTATCGGCACGCTCAAACTGCCATCGACAATGTCGTCGGTAAGCTCTTGGCGCGGCGACGTAGGTATGACCCCGCTAGTGAAACGGTTGGTGCGTTCCAGCGTGTTGCGATAGGCACGTAGCGAGCTTGCGCCCCACGACCAATCGCCGCTATGGGCGACAGAGAATCGCTCGCGCTCGATGCGATCGCTGGACTCGTAATCGACAGGCCTTGCACCCGCACGGCGCGTATTGCGCCAGCGATCTTCCAGGCCACTTGCGTAGGTAAAGTCGATGCGCTGGGCGGCGTCCGGCGTCCAGTTAAGGGTGGCGCTGCCGCTATGGGCATCACGGCCTTCGATTTCCGACAGGGCTGCATCGCGATGTCCTGGTGTTTCCTGCCGCCGCCGTGTCTCGCCACTCAGTGACAGGCCTAGCACGTCAGGTATCAGCGGGCCGCCGGCATAAACGCCTAGCTGATGGGTCTGGCCGCCCCGGTCATCCTCGCGCACACCACCATTGATCTGCGCTGCACCGTGCCAAGCGTCCGTGCTGCGACGGGTAATGACGTTGACCACACCGCCAAGCGCCTCGGAACCGTAAAGCGAGGACATTGGCCCGCGTATCACCTCGATCCGCTCTATGGCTTCCACCGGAACCCAGCCAAGATCGAAGTCAGCATGGGCCACGGCGCCGGTAGCTGTATTGACGCGCTGTCCATTCACCAGTACCAGCGTGTGCTCGCTTCCCATACCGCGAATGCTCACACCGCGGCGAGTCATGCCGACACCGGTGAACTGCAGGCCTGGGGTGCCACGCAAGGCATCTTCCAGATCCTGGACCGGACGCACGCTCAATTCTTCGCGAGTGATGACGGCGATGCTCGCTGGCGCATCACTCAACTGGCGCGCGGTAGAGGTCGCGGTAATCACAGTAGGCTCGAGATTCAGCGTTTTTTCAGCGCCAAGAGCCGTCAACGGCAAGCAGGCCAGAATGGAAAAGAGTCGAGCAGGAGTGCAAAGAACAGGACTGCTGTTACGGCGGGGCATCAAATCGTCTTCCTTGGCTGATGTGGGTACGACGAGGCGATGCGAGGCCGCTCCGACAGGGCGGCTTCGCATCTGGAAAGGCATTGCATTCAGTTCGTTTTGGTGAATCCGGCGAAGCGCTTGTTGAAGCCTGCAATGCGGCCTTCGGTGGTGGTCTTGCGTTGCTTGCCCGTATAGATCGGGTGCGACGCACTGGACACATCGAGTGCGATATAGGGGTAGCTATTGCCGTCAACGTGTTGATGGGTGCGATTGGTTTCGGCGGTCGAGCCGATCAAAAAATAGACATCCGCTGCGGTGTCGTGAAACAGCACCGGGCGGTAGTCGGGGTGAATGCTTGGTTTCATGAACGATCCCTCCTGATACAGCGTTTTGCCTGACGTTATAACATAACATCTGCGCAGTGGACGAGCTACCGCTGAGTTGAAATGGGCGCAAAAGAGGGACGGATGATTGATCTTGCGGTACACGCACTCGTGTCGGTACGACTACGTAATCTGGACGCTGAAGCTGTGCGACGCGAGGCCAACCTGGGCGCCCGCCGCTTGTTTTGTCTATGCGCTCAGTACAGCGACAGCCGGATGCCTTCCGGGGTCTGCCCACTGGCGCTAAGGATATTCGTCGGGATGCATTCGGCTTCAGTCTGCAGTGAGCGACCTTCCTCAGTCAGGCGTAATTCGACTACGCGCTCATCCGCGGTGCGGCGGGTTCGGGTGATGAACCCCGCAGCTTCAAGCCGTTTCAGTAAAGGCGTAAGCGAGCCCGGATCGGTCAGCAAGCGCGCACTGATATCCCCAACGGTGATGCCGTCGTCTTCCCAGAGCACCACCAGCATGGCCAGGTACTGCGGATAGGTTAGCCCGATACGTTGGAGCATGGGTTTGTAGACCTTTGTCATCAGCAGTGAGGTTGAATGCAATGCAAAGCAAAGCTGATTGTCCAGGCTGTAGGGCCGGGCAGGAGCGAGGCTTGGTCATGATCGAGTGGTCAGCGCGGGGTAAGGCGTAACGTTATCGCTCCACTTCCGGGTGCGCAAATGCATTGATTGCGATGGCGGTTGGCTGCGATGCAGCGTTGCGGACATGCACTGGAAATTCTGCCATTGCTCTGCAAAGGGCGAGGGCGCATATGCAAAGTCAACTTCCGTAACTTCTCGAGTTTTGACCCAATGGACTACTGATTGAATTGAGGAGCGCTCAGGTTGCGTTTACTCGCTGAAAATTTAGTTCATTTCAGCCGTAGCGCCGTTTTTATAAGGCCATATAAAGGTCCGCTACCGCTCATGCCTTGATATTCATTCAGGTGGGCATCTAGGCCTACCATCTGTCGGTTAGCAGATTGGCGTAATTCCTCGCTGGTATTAATCCCGCGCTTGTAAGGGCCTTGAATGCTTCACATAGCTTATTGATTGAAATCATGTCCATGGGTAGTAGGCATTAATCCCTTATCAATTAATTTGAATTATATTGATCGTCGGAAGGGCAGGCGGATTCTAAAGCGACGCCACTTATTTGCAGTGACTAGACTGACGACGGGATTAACTTCTTGCTTGAGAGGCTAGGCATGCGTCATTTATCCGTAGCTTTACTGCTCGCGTTACTTGTTATACCTACGAGCCTTTGGGCACAGACGAAATCCAGCAGCGATGTAAGTTACCGGCCGGACGTCACGATTACCCTGAGGACGGACATTGCCGATGGAAAGCTCGTTTACGTCAGTGAGTCCGGCCCGACCCGAGGGGAGGTGAATCCCGAGCTGCGCGTTCCGGAAGGCGCTGTGGTGCAGATCAACCTCGTCAATGGTGACGGGGCAATTCACGATATAGCAGTGCCAGAGTTCGATGCCGGTTCCAGCGAAATTTCCGGCAAGGGCGCCGCCACCACAATCGTATTCCGCGCCACCCAAGAGTGGCACCTTCGAGTACTACTGCACGCTTCCGGGACACAAGGCAGCCGGAATGTTCGGGAAGTTCATCGTTGGAGATGGCCCCGAGACGGTCGCCCAGCAAGGCAAGGATCTTTCCAAGAACCCCACACAGGTGGGCGAGCCGGTAGGCAATCGCGAACCGAAGAGTATCACCCTCGATCTGCGTACGACCGAGGAGGAGGGGCGGCTGAGCGATGGCAGCACCTACAAATTCTGGACCTTCGACGGCACGGTGCCGGGTCCGATGGTGCGTATTCGCGAGGGCGATACCGTCACGTTGAATCTCAGCAACGAGCCTGACAGTGCGCATATCCACTCCATCGATCTGCACGCGGTCACCGGGCCCGGCGGCGGTGCCGCAGTTACCCAGGTAGCGCCGGGTCAGACCCGATCTTTCACGTTCAAGGCGCTGCAGCCGGGCCTCTATGTCTATCACTGCGCCACTCCCATGGTGGCGCAGCACATCAGCAACGGCATGTATGGGTTGATCCTGGTCGAGCCTGAAGGTGGCCTGGCGAAAGTCGACCACGAGTTCTATGTGATGCAGGGGGAGCTGTACACGGCGAGCCCGAGAGGCGCGCGCGGGTTGCATGAGTTCTCGCTGGACATGCTGTTGCGCGAGACGCCGCAACATCTGATGTTCAACGGCGCAACCGACGCCCTGACCAGTATCCATCAGATGGAAGTCAACACTGGCGACAGCGTGCGCATCTTCTTCGGTGTTGGCGGCCCGAACCTGATTTCCAGCTTCCACGTGATTGGCGAAATCTTCGACAAGGTCTTCGACCAAGGCTCGCTCACCAGTCCGCCATTGACGGACGTGCAGACGACTCTGGTGCCGGCTGGCGGCGCGACCATGGTCGAGTTCGTCGCTGACTACCCAGGTAAATACATCCTGGTGGATCACGCCCTGTCGCGCGCCGAGAAAGGCCTGATGGGTGTATTGACGGTGAAGGGCGACGCGGACGCTTCGATCTTTTCCAGCCCCGAACCGATAGACCCACATTCCGGACACTGAGAGCGGTTTCCCATACGGCAGTTAATGCTGCGAAGGAGAAGACATGCAGGCTCGAAAGCTCTATGGCCCGTTGAAGATACTGAGTGTTGTTGTGCTGGTATTGATGTTTGGCGCAATGCTCTACGCGTTCACGATGACGCTCATCCACTGGACAGGCATCAATGTCTGAGGGCACGCCATGAACAACCGCCAAGCGAGGCTCTTCGCAATTGCCGCAACCGGTGTGGCCACGCTCGTGTTCATCGGGCTGACAGTGGACAGTCACCGGCAATTTCCCAAGCTGACCAATGCCGAGAACATCACGGCTGAGGTCAAGCACGGGATGGATGTCTGGCATAAGTACAACTGCATCAACTGCCACACGCTATTCGGTGAGGGCGCTTACTACGCGCCGGATCTGACCAAGATCACCCAGCACCGCGGTGAGCCTTATCTCAAGGCTTATATGCGTGATCCGTCCAAGTTCTACGACGAGAAGATCCATCGCCGGCTGATGCCCCAGCAGAATCTGGCCGAGGACGAGATCAGCGATTTGATCGCCTTTCTCGACTGGGTAAGCAAGGTCGACAACCAGGGGTGGCCGCCGCGGCCGATCCTGGTCACCGGCAGCTTCGTTCCGGGCGCCGACACCGGTGGTGGACAGCGTGACGACATGCCGGCCGGCGCGCGGCCGGTAGATGCAGACGATGACGAGCGTGCTTTGGGTGAGCAGGTGTTTCGTTCTGCAGTGCCTGCGTGCAACGCCTGCCACTCGATTGCGCCTGGGGCGAACATGGCGGGGCCGACCCTGGCGGGTCTTGCCACCCGCGCGGCGGAAATCGTCGCGTCTGCCGATTACACCGGGCAGGCCAGTGACGCTCGCGGCTATATCCGCGAATCCATCGTCACGCCCAGTGCGCACATCATCCCCGGCGCTATGTACTCGGCTGACGGCACATCGTTCATGCCGACAGGTTACGAGCAGAGCCTGACGGATGCGCAGATCGATCAACTGACGGCCTATCTCGAAACGCTCAAGTGACACGACGGCCAAGCCGACCCACGTTCGCTTCAAGGGGAAACTACGATGCGTTATCAGTCCCAATCGGTTGCTTACTGGTACTTCGCCGTCGCGATGGTGTTGTTCGGCCTGCAGCTGGTGTTCGGCCTGCTGTCGGCGACCAAGTACATCGGACCCGACCCGCTGCTTTACATCCTGCCGTTCGACGTGACCAAGGTCATCCACACCAACCTGCTGATCGTTTGGGTACTGACCGGCTTCATGGGGGCGACCTACTGGATGATTCCGGAAGAGTCTCGCGCCGAACTGCATAGCACCAAGCTGGCCTATGTACAGCTGGTGCTTTGGACGCTGATGGGCGTCACGGCGATCATCGGCTACCTGTTCCGCTACGGCACCGGCAACAAGCTGCTCGAACAGCCGCTGCCGCACAAGATCGTCATCGTCATCGTCATCTGCATGCTGATCTTCCTCTACAACATCGGCATGACGATCCGAAAATCAGGGCGTTTCACCACGACCGAAGCGGTGCTGATGATCGGCTTCGTCAGCGCTGCGCTGCTGTATTTGCCGGCACTGCTGCACTACGAGAACTACACGGTTTCCATCTTCTATCGTTGGTGGACGATTCACCTGTGGGTCGAAGGCGTCTGGATGATGATCATGGGTGGCTTCCTGGCCTATCTGCTGATCCGCTTGTCCGGCGCGGATCGGGAAGTCATGGAAAAGTGGCTGTATGTGATCGTCGGTCTGGTGTTTCTCGCCGGCATCCTCGGTACGGCGCACCATTATTACTGGGTCGGCGTGCCCACTTACTGGTTGCCCATCGGCGGATTTTTCAGCGCGCTGGAGCCGCTCGCACTCGTCGGCATGGCCGCCTATGCCTATGGCGCCATGCGTCGCTCGGGGCTGGCACATCCGAATACGCTGGCGTTGCACTGGACGATCGGCAGCGCGCTGTTCTCGCTATTCGGTGCAGGGCTGCTGGGCCTGGCGCACACGTGGCCGAGCGTCAATAAGTGGACCCACGGCACCTTGATCACTGCGATGCACGGCCATGCCGCGTTCTACGGTGCCTACGCGATGATCGTCATGGCGATGATCACCTACGCCTTGCCATCACTAACTGCCGGGCGCCGGGAGCAGGGCACTGCGCTCGGCTACTGGGCGTTCTGGCTGCAAATCACCGGCATGTTCGGCATGACGCTGTCGTTCGCCACGGCAGGCATCGCGCAGGTCTACCTGGAGCGGATCATGGGTATGGGCTATCTGGATGCACAGCTGAAAATTCAGATCCATTTCGTGATGCTCATTGCCACCGCGTCGCTGTTCACCGTGGGCGTAGCCCTGTTCATCTATGACTTCTTCCGCTACACACCACGCTTCGTCTTGAATGATACGGAGCCCGTGCTTGCAGAGACGGAGGTGCGCCCGACGTGACGTTGCCCGAACACCCGCCATTGGCGCAGGCAAGCGAGGGGGAACCGTTCTACGTAGCGAGCGGCAATGAAGTCGCGATGTTCGAGCGCTGCCATGCGCGTGGCCTGGCGGTCATGCTCAAAGGACCGACCGGCTGCGGCAAGACCCGCTTCGTCGAGCACATGGCCTGGCGGCTGGGCCGGCCGCTGATCACAGTGGCCTGCCACGATGACCTGTCGGCCAGCGATCTGATCGGGCGTTTCCTCATTCGCCATGACGGCACTGTCTGGCAGGACGGCCCTCTCACCCGAGCCGTACGTGAGGGGGCTATCTGCTATCTGGATGAAGTCGTCGAAGCGAGGCAGGACACCGTGGTCGTTCTGCACGCTCTTACCGATCATCGGCGTCTGCTGCCGATCGACAAGACCGGCGAATTGCTGATGGCCTCGCCGGGCTTCCAGTTGGTGATCTCCTACAATCCGGGCTATCAGCGCATGCTAAAGGATCTCAAGCCGAGCACGCGTCAGCGGTTCGTGGCGATGGACCTGGATTTTCCGGGGGAAGAGGAAGAGGCGAAGATCGTCCAGCGCGAGAGTGGTGTCGATGCACCGACCTCGCGTGCTTTGGTCACATTGGCGCGCAGGCTGCGAGCGCTGCGTGACCGTGGCTTGGCCGAGGTACCCAGCACCCGCCTGCTGATAGCTGCAGGCGCACTTTGTGCCGATGGCATAGCCGTGCGAGAAGCTTGCCTGGCGGCAATCGTATCGCCACTTTCGGACGACGAAGCGCTGGTCGGAGCGATGCGCGATCTGGTCGACGGAACATTCATCTAGGCATGGCCGAAGCTGAAGAGGTTCTCACCGATGCCGCGCGGCATGCGACCGTCTTCGCCCAGCGCCTCTGGCGTCGCTACAGCCCCGAGCCGAACGCACCAGCGAGCCTGCCGCTCAGCGAGGTGGCGGAGCGCCTGGAGCTGCTGCTGTCGGCGGTGTTCGGCAACAGCTATCGGCTGCGTATCGCCCAGCCGCCGGCACGACCGACATTGCTCGCCGACTGGTTCGGACGCAGCCCCAAACCGCAGCGGCTCGCTGCAGTACCGGCAACCGATGGTGCGAGTATCTGGTTGCCCCGCATGCTGGATATTTCTGACCGCCCGCTTGCGGCGACCCTCTATAAAGTGATGGCGTTGCAGCAGGCGATGCGCATCCGTCGCGGCAGTGCACTGTCGCAGTGGCGCAGCCTCCCACCACTTGCGGCGGCGCTGTACCAGCTGCTTGAAGCCCAAGCTGCCGAGCGTGAACTGCTGGAGGAAATGCCTGGGCTCGCTGGCCCGGTGCAGGCATTACGGGCCTGTGCACTTGCGCGTCGTCCAGCGCTGAATGCATTCGGTTCGGCACGACGCCCGCTGGAGGCTCGCGTGCGTGCGTTGCTGGTGGGTGAAACTGATGGTGTTCCGCATTCGTCTACGCCAGACGACTCATGCGAGCTGGCGGTTCGATTGTTGGCTCAATGGGGGTTGGCATCTGCTTCTGGAGAACGCATCGGTCAGGAGCCCCTATTCGCCGATTGGTGGACCGGCATGCTGTTGGCTCCCGTGTCACGCCATCACCATTCCGTCGCTGCTCAGAGTTCGTTCGACTCCACTCAGTCAGCGCCGCAGAGCGTGCGGCTCGAACGACGGCCCGATGTTCGCCAGGCGCGCCCTGATGAGGATGAGTCGGAGGAAAGCGGGCCGCTGATGATCCAGCTGGACGAGCCGCATCCCCATGCCGAAGACCCGATGGGCCTGCAGCGGCCCATCGATCGGGACGATGCGGATGCCGAGCTGTTCGGTGAAATGCTCGGCGATCTTCCACAGGCGCGTCTGGTGGCTTCACCCGGACAACCCAAGGAGGTGCTGCTGGCCGATGATCCACCAGATGCCTGGGCTAGCGTGCTTGCGCCCGGTTTTTCGGCTGCGCAACGAGGAATTGCCTATCCCGAGTGGGATTACCGTGAGCAGCATTACCGCGAACAGAGCGCCCTTGTGCAGGTGCGCACGGCTCCCCCGGGTAATCCAGCCTGGGTAGCGGAAACGCTCGAATCCCATCGAGGATTGCTCGAGGGGATTCGCCGCCGTTTCGAATTGCTGCGCACGCATCGGGTCTGGTTGCGTGGTCAGGTCGATGGAGACGAGCTGGATCTGGATGCCTATGTCGATGCACTCGCGAATCTGCGGGCCGGCAGCGGGCTGACGGATCGCCTGTACCGCACGCAACGTTGCGCTGAGCGAAATCTGGTCATCCTGCTGCTTATCGACGTCAGCGGATCGACGGACAGCTGGATATCACAAGGGCGGCGTGTAATAGATGTCGAGCGTGAAGCCCTGTTGTTAGTCAGCATCGCGCTGCAGAGCCTGGGTGCACCCTACGCGATACAGGCATTTTCAGGGCAGGGCAGGGAAGCGGTCGTGGTCCGCGATATCAAGATCTTCGAGGAGGCTTACGGGCAAGACGTAGCGCTGCGTATTGCCTCCCTGGAACCGGAGCATTACACCCGCTGCGGCGCGGCTATCCGTCATGCCAGCGCCGGCCTGATGCACCAGCCGGCAGCCCGTCGACTGCTGCTGGTGCTGTCCGATGGAAAGCCCAGTGACAACGACGATTACGAAGGCCGATATGGAATTGAGGATACCCGTCAGGCGGTACTGGAAGCGGTGCTGCAGGGAATATCGCCGTTCTGCCTGACCATCGACCGGCAGGCCAGCGCTTACCTGCCACGGATATTCGGCGCCACCCGTTACGCGCTGCTGCCCCGTCCGGACCTGCTGCCTACGGTGCTGCTCGACTGGATGAAGCGGCTTGTACAAGGCTAGCGCCCGGTGCAGCGCATCCAGACTTGTGGTCGGTACGCACGCTCAAGGGCGGAGACGCTGCCTGTTGAAAGTCTTCAGTAGGCAGCGTCTGTAGATACAGAGGGTGTTGGGTCGCACTGTCGTAGGTAGCGGGCAAACTGGAAAGTTGGAGCGATGGCAAGCATCAACGCGTCGCTGTGCTGGCTGGTGGTGCGCAGTTGTGACTTTCACTGGCTTGTCTAGCCGCCATTTGGCTCGTCGCGACAGGCAGGGTGACTTATGTCAATCGAGCCACTAGAATGCTTGCCCATTCTGGGGCCGGAACGCCCGGCTAATGTCTGTGCAACGAGGAAAATCCATGCAAGTTTCTGTTGAAAGCACCTCCGCTCTTGAGCGCCGCATGACCATCGGCGTGCCGGTCGAGCGTATCGAGACCGAAGTCAACAAGCGTCTGCAACAGACCGCCAGCCGTGCCAAGATCCCTGGTTTCCGCCCCGGCAAGGTGCCGATGAGCGTGATCCGTCAGCGTTACGAAGAAGCCGCCCGTCAAGAAGCGCTAGGTGACCTGATCCAGTCGAGTTTCTACGAAGCCGTCGTTGCCGAAAAACTGAATCCGGCCGGTGCCCCGTCCGTCGAGCCGAAAGTGTTCGAAAAGGGCAAGGACCTGGAATACGTCGCCACCTTCGAAGTGTTCCCCGAGTTTGAAGTTGCCGGTTTCGAGGCTATCGAAATCGAGCGTCTGCAGGCCGAAGTGGCCGACAGTGATGTCGACAACATGTTGGACATCCTGCGCAAGCAGAACACCCGTTTCGAGACTGTCGAGCGAGCTGCCGAGAGCGGCGACCAGCTGACCATCGACTTCGTCGGCAAGATCGACGGTGAAGTCTTCGCTGGTGGTTCGGCCACGGGCACTCAGCTGGTGCTGGGTTCGGGCCGCATGATTCCAGGCTTTGAAGATGCCCTGGTCGGCGCCAAGACTGGTGAAGAGCGCGTGATCAATCCGACCTTCCCCGAGGACTATCAGAACCTCGACCTGGCCGGCAAAACCGCCGAGTTCACCGTTACCGTGAACGCCATTGCCGCTCCGCAACTGCCCGAGCTGAATGACGAGTTCTTCGCCCAGTTCGGTGTTCAGGAAGGTGGCGTCGAAGGCTTCCGCGCCGAAGTTAAGAAGAACATGGAGCGCGAACTGCGCCAGGCTATCAAGACCAAGGTGAAGAACCAGGTCATGGAAGGTCTGGTAGCGGGCAATCCGATCGAAGTGCCCAAGGCACTGATCGACAACGAAGTGAACCGTCTGCGCACCCAGGCCGTTCAGCAGTTCGGCGGCAACATCAATCCCGAGCAGCTGCCGGCCGATCTGTTCCAGGAGCAGGCCAAGCGCCGCGTCGTGCTGGGGCTGATCGTCGCCGAAGTGGTCAAGCAGAAGGAGCTGAAGCCTGATGAAGCCCGCGTTCGCGAGCTGATCGAAGAAATGGCTTCAGCCTATCAGGAGCCTGAGCAGGTCGTTGCCTGGTACTACAAGAACGCCGAGCAATTGAACGAAGTTCGTTCGGTTGTGCTCGAAGAGCAAGTTGTAGATACTGTCCTGCAGCAGGCTAAAGTGACCGACAAGTCGGTCTCCTACGAAGAAGCTGTCAAACCTGCGGAAGCCCCGCAAGCAGCCTGATTTCTTCATATATTCGAGTGCACAAACATAAGCCAGCCTCGTGCTGGCTTATGTCTTTTGAGGCATGACATAGGGAGTATCGTTGGAACATGTCCCGCAATCCTTTTATGCAAGTTCCGGACATTCAGGCCGCCGGCGGCCTGGTCCCGATGGTGATCGAGCAGTCCGCTCGCGGCGAGCGCGCCTATGACATTTATTCCCGACTCCTCAAGGAGCGGGTGATCTTCATGGTTGGGCAGGTCGAAGACTACATGGCCAACCTGATCGTCGCGCAGATGCTGTTCCTCGAGGCTGAAAACCCCGAGAAAGACATTCACCTCTACATCAATTCCCCTGGTGGGTCGGTGACTGCCGGCATGTCGATCTACGACACCATGCAGTTCATCAAGCCGGATGTATCGACCATCTGCATCGGTCAGGCCTGCTCCATGGGTGCCTTGCTTCTGACAGGCGGTGCCGCGGGCAAGCGTTATTGCCTGCCACATTCACGCATGATGATCCACCAGCCATTGGGCGGATTCCAGGGTCAGGCTTCGGACATCGAGATTCATGCCCGGGAAATTCTGACTATCCGTGAACGCCTGAACAAGGTAATGGCTCACCATACCGGTCAGCCGATGGAAGTGATTGCCCGCGATACCGACCGCGACAACTTTATGAGCGGTGAGGAAGCCGTCAAGTACGGGTTGATCGACCAGGTTCTGACCCAGCGTCAAATGGCCGTCTGATCTCCGCAGCCTGCGATACGTGGCTGCTCCGTGGGCTTGAAAAAGCCCACGAATGCCTTCATCTTGTGTTTCAAGCCTTCCCGATTGGATCGATCGAATGACTGACACCCGCAACGGCGAGGACTCCGGCAAACTGCTTTATTGCTCTTTTTGCGGCAAAAGCCAGCATGAAGTACGCAAATTGATCGCCGGGCCCTCCGTTTTCATCTGCGACGAGTGCGTCGACCTGTGCAATGACATCATCCGCGAGGAGGTGCAGGAAGCGCAGGCCGAGAGCAACGCGCACAAACTGCCTGCGCCCAAGGAGATCAGCGGCATTCTCGACCAGTACGTCATTGGTCAGGAACGTGCCAAGAAGATCCTGGCGGTGGCCGTTTACAATCATTACAAGCGACTCAACCAGCGCGACAAGAAAGAAGAAGTCGAACTGGGCAAGAGCAATATTCTGCTGATCGGCCCAACCGGCTCCGGCAAGACGCTGCTGGCTGAGACTTTGGCACGTCTGCTAAATGTTCCGTTCACAATCGCTGATGCAACCACGCTTACCGAGGCGGGTTATGTAGGCGAGGACGTGGAAAACATCATCCAGAAGCTGTTGCAGAAGTGCGATTACGATGTCGAAAAAGCCCAGATGGGCATCGTCTACATCGACGAAATCGACAAAATCTCCCGCAAATCCGATAACCCCTCCATTACTCGTGACGTGTCCGGCGAAGGCGTGCAGCAGGCGCTGCTCAAGCTGATCGAGGGTACCGTTGCGTCCGTTCCTCCGCAGGGCGGTCGCAAGCACCCGCAGCAGGAATTCCTGCAGGTCGATACGCGTAACATCCTGTTCATTTGTGGTGGTGCGTTCGCAGGCTTGGAAAAAGTCATTCAGGGGCGCTCGACTCAGGGTGGAATCGGCTTCAATGCCGAGGTGCGTAGCAAAGATCCGGGCAAGAAGATCGGAGAAGCGCTGCGTGCTGTGGAGCCGGATGACCTGGTTAAGTTTGGCCTGATTCCCGAGTTCGTTGGTCGTCTGCCGGTAATTGCCACGCTCGATGAGCTCGATGAGGCAGCGTTGATTCAGATTCTGACCGAGCCGAAGAATGCGCTGACCAAGCAGTACGCCAAGCTATTCGAACTCGAGGGTGTGGATCTCGAATTCCGTCCAGACGCGCTTAAAGCTGTCGCGTCTCGCGCGCTTGAGCGCAAGACTGGCGCGCGCGGTCTGCGTTCAATTCTTGAGGGGGTATTGCTGAACACCATGTATGAGATTCCTTCGCAGAAGGAAGTCAGCAAGGTTGTCATCGATGAAAGCGTGATCGAAGGCACATCCCAGCCTTTGCTGATTTACGAGAACACCGAGCCGCCAGCTAAGGCGGCGCCTGAGGCGTAATCGAACAAAGGGGCCTACGGGCCCCTTTGCATTTGGTTCGGCGCCTTGTTTTTTGCGGTGCGTGCCCTCATCTTTGCTGCAAGGGTATTGCCCGTCCGTTTACCGCCGTATGGCCGTCGTAGAGCTTAATTTATGAAGACAACCATCGAATTGCCCCTTTTGCCGCTGCGCGATGTGGTGGTTTACCCGCACATGGTGATCCCGCTTTTCGTTGGCCGTGAAAAATCCATCGAAGCGCTCGAGTCTGCCATGTCCGGCGATAAGCAGATCCTTTTGCTGGCTCAGAAGAACCCGGCTGATGACGATCCGGTTGAAGATGCGTTGTATCGCGTTGGTACGGTGGCTACCGTGCTGCAGCTCCTCAAGCTGCCAGACGGCACCGTCAAGGTCTTGGTTGAAGGTGAGCAGCGTGGCGTGATCGAGCGCTTCGTCGACGTGGATGACCATTGCCGCGCTGAGGTTTCGCTGATCGAGGAAGCGGATGTAGAAGCGCGTGAATCCGAAGTCTTCACGCGTAGCCTGCTGAGCCAGTTCGAGCAGTACGTGCAGTTGGGCAAGAAGGTCCCCGCCGAGGTTTTGTCCTCCCTGAGCAGCATCGATGAGCCCGCGCGCCTGGTCGATACAATGGCTGCGCACATGGCGCTGAAGATCGAGCAGAAGCAGCAGATCCTCGAAATTACCGATTTGCCGGCCCGTGTTGAACACGTGCTGGCGCTGCTGGACGCGGAAATCGACCTGTTACAGGTTGAAAAGCGCATTCGCGGTCGCGTCAAAAAGCAAATGGAGCGCAGCCAGCGCGAGTACTACCTGAATGAGCAGATGAAGGCCATTCAGAAAGAACTTGGCGACATCGACGAAGGCCACAACGAAGTCGATGAGCTGAAAAAGCGTATCGAGAACGCCGGCTTGAGCAAGGACGCCTACACCAAGGCGCAGGCTGAGCTCAACAAGCTCAGGCAGATGTCTCCGATGTCAGCAGAGGCCACGGTTGTTCGCACCTATATCGACTGGCTGGTGAACGTGCCGTGGAAGGCCGCCAGCAAGGTGCGCCTGGATCTGGCCAAGGCTGAAGAGGTGCTCGACGCTGATCACTATGGCCTCGAAGAGGTCAAGGACCGCATTCTCGAGTATCTCGCCGTGCAGAAGCGGGTGAAGAAACTCAAAGGACCGGTTCTTTGTCTGGTCGGCCCGCCTGGTGTCGGTAAGACCTCGCTGGCCGAGTCCATTGCGCGCTCGACCAATCGCAAGTTCGTCCGCATGGCGCTCGGCGGTGTGCGCGATGAGGCGGAGATCCGCGGTCATCGCCGTACCTATATCGGCTCCATGCCCGGTCGTCTGATCCAGAAAATGACCAAGGTCGGAGTGCGTAACCCGCTGTTCCTGCTCGACGAAATCGACAAGATGGGCAGTGACATGCGCGGCGATCCGGCTTCGGCGCTGCTCGAGGTGCTGGACCCGGAGCAAAATCACAACTTCAACGACCACTACCTTGAAGTCGACTATGACCTCTCGGATGTGATGTTCCTCTGCACCGCCAATTCGATGAACATCCCCGCGCCGTTGCTCGATCGCATGGAAGTCATTCGGTTGCCGGGTTACACCGAAGACGAGAAGATCAATATTGCCACCCGTTACCTGGCGCCAAAGCAGATCGAGGCCAATGGCCTGAAGAAAACCGAGCTGGAGTTTCAGGAAGCGGCGATTCGCGACATCATCCGCTACTACACCCGCGAGGCGGGCGTGCGCAGCCTCGAGCGCCAGTTGGCCAAGGTATGTCGCAAGGTCGTCAAGGAACATGCTGCGGAGAAGCGTTTCCACGTTGTCGTGGATGCCGATTCGCTGGAGCACTTCCTGGGCGTGCGCAAGTTCCGCTATGGCCTTGCAGAGCAACAGGACCAGGTAGGGCAGGTGACCGGTCTGGCATGGACTCAGGTCGGTGGTGAACTGCTTACTATCGAGGCCGCGGTGGTGCCTGGCAAAGGCCGGCTGACCAAGACCGGCTCGCTGGGTGAGGTCATGGCTGAATCGATCACAGCTGCGCTGACAGTGGTTCGCAGCCGTGCTGCCAGCCTGGGTATAGCGGCCGATTTCCATGAGAAACAGGACATTCATATCCACGTGCCTGAGGGTGCGACGCCGAAGGACGGTCCGAGTGCAGGTGTCGGTATGTGCACTGCACTGGTTTCCGCTCTGACCCAGATCCCGGTGCGCGCCGATGTCGCAATGACGGGTGAAATCACGTTGCGCGGCCAAGTGCTTGCAATTGGCGGATTGAAGGAAAAGCTCCTTGCTGCTCATCGTGGCGGGATCAAGACCGTGATCATTCCGGAAGAAAATCAGCGTGATCTAAAAGAGATTCCTGAAAATATTAAGCAGGACCTGCAGATTAAACCGGTGAAGTGGATTGACGAGGTCCTGCAAATTGCGCTGCAATACGCGCCGGAGCCCTTGCCTGATGCGGCTCCCGAGATTGTTGCAAAGGACGACAAGCGCGAGCCTGATTCCAAGGAGCGAATCAGCACGCATTAGTCTGGACGGCCACGTTGACACACTTCAGGTGCCCTTGTTTAATCGGCCTCTTGTGTCATTGCCATCTAGCACCGCTTTGCTTACACCCGAAAATTAAAGATACGACTCAACAGAAATAAGGGGACTTAGAGTGAACAAGTCGGAACTGATCGATGCTATCGCTGCATCTGCTGATATCCCAAAAGCTGTTGCTGGCCGCGCGCTGGATGCAGTGATCGAATCCGTCACCGGTGCCCTGAAGGCTGGTGACTCCGTTGTACTGGTTGGTTTCGGTACTTTCGCTGTCAAGGAGCGCGCTGCGCGCACCGGTCGCAACCCGCAGACTGGCAAGCCGATCAACATCGCCGCTGCCAAGATCCCGGGCTTCAAAGCTGGCAAGGCGTTGAAAGACGCTGTTAACTAAGCGTGTTTCAGCCCGGCCAGGCAGTTTGCGCTGTTCTGGCTCGGGGCGGTTGTTGAGCAGGCCTGGCCTGCTGCAGTCTGGCTTGGGGGAATAAGCCCAACCGCTCCAAAAGCTCCGAGAAGGCGCATCCCTGGATGCGCCTTTCTTTTATCCGGTTTCCACCCGCGTTGCGCATTCGATCGCGCCGCAGACTCCTGGGGGTCGCATGCTTCAGAACATCAGGGACAATTCACAAGGCTGGATAGCCAAAACCATCATCGGGGTCATTGTGGTGCTGCTGGCGCTGACCGGCTTCGATGCCATCTTCAATGCTGCCAGCAACAGTCAGAACGCCGCGGCGGTCAACGGCGAGGAGATTTCCCGCTACGACCTCGACCAGGCGATGAACATGCAGCGGCGCCAACTGGCCCAGCAACTTGGTCAGGATTTCGATGCCTCGCTGCTCGATGACCGGCTGCTGCGCGATTCGGCACTCAGCTCGCTGATCGATCGCATGCTGCTTTTGCAAGGCGCCAAGAGCGCGAATTTCGCTTTCTCTCGTGAAGCGCTGGATCAGTTGATCCTGCAAACCCCCGAATTTCAGGTTGAAGGTGCTTTCAGCCCTGCACGTTTCGATCAGGTGATTCAGCAGATGGGGTATTCCCGTCTTCAGTTCCGTCAGTTGCTTGAGCAGGAAATGCTGATTGGGCAGCTGCGTGCGGGCATCTCAGGCACCGGTTTCGTTACTGATCAGCAGGTCGAGAATTTTGCACGGCTGGAAATGCAGACTCGTGATTTCGCCACGTTCACCGTGCCCGCGCAAAACGACACGATCGACGTCAGCGACGAGCAGATCCAGGAATACTACGAAGCCAACGCTGACCGTTTCCGAACGCCCGAGCAAGTCATCGTCGAATACGTTGAGTTGAAAAAAGAGTCGTTCTTCGATCAGGTTGAAGCGTCCGACGAAGAGCTGCAGGAGTTGTATCAGAAGCAAATCGCCAACCTGGCCGAGCAGCGTCGCGCTGCGCACATCCTGGTAGAGACCGGTGGCGAGCTAAGCGACGCTGACGCCAAGGCGAAAATCGAGGACGTCGCGGCGCGGGTGAAAGCCGGCGAAGATTTCGCCTTCGTAGCCAAGGAAGTCTCGCAGGATCCGGGTTCCGCCAACGAGGGTGGGGATCTGGGCTTTGCTGGCCCGGGCGTGTACGACCCTGCGTTCGAAGATGCGCTCTATGCGTTGGGCGAAGGGGAGGTCTCTGCGCCGGTGCGGTCCGAGTTCGGTTGGCACATTATCAAGCTGCTGGGCGTTCAGTCGCCCGAGGTGCCGTCTTTCGAGAGCATGAAGCCCGAACTGGTTCGTGAACTCAAGGCACAGCAGGTTGAGCAGCGTTTTGTGGAAACCAGCAAGCAGCTGGAAGATTCTGCTTTCGAAGCGTCTGACTTGGCCCAGCCGGCCCAGGAACTCGGCTTGATGGTACAGACCACCGAAGCGTTCGGCCGTGATGGTGGCGAAGGCATCGCCGCCAATCGGCAAGTGATCCAGGCGGCCTTTAGTGAAGAGGTTCTGGTCGATGGCACCAACAGTGGCGTCATCGAGCTTGATCCCGATACCTCCATTGCATTGCGTGTGAAGGAGCACTTGAAGCCCGCAGCCATTCCGCTTGCCGATGTACGTGACGACATCGTGCAGCAGCTTCAACGCAGCCTGGCAGCTGAAACGGCCCGTGCCCAAGGTGAGCAACTACTGGCGGATCTACGCCAGGGGCAGCAGCCTGATGGGCAGTGGCAATCGGTTGAAGCCGCCTCCCGTAGCCAGGAAGGCGTCGCGCCAGCGCTGTTGCAGACCGTATTCCGCATGCCGCGTCCGAAGCAACAGGATAAGCCGAACTATTCCGGCGTTGCGTTGAGCAATGGGGACTATGTCGTGGTGCGTTTGAATGGCGTCAACGAATCAGAAGCCTCGCTATCCGATGAGGAGAAGCTGAATTACCAGCGCTTCCTGGCCTCTCGCGTTGGTCAGCAGGACTTCGCAGCGTTTCGCCAGAAGTTGCAAGCCGAGGCGGATATCGAACGGTTCTGACCTCGGGCTCGCCTCAAGGTTATTGAGCGTGTTGGCTAGGTCCATCACGTAGGCTACGCCCCGACTGGTTCGGGGCGTTGTCGTTTCCGCAAGCCGGTTTTTCTCGGTCACCGAAGCAGCCGGTGCGCCAGCCATGGTCCCTGACGCAGCAGCGCGGTGTGAACCTGCACCAGTTCGGCACCGGCGCTCATGCGCGCTCGCAGGTGGGTCGCCGTCTGGATGCCGCCGACCGACATCAGTGCCATATTCTCGCCGCAAAAACGCCGCAAGTGTTCTATCTGCTCGCACGCTTGCGCCTGCTGTCGCGGATCCTGCCAGGCGCGATAGCGTTCGCGTGTCGCTGGAGGCCCTGGGTCATGTGCCGCTAGCAGCCCGTCAAATCTTAGGTCGAGAAGCAAGCCCGCTAGCGAGAAGGGGATCTGCTCTGGCAGGCAGCGCAGCTTCGCTGCCAGCGGTACCCGACGGTTGCCTGCCAGATTCAGCTGGTGGTTTTCTTCACGGAGGGCGGCGAGAAGGTTGCGTAGCCGTACAGTCTGGGAAAGCAGCGGCGCGCTGGCCGGGCTGATCAGGTTCAGCACCAGATAGTCGGCATGCGGCCAGGCGTTGCGCAGCAGCGCACAGGTCTCGGCTGCCGAGCGCCTCGCATCCAGGGTTAGATTGATTCCGAGACGCGCCTCGCCACGCGGAAACGGTTGCAGTTGCGTCAGTCCAGCCGCAGCCAGGCTGCCGATCTCGTTGAACCCGAAGCCCAGCGCTGCGACCCGCCGGGCAAGCCGCCCGTTGCGATCGAAGCCGGCAGCAATACCTAAGGGTGACGGAAAGCTCAGGCCCATTACCAAAAGTGAACGGCTGGGTACGGCGCGCGGCAGACGACATGCAATGTCAGCGAGCACCAAAGCAAAACGTTGTGTCAGTGAACTGCGCAGAGCGTGGGCGCCGCCTTTTCTATCCATGAAGGCGCTCGAAATGGGTCATGAACTTCACCAGGTGCGTTACTCCAGTCAGTGGCATCGCGTTGTAGAGGCTGGCTCGTATGCCGCCGGTTGCTGCGTGCCCACGAAGGTTGGCCAGGCCGTTCTGCTCGGCATGGCTCAGGAAGGTTTCGGTAAGCCCAGGATCACTGAGTTGGAAACAAACATTGATTGGCGAACGGTCCGCGGGACTTTGCTGACATCGAAAGAGTTCGCTGGCTTCAATGCAGCGGTACAAAAGCTCGCTTCTTTGCTGTGCCACGCGGGCCATTGCGGCAACGCCGCCCTTATGGGCGACCCAGCGCAACATCAGCCCGGTTACGTAGAGCGCGAAGGTCGGTGGCGTGTTGAAGCGACTCTGTTGCTCGGCCTGAAGCGCATAACTGAACGCTGCCGGTAATCCCGCTGGGGGCGCTCGCAGCAGATCGTCGCGGATGATCACCATGCACAGCCCGGCCACGCCGAGATTCTTCTGGGTGCTGGTGTAGATCAGCCCGAAACGCTCGATCGGAAGCGGCCGGGTGAGCAAGTCGGAGGTCATATCCGCCACCAACGGTACCGACAGTTCCGGAAACTCCTGCAGTTGCAGCCCGTTCGCGGTTTCGTTGCTGGTGATATGGCAATAGCCGGCATCGCTATCAAGGCGCCAGTGGTCGATTGCGGGGAGGGCGACAAAGGCCTGACCTGCGCCGCTGGCAATTACATTGACTGGCGAATGACGGCGGGCCTCGTTGATTGCCTTGCGCGCCCAGTGGCCACTTTCCAGATAGTCCGCGCTCTGGCCCGGGCGCAGCAGGTTGAGCGGCAACAGGCCGAACTGCGCCGAGGCACCGCCTTGCATGAAGAGCACGCGATAGTTGTCTGGGATCGTCAGTAATGCGCGTAGGTCGGCCTCGGTCTCGGCCATCAGTTGCTTGAAGGCGGTGCTGGTAAACGGCTGCTCAAGCACGGAAGAGCCGGTATTACGCCAATTCGGCAGTTCCTCGCGAATCTGTTCCAGCACCTCTTCGGGCAACATCGCCGGACCAGAGGCGAAGTTGTAGCGTTCGGGCTGCTCAGAAGAGGTACAAGCCATGACCACCACTCGCCATCAGGAACAGCAGGGGAAAGGACAAAATGGTGTTGCTGCGCGAGGAGAGGAAGGTAATCCGCGAACAGCGCACCCGTTCTTCCAATGTCGCAGGGACAAAGCCGAGCAGCTTCTTCTGATGCGGCCAGAGCACCAGCCAAAGGTTGAGCAGCATCAACGTGCCAATCCATGCACCCAGGCCGATCACCGCCAGAGGACCTTGCAGCATGAGGGCATCGACCAGCCAGCCGCGCTGCCAGAGCATGAAGATCCCAGACATCCAGACCACCAAGGATGCGTAGCGGAAGATGCCGTGTTCGCGCTTCATCCGTGCTTCCAGATCGCAGTTCAGCGTCGCGGTGTCGATGCCGTTCTGCAGTGGCACGAAGCGCGGGTTCTGGATGAAGTTGGCGTAGTTGTGACCGACCCAGACCAGGGCAAACAGTAGGTGTGCGTAGCGGGCCAGCAGATCGAACGCGGGTAGCTGCATGGCTCAGCCCACCAGCCCGTAACGCAGCAGCAGGTAACAGCCGAGCGTGAGCAGGAGTCCTGCGCTGACTGTGCCGCCGAACGAGTCATGGGGCAATTTCAACTTCCACCCCCTGGCTGGCCTGGCGAGCGATCAGCGTGCCCTGGAGGCGCGTCGCATCCTGTGCCAGCTCAACAGCCTGGCGAATCAGCTGATGATGTGGAGATTTGCTACAGGCCGGGTCGGTATTGGCGCCATTGCCGGTCAGCAACAGCGCTTGGCAGCGGCAGCCGCCGAAGTCCGTTTCCTTCTCGTCGCAACTGCGGCAGGGCTCGGGCATCCAGGCTTCGCCGCGGTACAGATTGAACACCGGCGAGTCGTGCCATATCTGCTCCAGCCGCTGATCTCGCACGTTGGGAAAGGTCAGGTTCTTGAAGTTGCTCGCCTGGGAGCAGGGCAGCACGTTGCCATTCGGCGCAATGGTGACGTGAATGGCACCCCAACCGTTCATGCATGCCTTGGGGCGACCTTCGTAATAGTCGGGAATGACAAAGAAGATGGTCAGGCGATCAGCGAAACGCTCACGCGCCTTGCGCACCTCGCCTTCGGCTTTTTGCAGCTCGGCACGGGTAGGCATCAGCGCATCGCGGTTGAGAAGTGCCCAGTTGTAGTACTGCACGTTCGCCAGCTCGAGGTATTCAACGCCCAGCTCGACGGCGAACTCAATGATCTCTGGAACCTGGCCAATGTTCTGCCGCGTAATCGGTACATTGAGGACCATAGGGAAGTCCATGGACTTGATCAGCCGCGCCATGTGCAGCTTGCGCTCCCAGACATCGACGCCGGCCAGCTGACGGGCCACGTTGCGGTCGGTGGATTGAAAGCCGAGTTGGACGTGCCGAAGCCCGGCTTCCTTCAATGCACGCAGACGCGCTTCGGTCAGGCCGATGCCTGAGGTAATCAGGTTGGTGTAGTAGCCCATGCGGTCAGCCTCGCCGACGAGGGTCTCAAGGTCCTTGCGCAGTGTCGGCTCGCCGCCGGAGAAGCCAATCTGCAGGGCACCCATGGCGCGTGCCTGGGCCATCACGTCGATCCACTCGGCGGTGCTCAGCTCATCCTGACGGTAGTCGGCAAAGTTGCGCGGATTACTGCAGAACACGCATTGCAGCGGGCATTGGTAGGTCAGCTCCAACAGAAGCCAGACCGGGCTGCCGTTGCCATCAAGCCTTAGCTCGGATCCAGCCTTTGCCATGGGACACCTCCAGGAAATTCAGGACGCCGTTGCGGATCGCGCCGATATCGGATGCGCTGTAACTGCGGGCCAGTTGATCGATCAGCTCGGCGACGCTCGTGTTGCCGTCGCAGCGTTGCAGGATCTCCCCGCCAGTGGCGTTCAGCTTGACGATGCCCTCGGGATAGAGCAGTACGTGCGCTTGTTGCGATTCTTCCCAGCGAAAAAGGAAGGGTGGGCGGATTTCGAAGCGGCCGGCAGGCAGAATTGTTGTTGTCATGTTCATTCCTCGCTCGACCGGCGTGAAGGCATGCGCGATCACGCCGGCCAGGGGCTCAGCGTACGTAGACGTACGCGGTTACTTCGAAGCCCAGACGCAGGTCGCAAAAGTCCGGATCGATCCACTGCATGGCGTATCTCCTCAAGGGTTGTTGTCGGCAATAGCGATGTCGCACCCCGAAGCTAAGGCGCTTTACCGGGGCGGCTAATAAGACTTTGGGTTCGGTTTTGCGGGCTTTTGGTCGCGCTTTTATTGCGCTTCAGGAAAATTTGCGCTCTGGGTCGGCGCCCTTGTTCAGCGTCATGTTTGCAGTGCGATTCCAGGCCTATCCTGCTCGGCTTTTTCTCCCGATCCGGGCTGCGTGAAACAATCGCAAACCGCCATCAGCTCTGCCTCTGCGCCTTGCCATCTACTACCAAATGAGGAGTTCTCCGCTGCCATGGGTGCATACCGGAGCGAAGACCACGCTGCCTAAGATCGGTCCATGTCCTGTGCACTTCCCGGCACAGGCTCCGACAAGCAGAAGAAGAGAGCCTCATCATGATCTACGCCCAGCCCGGTACCCCAGGCGCCGTCGTTTCTTTCAAGCCGCGCTACGGCAACTACATCGGCGGTGAGTTCGTCCCTCCGGTCAAAGGTGAGTATTTCGTCAACACCTCGCCAGTTAACGGTGAAGTGATCGCCGAGTTTCCGCGTTCGGGTGCCGAAGACATCGAAAGGGCGCTGGACGCCGCGCATGCTGCTGCCGATGCGTGGGGGCGTACCTCAGTTCAGGACCGCGCGCTGATTCTGCTGAAAATCGCTGACCGCATTGAAGCCAATCTTGAAAAGCTCGCCGTCGCCGAAACCTGGGACAACGGCAAAGCCGTACGTGAAACCCTGAACGCTGACGTGCCGCTGGCCGCCGACCATTTCCGCTATTACGCCGGCTGCATCCGAGCCCAGGAAGGCGGCGCTGCCGAAATCAACGAGCACACCGCTTCCTATCATTTCCACGAGCCGCTGGGCGTCGTTGGTCAGATCATTCCGTGGAACTTCCCGCTGCTGATGGCCGCCTGGAAGCTGGCTCCGGCGCTGGCTGCCGGCAACTGCATCGTGCTCAAGCCTGCAGAGCAGACTCCACTGTCGATCATGGTGTTCATCGAAGTGGTCGGTGATCTGTTGCCGCCGGGCGTGCTGAACATCGTCCAGGGCTTCGGTCGCGAAGCCGGTCAGGCGCTGGCCACCAGCACCCGCATTGCCAAGATCGCATTTACCGGCTCGACGCCAGTCGGCTCGCACATCATGCGCTGCGCTGCCGAGAACATCATTCCGAGCACCGTCGAGCTGGGCGGCAAGAGCCCGAACATCTTCTTCGAAGACATCATGAATGCCGAGCCTGCGTTCATCGAGAAGGCGGCCGAAGGCCTGGTGCTGGCGTTCTTCAACCAGGGCGAAGTCTGCACCTGCCCGTCGCGCGCGCTGATTCAGGAATCGATCTTCGAGCCCTTCATGGAAGTGGTGATGAAGAAGATCAAGGCGATCAAGCGCGGCGATCCGCTGGATACCGACACCATGGTCGGCGCCCAGGCTTCCGAGCAGCAATTCGACAAGATTCTCTCCTACATGGAGATTGCCCAGCAGGAAGGCGCGCAGATCCTCACTGGCGGCAAGGCGGAGAAGCTCGAAGGTGGGCTGTCGACCGGTTACTACGTGCAACCGACCCTGATCAAGGGCCACAACAAGATGCGCGTGTTCCAGGAAGAAATCTTCGGACCCGTGGTCGGAGTCGCGACCTTCAAGGACGAAGCCGAGGCCCTGGCGATCGCCAACGACACCGAATTCGGCCTGGGTGCCGGCGTCTGGACCCGTGACATCAACCGTGCCTATCGCATGGGCCGCGGCATCAAGGCTGGCCGCGTCTGGACCAACTGCTATCACCTGTACCCGGCGCACGCTGCGTTCGGCGGCTACAAGAAATCCGGCGTCGGCCGCGAAACCCACAAGATGATGCTTGACCACTATCAGCAGACCAAGAACCTGCTGATCAGCTACGACATCAATCCGCTCGGATTCTTCTGATGAGGGCCCCGGCGCGTGAGCTCCAGCGCGCCGGCTTATTTTGCTATGCACGTCATGTGCAGGAATCTGCGCCGCTTCTGCTTTAATCCCCCTTGAATCGAGCGCACGATTCCTATCGCAACGCGGCTTCGGCCGCGTTTTTTTATGGCCGATTGCAAGCCAGCCATCGCGCTCATCGAACTACCGGCCGCCGTCACCCCTCCCATCAGCATGCCCCCAATTCTGGCTGGATGAGGAGAACGCCATGTCGCAACTGTTCGAGCCCTATACGCTGAAGCATCTGAGTCTGCGCAATCGCGCGGTCGTTGCGCCCATGACCCGCGTCAGTGCCGAAGCCGAGGGCGCAGCCAATGAGCTGATGCGTGATTACTACGCGTCATTCGCCAAGGGTGGTTTCGGTCTGATCGTCAGTGAAGGCGTCTATACCGATACGGCCTTCAGCCAGGGCTACTTCAATCAACCGGGGCTTGCCACCGAGGCGCACCGGGACAGCTGGCGACTGGTGGTAGAGGCCGTACATGATGCCGGAGCCGCTTTCATCGCTCAGCTTATGCACGGTGGCGCCCAGACCCAGGGCAACATTCACCATGCCCGTCATATCGCGCCTTCGGCCGTGCAGCCCAGCGGGTCCCAGCTGACCTTCTACGGCGGGGAGGGACCCTATGCGACTCCGGCTGAAATGAGCGAGCAGGAGATCCAGCAAGCCATTTGCGGATTCGCCGAAGCTGCTCGGCATGCGCGCGAGGCCGGCTTCGATGGTGTCGAGCTGCATGGTGCCAATGGCTATCTGCTGCACGAGTTCATCAGTGCCGAATTCAATCAGCGAATTGATCAATGGGGCGGCGACTACCTGCAGCGCCTGAATATGCCGCTGGCGGTGATCCGCGCCGTGCGGGCCCAAGTGGGGGACGATTTTGTGGTTGGTATGCGCTTGTCCCAGAGCATGGTGTGTGACGGCCAGCTGAAATGGGAGGGCGGCGTCGACGAGGCTCGGCAGCGCTTCATTGCGCTGGCTGACGCGGGTCTCGATTATCTGCACGTAACTGAACCCGACGCTGCCGCACCGGCTTTCAGCGAGGGTCCGAGCCTGGCTGCGATAGCCAAGAGCTGCGTTTCGATCCCGGTCATTGGTAACGGCCGCATCGTCACAGGGGAGCAGGCAGACGGCATGGTCGCTCGCGGTGAAATGGACCTGGTAGCCATCGGCAAGGCCGCGCTGGCCAATAACGACTGGCCGCAGCGTGTTCAGCAGGGACTGGCGCTCAGTGAGTTCGACGGCACGATGTTCGTGCCCATGGCAACCATTACCAACGAACTGGCGTGGCGAAACGCCAATGGTCGGCCAGCGCTGGGTTCAAGTTGACAACGCAGTCCCGCCAGGCGTTAGCTGAGTACGAAACGTGGCAAGAAAATGACAGCCGTCTGTCGGGCACTACCAAGGCATGGCGCTGTCTCCTTCCAAAGTACCATTCTGCTTCAGGCAGAACAGGGGGCTTAATTGGGCTGTCGGAATCTTCCGGCACCATAAAAAGAGGACCGACCTATGTGGACTAAACCCGCCTTCACCGACATGCGTATTGGTTTCGAAGTCACCATGTACTTCGCAAATCGTTGATCGATCAGCCCCGGCTCCCGCCGGGGTTTCGTTTTTGGGGGCTGTCCATGTTCATCAGAATTCTCGGTTCCGCTGCGGGCGGCGGTTTTCCGCAGTGGAACTGCAACTGCGCCAATTGTGCAGGGCTGCGCGCTGGAACGCTCAATGCCAAGGCGCGTACCCAGTCATCGATCGCCATCAGCGATAACGGCGTCGACTGGATTCTGTGCAACGCCTCGCCAGACATCCGCGCGCAGCTGGAATCTTTCCCAGCCCTGCAGCCGGCACGGGCGCCACGTGATACCGCCATCGGTGCGATCGTCCTGCTGGACAGCCAGATTGATCACACCACGGGCCTGCTGACCCTGCGCGAGGGCTGCCCACACGAAGTCTGGTGCACCGAAATGGTCCACCAAGATCTGACGACCGGCTTCCCGCTGTTCAACATGCTCGAACACTGGAACGGCGGGCTGAGATGGAACCCCATCGGCCTGACCGACAGTTTCAGCATTCCGTGCTGCCCTAACCTGCACATCACGCCGATTCCGTTGCGCAGTTCGGCGCCGCCTTATTCTCCGCACCGCAATGACCCGCATCCGGGCGACAACATCGGCCTGCTGATCGAGGATCGCAAAACCGGTGGCACGCTCTTCTACGCGCCGGGGCTGGGCAAGGTCAGCGACGAGTTGCTCGACACCATGCGCCAGGCCGATTGCCTGCTGGTCGACGGCACGTTGTGGCGCGATGACGAAATGCTCGTGCGTGAGGTTGGCACCAAGCTCGGCAGCGAGATGGGGCACCTGCAGCAGAGCGGCCCGGGCGGCATGATCGAAGTGCTCGATGGCATGCCCGCCGTGCGCAAGATCCTCATACATATCAACAACACCAATCCGATCCTCGATGAAGACTCCGTCGAGCGGGAAATTCTCGGCGAGCACGGCATCGAAGTGTCGTTCGACGGCATGAACATCGAGCTATAGAGCGATGCTTTGCCGGAACGCGGCCTCAGACCGCCAGGCACGTCGCGAAATGAACAAACGGAACAAGAAGAAAAGGAACGACACCGTCATGAACCTGCCAGCCATGAGTCCAGCCGAATTCGAGCAAGCGCTGCGCGCCAAGGGCGAGTACTACCACATCCATCACCCGTTCCACCGGGCGATGTACGCCGGGCAGGCGACGCGCGAGCAGATTCAGGGCTGGGTCGCGAATCGCTTTTACTACCAGGTGTGCATTCCGGTTAAGGACGCGGCGATCATGGCCAACTGTCCGGACCGCGATACCCGCCGGGAGTGGATTCAGCGCATCATCGATCACGATGGGGCGCCGGGCGAAGAGGGTGGTATCGAAGCCTGGTTGCGACTGGCTGAGGCGGTAGGGCTGGACCGTGAGCAAGTGCTGTCGCAGGAACTGGTGCTGCCCGGCGTCCGTTTTGCGGTGGATGCCTACGTCAACTTCGCTCGCCGTGCCAGCTGGCAGGAAGCTGCCAGCAGCTCGCTGACCGAACTCTTCGCACCGACAATCCATCAGTCGCGCCTGGACAGTTGGCCGCAGCACTATCCCTGGATTGATGCCTCCGGCTACGACTACTTCCGCAAGCGCCTGAAGGAAGCCCGCCGCGACGTCGAGCACGGCCTGCGCATCACCCTGGACCACTACCGCACCCGCGAGGCACAGGAGCGCATGCTGGAAATTCTGCAGTTCAAGCTCGACGTGCTGTGGAGCATGCTCGACGCCATGACCATGGCCTACGAGCTGGATCGCCCGCCGTACCATACCGTGACCCGTGAACGGATCTGGCACAAGGGAATCAGCTTCTAGGAACGAGCCTCTGCAGGGTGGGCTTCGGCCCACCGCCAGCGAGCAAAATTGATTTGGCCGGGCTGCCCGCCTGCCGACTGGCGAGACAATGACCATGAGCGACATCCAACTGACCCAGGTTCCGGCCTTTCGCCGCGGTTACCGCTTTCAATGGGAGCCGGCGCAAAGCTGTCACGTGCTGCTGTACCCGGAAGGCATGATCAAACTCAACGAAAGCGCGGCGGCGGTGCTGACGGAGGTGGACGGGGCCCGTAGCATCGGCGCCATAGTCGCCGACCTGCAGGCCCGCTATCCCGAGGCTGAAGGGATTCAAGAAGATATCGTCGCGTTTCTGGAGGTTGCCATTGAACGGTTCTGGATCGAGCTTCGCTAAACCTGGCTACGAGCCCGGTCCGCCGCTCTGGCTACTGGCGGAGCTGACCTATCGTTGCCCGTTGCAGTGCCCGTACTGCTCCAATCCGCTGGACTTCGCCCGCAGCCATGAAGAGCTGACCACCGCGCAGTGGATCGAGGTGTTTCGCCAGGCACGCGAGATGGGTGCTGCGCAGCTTGGCTTCTCCGGCGGTGAGCCGCTGGTGCGGCAGGACCTGGCCGAGCTGATCGAGGCTGCGCGTGGACTCGGCTATTACACCAACCTGATCACTTCAGGCATCGGTCTTACCGAAGAGAAGATCGCCAGCTTCGCCGAGGCCGGGCTCGACCATATTCAGATCAGCTTCCAGGCTGCCGACGAAGAGGTGAACAACCTGCTCGCCGGCTCGAAGAAGGCGTTTGCCCACAAACTGGAAATGGCTCGGGCGGTGAAGAAGCACGGCTACCCGATGGTGCTCAACTTCGTCACCCACCGGCATAACATCGACAACATCGATCAGATCATCCGTCTGTGCATCGAGCTTGAGGCCGATTTCGTCGAGCTCGCGACTTGTCAGTTCTACGGCTGGGCCGAGCTGAACCGTGCTGGGTTGCTGCCGAGCAAGGCGCAGCTGGTGCGTGCCGAGCGCATCACCAATGAGTGGCGCGACAAGCTGGCTGCGGAAAATCACCCCTGCAAGCTGATCTTCGTCACCCCCGATTACTACGAGGAGCGCCCGAAGGCCTGTATGAACGGCTGGGGCAACCTGTTCCTCGACATCACCCCGGACGGCACGGCGTTGCCTTGCCACAGTGCGCGGCAACTGCCGGTGGAATTTCCCAACGTGCGCGAGCACAGCATCGAGCACATCTGGCGGCATTCCTTCGGTTTCAATAAATTCCGTGGTTACGACTGGATGCCCGAGCCGTGTCGCAGTTGCGATGAAAAGGAGAAGGACTTCGGCGGCTGCCGCTGCCAGGCCTTCATGCTCACCGGCGATGCCGCCAACGCCGACCCGGTGTGCAGCAAGTCCATGCATCACGACAAGATTCTTGCGGCTCGCGATCAAGCGGACCATGGCGCGCTGGGGCTCGAACAACTGCAACACCGCAACGAAAAGGCTTCCAAGCTAATCCTCAAGGTATGAAGGGGCCCGACAACGATTTCACCAATGCCAACCCGGCAATTGAGTGCCTGCCTTACGGCTTCTGGCCCAGCGGGTGGAGCGCCGAAGCGGCAGCGGGCGCCAGCCGGGACTATGCCGAGCTGCGTGCCGGGCACGGTGGACTGTGCTGGATCGAATATGACCCTGCACATGGACGCTGCACGCTGTGGTTGTGGCGGGACGGTCGTGCCCACAGCCTGACCCCCGACGGCTTCTCGGTTCGTAGCCGGGTCTACGAGTACGGTGGCGGTGCATTCTGCCTGACCACCCAAGGTCTCGCCTTCGTCAACGAGACGGATCAGCAGATCTACCTGCAGGTACTCAACAGGGCCGAGGCTGCACTACCGCAGCCTGTTGCCCTGACAGGACAGCCAGAATGCCGATATGGCGACCTGCAGCACGACCCGCACGCTGAGGCGATCATCGCGCTGGAGGAATCCCACGGGTCCGATGGCGTCGTGCATCGGCTGGTGAGCTTTGCGCTGGCCGATGGCACGCGGCGCAAGCTTTTCGAAGGGGCTGACTTCTATTCCACGCCCACGCTCAGCCCGGACGGCACGCGATTGGCCTGGATCGAATGGGACCGGCCCGAGCAGCCTTGGACTGCCACACGCCTTTGCGTCGGCGAGCGCCTGCCAGACGGGTGTTGGGGCAACAGGCAATGCCTGGCCGGCGCGGAGGGTGGCGAGTCCTTGCAGCAGCCTCGCTTCGACGCCGATGGTCGCCTGCATTGCCTGAGCGACCGTTCGGGCTTCTGGCAGCCGTGGATCGAGGTGGCTGAACAGCTGGTGACGCCTTCCAGCCTTACGCAAGCGGCGGCGGATTACGACTGCGCCCCGGCGCCCTGGCAACTGGGTACCACCAGCTATCTGCCGCTGAGCGACGGCGGCCTACTGCTGACGCACATGGTGGACGGGTATGGTTGGCTGTTCGAGCACGCTGTCGACGCGAGCCAACGCCAGCTGGCCGCGGAGTTCACTCGTTGTCGCCAGCTGGCCGTGAACGACACACACGTGTTCTGCATCGCCGGCTCGCCGGAGCGAACGCCGGCTGTACTGGCCATCGAACGTACTAGCGGCGCGGTGCAGGTTTTGGCAGGCGGCACGATCCCCTTTGCGGCCACCCAGCTGTCACGTCCTGAACCGATGCGATTTGCCACGGGGAATACGGAAATCGCATATGCCTTCTTCTATCCGCCGCGCAATGCGAGTTGCCAGGGCGAGTCCGAAACGCTGCCGCCGCTGGTGGTGTTCGCCCACGGCGGCCCGACTTCGGCGAGCTATCCGGTGTTCGACCCGCGTATCCAGTTCTGGACCCAGCGCGGTTTCGCCGTTGTCGACGTCAATTACCGCGGCAGCAGCGGCTTCGGTCGCGCCTATCGGCAGCGTTTGCATGAGCACTGGGGCATCGTCGATGTAGAAGACGTCTGTCAGGCCGCCCAGGCGCTAGGGCAGCAGGGCAAGGTCGATTCGCAGCGGCTGTTCATCCGCGGTTCCAGCGCCGGCGGCTACACCGCACTCAGCGCACTGGCCACAACCAACCTCTTTCGTGGCGGGGCCAGTCTGTATGGCGTCAGCGATCCGCTGGCCTTGCGCCGAGCAACGCACAAATTCGAAGGTGACTACCTGGATTGGCTGATCGGCGATCCGCAGCAGGTGCCGGAGCGTTTTCGTGAGCGCGCGCCGCTGCACAATGCCGAACGGATAACCGCCCCCGTGATTTTCCTCCAGGGCGGACAGGATGCGGTCGTGCTGCCCGAGCAGACCGAGTCGATGGTGGCGGCCCTGCGTGCTCGCGGTGTTACGGTGGAATATCAGCTCTATCCTGAAGAGCGCCACGGCTTTCGTCAGGCGCGCAATCTGGCGGACGCGCTGGAACGGGAATGGCGCTTCTACCAGCGCTCGCTGTAAGGCTTTCTGCCAGACGGGCGACGGCGCGGCCTAATAGACGCATTGCTTTACCGGAGCAATGCAGTAGGCTTGGCCCGTTGTTACAAAAAATAAAAAAGGCCGCAGTCATGAGCCCGAACATCAGCATCCAGCGCAAATTCGTGTCCCCTGAAATAATCTTTGGAGCCGGCTGTCGCCACAGTGTTGGCAACTGCGCCGCGAATTTCGGTGCGCGAAAGGTGCTGTTGGTATCTGACCCCGGCGTAGTGCAGGCCGGCTGGGTGGCTGACGTACAGGCAAGTCTTGAAAGACAGAACATCAGTCATTGCCTGTTCACCGGGGTATCGCCCAACCCACGCTGCGAAGAGGTGATGCTCGGCGCCGAGCTTTACCGCAGCGAGGGCTGCAATGTGATCGTCGCCGTCGGTGGCGGCAGCCCGATGGACTGCGCCAAGGGTATCGGCATCGTCGCAGCTCATGGTCGTCATATTTACGAGTTCGAAGGCGTCGACACCCTTCGTGTGCCCAGTCCGCCGCTGATCCTGATCCCGACCACGGCGGGTACTTCGGCGGATGTCTCGCAGTTCGTGATCATTTCCAACCAGCAAGAGCGGATGAAGTTCTCCATCGTCAGCAAGGCGGCCGTACCGGATGTCTCGCTGATCGATCCGGAAACCACGCTGAGCATGGACCCGTTCCTCTCGGCCTGTACGGGTATCGACGCGCTGGTGCATGCCATCGAGGCGTTCGTTTCGACCGGTAACGGACCGCTGACCGACCCACACGCCCTGGAGGCAATGCGGTTGATCAACGGCAATCTGGCGCAAATGATCGCCAATCCCGCCGATATCGTCCTACGCGAACAGATCATGCTCGGCAGCATGCAGGCCGGGCTGGCGTTCTCCAACGCGATTCTCGGAGCCGTGCATGCGATGTCCCACAGCCTGGGCGGCTATCTCGACCTGCCGCATGGCGTATGCAACGCCGTCCTGGTTGAACACGTGGTTGCGTTCAACTATGAAGCCGCACCTGATCGCTATCGCAAGGTTGCCGAGACGCTGGGTATCGATTCGCGCGGGCTGAACCACAGGCAGGTCCGTGAACGACTGGTGCAGCACCTTATCGATCTCAAGCAGCAGATCGGCTTCAAGGAAACCCTTGGCTTGCACGGCGTGAACATTTCCGACATCCCGTTCCTCTCGCAGCATGCGATGCAGGACCCGTGCATCCTGACCAACCCACGCTCATCGACGCAGCGGGACGTCGAGGTCGTTTATGCCGAAGCCCTCTGACGACCCGAATCAAGCGCTGACGCAACTGCTTGGCTTTGGCAGCCATTCGGCACGCAAGAGTCACTATCCGGAACTGGTGGCACGGCTCGAAGAACTCGAGGCAGAGCGCAATCGCTACAAATGGTTGGTCGAGCACGCGGTACACGGCATTTTTCAGGCCAGCCTGCAGGAAGGCATCCGCGCTGCCAATCCGGCGCTGGCGCGCATGCTTGGCTATGAGACACCTGAAGACGCGCTGTGGACCCTGACCGATCTGTCCCATCATCTGTTCATCGGCGGCGAGGAAGAACTGCGCCAGATTCGCCATACCCTTGGCCAGCAGCACGGACTGTTCGGCTATGAGACGCGTCTGCGTCGAAAGGACGGCAGTGCGATCTATGTGGTCATGAACCTCTTGCTCAAGCCAGACGAAGAGGGGCTGGTTGAGGGGTTCGTCGCCGACGTGACTGAACGCAAACTGGCGCAGTTGCGCCTGTTGCAGCTCAACGAAGAGTTGGAGCATCGCGTTACCGAGCGAACCTGCGAACTGCGTGAGGCTCGTGATGCAGCGGAGGCTGCCAATCTGAGCAAGGACAAGTATCTCGCGGCGGCCAGCCACGACTTGCTGCAGCCGCTGAACGCGGCGCGCCTGTTGATTTCGACCCTGCGCGAACGTCAGCTGCCTCAAAGTGAACGGCATCTGGTCGAGCGAGCGCATCAGGCATTGGAGGGCGCCGAAGATTTGCTTACCGATCTGCTCGATATTTCCAAGCTGGATCAGGCGGCCATCAAGCCGGACATAGACATCTACTCGCTGGCTGACGTCCTGCTGCCGCTGGTATCCGAGTTCCAGTCCGTGGCCGACGCCGCGGGGCTGCAGTTCAAGCACTACATCCCCCGTTTTGCCATCAAAAGCGATTTCCGTCTGCTGACGCGAATCCTGCGCAACTTTCTCAGCAATGCTTGCCGTTATACCGATCGAGGCAGCGTTCTGGTTGGCGCCCGCATGCGCGCCGGGGCCTTGCGCATCGAAGTGTGGGATACCGGGCGGGGCATCCCACAGGAGGAGCTGCAGTCGATCTTCCTCGAATTCAACCAACTGGGAATCGGCAGATCTGCAAAACGCAGCGGGGTCGGCCTGGGGCTGGCCATCGTCGACCGCATCGCCAACATGTTGGATTACCGCGTGCTGGTGCGCTCCCATCTGGGACGTGGCTCGGTGTTCAGCATCGACGTGCCGTTGGCGGAAATGGCGCCGAGCCAGGGCCTCGCCGCGCCGGTAGTCGTCGCGCAGTTAGGCGACCCACTGCCGGGACGTCGACTGTTGGTGATCGACAATGAGGAAAGCATTCTCCTGAGCATGGCCGCGCTGCTTGAGCAGTGGGGTTGCACGGTGCTGGTAGCCTCAGATGAGCAGGGCGCATTGACGGCGTTGGGCGGGGTTGCGCCGGATGCGATCCTCGCCGATTACCACTTGGACCATGGCCTCACCGGTTGGGATGTCGTGCTTGCAGTGCGCGAACGCTTCAATGAGGCATTACCGGTGGTGATGATCACTGCCGACCGCAGCGATGAGTGCCGGCAGCTGTTGCACGGCTGTGGTGTCCCGGTGCTGAACAAGCCGGTCAAGCCCGGCAAGATGCGCTCGGTGCTCAGCCATCTACTCGCCGGCAACGGGACTGGTGGAGGACCGGATGCGGACTGACACGATCTGGATCAAGTATTTTACGGCCCGAGTCCGGCTAGACTCGTTGCCATGAAAGCCTCTGTGCGTCTATTACTCGTTCTGCTGATCAGCCTTGCGCTACCCGCAAGCGGTATGGCTGCGCTTGAGCTAAGCGCAGAGCCATGCCAGATGCAGGGCGATATGGACGTCTTCCCGCATCTCGCACACCAACCTATCGCTCAGGACGAGGATGCGCACTCGCATGCTGGCAACCCACTGTGTAAAAGCGGTCACCAGTGCAAGACCGGAAGTTTGGTGCAGACCGGCATCACCCAGCCCATTTTCACCGCGTCGCTGGCGCAACTCGTAGCTCACTACCCCGCGTTCTTTCCCGCCCGCTCCGGCGCCGACGTCTGGCGCCCCCCGCGTTACTGATTCCATCGCTGACCTGAATCGTCCCACGCACATGCGTTGAGACGCTGTAGGCATGCCGTCGCGGCATGCAGGAAACCGAGGAATCCAATCCATGATCTCCCGATTGATAGGGAAGTATCGGCCGTTCGCTGGCGTGCTGGTTGCCGCTGCGTTTGGCTTGCCTGGTGTAGCCAGCGGCCTGACGCTCGACGATGCCCTGAGCCTTGCACAACAGCAGGCGCCTTCGCTGCGTGCCGAAGCGTCCAGGCTGCACGCCGCGCGTAGCGAGGCCGTCGCCGCTGGCGAGCTACCCGACCCGAAACTGCTGCTGGGCCTGCAGAACCTGCCCATCGAGGGCGCCGAGCGCTGGAGTCTCGATGACGATGGCATGACCATGCGCATGGTCGGCCTGATGCAAGAAGTGCCAAGCCGCGACAAGCGCAAGGCGCGCACCGATGTGGCACGAGCGACTGTCGATCGCGCGAATGCCTCGCGCGAGGTGGAAACGCTCAAGGTGTATTTGGCGACGGCCCAGGCATGGATAGCTACCCATGCCGTGGAGCGCAAAATCCGACTGTTCGAGCAGTTGTTCGAGGAGAACCGCCTGCTCGCCGAAGCGATTCGGGCCCGTATTGCCGGAGGGCGCGGGCAGCTGACCGACAGCGTCACGGCGAAGCAGCGAGCAGCGCTACTGGCCGAGCGCCAGGATGAACTGGAGCAGCAACGCCGCCAGGCCCGCGCGGCACTGGTGCGCTGGGTCGGTAACGATGGCAATCAACCCCTGGCCGGCGAGCTGCCTCGTTGGGCCATTGCCCCTGGGCAACTGGCGCAGCGGGTTGCCGCGCACCCGCAATTGACGGCCTATGCACCGATGACTCAGGAAGCGCAGGCCCGCATTCGTGAAGCGGTCGCCGAGAAGCAGATCGACTGGAGTTGGGAGGTCAGCTACCTCAAGCGCGGCCGTGAGTATGGCGACATGGTCAACCTGCAGTTCAGCTTCGACCTGCCGGTCTTCCAGCGCTCGCGGCAAAACCCACGGATCGCCGCGCGCTACGCCGAGCTCGAGCAACTGGAAGCCGAGCGCGAAGCCATGACGCGCGAAGTCGTGGAGCAGTTGGCCATCGAACTGGCGGATCTGGAACGGCTGCAGCGCGCGCTTGAGCGCAACGCTGAGGTGCTGCTGCCGCTGGGGGAGGAAAAGGTGGAGCTGGCCATGGCCGGCTATCGCGCAGGGAGCAGCGATCTGGATGAGGTGCTTGCAGCACGTAACGAGCTGATCGAAACCCGTCTTAAACACATCGACCTGCAAGGTCTGCTAGCCATCGCTGCGGCGCGCCTGCACCTCGCTTATGGAGAAGCCAAATGAGCCGGATTACTTTCGCAAGCGTCGCCCTGGCCGGGCTGACCGCGGTGATCGGTGCGGGCGGCGGCTACTGGCTTGCCAGCTCTGCTAATCACGGCTCCGAACACGCCGCATCCGTCGTCGGTAGCCAAGCCCAGGTGCTCTATTGGTACGACCCGATGGTGCCGCAGCAGCGTTTCGAAAAACCGGGCAAGTCACCGTTCATGGACATGGATCTGGTGCCGCGCTACGCCAACGAAGGCGGCGATGTCGCCGCCATCAGTATCGATCCCGGCATCACGCAAAATCTCGGTGTTCGCTTGGCTGTCGTCAGTCGCGGGCAGATGACGAACCAGGTAGAAGCGGTCGGTGTGCTCGAATACAACGCGCGCGATGTCGCTGTCGTTCAGGCGCGGGCCAGCGGTTTCGTTGAACGCGTGTATCGGCATGCGCCCGGTGATCTGCTAGCCAAAGGCGCACCGCTCGCCGATCTGCTGATCCCCGAGTGGACGGCCGCCCAGGAGGAATATCTGGCCCTGCGGCGAATCGGCGAGCCGGCATTGCTGGCGGCCGCACGGCAGCGGCTACGGCTGGTTGGAATGCCGGCGGTGACCATCAACCAGCTCGAGCGCAGTGGCAAAATCAACGCGTCCGTCACCATTTCCACTCCGATCGCCGGCGTACTGCAGGAGCTGGATGTTCGTGAAGGCATGACGCTTGCTGCCGGTGCTTCGCTGGCGCGGATGAATGGGCTGGACAGCGTCTGGCTGGAAGTCGCGGTGCCGGAGGCGCAAAGCCAGGGCATCCGCGTCGGCCAGCGCGCCACCGCACGGCTCCCGGCGCTACCGGGACAACCCATCGAGGGTGAGATCACCGCGGTGCTGCCGCAAGCCAATGCTGCAAGCCGCACCCTGCGTGTGCGGGTGCAGCTGCCCAATCCGGGCGGACTGCTGCGCCCTGGGCTGACGGCTCAGGCCAGCCTGGCCGGCGGAGAGGGGGCATTGGCTCTGCTGATTCCCAGCGAGGCCGTAATCCGCACGGGCCAACGCAGCCTGGTGATGCTGGCCGAGCCCGGCGGGCGTTATCGCCCGGTCGAAGTGCAGACCGGGCGGGAGAATGGCAGCCAGACCGTCATCCTCAGCGGATTGGACGAAGGGCAACAGGTGGTCGCATCCGGGCAGTTCCTGCTGGATTCGGAAGCCAGCCTGCGCGGAATCGTCGCGCCACCGGCCGCCAGTGATACGGGCCACGTACACCATCAGGCGCAGCCAACGCCCGCCTTACACGAGTCCGAAGGCCGCGTCCTGGCGCTGAGCGACACTCGAATGAAGATCGCCCATGGGCCGTTCCATACGCTCGGCATGCCGGGCATGACCATGACGTTCACGGTGGTCGATGCGGCATTGCTGCAGAACATCAAGGTGGAAGACCGGGTCCGTTTCGCCGTGAGGGAAACTGACGAGGGTTTGCTGGTCGAGCGGGTTCAGACTCTGGAGAAGCAGCCATGATTGCCGCGCTGATTCGTTGGTCCGTGCTGAACCGCTTTCTCGTGCTGCTGGCAACGTTGTTGATGACCGCCGTAGGCATCTGGTCCGTGCGCACCACGCCGATTGATGCGCTGCCGGACCTGTCCGATGTGCAGGTGATCATTCGCACGCCCTATCCGGGACAGGCACCGCAGATCGTCGAGAATCAGGTGACCTACCCACTGACCACGACGATGCTCTCGGTGCCCGGCGCGAAGACCGTGCGAGGCTATTCGTTCTTCGGCGACAGCTTCGTCTATGTGCTGTTCGAGGACGGCACCGACCTCTACTGGGCGCGCTCGCGGGTGCTGGAGTATCTGAGCCAGGTCCAGAGTCGCCTGCCGGCCAGCGCCAAGCCATCACTCGGGCCGGACGCTACCGGCGTTGGCTGGATCTACCAGTACGCGCTGGTCGACCGCAGCGGTACGCACGACCTGGCGCAGCTGCGCAGCCTGCAGGATTGGTTCCTCAAGTACGAATTGATCACGCTGCCCAACGTGGCCGAAGTGGCGACCATCGGCGGCATGGTCAAGCAGTATCAGGTCGTACTCGATCCGCTGAAGATGGCCAGCCTTGCGGTGACCCAGGCCCAAGTGATCGAAGCGATCGGCATGGCCAACCAGGAAACCGGTGGTGCGGTGCTCGAACTGGCCGAGACCGAGTACATGGTCCGCGCATCCGGCTATCTGCAGACGCTCGATGACTTTCGTCAGATTCCGTTGCAGCTCAGCGCCGGCGTGCCGGTGACACTGGGCGACATCGCGCATGTTCAGCTCGGTCCGGAAATGCGCCGGGGCATCGCTGAGCTCGATGGGGAAGGGGAAACGGTCGGCGGCGTGGTGATTCTGCGCAGCGGCAAGAACGCGCGGGAAACCCTCGCCGCCGTACATAGCAAGCTTGAGGAGCTGAAGACCAGCCTGCCCAAGGGCGTCGAAATCGTTACCACCTACGACCGTAGCCAGCTGATCGACCGTGCGGTGGAGAATCTCAGCTTCAAGCTGCTGGAGGAGCTCATCGTCGTCGCCCTGGTGTGCGGCATCTTCCTCTGGCACTTGCGCTCCTCGCTGGTGGCCATCGTCTCGCTGCCCATCGGGATACTGATCGCCTTCGTCGTGATGCGTTACCAGGGCATCAACGCCAACATCATGTCGCTCGGCGGTATTGCCATTGCCATCGGCGCGATGGTCGATGCCGCGGTGGTGATGATCGAGAACGCTCACAAGAAGGCTGAAGCCTGGCGTCACGCCAATCCGGGCAGGGCGCTGGAAGGCGAAGAACACTGGCGAGTCATGACCAGCGCAGCGGAGGAGGTCGGCCCAGCGCTGTTCTTCTGTCTGCTGATCATCACGCTGTCGTTCATTCCAGTGTTCACCCTCGAAGCGCAGGAAGGCCGCCTCTTTGGGCCTCTGGCCTTTACCAAGACCTATGCCATGGCGGCCGCAGCTGGGCTTTCCGTCACCCTGGTGCCGGTGCTGATGGGCTACTGGATTCGCGGCAAGCTGCCGGACGAGGCGCGCAATCCGCTCAACCGCGGGCTGGTACGAATTTATCGCCCTGCGCTGAATGCAGTGCTGGATCACCCGAAGGCAACCATCGTGGTAGCCGTGCTGATCCTGGCTACCACGCTGTGGCCGATGTCACGGCTGGGCGGCGAGTTTCTGCCACCGATGGACGAGGGCGATCTGCTCTACATGCCTTCGGCGCTGCCGGGGCTGTCGGCGCAGAAGGCCGCGCAGTTGCTGCAGCAGACCGATCGGATGATCCGCACGGTCCCGGAAGTCGAGACGGTCTTCGGCAAGGCCGGCCGCGCGGAGTCGGCCACCGATCCGGCGCCGCTGGAAATGTTCGAGACCACCATTCGCTTCAAGCCGCGCGAGCAGTGGCGCGTTGGAATGACCCCGGAAAAGCTGGTCGACGAGTTGGACAGGGCCGTGCAGGTGCCAGGCCTGACCAACATCTGGATTCCGCCGATCCGCAACCGCATCGATATGCTCGCCACCGGCATCAAAAGCCCAATCGGGGTGAAGATCGCCGGCGCCAACCTGGAGGAGATCGACCGGATCAGCCAACAGGTGGAAGCCGTCGCCAAGCAGGTTCCGGGTGTCAGCTCGGCGCTGGCCGAGCGTCTGGTTGGCGGGCGCTATGTCGATATCGACATCGACAGGCGGGACGCCGCGCGCTATGGCCTGAATATCGCCGATGTGCAGTCGATCGTGTCTAGCGCCATCGGTGGTGAAACCGTCGGCGAAACCGTTGAGGGGCTGGCGCGCTACCCGATCAGCGTGCGCTATCCACGCGAATGGCGGGATACGCCCCAGGCGCTGGAGCAATTACCGATCCTCACACCGCAGGGCAGCCAGATCACCCTCGGCAGCGTGGCGCGGGTGCGCGTCAGTGACGGTCCGCCGATGTTGCGTAGCGAAAACGCGCGGCTGGCCGGCTGGGTGTACGTCGATGTGCGCGGCCGCGACATCGCTTCGGTCGTTGCTGATCTGCGCGTGGCGATCAGCGCCCAAATCACCCTGCTACCTGGCATGAGCCTGAGCTACTCGGGGCAGTTCGAGTTCCTCGAGCGCGCCAACGAGCGGCTCAAGCTGGTCGTTCCGGCCACCTTGCTGATCATCTTCGTGTTGCTCTACCTGACCTTCAGTCGTCTGGATGAGGCCGTGCTGATCATGCTGACACTGCCGTTCGCGCTGACTGGCGGCGTCTGGTTCCTCTATCTGATGGGCTACAACCTGTCGGTGGCGACCGGTGTCGGCTTTATCGCGCTGGCAGGGGTCGCTGCGGAGTTCGGTGTGATCATGCTGCTCTACTTGAAGAATGCCTGGGCTGATCGGCAGCGCGACGGGCTGCATGACGAAGCCGCGCTGTGCGACGCCATCCGAGAAGGCGCGGTGCAACGGGTTCGTCCGAAAGCAATGACCGTGGCGGTGATCGTCGCCGGGCTGCTGCCGATCCTCCTAGGCGCTGGCACCGGCAGCGAAGTGATGAGCCGCATTGCCGCGCCAATGGTCGGCGGCATGCTGAGCGCGCCGTTGCTGTCGCTGTTCGTGATCCCGGCCGCCTATCGTTTGATGCGCAGGCCACGGGGGCGGCGAGGCGTCCGGGCGGGACCGTTACATCAGCAACAGTAGGGCCGAATATCCCAGCGACCCGAGCAGGAAACCGCCGATTGTGCTGTTTCGCTCAGACGGCAGTTCTTCCTTGAGCACATTGAGAATGATGGCCCCGGCAATGAATGCGGTAACCGCTGAAATGCCCACCTCGGATAACTCGATGGCTGTGCCGAACGCCCAGCCGACCAGCGTCGAGCCGGCCAGGATCCATCGGCCACGCCGGGCGAACAGTTGCTGGTGGTCATGCTGCAACGCCACGTCGTTGACCATGAAATGCAGCGCCATGGCGACCGTGTACCAGATCAGCTCCAGCGGCTGCGCTGGGTCGCGATTAGCCAGGATGTAGCCGATCAATGCGTTGTAGCCAGCGAACGCGCCAATGTGGAGCCAGAACACACTTGCATGGGACGGCGCCTCGTCGGGGCGCTCGCTGCGGTGCTGCTTGATTAACCGTTCCAGCCCGTAAAAACAGGCCAGGCCGAGCAAGGCCAGCAGGTAAGCGTGGTGTTCCAGGTAGCGCAGTGGGTGGAACCCGCTATCCTCCATCACCTGTTGCCCTTGGGCCAGTTCAGGGAGCAGGTGTACGAACACGTAGGCCACGGCAACACCACCGGCCACCGAGAGCCAGCGGTTACGCGGTGACTCGTGCAGCTTGCTTAGCCTTCCGGCCAGTACATGGGTGGCTGTCAGCGCCAGGGCAGCGATCAGCGTGAGCATGGGAAAACGTGCGAAATGTTCATTCCGTTGTGACTTTCGCCGTCCATCGGCGTTCAGCATGCAGTTCGTCGGCTTACGGTCCCTACTTATGATCTCGATCAGTTAGCCGCGTCTTGATCGGCCAGGTCGATCTTTTTTTTGATAGAGTTCGCTTCTGAAAAAGCGAGCAGCCAGCCAGCTTTCAATACGGTCAATGAGGTGTCTGCTTGATTAGGGTGCTGGTGGTCGATGACCACGATCTGGTTCGCACGGGCATCAGTCGCATGCTTGCCGATATCTCAGGGCTGCAGGTGATAGGCCAGGCGGACAGTGGCGAAGATGCCATTCGCAAAGCGCGTGAGCTCAAGCCCGATGTTGTCCTCATGGACGTCAAGATGCCGGGTATCGGTGGCCTTGAGGCGACCCGTAAGTTGCTGCGCAGCTATCCGGATCTGAAGGTCATTGCCGTAACCATCTGCGAAGAAGATCCTTTTCCGACACGCCTCTTGCAGGCTGGGGCAGCTGGCTATCTGACCAAGGGCGCTGCGCTGGAGGAAATGGTGCAGGCGATCCGTATGGTCTTCGGCGGCCAGCGTTACATCAGCCCGCAGATCGCACAGCAGCTGGCCCTGAAGTCGTTTCAGCCGCAACTTAGCGAGTCACCGTTCGACCTGTTATCCGAGCGCGAAATCCAGATTGCGCTGATGATCGCCAACTGTCAGAAGGTCCAGAGCATCTCCGACAAACTCTGTCTTTCGCCGAAAACGGTCAACACTTATCGTTATCGCATCTTCGAAAAGCTATCGATTACCAGTGATGTCGAGCTCGCCCTGCTGGCGGTTCGCCACGGGATGGTCGACACCGTCAACTGATGACAGAAGCCTTCGACTCATCGGCGTTCCTGGCGGCCTGTAGCGGCCGGCCGGGCGTGTATCGCATGTTCGATGCGCAGGCCAAGCTGCTCTACGTCGGCAAGGCCAAGAACCTCAAGAAACGACTGGCCAGTTATTTCCGCAAGACCGGCCAGGCGCCGAAAACCGCTGCGCTGGTGGCGAAGATCGCGCAGGTGGAAACCACCATCACCGCGAACGAAACCGAAGCCTTGCTGCTCGAGCAGACCCTGATCAAGCAGTGGCGCCCGCCGTACAACATCCTGCTGCGCGACGATAAATCCTATCCCTATGTATTCCTCTCGGCGGGCGACTTTCCACGGCTGAGCATCCATCGTGGGGCGAAGAAAGAGCCGGGACGTTACTTCGGACCCTATCCCAGCGCCGGGGCGATTCGCGAGAGTCTGAGTCTGCTGCAGAAGGCCTTCTTCGTGCGCCAATGCGAAGACAGTTATTACCGAAACCGCACACGGCCGTGCCTGCAGTACCAGATCAAACGCTGCAAGGCGCCTTGCGTGAATCTGGTGGACGCGGACGAGTACGCCGAAGACGTACGCCATTCGGTGATGTTCCTTGAAGGCCGCAGTAATGCGTTGTCTGAAGAGCTCTCGCGCAATATGGAAAAGGCGGCGATGAACCTGGATTTCGAGCGCGCCGCCGAAATCCGCGATCAGATCGGCATCCTGCGCCGTGTGCAGGACCAGCAGAGCATGGAAGGCGGCACCGGTGATGTGGATATCGTCGCCGCGGTAGTCAGCCCTGGCGGTGCCTGCGTTCATCTGATCACCGTACGCGGCGGCCGTGTGTTGGGCAGCAAGAATTTCTTCCCGCAGGTGGCGATCGAAGAGAGCGTCAGCGAGGTGCTGCAGGCCTTTTTGGAGCAGTACTACCTGGGCGCTGCCGAGCGCGATTTGCCCGCCGAGTTGATCGTCAACGCTGTGCACGAAGATTTCCCTACGCTGATCAACGCCATTTCCGAGCTGCGCAGCGTCGAGCTCACCATCACTCATCGCGTGCGTGGCACGCGCGCGCGCTGGCAGCAGCTGGCGCTGACTAACGCCGAGCAGGCGATGGGCGCGCGCCTGGCCAACCGTCAGCATCTGTCTGCACGCTTCGAAGCATTGGCTGAGGCGCTGGATCTCGACGAGCCACCGCAGCGCTTGGAATGCTTCGATATCAGCCATTCCAGTGGCGAGGCGACGGTAGCCTCCTGCGTTGTGTTCGGTCCTGAAGGCCCACTCAAATCCGACTATCGCCGCTACAACATCGAAGGTGTCACCGCAGGCGATGACTACGCGGCGATGCATCAGGCGCTGTCCAGACGCTTTCGCAAGGTGGCGGAAGGCGAGGGCAAGCTGCCGGACATCCTGCTGGTCGATGGCGGCAAGGGTCAGCTCAACATGGCGCGCGAGGTACTCGAAGAGCTTGCCGTGCCGGAACTGATCCTGCTCGGCGTAGCCAAGGGGGTGACGCGCAAGCCGGGGCTGGAAACCCTCTACCTCAACGATGCGGCCCACGAGTTCACGCTACCCGCGGACTCACCGGCGCTTCATCTGATCCAGCAGGTGCGCGACGAAGCCCACCGTTTCGCCATCACCGGCCACCGCGCCAGGCGCGGAAAAACGCGTCGAACCTCAACGCTGGAGGAGGTTCCGGGCATTGGCCCGAAGCGTCGTCGCGAACTGCTGACGCATTTTGGTGGTCTTCAGGAACTGTGCAGGGCCAGCCTCGACGAGATCGCCAAGGCCCCCGGTATCAGTAAAAAGCTTGCCGAGTCGATTTATGCCGCTCTGCACAGTGAGTAGACTGTCCCCCGAATTCCGCCGATCAGTGGTACCGATGAATATCCCGAACCTGCTCACCGTTCTACGCGTGCTGCTGATACCTGTTTTTATTTTGCTTTTTTATCTTCCGTTCTACTGGAGCTACCTCGCCGCGAGCGCAGTATTCACCGTGGCTGCGCTGACCGACTGGCTGGACGGCTACCTTGCCCGGCGGCTGGGACAAAGCACGCCGTTCGGGGCCTTTCTCGACCCGGTCGCCGACAAGCTGATGGTTGCCGTCGCGTTGGTGCTGTTGGTCGAAGAGCATTCGAACCTCTGGCTGACGTTGCCTGCTGCGATCATTATTGGCCGGGAGATCGTCGTCTCGGCGCTGCGCGAATGGATGGCCGAACTGGGCGCTCGGGCCCACGTGGCGGTCTCGAACCTGGGCAAGTGGAAGACCGCTGCGCAAATGGTCGCGTTGGTGATTCTATTGGCGAACCCGCCGCAACCGACGATCTGGGTCGGCTCCGGCTATGCATTGCTGATCGTGGCGGCGGGCCTGACGTTGTGGTCGATGATCAATTACCTGATGGCGGCATGGCCGCACCTGAGTCCCACCGAAAAGAAATAAAACTTTTTTAATCAAAGGGTTGACGGCAGCATCCGATCGTATAGAATGGCGCCCGTCACCAAGACGATGCGGGAATAGCTCAGTTGGTAGAGCACGACCTTGCCAAGGTCGGGGTCGCGAGTTCGAGTCTCGTTTCCCGCTCCAGTTTGTAAGATCGCGCCGCAGATGTTATGCGGCGCCTTCGTTTTGAGGCCGGTTGGCAGAGTGGTTATGCAGCGGATTGCAAATCCGTGTACGCCGGTTCGATTCCGACATCGGCCTCCATATTGAAAAGCCCCAAGCAACTCGTTGCTTGGGGCTTTTTCTTTTGCGCGAAAGAATGTTGAGTTCTTCGGGCATCAACAACGTGTTCATCAGCCGGCGACTCCGCAAAGGCTATCTATACTTCGTGAGCGCCTCTTGCGCCGGAGAATAGCCATGCGACGCCTCACAGCTTTTGCCTTTGCCGTCCTGTTCAGTTCGCCGCTGCTGGCGATGCACTGCCCAATGGATATGGCCAAGATCGACGAGCAGCTCAAGACCAATCCGCCAAAGGACGCTGCGACCCTGCAACAGGTGCGCGAATTGCGCGCCGAGGGCGAGCAGTTGCATCAGGCCGGCAAGCACGCCGATTCGGTAAGAGTGCTCGGCCGGGCGCTGTATCTGTTGGGTCTGAAGCCCTGATCAACGCGATCGGCGTAGCCCTACCAGCAGCCAGAACAGCAGGCCCAGCACCGGGAAAACGGCGATGCCAATCGCCCAGAGTGCCTTTGCGCCTACTGTTCGCTCACTTTTGAATACGCTGATGATCGCCAGCAGATTCAGCGCTATCACAGCTACAGCGGCCGCAATGGCCAGGTAAGTCATCGTATCGGACACTTCTCACTCTCCTGACAGTTCACTTATGAGGCCGTGAACTGCACAGGACGGTTCCGTTCGACGAAGCCGTGCTGCATTTGCCGCACGGAGACGAGGCGATCACTCAGCCAAGCAACTGCTGAAGCTCATCACTGCTCGGCACCTTGCCCTCGACGACTATGTCGTCTTCCACTGCGAGTGCTGGGGTGCGCATGATGCCCGCGTCGATGATGGCGTTGACGTCGGTGACTTTCTCGACCTGGAACTCCAGCCCGAGCCTCCGCGCGGCTGCTTCGGCGTTGGCGGTGAGTTGCTGGCACTTGGCGCAGCCTGATCCATAAACAGTCAGTTTCATCGTCGTTCTCACATCAATTGGCCATAGAGATAGCCGCTGAGCGTGGCCATAACCACCACCAGCGAGCAGTACACGATCGTTTTCTGGGTGCCGAGCACGGTGCGAATCACCAGCATGTTCGGTAAGGACAATGCAGGCCCGGCCAGCAGGATCGCCAGCGCCGGGCCCTTGCCCATGCCCGCGCCCAGCAGACCCTCGACAATGGGTACCTCGGTCAGGGTGGAAAAGTACATGAATGCGCCGAGGACCGAGGCGAGGAGGGTGGAGGTGAAACTGTTGTCGCCTACAGCCCAGACCACCCATTCGCTGGGGATCAGCCCTTCGTGGCCGGGCCTGCCAAGCAGCATGCCGGCGATTAGCACTCCACCAAGCAGTAGCGGCATGATCTGCTTGGTGAAGTCCCAGCTCTGGCCAACCCATTCCTGACCGGCCGCATTCTCGCGACTGGCCTGCAGCATCAATCCCGCGATACCTATGATCATGGCGAGCTCAGGCCATTGCGGCGCGAGCAGAGCGCTCGCAGCGACCAGCGCGCCGATCACGAGCAGCGGTTGTACCGACCACTTCCAGCGGCGTACCAGCAATGTCGCCAGCAAGATCGCAAGCGTTGCGGTGATTGGCCATTTCCAGGCATGCACGGCCATCCAGGCCGAGTTCTCCGCACTGGCCCAGTTGGCGAATACCAGGATGCCAATCATCAAGCTGAACAAAGCGACGATGTCGCCGAGGGGGTGTTCGCTGTCGGCACCGGCGAAGCCGCGGGCACTTTTGGCAGCGCGTGCGGCCTCTTCGTGACGGTAGAGCAGGTGCATGATGGCGCCGATTACCAGTGCGAACACGATCGCACCAACTGCGCGAGCAATGCCGAGCTCGGCGCCCAGTATCTTGGCGGTGACCACGATGGCCATGACATTGATCGCCGGCCCGGAGTAGAGAAAGGCGATTGCCGCACCGAGGCCGGCGCCGCGCTTGTAGATGCCGCCGAACAGCGGCAATACGGTGCAGGAGCACACCGCCAGCAGCGTGCCGGCGACGGATGCCACACCGAACGCCACTGGCTTCGGCGAAGCCGGGCCAAGGTGCTTCATCACCGCGCCCTGGCTGATGTAGACCGCCATCGCACCGGCTATAACAAACGCCGGCAGCAAACAGAGGATTACATGCTCCCGGGCGTACCACTGCGTCAGGCGCAAGCCTTCCAGTACCGCGTTTTCGAAACGCGGCTGGCCCATCGGCAGGAAGAAGATCGCAAGGAACGCCGCGCACATGCCGAGCAGTACCTTGGCTTCGGTGGGATGGCCCCGCCAGAAGTCACCCAAGTGCGCCCGCAGCGAAGGTGGTGTGTTACGGATTGGTGCAGGCTGTTCTTGCGCAGGGCCGTCCATGTCTGTGCTTCCTCTCAGGCCACTGCATCGATAGTAGCCAGCCTGCGCGCAGCCTGGCTGATCAGGGTCAAGCGCTGGTGAGTGTTTCCTTGCTCAGCCAGCCGGTAGTGCTCGGTTGTACCAATCACGGCTGCGGTTGATGCTGCGCACCAGCCAGAGCATGACCGGTACCTCGATCAATACGCCAACCACGGTCGCAAGAGCGGCACCTGAATTGAAGCCATAGAGCACGATGGCGACGGCAACGGCCAGCTCGAAAAAGTTCGAGGCACCGATCATTGCGGAGGGGCCCGCAACATCGTGACGAACCTGAAAGCGACGATTGAGCCAGTAGCCGAGCCCTGCAATGAACAGTGTTTGCAACAGGATTGGTACCGCGAGCATGGCAATGATCAAGGGCTGGGCAACGATCGCTTCGCCCTGGAATGAGAACAGTAGAACCAGGGTCGCCAGCAACGCCACGATGGAATACGGCTGAACCTTCGTCAGCGCCGCCTGGAAAGACTGATCCCCCCGTTTCATCAATCGCGCGCGGATGAATTGCGCGATGGCCAGCGGAATGACGATGTACATCACTACGGAAAGCAGCAGGGTGTCCCAGGGCACCGGGATCGATGACACGCCGAGTAGTAGCGCGACGATTGGCGCGAAGGCGAACACCATCACCACGTCGTTCAGCGCGACCTGGGTCAGGGTGAAATTGGCGTTGCCGTTACAGAGATTGCTCCAGACGAAGACCATCGCGGTGCAAGGCGCGGCGCCGAGCAGAATCAGGCCGGCCATGTAGCTGTCCAGCTCGGAAGCCGGTAGCCACGGTGCGAACACGTGTTTGATGAATACCCAGCCGAGCAGGGCCATGGTGAATGGCTTCACCGCCCAGTTGATAAACAGCGTGACGCCCATGCTCGCCCGCTGCGCATAGACCTCTCGCAGAGCGGAGAAATCGATCTTCATCAGCATCGGAATAATCATCACCCATATCAGCAGGCCGACCGGGATGTTCACGTGGGCGACTTCCAGCGCACCGACGGCTTGCGCGGCGTCGGGTAGGCTGAGACCGAGCAGGGTGCCGGCAATGATGCAGAGGAAAACCCAGAGCGTCAGATAACGCTCGAAAAATCCGAGCGGGGCGCCGGCGGCTTTCTTGCCGACTACTTCACATTGACTGGACATCGCTAAGTACACCTTTTCGCATGATGATCGGGTTGCGTTCGTATTACTGCGGGTTCTGTGATGGCGTCGTGGCAAGTGCCTGCGCGACCTGTTCAACGGTGCTTCGCGCCGTGCGCGTGACGCCGATCAGCGTGCCTGAAGCCATGCCGGTCCAGTCGCCGTAGCCCACCAGCCAGAGATTGGGCTGCGTCGCGACACGGGTACCTTCCACCTGCACCTTGCCATCTGCCTCGACGAGGCCGAGTTGACGCAGATGATCCAGCGCCGGGCGGAAACCGGTGCACCAGATCACCGCGTCGAGCTCCTCGCGACGCCCATCCGTCCATTCAACGCCCGTTCCGGTGAAGCGAGCAAAGGGGCGTTCGGCCACCAGTACGCCGCGCTCACGGGCTTCGCGTACCGCTGGCACCATGACGATGTCACCGAAGCCGCCTACCGGCTCGTCGATGCTGCGCCCCTCCTGCTGAGCCTTCCAGCGCGCAGTGGCGCGCTCGAACAGTACGCGCCCATCGACGTCGTCGGGCAGAAACGCCGGTGCCTCCTGGGTGATCCAGAGTGTCTCGCTGACTTTCGATACCTCGGCAAGTATTTGCGCGCCGGAGTTGCCGCCGCCTATCACCATTACCCGTTTACCTGCGAAGGAAGCCGAATCGCGGTAGTGAGCCGAATGGATCTGTTGACCCTGGAAATCCTCACGACCCTGATAGGCCGGAATGAATGGCTTGCTCCAGGTGCCAGTTGCGCTGATGACAGCACGAGCCAGCCAGTGCCGATCGCCGGCTTGCACCTGCCAGAGATCGTCGACGCGATTGATCGCATCGACGCGGACCGGTCGCTGGATTGGGAACTGGTAGCGGTCTTCGTAATGTCGCAAATAACCGATAACGTCGTTGCGCGTTGGATTGCCCGGTTCCGCTGGAGCAGGCATTTGCCAGCCGGCAATTGAGCTCCAGGCAGCAGGTGAGAACAACCTCAGCGACTCCCAAGCGTGCAGCCAGGCCCCGCCAGGGCCGGATTGCTCGTCGAGCAGCAGATAGGACAGCGATGTGCGACGCAGGAAATACGCGGATGTCAGAGCAGACTGTCCGGCGCCGATGATGATCACATCGAGAACGTTGGGCGCTGTCATCAAGCGGCTCCCGTAAAGACTAATATTCGTTCAGTGCTATATATGTTTTATGGAATATACGCCTATTGCTCTGGCTGAACAAATCGATGCTCTGTACAGCATAGCTAGGTTAGAAAGCTAGGACGACCTGGCGCTTTACATACTTATTCGATAAACAATATATTCTCCCAGGCATATATTTTGGAGATCCGCTTCATGGCCTACAAAGCTCGCGTCCTGTTCGTCTGCGTTGCCAATTCGGCGCGCTCTCAGCTCGCCGAGGCGCTGTTACGGCATACCGATTCGGATCACTTCGAGGCATTCAGTGCGGGCACTGCCCCTACGCAGGTCGATCCACACGCGTTGGCCGCGCTCGAGCAGCTGGGTGTTGCGTCAGCCGGCTTGCGCAGCAAAGCACTGGCGGAGCTGGAAGGGCAGCAGTTCGATTTCGTCATCACGCTGTGTGACAAGTCATCGCTGGAGTGCCATGCGCTGCCTGGCGCCGGTGAATACATCGCCTGGAACTTCGAAGACCCCGCGGCTAGCGACCAACCGGATGCCTACCGGCACACCCTTCACGAGATACACGAACGCATCAAGATGTTCGTGCTGGTCAAGAACAAGCGTTGAGAAGGCAAATCAATGGTCGAGCACCTGACACCCACCACCGTATTCAAATGCCTGGCAGACGAGACCCGCGTGCGGATCGCATTGCTCATCGCCCGTGAAGGCGAGCTGTGCGTATGCGAATTGACCTGCGCACTGGATGAAAGCCAGCCGAAGATCTCTCGGCACCTGGCGCTGCTGCGCGGATGCGGAATTCTGGAAGACCGCCGGCAGGGCCAGTGGGTTTATTACCGGCTCCATCCGCACCTGCCTGACTGGGTCACCGACATGCTGCAGCCGATCCTGACGGCCAACAAGAACTGGCTAAGCGACAACGTGCAGCGCCTCGAACATATGCGTAACCGCCCCGAGCGCGCGAGTTCCTGTGCCTGAATCAAGGACCACCATGAAGATTCTTTTTCTCTGCACCGCCAACAGCTGCCGCAGCATTCTTGCCGAGGCACTGTTCAATCACCTCGCGCCAGCCGGCTTGCGCGGATTCAGTGCTGGCAGCGAGCCAAGAGCCGAGATCAATCCGCTGACGCTTGAAGCGCTAGCGCGAGCAGGGATTTCGGCGGACGGGCTGTACAGCAAGAGCAGCGACGCGCATCAGGTGCTGAATCCTGACTTCGTCATCACCGTCTGCGATAAGGCCGCCGGTGAGGCGTGCCCGGTGTACTTCGGGCCGGCCACCAAGGCGCACTGGGGGCTTGCCGATCCCTCCGAGAGCGTTGGAAGCCTTGAGGAAGTCGAGGCGGCGTTCGATGCGACTCTGGCCAGTCTCAAGCGCCGTATCGCAGCGTTTCTCGCACTGCCGCTCGCCCAGCTGGATGCCGCTGCGCTGAAAACGGAGTTGGCTCGCATCGGCACGCTTTGAACTTGCAGGAGAAATTTGATGAACGACGATCTACCCAACATCGACTCCGATCTGCTGGATTTGCCTGACCTCGACAAGCTCGACCTGCCGGCAGATCTGGAGCACAAACCGCGCATTCTGTTGCTCTATGGCTCCAATCGGGAGCGCTCCTTCAGTCGCCTGCTGGTGCAGGAAGCCGCGCGTTTGCTCGAACGTTTCGGCGCCGAGACGCGTATCTTCAATCCGGCAGGGTTGCCGTTACCGGACGATGCGCCAGACAGCCACCCGAAGGTTCAGGAACTGCGCGAGCTGATGCAGTGGTCGGAAGGGCAGGTTTGGTGTTCGCCAGAACGTCACGGCTCGATGAGCGCGGTGTTCAAGGCGCAGATCGACTGGGTGCCGCTGGCCATTGGCGCGGTGCGGCCGACCCAGGGCAAGACGCTGGCGATCATGCAGGTCAGCGGTGGCTCGCAATCATTCAACGCACTGAACCAGATGCGCGTGCTGGGCCGCTGGATGCGCATGGTCACCATCCCCAACCAGTCCTCCGTAGCCAAGGTCTTTCTCGAATTCGACGACGCCGGACGGATGAAGCCGTCGGCCTATTACGACCGCGTGGTGGACGTGATGGAGGAGCTGATCAAGTTCACCCTGCTGCTGCGCGGCCGGGCCGGCTATCTGGTCGATCGCTATTCGGAACGCAAGGAGTCGGCCGAAGCGCTGTCCCGTCGCGTTAATCAACGCTCCATCTGACTTTCATTCAGGAGTCGCCCGCGTGTCCAACCATCCCTATGACGTTCTCGATGTTCCAGGCAGCGCTGCCAAGCTGATCTTCACGCCTTGCCCCGGCAGCAAGGACACCAGCGTCGACGAGGCGCTGGCCACGTTGCAAGCGGCTGGCGCCGAGGCGCTGATCACCTTGATGCCTGCTGAAGAGCTGGCGCGTAACGAAGCGACGCAGCTGTCCCAGCTGTGCGACGAGCGCAACCTCGAGTGGTTCCATTTGCCTGTGGCCGACGAGCAAGTACCGCTCGCGGATTTCGATCAGGCCTGGGGGCAATCCGCAGCCCGAATCAATGAACTGCTGAATGCCGGGAAAAGCGTTGCCGTTCATTGTAAAGGTGGCTCCGGGCGTACCGGTTTGATCGCGGCGCGCATCCTGATGGATCGGGAAGTGCCGCGCGAAACCGCCATCACCAGTGTCCAGGCGTTGCGTCCCAAGGCTATCCAGCATCCGGCGCATCTGAGCTGGATAGAGCGCTTCGGCGAATGACGAGGCCAGCATGCTGAATACGCTTGGCCTGTTCGTGATCACCGCGGTCGCAGAAATCGTCGGTTGCTACCTGCCGTACCTCTGGTTGAAACAGGGCAAGAGTATCTGGTTGCTGGTGCCGGCGGCGCTCTCACTGGCGCTGTTCGCCTGGTTGCTGTCATTGCATCCGACTGCTGCCGGGCGTGTGTATGCGGCGTACGGCGGTGTGTATGTCGGCGTGGCGCTGGTCTGGCTGTGGCTGGTCGACGGCGTTCGCCCGACCTGGTGGGACCTGCTTGGCTGCGCCGTGGCGTTGCTGGGCATGGCGATCATCATGTTTGCGCCACGAACCCCCTGATTCACCTTTCGAAAGCGAGTCTTGCATGAGTATCAAAGTGGGCATCAACGGCTTCGGCCGCATTGGACGTCTGGCATTGCGTGCCGCGTGGGATTGGCCCGAGCTGGAATTCGTTCAGATCAACGATCCGGCGGGCGATGCGGCTACTCATGCCCACCTGCTGAACTTCGATTCCGTCCATGGCCGCTGGCAGTACGAAGCGGGTGCCGAGGGCGACTGCCTGGTGATAAACGGGCGGCGGGTTACGGTCAGTGCCAACAAGACCATTGCCGATACCGACTGGTCGGGCTGCGATCTGGTCATCGAGGCCAGTGGCAAGATGAAGACCGTCGCGGTGCTACAGCAATATCTGGATCAGGGCGTGAAACGTGTGGTGGTCAGCGCGCCGGTGAAGGAGCCAGGTGCACTGAACGTCGTCATGGGCGTCAACGATGGTCTGTTCGATCCGGCGCAGCATCGCATCGTCACCGCGGCTTCCTGCACCACCAACTGCCTGGCGCCGGTGGTCAAGGTCATCCACGAGCAGTTGGGTATCCGCCACGGCTCGATCACCACGATTCACGACCTGACCAACACACAGAGCATTCTCGACCAGCCGCACAAGGATCTGCGTCGCGCGCGCGCCTCAGGCATGAGCCTGATACCCACGACCACCGGATCGGCCACCGCCATCGCGAAAATCTTTCCTGAGCTGCGCGGCAAGCTGAATGGTCATGCCGTACGCGTGCCGCTGGCCAATGCGTCGCTGACCGATTGCGTGTTCGAGGTGGAGCGCGCAACCGATGCTGTCGAGGTAAATCAGCTGCTCAAGGCGGCGGCTGATGGCGAGTTAAAGGGGGTTCTCGGGTACGAGGAGCGGCCACTGGTTTCCATCGATTACCGCACCGATCCACGCTCGTCGATTATCGATGCGCTGTCGACCATGGTGGTCAATGGTACCCAGGTGAAGATCTATGCCTGGTACGACAACGAATGGGGCTACGCCAACCGGACCGTCGAACTGGCACGCAAGGTGGGATTGGCCGTGTGATGCGCCGTTGAGTGGCGCTTTGCTGAGAGCGGTGCGGGTTATGGAAGGTCGGCAGGGTGGTGGGCTGGAGCCCACCCGACAAATCTATGACTCGATGGGTGGGCTTTACCCCATCTCTCTTTTTCTCGACTTGCCACGCCGTCGCTCCTCTCCAATCTGGCTACGCAATACACCTGATCAATCAAACCGGAACCCGCCATGCAAGCCCTTGCGCGACTATCTCCCGAGGTGCGTCAGTACCTGATCGTCACCGGTAACTACTGGGCGTTCACGCTTACCGATGGTGCCCTGCGCATGCTGGTGGTGCTGCATTTCCATGCGCTGGGCTACTCACCGCTGCAGATCGCGGCGCTGTTTCTGTTCTACGAGGTGTTCGGTGTCATCACCAATCTGGTCGGCGGCTACCTCGGTGCGCGGCTCGGGCTGAATCGGACGATGAACCTCGGCCTGGCGATGCAGGTCGTGGCGCTGCTGATGCTCACCGTGCCGGCTGCATGGCTGACGGTTCCCTGGGTGATGGGCGCGCAAGCGCTGTCCGGCATCGCCAAGGACCTAAACAAGATGTCGGCCAAGAGTTCGATCAAGCTTCTGGTGCCCGATAGCCAGCAGGGCACGCTGTACAAGTGGATCGCCATCCTCACTGGCTCGAAAAATGCGCTCAAGGGTGTCGGATTCTTCCTGGGCGGCGCGTTGCTCACACTGCTTGGATTCGCCGGTGCGGTGTTGGCGATGGCTGCGGTGCTGGCGGTGATCTGGCTTTGCAGCCTGGTGCTGCTAAAAAAGGATCTTGGCAAGGCGAAGGCCAAACCGAAATTCAAGGACATCCTCTCCAAAAGCCAGGCGATCAATGTGCTGTCTGCGGCGCGGTTGTTTCTCTTCGGGGCGCGCGACGTGTGGTTCGTCATCGCACTGCCGGTGTATCTGAGTACCGTGTTTGGCTGGAGTTTCTGGATGGTCGGCGGCTTTTTGGCCTGCTGGGTTATCGGCTACGGCATCGTCCAATCGATAGCGCCGGCCATTACCGGCAAGCGTAGTGGGCAGGTTCCTGACGGACGCGCTGCCTTCATCTGGGCTGCTCTGTTGGCGGCGCTACCCGCGGCGATTGCGATAGGCCTGACAACTGATGCTTCGCCGCAATGGGTGTTGATCGGCGGGCTGTTGCTGTTCGGCGCACTGTTCGCGGTGAACTCTTCGCTGCACAGCTACCTGATCGTCAGCTATGCCAAGGAAGACGGCGTCTCGCTGGACGTGGGCTTTTACTACATGTCCAACGCCATGGGCCGGCTGATCGGCACCTTGCTGTCCGGCTGGGTGTTCCAGGCCTACGGGTTGCAGGCCTGCTTGTGGGTTTCGTCATTGTTCGTGCTGCTCGCTGCGCTCATCTCGCTGCGCTTACCTCGTCATGCGCAGTAGTCGGCAGGTCGGGCGGAGCGACGCCCGACCTGCATCGCTCAGTACGTGTACTGCAGCTGTGCCCAGAGCTTGTCAGTGTCCACCGAGTAGTCATCCGCGTCGTAGCCAGCATACTTGACCGTTGCGACCAGCCCCTTGACCAGCGGAATGGCGCGGCTGTAGCCGATGTTGATCTCTTCTCCGTACTGCTGGCTGCCGCGCTCGGCGCGGAAGTCGTGGTACCAGGCCTGCAACGTGCCGCCAAACAACGGTAGGGTGCCGCCGAGATAGACGTCCTGCACACCGTCTGCCGGTGTCAGCAGAAAGGTATCCGCCCAGCCTTGAAAAGCGTGTTTGGTGGCCAGCGGGGTTTGGAAGGCACGATTGCCCGGCCCCGAGTCGCCGCCCAGCACCTCAACGCCCGCTTTCACTGTTGCACCTTGTACCGCATAACCCAGCTCGGCCAGGTAGTACTCGCTGCTCAGCTCCTGCGGATTGCCTGCGTAGTCTTGCTGGTGTGCATATTCAAGCGCGTAGCTGATGCCTTGGACGGCACCGTTCAGGCGCAGGCCGGTGGTCTTGCTGGATAGGGTGCCCAGCGCTGCGGCGGGCGCAGTGGCGATGTTATCGAGACCCAGTAAATAGCTGTAGCCCGTGACGTTCAGTTCCGGCGCAAGGGCATAGCGGGCGTTGAACAGGTGGCTGTGGCCTTCGATGTTGGCCGGGTTGGCGCGGTTGTCGAAACGGTTGTCGCCCGGGCCGAAGATTGTGTTGATGTTGTCGAGGTAGGCGTAGGTCAGCGTCAGCTTATCGAGCGGTTGCAGCTGGGCCAGCACACCGTCGTAGGTCTGCTCGTTTTGCCGCCAACCGACGCCACCGACGAAGCGTTGATTGTCCAGGTTGATGCGCTGACGACCAGCGACCGCGTTGCCAAGGGTATGGTCATAACGCAACAGTGCCTGGTTGATTTCGCTGCCATCAGGGTCGGGTACAGCCGAGTAGTCAGTCTGGCCGTTGCGTGTGCTGTTGTAGGCGGCATCACCCAATCGACTTACGTTGTCTGCTTCGACCAGGGCCGACAAGCCGTACCACTTGCCGGTCTGAAAGCCGACGCGGGTACGCAGCGTCTGGGCGTTGGCGTGCTTGAGTGCATTGTCCTGGTCGACATGCTCGTAGCGATAGCGCAAATCCAGAATCGGCTTTGCGTCGGTGAATAACGTGCTGAAGTTCTCTTGGGCGAAGACTGCAGGGCTGCATAACAGTCCGGCGCTCAGCAGGTAGGGAGTCAGATGATGTGGATGCAGGTTCTTCATGTGCCGCTCCTTGGTTGACATCGGAGCGAACGATAGGCTGCTTACTATTTTTGCCATTGACAGCAGTCAAGGACGGAAAAAGACCCTGGGGCGGACCTGTTGGCGCGCCCCGGTAGCCTTATGGGAGCCTTGCGGACGGTTAGCGGGGCAGGGCAGCTCTTAGCATGCCGATGTCGTGCGCGGCACGCTGGATCAGCGCAGCGGCATTCGGCCCGGACTTGTCCTGTGCGTTGCGGCGGCCACGACGCCAGTGAGCCATCGGCTGGAGTGCGCTGATGTCCGACCGGGTAACCAGATCTTCGAGTGATCGCTTGCTCATGTTCGCGTCCTCACGTGGTGAGTTCGGTGGAGCGTCCGTGCGCCATGGGGAGTCCATGAGCAGAGAATGCGCGGGGTTTGTTACAACGGTTTGGCAGCATCAAACCGGCAGATGAACGGTGGCAGTCGCCTGCGAATCAGACCTCGCCGATTGCACTGACACTGGTGATGCCGGCGTTCCAGATCATCTCGTAGTGGGCGGCCTGGATGATGGAGAGCACACAGCGCGGCGTCATCAGCGCCCAGCAATGCTGGCCTGGCTTGCGCACGGAGTGGTAGCGCAATCCGGGAAATCCATCCTGTCTGGCCTGGCGGCCGAACTGGCGGCTTGCGGAGTAATCCGCGCCATCGTAAATCGGGTTCGTCATCGCTATAGCGGTGGCGTCCAGCAGCCCCGCCTCATTGAATTGGCACGACAGCCCGCGAAAAACGAAGCGCTCGAAATTGAGCCCGTGGATGTTGGACCAATACAGCTCCTGATGATGACGAACCTCGGCCAGCGCGGTTTCCATGCTATCGGCCAGATAGAGCACGCCGTAGCTGCCATCGCTGAAGCGTGACCCCGCCGGATTTACGTGGGTAAAGGGCGCTGTGGCGTAGGAGCAGCCGGGAATGCCAAAGGGGATTTCCGGTCGCGGGATCAGTTCGAGGCGGCCGGTCTCGTTGTGCAGCCGCGGGTTGGTCAAAGCCTGTAGCTGATAGAGCACTTCGAACTCATCGGCATCGGCCACATCATCGAACAGATCAATGGGTGGGAATTTCGAGTTGACCAACCGGTACGCCTGCAGCCTGCCTTCCGGCCGGACCGGCAACCGTTGCGGCACTACCACTGTGCGCCCCTCAAGCTATCGATTCGGCGGAACGACTCATAGAGCGAAATCATGTCGCCCTGCGCCATGACATCCAGCGGCGAACGCCCGTTGAAGAATTCGTTGTGATTGGGCATCGCCGCGAAGCCATAGGTGTTTTCGGGATTGTCGAATATCAGCCGCAGCGCTGCGTGGATGTTCAGGATGAAGCTCACCCGCTGCATCTGATCCGGGTCCAGACTGACCGACCAATCCGGATTGCGCAGCTTGGCTCGAGCATGGGTGCTGCGAGAGATACGCAGAATTCGGCATGCCTGTTCGGTAGTCGCCTGCCATCTATCAAGAATGTTTACCGCGGCACGCAAGCCAGTGGCGCATTGATCCTTGGTAAAGGTGACAGCTTCTAGAAGAGTCGCGCTCATATGTGATCACCTCATTTGAATCTACAGGAGCACAATAACACTATTTGTATCTGTAGATAAAATGCAACGCGAAAGTATCTCCATAAGGCGTGTCACTCGCTGTGGCTGTGGGTAGCGCTGGTGGTGCTGGGCTTGAGCCGGGCACGCCAATGCCAGCCATTTCGCCACGGCTTTCCGTAAACAGTTTGGTATCAATCCCTCTGAGGCCAGGCCGCGACGTCGAGAGGCTTTAATTCCATCATCACCGGAATCACGACAATTTGCTGAAAGCAGTAGGTCCAGCAGAGCCTGAACGTTCCGCAATCACCAAGGCCGCTTTGAAACTAGGGATTTGCGGTGAGGCTGAAAGGTGTCGATTGCCGCGCGGATGCAGCGCTAACAGATTTTCATTTTGTTTCGAGATCTCCTGAACCCGTAGGAAGGCACCGTCATGTCCCTCTCATACTCACTCGTCGCGCTGGCCATCCATATTGCTCACTGTTGCCCTTGGAGCAGATTCGGAGAAAGCCCTGCATCAGCTTCTACTTAATGGAATCACCCGTCGAGATCTAAGGGATAGGCTCGGTAATGTGCGCGTCTCGATTGATGCCCTTAAGACGCTCCAGATTTGCGAGACGGACTCGTCCATTGTAAGGCTGCTTTCGGCCAAAAGCGGGCAGTGGGGAGTGGATAGAGCGGAGCTAGTCCAGAAGCCACCCGGATGTTTCTACACAATCAGGGGCGATTTTGAGAGCCCCATATGTCCACCTTTTCCGGAGAACAACGATTAGTTGCTTGCAACCGACTGAGGGGCGTCCCAGCCGCCACCCAAGGCTTTGAAAGCCGCGACCGCGGCGCGTGCCGATTCAGTTTGCGCCTGGGCCCGCGCGTCGGAGGCACGCAGCAGGTTCTCGTCGGCCTGCAACACCTCGATCAGGCTGACGATGCCTTGCTGATAAGAAGCGAAGGACGCTTGCCGCGCACGAGCAAGCGAACCCACACCCTGCTCGAGCAAACTTGTCTGCAGCTCGCGCTTGACCAGGGCTGAGAAGGCGTTTTCCACATCCTCGGTGGCCCGCAGGGCGGCCAGTCGATAAGCCGCCAGCATCTCGGCTTCCTGACCCTTGGCCAGGTCTATCTGTGCGTCGATACGGCCGAAATCGAACAGCCGCCAGCGCAGGCCAAGCACGCCGGCGGCCTGGCTGGCACCGCTGCCGAACAGATTGCCCCCGGACACCGATGTCGCGCTGCCGATCAACCCGCTCAGGGAAAGCTTGGGGTAATACTCGGCGATGGCGATGCCGATTCGCGCGTTTGCAGCGGCCAGTCGACGCTCGGCCGCCATCAGATCGGGCCGGCGTCTTAGCAGCTCGCCCGGCGATCCCGCCGCCGCAATTTGTGGGGCAACCGGGATGGCAGCGGCTTTGGCCAGGTCTGAGCGATGCGTGCCTGGCGGCGTGCCCAGCATCACATCCAGCGCATTCATCGCCGCGTCCAGGCCCGTTTCAAGCACGGGTACGGATGCCCGCACTTGCGCAAGCGCGCCCTCGACCTGATACAGCTGCAACTCGGCAGCCAGCCCCTGGCTGTACAGCAGGTTGATCGTTGCCAGCAGCTCTTCTTGCGTCTGCACTTGCTGGCGGGCGACGGCGATGCGGGCTTGCAATCCGCGGATGGCGATATAGCTATCGGCGGTCTGCGCCGCCACGGCTAGCCGGGTCGCAGCGGCACCTGCCGCCGAAGCCTGATAGTCAGCCAGCGCCGCTTCACGGTCACGCCGCAGGCCGCCGAAAACGTCCAGTTCCCAGCTCGCGCCGAGATTGGCCTCATGGGCGTTGCCGTAGCGGTCGAAGCCGGGCGTCGAGCTCAGCACCTGTCCCAGCGGTGTTTCAACCGATTGGTAGGCTCTGCCTGTTTGGCCGCTGATCGAGCCGGAGGGTAATAATGCAGCATTGGCTGCCCCTAAGCCTGCACGGGCCTGGGCGACGCGAGCGGCGGCCTGGGCAAGATCGAGGTTCTGCTCCAGCGCCAGGGTCACCAGGCGAGTCAGTTGCGGGTCGGCAAATCCGGCCCACCAGGCGATGAGGTCAGCGTTGGGGTGAGCACTCCGTTGATCTAATGCTGCCTGGCCCATGAAGTCTTCCGGCATGGAGAGCTCGGGGCGGCTGTAGTCAGGGCCGACCACGCAGCCTGCCGAGAGACTGGCGCTGATCAGTACGGCGAGGGTGCGCTTGGATGGCATGGGTATCTTCTTCCTGGGCAAGGTGGAAATTCAACAAGTGACCATAATACATTTTAGTCACTTGTTGTCCATATACCGACTGCTCTGTAGGCTATGCCCCATGAACAAGACACCCTCTCCCAAAGTTACAGCGCGTGGTCCGGTGGACCATGAGGTGCGTGATCAGATCGTGGCCGCGGCTACCGAGCACTTCAGTCGCTATGGCTACGAAAAGACCACGGTCTCCGATCTGGCCAAAGCCATCGGCTTTTCCAAGGCTTATATCTACAAGTTCTTCGAGTCCAAGCAGGCCATCGGCGAGATGATCTGCGCGGGCTGCCTGAGCCAGATCGAGGCCGAGATCAGAGCCGCCGTCGCTGAGGCCGAGCACCCGCCGGAGAAGCTGCGACGGATGTTCAAGGCGCTGGTGGAATCGGGCCTGCGCCTGTTCTTCCAGGACCGTAAGCTCTTCGAAATCGCCGCTTCGGCGGCGACCGAGAACTGGCAGGCGGCGCGCGCCTATGACGGGCGGATCCGGGAATTGCTGCAGGATATCGTGCAGCAAGGCCGGCAATGCGGCGACTTCGAGCGCAAGACGCCCCTTGATGAAGCCGTGATGGCGATCCATCTGGTTATGCGCCCCTACCTCAACCCGCTACTCCTGCAGCACGGCCTCGATTACACCGACCAGGCGCCGGCCCTGCTGTCCAGTCTGATACTGCGCAGCCTGTCTCCATAGCGATTGTGACTATTGACTAAATTGGTCACTAGATTCAAAGTGAGGCTCCCTATTACTTCGCGATGGGTTCCTCATGCGTCGGCGCAGCCTCCTTTTGTCCACTCTTATCGGCGTGATGCCATTTGCGCTGGTCGCCTGCAGCGAACAAGCGCCATCCGATCCACGTACTGACGCGCCGCTGGTGCGTGTCGCCATCGTCCAGGGGGCAGTCTCCGGGTCGCGCTCCTTTACCGGCATAGTCGCCGCCCGGGTGCAGAGCGATCTGGGCTTTCGGGTGTCCGGTAAGGTTTTGCAGCGGCAGGTGGATACCGGTCAAACGGTCAAGCGCGGCCAGGTACTGCTGCGCCTCGACCCCGTCGATCTGAAGCTCGCCGCCCATGCGCAGCGCGAAACGGTCGCCGCAGCGCGAGCGCGAGCGCAGCAGGCCATTGACGATGAAGCCCGTTATCGCGCCTTGCGCGGCACCGGCGCGGTATCGGCGTCGGCCTACGATCAGTTCAAGGCCGCGGCGGATACGGCCCGGGCGCAGCTCAGTGCGGCCGAGGCCCAGGCTGAAGTGGCCCGCAATGCGACGCGCTATGCCGAACTGTTGGCCGATGCCGATGGCATCGTCATGGAAACCCTGGTCGAGCCCGGTCAGGTCGTCAGTGCTGGGCAGGCTGTGGTGCGACTGGCGCATGCCGGGCCACGGGAGGCGATCGTGCAGTTGCCGGAAACCCTGCGTCCTGCGGTCGGTTCTGCCGCCCAGGCCACGCTCTTTGGCAAAGACAACATCAGCGTGGCGACCCGTCTGCGCCAGCTCTCGGATGTCGCCGACCGCCTGACCCGTACCTTCGAAGCGCGCTACGTACTAGAAGGCGAACTGGCCAACGCGCCGCTGGGCACCACCATCACCTTGCAGATAGCCAACGGGCAGGCGCATGGGGCAAACGAGCTGCAGGTACCGATCGGTGCCCTGCACGACGCGGGCAAGGGGCCGGGGGTCTGGGTCATCCAAGGTGACCCGGCGCAGGTGTCCTGGCAGCCGGTTGTGCTGCAGCACATGAATGACGAGCTCGCGCGCGTCACTGGTCCGCTCAAACAAGGCGAGCAGATCGTTGCGCTCGGCGCGCATCTGTTGCGCGAAGGACAGCAGGTGCGGGTGGCTGGCCAACCTGCCATCGCGGCGGCCCAAGGAGTCCGCCCATGAGCGAGAGTCCTTTCAACCTCTCGGCGCTGGCCGTACGCGAGCGCTCCATCACCCTGTTTATGGTGTGCCTGATCACCCTGGCGGGGCTGGTCGCCTTCTTCAAGCTGGGGCGGGCGGAAGATCCGGCCTTCACGGTCAAGGTGATGACCATCGTCACCGCCTGGCCGGGTGCCACTGCCCAGGAAATGCAGGACCAGGTCGCCGAGAAGATCGAAAAACGCCTGCAGGAACTGCGCTGGTATGACCGCAGCGAGACCTACACCAGACCCGGCCTGGCGTTCACCACCCTGTCGCTGCTCGACACGACGCCGCCCTCGCAGGTGCCGGAGGAGTTCTACCAGGCCCGCAAGAAGATCAGCGACGAGGCCAAGACGCTTCCGGCCGGCGTGATCGGCCCGCTGGTCAACGACGAATATTCCGACGTCACCTTCGCCCTGTTCGCGCTCAAGGCCAAGGGCGAACCGCAGCGCCTGCTGGTGCGCGACGCGGATACGCTGCGCCAGCGACTGCTGCATGTGCCGGGGGTGAAGAAGGTCAACATCATCGGCGAGCAGGCCGAGCGCATCTTCGTCGAGTTCTCCCATGAGCGCCTGGCCACCCTGGGCATTGGCCCGCAGGAAGTGTTCGCCGCGCTCAATGGCCAGAATGCCCTGACGCCAGCTGGCTCCGTGGAAACCAAGGGCCCGCAGGTGTTCTTGCGCCTGGACGGGGCTTTCGATGAGTTGCAGAAGATCCGCGACACGCCGGTGGTGGCACAAGGCCGGACGCTGAAACTGTCGGATGTCGCCACGGTCACGCGCGGTTATGAAGACCCGGCGACCTTCCTGATCCGCAATGGCGGTGAACCGGCCTTGTTACTGGGCATCGTCATGCGCGAAGGCTGGAACGGCCTCGACCTGGGCAAGGCGCTGAACGACGAGATGGGTGCCATTAACGCCGAGCTGCCGCTGGGCATGAGCCTGAGCAAGGTCACCGATCAGGCCGTCAATATCAGCGCTTCGGTCGACGAGTTCATGGTCAAGTTCTTCGTCGCGCTGCTGGTGGTCATGCTCGTGAGCTTTATCAGCATGGGCTGGCGGGTGGGCGTGGTGGTCGCGGTGGCCGTGCCCTTGACCCTGGCGATGGTCTTCGTGGTGATGGCGGCCAGCGGTAAGAACTTCGACCGCATCACCTTGGGCTCGCTGATTCTGGCATTGGGTCTGCTGGTGGACGACGCCATCATCGCCATCGAGATGATGGTGGTGAAGATGGAAGAGGGCTACAGCCGCATTCAAGCCTCTGCCTACGCCTGGAGCCACACCGCGGCACCGATGCTGTCCGGCACCCTGGTCACCGCGGTCGGCTTTATGCCCAATGGCTTCGCCCGTTCCACGGCGGGTGAATACACAAGCAACATGTTCTGGATCGTCGGCATCGCGCTGATCGCGTCCTGGCTGGTCGCCGTGCTGTTCACCCCTTACTTCGGGGTCAAGTTGCTGCCCAACATCAGGAAGGTCGAGGGCGGCCATGCGGCGATCTACGACACCCCGCGCTACAACCGCTTTCGCCAACTGCTGAGCCGTGTCATCGCCCACAAGTGGCTGGTCGCCGGCTCGGTGGTCGGGCTGTTCGTCGCGGCCATACTGGGCATGGGGCTGGTCAAGAAGCAGTTCTTCCCGATCTCCGACCGACCCGAAGTGCTGGTGGAAGTGCAGATGCCCTATGGCACCTCGATCGCCCAGACCAGCGCCGCCGCGGAGAAGGTCGAGGCCTGGCTGGCCCGGCAGGAAGAGGCCAGGATAGTCACGGCCTACATCGGCCAGGGTGCGCCGCGCTTCTTTATGCCCATGGGGCCGGAGCTGCCCGATCCGTCGTTCGCCAAGATAGTTATCCGTACCGACAACCAGGACGAGCGTGAGGCCTTGAAACATCGGCTGCGCCAGGCGATCGCCGAGGGCCTGGCCAGCGAGGCGCGTGTGCGTGTCACCCAACTGGTGTTCGGCCCGTACTCGCCATACCCGGTTGCCTACCGGGTCACCGGCCCGAACCCGGACAAGCTGCGCGAAATCGCCGCCGAGGTGCAGCAAGTGATGGATTCCAGTCCGCTGATGCGCACGGTCAATAGCGACTGGGGCACCCGCGTGCCCACCCTGCACTTCAGTTTGCAACAGGATCGCCTGCAGGCCGTGGGGCTGACCTCCAGTGCCGTTGCCGAGCAACTGCAGTTCCTGCTCAGCGGCGTGCCCATCACCGCCGTGCGTGAGGACATCCGTACGGTACAGGTGATGGCCCGTGCGGCTGGGGATATCCGCTTCGATCCCACCCGGGTCATGGACTTCACCCTGGCCGGTGCCGACGGGCAACGTATCCCGCTGTCGCAGGTCGGCGAGGTCGATGTGCGCATGGAAGAGCCGATCATGCGCTGGCGCGACCGCATGCCGACCATCACCGTGCGCGGCGACATCGCCGAGGGCTTGCAGCCGCCGGATGTGTCGACGGCCATTACCCGGCAGCTCCTGCCCCTGATGGCGATACTGCCGAGCGGCTACCGCATCGAGGAGGCGGGTTCCATCGAGGAATCGGGCAAGGCGATGGTGGCCATGCTGCCGCTGTTTCCGATCATGCTGGCAGCCACGCTGATCATCATTATTCTGCAGGTGCGCTCGATCTCGGCGATGGTCATGGTCTTTCTGACCAGCCCGCTGGGGCTGATCGGTGTGGTGCCGACGCTGATCCTGTTTCAGCAGCCATTCGGCATCAATGCGCTGGTCGGCTTGATCGCCCTGTCGGGCATCCTGATGCGCAACACACTGATCCTGATCGGACAGATTCATCACAACGAGCAAGCCGGTCTCGATCCATTCCGGGCCGTGGTCGAGGCCACCGTGCAGCGCGCCCGACCGGTGATTCTCACAGCGTTGGCGGCGATCCTGGCTTTTATTCCGCTGACCCATTCGGTGTTCTGGGGAACGCTCGCCTACACCCTGATCGGCGGCACCTTGGCAGGCACCGTACTGACCCTGGTGTTCCTGCCGGCCATGTACGCCATCTGGTTCGGCATCAAGCCCGTCAGTCATAGCCCACTTATGGCGGCGCAGCCTGCATGAAACCCGCGTCCAATTTAGCGAGAGGAACCAACATGTCGACTTCCACCGTTGTCGTTATCACCGGCGTGTCTTCGGGCATCGGCCGCGCCACCGCAGAGCGGTTTGCCAAACGCGGTTGCCGGGTATTCGGCACCGTGCGCAACACGGTCAAAGCACAACCAATCGCGGGTGTGGAGCTGGTCGAGATGGATATCCGTGACGACGCGTCGGTGGGGCAGGGAATCCAGGCCATCATCGCCCAGGCGGGGCGCATCGACGTGCTGGTCAACAGTGCCGGTGTGACCCTGCTCGGCGCGACGGAGGAAACCTCAATTGCCGAGGCCCAGTCGCTGTTCGACACCAACGTTCTGGGCATCTTGCGCACGACACAGGCGGTACTGCCGTACATGCGTAAGCAAGGCTGCGGGCGCATCGTCAACGTCAGCTCGGTGCTGGGTTTCCTTCCGGCACCGTACATGGGGCTTTATTCGGCCTCCAAGCATGCCGTGGAAGGGCTGTCCGAGACACTCGATCACGAGGTGCGCAAGTTCGGCATTCGCGTCGCGCTGGTCGAGCCGTCTTTCACCAAAACCAACCTGGACCTCAACGCACCCCAGGCTGCCTTGAGAATTCCGGCCTACGACAGCGAGCGCAGCGTCGTTTCCCAGGCCATCCAAAAAAATGTTCAGAAAGCACCACAGCCCGATGAGGTCGCCTTGACCATTGTCGAGGCCGCTTTGGGCATCTGGAGAATGCGGCGTACGCCCAACGGCGAGGCCTCTCTGCTGAGCAGGTTGCGCCGCTTTATGCCGGCTGGCCCGGTCGATGCCGGTCTGCGCAAGACCTTTGGCATCGGCTGAGAGCGCTTCGGCTACCCCTTCATCAGCTTTACCGGGAGCGAGATATGGCAATGCATAGAGAAAACCCCGTGCGCATCGTGGTCACGGGAACCGGTGTGGTCAGCCCGTTGGGCTGTGGCAGCGAGACGGTCTGGTCGCGACTGCTGTCCGGGCAGTCGGGCATTCGTGCGTTGCCTGCCGAGCTAACCGAAGGCACCGGCTGCGCGGTGGGCGGACGGGTGCCCACGCTGGAAGAAGATGAACAGGCCGGCTACGACCCGGAGCGAACCATCGCCGCCAAGGAACGCAAGAAGATGGATCGCTTTATCGAGTTTGCCCTGGTTGCCGCCGAGGAAGCCCTGGCACAGGCTGGCTGGCATCCAGCAGACGAGGCGCAGCGGCAGCGCACCGCCACCCTCATCGCTTCCGGTGTCGGCGGCTTCGGTGCCATCGCCGAGGCAGTCCGCACTACGGACAATCGCGGCCCGCGCCGGCTCTCGCCATTCACCGCGCCTTCATTCCTGGCCAATATGGCCGCCGGTCATGTGTCAATCCGGCACGGCTTCAAAGGGCCGCTTGGGGCACCGGTGACCGCCTGCGCGGCCGGTGCGCAAGCCATCGGCGATGCGGCCCGACTGATCCGTAGCGGCGAAGCGGATATCGCCGTGTGTGGCGGGAGCGAAGCCGCGATCCATCGGGTCACGCTCGGCAGCTTCGCCGCCGCGCGTGCGCTGTCCAGCGGCTTCAACGACCGTCCTCAGGAAGCGTCGCGCCCGTTCGACCGTGATCGAAATGGCTTCGTCATGGCCGAGGGTGCCGGTCTGCTGGTGATTGAATCGCTGGAGCATGCGTTGGCCCGCGGCGCTCAGCCGTTGGCGGAGCTGGTCGGTTATGGCACCAGCGCCGATGCCTATCACCTGACTGCCGGCCCCGAGAACGGCGACGGCGCTCGCCGCGCCATGGAACTGGCATTGCGACAAGCCGGCATCGAGGCCAGTGAGGTGCAGCATATCAACGCCCATGCGACCTCCACGCCAGTGGGCGACCGTGGCGAGCTGGCGGCCATCCGCTCAGTGTTCGGCAGTGGATCGGGGGTGGCGATTGCCTCGACCAAGTCCAGTACCGGGCATCTGCTGGGAGCCGCAGGTGGGGTCGAGGCCATCTTCACCGTTCTGGCGCTACGTGATCAGGTCGTCCCGCCCACGCTGAACCTGATCAACCCCGACGATGCGGCCGCCGGGCTCGACCTGGTCGCCCTGAACGCCCGGCACATGCCGATCAATTACGCACTATCGAACGGCTTCGGTTTCGGCGGCGTCAACGCCAGCCTGCTGTTCCGCCGCTGGAAGCCCTGAGCATGAGCCAACCCGCGCAGAAGGACGCGCGTCGCGACAGACGCCGGCGGGAGATACTGTGGGCGGCGAGCGATGTATTCACGGTGTTCGGCTTCGAGCTGGCGAACATGCAGGCCATCGCTGATTCCGCCGGGGTGACCAAGGCTACCCTGTATGCGTATGTCGGTGACAAGGAGCAGCTTTTCCGGGCCGTTATGGATTACTGGCTGGAGGAACTGCCGGAGCCGAAACTGTCGAGCCAGGCGAAGGGCGGGTTGCGCGCCTGCCTAGAGAAAGTCGCAAGTGAACTGCTGCAGCAAAGCGAGCATCCGGCCTTTCATGCGCTCACCCATATACTGCTGCGCTCCAACCGGATTCCACAGAAGCGTTGGCGACAACGCTATCGTTCGTACCAGGGCTATCTGGAAAAGGCCCTATCCCAGTCTACCCGCTGCACCGATCCCGGGCAGGCTGCCATCCAGTTTCTGTTGCTGGCGGTGGGAAGCCTCGATTGCAGCAACCCCATGTCGGTGAATGAATCCCGTCTCACTGCTGCTGTGGAAACGTTCGCTCAAGCCTACGCATGAGTCGCCCGATATGAGTTTCACTCAAGCTGATTCGTCCCTCGTTTTAGAGATTCATGCGGATGTCCGCTTTTGGCTGTGGACTCAACCGGTGAACGCAACACACTGAACCCTGCGTAAGCAGGAGGGTGTTGCAGATGAAGCAAAGACCTCGGATCTACTACACCGAAAGCCAGAAGGCGTTGATGTGGGATCGCTGGAAGGCAGGTGATTCGCTACAGAAGATCGCGCAGCTGTTCGATCGAAACCACTCTTCGATCCAGCGAATTCTTGCCGAGACAGGAGGCATCCGCCCAGCCGCGCGACGACGCTCCAGGTTGTCGCTAACGCTGGTTGAGCGCGAAGAGATCTCACGTGCACTTGCAGTTGGTCAGTCGATTCGGCAAATCGCACTACGCCTGGAGCGCGCCCCATCCACCGTCAGTCGCGAGATTAGCCGTAACGGTGGTCGTCGGTCTTACCGCGCTAACGAAGCTGAACAAGCGGCATGGGATAGGGCTCATCGCCCGAAGCTGTGCAAGCTTGCTCAGTGTCCGAAGTTGGCGCAGCTTGTTGCGGAGAAGCTTCAGATTCAGTGGTCGCCCGAGCAGATCGCTGGATGGTTGAAGCGAACATACCCGGACGCGGCCAGTCAGGTGTCACACGAGACCATCTGCCGGAGCCTCTTCATCCAGGCCCGTGGCGCATTGAAGAAGGAATTACTGGAGCATCTGCGCCGCAGCCGGGCCATGCGCCGCTCACGCCATCACACCCAGAAAACTGACAACCATGGCCGCGTCAGCGATACGATTTCCATCAGCGAACGGCCAACCTGCGTTGAGGATCGTGCGGTACCAGGGCACTGGGAAGGGGATCTTTTGTGCGGCAGCAAGAATAGCCAGATTGCCACGCTGGTAGAGCGCCATAGCCGCTACGTGATGCTGGTAAGGTGGGTGGAAAAGATACCGAGGCAGTGGTGAACGCGCTGATCGAAAATGCCCGGCGACTGCGTCAGGAGCTCTACCGATCACTGAACTGGGATCGCGGCAAGGAGATGGCCGCTCACAAGCGCTTTACCCTGGCGACGGACATCCAGGTCTATTTCTGCGATCCGCAAAATCCCTGGCAGCGAGGGACGAATGAAAATACCAACGGCCTGCTACGGCAGTACTTCCCGAAGGGAATGGATCTCTCGCTCTACTCGCAGGATGAGCTGGATGTAGTCGCTCGGCAGTTGAACGAGCGCCCCAGAAAGACTCTGGGATACTCGACCCCTGCCGAGTGCTTTAACCACGCTGTTGCGTCGACCGGTTGAATCCACAGCCGATAGCGGCCTATCTCGAACGGCGGTTCGGATCGCTCCCTGCCAGTGAGGGTCATGAAGCATGTCGATAGTCGAAGCATTGGTTGGTCGGGCGCAATGGGTGGGCACGTCGCTGCAATTGCCATTAAGTACTGAATTGCCGTTCTGCTGCAAAAATGCCGGCGCCGATCATGCTGGGCCTTCTACTCTCACCAGGTAGACGTGCGGCGTGCGCAAATCGACCAGCTCATCAATGGAGAGTGTGACCTCCTCATAGTCCGACGCGGGCGATGGAAAGCCCGCCGGCACGCGGCTGTCGACGTATTGGAGAAATGTCGGAGATGGGCCGAGCTGGCCGAGAGTGTTAGCGAGAGAACTCGATGTTTCTTACGTCAGAAGAGCTTGAACAACTGACCGGATATCAGAAGGTATCAGCACAGGCTCGCTGGCTGACTCGCGAGCACCTGCCGTTTGTTAGAGGGGGAGACGGTAAGCTGAAGGTGCTCCGCCAGGTTATAGAGCAGCGTCTTGGCCTCAAGCCCCAGCCAAAGCGGGAGCCCCAAATGCGCCTCAGCAGAACGTAACCCTTCCTCTGTGATTGACCGGTGATTGACCATGAAAAAAGAGGAGGGCGTTTTTAAGGGAGGTATATCGCTGAGAATTCCGTAGTTAGTGGTGCCCGGAGCGGGGGTCGAACCCGCATACCCTTTCGGATGAGAGATTTTAAGTCTCTTGCGTATACCAATTTCGCCATCCGGGCGGAGACTGCACTGCAGTGTGCCGATGGAGAATCGGCGGCGCAGGACTATAGCGAGCCTCCGTGGCCCACGCAACCAGAACGACCGGTATCTCGAACACCCGCGCCGGTCGAAAGGGACCACCAGCTCGGTAACAGTCGACGGATCTGCGGTCGGCCGAAACGATCGTCGATCAGGTGCACGACACCTTCGTCATCCTGGGTACGGATGACTCGGCCAGCCGCCTGGACGACCTTCTGCAGGCCGGGGTAGAGGTAGGTGTAGTCGTAACCGAGGCCGCGTCCGAAAATCTCGTCGAAACGCCTCTTGAACTGCTCGTTGACCGGATTGACCTGCGGCAGACCGAGGGTCGCGATAAATGCACCGATCAGGCGCCGGCCAGGGAGGTCGATACCTTCGGCGAAGGCGCCGCCGAGCACGGCGAATCCGATCCCTTTGCTGTGTTCGGTGAAACGACCGAGAAAGTCATTGCGGGCCGCCTCCTGCATGCCGCGGGTTTGCTCCCAGAACGGAACATCCGGGCACTGTTCGCGCAATAGGGCGGTCACCTGCTGCAGGTAATCGAAGCTGCTGAAGAAGGCCAGATAGTTGCCGGGGCGGGCGCGGTACTGCTCGGCGATCAGCTCGACGACGGCGCCCAGCGAGGCTTCGCGGTGCTGGTAGCGCGTCGATACGTGTTCGGCCAGGCGTACCTGCAGCTGATGACTCTGGAACGGCGAATCGACTTCGATCCAGGCGCTGGCGGCAGGCAAACCCAAGGTGTCGGCGTAGAACCGTCGCGGATTCAGCGTGGCGGAGAACAGCACGCTGGAATGTGCCTGCGTGAGCCGCGGCTCTAGAAACGGCGCGGGAATCACGTTGCGCAGACACAGGCACGAACGCTTGGCCGTGCCACGGCCTGTGGCCGGCAGCAGGCTGATATCGAAAAGAGAATGCTCGCCGAACAGTTCGGCAATCCGGCAGAAGTGCATGGCATCGAAATAGGCGCGTTGCAGGTCCGCATCCAACATCGCGGGCTGCTCACCCAGATAATCGGTGATGGCGCTGACGGCCTGTTGCAATGCACCTAGCAGCTTTACCGGCAGCTCGGTTTGCACTTGGTAAGTTGCTGTCTGCTCGCGATGCAGTTCGTTCCAGCAGCGCTGAACACGACTCAGCGGTCGCTTCAGCGGTGCGGGTGCCTTGCTGCCAAGGCCGGCGAAGGCGCGCTGGTCGAGGTCCGCGCTGTACATGCCGCGTGCCCGTTCGAGCAGGTTATGCGCCTCGTCTACCAGCAGGCAGGCGCGCCAGTCGTTGCTCAGAGTCAGGCCGTAGAGCAGGGCGCTGATGTCGAAGTAGTAGTTGTAATCACCCACCACCACGTCAGCCCAGCGCGCCAGTTCCTGGCTGAGGTAGTAGGGACAGAGCTGATGGGAGAGGGCAATGTCGCGCAGCGTCGCCTGATCGAGCATGCAATGCTGCAGCGCCTCAGCACGGGCCGCGGGCAGGCGATCATAGAACCCTTTGGCCAGTGGGCAGGAATCGCCATGGCAGGCCTTGTCCGGGTGCTCGCAGGTCTTGTCGCGCGCTACGAGCTCAAGCGTGCGCAATGAATCAGCGCCGCTGCGCTGCAGGCTTTGCAGGGCATCCAGCGCGAGACGGCGGCCGGACGTCTTCGCGGCGAGAAAGAACAGTTTGTCCAGCTGCTGACCGGGAAACGCCTTGAGCTGCGGAAATAGCGTGGCAAGGGTCTTGCCGATACCGGTCGGCGCTTGCGCCATGAGCGTGGTGCCAGTGCAGGCCGCCTTGTACACCGCTTCGGCCAGTTGCCGCTGCCCGGAGCGGAAGTCTGCATAGGGAAAACGCAGCGCGGTCAGCGCCTGATCGCGCGTGGCACGGTGGGCCAGCTCCTGTTCGGCCCAGTCGACGAAGGCCTGGCATTGCACCTCGAAGAAGCTGCGCAGGTCTGCCGCTGTGTGCCGCTCGATGAACAAGGTCTCCTTGTGGCTGACTATGTCGAAATAGACCAATGCCAGTTCGACTTCAGCGAGCCCGCGCGCCTGACACAGCAGCCAGCCGTAGATCTTCGCCTGCGCCCAGTGCAGCTGGCGGTGATTGGCGGGCTGACGTTCCAGGTCGCCACGAAAAGTCTTGATCTCTTCCAGCCGGTTGCGCGTCGGATCGTAACCATCGGCGCGTCCGCGCACGTTCAGTTGCCCGTACTGGCCTTGCAGCGCGACTTCGCGCTCGTAGCCTTCACCGCGCCGTGCGGTGACCTGGGCATGACCGGCGATGCCTTCCAGCGCAGTGGGCGAGGGGGTGAAACGCAGGTCCAGATCGCCGACCTTGGCGGTGAACTCGCAGAGCGCACGCACCGCGACCTGATAGCTCACGCTGTTGCCTCGGCCCATTGCACATGGCAGGCCGCAATCGGGAGCCCGTGCTGGTGGGCATAGTCGATCCAGCGTTTCTGGTTGTCCTGCAAGCGATCGCCCGGTCCCTTTACCTCGATCATGCGGTAGCGGCCTTCCTTCGGCCACAGCTGGATAAGGTCCGGCAGGCCGGTGCGATTGCCGCTGACATCCGCCAGGATGCGCTGGAACATCAGCTTTAGATGGCCGGCGGGAATGCAGTCGAGCGCGAGCGCCAGCAGCTGCTCGTCGACCAAGCCCCAGACGACGAAGGCGTTGTGGACGCCGAGCTTCGCCTGGAAGGTGCGCCAGATGCAGTCACGGTAATCGTCGCTGTCGAGGCAGGTCAGGCAGGCAGCAAACAGGTCGGCACGCCGCTGATAAAAATCGGCGCGGTTCAGATCGGCCGGCGCCAAGTGAAATGGATGGAAGAACGCACCGGGCAGCGGAGCGAAGATCGCTTCCCAGCACAGCAGGCCGAACAGGGAGCCGACCAGTGCGTTCTCGACGTAATAGACCGGCGCGTCAGCCGTAGAAAAGTGCTCGCGCACCGCGTGTTCGACGCTACAGCCGGGTCTAGGCAGAACCAGCTCGAGCAGCTCGGGCTTGCGGCTACGAGAGCGATCCGTCGGGATGCCGAGGCTGCGCTGCAGGCGCGGCAGAATGCGCTGCAACTGCTGCGATTCATGCTCGTTCTGCGGTGATGCCTGAGCCTGAAGCAGCAGTTCCAGTGCCGCGGCCGGCTGGTCGCAGCGTTCCAGCACCCGAATCGCGCGTTCGCGTGCGCCCGGATAGGGGTTGGCGGCATGCAACCGCAGCGCCTCGGGCAGCTCCCCGAGCCGTTCGAGCTGCTGGCCGATACGCAGTAGCAGCTTGCCGCGGCGACTTTCCAGCCAGGCGTTGGCATACGGCGTAAGTGGCACGTCGGCCAGCACATCGGGCAGCGGCTCGCCCGCATCGAAGCGCTCCCGGCAGCGATGCAGATGCAGATAGGCATCCAGATCGGCGCGGCAGGTGAAGGCCCGCGAGGTCGGCGAAAAGGCGACTTGCTCGTAGCGATAGATACCGAGATCGGCCAGCACGAACTCCGACCAGTCCTGATGAATGTTGCCGAAGAACAGCAGGCGCAACCGCTCGCAGAGCTCGTCGATGCATAGCGCGAAAACCGCGTCCTCGATGTGGCAGCACCACGCCTGGAAGGGCTTTGCCGCGTCATGGAGCGCCCGCAGACTCTCCAATAGCTCGGCCTTGCGCAGGCTGGCGGGTGCAGCCGCTCCGAATACCTGCAATAGCTCGCCTTTGGTCATCAGCGCGAACAGCTGCTCCAGCGTCAGCGCCCGCTCAGCGTCGACCCAGCCCTGTTCGATCAGCGGCAGCGCTGCGTGGCGTGGGCAGCCGATCTCGGCATAGTGCAGCTTACCCGCGCGAAACAGCGTGCCCTTGCGCATCACCATGCGCACCAGCAGCGCCTGGGAGGCTTGGGGCAACAGCGAGAAACGGTCGATGAAGGCTCGTTCGGCTTCGTCCAGCAGATCGCCATGGTGACGACTCACCCAGGCCAGCACCTGCTGGAAGTTGTCGAGATAGTAGAAGGGATTTTCCAGGGCCTGACGCATTGCACATCCGCTGAAACTGGGGGCACGGTCGACCCGCTCAAAGACTGGCTATTTATACAGTTTAAGCGGATTTTGGCAATCATCGGGTGATCAGCGGAGGGGAGCAGGGCGGCAGGATTGCCGCCCGGTGAAGCGATCGAAAGGACAGATCAGACCGTACGCGAGAAGCGCCCGCGCTGCTCGCCGCCGAGGTAGGCATCGAAGGCCATCGCCACGTTGCGCATCATCAGCTGCCCTTGCGGCAACAGCACCAACGCATCGTCGTGCAACTCGACCAGACCGTCTGCAATCGGCTCGGCCAGCTTGGCCAGTGACTCGGCGAAATATTCGCGGAAGTTGATGGCGTGCTTGCGCTCGATCTGCGGGTAGTCGATGCGGCTGTGGCACATCAGCGACACGATCACGTCCCGGCGCAGACAGTCGTCCTCGCTCAGCTTGTAGCCACGATGCACCGGCAGCATGCCGTCATTGAGGCGCGCGTAGTACTGCGAGAGCTCCTTGACGTTCTGGCTGTAGCTGTCGGCAACCTTGCCGATGGAGGAAATGCCCAGGCCGATCAGGTCGCAGTCGGCATGGGTCGAGTAACCCTGGAAGTTGCGTTGCAGCGTGCCATTTGCACGGGCCAAGGCCAGTTCGTCTTCCGGCAGCGAGAAGTGATCCATACCGATGTAGATGTAGCCAGCCGCGGTGAGGCGCTGGATGGTCAGCTCCAGCAGTTCGAGCTTGCGCTCTGGTGGCGGCATGTCCTCGGGGCGGATGAGTTTCTGCGCCCGTACCAGTTCCGGCAGGTGCGCGTAGCTGTACGCCGCGATGCGATCGGGACGGATGTCGATGATCTTGTCCAGCGTGACGTCGAAGCTGGCCACCGTTTGCAGCGGCAGGCCGTAGATCAGGTCGACGCTAATGGACTTGAAGTGAGCATCACGGGCAGCCTGGACCAGCTCGCGAGTCTGCTCCTCGGTCTGGATGCGGTTGACGGCGATCTGCACTTGCTCGTCGAAGTCCTGCACGCCAAAGCTCAGGCGGTTGAAGCCGAGCTTGCGCAAGCTGTGGATCTGCTCGGGCGTGACGGTGCGCGGGTCGACTTCCAGCGAGAACTCGTGGTTGTCGCTGTCATCCATGTTGAACGCTTGATGCAGGCTGGCCATCAGGTCGGCCAGCTGCTCGCTGGTGAAGTAGGTCGGCGTGCCGCCACCCAGGTGCAGCTGCGTCAGTTTGCGCGAGCGATCGAACAGTTCGCCCTGCATCGCGATCTCGCGCTTGAGGTACTCGAGGTACTCGATGGCGCGATCGGTCTTGTGGGTGATGATCTTGTTGCAGGCGCAGTAGTAGCAAAGGCTCTTGCAGAACGGGATGTGGATATACACCGACAGCGGCTTGGGCGGTTGCGCCTGATTGCTGCGCGTGGCGGCGGCGCGGTAGTCGTCTTGGGCGAAAGCCTGGTGAAACTGCGGGGCAGTGGGGTAGGAGGTATAGCGCGGACCGGGGCGGTCGTATTTCTCGACCAGGGCCCGGTTGAAGCTCGGCAGTTGGTCCATGTTCGGTTCACCTAAGGGTTGAATGCGGAGTCAGGTGCGGAACGCGGTGTCACCCTCGGGTGTGTCCGGCTCAGGCAGGTCATGGGCGCGGATTATGGACGATTCGATCCGGCGCGCCGACTGTCTCAGATCAAGAATAGTGCCCCAATGACACCCCGGGCCGCGCTGTTGCGCGAACCGGATGTGCGGTTGGGGCGGATGGCGCGAGGCGCAAAGCGGCCTCGCAATGCTAGATCAAAGCTTGAACTGGCCGACCAAGCGGTTCAGTTCGGATGCCAGGCGCACCAGTTCATCGCTGATCTCGGACGTCTGCGTTGCGTCGGCCGAGGTGGTATCAGCGATCCGGCTGATCGTCGAGATGTTGCGGTTGATCTCTTCGGCAACCGCACTCTGCTGCTCGGCGGCGGTGGCGATCTGGGTGTTCATCTCGTTGATGGTGCCTACTTCATCGGCGATCACGCCCAGGCTCTGTGCGGCTTTCTCAACACATTGCGAACCGGAGCGGGCCCGCAGTTGCGCTTCTTTCATCGCCAGCACTGCATTGCGTACACCGCTTTGCAGCTGTTCGATCATGGCCTGGATTTCTTCGGTGGACTTCTGCGTACGCGAAGCAAGCGTGCGTACCTCATCGGCCACCACGGCGAAGCCTCGGCCTTGCTCGCCGGCGCGTGCCGCTTCGATCGCAGCGTTCAAGGCGAGCAGGTTGGTCTGCTCAGCGATGCCGTTGATCACGCCGAGCACCATGTCGATGCTGGCGCTGTCACTTTCGACCCGCTGAATCACTTGCGCTGCTTTTTCGATTTCGGCGATCAGCAGTTCAATGCCATCGAGCGCTTCGGTCGCAACTTTCACGCCGGCCTTCGACTCGGTATCGGCTCCGGTGGATGCCGTGGCGGTCTGGTTGGCGTTACGTGCCACTTCCTGCACGGTCGCACTCATTTCGTTCATCGCCGAGGCGACCATGTCGGTCTCGCTGCGCTGCTCATTGACTGCTGCCAAGGTCTTCTCGGCCACATGGGAAACGCGCTCGGATACATCCGTAAGCTGGTGGGTGACGCCAGCAACAGCTTCCAGACTATGACGGAACTTACCGATCATGCGGTTGAACGCATCGCCCATGGCGCCAATCTCGTCCTGGGCGCCGATCGCCACACTGCGGCTCAGATCTTCATCTTCGGCCATGCTATTCATGGTGTGGCGCATGGCAGTGATGCGCCGGATGATCACGTGGCGCACCGTCATGCACATCACCGCCACGCCGATGACCAACAGCAGTAACTGGATTGCGCCACTGATTAGGATGTTGCGGTCGACCTCATGATCCAGCGCCTTGAGGTCGTAGCTGATACGCACGGCGCCCATCACTGCGTTCTCGCCGACCTGGTGACAGGTCAGGCAGTTGGTGCCACGGTAGTCGGCGTGCGCAAGGATGGGGTTGATGACGGTCAGCACGCGGCCGCCATCCTGCTTGTTCACCTGAATGATTTCCTCACCGCTCAAAGCGCGCCGGTCCAGTGCGTCAGCCGGTGCCTGATGCTCGTATCCCGGGCCGAACACCTTGGTGATTTCCTCACCCCGAATGATGCGAGCGTCAATGACACCTGGTCGAGCGAGAATCTTGTTTCGCAGCACCTCGCGCTGAGCCATGGTTCCGGTAAGCATCATGGTGTTGATGCTATCGAAATAGGAGTCGGCTGCATCCTTGGTCTGCTGCTCGACTACCTGGAGAACCAACCGCTTCTCCGTACTGGCAGCGATAAACAGCGAGGCCGACATGATCGCTACCAGCACCAGAACGAGGGCCAGGTTGATCTTTGTCTGCACGGACATTTGGCGAGAGGCGGAGTTGTTCATGGTTTTCCTTAGTACTACTGCCACTTGGGCGTAGCTGCCATTGCGCACTGATTGTTCTGTTTGCCACGACGCAGCGATGAGCTGGCAATCTGAAACCGCTATCGGCGATCTGCCGGGTTTCTTGAAGATCGATGCGAATGGTAGCCATCCGCCATTACGGGGCGCGCTATGGTATTGCGTTCCGGTCGGGATGAAGCGCGTTAGTAGACCAATGACTATGCAAATACAGCTTTCAATGACTCAGATCAGTGGAGCGCCCCGTCCGTATGGGTGCAATGTGGCCATCTGGCTGTCACGTAACGCAGATAGATAGGGTTGTGGCGCCATGCTTTAGCTTGGTGCGAACGAATGAGGAGCCGGGTCCTGCTTTACAGAATGGCAAAGCGATATTAGCGTTGCCGACCCGTCTAGAATGGCGTCCGTGGGATTGCCTTGGATAGCGGGCATATTTTCTGCATTCGCTCATGGCGCTCGCTGCGAACCCCTATGGAAAACGATGGTCGTAGGCTCTACGCCGGCAAGGCCGGGCAATACCGCAAGGCAGCTGCTGAACCGACAAGCAGTGCATCGACTGGAACCTTCATTTCAAGGACTCACATGATCAAAAAATGCCTTTTTCCCGCTGCCGGATATGGCACACGTTTTCTTCCCGCAACCAAGGCCATGCCCAAGGAAATGCTGCCGGTGGTGAACAAGCCGCTGATCCAGTACGGGGTAGAGGAGGCACTGGCTGCGGGCCTTAGCCAGATTGCGATCGTCACCGGGCGCGGCAAGCGCTCGCTGGAAGACCATTTCGACATCAGCTACGAGCTGGAACACCAGATCCGCAACACCGACAAGGAAAAGTATCTGGTCGGCATCCGTCGCCTGATCGACGAATGCAGTTTTTCCTACACGCGTCAGGTGGAAATGAAAGGCCTGGGTCACGCGATTCTAAGCGGCCGTCCGCTGATCGGCGACGAGCCGTTCGCCGTGGTGCTAGCCGATGACCTTTGCATCAACCTGGACGGCGACCCCGTGCTGGCGCAGATGGTCAAGCTGTACAACCAGTTCCGTTGCTCGATTGTCGCAATCCAGGAAGTGCCGCCGGAAGAAACCAGCAAATATGGCGTGATCGCCGGCGAAATGATCCGCGACGACATCTTCCGCGTCAGCCACATGGTTGAGAAGCCTAAGCCGGAAGACGCGCCGTCCAACATGGCGATCATCGGCCGCTACATCCTCACGCCGGACATCTTCGACCTGATCGAGCAGACCGAGCCGGGCAAGGGTGGCGAAATCCAGATCACCGACGCACTGATGCGCCAGGCTCAGGATGGCTGCGTACTGGCATACAAGTTCAAGGGTCAGCGCTTCGACTGCGGTAGCGCCGAGGGCTACATCGCGGCGACTAACTTCTGCTACGAGCACTTCTACCTCACCGGTAAGGCGTTCTGACAGCCGGGTCTGGCAGAATTCCTGCGGGTGGGCTTCAGCCCACCGCCCGCTACCTTTAGTGGGTACGGACCTGGATCCTCGCAAAGCCACCTTCGGGTGGCTTTTTGCATTTCAGGGCGACGGAATATCCTCCGCGCCGGGCCCGAGGGGTTGGCCGTAACTGAACTCGACATAGTTGCCGGCTGGGTCACGCAAACCGCAGTAATAGCCTACCGGGTAGGGCTCATCGCGCGGCGCCCATATCAGACAGCCGTCTTCGCGCGCGCGATCTGCAATCGCATCCACTTCCTCCCGACTGGCAAGCGCAAAACCGAAATGGCTGTAGTCGTCCGCCGCCAGTGATCGATCCTTGCCGCCGGGCATGATCACGAATATGAAATCCCGCTCTTTCCCAGGCTCCGCCATCCAGACGATGCGCGAGCCCTTTCCCGGGCGCTCATGAAACACATGCATGCCACAGAATCGTGCATAGAATTCGATACAGGCTTCCAGATCCGGCACGTGCAGAGCCAGATGGGTGAGGGTAGGGCGCATGCGGCACTCCTTCGGTGAATCAGGCCGAAAGCCTGGGTTATGCTGTTCACTACAGAAGGAGACAACATTACATGGCTTACGACTTCGATCTATTCGTCATCGGCGCAGGTTCCGGTGGCGTGCGTGCGGCGCGCTTCGCCGCAGGCTTCGGCGCCAAGGTGGCAGTTGCCGAAAGCCGCTATCTGGGCGGCACCTGCGTCAATGTCGGTTGCGTACCGAAAAAACTGCTGGTCTACGGCGCGCACTATGCCGAAGAGATCGGCCAGGCGCAGGGTTATGGCTGGACAATCGACGGCGCAACCTTCGACTGGAAAACGCTGATCGCCAACAAGGATCGCGAAATCCAGCGGCTCAACGGTATCTATCGGAGCATTCTGGTCGATAGCGGCGTAACACTTCTGCAGGCCCATGCCCGTCTGGTGGATGCTCATACCGTCGAGGTCGAAGGCAAGCAGTACAGTGCAGAGCATATTCTGATCGCCACCGGCGGCTGGCCCTATGTCCCACAGATTGCCGGTCGCGAGCACGCCATTACCTCCAATGAAGCCTTTTATCTCGAATCCCTGCCGCGGCGCGTATTGGTAGTGGGCGGCGGTTACATCGCCGTCGAATTCGCCTCGATCTTTCATGGCTGCGGCGCGGACACAAAGCTGCTCTATCGAGGCGAGCTGTTCTTGCGTGGCTTCGATGGCTCGCTGCGCGACCACCTGAAGGACGAGATGATCAAGAAGGGCGTCGACCTGCAGTTCAACGCCGACATCATTCACATCGACAAGCAGGCCGATGGCAGCCTGCTCGCCACGCTGGAAGACGGCCGCACGCTGGAAGCGGACTGCATCTTCTATGCGACCGGTCGCCGCCCGATGCTCGACAACCTGGGGCTGGAGCAGGCCGGTGTAGCACTGGATGCCCGCGGCTTCATCGCCGTCGATGATGAATACCGCACCTCGGTGTCGTCCATTCTGGCTATCGGTGACGTGATCGGCCGCGTACAGCTGACGCCTGTTGCACTTGCTGAGGGCATGGCCGTGGCACGGCGACTATTCAAGCCGGAGCAATACCGCAAGGTCGACTACACGACCATTCCGACTGCGGTGTTCAGTTTGCCGAATATGGCGACTGTTGGACTGACCGAAGAAGAAGCGCGCGAGAAAGGCTACAAGGTGACGGTGTTCGAAAGCCGTTTCCGGCCAATGAAACTGACCATGACCGACAGCCTCGAGCGCAGCCTGATGAAACTGGTGGTGGATTCCGAGACCGACCGTGTGCTGGGTTGCCACATGGCCGGGCCGGACGCAGGGGAAATCATGCAAGGGCTGGGTGTGGCGCTGAAAGCTGGCGCAACCAAGCAAGTGTTCGACGACACGCTGGGCATTCACCCGACGGCGGCGGAAGAGTTCGTCACCATGCGCACGCCCGCCGCGATCTGAGGACGGGAAGGGCGTGCCAACTGAGGTGGCACGCCAGATGACTCAGTGATGATGCCCTGATGCAGCACCGCCGGCAGCCGGGGCATCTACTTCAATGCTGACCTCAGTGGTGATCTCGCCGCCATTCTCGAACTGCAACGTAACCGGAAAACTCTCCCCAGCGACCAGCGGCTGCTTGAGCCCGAACAGCATCAGGTGGTTGCCGCCCGGCTTGAACTCCACCTTGCCAGCAGCCGGTACGTCGACCGATTCGATCTGCTGCATTTTCATCATGTCGTTTTGATGTACGTGGGTATGCAGCTCAGTCTTCTCGGCGCGGGATGTCTGTGCGCCGATAAGGCGCTCAGGCTGCTCACCGCGATTTTCCAGAACGAAATAGACTGCACCGGTCGGAGCGCTTGGAGGCATCGCGCGCGACCACGCCTGACTCACAGCGAGCTCAGTCGCAGCTGCTTGCGCAGGCGCGTGGTGGTCGTGGCTGTGTTCCTGCGCGACGGCAGGCAGACAAAGCGCCGCTAGAGCGCTGGCGGCTAGTAAGCGAAGCAGCATAAGAGAACTCCAGTTCCGTTGAGATGGCGCCATATTACGCCGCTTGTCCCCTAGCGGTACCGGCATACTGCGTACCATGCTGTATGCCGCCAGTGGCGCCCGCTAAGGTGTGCCAATTTGCCACGGCCGCAGTCAAGACACTATATTGCGGCGCCGGCCCGCGCGCGCCAGCCGCACTAAGCCCCTGGCTATTGATCGGCGGCGCTCGGTTACAGCAATTCTCCATCCTAGAAGTCGAGTACGACCCTTGTAGAAACCAGCCAGCACGCTTTTCCGTCTCGAACAAATGAGGCATGCGTCTGTTGTTTCTCGCAGTCCGCAAGATGCGACGAGTATTTATATGGATATGGTTTCTATGGGCTCTGCAAAATCTGGATTTTTCGCTTCTTGTGTTTCTGCAATTGCTCTGACTGCAGTGTTCACGACCACTTGGTGGCTTCATCCTGACCGTGCCGTCTCTGGCTTCGCAGTAGCCGCTAGCTCCGTGGAGCTAGCGGGCGCGAGCCCTTTCTACAGCACTCGCTTTGCATCATCTGACCTCGAAGAGTTCGTGCATGCGTCGTCGGTGACTTCGCTGCCGCGCGGCGGGTTGATGGCCGTCTGGTTCGCAGGCTCGAGAGAGGGCGCCGCGGACGTTCAGATTCGTGGCGCGCGGTATGACGCCATAGCGGCGGAGTGGGGCGATGAACTGGTTTTGGCAACCCGAGAGTCGACTCAGCAGGCAACCCGCAAGCACATACGCAAACTGGGCAATCCCGTGATTGCGTTGGCCCCAGACAACAGGTTGTGGCTCTTTTACGTGTCTGTATCGATCGGCGGCTGGGCTGGCAGCGCCATCAATACCATGTACTCGGATGACTTTGGCGAAACCTGGTCGACCCCGAAGCAGCTGATTACCACGCCGTTCCTGAACGTCAGCACGTTGGTTCGCAACGCCCCGGTATTTCATAGCGACGGCACCATAGGCTTGCCGGTTTACCATGAGTTTCTGGGCAAGTTCGCCGAGTACCTCTATATCAGTCCCACCGGTGACGTCATAGGCAAGAGCCGGATCAGCATGGGCACCGACTCTCTGCAGCCCACAGTGGTGCCGATGGACGAGCAGAACGCTATCGCGATGCTGCGTTACGCAGGTGCCACGCACCATCGCGTGCTAGCCAGCCGCACCGAGGATGCAGGCAGGACGTGGAGCAAGCCGTTCCCAGTTGACCCCGCCAACCCCAATTCTGCGCTAGCGGCGGTAGCTACTCCCAATCATGGGCTGCTAGTCGCCTTGAATGACCTCGAGGACGGACGCTTCCGCCTTCGCTTGATGGAAACCAATTCCAGCCTCGAACTCTGGACGCCGGTAATAGACCTGGACGAGTCGCCTGATCCTGAAGGCAACCCGTTCAGCCCCGAGGTTTATCGGGACATAATCGGCGACAAGTTCCGCCTCTCCAGTGGGCCGCGGCGCCTCTCGTTGGTCGATGAGTTTCTGGCAAATCTCGACCGGCGGGTTTGCCAGACTCGCGGCTGCGACTTCGAGTACGAGTATCCCTATTTCATCAAGAGTGCTGATGGTCTTTACCACCTGGTGTACTCCTGGAATAACACATTCATTAAGCACGTCAGCTTCAATGATGCCTGGCTATTGGAGCAGCTCTGATGCCTGAACTTTGGCAAGCACATCTGACCTTTGCGCTATTCGCATACGTGGTTCTTCCCGGTTTTGGCCGCGGTCGGATTGCCCAGTTGTTTCGTCTTTTCCTTCTGCTGGCGGTCAGCTTCGTTACTGTGGATGGACTTTCCCTCGCCGCTTACATGCGCAGCTTCACCGACGATGTCGCGATTACAACGCTGGTAATTCTGGCCTTCGCCGCAGCAGTACGCATGGGCTTACTGGACTCGCCTGGGCACAGCGCTCGCGTGCAGGTGCTAATCGTGCTGGCAGCGCTGGCGCTTTTTCTTTACCCGGCAACGATGGGTTTGTCCTACCTGGATCCTTATCAGCTTGGTTACGACCCGCGCCCGCTGCTTGCGGTTGTAGGTCTGCTAGCGTTGGGGTTGCTGTTGCTGAGGAACTGGTTGGGCGCGTGCATGCTCGGTCTGGCGACCTTGGCGTTCAGCCTAGGACTCAAGCCTTCGCCTAATTACTGGGACTACTTGCTAGACCCCTTCATCGCGCTGTTCAGTTGTGGCGCGTTGATTGGCTACGCATACAGGATGCTCGTGCGTAAACCAACGGTTGCGCAGTGAAAGAAACGGATCAGCCATAGGGCTGCGCTTGGCGGTTCGATAATCAGAGGTTTGAATGATGGGTTGGGTTAGTTCGCGACGGTTGCACTACTGGTTCGCTGCTGTCGGGGTTCTGTTCATCACGCTCGCGGTGTTGCGCGGGATCTTCTTCGTCGGTTTTTCCGGATTCGACGCCAGTGCGCTCGGTGAAGTCGATGGCCTGTCCGAAACGCTGGGAATCGGTCTGCGCTTCGACCTTCGCCTTGCCATTCTGCTGATGCTGCCGGTCGCCTTGTTGGCATGGTTGCCTAAATGGAATCTGACCCGCTCACGTACCGTTCGGTGGCTAGCACGGCTGTACCTTGCGCTGGCGCTCGGAGCGATGATGTTGGTCTACATCATCGATTTCGGGCATTACGCCTATCTCGGCGTGCGTATCAACGCCACCGTATTGCGCTTTCTTGAGGATGCGCAGATTTCCACCGATATGGTCTGGCAAACCTATCCAGTGGTATGGATTACCCTCGGCTGGGCTGCGGCCACTGCGCTGGTCTGGTGGCTACTGGTGCGCATCGAGCGCGTGACGCTGGATCGCCCGGCAAAGCCCATCAGCCGCCTCTCGTTGATCTGGGGCAGCGCGTTGATGGTCGTGCTGGTCTTCGTCGCCATTCTGGGGCGCGTCGATAATCTCAATCTGGAAAACCCGGTGCCTTTGCGTTGGAGCGACGCTTTCTTCTCGGGCGATAGCCAGATTGCCGCGCTCGGCCTGAACCCGGTGATCTTCCTGTACGACACCTTGAAGGTTCCCAATCAACCATATGATCGTGAGCAAGTCGAAGCCCATTACGACGTGGTCAGTCGTTACCTGGGCGTTGAGCAGCCTGATGCGGCGTCGCTGAATTTCAGCCGAGAGCAGAGCGTCCAACCGTATGCGCTTGCTGGAAATCAGCGGCCGAACGTGGTGTTCGTCATGCTTGAATCCCTGGGCACCAGCGCAGTTGGCGCCTATGGCAATCCACTGAATCCCACGCCTAACATCGATCGGCTGGCCAAGCAGAGCTGGTTTTTCAAGAGCTTCTACGTACCCGTCACCGGCACCGCAAAAACCGTCTGGGCCAGTATCTCTGGCGTACCGGACGTTTCACGCCAGGAAACCGCAACGCGTAATCCGCTGATCACCCGCCAGCACAGCCTCGTCAATGCGCTGCAGGGCTACGACAAGTACTACATGATCGGAGGTAATTCCGGTTGGGCGAACATGAATGCGCTTATTCGCCAGAGCATCGACGGTATCCAGCTGTACGAAGAGCGACATTGGAAATCACCGATGGTCGACGTATGGGGCGTTTCGGATCTGGACCTGTTCAAGGAAAGCGACCGAATATTTCGGGAGCAGGGGGAGGGCAAGCCATTCTTCGCCTATATCCAGACGGCGGGCAATCATCGACCGTTCACTATCCCCAAACAGAACGACGGCTTTGAAGTTCTTGATCTGCCGCTGGAAAAAGTACAAGGCGCTGGCTCCCGTAGCCTGGCGCAGTACAACGCGGTCCGCCTACTGGATTTCAACATTGGTCGCCTGATGGAGATAGCGAAGGAAGGCGGCTGGTACGACAACACCATCTTCGTCATGTTTGGCGATCACAACACACGCATCAGCCAGATACCGCATATGCCACCGGCATTCGAAAAGCTCGGCCTGGAGAGCAACCATGTACCGCTGCTGATTCACGCGCCCGAGCTGCTCGAGCCGCGTGTAATTGAAGAGGCCGTGGGCTTGGTTGACTTGCTGCCGAGTGTGCTGGGCATGGCAGGAATGGAATTTCGCAATGGCGCGATGGGCCGCGACATCCAACAGCCGTCTCCGGAAGGCGAGCGTGTGGTTCCGTTGGTTCTGCGAGAAGGTACGTTTCCTCTGATCGGCGGGGTTACCAAGGATTTCCTGTTGCAGATGCAGCACGACGGCAGCCAGCCGAGTCTGCATGACATTGCTTCATCCGAGCCGCTGGTGGACGTCGCCGAACAGCATCCCGAGGAGTTCCAGCGCCTGGTCAAACTGACACGTGGCCTTCACGAGACATCCCGATTGATGCTCTATCAGAACGTCAGGAAGGACTGAGCGTCAGGCGGGGCTCGGCGACGTTGGTCGTCGCATCCCCGCCAAGGCCGTAACGAATTCGCGGATGCCTGCTTTGATTCGAAACTCACCAGCCCAATAACCCACGTCAGCAACGGCTCGATCACAGCGACACGCGTGCTATTCGACGCACCGCAAACCTTAGCGCGAGCTGGCTTTTCTGACGGAGCCGGGGGATAGCGCCGCAGGAAGATGACCGTATAACTAAAAGCTAGAAATAGCCTATCGGCCCACTCGTAACAAATTCAAAGTCTTAGTTGATTGTTTGAACAAACCACATTAATCAATTCTAGAAATTAGTTTAAATTTCTATAACTAATTTCTGGAAAAATAGTGAACGTTAACTAAAGTCTAGAAAAAGAGAAGAGACCTCTAGGAGAGGGGCATGAAGCCAAGCCTATCCGCCAAGTCCAGTGCGCGAGACTTGGTACACAAGGCATATCGTGCTCGTGGGCATAGAGACTGGCTTCTTAATTCCGATTTGCAATACATCTACTGGCTATATTTTCTTGAGTCTGACAAGACTGTCGCCGATTTCGAAATATTTGAGCGCAAGGCAGAGTCCCCTGACTTCCTAGTCAACTACCGTGATGGTTCGTCAGAAGTTCATTTCGTTAAGAGTAATAAGTCTGAGGTTCCGGAGTCATATCCTGTTGAGGGGCACAATTTATCATGCAGGTGTTTTGACTATGAAACCCTTGATGCGGTCGCTATTGAGGCTCTACGTTGGGCGAAACCTTTAGCGTTTGCGGCAAGTATCAGAGGCGAGCAGCACATAAACCTTATGAATGCAGTTGCATTTTACTTCGGTAGAGTCAGGGCTGGGACTATAGGCGATGTGGTTTCTCATCTCGGCGAGTATGATCACGCAGAAGTTGTAGGGGCGATTATTCGCCAGTATTCAAGAGGTTTCATTAAAATCTCACTAGAAAGTGGCCCTTTCAGTTTGAATACTTGCTGGGAGATCTCAGCATGAAGGCCATCATCAACTCAAGTCATGTCAATGATCCTATAGATAGTTGGCCACGTATCGATGCGGATACACTGGCGCCAGATGATAAGGAAAAATATACACAGAGGTGCATGGCTGTACAAATGCTGATGGAAGGCAGGCCTCTGGATGAAATTCAAGCAAAATGCAACATAAAAGCGTCAAATATTTATTACTACCGAAATAGATGTAAAGCGTTAGGGGATGATGGGCAAATTTTAGGGTTTAGAGCACTACTGCCCAGAAGGCATCTTGCGCTATATACAAGAGTTAAAGATGAATCACCTAAGCTTCCTGAAGCCCAAGGAGGGTGCTCTGGGCTGTTTTCAGCTCTACTTAATAGGTTTCCGGGGATTGAGCAAGAGCTCCAGACCAGAATTAAAAAAGAGCAGTCCAGAAGCATTATTCATGAACACATGATTCGCCCGAAGACACTGCACAAGATATTCATATCACTACTTAAGGAGAAAGGGGTTACTGACAGCGAATGGCCGTTCAATACCAAGTGGCAAGGTCGTACAACTATTTTCAAGTACATGCGCACCATGTTACTTCGTGATGCGGCTTCATTTGCAACAAGGCGAGGCGTTGATGAAGCAAAAAGCAATGTCCATCTAGGGAAAAAGAGCAAGTCACTGATTAAATGTGATTTGCCATATGAGATATTTAAAGCCGATGCTCATCGCATTGACTGTCATGCAACAGTGTCCTTCGCAAACCCTAATGGTACGAAGTCGAAAATTCTGATTAAGCGCATGTGGATAATTGCTCTTCTGTGTCGCTCATCCAGTGCAATAATTTCGTACAGAGTCGTCTATCGTAGCGAAGTTGGTGCGGACGATGTTGTGGCGCTGCTGCGTGATGCTGTAAACCCTGAGCACATACGACCAAAGCCAGTTATCGAAGGCTTAATCTACCCATCAAAAGGCGGACTCCCCAAAGAAGTTATTTCAGAGTGCAAGGGCGCACTATGGTCTGCAATAATGTTTGATGGTGCGCTGGCACACCTAGCGATCAAAGTAAGAGAGCGGGCAAGAAAAGAGCTTGGGTTTTCTATTAACTGGGGCTCTCCTGGTGTACCAGCAAGGCGCTCCCGCGTTGAACATTTTTTTAATATTGTCTCAAAAGAATTGTTCCAGAGACTTATGTCAACCACAGGCAGCTCGCCATCGAAAGGTAGGGCAAAGGATGGTGCAGAGCTTGCCGTTGAGTACGATATTACGGCTGACGAGATCGAGCATCTATTGAGCGTTAGTATTGCCACTCACAATGCCACTCCAACGGAGGCGTTATTCAATATATCTCCGCTCGAATTTATAAAGCAAAAAATTGAGCAGGCAGGCGGAGCCTTTTTGTTTCGATATATACCTGCCAGCAAACATTCGGAAGGCAGGGAGCTGTTCTGTGACGAAAAGCTTGTCACGGTTCGTGGAGATATAAAGAAAGGACGGATGCCATATATTCAGTTCCAAGGCGTCAGGTACACCAGTTCAATTTTAAGGGACTTGGCAGAATTAATTGGTAAAAAGATAAAGATCACAATAAATGAGGCCGACTTGCGGCAAGTAAGAGCCTTTACGTTGAACGGGTATCCCTTGGATATCTTGTTTGCCACTGGCAAGTGGTCTTATACAAAGCATGATCTCCGAACACGCAAGGCAATTCGATCACTACTATCAGCGAGGACAATCTTCATAAATTCGCAGCAAGACCCTATACAGGTATATCTGAGCTACCTGTCGACCAAGACCACTAAAGGGAAAAGAAAGGCCGCAATACCGCCCTCACAGGCAACAGAAGCTAAGAGAGTGGCCGTAGAGGCTGACTCGAGTCTGATGTTGGTTGAGGAAGAAAAACTTGAAGAGTCCTTACAGGAAACCTTCCAATCTCGCGAATCAAGCGATCAAAAAAATATTTTAAACAAGCCCTTACCGAATTTGGCAAATATTTTAAAGGGAGGGGCGTAATGCTTGATTTGAATGATCCTGGTATTCGCGAAGATATACTGGACTCCCATCCAATTATCAAGGGGCGGTCGCTCATTCTTACGCCTATGATTGAGGATGCTTACAAAAAAATCAGAGAAAAGGTTTGGCTACGTCACTCTGGATTATTTTTGTATGCTCAGCCTCGCATGGGGAAAACCAGCTGCCTGACTGCCGTCCAGAAAATGTTGAATTATGAATACCCGGAGAAATACACGTCGCAACTTGAAGCCGATGGAACAAAGTCTGCTAACTTCATGAAGGACTTGGTTAAGGCAGCACACTTGTTTCATAAGAGTAGGGAGCTATATCCGGAGCTTTTGGAGAGATACCTTGGGCATGTTGAAGCTCAGTTGGCTGCGGTTGATGGTGATCATTTTATATTGTTGATTGGCGAAATGCAGAATGTCAGCAGGGATCACTATGGAGTGCTATTGACCATTCATAACAGGCTCAAGCAGCGTAAAATAAGTATGACTACCGTAGGTTTTGCTCAGCCACAAATCCTAAACAGGAGGAGTTCTTTATTTGTCGGAGAGGCAACCAACCTTATCGCTCGGTTCCTTAGTGAGCCTGTGCCGTTTCCCGGGTGTGTCAGCAAAGATTATTTAAGAGGGATTCTAAAAAGTTTCGATCAAGAATCTGAATTCCCCGAGGGTTCTGGCTGGACCTATACTCGATTCTTTTTTCCTTCCGCTTTTGCAGCGGGATTTAAGCTTGGAATTTATCTTGATTTAATTTGGGGTGCCTTGAGCGAAATTGACCGGGCAGGCGTCAATCATTTGCCGATGGAACACGTATTTAGAATTATCGAACATTTGTTACTGGCCAATCGACGAGATGACAGCGCTAGCTTTAGGCTTGATGAGCCCATTATAAAAGAAGCTATTGATTCGAGTGGCGTTCGTCAGTTTGTGGAGCTGATGAAGCGTGCAGCGCCCTAGTCATAAAATATCGCTCAGGCTTGGCGCCCGATGCAAGGCTCCATTTGAATCGTCATTTTCGTTTTTTTTGAAGCTAATGGCCGTCAATATTATTGATAAGAGTTCGCTGTTTTCTTATATCGGCAATGGATCATGTAATGACTCTGGCCGCACTCAATACTGGTTAAGCGACTGGATTGATATGGATAAATTTTCCATGTCCACCGGTATACCTGTGCCGGAGCTAAAAAGCAGCTTCATTGATAGTATCGTTCCGATTAACGCTAAGCAGGTAGTCTCAGTCAGGCACTGCTCAGAGTGCTTGTTGAAAGGCTACCATAGTGTCTTTTTCTATTTGAAATTTATTACCCACTGTCCTTGGCATCAAAGGAAATTGGTTTTTTGTCGCGCATGTAGTGAAGCAATGTCGCTGGCAGGTCTCACACCTAAAAAGCACAAGGAGATTGATGGGGTTTCTTTCAGTCTAAAGCTGTCGTGTGGACATTTTTACTTTGACTCTAACCTTGGTTACGAAATTGGCTGCAATGATTTAAATTTTTACAACGTTGTCTGTGAGTATAGCTCCAAAATTTTGAGCTGGCTAAAACGCGCCTCCTGTTGCGATGAGGTAGCAGGCGCATTTATAAGCAGCCTTTATGACGGAAAAAGCCAGAATGAACTTGGATTTAGCCACTGCGTTGAAATTTGCTCTGCCAAGATAGGCCATGCTCCTTGGGTTGGCACAGCGCCTCTAGGATGTAAAAAAAATCTTCATATTCTTCAGTCCAGCAAGTCATTTGACGGCATTAAGCCATTGCCTGTACTTAAAAGCATACGGAGATACATCTATCGAGAGCATATTAAGTCACACAAGAGATGCTTCAAAACACTAATGCATATGGATGGTAAAGAATTACACTGTCTTGATATAAAATGCGCATGCGCGGTGTCTTCTGCCATGCTTGGCTGGATGTGCGCACTGGGATATGCTCCGGGGAATAAATTTGATGGCATTCAACCACTAACGGTTATGCTTGGAAGTGAAATGCCAGCCACCCTCAAACAGATTGCTTTATTGTGGCTGTCTCAATTTTATGGAATATGGGCGTCAATAGAGCATGAGTTGCAACTGGCTTTAACCCAGAAAGGTAAATTCATGATTTCTTTAAGCCCACGACGCGATCCCACGTTTGTTGATTTAAGTGGGCATTGCGTACTTATCACTTCCAGTAAGAGTGCATCTGCCGCAGAATTTACTGTTATTGTTCGCGATCCCAGCTATTTGTCGCTCAAATCATTTCAGCGTTGCCTTGGGCAACTTAATCTTGATAAGGCGGTGAGCCCTGCATCTACATGGGTCGTTTATTACTGGGCGTATGAGCCTTCCGATGAAATCATCATGCGATATTGGACTAACGAAGCTACCTCGGATCGCTCTCATTTCCGAAGCGTTTTACTGGGATGAGGGGGAGGGTGTTCATTACAACTGAGCCCATCTGCGTCGCGATCCTCTCAGGACTCAGAGAGCGGGATGGACACAGCAGCCTACCCGGGCTGCCTAGGGGGATGGTGGTGCTAGAGCATTTTGCAGAAGGCAGAAGGCAGAAGGCAGAAGGCAGAAAAAACTAACCCCCTGGTGCGCAGTACGGGTATGAGCCCGCCGGAGGCGTGGGGGTTATTCTTGGCTGTAACAATATACGGAAAACACTAATGCGGTCAATTCCTGCGCTCTGGGCATATTGCACCGCTTACGCCATGGCCGATGTTCGGGCACAAGCGTGCGGAACAGAGGTGTCAAGGCTGTTTAGTAATGCCTACCGGCCAACTAAAAGGCGTAACGACTGCTTATGGAAGGCGAAGATCGTCCCTCGACTTGATCGCGAAGGTGTGTGGCAGTCGCGGCAGCGCCATTGCTGCCGAGTCGTAATGAAATAGCGCTTGGCGCCGGCACCGCAGCATAGGCAATCCCCTTCTTCGCTCTGATCCCAAACGCAGCTCGCGGAACAGGGCGAACGCCTCGTCGTGGCTCAATGCGTTCAGCCCCTCTTTATCGACAGCGAACGGGCTACGGGTGAGGGGGAGGAGGGCTGCTTGTGAAGCAGGGCATTGGCTTGCCAAGGCGGCGCAGTACATGAGCGTAAAATCTATTATGCGATCAATAGATTGTATGGTATAGATTTTTATACGAACATCGGAGGGCAGCATGGGCAGAGTGGATTCAGCACAACAGCGACAATCGATTCTTGAATTGCTGCTGCTGTGGGAGGGTTTCCTAAACCGGAGCCGGATAGCAGGCCTGCTCGGACTTGGAGATATTCGAGCAAGCCAACTAATCCAGGAATTCCGCGATGCGCATCCCCTATGGATGGAGTGGAACACCAAGTCACGCAGCTACCATGTAACGAGCGCAGCCTACGCGCACGCAACGTCGGGCGGTAAAGCTCGTGATCGTGCTGAGTCGTTGGCGAAGTACCTTAGCCTCGTGGGGCTACCTTATGTAGCGGGCGAGGCGGTCGTCGACGGTCCAGTTTGCGCTGCGTTCCCTGATCTGACGACGCCAGAACCAAGTATTTTCGCCGCCTTATCGCATGCAATCCGAAACCATGCGGCCGTTCAGATTACCTATCGCTCAATGAAGGAGCCGGTGCCGCATCAGCGCACCATTACTCCCCATCACCTGGTTCGTGCCGGGCGACGTTGGCATGTACGTGCCTATTGCTCGACGCGCGATGATTTTCGGGACTACTCCCTTGGCCGGGTGGTGGATGTGATGCCTACGGGGTTGCGAGGAGAACGTTCCGAGGAAGATGACGCTGCGTGGAACGCGCACGTTCCAGTTTGCTTGATCGCGCACCCCGACCTCAGTCGCGAGCAAGAAGAGGTCATCCGATTTGAATATTTCGCTAACACGTCGGCTCGCATTGTCACATGCCGCGGCGCGCTGGTCGGGTACTTCATTCAAGACATACGAGCAGCCGTTGATGTAACGAAGCAGCGTCCGCCCGACTACCAATTGACGGTCTCGAACGTAACGGAAGTCAAACCGTGGCTGTTTCCCATATGAGAAGCTGACGTGGACTACATCCCCTTACTCTCTGCAACAGTGCGTTTACTCGACCTCCACGACTCCGATCGTGGATATGGCGAGTCCCCAGCATTTACGCGGGAGTCGCGCCCAGGGAAAACCGATGGTGTCTATCTTGATATTGCGGCGCTAGTCATCCAATGCCTCAAAGTTCAAGATGAAACCGCCCACCAAGAGTACATGCCGTTCGCAGCGATTTTTCGTCACCTCAGTCTGTCAATACCTGGCGTCGCCACCAGTGATGTGGCCTACGTTCTCAATGTTCTACGTCGCCCGACTGAGCTTTATTACTTGGAGCGGGCGGCAGGGGCACTTGAAGCGGCGCGTCACTCTGAGAAACGGAAGACCGCCATCGTCGACAAGACCGATTACGCGGACGAGTACCGCCTATCCCCGACTGGACGGATGCTTCCGGTCTTAGTGAATGCTGCTCGGGACGCCACCTACATTCGAGGTGATGCTTATAACCTTCTTCACGCTGTCGAATTCCGCGACTTCCAGAAAGTCGGTACGTTTGCTGATGAGATCGTCAGCCAGCTTCGCAACGAGATCCTCGACATCCTCTCAGCGCTAGAAAAGGTCGGGAAGACGGAGACAGCCGAAAAATACGTCGGCCGGTTCGACCAATACTGCCGAGTCATCAACGAGACGATCGATATCGTCCGTAAGGCGGAAGAAGAGGTAGACAAGAAATCGACAGCCGACGACTTCTCCGAATGGCTGGAACGTAGTGACGCGGACATCACCTTCGAGAGCGTGCGAGCCCACCTCCTTCGGGTACGGCAAGTCCTGATAATTTTCAACCGGCGCGTATCCGAATTGGTACAGGCCGCCGCCCAGAACAAGCGTATTGCAGTGCCGCCGCCATCATTCCTGGATGTGGCGCGCGAACTTGTGCGGGCTCCCTTCAGTGAAGTGCAAGAAGCGCACTTCATGCGTCAATGGGGCGCGACGACGCTTGAGGCCCCATTTCACTCGGTTCTCGATGGTTGGCACGCGGTTCCTATTCGTCAGGGGCAGCCCGAGACAAAAGCCATGGAGTTCTCCGATGAGACGGTGGAGTCGGTGTCCCAGTTGGGCAAGGTTCTGTTCATCGCACGACACGGAGAAGAGATCGCCACATTCTTGAAGAAATCACCGCTGCGCCTCTCAGAGGCCATTGATCGCGGCTGGTTCCTTCTGGATGGGAAGCCCTCGGTGGGCGATCTGGTCGGCGTGTTCGTGGCGCCGGATACCCTTCCTATCAAAGAGCCGCTCGAAATCCGGGTGTCGCCGACTTTGGTGACCAAGCAGGTCAATGGCGGCGACTTCCTGTTCTGTGACCTTGAATTGGCAATAAGGAGCAATGCGTGAATAACTCGGAACTTGGCCGCGTCCAAGCCTTCCTGCTCAAGCACCGCATTGCTGAGACGAAGGCGGCACGACGGAACATCTCACGCGAGGAGCGCGAGGTCGCCACGATCTTGCGGGATGCCGATCCTCAGATGCGAGCCCTGCTTGAAGAGATTCTCGACGGACAGGGCCTTGTGCTCCAGTCATTCCGTGAGTTCGACGTGGCTGGTATACCTGCCGGCGCAATGACCTTCGTGCTTGCGCGCAAGCCGGATACGAATCCACCTTTCTTCGGCACCGAGCGATTGGTTTCGCGTATGAAACAACTCGGGCGCTACAAGGTCTCGGACACCGAGATCAAGATCTGGTTCACGCAACTCTGGTTCATCCTTCTCGACCTCCTCTACACGAAGAAGAACCGTAGTCCCGGAGCGATGCAGGATTGGGTTGACACGGCCTTCAATCGCCTCGTTTTCACCGATGCGGTGAAGAACTACATCAACGACTCGGTTCTCAAGATGGATCCGGCGTCCTTGAAGACGACGGCCATCTATGACGCCCTTACGTCCACGAAGGAGGGCACGATCACGCAACTGTGTTCGGCCTTTATCGAGATCATGCAGGACGCCAGCTTGCTGGAGCGCCTTGAAGAGGATGTCTACCGCCAGTCGCTCCTCTTCGCATTCGAGATGAAGATGAACTATGACCGGCAGCTTGTCCCGTTGCTGCCGGCGTTGTTGCCGTTTGACGCGGCGTCCACTGTGCTGATCGAGGAAGTCGAGGAGGTCGCTCATGGCAACAATCACTAGCATTCAGGTAGCCAACTTTCTAAGCGACGGCTACACCGAAGGGCGTGAATGGGTGCCGCTCTATCGAGGTGAGACCTTCCGTCTCTTTGGTCGGTCGTCTGCCTTACAAATCGACAACGGCGGCGGAAAGACCAGTCTTACTGAGTCCTCGCTATTCCTTCTGAGCCGGGATGCTCGGCTCAAGGCCAAAGTCGCGGATCGCATTGCACCGGCGGAGCACGGTTGGACCCATATCCGCATGGAGTTCGTCGAGAAACCGCACGACGAAGATATTCTTCAGCGCGACTTGATCACTGTCGATCCTAGTGAGATTCCGGGGGTGACCTACGTGATCGGTCTCGCCTGGAGCCGTGGCAAGGATCCATATTTCTATCATTATCTAGGGCTGCTTTCTGACGCTCCTTGTTTCGTTCAGGAGCCTGACAAACTTCGACTCATCGACAACGAGACCTTCAGGCGTTCCGTCGAGCGCATACAGGGGGCGCGATGGGACAAATGGCGGAACCAGAAGGACTGGCTGGAAGAGATACGTCAGTTCACCAACATCGAAGTCGTCAAGAAGAACGTGGAGTTTCAGTTGGAGGGGGCTGGCGACTACTCCGCGATGATCAACAAGGTGGAACCTGAAAGCGGTGAATCCTACGACGCCGCGTTCTTTCGTCAGTTTGTCGCCCCAGAGCTTCTCCGCCAATCGATGGGCACTGAGGGCGATGAAGACGAGGAGCACTTCGAAGACACGCTCTACAAGACCTTGAAGCCGACCGCTGACGCCCTGGTCCACATCAACCTGCGTCAGCATGAGCTGAACGACGCGGAAGCAGCGCTCGACAAGTTCGAGCCGGTCGAAGCCAAAGCACGGGATGTTCTCGAAGCCAACGCGTCTTACGAGGATGAATTGTCTGAGGTGATCCGGGACGCAGCGGTGGTGCATGTGCTCTCAGTACGTGATCCCATACCAGGTATGCCGACAATCCCTCGTGACGCGCCATGGAGAAAGGACAGCAAGCTCAGCGCGGTGATTGCCAGCCTTGTGATCGACAAGACAGCCGGCGTGTTGATCGCTGACCACGGAGTAGCAAAACTCTTGGGAATCGAAACCAAGCGGGTTAACGAACGAGCGATGGCTGTCCGCGTGAGCCCGGTAGTTTGCGGAGCACAAGTCGTTGACTTCACGAACGACTTTAAGGGCATGGTTGTTGCGGCGCCAGATGCCCAGTATGGAGATGAAGGGGCCTATCTTGTTGAAAATAAAGGCGACCTTAAAGAATCCAGGCGCGGGCAGCATCGGAAGTACGCCGTCAATGGCTATACGCTTACGGGTGCCAAAGCTTTGCTGCCGGCAGGTGACCCCGGCAACCTTGCTGATCTCCTGACTCGCGCCTTCGGGATCGCGATCGACATCATCGATACGAACCCGTACCGCAGAACTCAGCGCGAGCTCTCTGCCCAACTTGAAAAGGCGTCCAGCTCCCACAAGACTGCTGATGCGGGCGTCAAACAATGGTCAGCCGAGTACGAGAACCTCATTGCAGAGTCCCGTGAGGCTGAAGAGAACCAAGTGGCGTATGAGACGTTCGCCGCGCGGGCAGACCTATTCCCGGCTGAGCACAAGAACCAACCGAGGGCGGCCAAGGAATGGGGATCCAAGCAGCTTACTTGGGACCGTCAGGCGCTCTCCGACCACAATGACCGCGTGGCGTCACTGACAGGCAAACACGAGATTTGGCAAGCGGTAACTACCAAGTACCAGGATTGCCCGTTGTCGGAGGCGCTGTCGATGATTGTCGACCGGCATACCGAAGCGGTTGCGGCTGGCGAGGCGGCAAAGGATGCAATGGATCAAGCTTGCCGGCGGCGAGATGAACTTCGTCCTCGGCACAAAGCAGCGGCAGACCAACTCAATACCGCAGTCGCCGCGCATCAGCGCTTAAGCGAGCTGGCGTCAGCGCTTCCTGTTTTTCGCGAACTGTTCGGCGATGTCGATCCCCTTCAGCAGAACCCTCAGGGCAACCTCGAAACAACGAACGGACAGCTTCAAAGTGTGACCGAGCGACTGCGCGCAGCTGTCGAGACGCGTGACAAGCTGGATAACCTGCAGCCCAAGGTGAAGGTTTTCCATGAGGTCTTCGGCGAAGCAGCCCCGAATACACTCAATCCGATCCAAGACTTGATCAACCTGAAGGGCAAGATCGCGACGGAAGAGACAATTCTGTCCGAGCACCTGCCTTACGTTAAGGCGTTGTTGCAGTTCCGCGAGGCCCACGGCGAGGAGACTCCTGAACAGCGCCTCGAAGCCATTGAACGTCTGCGTGGCGAACTGCTTGGAGAGCGCGTCGCGATCAAGAGACGCCTCGAAGAGATTGGTGCGGAACGGAAAGAGCTTGATGCCTATGCGGTCGCTGATGGGCGAGTCTACTCGGCTGCACTGGACGCGCTGGCGAACGCGGGAGTTTCCTTCACGCGACTGCACACCTTGGCGATGGCGGCGCCTGAAAGTCGCCGGGAGGCAGTCCTATCACTATTCTCCGCCGCGCTCTCCGCACCGGTCGTGCAGTCCGCAGAAGATGCGGACAAAGCCACCGAGGTTCTGGAGAAGGCGAAACTAACTGTTCCGGTCTTTCTGGCCGGGCCGCTGCGTCAATTCGTCGAAGCCGGCAGCTACGAGGTGACGGGAGAAGTCACTCACACCTTCCTTGCTGGTCGCTCGACACGGCAGGTCAAGATCCTCCTGAATCCGGCCCTTATAGTCGAGGAAAAGGAGCGGCTCGTGTCGGAGGAGAAGAGCCTTGAGTCGCGTGATGCGGAGGCTACTGCGCGGCTTGCCAGTATCGATCCGGCATCCGAAGCGGTAGCGATGATACTCAGGGCGCGCGATGCCGTTCGGAAGGCCTCGGATACGAAATATGCAGAGGCAAAGCAGAACCTTGGTGAGCTTTCCAAGCAGTTGCCGCAACAGCAGCGGAAGGTAGACGCCATGGACACTATTGCGGCTGCGAAGGAGTACCAAGCGCTCGGTGGCGAGACGCGGTGGCAAAAATTGGTTGATCAAACTATCCCCCACGAAGAGGGGGAGGTGGCCCGTCTCAAACGCGATATTCGGCGGCTACAGCGGCTGGTCGAGGAGGACGCCTCGCGTGCACTAATCGCCGCCAAGGACTTCTTCCGGTCTGGCGGAGAGGGCGCCCTGGCACGAGCAAAAGCAGATGTTGAACAGCTTGAGTCCATGACCACTGACCTCTTCAAGCAACTGGAAGTATTGCGGAGCGAGATCGAGGGCAAGCTGGCGGAAAATCAACGCTCTGCAGCGGCGGCCCTAAATAGCCTTGATCAGACGTTCCACCTCGACAAGCGCGATCTCGAAACGTCGATAGCGTTTGAGGAAGACGGATCCGCACATTTCATGAGCGAAGCCGAGGAACAACTCAAGACCTTGCAAGGCGCCGTGAGTACTTCTATTGCCCGGCTTCAGGACATCGACTTCGAGCGTGCCCATCGCTACATCGAGGCATCGAAGGCCGAAGGCTTAGCACTGGCTGACCGGATCGCAGAAGCCAAAGGGAAGCGGGACACCTTCACGGAGCAGCGTAACACTGCGGAACGGTCCATAAACGATCTCAACGGCCGCCTGTCTGCCTTGGAGCCATTCCTCTACGACCTCCACGACGCCATCGTAGAAATCCGCGAGCAGTACGGAAAGATCGTAACGTTCTCGGATGACGTTCGTGCACGTATCGCCATGGAGGCGAAGGCGCATCCAGACATCCTCGCCGACGCCGAGGTGTTGCGGAATGGGTGCATTGGGAAGCTGCCGTCGACTTCGGTGGAGACAAAGGCTGCCATCGCCAACCTGCGGGAAGCGATCAAGGCACTGGAAATCGACACTCGGCTACTCAACCAGCGCCGCCAAGCACGGGCGGCGGCGCAAAACGCCTTCGTCGATGAACGCGAACGCTTCTGCGAACAAGCCCGTACTGGCCACATCAAGGGATTGCAACTCCCCGAGATTGAGAGAATCGCCGAAGCGACGACGCTCGCACAGTTGGGTGCGATTCACCATATCCGTGAAAAGATTCGAGCGACCATTGATGAATATGTCGATAAGTTGACGAAAATGCGAGAGACGATGGAAACCAATAAGGCGGCGACTGTCGACAGCCTTGTCCGGTTCGCACGGCAGGCGGAAATGAATCTCAGGATCCTTAGCGACGTGATGGCGCGCACGCCGAACGCTCGTTTTTTTGTCGAAGCAGAGGTTGCGGACGAGGAGACGATCCGTCGCATCATAGAATCCCTTATCATCGAAATTCAGGATCGGGAGCAAGCTGCCCGTGACCGTAACCCGGTTGCGCTCAACAAGGATATCGAGCGCCGCAACAAGTCGTACAAAGCAGAGATTCACAAGCAGATATACGCGAACATCTTCTCCAAGGAACGCGTCCATTTTACGCATGCTGCCATTTGGGATGGCATGAAATCGCCTCTCAGCGGCGAGGGTGGCGGGCTTTCTACCGGCCAGCGCACGGCATTGATGATGATGTGGCTCATCAAACAGGCCGAGTATTCTCTAACGCGAGCGGCGCTTATGTACGGTAGTCGTAAGCAACAGAAGGCGGCGCTCAAGAGCGCTCAGCGCATCATGTTCTTCGACGGCCTGTTCTCGAACCTCAGCAACGAGGACTACATCGATCACGCCTTCCAGGGACTCAAGGATGTCGATGAGAATTTCCAGTTGATCGGCCTGATCCACAATCCGCACTACGTCAACAACCAGAACATCTTCCCCATTCATCTGGTCGGTAAGAAGAAGGTGGGCGTCAAAGGAGGTGTGCGGCGTCGGTTCGTCACCGTCGAGCCGTGGCAAGACGACAACGGGATGATCACCTACACGAGTGCATTCCGGGAAGGCAGTGCTGGTGAGGATTACCCCCGTGCCTGAGCTTCATGAGCGCGTCTACGCGTGGCTTTGCAAGAAGTCGAAGGGAAGCGCTACCGGCAAGCTGCGGTGCAGCGGCATTCTCGACAAATTGCGAACCGATGTATTGAACGATCCGGTGGCGTTGCGCAAGGCGCTCATCCAGCTTCGGGGCGAGCAACTTATCGATTACGCCGCCGGACAACACGGAGAGCCGATCAGTGGCTTCCTAACCGTAGTGCGGCCTGACCAGGAAGTGCCTTCGCATGTTGAGGCATGGCGTGCCGTCTTGGCTGACTCAACCCTCCCAGAACGAGACAAACTCGCACTACAGGCAGTCGGCAGCGCAATGGAGGGGTTCTCCTCAAAAAACATGGCGATGCTGCTGGACGGGCTTATTCGTCTGCGAGAAAACCAAGCGCAGCACTTTGGCGAGCAAGTGTTCAGCGTCAGTGCGATGTACCTAATGGGGTCGTCGAAGCTGCTATCCAGCCTCGATTGGAAGGCTCTATACAGTTTCGGTATCGAGATCGCCCGATTCTTGCCTCGCCCGGTCTATGTGGTGGTAGGCGGAAATGTGGAGGCACCCACTGCAGTCGTGCTTGTAGAGAACCCAGTGTCTTTCGAGGCAGCCGTGGACTCGGTGGCGGCTCGTGATTGTCTTTTCGTCTGCACTTTCGGGTTCGGTCTGAGTGCCTCGACGAATGACTACGGCAATCAGCTTGCAGGGGCAGTCGAGGCGGGGCAGGCGCGTGTCCTCAGCCGCTCCGCTGGCGGAGAAGTGCCGACCTTGCGCGACATCTTGCGGCATCAGCGAATCCAGTTTTGGGGTGACTTGGATGTGGCTGGCATGCAGATATTCTGCCGTCTTGCTTCCAAGGTACCGGACATGACTTTGTCGGCCCTCTATGAACCGATGATCGAAGCGATCCGGCACGACGCTTCCAGACATCCTTACGTCTCAGCCGTATGCAAGGATGGACAGGGGCGGATGATCGTTCAGACAGCTCGGAGCGACGTTCAGGAATTGCTTTGCCTTTGCGAACACTTTGCTGTTGATCAGGAGTTCGTCAGCGCAGATGACATCGTACGGTTGGCCGGTAAGCCGCTCAGCTGCTATGGCTGATCCTCAAAGCGCGACAAAAGTTGAGTGATGTTGAAAAGGAGAAAACCAGCCTCGGATTACCATTCCTACTCAGTCTCGGCAGCGGTCTCTCCTAAATTGAAGGCCGAGATTAATTAGTCGACAGGCAGACACTTTCGGAGGGACTATGCCCACTCCTCAAAGTTGTTAATAAGAACACCTGCCCACTCTCTTAAATCTATGACTGAAGAACCCTTTAGTCTGATTCCCAACTCGAAGCTTTGTTCAATTCCGGACGAAGAGTAATTAGCACTCCCGATATACGCCTCACACCCATCCATTACGACCGTTTTGGCATGGAGCAGGGGGGCTCGATACTCCTCCTCTTTTGGAGACAAAATTCGTACCTCTGCCTTTTTAAAAAGGAGGGCGTCTCGAAGCATCAATACCCCTTCCAGCTCATCATGCCTAAGCTCGCTTCTGGGTTGCGTCATAACAATGACATTTACCCCTTCCATGCTTTTTCGAGATATGTGTCGCAATAATGAGGCCACACCGGATGGTGACCAATACGGCGCAACAATGATGACTTCTCTTTCTGCCTGATTAATCAACTCATAGATCGCCGCCATAAGGGTTCCTGCCCATATACCCGTATCGATCCCGAGCTTCCTAGTCCCAGGCAGATTACGGAGAGAGGAAGGGAGGGTGCAGATTACTCGGGCTTGATCTCCCCTCTGTAACGCTGCCCCAAACTGCTCATGCGTTCTCCGGTAAGCATCCCATCCAGCGGTGAGCGTGGCGAGATTACGAACTGACGCTGGTATCAAACGTTCTACCATCGAGTCGCAATCAGTCGTACCGTTTTTCCTGGCCAGTTTATTGTTGATTACTGCCGTAATGTCAGAGGCCAACTGCATGGCTTCTGGCTTTTCCATCATGCGCATTTCCGTCGAGATGGCATTAACCAGCAGCTGATATGTATCAGCGCGATCCATCCCAGAACCCTTTCTGAATGACCAATGTGGCTTCCCGATTTACTGCACCGCCATGGAGGTATGCACGTGACAACCCTTGGTTAAAGGTCTCGCAGCCTATCTCTGTTTGTACACAGCCACTGCAGGAACTGCCATTATCTGTGCACACCGGATCGAAGGCACAATTGAAGGCGAACATGGATGCATCATTAAACCACGACTGCAGGTAGTGCTGAAACAAGGTCAGCAGCCCACCTGCCGTATAGTTCTGGACGGATGACACATACAGAATTACCGATAGATCCATGGGCAACAGGTACTCTTGGATACTCTTCGAGTCATACCCTGTATGACGGCGAGCTGTAAGCATCAACGAGTGACTGATTGAGTGAAGTAGATGAAATGAAGCTCTATTCCTCATCGGTTCTAACAAGGTTTCTCTCGCCACCATGCCTGGATGCATCGCCAATACGCGACTATGACGCAGGAGATAGGCATGACTCTTTGCCCGACTCTCTAGTACATCAGCATCAGGTGCCTCCCAGCCGGCTGACTCCACGCACCAGCGCAACACCTTGCGCGGGTCCAGACGGATCCATAGCGCTTCCGTTTTTGCCGACATCGCATACACAGGCGTTTTGCCTCTCATGCCCTCATCCACGCGATCAGTAAAGGCATTGAGCATTACAGGGGGCACGTTCTCTGTATTCGACGGACTACTCTTTTCTCGCGTGTATCCCAGCGTCGCTAGGACCACACGCAAATCCGGTATGTGCGAGATGGATTCCACCCCATAACGCTCCTGCACCATCTCCCATTGCTGATGCATGGATTCCTTCTGGATTGGGTCAGACGCCAACGCAATCGCCTTTTCGACCGAGATCCCGTTAACGTCATGTTCCAGAAAGACGGCCTCCATCGCTCGGCGATGCTGGATCAGTTCACTTAGAGTTTCATCATCCGGAATGAGGTCGCGTACGGCCTTGAAGCCGCCAGATGAGCCCGCCAGTTTGGCATCAATCGCAGCTACTTCTTTTTTGGCGGAGTCTAGTAAATCCCTAATGAATTCATCGTTTTTGGCCTGATCCTCATACTTGGCGATGCTTTCCTGTTTTTTCGCCCGAGCGGCCAGCAATGCTGCCTGCTCTTCGGCATTGCCTGCACTATTGGACAGCAGCGATTCCAGCTTCTGCTCGAGCTCCCGTCCTGGAATTTTCCGCAGCAGAGCCAACGCCAAGCCTTCGGCAATATCTTCTACCGGCCCGATAATGGCTCCTTGGGCGTCATGCAGGCACCCCAACAGCTTGGCGATTAGTTTGCCACGCTCCTCGCTCAGGGCAATATATTGCGTGCTTTGCGCATAGAAGGATTCCCCGCTGGTCAGCGGTGTCCCGCGCTTGTTGATCTCCTGCTGGTACTGGTCGCGGCAGGCTGGGCAGTTATCCTGCAGCGAGCCCGCGAGCTTTTCATTGGTATCTACATCAAAGAAGGAGGAGTGAATGAACGAGCCGGCATCACGGTATCCAATATTCATCGAACGACGGGCGGAGTGATGGACATAGATAGGACTACCGTAACCGCAGCGATGTACAGCTAGATAAGGGATTTGGATCATCTCCCCTGAACATCCTGGCCGCTTACATGAAATATAGGTTCGCCCGTTGCGTTGCTTGATGCGTTTCTCCATCTTCGGCAGGTTCTGGTCTTCCGACATCCGGGTATCATAAAAGTCGATAACCTTGCACTTCTTACAGCTCAGCATCAGGGGTGAGGGCGTCACAAAAATTTCGGATGGCGACTGGATTTCGAGACGCTTCTTTTCGGCAGCAGTCATAAATGTCGGGTCTACCGTCCCGCCAGCCCTGACCCAATCATTTACGAAATTCAGTACAGCTTCCCGGAGTTGCTCCTTGTCCACGCCTTCGAGTGCGGAGCCACTGCTATGTACCCCGACTACACGCCCATAGGCCTGATTGCGGAGACGGGTATAGGCACCCGGCAGGAAGGACTCCCGGAAAAGACGGCTGCGACTTACATATTCCTTATCCATACGTCCACCTTACCTGGCCAATGCCGTCAGAACCTGATCCGCGGTGGTATTGCTGGGCTTGATCAGAATTTGGTTTTCGATGTCACGAAACGAGCGGAATGGGGCATATCCAAATATGTCGCCGAGGGCTTCGCTCAACGTCTGGTCATTCTTGCTGCCCGGCCAGTTTTCTAGTTCATAGAGTGCGTTATCGACACGCTCCTTGAGCGACGCATTGAATCCTGCAATCACCCGTGGATCGAATTTAGATTCCAGTGCTGCTGGCATCCGTAATGCGTTGATCACCACCTTTTTGATTTCATCGGCAATGGCCCCGCCATTGGTCGTGCGTAGCAAGGACACCAAGGGTTTAACCTTGTTGTTCAGCTCGTTGCCCCACGTCTGTTGCGGCGCCCAGTTAAGCAATACAGCCGAGATGACCCCAGGGAGTGTCCGTTCGAGAATATTCGGGGCAAACCGGTTGATCGGTACTGAGTCCACTAGGCGATCAAGGAAGGTATGGTAGTCCCCGAAGTTCATAAAAACTCCTGACTCGAACAACTGATGAGAGGACAGCACGCAGACCACAATCCCGGGGTGCACACGTCCGCTACGGGCAGAGGCCTGGATGTATTCGGCGGTCGATTTCGGCCAGCCCGCCATCACCATGAAATTCAGTTCAGAAATGTCGACACCGTGGGAAACTACGCTGGTGGCAATGATATGCCGGCAGGTGTCATCTGCGTCTTTTGTCTCTACGTGATGAATTGCATCCAGAATCATGTCCAGGCGGGTTTCCCCATCGAGTAAGCGGAAGTCTCGTTCTGTCCCTGCCTTACTATTTACTTCTTCCATGTAACGCATAACTTCGGTGATGTTCCGTTTGCTGTTCGCGTAGACCAGGTCGGTATTCAGGTTCTTCTCGATATAGCCCAGCGCATCGCCTGCCTGTGCCTTCGATAATCCCATCTGGGTCAAAAGGGTTTCATCAGCATTTGCCAGACGGCTTCTCCATTCATCCACCTGATCCAGAAAGCGGGAACTGACTTCCGCGACAGCCTGCATGGCAATCTTGCCGCGACCGATAGGCAGGATTCCGGCAAACCACCGACGGATGAGACTCGTACCGGTTTCGGTATCCTTCGCTTTGCGGGCGTAGAACGACTCTCCCTGTGTGACGCCTGGCGCTGGAAAGCGTATGGCTTGCTTCAGGTACAAGTGATGGATGTGATCTTCAAAGTCCTTGATGGTGGCAGTAGCCGCCAATACTTTGGGGCCGCGTCCCTTGTGACTGACTTGCAGGGTATTCAGCAGAGTCTCGTAGTGAGCATCAAAATTCCCCAAAGATTCGCGCAGCAGGTGAAGCTCATCCTGGACAAGGAGAGCAAATCCGGGGTCTTTCATTGGGGCCACCGGAACCACTTTCAGGTCACTCGTCCGAGTGTTGTTGCCGCATTCTTTGCCTTCCCAGGCATCGTTCTTCTTCACTATGCGACGATGCTCGCACTTCGATGTATGTGAGAAGCCGTGTTCCGGGCAGAAGAAACGAGCTCCCCCGAAGTAATTCACGAAGCGTTTGTTGTGGCCAATGACCGCCAGCTTGTCCACCGTGCCAACCAGCACGGAGGGCAGGTAGCGATAACATTCCTCATCCGAGATATAGATGCCTATTTCTCCTCGGATGCCTTCGCCATGGTGACCGGCCTCCGCCTCAATATTGGACCAGCACTCCTGGTTGCTGCACACATGTTTGATACGGGCGCGTTCGAGATCCTTTTGTACGCCGATAGAACCAGCGGTACCGCAATACGGGCAGTCGCTGATGAACTGGTAGGTTTTAAGGCGATCATCACTGATCGAAGGTAAAAAGCCCTTGTATGCGTCTTCACCATAGTTGCTGCTTATGCGATTGGGCGTGCCATCTCCGGTGTAATAGCCAATGGTAAATGGCCAACCGCCCAAGCGTTCGCGCTGACGAATCTGGTTAGTTTGCGCCAGTACATAGGAGAGCCGCTGGAACTGCTGGACTGACAGCATACGCAACGGAAACCGAATCCAGGCTGTGGTGCCATAATCGCGACCTTTAAGGCGCCCATGTAGCATAGCCATGCTGATAATACCGAGATACGCCTCAGTCTTGCCGCCCCCGGTAGCAAACCACAGCACATCGGCTGCCTCTGTGCTTCCCCGTAATTCGGTAACAGGGGCATGGCGTTCATAAATCGAGCGTATTTGGGTGAGAATGAAGCCGAGCTGAAATAAGTGCCAACCGATAAACTTCTTGCCCTGCATTCTGATGGCGCTTGCCATCGCCACGTTCATCCACTGAAAACACTGGCGTAAGTCATCATGCTTGCGCAGCAGCTCCACCCCGTCCCGAATCCGGTCAATTTCCCCCTGAAAAGCGTCACGGTCTGCCATGGCAACATCACGGTCAGCCATAAGCCCGGTAGTCTCCAGAGAGGCAATACGACTCGCCCATAGTCCCAGGTAGTTATCCAGCGCCGTCAGGAAATCATCAAGCACCGGCAGGGGATCACTCGAGAGCACTGTATAGTGAGGTGGATGTCGCATACCGACCATTTCAGGTAGCGGGGCATCCACGCGAGCCTGTGCCGATGTGGGCATGCCATCGGTGATAAACCGTTTCTCGCCCTCCTGGGTTACAGCACAGCTGATGCCATAACCGGGTAGTCCATCATCATCGCGGTATCGATAATCCTCTGGCTGCAGGCGATGCGGTACCTTGTGGCTTTCACCCGTCACCAAATCCACAGCCAGACGAGCATCTAGCAGATAAGGGAACTCCACGCCGAAGGCGCGGGCATCAGTCGTCGTGGTTTGATTTTCGAGAAACAACTCCAGAAGATAGCGTCCGCCCATTGCTTCCCCGAACGCCATTGGGGTAGGGCGCAGGCGACCCCGCACATTCACTTGGTAATCCAGTATCCGATCAGGGTGCTCAATGATCTGACCATAGACAGCGCGATTCAGCCCTTCCTGGCTGCCGAGTGCTGCTTCGCTCCACTCGAAGTTGAACTTGGCCCCCCCACTTGGATTCAGATGGCAGCGACGCATGATGCGGGGGTCATTAAGCCAGCGTTTTTCTTCGACCCTCATGACAGCCGCCATCTCAACCTTACCCGACACCCATTCATTGCTCCTCTGTGGATCAAACACCAGATTGATTCCGGAAAAGCAGACCGTGTAACGCTTGAAGGCCATGGAGATGATCTGGCCTTTACGTGGAGCGGCGGAGTCCTGTACCAGATCCCTCTCCATGCTTGTCAGGTCGGGGATGTAACGATGCACTACATCAAACTGACCAGACAGTTCACATTTGACGGTATCACTGACACCTGGCGAGACCAGCAGGACAATGCCAACGGAGTTTGGGGGTTGCGGGCCGCTGTAATCCGGGTCCGGTAGAGGCCCCAGACAACCCACGAGGCTCAGTCGGTTGGGTTCCACGCAGTCATAGTGCTTGCCTTCTGGCGTAAGCACATCCGCGTCCTTGTCGCTCAGCCGCAGGCGCATCTCCTTCAGGAAGGCGGCGGTGAGCCTCATTTCCTCACGGTATTTGAGTGCCATAGAACATCCCTATGATTGCGTAGTTTCCAGATGCTTGCCGGCGTGATGAATGACAAGCAGCTTGTCTTCATCATCCCAGTCAAAATGAATGCGAAGAGTGCGTATCGGGTCGCGGGCGTTCCCCAGACAGAAGTGTCTGTTTATATCTGCGGATCTGCCTTTGTATTTTCGGTTATCGGCATATTGGCCCATGGTCACACTAGATATCTTGGGCTGGAACTCGATGCTCTCCCGCCTGAAGTTTTCGAGCACATCATGCAGGCGTCCTTTTCTGTCCCGGTAGTGCTCATAGAGTTCAGTAGCCATTAGCGAGAGGCAGGCTCGGAATTTGTCCACATCACGGTAGACTGAATCGCGCATCGATTTGAGCGCGGGCACCGTAAAATGAATCCGTTTCGGATGCTGAGCCATGATGCTTTCGGCAATCTCGGTCAACCCTTCCTCTTTGGCTGCCGCCACCAACTGGGTCGTCGGCAGCCGAACTGATTCCACGATTGCGATCTCGATCATGTCGTCAAAGGTGCATCCGTCCATAGTCAGCTTGCCTATGGTGATTGTGGTGGCACCCTTGCTCCGTTCCAGCAGAGCCTTACGTAGTTGCTGCCCCACATGTTGATGCATGTTGCGTAGCTGCTCTATGCCGTTAGATATGTAGCCGGCGGCTTTCTCTGGTTCCTTTATTCCTGCCAGTCGTGCAAACACCAGCACAGCAGCGCGGTCACGCGGACCATATACCTTGTGCCGATACCAGTTGGCGATCGCTGCATCGCCGATAATGACGTTCTCTTTTTTGAGGTGCGGCTGCACCTGGTGAGGTCTGAAACGGGCCGACACCACGTTCACCAGTGATTTCCAGCGATTTGCCGCCCTTATGAACTGCTGCATGCCTTCAGTCTCTGCCACTATCTCGAATAGCTTTTCCTGGGTAGCCAGACGCTCCTCGGTCTGCTTGAGCAGAATGATCTGGTCTCCTTCATCCAGATACTCCGGTAGGGTGGGGTGAATGTCTTCGTTCTTAAGCACCAGTACTGGTCGTGTCTTGCCCCAAGGTAACGGAAGGTCATTTATTGTCGTGGTGATCCAGACGAGATCGGGGCTCAGACTTTCGCCGCTATCTACCGAGCGATTAGGCTCAGCCGGTTCTTCCAATAACAGATCAAGCCAGTTATCCAACTCCATTTTTATTGGAACCGTCGCATGCTGCTTCCGGGGCGGATACTGGCTGTGATCCAAGCAGTTCATGATCTGCAGAGTAAGGGGCTGCGTCCTAGTTTCCTTGTCTTCGCAACGGCTTGCCCCCCAGTTCAAGCGCCAGTGCCTGAGCTTGTCGCCATCCGGGCGGCTGGCCGCCCCATTTTCCTGCCACCATCGCTGCAGCAGACGTTGCACCTGTGTGACTTCATAGGCGTAGACAGGAAACGTCATTTTTTTGCAAGGTGTCGCGAGCCAGTGCTGGCGGCTCGGCCATAGCATCCCAGTTATGATCACCTCATCCATCATGTCGCGTTGCTGCCGATAGGATCTCACTCCATCCATAGCGGTAATATGTATCGTTTCGCTCCAGCCTGGATCGAGCGTGTCATCCAACCAGCTCTCCAGCGCGGTGATTTCATGCGGACTACCGCACAGGATTAGGGTCTGAACTCCATTTATGCGACAGATCCGCAAGTGCTCACGTAACCAGCCGGCTTTCCCTGAGACGCCTTGCATCAGTAGGCCATGAAACTCCGACATCTGCGTGATCAGGCTACGCGAGCCCATCTCGGTATCGCCATATTGGCAGCTACCCTGGCCGGCGATCACCAGCCAGCGTTCCAGGCAGCGAATTGGAAACAAACCTGGTCGCGTAGCAACCTGCAGGGCGTCCTCCAGACGGGGGAGGGGAACGATCAGTTCGTTCAGGGCCCGGAATACTTTTCCAATGATGGCCAACCGTTCTTTCAGGATCGGATCCCTAGATTTTTCCAGCTCCCGCCGGAGCTGGAAAAAATGCGCGGCGAGACTCTCTAATCCGGAGTTGGCGGCATCGTCACTAATCACCCCCAGTTGCAATGTGGCCGTAGAGGATGCCTCTGGGTAAAGGGCCGCTTTGTCATCCAGTCGCATGACCCAGAGATGGGTGCGGGTGCGGTTTTGCCTCATTTTGGTAAGAGAATCGCTGTCGCCCAGAGATAACAGAACAATGCGTGGTGTTTCCGGAAAGCATTCTTCAAGAGCGCTATCGACTGCCCAGATGCCCTCGTTACCCCCGCGAGTCCCATCTAGCACAAGGACGAAGGGACGACTTTCCTTGCCGATGAGATCAGTGAGTTCCATCAGGTCAGAGGCACCGTCAACCACCAGAGTTTCTGATGTGTGACCACCCTTGTGCGCTTTTAGACTTCCTGGTCGCAAGATACGGGCATGCAACGCAGCCACCCGCGATAGCTCCTGAAAACCCGCACGAGGCCGTGAGATAAAGACGATGTCTGGATGCTGCTCTACGTTTCCCGGGTTGAGCCATGGCGAACGAATCCCCCCCTGCAGCGCGTCTAGGCGAAGCCGATGCAGATACACCATCAAGCGCGTGGTGCCGTCGCCACTCAGAACTGGCAGAGCAACCCCCATCGACTGGCCGTACTTTAAGGCGCGACCAACCATGGCAAAGCTAGCCGCTTCTGCCTTGTCCGGAGCGCTCAATTTCAACGATTCCCAGACTTGGGACGACTGCTCCAGCAAGTCGCCGGCAGGAACCGCTCCCCACGACTCCTGCATCGCCGCCAACCATTCCGGCAAGGTTGCACTGTCCCTATGCATGTTCATTATCAGGCCTTGGCTTCCTGTCCGGATTTCACCAGTAGTGCCGCCTTAATGCTGGCGGGTACCCGATAGGTGCTCTGTTTTGACACCACCTTTATGGGCTCAACCAGGCGCAGGCGCGATAGCCAGCGTAGGGCCTCTTTCGGGTTCACCTCGAATTGCTGCTCCATCAGTTGAAGTGCCAGATCATCCTCATCGAACCGCTCTTCTTCACATAAAGCGGTCAGGATCGGCTGTGCCCAGTTCACGCAGGAGACACCCGCCTTGCTCAGGAACTCTTCCAGACTCTTCGGCTTGGCATGTAGCAGTGACGAATAGGCTTGGCCGAATGCCCCCACGCGTACCACATCGGGCTTCTTTTTCCTTGCCTCCAGAAGCCTATCCAGCGAGAAGTACCAACCCTGGCTGAAGTTGGCGAGCATCTCCACAGACGTGGAAGTATTTTCCAGTCCCAGCTTGTTCAGTAGATGAGCAAGCGCCGTCTTTTTCCACACATCCAGCGCCACAAATGGCTGCATGGACTCACGGCCTACCGTCAGATCCGGGTGTACTTCCCACTGCCACAGCGCCTTTGGCGTCATCAGGAAAATCACACGGACACGGTTACGTTTCAAATTCGTATTTAGCCGCGCCTCATGGGCCACATCCAGCAAGTCCAGCGTGTGGCTAATGGGGTTGTCGCCAGTCAACTCTACAAACAGCATGATGTGTTTACTGAGTGCCTGAACCCCCAGCACACTTTCATTCAGCAGTTTCTTGAAATCACCTACCGTTGCAAAATCCGTGTCCTTCTTGTGAGCTGGTAGGTAACGGCCGAAGGGGTTGTTATTGATCGGCGGCTCTTCTTCCCCAATAGCCAGCAGGGACTCCACCATCCACAGAGGATTGAGTCCCAGCGCCTCTGAGCCGGTGATAATGCCTACCGAGTAATTCGAGGAGCGTGCTTCCACCGAGTTATGATGGGTTTTCTCCTTTTTCTCTTCGCTGATGAGTAACTTCTCGTCACGCAGCGTAAGAGGGGAAGGGCGAGTAGCTTTTTCCGGGAAAGCATGCCCCGACAGCGGGTCATCGTCGTTAATGGCCTCCACTGCACTTAATAGCTTGTCTTCGATCTTCTTGGCACCACCCACCAAATTCATGATGTTGGCGTTACGCAGCGCATATTCCTTACCTCCTTCGGTACGGCGCATGTACTGCAGCACACCAAGACCGCAAAGCTCATCCAGGAAAGCCTCGAACTGAGCTTCAGTCATTGGTTGGAAAGTCTCCGGAGCCCACTCTTCGACAATGGCCTTGGCGCGACTCGGAGAGAACGTGGTTTTGCTCTGTGCAATCAAGCTGTAGGCAATCAGTTTGTAACGTAGGTCGAGGTTGAGAGTGATATCGAAGCGATCGCAAATCAGCTCGCGAATACTCGGATCCTTGCGGATCTGTTCAATGTCATCGGTAGTGATCTTTAGTGTGCCGATGGGGTTCTGATGGCGAGCACACAGCATCCGAATGAGTTCATGACAGAAAATATGAATCAGGCCCGGATGGCGGTTCGTCTCTACCAAAATGCGGTTCATTAGTAGGGGAGACTCAAACTCATAACCCAGATACGCCAGAGGCTCGCGGATCAGTTGCAAAGCCTCCATCGGACTCATGATCGAGACCTGAATGGCACTCCCTAACTGATGCAGCGGATAATTCGGTGCATCCGCGAAACGGCGTACGTTTTCCAAGCCCGCAATAACAACCTTGAAGCGACCATTACTGTTGTTTACCAGCCCGCTCAGTTCACGAAAAATACGGAAGCCGTTGGCTGCGTCGAGACCGAGAATTGGATCGATTTCATCCAGGCAGACCATAAGTGCATCAGGGTTCTCCCTACGGAAGTACTCCTGTAGAGCAGCTACCATCCCGGCTGTATCCAGCCCGAAAGCCTCTTTCACCAACCCACTTTCAACCGCATAGTTGTAGATCGTTTTCCAGACCAGCTTGCGGTGCTTTTCTAGCTCATCTCCTGACAGGTTGGCCCGATCAAGATTCCCGTCCATCTGATGCAGGTAAGCATGATGCCGTTGCTCAGGGTCATGGAAGCGTCGTTGGGTTTCGTTGAGCAGCGTTGTCTTACCGAGCTGGCGACCACCAAAGATCATTGCCGCACCATTGCGCATGGTGGTCAGCATCTTTATGTCATTCTGGCGGCCATAGCGCATTTCAGGTGGTGCCGGCTGCATTTGGTTGCCGGTATAAGGATTGAAGAACGTCCACGGCAGGCTGAGCTGCAGGAATGTCTTGAGCCGCACCGTGTCAGGTACATTCAGGCCCGCAAGCATTGCAAGCAGAACTGGATCCGCGTGGAAGAGCGTGTGCTTCTCCCGTTTGGAAAAGGTGGCCAGCTCATTGCGATCATTATTCGTCAACGCCCTGCCGGATAGTAGGATGGTTCGATCATGCAAGGATTGAACATGCTCGTTCAGGAGGGTGCGTAATTCTGCAATCGTCCAGTCGCCCGCCGCTAACAGGATATTTACGGATTGCTCTTCCGATTTCTGACTGAAAAACACAATGCCGCGTCCGGATTCCTTACGTTTTACCGGAATCACCAGTCGAGAGAACTTGTTGTGTGTCGAAAAGCCAGTTCGTTGCTGCATTGCTCCACTGAACGACGGATTTACTGCTTCCAGTCCTAAGGCGTGCAGAACATGCACCAATTCTTCGTAGGTGGCTTTGTCCAGTGACTTCACTCGTCGACGTAGGCTGACCAGATCCTCGATGCCGTGCTTGAAGTAGGCCGGCAGGGCCTCAAGTGACAACCCTTCAATCTTTTCGCTTGCCAAATGCCGAATGACCTCACGGGGATTGTGATTGGCATTTAACACTTCATACAGTGTCGGCTCGATGAAGAGGAACTGCTTCAGTAACTCTGTTCCAGTCTCTGCCGTGCTGGCTAGCGACGTCCCGGTCTCAAGCGAGCTTTTAAGGTGCTCCAACATCTCCTCTGCAACTGTGGTGTCGTGCATCGAGAGTGCTGTCTTGAGCTGTTCCAGCCATGTGACCGGCACCCAGTCCACCCCACGCTCCACTCGTGATTGACTAACTAAAATATCCAACGAAGCTAGAAGCTCTTCTTTCTTTGCTGCGAACTTAGATTCAATGCTCGATTCCAGCTCATTGAGATTGGTATGTATCCCACAAAGGTCATCTAACATCTGAAGATGTTTTAGCTGATCCTGAAGATGTTCTAGCTCAGACCGAAGCTGGTAATGGCGTTCGTCGTCTATCAGAGATGCTACGTTGGCATTGTCTAGTAAACCCTTCAGTCGAACGCTGCGGTTGTTGCAGTTGAACACGTCTGCAGAGAACAAACGCTTGATCGCCTCTATCTTCTCAGGGATAGGCTGTTTGAGATCTTCCTGATGATGCAGCGCGAGCAGAAGTGCATGCCGGAAGTTTTTGCGCTCCAGAGCCTCATCTGCCAGTGCTTCAGAGTTAAATCCTTTTTCTTGCAGCGAGCAAAGCAGACTCAATTGTTGATCAGCACCATCCGCATCGGATTTTTCCAACCACTCTGTTGGCCATGCCAACCATCCAATGACACGACGTCCTTCCCACTGTATGTCTTCCTTACCTTCGGCAACCTGACATACGCGATCAAGAGTGTTTTTCAAAATACTAAGACCTGCCTGCTGTTCTAGGTCGTCCGTGCGTTTGAGGCGCTCAGAGACATGATTCAGGGCAGTGGTAGCCATCGTCACAAACCGACGAGCAAATTTGCTCGCCTCATTATTGCGTTGTCCCTGCTGAATGTGGCCGTCAACCCACTTATCTGCGATAGCGACGACTTCTTCCAGTGTACGCAGAAACCAGTTGCGGGCATTTCCTTCGATTTGTGGGGCTGCCGTGCTTTCGTTCATCACCTTCAGAATTTCGGTATGCATCAGGCGATTTTGCTCTTCCTGATCCCGATACTTGTCTGCGAATTCACGAACCTGGTTGATCGCCAAAACATCATCCTTTGTGATGCTGTTGTAAGCGAGCGCAAAATCCTCATGCTCTAGGCATTCCTTCATGGCCTTGCGGGCAGGTGCCCAGCCCGTTTGCTTATTCTGGATACGGTCATGCCATTCAATAAGCCGTACCGCCAACTTGCTCCGGCTTTCTTTGTCATCCCCCTTGGGCTGTTCTCTTAAAGTGTCCACATCGAGACGGAGATTGCGGCTAGAGAAGTCGACTAGCTCATCAATCATGCGAACAATCGGGCCATCAAAGTACGAGGCTACTGATGCGAGTAACCGAGGGGCACTTGTCATGTTCCCGGTAAAAATTGTTGGTTGGAAGGTGGCTGTAAATACTAGGTAGGGCACTACACGCCCACCGGGCCGCCGATCTATCCATGCCTCTATTACGTCAGAGGAAAGTTGGTTCATGCTCTGCATGATGCGCGTCACTGTCGAGGTATTACCGCTCCAGACATGCATGCCTTGATAAGCTGCCTGGACCAGCGAGAGAGACAATAATTCACCATCCAGATTTAATCGTCCCGCTACCTCCAACGTCTTGCTGGCCAGCGGTAGATGACCCTGCCTAAGCCACAATAGAGCGATATTCTCCGCGGCTATGGCTGGAACAAAGCCCATTGATTGCTTGCAGTGTTCAAACCTCAGACGAGCTTCCATGGGCGTTCCCATGTATTGGGAAACATTCACTTCTTCTTCCGGCAGCGGTTCCGCCGCTAACACCGCCGTTACCTCCTCAGATAACGGAACATCTTTTTCTGGATTGTGCTCAGACTCTTCTGGCACATCCCCAACTTTGGCAGGAGCCCGTGATTCTTCAGCTACGCTATCCAGTAGTTTTTCGGCAGCTGAAATTTCTGCAGAGATGACCTCAGGCTTCTCATTCTCTACTGGGATGAACTCGGCCTCCGGTGCTGAAATTTCTTTGGCTTCTGCGGAGAGTGCCTCTTCCTTTTCCACGATTACGGCATGAGCAGCTTCTGGGTTCCATGACCATGCTTTCAAGGCGGCCTTGGTGGTCGGGTGGTATAGCTCAGGGGTCAGCTGCACGTATTGTCCTTCCGGCAGCGAGTCAATAAAGGAGCCTGGCGGCAGCAACAGGTTGTAGCCGTCGCTCTCTGCTTCTTGGTTCTGCTTATTCCCCGTCACCCTCAGCTCTTCGGCCTGAGTGATGCTGTTACGCAGATCGCTTTTCTCGCGAAAGTTTGCAGTCTTAATTTTTTCATTGAGCCCGTCGAGCTCAGTCTCGGCTGACACAAGTACGCTTTCGGCGATCTTAAAGCGATGCTTGATCTCTTCGGCACCTGTGTAGCGCTCCATGGCCACGTCTTGCAGAAGCGTTTTCGGCACCTCTTCCATCAACCGCATATTGAAGAACTGGAGCCATGCCGACCGGAAGGCGGACAAAAATTCTTCGTCCTCGAACTCAAGCAAAGGGACGTTACGTCCAATTTCTTCCAGCACGCTAATGCATTCAGTCAGGATATTCCGAATAACATCCTCTCCCAGCGAGTACTCTTGCTTTAACCGTGGGAGATTAGAGGTAATGAGCAGCTCGATTTGCTCAGCGTATTTGAGATTACCTGCATCGGTTTTTGCCTGCTCGGCAATCTTGAATAGCTCACTATAGAGAGCTGGGAGACTCAGAGAGGACGAGTGCTCGATAAATTCAGCAGAATCTGCTTTAACTTCAGCGGGCTCTTCCTCCTTGATTGCTCTTGCATCTTTCAGTATCTCAGAGTAGTAGTTCATCAGCTCTGGTTGTTGCGAAATAAACACACCTAATATATCAGTACCAAAAGGAGTGGCGCATGCATACACACCATCTGCCAGTATCAACTTTTCGTCACTGCTTAATGTATGCCATTTAGGCAACTGATCCAGTAGAAGACCCACCATTCCTGAGATTTGTTGAAAGTACCAGCGACTCTCCATGAATTTAATTGTCTGAGCTGAGGTGTTTTTTACACCTTGCATCCAAGAAAGTCGTGGCTCAGCCATCGCCTCCAGTGCGCGCTGATCTTCCTCCGACATCTTTTTAAATCGCTCAGCCGCAATCCCCTGTGGATCGTACCAATTGTTATTAATCCGCCTGAAGACAATCATCTCCCAGCTTCGATACGCATTATTGCTCTTGGTTTTTTGACTGCAGTTCTGTTGTGCCAGATATAAGTCATTAATTAGAAGTAGCATCCGGCCGGGCGCGGACTTATGGAAATCTATTACACGAGCGCCAGGTTTGTGCTTTGCAGCTTCCATTCGCCGGATTGCTCTAGTCATGCCAATAATTCTTTCGAGCACAGATATATCGCGCTCGCCAGTATTAGGATTTAACATTACATGATCAGGCAAGCCTGGGCCGTCCTTCACAAACTGATCAAGCAGAGCATGATTGACTTTGACTTCAGAAATCAGATTTGACATAGGACTTCCATATCTTATTCATAGAGAAATAGCAGTGATTTAAAGGCCCGACTTAGAGACTTATGAGCGGAGAACCTCTTACGCTTAATCGGCCAGATGAGTGCCTCGTACTCGAATTTTGGCTAGTCACCGCTTGCTCGCAAGGCTTCTAGGAGTGGCTTTCCAGTCGATAACTCCGGACGGATGGCGCAACGCTACTATAGCGGGGGAGGTAGGGCCAGCATTTGCGGGGGGGTATGCGCGGATAGCATTCGGCGACCTGCGTATGGCTAGGCACTCCTCCACTAGGATTGCTGAGTTGGCGTCAGCTGAGTCAACGTATTGGCGCTAGGCTCAAGGGTCTGCTTCGCGGCTAAGCCGCCAAAGGAAATGGCGGGATCAATGTAGCGCATGGCTGACTTGATGTCTTTCCAGCCCACGTAGGTCATCAACGATTTGATGTCCCAACCATTCGCCGTAGCCCAGGTGGCAAAGCCCCGACGCAGTGAGTGACTGCGGTACACCAGCACCCCGCAGGATCTGGCGCAGGAGTGCGATGATGCTGTTGGGGTGGAAGCCATTCTCACCCAAATGCCCCCAGCGATCGATCCGGCGAAACACCGGTCCACGGGCAATGCCGGCCACGCTGATCCAGTCCAGGTAGGCCTGTACCGGACAGAGTCGTTTCAATGCGGGCGTTTGATAGGTAGTCCCAAGGTGCTGGCGATCCCCCTTGCTGTGCGACAGGTACAACTCCATGCCGGAACCAGCTTTGGCCTGGATCTGCTCGATCTGCAGGCGACACAACTCGTCACTGCGAAAGCCACGCCAGAAGCCGATCAGGATCAAGGCGGCATCGCGACGGCAGCGCAGTAGCCTTCCTAGGTTAGCTTGCGCGGTCGCGCGTGCTGCTTCTTTATCCAGCCAGGCGATGGCCTGTTCGAGGTGGTTAAGCTGCAGAGGCGCTGCCTGTTTTTCTTGAGCAGGATGCAGGGTACGAATGCCCTTGAGTACCTGACGGACAACTGGGGTTTTGGTGGGGTCGGGGAAGCCCTGGCTGCTGTGCCACTGAGCGAGCGCTGCCAGGCGTTGCTTGAGGGTGTTGATCGACAGCTTATCAGCGTGATCGACCAAGTAGCGCACGATGCTGTCGCTGGTGGCCGGCAGGAACCCACCCCAGGTCACTTCGAAGTGCTCTACGGCCGATTGATAACTGCGCCGGGTGTTCTCCCGGGTACCAGCCTGTATGTAGCGATCTACCTCAGTCATCACCTGACGCCCACCAACCGTACTGAAAAGCCACAGCTTGACCGCAGTTTTCATCTATACCATTCGATAAGTCTTCATTACTTTATCTGATTTAAGCCACTGAATCCGGCTTTACTTCAGATCAATTTGGCATGTAAATACATGGTATGTAATCCACTACGAAATCGTAGGAGCACACCATGGCCCGTGGCGGTATTAACAAGGCGCTGGTTCAGAAGGCGCGACAGGCCATCCTGGCGCGGGGCGAGAACCCCAGCATCGACGCGGTACGCGTCGAACTGGGCAACACCGGCTCGAAAACCACCATTCACCGCTACTTGAAAGAGCTCGAAGACGCCGAGCGCGGCCGGAATACGGCCGCGATCCCGCTCAGCGAACAGTTGGCCAACTTGGTCGGCCAGTTGGCGGATCAGCTAAAGGAGGACGCGCAGGCCGCCGTGGCCCAGGAGCGCGAGCAACTGGCACGTGAGCGGCTCGACTACCAGAACCAGACTCGGCTGGCTGAAAGCCGTATCCAGCAACTGGAAAGTCAGTGCAGCGGGGTCACGGAACAGCTTCAGGCAATTCAGCAAGCGCTACAGCAGGAACAGCAGCAACGCCAGCAGTCCGAGGTTGAGAATGCCCGCCTGGTGCAGGCTAACCGCGATCAGGACGCGCGCCTGCAGGACCGCGACAGCCAAATTCGCTCGCTGGAGGAAAAGCATCAGCATGCCCGCGATGCTCTGGAGCACTATCGCCTGGCCAGCAAAGAGCAGCGTGAGCAAGAACAGCGCCGACACGAGTCGCAGGTGCAACAACTGCAACTGGAGCTGCGGCAACTTCAGCAGACCGTGATAATCAAGCAGGACGAACTGACCCAACTGAACCGCGACAATGCGCGCCTGCTCGCCGAGGCGCGGCAGTTGCAGAAAGAGCAGCATGCGCAACAACAGCTTCTGGCGCAGAAGACCCAGGCCCTAGAAACCGCCAAGAGCGCACTGACCGGCGTTGAGCGCACGAATGAAACCCTGGAACAGCGTTGTCGCACATTGCAGGAGGAAGTGTCCCGGCTGGGCGAAGCCTCCGTGATTCAGGCACAGCAAGCGCAGGGTCTGCAGGAGCGTTTGATCGAAGCCGCTGCACAGCTGAAGCTACTCGGGGCACCGCTTGCGAACAGCGATGGCGCACGTAGCAAAAGATCCGGCACACTGAGGCCAGAAGCTGAGTAGGGGGGCAGATGACACTACCCGAGACTGCCAATGAACGGACAGCGAAGTCGTTTCGACGCAGACCCAGCGCGTACAGAGCCTACAGATAAGCCTTGCCGAGGCTACAGCAGCGTTGAAACTGCAGCGCCAAGAGGCGTCCCCCTGCAGCCTCGAAGGCACGGCGTCCGACGCAGCCCCTGACTACGCAATTGCTTGGGCCGCTAGTACGCTAAATGAAACAATAGGATCGGGATAGGCAGGGAAGTAGGCATACATATGAAATTTCGCACGCACGCAGCAGCAATGATTTACATCGGCTCCTACCTGCCGCTGAGCGTGATCTTGCTGACACAAGACTACCAGTATGAAGCGCTGTCCTTACCGTGGTGCAGTGACTGGCTGGCCTTTACCAGCCAGTGTCACATCCCTTTACGGAATCCGCTCATGGCGTTGTCGTTGTTCGCAGTCTGTTTGATGTGTTTTCTCTTTACCCTGCTTACTTTGACCTGCGTTAAGCCGAGGCTGGAGGTGGCCATCGAGGAGGCTCGACACATTCCTTCGGATTTGATGAATTACGTGCTGCCTTATGTGGTGTCTTTCATGAGCCTGGATTATCAGGAAACCAGCAAGTTCATTGGTTTCATAATTTTCTTGGCGTGGCTGTTCTGGATCACCCACAAGTCTGGCCAGATCATCCTCAACCCGCTCCTAATCGTTTTTGGCTGGAAGCTCTACGAGATTCGCTATCGCTTCGCGCAGAGCCCGAATGTCCTTAGCGGCGTCTGTTTGTCGAAGGTCGACCTGTTTCCCAACCAAACCCATAAACAACGCGCCCTCGAGGATGTGTTGATCATCAAAGAATAAGGAATACGCCATGGCTGGAGCGCTAGAAACTCTCAAGGAATTCGATCTGGAACACGCCACAGTGACGCTGTGGACCTTCAAGAAGTCGACCGGAAAGGACAAAAGACCTGTCTTTACCGGCCGCTGGGTGGACACCAGCGATGCGTTGAATGAGGCCATCAAATCGGCAGTGCAGACGACTTGTGAAGGTATAAACGAGACGCAGGAATACGGCCTGCTTGCGCAGAACAACGAGGCTAGCGTGCTGACGATCACTACCCTGGAAACCCATGCAGGGTTGATTGTGGCGCAGGCTGTCGATGAGGTTGCAGCGAAGAAGGTGATCAACCTCAAAGACATCAGCAATGCGGGCTTCTACGCGTTGAAGCTGGTTTCGGGCGATAAAGTGATTTATGCCGTGCGGCGCACGGATGATTCGTGGAAGGCGAAGAAGTCGCTCAAGATCATTTCTGCCGTATTCTCCGACCATGAGTTGGGGCTCGATGATAAACCGGGGTTCAACCTGTCCAAATACGTGGATTTCTTCATCGTTGGGGAGGATGTTCTCGTTTGCTCAAAGCCAAGCTTCGAGTCCATCCTTAGTTACAAGCAGGCACATAAAGAGGACTTCGGCGCGCTGCAAGCTGAACCGGAGTTCTCTGAAGTATTCACCGACATGCAACCGCTGATTGCTTATGTGGGGGACAACAAAATGCAATTGCGTAGGGCATCGGCTATTCGCCAGAAAGGGCACTATCGCAACCCTGATTTTATGGCGAGCCTGCGCGCAGCCCATGCACAGTTTAGTTTGAACATCACTTTTGATGACGTTGGTAAGATTGTGCCGTCGCCGGAGACCTGCAAGGATATTTTCCAAGCTCTACTGGATCACCGTTTGATGTCGCATTTCTCGCACCGTGTGTATGACGTCCAAAATGCTGCGGATGTGGCGGTAAACTAAAGAGCAGACTCACGCCAGATGCGCTTTTAGACAGATCATTGTCCTGCTTGCAGGAGGTGGTCCCATCCGGCATAGCGGGATATCCATGAGGAGACATGTCGTGATTTCTAGCGCTGAACAAAAGCGCCGAGAGGCTGCTGCCCGATATGCTCGGACGACGATCGCCTTGGAGGGCGGTCAGCAGGCGCCGATTGCAGCAGAACAGTTGGCGCGCTTTGTAGAGGGCTCGATCTCTATCGAGCAGGCGATTGAGCTCGTGCGGCAGAGCTACGGCCTCCCAAAGAATATGTCGGCGGCCCAGGTCAACAGAATCGATTAGCTAGCGAGATGGATTGCTATGGCGTAGTCGATTGGGCGCCAGTGCATCGAAAGCACTCAGATCTACACCCACATGACCATCACGGACCTGCAAGGTGTGTACAGCAGAACGCACTCGGCAGCCCAGGGTTCACGACGTTGAATAGGGTTTGGATGCGCGCTTGAGAATTTCGAGCAATGCGAGCACTGGAGACAGTGCTGGGGGGAGCAGAAAAAACTAACCACCGAGACCTAAAAGAGATCGAGGAGACCGAAGGGGGCAGGGCAGAGGGCCAGCTTCAGCTCAGCGAGCAATTGGTCAGCCTGGTGAGCCATCTCGCTGATCAGCTAGTGGAAGAAGCCGAGGCTTCGATAGCCCAGGAACGAGAGCATCTGGCACGGGAGCGGCTCGACTACCAGAATCAGATCAGGCAAGCCGAAGCCCATATCCAGCAGCTGGAAAGCCAGTTCGCAAGGCTTGCGGAGCAGCTCAATGTCGCGCAGCAAGCCCTGAACCAAGCACAGCATCAACACCAGCTGGCCCAGCTGGATTATGTCCGGCTGACCCAAGCTAACGATGACAAAGACGCGCGCCTAGCAGCGTTGTCAGTCCTTCCAGGGCGAAGCGGACAACCTGCGCAAAGCCTCTGAGAGGCAAGCTCTGCATACACTAGGGCTTCAGGAGCGTTTGATTGAGGTGACAACGCAACTGAAGCTGCATGAGCGCGCAGCCGATGCGAGCAGCACATGACCCTCACGCCCCACGCACCCAACAATCAGAGCCGCCTCCAGAGCATCGACTAGCCTAAGCTACGTCGCCTGGAAACCGTATGGCGGCTCGAACCAAGTGCGTCCAGTTTTTAACTAATCTCTGGAATGGAAGAACGAGGCCTCGGTCTGTCAAATCCCATGGGCTGCGTCGCCAACTAAACTCTAGAATCGGCGGATGTGAGACATTTCCCGCGGCTCAAACCGGTAAAAACGTTAACTAAACTCTAGAATGGAAGGACAGAAGCCCGTTTCTAGGGTTTAGTTGCAGAAAATTCTAAAATTTAGTTATACGAACAGAAGAAACGCTACGCATATAAAGAAGCAGACCCCATCGTCTGATCTAAATCCATCATTTAACATAATATAGATTATGCGAAATAAGGTAAGCGTGCCGTCTGCGCCTAGGGACTGGTCTTTCACTGTGGATGGTCAGGTCTTGCCAAGCCAATGGATGATGGTCTGGGCAACGGTCGCATCCTCCAAAGAATCAGACTTTAGTGCGCGCACCTTTCAGTAATCGAGGCGCTATACGATCAGGGATGCTCAGTTGCTTTTCGCTGCCACACGCCGTGAGCGTGTTCCAGGCGAACTCCATACCTTGTAGGTGATTTTTTTAGAATGTGATTGATGTCCGTTTTGCGTATATTTCCATCAAGGGACCGTCGCGTCATATATTGACCCGAGCACACGCGAACATTAGATAGGCTTTGGCAGATGGATCTATATAAGCAGGTACTGTTCGCGTTTGTTTTTCTGCTCGCAGCGGCGCAGACATCGGCAGCGCCAGAGGTCGTAATTGACGAGGTGCCGGTCAAGCTGACTGACTTCCGAATGGGCTACCTTGTCGATGCCTCGCACAAACTAACCTTTGAACAAGCCAGAACCCAGCCATTCAAAGAAACCGGCAACCGGACCTCTCTTGGGGCTGATGCGAGGGTCGCCTGGTACCGGCTGAATCTGCGCAGTGCATCGGATACGGATCAGCGGCTGTTCGTCCATCTGCCGCATGCCTACCATCTACGCTCAGTTGAAATCTATGAGGAACGAGACGGCGAACTGCGGCAGCGCGAACTGCTTGATATGAACCGAGCTGCTGGTTCCGATTTAATGTTTCGTGGCACTTTAGTTTTCCCACTGGCGCTTCCTGCACAGCAGTCCACCACGCTGTACTTGCGCAGCGTTTCTTACTCGCATCAATGGTTTGCGGTCGATATTTATAACGAAAGAGCGTCGCGCCTGGCCTTGGTAAGTATCAACACAGATATCGCCCTGATGGTCGGCATGCTGCTCGCTTTGGTGTTCTACAACGCGTTGCTGTATTTCGCTACCAGCAACCGGGAGAACATCTACTATTCGCTTTATCTTATTTCTGGCCTGACCTGGATCGCACTCTCCTACGGGCTAATTGCCAGCGTTTTCAATGGATATGGTGACGCTGTTTTCCAGCTGAACATGTCGCTGCTTACAATGCCCATATTCTTGCTGTTGTTCATGATTTCGATCTTCGAGACCAAGCTGCTCTACCCGACCGAGCACCGCCTTCTACAGGCATTGATCGTGCTCCTGACGGTGACCCTCATATGGTCGTGTTTCGATATTTCAGCTGCCCTCAAGCCGGCGAGCAGTCTGGCGGCGCTGATGATGTTGGTCACCTTTTCGGTCAGCATCTCGCTGTATCGCAAGGGCCATCCACTCGTGAAGTACTTCTTGATCGGCCACAGCTTCTTCGTACTGTTCAATGTTCTCGCCGTACTCACTTATAAAGGAATCCTCCCACCGAGCTATATAAGTAGTCATGGGGTGGGCATCGGTATTGTGCTCGAAGCGCTGACGCTGGCATTCATCATCTCCCATCGAATCAAACTGCTGGAAGATATGCGCGCCTCCCAAGAGGACTTGAAGAAACAGGCCGCCACTGACCCGCTGACCAAACTGTATAACCGTCGGTTCTTCTTTCCAGAGTCAGATTATTTGCTCAAGCTGGCCAGAGACGGCCTAGCTCCGATATCGATCGTGACGCTCGACATTGATCATTTCAAACGCATTAATGACTCCCACGGCCACGCCTGTGGCGACAAGGTCATTCAGCACTTGGCGAAAGCATTGAAAGAAGAAAGTCGCACCGTTGATCTGGTGGCTCGTTTGGGCGGCGAAGAGTTTGTCGTTTTGCTGCCAGGCGCTAACGTCATGGAGGCAAGCCAATATGCTGAGCGCATCCGTTGCGCAGTGCAGGTGCTGGAAGTCGCTACCAGCACAGGCGAGACGATTCAGGTCACGGTAAGCATTGGTGTTGCGGAGATCGATACCGCATTAGAGAACATCGAGTCTGCGCTCGGCCGTGCCGACAGTGCGCTGTACCAGGCCAAGAAAAACGGGCGCAACCGCGCGTGCCAGGCAGAGCCCGCGATAATTCCCCGCGGGCAAACGTTGGCTGATGGGGTAAGTGCGTGACCGAGCGGGTCGTTCGAAATATGTAACTCAACCGCTCCCTTTGGTTGAGCAAGCTCGCGTATCTGCTGTGCCCTCTTCCACCTGCCCATGCTCAATCAGACGAATCTTGATTTAGGCGAACCCATCTTACTGGTGGTGCTGCGGGCAACCCGCATTGGGCGTCTCAATTTACTAGTGCCTGAAATGCCGACTGCCTCTGGTCGAGCCGATGTATGTGTCATTACGTCTTTCGGATGCTTCAGCGATCGACAGTACGACCCGCCCTCCCCTCTGGTCTCCCTCTGTGGCTGCCGAGTTTATGTTTGACGACGTATCGCAGATCCGCAATGTCTGTTGGCGAGTTCGAAGGGCGAGGGAACCTAGACGAAGGCGGGACGTTCTCCGTTGCAGGTCGGTCCGATATGGCAGGCTGGGACATGACGCTAAGAACTGCCTAGCAACAGCGAGGTAATGCCTTGCTGCCCTACCCGTGTCAGGTGCTCAGTTGTCCCTTTCGAGATCGTTGATCAAGTACTTCATTTCGGCGATTTCACGACGCTGCGCTTCGATGATTTCGTCAGCCAGTTTGCGTACCCGTGGGTCCGTAATCTGCGCCCGCTCGCTGGTCAGGATCGCGATCGAATGGTGAGGAATCATCGCCTTCATATAGTCCGTATCACTAACGGTGGCCTGACTGCGAATCAACCAGAGCGTCAAGGCAAACACAACGGCACTGCCGATATATATAGCGATATTGATGCGCTTGTTCTTATACATATTGAGCATGAAGCTCAACATGATCACGGCCATGGCAGCGCCCATCAAAAAAGCCATCCAAGTACGTGTTTCGCTCCAGAACACATGTTCAAGTGCGTATGTGTTCAGGTACATCAAGCCGAACATCACGACGATGGAAGTTGCGATCATGACGGCGAAGCGCCAATAGGACATCTGCATAATAGTTTTCCTCTCTAGTGGTGCCCGCGTGCACTTGCCTGTCGCACCGCCGGCGTACTGGCATTTCGGAGCTCGCCGGGAGCCCGAATCGCCGGCATCTGTATCTCATGCTTGGCCGGCGTAAAACTTCGCGTTCGTTGCCATAGCGGTTGGACTAACCAACGAACGAAGGGAGATTAGCGAATGGGGCGCGGGCTACTGTGTGTATGCATCGGAATAAAGAAGCCGCCGCGCCAACAACAATCCCCGCCAGGCCCAGGCGATACAGTTCTAGTCTCTAGCGCTTAAAACTTCGTTTTTTTAACAACTACGACAGACCCTATGAAGAATCGGCGCTTGTTACATAAAGACAAAGCAACGAGTAAGAGTTTCCTGTAAATCGTCTCCCTTACAGAAATGTAATCAAAGCCAAGTTGCCCGGCCGGCATGGCAGTTCCCTAAAGGGCGCTCAGAGCGAACTAGCGCTCCTAGTGACCACCTATAGATGTTCAGGAGCAGCCCTGGCGCCTGGGGGCCTCGCTCGGCCAGCGATGACGCTCAACTTGTCGGTATACCGCTGCATCAAGGCGGCGCGAGGCGCTCTAGCATGCGCGGTCGAAAAACGTGTCGAGTCCGCAGCGCTGCGCCTGGGTGACGGTGTAGGCCCGCACTTCCGCAGGCCATTGGACAGCCTTCACCACGCTCAGGCTGCGCAGCATGGGAAACAGCGTGACGTCATCCCAGCGCGGTTGCTGGTGGGTCGGCGTCAGATCGATGATCTGCGGTAGGCGCTCAAGTTGTGCAGCGACCTCGCGCGCCTTGGCTTCGGTATGCGAAAGCGCCGCGTCGAAGTCGCCGATTGTTTGGCTTTTCTTTTCCCGGAAATGCGCATACGCCGAGGGGCTGGCGAACTCTTCCAGGCCGATCTGCGTCCAGCGCGGATAACCGAGGTACTGCAGGTTCGGCACAAATGAGTCCAGCCAATCGTGCAGCGCGGGCGTATCCGGTTCACGAATTATCGGCTGGCCATCGAGCGAATCAAGGTATCTGACGATGTCCATGCTGTCGGCCATCGGTGAACCATCGTCACGCTGCAAAACCGGGATCTGATGTTTGCCGATCAGTTGGCTGATGGTCTGCTCGTCGTCGGCCGGCAGCACCACCTGTTCTGCTTTGATTCCTTTGAGATTCAGGATCATGCGCACGCGGGCGCTGAACGGACAGTGCTCGTAGTAGTAGAGCTTCATCGGTCACATCCTCGGTCGGGGGTTCTAGCAGATGACCGGAGTCGATGGCATCCGTTTGCTCCTGCGCCTGCCAGCCGACGAGAGGAAAAACCGAGCCGGCTTGGCTTTTGGTGCCCTGCCAGATGGTCAGGAACCCGCCCGGGCCAGGGTCGCTCTACTGAACAGTGTCCGACGTTTCGCAAACGCCCGGACCCGGCATGCCGCCGTGCCGGGCCGCCTTGTCCTTCACCGACGCGGTGATGAGAAAACGTCGACGGATCAATTGACTCAGCCGACGAGGACCCTGCCATGCCAGCCCTATCCGCAACGCCCGATTGCTGCTGGACCGCCAGCGCCCCCCGTAGCGATTTTCCGCGCCTGACCGGCAACAGCGAGTGCGACGTGGTGGTGGTCGGTGCCGGCATCGTCGGGCTGAGCACCGCCATGACTCTCTGCGAAGCCGGTAAATCCGTCGTGGTATTGGAGGCGCGTGAGGTGGGTGGACAAGTCACGGGTCGCTCAACTGCAAAGGTCACCACGCAGCACGCGCTGATCTATCGCTACCTGATCGACACCTTCGGCCAGGACCTGGCGCAGTGCTACGCCGACGCCAATCGCGAAGCCGTGGAGCGGATTCGCCACTGGGTCACCAGCCTAGCCATCGATTGCGACTACGAGCGCCAGTCGGCCTTCGCCTATGCCTGCTCGGTGGACTGGCGGGCGGCCATCGAACAGGAAGCCGAAGCGGCGCATCGCCTGGGGTTCGCGGCGCGGGTCATCGACCAGCCGCCGCTGCCCTTTGCTACTGCCGGCGCGCTGGAGTTTCCCGACCAGGCACAGTTCAACCCGGCGCGCTACCTGATCGGCCTGGCCGCCTTGCTGCAGGCGCTGGGTGGACGCATCTACCAGCACACCCGAGCGACGAGCTTCGAGCGTCATGACCGCTGGCGGGTCGGCTTCGACGGCGGAAGCGTAGAAGCCGACCAGGTGGTTCTGGCCACGCACATGCCGGTGGAAACGCCGATCGACCTCGCCAGCCCGACCCAGCCGCGCTGCCACGTGGCGATGGCCTTCCGGCCGCAGGAAGGTGCACATCTGGAAGGCATGTTCATTGGCATCGACGAGCCAACCCACTCGATCCGCATGGGCCGGGATGACCACGGACCGTTGTTCATCGTGCTCGGCCCTCGTTTCAAGACCGGCCAGGATGACGATGTTGCCCAGCGCTTCGTCGATCTGGAACGCTGGGCACGGAGCAACCTGCCGGTCAGTGAAGCCGTCTGGCGCTGGTGCAACGAGGATTACGACACCGCCGACCGGGTGGCCTACGTCGGCGAGGCGGACAGCGAAAAGTCGCCCGGCCTGTTCGTCGCCACCGGCTTCAATGGCTGGGGCATCAGCAATGGCACCGCCGCCGGACTGGGCATTGCGCGCCAGATCATTACCGGTCGCTGCCCATGGAAGCAGCTCTACGACCCCAACCGCCCCTCTCCCGACGATTTCAACCAGAGCAGCGACAGTCATTCACAGATTGATGATCTGGAGGCCATCGCCCCTGGCGAGGGCGGCGTCATCACCCGCGGCGATGAGAAGCTCGCGGTGTGGCGCGACGATGCCGGCAGCCTGCATGCGGTATCTGCAGCGTGCACACATATGGGCTGCAGCGTGACCTGGAACAACGCCGACCGCACCTGGGACTGCCCCTGCCACGGGTCGATCTTCCAGGCCGATGGCGAGGTCATCCACGGCCCGGCGATCGAGCCGCTGGCCGCCAAGTCGATCTGATCGTTGCGCCGGTCTCCGCCCTCGGCATCTGCCAACTAGCGGAGCTTCCGGCGCGGCGCTTGCTGAAGCCGGCCAAGGGCCTGGTCGGAGTCTTCACCGCGACTATCGGCTGATGGATTGCCGATACCGCACAGCTTTGCAGGTTTCCCATGCATTCAAACGATCATGACAGCTCGCGGCGCAAGCTCATTCAGGGTGCCGCTGCAACACTCGCTGCCGGTGTGGTGCTACCGGGTTTTGTTCAGGCCGCTGACGCCAGCGCCACGCAGCAGGCGAGCCCCAGGCCGCTGCGCGACCCGAAGAGCCTCTATCCGCAACCGCCCTTCGACAAGCAATCGCAGCCCTGGCCGGGGCTCGCGCGGGACATGCAGCCGTTACCCGATCACGGCGAGAAGAGCTACCGCGGCTCAAACCGGCTCGCCGGGCGCAAGGCGCTGATCACTGGCGGTGATTCGGGCATAGGCCGCGCGGCGGCAATTGCCTTCGCCCGCGAAGGCGCCGATGTCGCCATCGGCTATCTCCCGGATGAGGAGCCGGACGCCCAGTCGGTGATTACGTTGATCCGCGACGCCGGACGCAAGGCGGTCGCACTGCCGGGCGACATTCGCGACGAAGCCTTCTGCCGTACCTTGGTGCAGCGCGCCGTCGAGGAGCTGGGTGGGCTCGATATCCTGGTCAACAACGCAGCGCGGCAGAACAGCGAGCAGTCAATCCTCGACATCACCAGTGAGGCGTTCGACTGGACGCTGAAGACCAACCTCTACGCCATGTTCTGGATTACCAAGGCTGCTGTGCCGCACATGCCGGAGGGCGCATCGATCATCAATACCTCATCGGTTACGTCCGATGACCCGCCGGCCAACCTGTTGGACTACTCGCTGACCAAAGCGGCCATCAGCAATTTCAGCAAGGGCTTGGCCAAGCAGCTGATCGAAAAAGGCATTCGGGTGAACGCCGTGGCGCCCGGGCCTTTCTGGACGCCGCTACAGGTCAGCGGTGGCCAGACCATGGAAAACCTGCAGAGCTTCGGCGGCGATACGCCGTTGGGCCGCCCGGGCCAGCCAGCGGAGATCGCTCCGTTGTACGTGCTGCTGGCGTCCACCGAGGCCAGCTACGTTACCGGCCAGGTATTCGGTGCTTCCGGCGGCAATGGCCAGCCTTAGTGAGAGCCTCTGTACCGCCCGATCGGGCGGTAAAGGGCATGCAAGCATCACTTCTTGTCGTTGTCGTGTCCCGGCAGGATCGAGCCAAGCACCTGCTTGGCTGTTTGCTTGATGATCCCGCGCTGGTCCGGATCGCCATGCAACAGCACCGAGGCGTACGCCTTGGCCTGTTCGAGCTTGATGTGCGGCGGCAGTGGCGGCACGTTCGGGTCCGTCTTGAATTCGAGCAACACCGGCCGTTCGGCCGCCAGCGCTTCTTCCCAGGCGGCGGCGACCTGATCCTCGCGGTCGCAGAAGATGCCTTTCAGGCCGATCGACTCGGCGAAACGGTGATAAGGCACGTCCGGGATGTTCTGCGAGGCCTCGAATTTCGGATCGCCCTCCATCACGCGCTGCTCCCAGGTCACCTGATTGAGGTCCTCGTTGTTGAACACGCAGCAGATCCAGTGCGGGTTTTCCCACTCCTTCCAGTATTTAGCCACGGTGATCAGCTCGGCCATGTTGTTCATTTGCATCGCACCGTCACCGACCAGCGCCACCACCGGGCGGTCCGGATGGGCAAACTTCGCCGCGATGGCGTAGGGCACGGCGGCCCCCATCGAGGCTAGCCCGCCCGACAGCGAGCACATCATGCCGCGACGTATCTTGATGTCCCGAGCGAACCAGTTGGCGCAGGAACCCGAATCGCTGGTGATGATCGCCCCGTCGGGCAGACGCGGCGACAATTCCCAGGTCACCCGCTGCGGGTTGATCGGACTTGCGCTGGCCATGGCCCGTTCTTCGAGTGTTTTCTCCCATTTGCCGCGCCACTTCTCCACTTGCTGCTGCCAGCTACGATCGGTCTTTTCCTCCAGCAATGGCAGCAAGGCGCGCAGCGTCTCGGCCGCCTCACCATGCAGGTTCACCTCCATCGGATAGCGGATGCTCAGCATGTCGGCCTTGATGTCGATCTGTACGCCGCGCGCCTGCCCCTCCTCCGGCAGGAACTCCGAATAGGGGAAACCCGAGCCAATCATCAGGAAGGTGTCGCACTGGGTCATCAACTTGTAGCTTGGCTCGGTACCAAGCAGGCCGATGGAGCCGGTGACCCAAGGCAGGTCGTCTGGCACGACGGCTTTGCCGAGCAGCGCCTTGGCGACGCCAGCGCCGAGCTTTTCGGCCACGGCGATAACTTCATCTGTCGCCCCCAGCGCACCGGCGCCAACCAGGATGGCGACCTTCTTGCCGCTATTGAGCACCTCGGCAGCGCGCTGCAGATCTACGTCGTAGGGCAGTATCTTCGGCCGGGTATAACCGATGCCCGACAGCACCGCGCCGTGGGCGCGCGGTGGTTCGCTGTACTCGGCCTCCTGCAAGTCGTTGGGCAAAATGATCGCGGCGACCTTGCGCTCGGCGAAGGCGGTGCGTATCGCCCGGTCCACCAGATGACGCACCTGCGCCGGCGCCGAGGCCTGCTGAACGAAGGCGCCGGCGACATCCTTGAACATGGCCGGCAGGTCGATTTCCTGCTGGTAATGCGCACCTAGCGCGGTGCGCGCCTGTTGACCGCAGATAGCAAGGACGGGCATGTGATCGAGACGCGCGTCGTACAGCCCCGTCAGAAGGTGCGAGGCGCCCGGGCCGGAGGTCGATAGGCAAACGCCAAGGCCGCCGCTGAACTTGGCATCGGCCGACGCCATAAAGGCGGCCATTTCCTCATGGCGCGCTTGGATGAAGCGGATCTTGCCGCCCGCCCGGTTCAGCGCACCGAGTACCCCATTGATGCCATCACCGGGGTAGCCATAGATACGCCGAACGCCCCACTGGTAGAGCCGTTCGACAAAATAATCTCCTACGGTCATGCCACTCATAACCTTGCTCCCCTGACTGGTTGACGTTGTACGGTGCGGGCCGAAGCCAGGAGCTGGCCCAACCCATGAAGCCGAATTTGATTGGGCGAACCCTGGTATCAAAGGCCCAGCCGCTCACGCATCTGCGCTGTAATGCGCTGCCTGGTTTGCGCGATGGCAGCCCAGGGATCGTCATCGCCCAACTGCTGCAGACGCTCCAGCAGGTTGCGTACGGTCCAGAGGTTGGCACCTTTCAGATCGGCCAGCTCTTCACGGTGGATGGGCACAGAAACCGGCAGGCCTTCCCGCGCACGCACCGAGTACGCGGCGACCGTGCTGGCGCCGCGGCTGTTGCGCAGGTAGTCGATGAATATTCGTCCTACCCGGTTCTTCGGTCCGCTGACGGCGGAGAAATGCGACGGCAACAGCTTGGCCAGGTACTTGGCGATTGCCTGGCTGAAGCCTTTCACCTCGGTCCAGTCATGCACCGGATCAAGCGGCACGATGATATGCAGGCCCTTGCCACCGCTGGTCTTGAGGAAAGAGGCTAGGCCGATTTCGTCCAGTAGCGTCTGGGTCAGCTGGGTCGCTTCGATCATGCTTTTCCACGGCAGCGCCGGGTCCGGGTCGAGGTCGAGCACGAAGCGGTCTGGATTCTCCAGCTGCGGCGCTACGGCATTCCAGCTATGCAGTTCGATAGTGCCCATCTGCGCGGCGCTGACCAGCGCCTCGACGCTATCGATGACCAGCAGTGCGCCGTGCTTGGGATCGAGCGCAGGGTCCAGCTGGGTGATATGCGGTATCGACAGTTTGTCGGCGTGCTTCTGGAAGAACAGTTCGCCGGTGATGCCCTCCGGAGCGCGGACCAGTGCCAGCGGCCGCTGGCGCAGCTGCGGCAAGGCCCAAGGCGCGACCTGGGCGTAAAACTTCGCCAGTTCGACCTTGGTGATGCCGCTGCTGGGGTCGATGACCCGATCGGGATTGGAAATCTTGATCCGGCCGCTGCCAATGGGATCGGCCTTTTGCCGCGCCGACCTGGGTGCGCGATTGGCCGGTTGGGCCCGCTCATGGGTAATCGCTTTGGCTGGCTTGTCCGAGCGCAGGCCGTGAAAAACCGAGTGGCGAACCACGCCCTGGCGGGTCATCTCGGCGTAGGCGACTTCGCACATCAAATCGGGCTTGAGCCATTGCGCCCCACGTACGTCGGCTGCAGGTGCAGCTTTAGCCAGGGGGCTTTTATCCGTTTCCAGCTTCTGAAGCTGCTTGTGCAGGCTTTGCAGCGTGGCGTGATTGAAGCCGGTGCCGACCTTGCCCGCATACAGGAGTTTTCCGCTTTCGTCGTGCAGCCCCAGCAGCAAAGCGCCGAAGCCGGTACGGCTGCCTTTGGGCTGGGTGTAGCCGACAATGATGAATTCCTGGCGATTGCTGCACTTGATCTTCACCCAGCTGCTGCTGCGCTTGGATGTGTAGGTGCTGCCAGCGCGCTTGCCGATCAAGCCTTCGAGTTTCATCTGGCAGGCGCTTTCCAGGATGCTGTCCGGCTGATCGGTAAAGTCTTCGGAAAAACGCAGCAAATCGCTGTCGCTGCGTTCCAGTGCTTCACGCAGCGCCTCGCGGCGTTGTTCCAGCGCAACTTCGCGCAGGTCCATGCCGTTCAGGTAAGGCGCGTCGAACAGGTAGTAAAGAATGCTGCCGCTGCGGCCTGCCTCGAAGGCGTTCTGCAACGCCTGAAAGTCCGGGGCGCCCTCCTCGTTCGGTACCACCACCTCGCCGTCCAGCCAGCCGGATTCAAGCCCCAGGCCTGCTAGTGCAGCTGCCTGCTGAGGCATCTTTGCGGTCCAGTCATGGCCGTTGCGGGTGAACAGTGCGACCTTGCCCGACTCGATGCGGGCCAGCATGCGGTAACCGTCAAACTTGATTTCGTAGCGCCAGTCGCCGGTAGGCACCGAGTCGACCAGTGTGGCCAGCTGCGGCTTGAAACTGGCCGGCAGCTCGGCCGGGACGGCCCCTTCCAGCTTGGCCGTGGCAGATTGCTCGCGCACGGCACGCTTTTTCGCCGGCGCCTTGAGAGGTTTGGGCGGCGATTCCGCAACACGCGCCTTGGTTGCACCACGCTTGCGCGGAACCAGGGTGCGATCGCTGAGTACGCTGTCCGGCGCGGCGCTGACGACATCGTAATCGCCTTCCTCGCGCGCCGCTTCGTCGCGGGACTTGATCAGAAACCACTGTTCCTTCTTCCCATCCATGCGGGTTCGCACGAGGTTCCAGCTGCCAGCAAGCTTTTCGCCTTCCAGCGTGAATTTCAGCTTGCCCTTGCGATATGCCTCTTGGGGATCGCCCTCGGGCGTCCACACGCCACGGTCCCAGACAATCACGTCACCGGCACCGTAATGCCCGGCAGGGATGCTGCCCTCGAACGTCGCATATTCCAGTGGATGGTCTTCCACATGAACGGCCAGGCGGCGCACGCTGGGGTCCAGGCTCGGGCCCTTGGGGATGGCCCAGCTCTTCAGGGTGCCGTCGAGCTCCAGGCGAAAATCGTAGTGCAGGCGCGTGGCGTCGTGTTTCTGGATGCAGTACTGCAACGCCTGTGTTTTGCGCGCCTTGCTGCGGGACTTGCCCGATGGTTCGGGCGTGGCGGCGAAGTCACGCATGCGCTGGTAATCGTCAAGCGCCATGACAGGTCTCCAGCAGATGACGTCTGGTGCTATTCGACTTTGCCGGCATCGGTCGAGGTGTCATTCGGGCCACCGGGTGCCGAATGACGGGTCGGGTCGGTGGAGTCCTCTTCACCCATGCGTGGCGCAACGGGGCGGCCGTCCTCGGTGACGGTGCGGCCTTTGTAATCCTTGCGCGTCTCCACTTCTTCCTGAGGAGTCGGGTTGCCCATGGGGCTCGGTCGGGAGCCGGTATCGTCGCGCGGGGTGCCCGCGGGGAACTGCGCGAGTGCCGGCGCTGCGATCAGCGCGCTCAGCATTGCGGTTAGCATCAATCTCTTCATCTCGGATCTCCGCGAAGAACTAGGTACTTAATTTGGTCACCCCGTACCGGTACGAGTTCAGCAAGCGCAAATCAGCCCGCTGAGCGGGTTCCGACAAGTGGCGGTTCCCGCAAATGGCCATGTAGAGCCTCTGCGCGACTTAATCCGCGAGGTGGACATATCGCCGCATTTACAACACGACTAGCGCTGCTACGGTTGAAAGACGTCGGGGAATCCAGGCGCGCAGCGAATGCTTTACTGCGCTTAAGTCACCTCCTCTCAGGGAGGATTTATGAGCACACGTCTTCCTTTGTTCAAAATCGAAGCCATTCTGCACACCTATCTGCGCCCGTTTCAGTGTGAGTGCCGCGCCGAGCCCGACAGCTCGCTCAGTGTGCGTCTGTACCATGAACCACCCAGCGAAGAGCTAACCGTCCTCGGCATCTCGTACGACCAGTGCCGCGACGCGGCGAACCTGGTGCGCCTGGCTCAGGAGCTACGCATCGAAATGTTCGCCACCCGCAGTACGCTGCGCGCAGATGGCGAGACGTTCAGCCGAGCGGAGTAGGCGAGGTCGATCAGCGTGGCGAGCGGACGACACGCCCGCTGGCTGATCGACCGCGGGTCATGTATTTCAGAAAAACGTCGTGCCCGTAGCTGTGGCTTTCGGTCGCCTTCTGGCGCCCAAAACGCTGCCAGGCGCGTTCGTGCAGGTAGAACACCACCGTGTTGCACAGCGGTTCGATCAGCGCGACGGCTCCGCCTATCACCAGGCTTCCGGTCAGCGCGTAGACGACGATGAACGCCGTGGCGAAGTGCAGCACGGCAAAGGTCAGGGTCTTGACTAAAGGACGTTGTTTCATTGGCAGCTTCCACCGCTCACATGCACAGCTCGCTGCATATGCCGGCCTCTGGACGGGACAGATAAGCCCGGCCGGTCATCGGCCGGGCTTTGCAGGCAAACAGTTAGCGCTTGGCTTCGACGTTGGGCTCGGCTGCCCGGGTCAGATAGGCCTGGGTCAGCTCGGGCAGGTGATCACGTAGCCAGTCCGCCATTGCCACCTCTTCCACCAGAATGCGCTCACAGACTTCCTTGGTCTGCATGTCGCCTACCGCTTCTGCCGCGGCGATGAGGATCGTGTACGAAGCGATCTCCAGGTTCTCGAAGACGTAGCCCATCTGAGCGCCTTTGACGACCTCGTCGTTGACCATCATGCCGCCCATGGCTTGTCCCATCGCCATCATCTTGCCGCCCATATCCTTCAGACCGGAGTAGGACTTGTCGTAGCGCTGCAGGCAGCCCTCGATCAGCTTGGCCTGGTTCTGAGTCTCGGTAATGTGCTGCTCGATGCGAGCCTTGAGCTGCGGATAATGGTCGATGCGGCTGGCCTGCTTGTTCAGCATGGTTTCAGCCTGCGCTTCCATGGCGTGCGCGTCGCGCAGCCACTCGATAAGGCGTTCGATACGGACGTCGTTGCCAGTCTGTGCACTTTGCATGGGGTTCTCTCCTATGAGGTCTGGAAAAACCGGGCGTCATTTTTGGCCCGCTTGATTTTGTGAAAGACCCCGCGCACAAGAGTTCCGCCCACCCGTCCGGCATGCCAGGCACCTGAACTTTTGCCGCATGCGGCCGGTCACTGGCCCTGACGAACGGTTTACCGGAGCTTCCTTATCGAATTGCCTGCGTTTCTCCTGCAATGGGATCAGTACATCAGTCAGCCGGCGCTGCGTACGCTGGCTGCTGCACTGTTCGTGGTGTTGTTTCTGAGCCTGTTCGGTCGTCTGCTGACCGCACTGATGCTGCGCCTGGCCCGCGTCTTCCTGTTTACCCGTGAGCTGTCAGAGCAGCTGGAAAAGCCCATCCGGGTGCTGCTGCCGCTGATAGGGCTTCAGGGCGTATGGACGTCTGCCTCCGATGAGCTGTTGCTGATCGATGGGGCGCGCCATGTAACCACGCTGCTGATCATCGCCAATCTCACCTGGCTGGTGATGCGTCTGCTTCGCGGTCTGCAGCAGTTCATCCTGTTGCGCAACCCGGTGGATGTGGTCGACAACCTGCGCGCCAGGCAAATCCAGACCCAGTCGCGGGTATTGCTGCGCACCCTGGCCTTCTTCGTGTTGTTGGTTGGCGCAGCGGCCATGCTGATGACGTTTCCTGGCGCTCGCCAGTTCGGCGCCAGCTTGCTGGCCTCGGCAGGGCTTGCCGGTCTTGCCGTGGGTTTCGCTGCAAGGCCGGTGCTGGCCAACCTGATTGCCGGCATGCAGATCGCCATGACTCAGCCGATCCGCCTGGACGATGTGGTCATCATCGAGAACGAGTGGGGGCGCATCGAGGAAATTACCGGTACCTATGTCGTCGTGCGTATCTGGGACGACCGCCGCCTGGTGGTGCCGCTGCAGTACTTCATCGAGAAGCCGTTCCAGAACTGGACCCGCCGCGGCTCCAGCCTGATCGGCACGGTTTTCCTCTGGGCCGATTACTCGCTACCGCTGGAGCCGCTGCGTGAGGAGTTGCGGCGGCTATGCAAGGAAGTCCCGGAGCTTTGGGACGGCAGGGTTTGCGTGCTGCAAGTGACGGATACCAGCGAAAAGTCCATCCAGTTACGCGCTCTGGTCAGTTCGCCGGACTCTTCGCGCAACTGGGACCTGCGCTGCCATATCCGCGAAAACCTGCTGGGCTTCATCCAGCGCCAGTATCCGCATTCGCTGCCGCAGGTTCGGGCGGATCTGAGTGTTGGGCACAAGCAGCGCGTCGATACCTCACAGCCCGAGCATGTGGAACCGGAGCGTCAACCGCCGGTGTGACCCCTCGCGTGACTAACGCGCCTCTGCTGCCTCGAGTTTCTTCAGCAACTGCGCGTACCGTTCCGGCAACTGAGTCAGCCCGTGCCGTGCAGCCTGCTTGCGGATATCCACGCGGTCACCCTCGAACTGCACCGTTTCGCTCACGACCACCTGCCGATCGCCCCGCATCAGTGCATAGGCGTAGCACTGCGTGCCGCCTTCGTCTTCCTCGTCATCATCGGCGACGCCTGTATTGGCCACGGCCAGGGTAGCGACGCTGGCGTTCAGCGCACCGATCGCCATCTCGCACGCCACCTCTTCGCTGGTGAGACCGAAGTTCTCGATGGTTTCGAAATCAACGCTGAGCAGGCGGTTCTTTGCCTTGGGCGAATAAACCACGAAGCCGCTGTCCAGAACCTGGCCGCAGCCCGGTATATCGCCCATCAGCGACGCCATCAGGCCGCAGGTGCAGGACTCGGCCGTAGTCAGCTTCAATTCCTCGCGCTGCAAAAAAGCTACGACTTGTTCGATCTCTTGCATGTTTTTTGCTCCAGCAGTTTCAGGGTCATTGCCTTCACGACTCTGTATTCGGAGCAGATCGGCCGGCTGCGAGTTCCGGCAGCGGCTGTTGATCGGATTTTGAGAACTTCTACAGCGACACCGGGTCTGGATTTTGGCAGGGCCAACGCAGCTCTGCCTGCCCTCGCGGCAGCTCCGAATTGATTCAGCCTGGTCGTGTTCATGGTATGTGGCGGTCATCAGATCGTTGCATAGGAGAAATATGCTCGTAGCTGGCACCGGCATCTGGAACGCCGAGGCTTTGGGGAGATCGTGATGAGTATTGCCGCTGTGAACGCTCGGCCTGCCGGAACACCGAAGGCCCAACCCGCTATGCCCCTGGTTGCTCGCCCTGCCCTGCAGATTCGCAGTAGCCACGATGACAAACGCAAAATCCTTTTCGTTACCTCGGAGCTGACCGACCTGGTCAAGACCGGCGGGCTCGCCGATGTCTCGGCTGCGCTGCCCCGTGCGCTGGGCGCTCGACATGACGTACGCGTGTTGATTCCTGGCTATTCACAGGTGATCAACAGCGGCCACGCCATCCGCACAGTTGGCTCGCTAAGCGGCTATGCCGAAATACCCGCTTGCCGCATCGGCCGGATGGACATGCCTGACGGGCTGATCATCTACGTGCTGATCTGCCCCGAGCTGTATGAGCGCGAAGGCTCGCCGTACGGCGACGGCCACGGTAACGACTGGCCGGACAACCCGGTGCGCTTCGCTCGCCTCGGCCTCGCTGCTGCGGAGATCGCTGCGGGCACGGCCTGCATCCGCTGGGCCCCGGAGCTGGTTCACGCCCACGACTGGCCGGCCGGGTTGGTGCCCGCCTACATGCGCTGGCGCGGTTTGAACACGCCGAGCGTCTTCACCATTCATAACCTCGCCTACCAGGGCAACATCGACATGGCGCAGCGGCGTCTGCTGGGAATTCCGGTGGAAGCCTGCGACCCAGAACGGATGGAGTTCTACGGCAAGCTATCGCTGCTCAAGGCCGGCATTGCCTATGCCAACCGAGTGACCACGGTGAGCGCCACCTATGCCGAAGAAATCACTACGCCGGAATTCGGCTGTGGCATGGAAGGCTTCCTCAGCATGAAAGCCCGCCAGGGTCTTCTCAGCGGTCTGCTCAACGGCATTGACGAGAGTTGGGAGCCGGAAAGCGATCCCTATCTGGTAAGCGGCTTCAGCGCGCGTAACTGGGCTGGCAAGAATGCGAATGCCGCCTATATCCGGGAGTCCTTCGGGCTTGAGGATTCTCGTGCTCCGCTGTTCGCCGTGGTTTCGCGTCTGGTGCACCAGAAGGGTGTCGACCTCACTCTCGACGTCGCGCATGCCATCGTTGAAGGCGGCGGCCAGCTGGCGATTCTGGGCCAGGGCGATCATTACATCGAGGACCAGGTCCGCCAGTTGGCCGCTCAGTATCCCGGCCGGGTCGCGGCACACATTGGCTTCAACGAAACCGATGCACGGCGCCTGTTCGCCGGCAGCGATTTTCTCCTCATGCCGTCGCGCTACGAACCCTGCGGGCTCAGCCAGATGTACGCCCAGCGTTATGCCTCGCTGCCCATCGCGCGGCGCACCGGTGGGCTGGCCGACTCCATCGAGGATGGCGTCACCGGCTTCCTGTTCAACGAGTCCGACGTCGCCAGCTACCGCCAAGCAGTGCAGCGCGCGCTGGCGATCCATCAGCATCCGCAACTTCTCAGTGCCATGCGCTGCCGTGCGATGGCGGGTGGATTTTTCTGGCGTCATGCGATCGAACCCTATGACGCGCTTTACCGGCAACTGCTCGGAGAGCGCCGCGAGGTTCGTCTTTTAATCTGAAGAGGTTGTTCAATGCAGAAGCAGCGTGCCTATATCGGGCATCACGGTCCGGAGTTGCTGGACGACGGGACGACCCGTTTCAGACTCTGGGCGCCCGATGCGCAGAGTGTCAGTCTGATCGTTGTAGGCGCACAAACGCTGCCGATGACCGCGGGGCAAGACGGCTGGTACAGCATCGAGGCACCTTACGGGGCCGGTACGCTCTACCGGTTTCTTATCGACGACGAGTTGCATGTTCCTGACCCGGCATCGCGAGCACAGGCTGGCGACGTACACGCGCCGAGCCTGGTGGTCGATACGCAGAATAATTATCTCTGGCGCAACGCCGACTGGCGCGGCCGGCCATGGCACGAGACCGTGCTGTATGAGACCCATGTCGGTCTGTATGGCGGTTTCGCCGCAATGGAAAAGCACCTCGCCGCGCTCGCTGAACTCGGCGTGACAGCGATCGAGCTGATGCCCATCGCCGAGTTTCCCGGCGATCGCAACTGGGGTTACGACGGCGTCCTGCCTTATGCACCGGAAGCGGCCTACGGCAGCCCGGAAGAACTCAAGCACCTGATCGATACCGCTCACGGCCTGGGTCTGATGGTGTTCCTTGATGTGGTCTACAACCACTTCGGCCCGGACGGCAATTATCTCGGCCGTTATGCCAAACACTTTTTCCGTCACGACCAGCAAACCCCCTGGGGCGACGGCATAGACTTCCGCCGCCGCGAAGTGCGCGATTTCTTCATCGACAACACGCTGATGTGGCTGATGGACTACCGTTTCGACGGTCTGCGTTTCGATGCCGTGCATGCCATCCCTGATCGCAGCTTCCTGACTGAACTGGCCGAGCGTGTACACACCACTGTGGAGCCTGGCCGCCATGTGCATCTGGTTCTGGAGAACGAGGACAACCGCTCCAGCCTGCTCACACAGGGGTTCACAGCGCAGTGGAATGATGATGGTCACAACGTGCTGCACGCGCTACTGACCGACGAAAGCCAGGGCTACTACGGCGACTATCACCAGGACTCGACGACAAAGCTGGCGCGCTTCCTTGGCGAAGGTTTCATCTACCAGGGACAGAACAATCGCCGTGGCGAAGCCCGTGGCGAGCCCAGTGGCCACCTTCCGCCGACATCATTCGTGCTGTTCCTGCAGAACCACGATCAGACCGGCAACCGTGCCTTCGGTGATCGCCTGATTACGCTTGCCGATGCGGATGCGCTTCGTGCCGCCACCGCGGCGCTGTTGCTGTCGCCAATGATCCCGCTGTTGTTCATGGGCGAGGAATGGGGTTCGCGCCAACCGTTCTTGTTTTTCACCAGCCATCACGGAGAGCTGGCCGACGCAGTGCGTGAGGGCCGTCGCAACGAGTTTGCAGAATTCGCCGAGTTTGCTGATGAAGCCACCCGCGAGCGCATTCCAGACCCTAACGAGGCATCGACCTTTGAGGATTCGCGGCCGGACTTCGGCGCCCATGAAAGCGCCGGGCATGCCGAGTGGTATGCGCTGTACCGCCAGCTGCTGCGCATCCGCCATGGCGAGATCGTGCCGCGCCTGCCCGGTGCGGCGTTTCTCGGCTCCAGCGTGCTTGGCGATGCGGCCGTGCTTGCCCGCTGGCAGCTGGGTGACGGCAGCCAGCTGCGCCTTGAGCTGAACCTTGGCGAACAAGCCGCTCCACTGCCCGCCTCGTCTAGCGTTGCGCAATTGCTGTTCGCCAGCCGTGAGTCGGATGACATGCCCGACCAATTGCCGCCTCGTATGGCCAAGCTGTATCTGGAGAAAGCCAAATGAGCGACGAATCCCTGATCCGCCTGGCCGAAGCCGCCGGTTTATCCATCGACTGGGTTGATGCCGATAACCGTGAACAACGGGTCGAGCCGGCTGTGCTGCGTGACGTGCTGGCCTGTCTCGGGCTGGCCGCAGAGACCGATGCAGATATCGACGCCAGCCTCGAGATACTGGCTCACAAGAACAACCACGGCGGCGTGCCACCCTTGCTTACGTGCGATCAGCACGCTGCGCTGGATCTTTCCGCCTACTTTCCCGCCGCAAGTCGTTTCGAGTTGCAGGCAGAAGATGGCGACGCCCAGCAGGGCACGCTCGATTTCCAGGCGCGCCTGCCGGCTATCGACACCCCTGGCTATTACCGGCTGACCATCGACAAGTATCAGTTGACCGTGGCTGTCGCGCCGCTCTCCTGTCCCACCGTCGCCGAAATCGCCGGGGCGGACGCCTGGGGTCTGACGGTGCAGTTATACGGACTGCGCCGGACAGGCGATGGTGGTCTGGGCGACACCCAGGCGCTCGAAGCCCTCGTCAGCAATGCCGCTGCCCATGGCGCCGATGCGCTGGGCATCAGTCCGGGGCACGCAATGTTTGGCGCGCACATCAATCAGTACAGCCCCTACTCGCCCTCGAGCCGGCTGTTCTTCAACGTGCTACATGCCGCGCCCGGGTCGATCCTCGGCGAACGACCGCTCCGGCTGGCTATCGAGACCTGCGGACTCCGGGAGGAACTGGAGCGGCTCGAGCGTCTTGATCTGATCGACTGGCCTGCCGTTGCGCAGTCGCGTCAAAAGCTGCTTCGCCAGTTGTTCGACGATTTCAGCCAAGGGGAGAATCCGCTACAGGCCGATTTCGACAGCTTCCGCAGCGCCGGCGGCGAGGCATTGGAAAACCATTGCCGGTTCGAAGTCCTGCACAGCCATTTGCGCGACGGACTTGGCCATACCCAACACTGGAATGACTGGCCAAGCGATTACCGCGACCCAGCCAGCCCAGCGGTCGAGGCCTTCGCCCGTGAACATTCGGATGAAGTCAGTTACCACGCTTTCGGCCAGTGGCTGATGGCCCGCGGTCTGGAGCGCGCACAGGTCGCTGCGCGCAGCGCTGGCATGCGCATCGGCCTGATTTCCGATCTGGCCGTGGGCGCCGATGGCGGCGGCAGCCAGGCCTGGAGCCGGCAATCCGAGCTGCTGGCATCGCTGAGCGTCGGTGCTCCGCCGGACATCATGAACCGCGACGGACAGAACTGGGGCATCTCCGCCTTCTCGCCCTGGGGCTTGCAGCAGAACGGGTTTCGCGCCTACATCGAGATGCTGCGGGCCAACCTCGCTCACGCCGGCGGCATGCGCATCGACCATGTGCTGGGCCTGAAGCGCCTCTGGGTTGTACCCGCCGGCGCCGATCCGAAGCGCGGCGTGTACCTCAACTTCCCCTTCGACGACATGCTGCGCCTGCTCTGTCTCGAAGCCTGGCGCCATCAGGCGGTGATCCTCGGCGAGGACCTCGGCACCATTCCCCACGGTCTGCGGGACGTACTCGCAGCACGTGGAATCCTGGGCATGCGGGTGTTGCTGTTCGAACAGCATGACGGCCATTTCCAAACGCCTGGCCAGTATCCAGCGCAGGCGCTGGCGACCAGCAGCACCCACGACATCCCGACCCTGACGGGTTGGTGGCAAGGTCACGATATCGACTGGCGCATCAAGGTCGGTCAGGTGCCCGAATCCGACCGCGACGCCCAGTGGCGAGCGCGCGAGAAGGAGCGCGCCGGGCTGAATCGCGCCTTGTGCGAGTACAGCGGTAAGAACCCGGATGTGCTGCTGAGCGCTGAGGACGCCGTTGATGCCGCCATCTGCTTCCTGGCCCATACCCCGGCACCGCTGGTGCTGGTACCGGTCGAAGATGCGCTTGGCCTGGAAGAACAGACCAACATGCCCGGCATTGTCGAAACCCATCCCAACTGGCGTCGCCGCTATCCCGGCGACAGTGCAACGTTGCTCGACAGCCCGGCCAGTAGCCGTCGGCTGGCGTCCTTTGCGCAAGCCCGCCGCAATCATCGTGGAGCTGCGCATCGATGAAAGACCTCACCGCAACCCTGCGACTGCAATTCCACCGCGATTTCACGCTGGACGACGCCACCGCGCTGGTGGACTACTTCGCCGAGCTCGGCATCAGCCATATCTACGCCTCACCGCTGCTGACCGCCCGCCCCGGCTCCATGCACGGTTATGACGTGATCGATCCCACCCGCATCAACCCGGAGCTGGGCGGTGAGCCGGCCCTGCATCGCCTCGTCGAAGCGCTGCGCGGCAAAGGCATGGGCCTGATCCTAGATATTGTCTCCAATCACATGGCCGTCGGTGGCTCGGGTAACGCCTGGTGGCTGGACGTGCTGGAGTGGGGCCGCCGCAGCCCCTATGCGCAGTTCTTCGATATCGAGTGGAATTCGCCCGATCCGCTGCTCGAAGGTCAGTTGTTGGTGCCCTTTCTTGGCAGCGACTATGGCGAGGCCTTGCAGCAAGGCACCGTGAAGCTGCGTCTGGACACTGATAATGGCTCGCTTTACGCCGAGCACTACGAGCATCGCTTCCCCATTACCCCGCCTAGCTACGGCGAGGTATTGCGCGCAGCCGATCATCCGCAGCTGCGGTCCCTGGCGCAGCATTTCGATGCACTTAAGACCGAGCCGGCGCCTTACCAGGCTGCGCGTCTGCTGCGCACGGAGCTTGCCGAGCAGTTGCAGAACGCCGATACCCGCCAGGCACTCGAGCAGGCGCTCGGCACCTACGACTCGACCACCGAGGATGGCTTCCGCCGACTGCACAGCCTGCTCGAACGTCAGCACTACCGCCTGGCCAGCTGGCGGACCGCAGGTGACGACATCAACTGGCGGCGCTTCTTCGATATCAACGAGCTGGGCGGTTTGCGCGTCGAGCGGCCAGTAGTGTTCGAGGAAACCCACGCCAAGATTTTCGAACTGATCGGCGACGGCCTGGTAGATGGCTTGCGTATCGACCACATCGACGGGCTGGCCGATCCGCGCGGCTATTGCCGGCGACTGCGCCGCCGCGTCGACCGACTGAACGCTGGGCGTCCGCAGGACGCCGTGCAGGATCACGTGCCGATCTATGTCGAGAAGATTCTCGCTGGTGGCGAGCGCCTGCATGACGATTGGGGTGTGGATGGCACCACCGGTTACGAATTCATGAACCAGGTTTCGCTGCTGCAGCACGATCCGGCCGGTGAATCGGTGCTCTGCGCGCTATGGAGCGAAACCAGCGGGCGCACCACCGACTTCCTCGAGGAAGCGCGCCAGGCACGTCAGCTGGTGCTGACCGGTCCGCTGGCCGGTGACTTCGAAACCGTGGCGCTGGCCTTGCTGCAAGTCGCTCGCGGCGACGTGATGACCCGCGACATCACCCTCGGTGCCATTCGCCGGGCGCTGCTGGAGCTGATCATCCACTTCCCGGTGTACCGCACCTATATCGCAGCGCCTGGCCGCCGCGAAGCCGATGAGCCGTTTTTCCAGCAGGCACTGGACGGCGCGCGGACCACCTTGAACGAGGCCGACTGGCCGCTGCTCGATCACCTGCAGCGCTGGCTGGGTGGCGAAAGCTTGCGGACACTTCCGCGCAACCTGCGCAAGATCCGTCGCTACGCTTGCACGCGCTTCCAGCAACTGACTTCGCCAGCCGCGGCCAAGGCCGTGGAGGATACCGCCTGCTATCGCTCCGGCATCCTGCTCTCGCGTAATGACGTGGGTTTCGATCCGCAGCATTTCAGCGCGCCGCTGCAAGCGTTTCATGACGAGTGCCTGCAGCGTGTCGAGCACTTTCCGCGCAACATGCTGACGACCGCGACCCACGACCATAAGCGTGGCGAGGACACCCGGGCGCGCATGGCCGTTATCAGCGAACGGGCCGACTGGTTCGCTGGCAAGGTACGACGCTGGCGCAACATGACCGCCGGCCGTATCCAGCAGCTCGGCGACGGCGACGCGCCCTCTGCTGCCGACGAACTGATGTTGTTTCAGATCCTGCTCAGCTGCTGGCCGCTGGATCTTCGCGCAGACGACAAGGCGGCGATGGAGCAGTTCTGCGCACGTATTCTGCAGTGGCAGGAAAAAGCCCTGCGCGAAGCCAAGCTGCGGACGACCTGGAGCGACCCCAACGGCGACTACGAGAACGCCTGTCGTCAGTATGTCGAGCACCTGCTGCTTGCCGACGAGGGTGCACCATTACGGGACGAAATCGCCGCGGCCGCCACAGAGCTGGCCCCTGCCGGTGCGTTGAACGGTCTTGTGCAAAGCTTGCTGCGCATGACTACGCCGGGGGTGCCAGACCTCTATCAAGGCGCCGAGTATTGGGATTTCAGCCTGGTTGATCCTGATAACCGCAGGCCTGTGGACTTCGCTGCGCGCCAGCGCAGCCTCGACAGCGCCGCGTCCTTCGATCAATTGCTGCAAAGCTGGCACGACGGTCGCATCAAGCAGTGCGTGATCAGCCGTACGTTGCAGCTGCGCCGCCGCTACCCGCGGCTGCTCAGTGAAGGTCGTTATCTGGCGCTTTCGGTGAGTGGTGAGCAGTCGGAGCATTTGCTGGCCTTTGCCCGCGAGCTGGACGGCGAATGGCTGGTGGTTGTGGTGCCGCGGCTGGCAGCCGGTCTGCTGGGCGATTGTGAAGTGCCAAGGGTGCCGGCCGAGCGCTGGGGCAACACCCGAATCGCGCTGCCCGAGGCGCTGGACGGTAGTGAATTCGAGCGACTTTTCGACGGAACGACAGTCACATCCCAACAAGCCAGCCTTGAGGTTGCGCGGGTTTTGGACGGACTGCCGGTGGCCGTCCTGCATACGTCTATATGAGAGCAACAGGAGAATCCCAACAATGAGTTCAGAAGAGCAACGTATCCGCGAGTTCGCTTATCAGATCTGGCAATCCGAGGGTTGCCCGGAGGGTGAAGAAGAGCGCCACTGGGCAATGGCCCGCAAGCTGGCGGAGGCCGAACACGGCGCTGCTGCAGAGAAGCCGGCAGCTAGCCGTCCGCGCAAGGCCGCTACCAAACCCACCGACGTGACACCAACCGACGCCGCGCCCAAAGCCAAAACCAAGGCCAAGGACGCCCCGGCTGCGAAGCCCCGCGCGACCCGCGCCGCACCGAAAGCCGACACTGACGCCAAGGCCGGAACACCTGAAGTCATCAAGAAAACCCGCACCCCGCGCGCGAAGAAGGAAAGCTGACAGGCGGCAGGCATCTTGTCGGCGTCGGGCCGGTCGAATGACCGTCCGCGCCGACGCTCGCTTCGGCACGCCGTTCCATCCCTGGAGATGTCATGAGTAAGAAAAAGCCCTACGTGCCACAGGTGTCGACTCCATCCAGGATCAGCGAGGGCTTGCCCTTCCCTCTTGGGGCAACCTGGGACGGCCTGGGGGTCAATTTCGCCATTTTCTCCGCCCACGCCACCAAGGTTGAGCTGTGCCTGTTCGACGCCAGTGGTGAGGTAGAACTCGAGCGCATCGAGTTGCCCGAGTACACCGACGAGATCTGGCATGGCTACTTGCCGGATGCCCATCCCGGGCAGATCTACGGCTACCGCGTATACGGTCCGTATGACCCGGAGAACGGCCATCGCTTCAACCCGAACAAGCTGCTGATCGACCCCTATGCCAAGCAGCTGGTGGGCGAGCTGAAATGGTCGGAAGCGCTATTCGGCTACACCATTGGCCATCCTGATGGCGACCTCAGTTTCGACGAGCGCGACAGCGCGCCCTTCGTACCCAAGTGCAAAATTATCGACCCGGCCTTCACCTGGGGCCGCGATCACCCGGTGCAGGTGCCCTGGGACAAGACGATCATCTACGAGACCCATGTACGTGGTTACACCATGCGCCATCCGGCGGTGGCGGACGATGTGCGCGGTACTTTTGCCGGCTTCAAGACGCCGGAAGTGATCGACTACATCCGCAAACTGGGTGTCTCGTCAATTGAGCTATTGCCGATCCATGCCTTCGTGCAGGACCAGCATCTGCTGGAAAAAGGCATGGCCAACTACTGGGGCTACAACAGCATCGCCTTCTTCGCGCCGCATCCGAAGTACCTGGCCAGCGGCAAGATCACCGAGTTCAAGGAAATGGTCGCGCATCTGCACAACGCCGACCTCGAAGTGATTCTCGACGTGGTCTACAACCACACCGCCGAAGGTAACGAGCGGGGCCCGACCCTCTCCATGCGCGGCATCGACAACGCCTCGTACTACCGCCTGATGCCCGACGACAAGCGCTACTACATCAACGATTCCGGCACCGGCAACACGCTGGACATGAGCCACCCGTGTGTACTGCAGATGGTCACCGACTCGCTGCGCTACTGGGCGACCGAGATGCACGTCGATGGCTTCCGCTTCGATCTGGCGACCATTCTCGGCCGCGAGCACGATGGGTTCGACGAGCGTCACGGCTTCCTCGTCGCCTGCCGCCAGGACCCGGTACTGGCCAAGACCAAACTGATTTCCGAGCCCTGGGACTGTGGCCCCGGCGGCTATCAGGTCGGTGGCTTCCCGCCGGGCTGGGCCGAGTGGAACGACCAGTTCCGCGATACGGTGCGCTCGTTCTGGAAAGGCGACGACGGCCAGCTGGCCGACTTCGCCAGCCGCCTCACCGGCTCCGGCGATCTATTCAACCAGCGCGGGCGGCGTCCGTTCAGCTCGATCAACTTCGTCACCGCCCATGATGGCTTTACGTTGAAGGACCTGGTGTCCTACAACCACAAGCACAACGAGGACAACGACGAAGGCAACCGCGACGGCAGCGACAACAACCTGTCGTGGAACCACGGCGTCGAGGGGCATACCGAGGACCCGGAGATCAACGAGCTGCGCTATCGGCAGATGCGCAATTTCCTCGCCACGCTGCTGTTCTCCCAGGGCACGCCGATGATCGTCGCTGGCGATGAATTCGCCCGCACCCAGCACGGCAACAACAATGCCTACTGCCAGGACAGCGAAATCGGCTGGGTGAACTGGGATATCAGCGAGGACAGCTACGGCCTGCTCGGCTTCACGCGCAAGCTGATCCGCCTGCGCCAGCGCTTCCCGATGTTGCGCCGTGGCCGGTTCCTGGTGGGCGCCTACAACGAAGAGCTGGGCGTGAAGGACGTGACCTGGCTGGCTCCAAACGCCGAGGAAATGTCCATCGAGCAGTGGGAGGATGCGCACAACCGCTGCATGGGCATGCTGCTCGACGGCCGTGCCCAGCCTACCGGTATCCGGCGCGCCGGCTCCGACTCGACGCTGTTGATGATCGTCAACTCGCATCACGACATGGTGAATTTCACGCTACCCGAGGTGCCGCAAGGCATTTACTGGAATCGCCTGATCGACACCAATCACCCGACCGCGCGCCCCGAGCGTTTCGACTTCAACGACGAGTACGCCGTGACGGGTCGTTCGCTGTTGCTGTTGGAATTGATCAAGTCCGACGAGTGATCAAAAAAGGCGTCCCGGTCCGACAAGGGCCGGGGCGCCTTTTCTTTTCGCTGCGGGATCGCCCGCTGAATCATTCGCTGCGACCACGCCAGTTGTACCAGCCTTCTTTGTAAGGGTGTTCGTGCACTGCAGGCCGGGCTCTGACCGATTTGCATGCCGCACGCTTTGCCTGTCGTCGGTGGAGTTCTACCTCCGCGCTACTGTGAGCAGTCAGGGGCGCCCAGTCCTGCCCGCAAGCACTCCGCAGTGGATTGATCGCCGATGGCTATCCATGCGCAAAAAAATCGACATGCGGCAGTGAACCTCGCCGCGTGACTCAAGTCCCAAAACCAGCGCGGCTCACCTAACAACCAACGGATTCGTTCTGCTCGTCGCCGGCAGCCCTGTCTTTTCCGTGATGGATCACACGTCATGTTCTCTCTGCGACCGCTTATCTATCCCCTTCTCATGCTGATCGGCCTTGCGCCACTGGCGCCTGCTCTAGCCTCCAGCAACCAACCAAAAGCCACCGACAAGCCAGGCTCCGTTCGCCTGCTGATCAACCGCGCCGGTAGTGGTAAGGCGATGGATGTGAGTAACACGCTGCAGGTACCGGTCGAAGTCACTCTGCGCCTGACGCGGATGGTCAATGTGGCGGGAGTCGGCAAGGGTGTGGTCCGCAAGACCGTGCCGGCCAACAGCCGAGTCCGGATCGCGACGCTGAGCAAGCGCCAGGCCGGCGGGCCGATCATGTTCAAGCACTCGTTCAGCTACGCGCTGATCTACTCGCCCGAGCCGGATCAGCCCGGCTCGGTAGAGGGGCCGGCCTACGCCCTGCCCTGGCAAGGTGGTCCATTTCGCATCTCTCAGGGGGCCGGTGGCGACTTCAGCCACAGCTCACCGAGCGGTCGCTACGCAGTGGACATCGCCATGCCGGCCGGCACCCCGATCGTCGCCGCCCGGGCGGGCACCGTGGTGAAGATCCGCAACGGCCAGGGCGGTCGGCTGCCGGACCCTGCCGGCAACTACGTGCGTATCGAGCATGACGACGGCACCCATAGCGCCTATCTGCACCTGAGCCGCGGATCGGTGCGTGTCCAGCCTGGGCAGCAGGTCAAAGTCGGCACGTTGCTTGGAAAGTCCGGCAATACCGGTCGTAGCACCGGCCCGCACCTGCATTTCGTGGTGCAGAAGCCTTACGGCGGCTCAATGCTGTCGATCCCCTTCCGCTTTAGCCAGCCGGTGGATTCGCTGCCCAACTTTGCGCTGAGCAGCCAGTGAGTCAGAGCAAATCGATGTCAGAGCATGCGCTGCATGATGTCGTCGCGCTTGACCACTCGGTGGTACAGCGCCGCGGCGATGTGACCGACTACCAACAGAACGGTCAGCCAGGCCAGCGGTGAATGCAGGCCGCCGAGCGAGGCGGCCCAAGCGATTTCCGGGCCCTTTTCGACCAGCTGCTGGCCGAACACCTTCAGACCGTAACCGTTACCGACCAGGTACAGCACACCGGTGACCGGCATCAGCGCCATGCAGGCATACAACGTCAGATGACCGCCCTTCACCAGCCATGCCGTGGCTGGATCATGCAGCGGGCGCTGCTTGAGCTGGCTGGCAGACCAGACGACTCGCAGCAGTAGCAGAACCATCAGCAAAGCACCCAGCGAAACGTGCCAGGGCACCATCGTTTGGCCGACCCAATGCTCGCCCTCGGCGATACGGTCACCCAGCTTGAGAAATTGCCAGACGATCAGCAGGGCCATCAGCCAGTGAAACACTCGCGAAACGCTGCCGTATTTCTGTCTCGAGTCGTTGATCATTTTCTGTACTCCTTTTTTTTCAAGTGCTGCAGCGCTCACTGCTGCCAGTTGACGGTTAGCGGCTCATCACCAGCCATGCGGATGAGATGGTCGGCGGCAACCTTCTGTAGTTGCTGCAGCTGCTCCTGATCAGGTGACTCCAGATGCGCATCCAGCCAGCCTTCGCGTGCCTGCAAGTTGCAGCGACCAAGCGGTAGCTCGATTACCCCGCCCTGCTCGTCCAGCTGTACCGGAAACTTGTGCCGCCAGTGGTTACACAGCCGCTTGATCAGCCGCTCGGGGTTTTCAGCAGTGATACGGGCATGGGACTGATACATAGGTCATCTCTCCTGTTGAATGGGTACGCTTCAGCCAAACCGATAGGCTGACAGCGTGGTATGCATGACGCGGTCGCTGAAGACCTTGCGCCCAATCGAATCGCCAGCCGCGCCCGCGGCCACCAGCAGCGGAAGCAGATGTTCCTCCGCACGCGGCGGATGGCATAAGCGCGCCGCAGGTGCCTTGGCCCAGTGCTGCAGCGCGTAATCACGCTGTTGCGGCGCGGACTCGACCGCAGTGGTAAGCCAGCTGTCGAACTCGTCGGAGATCGGCGCGAAACGCGGGTCACCGTAGCCACGCATGTTGTGAAAACTCATGCCGCTACCGACGATCAGCACGCCCTCATTGCGCAGCGTTCGCAACGCGCGTCCGGCCTCGATATGCGCCTGCGGGTCTAGATCGCTGCGCAACGAGAGCTGCACCACCGGAATATCCGCATCGGGGAACATCAGCTTCAGCGGAATGAACATGCCGTGGTCGAAGCCACGTTGCGCGTCCACTTGACTGGCGAGCCCTGCGCCCTCGAACAGCGCTGCGATGCGCGCGGCCAATTGCGGATCACCTGGCGCGGGATAGCGCAGCTCATAAGTGTGCGGCGGAAAGCCGTGGTAGTCGTAGATCAGCCCAGGCCGCGCGGCACTTGTGGTGTTGAAGGTCGGCTGCAGCCAGTGGCCGGATATCAGCACGATGGCCTTCGGTCTGGCTGGCAGGCTTGCGCCGACGCCCTTGAGAAAGCCGGCCGTCGCATCCCAGGCATTGCGCGGGTTCCACTCCATGAAGAAGCAAGGCCCGGCGCCATGAGGGACGAACAGCGTCGGCATGGTCGAACTAGGCACTGGTTTGCTGGGGGTCATCGCCACAGCTCCGAGATGAGATGCAGCAAGCATGGGCTACACTCACGGGTGTGAGAACCAGCGGTAACGCACTAACAGTTTTTACTCTTAGCAGGAGCTGACATGCTCGATCGAATCACCAGCATGCGCGTCTTCGCCCGTGCCGCCACGGCCGGTAGCCTCTCGGCCGCCGCGCGTCATCTGGATATGTCGCCTGCCATGGCCAGTAAGCATGTCGATGCGCTGGAGAGCCGCCTGGGCGTCAAGTTGTTCCACCGCAGCACGCGGCGGCTGACCCTCACGGAGGCCGGCAGCAACTACCTGGAAGCCTGTCAGCGCATCCTGCCGGAGGTTGAAGAAGCCGAAGCCAGCGTCGCCTCGCAGCGGATCGAGGCAACCGGTCTGTTGCGTATGAATGTGCCGCTGACCTTCGGCACACATTTCATCGCCCCGCTCATTCCGGAGTTCAGCCGCCGCCATCCGGCGGTCAAGGTAGAGCTTGGCCTGACCGACAGCCGGGTCGACCTGCTCGATGGCGGCTGGGACATGGCCGTGCGTATCGGCTGGCTGCAGGACAGCCCCATGCAAGCCAGGCAACTTGCCGATTGCCCGTTGCTGGTCTGTGCCGCGCCGCGCTACCTGGATGAACGAGGGGTGCCGCGCAGCACCGCCGACCTGGGCCAGCATAATTGCCTGGGTTACAGCCTTTCGAGCGTTGCCGCCGGCAAGGTCTGGCCCTTTGGCCGCCATGCCGAGGTGCGGGTCGCGGTCAACGGCGATCTGGTTGCCAACAATGGCGAAGCCCTGGTGGCCGCTGCGGTCGGTGGCCAGGGCGTGATTTATCAGCCTCAGTTCATCGTTGCCAAAGCGCTGCGCAGCGGTGAACTGGTCGCCCTCGAACTGGATCAGCCGTGCGTCGCGCTCGGCGGGATCCATGTGGTTTATCCGCCAGACCGGCGTCCACCGGCCAAGGTCCGGGTAATGATCGACTATCTGGTCGAGTCGTTCGCCAGCGACCTGCCGTGGAGCCTGCCATCGAGCTGAGCGCCGAACGCCCGGTAGCACCGCCGACGGATTGAGTTAGGGCTTGCCGGCCAATTCTCCAGATTCGCCACTTCAGTACAGAGCAAGCAGGTCGATGGCCAGCTCCAGCTCCAGCTCGTCGATGATTTGTGTCGCGCGGATCGTCGTCGCACCGCCGCGGCTCGTTCCTGCACTCCGCGTTTCGTGCGCCCTTTTGCCTCCTCCGGCATGCCCGTCGCTCCTGCGCGGCGAGCCTGGCGTCTCGCTCGTTGCCGTCGACCCGCGGCGGTAGAAAAAGATGAACCGCCAACGTCGGGAAAAGTCGGAACAGATGTGCCCGGCAGTAATCACGCCGCGCTCGTGAGTTATTCCAGTATCCCGCGGAGCCTTCGATTCGCCTATTCGCGCCGGTTCACCTTTTCATCGTGCAGCCCGCTCGTCCGCTCCGCCAGCATCCGTCCCGCGGCGTATTCCCAAACGCAGCGGGGCCAATGGAGTGTTTATGAAAGCCGTTGTCTACCACGCCGTTGGCGATATCCGCTTCGAAGACGTACCGGACCCGCTAATCCTGGCGCCCACCGACGCCATCGTGCGCATCACCTCATCGGCTATCTGCGGTACGGACCTGCATTTCGTCCGTGGCACCGTCAGCGGCATGCAGCCCGGCACCATTCTCGGCCACGAAGGCGTCGGCATCGTCGAGGCGCTGGGCGCCGACGTGCGCAACCTGCAGATCGGCGACCGGGTGGTGATTCCATCCACCATAGCCTGCGGCAATTGCTCCTACTGCCGGGCCGGCTACTTCGCCCAGTGCGATGGCGCCAATCCCAACGGCAAGGAAGCTGGAACGTCCTTCTATGGCGGTCCGCAGACCACCGGCCCGTTTCATGGCCTGCAGGCGGAAAAAGCTCGCATACCGTTCGCCAATGTCGGCCTGGTCAAGCTGCCCGTGGAAATCAGCGACGACCAGGCGATTCTGCTTTCCGACATTTTTCCTACCGGCTATTTCGGTGCCGAGATGGCCGAGGTGGGCAGTGGCGACACCGTAGCGGTCTACGGCTGCGGGCCGGTGGGCCAGTTCGCCATCGCCAGTGCCAAGCTGCTTGGCGCCGGCCGTGTATTTGCCATCGACCGGCATGACGATCGCCTGCGCATGGCGCAGCGGCAAGGCGCTGAGGTCATCAACTTCGACCGCGAGGACCCCGTCGAAACGCTCAAACGGCTCACCGGCGGCATCGGCGTGGACCGGGTGATCGATGCCGTGGGCATCGACGCCGAGCATGGCTGCTGCGGTGCCGCGGCAGCTGCCGATGCCGATGCCGATGCCGATCACAGCCAACCCTGGCAGCCCGGCGATGGCCCTTCGCAGGCGCTGGAGTGGGCGGTGCAGAGCATTGCCAAGGCCGGCACGCTTTCGATCATTGGCGTGTATCCGCCGGATGCGATGACCTTCCCCATCGGTATGGCGATGAACAAGAACATCACCATCAATATGGGCAATTGCCACCACCGCAAATACATCCCGCGGTTGATCGAGATGATTCAGGCGCGCCGTATCGATCCGGCGAAGATCCTGACCCAGGTGAAACCGATGACCGACGTGATCGCCGCGTTCGAAGCTTTCGATCGGCGCGAGAACGGCTGGATCAAGGTGGAGCTACAGCCGCAGCGCAGCGATGCGCGCGGCAGTGAGGAGCACGTGCTGGACGAAGTGGTGGCCGAAACCTACCCCGCCAGCAACCCGACCAGCATGCAGAATCCGAGCTGAGCCGAGGGCAGTCCATGGCGGGCATTCATATCGGCATATCCGGCTGGCGCTACGCACCCTGGCGCGGTGACTTCTATCCCAAGGGGCTGACGCAGAAGAAGGAGCTGTGCTTTGCCTCGCGGGCGGTGAGTAGTATCGAGATCAATGGCTCGTTCTACGCCCTACAGACACCGGAACGCTACGCGGATTGGTATGCCGACACGCCCAAGGGCTTCGTCTTCAGCGTCAAGGGGCCGCGCTACATCACCCATGTGCGCAGGCTGCGAGAGGTGGAAAAGCCGCTGGCCAACTTCTTTGCCTCGGGCATCTTCCAGCTCAAGGAAAAGATGGGTCCGATCCTTTGGCAGTTCCCGCCTTCCTTCAAATTCGATCCCGAACTGTTCGAGTCGTTTCTGTGTCAGCTGCCCCACGACAGCGAAGCGGCGTTGGCCCTTGCCAAGCAATGCGAACCCCGGATGGAGGGCCGCAGTTGCTTGTCCATCGATCGCAAGCGGCGGCTGCGCCATGCGGTGGAAATCCGCCATACGAGCTTCGTCGATCCCGCATTCATCGACCTGCTGCGCAAATACCGGGTCGCACTGGTGGTGGCCGACACCGCGGGCAAGTGGCCGCACCGCGAAGACCTCACCAGCGACTTCGTCTACATCCGCCTGCACGGTGCGGAGGAGCTCTACACCAGCGGCTACACCGATGCAGCACTGGATGACTGGTGCAGGCGCATCCAATGCTGGAGCGAAGGCAGCCAACCTGACGATGCCCACCTGATCAGTACAAGCAAGCCCCGGGCGCGACGCTCACGCGAGGTGTACTGCTATTTCGACAACGATGTGAAGGTCCGCGCGCCCTATGACGCGCGGCAACTGCTGCGCCGGCTCGGCCTGGAGGAACACCTGCAGGTCACACCCGGTGAACTAGAAGGAGCAATGGTTTGACTCTGGATAAAGGCCATCCCATCGAAAGTGCCGATCTCGACGCGCACATGGCGACCGCGGTCAATTCGATCCGCATTCTCACGGTGAACACACACAAGGGTTTCACCGCCCTCAATCGTCGCTTCATCCTCCCGGAGCTGCGTGAGGCAGTGCGTAGCGTCTCGGCGGACATGGTGTTCCTGCAGGAGGTTCTAGGCACGCACGACAAGCACGCACTGCGCTTTCACAACTGGCCGGCCACACCGCAGTACGAATTCCTTGCCGACAGCATCTGGACCGACTTCGCCTACGGGCGTAACGCGGTCTACCCCGACGGCGATCACGGCAACGCCCTGCTCTCGAAATTTCCGATCATTCGCTACGAGAATCTCGACGTCTCGATTGCCGGGCCTGAGCGTCGTGGGCTTCTGCACAGCGTGCTGCAGGTACCGGGGCACGACGAGTTCCACGCCATCTGCGTGCACTTGGGCCTGCGCGAGTCGCATCGCCAGCAGCAGCTTGAGCTGCTCTGCAATCTGCTCGATTCGTTACCCGAAGGTGCGCCGGTGGTGGTGGCCGGCGACTTCAACGATTGGCGGCTCAAGGCCACGCAAAAGCTGGACCGCTGTGCCGGGCTGCATGAGGTTTTCGCGGTCGCGCATGGGCAGGTCGCGAAAACATTTCCGGCCCGCTGGCCGATGCTGCGGCTGGACCGCATCTACGTGCGCAATGCCAGCAGTCATGATCCGCGAATACTTGGTAACAAACCCTGGACACACTTGTCCGATCATCTGCCCCTAGCGGTGGAGATACATATATGAGTTACCACTGGAGAGACGGAAACCGCCTTCAGTTGCTGGAAAACGGCGAAGAATTCTTTCCTCGAGTGTTCGAGGTAATCGCCCAGGCCAAGAAAGAGGTGCTGCTGGAAACCTTCATCCTGTTCCAGGACAAGGTAGGCGCCGAACTGCAGAAAGCACTGATCGCCGCTGCGGAAAACGGTGCCAGCGTCGACGTGACTGTCGATGGCTACGGTTCCGCGGACCTGCACGGGGAATTCGTTACGGCGATGACCCGGGTAGGCGTGCGCATTCACATGTTCGACCCCGGCAAGCGCTTGCTTGGCCGCCGGCTCAACGTGTTTCGCCGTATGCACCGCAAGATCGTCGTGGTCGATGGCGAGGTTGCCTTCATCGGCGGCATCAACTTCTCCGCCGACCACCTGGGCGACTTCGGCCCGGCAGCCAAGCAAGACTATGCGCTGCAGGTCGAAGGCCCGGTAGTACGCGACATCCACCACTTCGCTCTCAGTCAGATCGCCCCGGACAATCCGCCGCATCGCTGGTGGCGGCGCCGTCTGCGTCAGCAGACTCCGGGCTATGGTGGCGTCAGCCGGGGCGAGGCGCGTGCGTTGTTTGTCGTGCGCGACAACGATCAGCACCGCAACGATATCGAAGATCACTACTTACAAGCGATTCGAGATGCACGCTCCAGGCTATTGATTGCTAACGCTTACTTCTTCCCTGGGTATCGCGTGCTGCGGGAAATCCGCAACGCGGCAAGGCGTGGCGTGCGGGTGCGCCTGATACTTCAGGGCGAGCCGGACATGCCCATCGCCAAGTTCGGCGCGCGCATGCTTTACAACTACCTGATGCGCGATGGCGTGGAAATCCATGAGTACTGCCGGCGTCCGCTGCACGGCAAGGTCGCGCTGGCCGACTATGAGTGGTCGACGGTGGGCTCGAGCAATCTCGACCCGCTGAGCTTGTCGCTCAATCTGGAAGCCAATCTGGTCATCCGTGACCATGTCTTCAACCGGCACCTGCACGAGCGGCTCGATCACCTGCTGCAGACAGACTGCCGGCGCATTCCGCTGGAGCGGATCATCCGTGGCTTCTGGTGGCGGGCGCCGCTGGCCTTTCTGATCTTCCACTTCCTGCGCCATTTCCCGGGGCTGGTAAACCTGTTCCCCGAGCACAAGCCGCGCCTGGAACTGCTCGATTCCGACACGCCTGACCTCGATACGGTGTCGTCACCCATGCAGCGAGAACAACGATGAGCGATACCTCCAAAGGCGAGCCGAAAAGCGGCTGGCGTCGGCGCTGGCCGCTGATCAAGAAGATCCTTACCTACGTCTTCTTCGCCCTTGTTGTCGGGCTGTTGATCGGCCTGGCGCGCAACCTCGATTGGCAGGAGGTCTACAACACCCTGCGCAACTACCAGGCCAAGACGCTGTGGATGGCAGGCGCGGCGGCGGTCGGCAGCTATGTGGTGTACTGCTTCTTCGACGTGCTCGGCAAAGGCTACGCGCGCCACGACCTGCCGATCAGGCAAATCCTGCCGGTGACCTTCGTCTGTTATGCATTCAACCTGAATTTGAGCGCCTGGGTCGGTGGCATCGCCCTGCGCTTTCGCCTCTATTCGCGCCTAGGGCTGCGGCCTTCGCAGATCACCCGGGTGTTCACCATGAGCATCCTGACCAACTGGCTAGGCTACATGTGGCTGGCCGGGATGATCTTCATGATGGGTTGGATCAAGCCCCCGGCGAGCTGGGAAATAGGCTTTACCGCGCTGCGTGTGCTGGGTGCCGGCCTGCTCGCGGCGTGCGCGGTTTACCTGGGGCTGTGCGGTTTCTCCAAGCGCCGTTCATGGACCATACGCGGCCACGAAATACACCTGCCGTCGCTACGGCTGGCGCTGATTCAGCTGGTATTGGGCGCAGCCAACTGGTCGCTGATGGCGCTGGTGGTTTACTACATGCTGTCGCAGCAGGCGCCCTATCCGGAGGTGCTGGGCATTCTGATGATCAGCAGCATCGCCGGTGTGGTGACCCATATCCCCGCCGGCCTCGGGGTGATCGAGGCCGTTTTCGTCGCCATGCTCGCCGACGACATGAGCAAGGGCGCCATCGTCGGCGGCTTGATCGGTTACCGAGTGGTGTACTTCCTGATACCGCTACTGCTGGCGACCTTGGTCTACATCGTCCTCGAAGCCCGCGCGAAGAAACTGCGCAGCGGCAACCAGACAGACGAGCAGCAACCCGCTTCGCAGGAAGCGGGTTGAGCGGGGATCGGTTGGCAGAGCCGGTTCCGCGTTGGTCCGAAAAATGGGTGGACTGAAGGCCACCCCTACCCCTGCGTAGGTTTCTGCGCGGGCGCGGATCTGCCGCTAGCCGCTCGAGCCCACCCTGCGATCGTCATATTCCACGACCTTCCCTGTAGGGTGGGCTTCAGCCCACCGATCCACTGATCCACCGATTCAAGTCGCTATTCCGTAGCCGTACCCCAGCCACGGTTGCTGACCATGCGACCGCCAGAACTCCTTGCGGCGCCCTCTGGCATACAACGATGAGCGCTGCGCACATGCAAAAACGCCGCTCGGATTACCCGAGCGGCGTTTGCCTATGTTCAATCGCTGGACCTGGCTGCCCGCTATCCTTGCGGCCGCAACACGAGCACACCCAGCGGTGGCAAGGTCAGTGACAACGACACCTTTTCACCGTGACTCTCGATCGGCTCGGCGAGCATGCCGCCGCCGTTGCCGGTGTTGGAGCCGCCGTAGCATTCGGCATCGCTGTTGAACACCTCCAGCCACTTGGCATCCACCGGCACGCCGATCCGATAGGCCTCGCGTACCACCGGCGTGAAGTTGGCAACCACCAGTAGCGGGTGCCCTGTCGAACTCTTGCGTAGCCAGGCGAATACGCTGTTGGCGCGGTCGTCGCCGATCAGCCACTGGAAGCCACGCGGATCGCTGTCCAGTTCGTGCAGAGCCGGTTCCTGGCTGTACAGGCGGTTCAGGTCGCGGACCAGGTTCTGCGTGCCACGGTGATCCGCCTCTTCGAGCAGGTGCCAGTCGAGTTCACGATCATGGTTCCACTCGCGCCACTGGCCAAACTCGCAACCCATGAACAGCAGCTTCTTGCCTGGGTGCGTCCACATGAACGACAGATAAGCCCGCAGGTTGGCGAATTTCTGCCAGCGGTCACCCGGCATTTTGTCGATCAGCGAGCCTTTGCCGTGGACCACTTCGTCATGCGAAATCGGCAGGACGAAATGCTCGGAATAGGCGTAGACCATGCTGAAGGTCAGTTTGTCGTGGTGGTACTGGCGGTTGATTGGGTCTTCCTGAACGTACTTCAGCGAGTCGTGCATCCAGCCCATGTTCCATTTGTAGGAAAAGCCGAGGCCGCCCTCACTGGTGGGCTTGCTCACGCCGGGGAACGCCGTCGACTCTTCGGCGATCACCAGCGCGCCGGGGGTTTCGGTAGCTACCACGTCGTTCAGGTGGCGCAGGAAGTCGATAGCCTCGAGGTTCTCGCGACCGCCGTAGCGGTTGGGTATCCACTCGCCCTCCTGGCGTGAATAGTCGCGATAGAGCATAGAGGCGACAGCATCGACACGCAGGGCATCGACGTGGAATTCACGCAGCCAGTGCAGTGCCGAGGCCAGCATGAAGCCGTGTACCTCGGTACGGCCGAGGTTGTAGATGTAGGTGTCCCAATCCTGGTGGAAGCCTTCGAACGGATGCGCATATTCGTACAGCGCCGTGCCATCGAATTCGCCCAGACCATGGGCATCGGTGGGAAAGTGTGCCGGCACCCAGTCGAGGATCACCCCGATGCCGGCGTTATGGCAGGCATCAATGAACTCGGCGAAATCATGGGCATTGCCATAACGGGCGCTGGGGGCGAACTGCGAGAGCAGCTGGTAGCCCCAGGAGCCGCCAAATGGGTGCTCCATGATCGGCATCAGCTCGATATGGGTAAAGCCCATGTCGACCACGTAGGGAATCAAGCGCTCGGCCAGTTCGTGCCAGTCGTACAGGCGGCCATCGTCACCGCCGTCGCGCCGCCAGGAGCCTGCATGCAGCTCGTAGATGCTCATCGGCGCATTGACCGAGTGCCGCGCGGCACGCTGTTGCAGCCAAGCCTGGTCCTTCCACTGGTAGTCCAGCGGCTTGGCGATGACCGAGGCGGTTCCCGGCGGATGCTCGGTCGCCAGCGCGATGGGGTCGGCCTTGAGCGGCACGATGCCGTTGGGCCCGAGAATCTCATACTTGTAGCTATCGCCCGGCTGCAGGCGCGGGATGAACAACTCCCAGACGCCGGAAGGAAAGCGCAAGCGCATCGGATGCCGACGCCCGTCCCAGCCGTTGAAGCTGCCGACCACCGAGACACGGCGCGCGTTGGGCGCCCAGACGGCGAAGCGCACGCCTTGCACGCCGTCGACTTCCAGCACTTGCGAGCCGAACACCCGCCCGATCTGCCGGTGATTGCCTTCGGAGAACAGGTGCATGTCCAGCTCGCCAAGCTGCGGGCCAAAACTGTAAGGGTCTTCGGTGATCTGCTCGCCTCCGGCCCAGCGGATTTTCAGCAGATAGGGTTGCTGGTGCGGCAAGCGGGTGAAGAAAAAGCCTGGCACCTGCCCCTGTTCCATGACGGCCAGCTGCTGCTGGTCACGGTCGAGAACCTCAACGCCAAGGGCATTGGGGAGGTAGGCGCGGATCACTACGCCCTCGCCATCCGGGTGCGGTCCGAGGACGGAAAACGGGTTGCCATGTTCGGCTCGCACCAGGGCATCTACATCGGCATCGCTGGGCATCAGGGTTTCCCCTGGCATGGTCAGAACCGGGCGATCAATCATTGGAACCTCCATCGAAAAGCTGTTGTGCCAGGGCCAGCAATCCCTGTAGCGGGACGGGCAACCAGGCTGGGCGGTTCTCCGCTTCGTAAACGATCTCGTATGCGCATTTTTCCAGGCTGAACAACAACAGTGCAGCATTCGCGCCATCCTGGTCGCGCCAGTCGTGCGGCAAATCGGCTGTCGCCTCGCGATAGGCCTCGAGGAACACTTGCTGCGCGCTGCTCTGGTAGCTGGCAGCGATGCGTTCGCGGGCCTGATCCGCTTCCGGCGTGCTGTCGCTGATCTGCGCACCACGAACGGTCATGGCCGCGGCATATTCGAACGAACGCAGCAGCCCTGAGACATCCTTGAACGGGCTGTGTTTCGCGCGCCGCTCATCCAGCGAGCGGGCCGGCTCACCTTCGAAGTCGATGAAGTAGGCATCACCCTGCACCACCAACACCTGCCCGAGGTGCAAGTCGCCGTGTACTCGGGTTCGCACGCCTCCCACGGTTCTAGCAGCGAGACGTTTCACCTGTGCGATGAGCTTGTCGCGACGTGCAAGCAACTTGCCGAGCGCCGCCGCCTCTTCGCGTTCGAAGCTGGCGCGATGTTCCTCCAGGCGCTGCAGGGCCTGTTCAAGCTGGTCGCTGACACTCTGTTCCCACTGCTGGGTGTCCGCTTCCTTGGTGCTTTCGTAAGCGAACGCCGGATCGTCGGTCTGCGCGGCGAGGGCCATGTGCATTTCACCGAGCCGCTGGCCAAGCAGGCGGTTGAAGGACTGCAGTTCGTCCAGTGCGCTGAACTGGTTTTCGTGCATCGACACGCCGCCGGCGATTTCGTCACGCACTGCGCGATCCAGGTTGTTCAGCGTCCAGACCCAGGCATCACCCTGACTTTCGAGGAAGTGCTGAACCACCATCAGCGCGACGGGCTCCCCCTGCTTGTTGATACGGCTGACCTGACCAAGCATGGCGGAGATGTGGTTAAAGCCTCGTTCCGTCAGGAAGCCGCCCATTTCCAGTTCAGGGTGAATGCCCGGTGCCACGCGGCGGAGCAATTTGATCATCACCGAGTTGTCGATGATCGCCGAGCTGTTGGATTGCTCAGCGGAGATGAAACGCACTTCCGGATTGGCCGACAGTTGCAAATCGGCCAGCTGAGGCATCGGCACGAAGCGAATCTCACCGTCGTTGCACGGCAGTACCAGTTCGTCGCGCAAACCCTGGATAACTGCGCCGCTGAATTGCTCCAGTGCAAACGCATCGGTCATCAAGCCTACCTGTGGTCCACGGCGCACACGGGCCAGAGCCAGTTGCTGCGGCAACGCAGCTTCGAAGTCGGTCTCGGCAAGAAAGCCCAGCGGCAGCTGGTAAAGATCGCTGCGCCCGGCGGACTCCACGCACAGCTCGCTGAGCAATACCGGGCGGTTCGGATCGCCGAATGGCACGCAATAGCTGATACGGACCGACTCGATCGCCACATCCTTGGCGGCGAACCAGCGCCGTTTGGGGAGGTAAGCCGGCAGCGATTCGGTTTCCAGAATGCGCCGGTTGGCAGCAGTCAGGGTATCCAGGCGCTTGAGCACCAGCGTCTGGAAGTCCGGCATGGTATCCACCGGTTCCTGGTGCCAGCTCGGCATCTGGTTGGTCGGTGCGAGCTGGAACCAGTAGAAGCCGTACGGCGGCAGCGTCAGCAAGTACGGCAGCTGGCCGATCGGTGGGAAAGCACTGCCGCCGACCATCTCCACAGGCACCATCCCGGCGTACTGAGACATTTCCAGCTCAGCGGCCTGAGCCGAGCGCGAGACATTAGCCACACAGAAGATGATCTCGGTGTCGCCGTTCTCCGCGGTGAACTCGCGCATGTAGGCAAGAATGCGCCGGTTGCTCGGCGCGAGCATTTTCAAAGTGCCACGACCGAACGCCTTGAACTGCTTGCGGATGGTCAGCATCCGTCGCGTCCAATTGAGCAGCGAGTGCGGGTCGCGCTGCTGGGCTTCGACGTTGATGGTGTAGTAGCCGTAAAGCGGGTCCATTACCGGTGGCAGCACCAGGTTCGGCGGGTCGGCACGGGAGAATCCACCGTTACGGTCAACCGACCACTGCATCGGCGTGCGCACGCCGTCGCGGTCGCCGAGAAAGATGTTGTCGCCCATACCAATCTCGTCACCGTAATAGATCACCGGCGTACCTGGCATCGACAACAACAGACAGTTGAGCAACTCAATGCGTCGGCGATCGCGCTCCAACAGCGGCGCCAAGCGGCGGCGAATGCCAAGGTTGATACGAGCGCGCTTGTCCGAGGCGTAGTAGTTCCATAGGTAGTCGCGCTCCCTATCGGTCACCATCTCCAGCGTCAGCTCGTCGTGATTTCGCAGGAAGATCGCCCACTGGCAGTTCTCCGGAATTTCCGGGGTTTGGCGCAGAATGTCAGTGATCGGGAAGCGATCTTCCTGGGCAATGGCCATGTACATGCGAGGCATCAGCGGGAAGTGAAAGGCCATATGGCACTCGTCACCCGGCCCGCCGTTCTCACCACCGAAGTACAGCTGGGTGTCTTCCGGCCACTGGTTGGCCTCGGCGAGCAGCATGCGATCAGGGTAATTGGCGTCGATCTCGGCGCGGATGGCTTTGAGTACGACGTGGGTTTCCGGCAGGTTCTCGTTGTTGGTGCCGTCGCGCTCGACCAGATAGGGAATCGCATCCAGCCGCAGGCCGTCGATGCCCATGTCCAGCCAGTAGCGCATCACCGCCAGAACGGCCTTCATCACCTGCGGGTTATCGAAGTTCAGGTCCGGCTGGTGCGAGTAGAAGCGGTGCCAGAAGTATTGCTTGGCCACCGGATCCCAGGTCCAGTTGGATTTCTCGGTATCGAGAAAGATGATCCGCGTGCCTTCGTACTTGTCGTCGGTGTCCGACCACACGTAGAAGTTGCGCGCCGCCGAACCCTTGCGTGCCTTGCGGGCGCGCTGGAACCAGGGGTGCTGGTCCGAGGTGTGGTTGATGACCAGTTCGGTGATCACCCGCAGTCCGCGCTTGTGCGCTTCGGCAATGAAGCGCCGCGCATCGGCCATGGTCCCGTATTCGGGATGCACGCCGCGGTAATCGGCGATGTCGTAACCGTCGTCACGCCGCGGTGATGGATAGAACGGCAACAGCCAGATGGTGTTGACCCCGAGGTCAGCGATGTAGTCGAGCTTCTCGATCAGACCGGCGAAATCACCGACGCCGTCATTGTTCGAGTCGTAGAACGACTTCAGGTGCACCTGATACACCACCGCATCCTTGTACCAGAGCGGGTCTTTGATGAATGCCGCTGGTTTGCGCGGTTTTGCCATGGTCTTCATTCCTGTCGCGGTGTGAAGGCCCGGTCAGATCAAATGACAGAGCAACGGCGTAACGAAGCTGGAATGTACATTAGGAAAAGTATCTAACTAATTGATTAGTAGCGCTTTCCAGCTTCGTTCGAGAATTTACTTGAGGTCTGGATCCGGCTGCTGCACCGTCAGGCGCCAGATGCCGAACGGCAGATGCGCAGGGTCTATACGCATCCACTGGGTCTTGCCGTACCAGGTCCAGCGGTGGCCATTCATCAGGTCCTCACCCTGGGTGTGAGCGTCATCCGGCAAGCCGAGCTCCCACAGGGGTAGCTCGAAGTGCGCCTCCTGAGCGTTGTGCGGATCGAGGCTGATGGCGACCAGGATGAAGTTCGACAGGTCTGCGCTGCGTTTGCCGAAGTAGAGGATGTTGTCGTTCCAGGCCACATAAGCCTTGAAGCCAAGGTGCGTCTGTAGCGCCGGGTTCATCCGGCGGATGCGGTTGAGCTGAGCGATCTCCGCAACGATGTTGCCCGGTGCGTGGTAGTCGCGAACACGGATCTGATACTTCTCGGAGTCCAGATACTCTTCCTTGCCCGGAATGGCCGCTGCCTCGCACAGCTCGAAGCCGGAATACATGCCCCACAGCCCCGAGCCCATGGTGGCCAGCGCCGCACGGATCAGAAAGCCGGCACGGCCGGAGTCCTGCAGAAAGAACGGGTTGATGTCCGGCGTGTTGACGAAGAAGTTCGGCCGGTAGCAGTCGCGTAGCGGCGGCTCGTTCAGTTCGGTGAGGTACTCGCTCAGCTCGGCCTTGGTGTTGCGCCAGGTGAAGTAGGTGTAGCTCTGGCTGTAACCGATCTTGCCCAGGCGCGCCATCATCCCCGGGCGGGTGAACGCTTCGGAAAGGAACATCACGTCGCGATCACGCTCGCGGATATCGGCAATCAGCCATTCCCAGAACGGCAGTGGTTTGGTGTGAGGGTTGTCGACCCGGAAGATCTTCACGCCCTGTTCCACCCAGTGCCAGACCACATCGCGCAGCGCTAGCCACAGACCCGGCTTGGCGTCTTCGGCATAGAAGTCGACGTTGACGATGTCCTGATATTTCTTTGGCGGGTTTTCCGCGTATTTGATGGTGCCGTCCGGGCGCCAGGAGAACCAACCCGGGTGCTCCTGCAACCAGGGATGGTCCTGGGAGCACTGAATGGCGAAATCGAGGGCGATCTCCAGCCCATGCTCACGCGCCGCCGCAACCAGCTCACGGAAATCATCCAGCGTGCCCAGTTGCGCGTGGATGGCGTCGTGACCGCCCTCCTCGCTGCCAATTGCATAAGGGCTGCCTGGGTCATTCGGTCCGGCCTGCAGGCTGTTGTTCGGCCCCTTGCGGTGCTGGCGGCCGATCGGGTGGATCGGCGGGAAATACAGCACATCAAAGCCCATGTCGCGAATCGCTGGCAGGCGCTTGTGCACGTCGCGGAAGGTGCCATGGCGATTGGGATCGTCGGTTTCCGAACGCGGGAACAGCTCGTACCAACTGGCGAACTGTGCCAGCGGACGCTCGACATCCAGCGGATACACGGCGCTGCGACTGCAATGCTCACGCGGATCAGCCGTGGCCATTGCTGCAGCCGTTTCTGGCGCGAGCAGGAGCGAAACGCGCTCGTCGTCGGTGTGCGTCATACCGAGGCGGTGCACCAGATCGTCGAGCACTGCGCGGTTCTCGCCCTGTGCGCGAGCGGTGGCCTTCACCAGCAGCTGACGGCCTTCTTCCAGCTCCAGATGCACCGGCACGCCGACGGTGTGTTTTTTCGAGAGTTCGTAGCGATAGGTCTCGAACACATCCCACCAGGATTCGATGACGAACTCGTGCTCGGCGACCTGGGTCGGCGTGAATTGCCCTTGCCAGGCATCGTTGCCCAGCAATTTCAGCCGCGCGCGGCGCCAATTGGTGTCGCCCTTCTGACGCCAGCACACGGCGGCGGCCAGCTGGTCATGGCCGTCGGCGAAAATCTTGCTGGTCACGATCACCGGTTGGCCGATGACCGCCTTGGCGGCGAAGCGGCCTTCGTCGACCACCGGCAAGGTGGACTCGATGGCGATGCGCGGCATCTGCAGGGCTTCTTCGAGTCGAGGGTGGATCGTCGCGTTAGGCTGGGCATCGCTCATCGAAAGGGCTCCTGAGGCGCATGGTTCGGTTGCCCGAGCCGCCTCTGGATGCGTCATCGTGCGGTTCGGGAGGCGACCGGTACGGTTTTTGTCGGCTCTTTCTTCCGAGCCAACGGACCCTGGAAAGTTCAGCCTAACGGGCCCGTTAGCCAGCCCTTCCGGCGATCGGTCGGCAGCCTCGCCGCGCTGGTCGACTGGTCATTGGCAGCGTGGCGACAACCGACACGACGCCGGCTGTCGCCAGTGCGGTTGATGCCGACGGCTGACCGGAACCCATGCGAGCCCTGCGTCTCAATTCAGCATATCTGTCGCTACTGCGTCAGCAGCAGCGCCGCCAGGAGAACGACCATGACTCACGCACGCCCCGATGTGCCGCAACCGGACCCTATCGTTCACGACAAGCCAGGCGATGTGCCGCAGGTGCCTTGTGTCGAGGAGCTCGACGATCACAAGCCAGGCTCGCCATATGGGGATCAATCGGTTGTCGACGCCGACAGCACGCAGCCGGCCTGACGGCTGCGTAGCACTATTCGCCGAATACCAGCAGTGGGTTGTAGCCACTCCTGGCATACACGCCTTCTTCGGCGAGCATCAAATCCAGCGGTAGGCTGGCCAGGTCATCGGCTACCGGATCGGCACGCCCTTGAAGTTGCCGCAGAATGATCTTCAGGTAGCTCTCGCAGGCGCCGCAGGCTTCTGCCTGCACCGGCAAGAAAGGCTGACCCTGCTCATCATCCAGACCGAGATAGAGCAGCTGACCGCCCGTTTCGCAATTGCTGCACTTGACCCGTTCCAGGTGCCATTCGGTCGCGCACAGCGCGCAGTGCAGGAAGCGCACGCCGCTGCGATGCGACTCGTTATGCACCACGCTGGCAACCGGCGGAGAGCCGCAGCAAGGGCACAAGGCACGCGCTTCAGTCAGTGGCTGTGCCGGCGGTTGTGGCAATCCAGCGGCCAGCCTCGCCCAGGCGACCTGCAGAGCCGCGGCCACCAGCGGCATCAGCCCGCGATTGGCTTCGTTGCCGGCGCGCTGTTCGAGCACATCATCGGCAATCGCCTCCAGTGCCCCGGTATCCGCCTCACGCAGCGCTTGCAGCAACGGTCTCTGCCGTTCACCGACGTGCAGCGCCAGCGCATCGAGGATCGCGCTGAGGTCTGCCTGCCAATCCAGATCGCGGCGCAAGGCCCGGAAACCCAGCGGCGGCATGCGATGGGTGAATGCCTGATCGAACGCATCCGGTGCGGGACGCCAGGCCGGCTCGCGGCCGCTTAGTACCTGGTGCTGCGCCTGGGCCAGGCGCGCCATGAAGTCGAGAAACTCATCGAGCGCCGGCACCATCACCATCAACTCCCGCAGGCGCAGCGCCCGGCGGCTGAACAGCTGATCGTCCGGCAGCACGACCTGCGGCGGCTCCATGATCGTGGTGGGTGCATAGCCGAACTCGTGTCCCGCTGCTCCGCGTTTTCCTTTCATGCTCGATTCCCTTGTCGTTCAGTCATGTTCGATTTCGAGACGCCGCGGCATCGCCGGGTTCGCGATGGGGTAAGGCACTTTGGTCGCCGCGTTTTTCGCCGGCCATGACCTCGTCGTACCAGAGCTTGTGATGGTGCTTGGCCCATGCCGGGCTCACACGGCCCTGGGTCATGGCGCGTATCGAACCCTTGACCCAGATTGCCGAGTAGATGTGGATGATCAGCGTCAGGATCGCCACGAACGCGGTCACCGCGTGGATCAGCGCTGCCCAGCGCAACGCCCAGATCGGCATCTCGCTGGCCACCCAGGGCCGCCAGAGCACCACGCCGGTAACTAGCAAGACCGGCACCGTGGCGAGGAATACCCAGTACACCAGCTTCTGCCCGGCATTGTTCTGCCCCACTGGCGGCAGGCGCTCGTCGCGGTTGGAGAGCACATCACCGATCTGCCGCGCCCACTGGATGTCGTAGCGGCGGAACAGGTTGGCGCGGAAGAAGCGCACCGCCTGAATCACGAAGAACAGCGACATGAACACACCGATGTACGGATGCACGATCCGCGTCGGCTCAGGCCCACCGAACAGCGCGGTAAGGCCGAAGAAGGCCGGATAGAACAATGCCAACCCGCTCAGCGTGAGCAACACGAAGCAGATCGCGACGAGCCAGTGGTTTGCCCGCGCCAGCGGCCCATAGCGCAGGATGCCTTTGCGTACGTTGGAATGACTCATGGCCGCCGCTCCTCGTCGCGCATGTCCAGTTCACGGTCCGCTGCAGCTTTCTCGGCGTCAGGCTCGTCCTCCGGTTCCTCCTTCGGCCCTTTGGTCATGTAATGGAAGAAGCCGGCCAGCACCGACACGCCCAGCACCGCGGACATGATCGGCTTGGTCACGCCTTTCCACAGCTCTACCGTCGGGCTGATGTGCGGGTCTTTCGGCAGGCCGCTGTAGATCTCCGGCTTGTCGGCGTGCTGCAGCACGTAGACCACATGGGTGCCGCCGACACCCGCCGGATCGTAGATGCCAGCGTTCTCGTAACCGCGTTCCTTGAGCTTGCCGACCCGGTGCGCGCCGTAGTCGAGCATCTGTTCCTTGGTGCCGAACTGGATCGAACCGGTTGGGCAGCTCTTCACGCAGGCCGGTTCCAGGCCGTGATAGACGCGGTCGGAACAGAGCGTGCACTTGTAGGCCTTGTTGTCCTTTTTCGAGATACGCGGAATGTTGAAGGGGCAGCCCGCCACGCAATAGCCGCAACCGATGCAGTGCTCCGAGTTGAAATCGACGATGCCGTTGGCGTACTGCACGATGGCGCCGGGCGACGGGCAGGCCTTGAGGCAGCCCGGCTCGGCGCAGTGCATGCAGTTGTCCTTGCGGATCAGCCACTCCAGGTCGCCCTCCTCGTTTTCGTACTCGGAAAAGCGCATGACCTCGAAGGACGACGGTGTCAGGTCCTGCGGGGCATTGTAGGTGCCGTCGCATTCGCCGACTTCGTCACGCAGGTCGTTCCACTCCATGCACGCGACCTGGCAGGCCTTGCAGCCGATGCACACCGACACATCGATCAGCTTGGTCACCTTCTCCACGCCACCGGAGCGAATCTGTGGCGAGGGTTCGGTGGTTGCCGAACGCGCGATGATGTTCTGCAGGTTGATCTGGTCACCTCGCATCAGGCGTCTCCTATAGCTTCTCGACGTTCACCAGGAACGACTTGAATTCCGGGGTCTGGGTGTTGCCGTCACCGACGAAGGGCGTCAGCGTGTTGGTCAGGTGCGCTTTCCTCGCCACACCGGTGAAACCCCAGTGGATCGGGATACCGATCTGATGCACGGTGCGCCCGTCCACCTGCAACGGGCGCAGGCGCTTGGTCACTACTGCCACGGCGTCGATATGCCCGCGTTTGGAGCGCACCCGTACCTTCTCGCCAGCCGCGATACCCAATTCCCCAGCCAGCACCTCCCCGATCTCGACGAACTTTTCCGGCTGGACGATGGCGTTGAGCAACACATGGGTCGTCCAGTAGTGGAAGTGTTCGGTGAGGCGGTAGGTGGTCGCCGCGTAGGGGAATTCCTCGAACGTGCCGAAGGTGTCGCGATCCTCGGGGAAAATCCGCGCGACCGGGTTGTGGTACGCCAGCGGATTGTTCGGGTGCAGCGGGTTGTTCGGGATCGGCGATTCCAGCGGCTCGTAGTGCTCGGGGAACGGCCCCTCGCCCAGCCACTCGCTGGCGAAGAAATGCCCGGTGCCGCTCTCGGTAAGGATGAACGGCTTGACGTCGTCTTCCGGCGGCGCGGCGATCGGATAATCCGGTACGTCGGCGCCGACCCAGCGTTCGCCGTTCCACCACACCAGCGCGCGATTCGGGTCCCAGGGCGTGCCATCGGGGCGTGCCGAGGCGCGGTTGTAGAGAATCCGCCGGTTCAATGGCCAAGCCCAGGCCCAGCCGAGCGTTACGCCAATGTCGTACGGGTCGGAATTGTCCCGTCGATCCATCATGTTGCCCTGCTCGGTCCAGGAGCCGGAGTAGATCCAGCAGCCGCAGGATGTGGAGCCATCGGCCCGCAGCTCGCCGAAGTCGTTGAGCAGTTCGCCCTTGCGCCGAATGATCCGGCCCTGGTCCTCGATATCGGCCAATGCGCGGCCGTTGTATTCCTGCGCCAGTTCCGCCGCGGCGGGATGCGCCGGATCGCTGTATTCCCAGGTCAGGTTGAGGATCGGCTCGGGGAACGCACCTCCCTCTTCCTGATAGAGCTTCTGCAAACGGTGGAACACGCCGGCCAGGATCGCCGTATCGGTCTTCGCCTCGCCGGGTGGCGGTGCCGCCTGGTGGTGCCATTGCAGCCAGCGCGAGCTGTTGGTGATCGAGCCATCGTCTTCGGCAAAGGTGGTGGTCGGCAGGCGGAATACCGCGGTCTGGATCTGGCTCGGATCGACGTCGTTGAACTCGCCATGGTTCTTCCAGAACTCGCCGGTTTCAGTCGCCAGCGGGTCCATGATCACCAGCCACTTGAGCTTCGACAGGCCGTCCAGCACCTTCGCCTTGTTCGGAAACGCGGCGAGGATGTTGAAACCCTGGCAGAAGGCGCCGGTCATCTTGCCCTTGGTCATGTCATTGACCGCATAGAGCACGTCGTACAGCGGCTCGGAGAGCTTGGGCAGCCAGTCGTAGCACCAATTGTTCTCGGCGCTGGCGGCCTCGCCGTAGAACGCCTTCATCATGCTGACGAAGAAGCGCTCGTAGTGCTTCCAGTACGACACCTGATTGGGCAGCAGGGGCTGACGGATCTTCTCGCGGATGTAGTCGTCGTAGCGCTGCGCACCGGCCGCTGGCAGCGTCATGTAGCCGGTCAGCAGGTTGGACAGCAGGCCGATATCGGTCAGGCCCTGAATGTTGGAATGCCCGCGCAACGCGTTCACCCCGCCACCGGGCATGCCCATGTTGCCCAGCAGCAGCTGCACCATGGCGCCGGTGCGGATCATCTGCGCGCCGACCGAATGCTGCGTCCAGCCCAGCGCATAGAGGATGGTCATGGTTTTGTCCGGCGCCGCGCTCTGCGCCAGTAGCTCCCACAACTGCAGCACTTTCTGCTGCGGCATGCCGCAGACCCGCTCCACCATCTCCACGGTGTAGCGGCTGTAATGCTTGCGCATCATCTGGAATACGCAGCGCGGATGCTGCAGCGTTTCATCGCGGCGGACGAAGCCCTGCTCGTCCAGATCGAAATTCCAGGTGGCCTTGTCGTACTGATGGCGCTCTTCGTCGTAGCCGGTGAACAGGCCATCGTTGAACTCGAAGCCTTCACGCACCAGATGCGGCGCGTCTGTGTAATGCAGCACGTACTCGTGGGCGTAACGGTCGTTCTCGATCAGGTAGCTGATCAGGCCGCCTAGAAAGACGATATCCGTGCCGGTGCGAATCCACGCGTGATAGTCCGCCACTGCCGTGGTGCGGTTGTAGCGCGGATCGATGGAAATCAGGATCGCATCGCTGCGTTCCTTGGCCTGCATGACCCAGCGGAAGCCCACCGGATGCGCCTCGGCCGAGTTCCCACCCATGGACAGGACGATATTGGCATTGCGAATGTCGACCCAGCTGTTCGTCATCGCACCGCGACCAAATGAAGGGGCAAGACCTGCCACCGTCGGTCCGTGTCAGACGCGCGCCTGGTTGTCGAGTTTGAGAATGCCCAGCGCCCGGGTGAGCTTTTGCGTCAGATACGCCGTCTCGTTGGTGCAAGCCGAAGCTGCCACCATCGAGGTGGTCATCCAGCGATTCACCAACTGACCCTGCTCGTCATGAGTCTCGAAGTTGCGATCGCGATCATCCTTCATCAGGCGCGCGATGCGGTCGAGGGCTTCGTCCCAGCTGATGCGCTTCCATTCATCGGTGCCCGGCTCGCGCACCTGCGGATAGCGCAACCGCGAATCGCTCTTGATGAAGTCGAGCACCCCGGCGCCACGCGGACAGAGCGAGCCGCGACTGACCGGATGATCCGGATCGCCTTCAACGTGGAAAATATGGTCGTGGCTATTGATCGAGCCATCGCCACGCGCGTAGAGCAACATGCCGCAGCCGACCGAACAGTAGGTGCAGATGTTGCGCGTGACCCTGGCGCCAGTCAGTTTGAAATGACGCACAGAGGCCAGCGCCTCCTGGGGGGCGAATCCCATCATCGCCATGCTGGAAGCCCCCAATCCGGCTGCGCCGAACTTGAGAAACTGCCGTCGGGATACTCGTACCGTCATCGGTATCTCCTGTCATTGATGCTCGGCCAACTAGAACGGTCGACTTTGGCCGCGCAAACGGGTTCCGACGAGATGACGGGCGGCTCTACCGCCTGGGGTTTTGGGGGTTAGGCCGGAGCGATTCACGACCGGGATCAGCAGGCAGAGCATGGCGGTGAGGACGGAATTAGGTGGGGCTGCTGCGCGGGCTCGATTCGCGGCCAAGACCGCTCCCACGTCACCGAAGCGATGAGCTGGCGGCTGTCCCGCCCAGATCCAATGGTTCGGTTCCCACGCTCCCGCGTGGGAACCCCACCTGGGGGGCTTCGCGCCTGCGACGCGGAGCATCTCCAGACAACGCTCCCATGCAGAGCGAGTCAGCCGTCCGCCCGTAGTTGCTCGAGCATGTCGCGACCAAGCCGTTGGCGAGTACTGCCATATTCCGCCCAGGGATCAGTGCCGCGCTCGCCCAGATACGCCCTGACGTTGTCCAGCCGCCACTGGTCCGCTCCGTCGAGCTGACGCACCTCATCCAGACTCACAGGCAGTGATACCCCTAGTCCCGGCCGCGCACGCACGGAATAAGCTGCCACGGTACTGGCGCCACGCTGGTTGCGCAGGTAGTCGACAAAGATGCGCCCGACCCGGTTCTGCGCGCCCATCTTGCAGGCGATTCGCTCCGGGTTCTGCCGGCCGAGACGCTGGGTCACGCCCTGGGCGAAGCTACGCGCGCAGTCCCAGTCGTGGCGCCGCTCGATCGGTACGACAACATGCATGCCTCGGCCGCCGCTGGTCTTGAGAAATGCCTGCAGCCCAAGCTCTTCGAGCAGCGCCAGGGTCAGTTCGGTGGCCTCGACCATGCGCGACCAGGGCAGCGCAGGGTCCGGATCGAGGTCGAAAATCACCCGGTCCGGCCGTTCGATGCGGTCGCTGCGTGCATTCCAGGTGTGAAATTCCACGGTTCCCATCTGCGCGGCTTCGATGACCGCCGTGATGTCGTCCGCCTGGATCAGCCGTGCATGTTTCGGGTCCAGATCCTTCGGTAACGTGCGCATGTGCGGCATCTTCAGCCGGCCGCAATGACGCTGGAAGAAGCTCTCACCGCCAATGCCTTCCGGCGCGCGAACAATTGACAGCGGCCGCCCCGTCAGATGCGGCATCAGCCAGTCGGCCACCGCCAGGTAATACTCGGCCACTTCGACCTTGGTGGTGCCGCTGGCCTCATCGATCACCCGCTGCGGGTTGCTTATGCCGATGCCGCCAACCAGCGGCCGATCGACGCTCTTGCGCTTTGCTGGCATGAGGACCTCGATCAGCCGGCTTTCTTGCTGGATTTGCTAGCCGCAGCCGGCGCCTTGCGCGTGCTCGAAGATGCGGTCGATTTGCTGGTCTTGGCCTTGCTCGTCGTCTTCGGCTTGGCCGGTGCCTTTTCCGACGTGTCGTCCGCCTCGTCGTCATCGCTGGCCGCACGCGACTTGCCCGGCTTGCCGGCGAGGCTGCGCTTGAGCAGTTCGGTAAGGTCGATGACATCCGCCGAACGACGGTCCACTGCTTCTTCCGGTCCGCCGACCGCTTCCAGCTTGCCTTCGCGAGCCTTCTTCTCGACCAGGTCCATGATCTGATCCTGGAAAGTGTCCTTGTACTGTTCCGGCTTCCATTTCTCGGTCATGTCTTCGACCAGCCGCTTGGCCATATCCAGTTCTCGGTCGGCCAGATCCGGATCGAGCGCCTCGTCCTTCAGCTCCAGGTACTCGATGCCGCGCACTTCGTCGGCCCAGCGCAGGGTGTTCATCACCAGCGCCTTGCCCAGCGGCATCACCACCGCCAGATGCTGCTTGTTGCGTAGCACCACGTTGGCGATGCCGACCTTGCCAGTCTGGATCAGTGTCTCGCGCAGCAGTGCATAAACCTTTTCACCGCGCCGGTCCGGCGTCAGGTAGTACGGCGTGTCGATGTAGAGAAAGGAGATGTCCTTGGCGTCGACGAAGGCGACGATATCGACGGTTTGGGTGGCCTTGGGGTGCGCTGACTTGATCTCGTCATCGCTGATCACCACGTAGTGACCCTTCTCGTACTCGACGCCCTTGACGATGTTTTCGCTCTGAATATCGTCGCCAGTAGTCTTGTTGATGCGCTTGTAGCCGACCCGGTCCATGCTGCGTTTGTCCAGCCAGTCGAAGTCGATGCCCTGGCGGGAGGTAGCCGGCACCAGAGCTACCGGGATATGTACCAGTCCGAAACTGACAGCGCCTTTCCAGATCGTGCGTGGCATGGTCGTTCTCCAAGCGTTGATGTGGCCGGGCCATTCGCTGGCCCGGCAATGGGTCAGCCGTTGACCACGGTGCCACCGTTGACGTGGATGACCTGTCCGCTGACGTAGGCCGCATCGCTGCTCGCCAGGTAGACGTAGGCAGGCGCTACTTCCTCCGGCTGGCCGGGTCGCTTGAGCGGCACATTGCCGCCGAATTCAGCCACCTTGTCTGCATCGAACGTGGACGGAATCAATGGCGTCCAGATAGGGCCGGGGGCCACGGAATTGACCCGGATGCCGCGCTCGGCCAGGCCCATGGACAACGATCGGGTAAAGGCAACGATGGCGCCCTTGGTCGAGGAGTAGTCGATCAGCATCGGGTTGCCCTTGTAGGCGGTCACCGAACTCGTATTGATGATGGCAGCGCCTTCCTTCAGATGCGGCAACGCCACCTGAGTCATCTGGAACATGCCGAAAACGTTGGTGCGGAAGGTCTTTTCCCACTGCTCCGGTGGAATGTCCTCGAAGCGGTCTCGCGGATGCTGTTCGGCGGCGTTGTTGACCAGAACGTCGAGCTGGCCGAATTGCGCCAGTGTCTCGTCGACGACTTTGCGGCAGACGTCGCGGTCGGCCACATCGCCAGCGAACGTCAGGCAACGGCGGCCGTACTGCTCGACGACCTTGCGGGTTTCCTCGGCGTCCTGATGCTGGTCGAGGTAGAGAATCGCCACGTCGGCGCCTTCACGGGCGAACAGCACCGCCACCGAACGGCCGATGCCGCTGTCACCACCGGTGATGATGGCGGTCTTGCCTTCGAGCTTGCCTGCGGCCTTGTAGTCTTCGCCGCGATATTCCGGGCGCGGATTCATCAGCCCTTCCTTGCCCGGTTCGGGTTGCTCCTGAGGGGGCTGGATCTGGTTTTCGTTGGCCATGAAAAATCCTCCGTCAAGGTTGTGAGCCTGTCTTCGGAGGACTGGAACGGCGGGAGAAAAGTTTCTGTGGGGCGATGAGAGGGCCCCGTGCAGGGCCCTTGCTGGGTCAGTTCAGGGTCAGTACGACGCGACCGCGGGGTACGCCGCTTTCGACATACTGGTGAGCCTCAACCGCCTGTTCGAACGGAAACTGGCGATCGACCTGCGGGCGGACCAAGCGGTCGGCGGTGAGCTGGTTGATATGTTGCAGCGCGCGCTCAACCGCTTCGCGGTTCTGCTCGATGCCAAGTTCCGGCTGCCCGGTGAAGTCGCACAAGCAATGCAGAAAAAACTTGAAGTTCTTCTTGAACGCCGCGCAAACCGGTAGCGCCGTCTCGTTGCCGCCGTTCATGCCGTAGAGGATCAGCTTGCCCAGCGGCGCCATCACGTCTCCGAGCAGCTTCATCTGGGAGCCGCCGCAGGCATCGAGCACCACGTCTACACCACGGCCTGCAGTCACCTTTTGCAGGCGGCCGACCAAGTCTTCCTCTTCGGTGACGATTACCGTCTCGGCACCCAGCTCGCGTAAATAGTCGCGGTCCGCTGCGGTGTCGCAGGTGGCAATCACCCGTCCGCTCAGCGCCTTGGCCAACTGTACCGCCGCCGGCCCGGTGCAGTGCGCGGCCTGGTTGATCAGCACGTACTGGCCCGGCTCCAGCTGCGCCAGTTCGACCAGCGCGAAGTAGCTGACCAGCATCGGCGTGTAATGGATTGCCGCCTCGCTGGCGTCGAGCATATCCGGGTAGTGCACCAGCGCCTGTTGCGGCAGCAATGCGTGTTCGGCATAGAGCGGATATTGATTGAGGTCGTGGGCCGGAAAGCCTGCTACCTGATCGCCGACGCTGAAGCCCTGAACGCCCTCGCCCACTGCCAGCACCTCGCCCGCCACTTCGCTGCCGAGCCCGGCAGGCAGGCGGGCGTGCCGTGGCGCAAGATCCTGGCGCCAGAGCACGTCATTCCAGCTAACACCGATGGCGCGAACGCCGATCAGTACCTCGCCTGGGCCGGCAACCGGCACCGCGCGCTCCTCGTGGCGCAACACGTCGGCCGGACCGAACTGATGAAAACGGATGATGCGGGACATTTCGACCCCTCACTTACTACTGTGCAAATGGACTCTATCGTCAGTATCGTCACAACTCCAGCCGACGACGTGGATTCCCATCGATAGTCCCCATGCGCCGTAATGATGGAGCCGCGTATGTATCTTCGCCAGTGCATTGCAGCTTTGTGCATTTTGAAAGCGGGATCGGGCATGCCGTTGTCAGCCGAAGCTGTCTAGAATGCCAATACCTCCAGTGCTGGACGCCTCTTGTTCCGGCCGCAGGCTCGACGTGAACCAGTATGAATCGCAACGACCTTCGCCGTGTTGACCTCAATCTGCTGATCGTATTCGAAACGCTGATGCACGAGCGCAGCGTGACGCGTGCTGCGGAAAAACTCTTTCTCGGCCAGCCGGCGATCAGTGCGGCGCTGGCGCGATTGCGCACGCTGTTCGACGATCCGCTGTTCGTCCGTACCGGCCGCAGCATGGAGCCCACCGCCCGCGCGCTGGAAATAGCGCAGTTGTTATCGCCAGCGCTGGATTCCATTTCCACTGCGGTGAGCCGTGCCTCGACCTTCGACCCCGCCACCAGTACTCAGGTGTTTCGCATCGGCCTGACCGATGAGGTCGAGTTCGCCCTGCTGCCGCCGTTGCTGCGCCGCCTGCGCGCCGAGGCGCCGGATGTGGTGCTGGTGGTGCGCCGAGCCAACTATCTGCTGATGCCCGGCCTGCTGGCCTCCGGCGAGATCTCCGTGGGCGTCTGCTACACCGAGGAGCTGCCGGCCAATTCCAAACGCAAGGTGCTGCGCCGGCCCAAGCCGATGCTGCTGCGCGCCGACAGCATTCCCGGCCGCCTGAGCATGGAGGACTACTGCAGCCGTCCGCATGCCATGGTTTCGTTCGCTGGCGATCTCAATGGCTACATCGACGAGGAACTGGCCCTGCACGGCTGCAAACGCAAGGTGGTGCTGGCGGTGCCGCAGTTCAATGGCCTGGCCAGCCTGCTCGCCGGCACCGACATCGTCGCCACCGTCCCGGATTACGCCGCAGCCGCGCTGGCGGCCAATGGCGGCGTACGTGCCGAGCCGCTGCCATTCCAGACCAGCCAGGACTTCGAACTGTCCATGGCCTGGCGCGGAGCCCAGGACAACGACCCCGCCGAGCGCTGGCTGCGTTCGCGTATCCAGATGTTCGTCGGCGATCCAGATAGTCTCTGAGGGCCTTTGCCCAATGTCCCCTAGCTTCATCCCGGCGAGCGCCGTGATTCCCTTGGTGAGCTAAGCCCGCGCTACAAAAGCCTGTTCGCTGCCGTTGTCTGTGAAACCTCTACGGCACACAGCGCCGTATTTGAAGCGCTTGCTAGGGGAGCAGGACCACCAACCATCATCCTCCCCGTAAGGTGAGCTTCAGCCCACCAAGCGCGCATCAAGTGAACACCACGGTGGGCTCGGATTAACGCGGACCTCGCCCATCGTCGATACCGAATACGCAAACATCATCGCCAATGATATTCACCTTCGCCTCATTCGATTTCTGCTGATCAACTTGACCGAGCAGACTCCTGCCATCAACAAATCCGACTTGCGGAGTCAAGCATGGAACGTTCGTTCAGCGCCTTGCGTTTTCCCCTTATTGCCCTGACGGTGCTAATCACCGCCGCCTGTGGCAAGGCACCGGAGGCCACTCAATCGGGAATGCCACCGCCCGCCGTCAGCGTCGCGGAGGTCATCGAACAGCAGGTGACTGAGTGGGACGAGCTCACCGGTCGCCTGGAAGCGCCCCAGTCGGTCGAGATTCGCCCACGCGTGTCCGGCTTCATCGACAAGGTAGCCTTCGAGGAAGGCGCACTGGTCAACAAAGGCGACCTGCTATTCCAGATCGACCCGCGCCCGTTCCAGGCTGAGGTCAAGCGTTTGCAGGCCCAGCTGCAACAGGCCCGTGCCATCCAGCAGCGCACGGTGGCCGAAGCCGAACGCGGCGAACGGTTACGGCAGAAAAATGCAATTTCAGCAGAACTGGCCGATGCCCGCGTCAGTGCGGCCAGCGAAGCCCGTTCGGCGACGGCGGCGATCCAGGCGCAGCTGGACCGCGCTCAACTGGACCTCTCCTTCACCCGCGTGACCGCACCCATTGACGGCCGCGTAGGCCGTGCGCTGATTACCTCCGGCAACCTGGTCAACGCTGGCGAGGCGCTGCTTACCACGCTGGTCTCCACCGACAAGGTGTATGCCTATTTCGAAGCGGACGAGCGTACCTACCTGAAATACCGTGAGCTGGCGCGAAATGGCGACCGTGGCGAGACGACGCCTGTCTACCTCGGCCTGTCCAGCGAAGACGGCCACCCGCATCAGGGCCGCATGGACTTCGTCGACAACCAGGTCGACCCACGTACCGGCACCATCCGTGGCCGCGCTGTGTTCGACAACCGTGACGGCAGCTTCACCCCCGGCCTGTACGCCCGGCTCAAGCTGGTCGGCAGCGCCACCTACGACGCCGTGCTGATCAAGGACGTCGCCGTCGGTACGGATCTGGGCAAGAAGTTCGTTCTGGTACTGGCCGAAGACGGCACTGTCGCCTACCGCCCGGTCGAGCTCGGTCCCAAGCTCGAGGGGCTGCGCATCGTGCGCAGCGGCCTGGCCAAGGGCGAAAGCATCGTAGTCAACGGCCTGCAACGGGTACGGCCGGGTAGCTCGGTGCAACCGGAGTCGGTACCGATGGCCGACGCCGAAACCCTCGCCACGTTGCGCCAGCAGAACCGTGCAATCAGCGAAGCGATGAAACCGCAGGTCGTCGAACGTGCGGTGGCCCAGCGCCCGAGCAGCTAAGCATTACCCCGCACCTGCCTTGAACTCCGGCGCGCCAGCCGCGCCAATCCGATCGATCCGCCAGGGTGCCAGACGCGCGCCCTACCCCGGAGTGCGCCATGAATTTCTCGCAATTCTTCATCAAACGGCCGATTTTCGCCGCCGTGCTGTCGCTGGTGATCCTCATCGGCGGGGCCATCTCGCTGTTCCAGCTGCCCATCAGCGAATACCCCGAAGTCGTTCCGCCCACCGTGGTGGTGCGTGCCAACTTCCCCGGCGCCAACCCCAAGGTGATCGGCGAAACCGTGGCTTCACCGCTGGAACAGGCCATCACCGGCGTCGAGGGCATGCTCTATATGTCGTCCCAGGCGACTGCCGACGGCAAGCTGACCCTGACCATCACCTTTGGCCTGGGCACTGATCTGGACAATGCCCAGGTGCAGGTGCAGAACCGCGTCACGCGCACCATGCCGACCTTGCCCACCGAGGTGCAGCGCCTCGGCGTGACCGTCGACAAAGCGTCGCCGGACCTAACCATGGTGGTGCACCTGACCTCGCCGGATCAGCGCTACGACATGCTCTACCTGTCCAACTACGCCGCGCTCAACGTCAAGGACGAGCTGGCGCGGCTGGACGGCATCGGTGATGTGCAGCTGTTCGGCATGGGCGATTACTCCCTGCGCGTCTGGCTCGACCCGGAGAAGGTCGCGTCGCGCAACCTCACCGCGTCGGACGTGGTCAATGCGATCCGCGAGCAGAATCGCCAGGTCGCCGCGGGTTCGCTGGGCGCTCCGCCAGCACCCGGTGCGACGGACTTCCAGCTGTCGATCAATACCCAGGGCCGGCTGGTCACCGAGGAGGAATTCGAAAGCATCATCATCCGCGCTGGTGAAGACGGCTCGATCACCCGCCTGCGAGACATCGCCCGCGTCGAGCTGGGTTCCAGTCAGTACGCGCTGCGTTCGCTGCTGAACAACCAGCCCGCAGTGGCCATTCCGGTGTTCCAGCGGCCGGGTTCGAACGCCATCGAAATCTCCGACTCGGTGCGCGCGCGCATGGCCGAGCTGAAACGCGATTTCCCGGAAGGCGTGGATTACGAGATCGTCTACGACCCGACCATCTTCGTGCGTGGCTCCATCGAAGCCGTGGTGCATACCCTGCTCGAGGCCATCGTGCTGGTAGTGCTGGTGGTCATCCTGTTCCTGCAGACCTGGCGCGCCTCGATCATCCCGCTGGCCGCCGTGCCGGTGTCGCTGATCGGCACCTTCGCGGTCATGCACATGCTCGGTTTCTCGCTGAACGCGCTGTCGCTGTTCGGCCTGGTATTGGCAATCGGCATCGTGGTGGACGACGCCATCGTCGTGGTGGAAAACGTCGAGCGCAACATCGGCCTCGGCAAGTCTCCGGAGGAAGCGACCCGCCAGGCCATGAAGGAAGTGACCGGGCCGATCATCGCCACGGCCCTCGTACTCTGCGCAGTGTTCATCCCGACCGCGTTCATTTCGGGCCTCACCGGGCAGTTCTACCAGCAGTTCGCGCTGACCATCGCCATCTCCACCGTGATCTCGGCGTTCAACTCGCTGACTCTTTCGCCGGCGTTGGCCGCTGCGCTCCTCAGGTCGCACGACGCGCCAAAAGATGGCTTCTCGCGTCTGCTTGATCGAATCTTCGGCGGCTGGCTGTTCGCGCCGTTCAACCGCATGTTCGATCGCGCCAGCCACGGCTATGTCGGCCTGGTGCGGCGCATCCTGCGTGGCACCGGCATCGCGCTGGTGGTTTATGTCGGCCTGGTCGGCCTCGGCTACATGGGTTTCGCCAGCACGCCGACCGGCTTCGTGCCGCCGCAAGACAAACAGTATCTGGTCGCATTTGCCCAGCTGCCGGACGCCGCCACGCTGGACCGCACCGAGGATGTGATCAAGAAAATGTCCGAAATCGCCGGCAAACACCCAGGCGTGGAAAACACCATTGCCTTTCCGGGGCTGTCGATCAACGGCTTCACCAACAGCCCGAATAGCGGCATCGTCTTCGTCGCCCTGAAGGACTTCGGCCTGCGCAAGGACGAAAGCATGTCCGCCGGGGCAATAGCCGCCGAGCTCAACGGTCAGTTCAGCGGTATTCAGGAAGCCTATCTCGCGATCTTCCCGCCGCCGCCCGTACAAGGGCTGGGCACCATCGGCGGCTTCCGCGTGCAGGTGCAGGATCGTGGCAACCTCGGCTACGAAGAGCTCTACAACCAGGTGCAAAACGTCATCGCCAAGAGCGCGGACTATCCCGAACTGGCCGGCCTGTTCACCAGCTACCAGGTCAACGTGCCGCAGGTGGATGCCGATATCGACCGCGAGAAGGCCAAGACCCATGGCGTGCCGATCGACGAGATCTTCGACACCATGCAGGTCTACCTCGGCTCGCTGTACGCCAACGACTTCAACCGCTTCGGCCGTACCTACCAGGTCAATGTTCAGGCGGACCAGAAGTTCCGCCTGGCACCCGAGCAGATCGGCCAGCTGAAGGTGCGCAACAACCGCGGCGAAATGGTCCCGCTGTCGACCTTCGTCAATGTCACCGACAGCGCCGGTCCGGACCGGGTGATGCATTACAACGGCTTCCTCACTGCCGAAATCAACGGCGCAGCCGCACCGGGCTATAGCTCCGGCCAAGCCGAGGCGGCCATGGAGCGCCTGCTCAAGGCTGAGTTGCCGAACGGCATGAGCTACGAATGGACCGAGCTGACCTACCAGCAGATTCTCGCCGGCAATACCGCGATATTCGTATTCCCGCTCTGCGTGCTGCTGGCCTTCCTGGTGCTGGCTGCACAGTACGAGAGCTGGAGTCTGCCGCTGGCGGTGATCCTGATCGTGCCGATGACGCTGCTTTCGGCCATCACCGGGGTGATCCTGGCCGGTAGCGACAACAACGTGTTCACCCAGATCGGCCTGATCGTGCTGGTCGGTCTGGCGTGCAAGAACGCCATCCTCATCGTCGAGTTCGCCAAGGACAAGCAGGAAGAAGGCATGGACCGGCTGGCCGCGATTCTGGAAGCCTGCCGCCTGCGTTTGCGACCAATCCTGATGACCAGCTTCGCGTTCATCATGGGCGTGGTGCCGCTGGTGCTCTCCAGCGGAGCCGGCGCCGAGATGCGCCATGCCATGGGTGTCGCGGTATTCAGTGGCATGCTCGGTGTGACCTTCTTCGGTCTGCTGCTGACCCCGGTGTTCTATCTGGTGATTCGCGCCTTCGTCGAGAAGCGCGAAGCCCGCAAGGCGGTTTACAAGGAGGTTCAGGCATGAAGTTCTTCGCCCTTTCCTTGCTCTCTCTGGCACTGAGCGCTTGTGCGGTCGGCCCGGATTACCGGGCGCCGCAACCTGAACCGGCAAGCATCGGCCTTGCAGCCACTGACGAATACGACCGCTCGCGCTTCGAAGCAACCTGGTGGCATCAGTTCGAAGACCCGACGCTGGATGCCCTGGTCGGCGAAGCCCTGGCCGAGAACCGCGAACTGCGCATCGCCTATGCACGTCTGCGTGCGGCGCGGGCGATCCGTGACGACGTCAGCAATGATCGACTGCCCACAGTCACCGCCGGTGCCAGCGCTGACATCGGCAAGGCACAACAGCCTGGCTTCAGCGAGCGGCGCGTCAATACCGAGCGCTACGACCTCGGCTTGGATATGGCGTGGGAACTCGACCTCTTCGGCCGGATTCAACGACGTCTGGAAGCCAGCGAAGCACAGGCCGATGCCGTCGAGGCCGAGCTCTACCAGCTACAGGTCAGCCTGATTGCCGAGCTAGTGGACGCCTACGGCCAGCTGCGCGGCGCGCAGCTGCGCGAACGCATAGCCCGCGACAACCTGGCCAATCAGCGCAACTCCCATGAGCTGACCGAACAGTTACGCGAAGTGGGCGTCGGCAGCGAACTGGATGTGCTGCGCGCCGATGCGCGGCTGGCCGCTACCGAATCGAGCCTGCCGCAGTTGCAGGCGCAGCAGGCGCGCGCGCGTAACCGCATCGCAACCCTGCTCGGCCAGCGTGCGGACCAGCTTAGCGTCGACCTTTCGCCACGTGACTTGCCGGCTATCGCCAAGGCCTTGCCGATTGGTGACCCGGGCGAACTGCTGCGCAGGCGGCCGGATATTCGCGCCGCGGAACGCCAGCTGGCGGCCGCTACGGCAGATGTCGGCGTGGCTACTGCCGATCTGTTTCCGCGGGTCAGCCTGTCCGGATTCCTTGGTTTTATCGCCGGGCGCGGTTCGCAGATCGGTTCCAGCGCCGCGCAGGCCTGGGGCGTTGCGCCAAGCATCAGCTGGGCCGCGTTCGACCTGGGCAGTGTGCGGGCCCGTCTGCGCGGCGCCGAAGCCGATGCCGATGCGGCGTTGGCCAGCTATGAGCAACAGGTCCTGCTGGCACTGGAAGAGTCGGAGAATGCCTTCAGCGATTACGCCAATGCCCAGCAGCGCTTGCTCTCGCTGCTGCGTCAGTCCACGGCCAGTCGGGCCGCAGCGCAGCAGGCGGAAATCCGCTATCGCGAAGGCACCGCCGATTTCCTCGTGCTGCTGGACGCCGAACGCGAACGCCTTACCGCCGAGGATGCCCAGGCGCAAGCCGAGGTCGAGCTCTATCGCGGCGTGGTCGCGGTATACAAGGCGCTTGGTGGCGGATGGGAGGTTAGCGATCAATCACTGCAGTCTAGGGCTGTGGATCAGGCACCCGCGGAGGGACAGCAGGCAAAACTGTGACACGGTGCCGCTCCCGTCGGGTTGGTTGGGGAAAGCGCTTTCAGTCGTCACCTATCTTTGGCATAAGGAGCGGCTGAAAGCCTAGACGCGTCCTAGCGGTCGGTCCGCATGGATGCACTGCCAACCAACCAGAATAAAGAGTCTTTCATGAAGCCGATCATTACTCTTGCCGGGCTCTTGCTGGCGGTCGCCAGCGCTTGTGCCCAGGCAGAGCCCATCGTCATCAAGTTTTCCCACGTAGTGGCCGACGACACACCCAAGGGCAAGGGTGCGCTGATGTTCAAGCGCCTCGCAGAAGAGCGAATGCCTGGTCAGGTACGCGTCGAGGTCTATCCCAACTCGACGCTGTTCGGCGATGCCACTGAGCTGGAGGCGCTGCGCAACGACGAAGTCCAGCTGCTGGCACCGTCGCTGGCCAAGTTCGAGCAGTACACCAAACAGCTACAGGTGTTCGACCTGCCATTCCTGTTCGACGATATCGAGGCGGTCAATCGCTTTCAGAAACGCACCAAGGGCAAGCAGCTGCTGCGTTCGATGGAAGACAAGAACATCACCGGTCTTGCTTATTGGCACAACGGCATGAAGCAGCTATCGGCAACGCGCATGCTGCGCCAGCCGAGCGACGCTGCGGGCCTGAGCTTCAGAATCCAGCCTTCGGCCGTGCTCGAGGCGCAGTTCGGTGCCGTTGGCGCGTCGACCCAGAAGATCCCCTTCGCCGATGCTTACGACGCCCTGCGCGCCGGCACCGTGCAAGGTGCCGAGAACCCCTGGTCGAACATCTACAGCAAGAAGATGCACACCGTGCAGCCCTACATCGTCGAGACCGATCACGGTGTGCTCGACTACATGGTGGTAAGCAATACGCGCTTCTGGATGAGCATGCCGCACAAGGTCCGTTTCGAGCTTGAAGCGATCCTTGATGAAGTCAGCTTCATGGTGAATCGCGAGGCCGAAGAACTGAACAGGGCCGACCGCGAGCGGATTCGCCAGGCCGGCACCTCGGAAATCGCCACGCTGACGCCGGAAGAGCGCGAACGCTGGCGTGAAGCGATGCGCCCGGTATGGCAACAGTTCGAGCCAATTATAGGTGCGGACATCATCAAGGCTGCCGAAACGGTCAACCGCAAACAGCGCAACTGACCTACGAAGTGATGTCGCTAAAGCCCCGCCAATCAGGCGGGGCTTTTTATTGGGCGGCGAAAGGCGGTAACGCTCAGGGCGCGGTGGGTGTCGCCGAAAGCGTTGGCTGTTGCTCCAGCTGCACACTGTCCCAGCCACCGCCCAGCGCGGCGATCAGCAGCACACTGGCGGTGAGCCGATTGCCGAGCAACGTCAGGTTGGTCCGTTGGTTGTTCAAAGCAGTGGTCTGTACCGTCACCACGCTGAGGAAGTCCACGGTACCCGCCCGATACTGGTTCTCGATCAGACGCAGCGATTCCTGCGCGGCCTCGAGCGCCTCACGCTGAACCACCGCCTCCTCTTCCAGCACACGCAGCTGCACCAGGTAATCCTCGACCTCGCGGAAGCTGTTCAGCACCGTCTGCCGATAGTTCGCCACGGTCTGGTCATAACTGGCTTCGACGCGCTCCAGTTCGGCACGCCGTCCTCCGAAATCGAGCAGTGTCAGCGCGAGTTGCGGGCCAAGCGACCAGAACCGATTGGGCACGCTGAACAGGTCGCTGAAGCTGCTGTTGCGATAGCCGCCGCTGGCTGAAAGTGTCAGGTCCGGATACCAGGCAGCCTCGGCCACACCGATGTTGGCATTCGCCGCGATAACCTGGCGCTCGGCAGAGGCGATATCCGGCCGGCGTTCCAGTAATTGCGATGGCACGGCGAGCGGTACTGCCGGCAATGGCGGAATGTCGTCGCGTGCGGCGATGCCCAGTTCCGATGGCGCCACGCCAACAAGCACCGCAATCGCGTGCTCCATCTGCGCCCGTTGCCAGCGAAGGTCGATGGCCTGTGCCTGAGTGCTCTTGAGCTGGGTCTGCGCCTGGCTGACGTCGGACCTGGGCACGATGCCGGCGCGGTATTGGTTTTCGGTCAGGCGCAGCGAACGTGCATAGGCTTCGACCGTCTGATCGAGCAGCCGCTGGTGTTCGTCGATCACCCGCAGCTGTAGATAGGTCTGTACCAGTTCCGCTTGCAGGCTGAGCCGAGCGGCAGCGAGGTCGGCGGCGCTGGCCTGCATGGTGGCGCGATTGGCTTCCAGATTGCGACGCAGACGACCCCACACATCGGCCTGCCAGGACGCGCTCAGGCCTGCCTCGTAGCTTTCACCCACTCCGCCATTGAACGCAGTACCGGTGCTGTTGGTGCTACCGCTGCCCTGAGCCGAACGACTAACGCCAGCGCTGCCGGACAGCACCGGAAACAGCTGCGATCGCGCGCCGCGGACCAACGCCCGCGCCTGGCGGAACTGCGCCTCGGCCGCAGCGATGTTCTGGTTGGAGACATTCAGCCGGGCCACCAGGGCATCGAGTTCGGCATCGCCGTACAGCCGCCACCACTCGCCGCGTTGCAGCACATCGGCTGGCGCAGCCTGTTTCCAACCTTCGGCCTGCTTGAATTCGCTGGCTACCGTCAGGTCCGGCCTTTGATAGTTGGGGCCCAGCGTGCAGGCTCCCAATGACAGGGCGAGCACGGCAACCGCGAGGGGACGCAGGGTATGCTTCAGCGATGAAGGGTTCAGCGACGGCGAATTCATAGCGAGTTTTCCAGGGCGGCATCGGTGCGTACACCGCGCCAGCTGTTAAAACGATGACGCAGGCGGTCCAGGTAGAGGTAAACCACCGGCGTGGTGTAGAGCGTAAGGATCTGGCTCAGCAGCAGCCCGCCAATGATGGTCAGGCCGAGCGGCTGACGCATCTCGGCACCCTCCGCGCCGCCAAGCAGCAACGGTAATGCGCCAAGAATTGCGGCCATGGTGGTCATCAGGATCGGACGGAAGCGCAGCAGGCAGGCACGATGGATCGAGTCGGCCGGCGACAGCTTGTCCTGACGCTCGAACTGCAGGGCCAGGTCGATCATCAGGATCGCGTTTTTCTTTACCACGCCGATCAGCAGAAACAGTCCGAGCAGTGAGATCAGGCTGAACTGGTCACCGGTGAGGATGATTGCCAGCAAGGCGCCCACGCCTGCCGAGGGCAGTGTCGACAGAATCGTCAGCGGGTGGATGTAGCTCTCGTAAAGAATGCCCAGCACGATGTAGACCAGCAGCAAGGCGCCGAGAATCATCAGTGGCTGGCCTTGCTGGGTGCTCTCGAAGGCACTGCCGGTGCCGCCGAGGCGGCCCTGCACCTCACTGGGCATGCCGATGGCCGCCACCGCGCGTTCGATGGCCAGGGTTGCCTGGTCGAGGCTGACGCCGGGCGCGAGATCGAAGTCGATGTTCTCCGCAGCAAACTGGCCATCGTGGCTGACGCGGTCTTCCTCCAGGCTGCGCTCGTAGCGGGCAAATGCGGCCAGCGGCACGCGGCGGCCGTCACTGGTCACCACGTGAATCTGCTCCAGCACCTCCGGGTACTGTGCGTAGCTGGGGTCGATCTCCATCACCACCTGGTACTGGTTGAGCGATTCGTAAATGGTGGAAATCTGCCGCTGACTGAAGGCGTTGTTGAGCAGCGTGGTCACGGTGCTCATGTCGATGCCCAGACGCTTGGCCGCATCGCGATCGATCTTCAGGCTGATCTGCTGCGCGCCCTCGCCATCGTTGGCGTCGATGCTGGTCAGTTCAGGCAGTTCGGACAGCGCCCGGGTCACCTGCGGCACCCAGGTGCGCAGGTCGTTCAGGTCGCTGGCGAGCAATGTATAGGCATAGGCCGAGCTGCTCTGGCGGCCGCCGCCGAACTGCAGATCCTGATCGGCCATGAGGAACATCCGTCCGCCCGGCACCTTCGGCTGCTCCTTGCGAATGCGCTCGATGACTTTCTGTGCCGAGATGCCGCGTTCGCCCAAGGGCTTGAGCCGCACGATCATGAACGCGTTGTTGATGCCGCCCTGCCCGCCGATGAAGCCGGCCACGCTTTCCACCGCCGGATCGGCGAGGACTGCCTTGCGGAAGATCTCCATCTTCGGCTGCATGACCTGGAACGACATGCCGTCGTCACCGCGGATGAAGCCGGTGATCTGACCGGTGTCCTGCTGCGGCAGGAACGTCTTGGGCACCTGCACATAAAGCACCACGTTCAGCGCGATAGTCGCCAGCAGGCTCAGCAGCGTGATGCGACGGTGGCGCAGCGCCCAACTCAGCGATCGGTCGTAGTGGCGCAGCAACCACTGATGGGCGTCGTGGCTCCAACGCTGCAGGCGCCCTTCCTTCTCCGGCTCATGTGGCTTGAGCCAGCGCGCGCAGAGCATTGGCGTGAGCGTCAGCGATACCAGTAGCGAAACCAGGATCGCAGCCGCCAGGGTGATGGAGAATTCGCGGAACAGCCGTTCGACGATTCCCCCCATATAGAGAATCGAGACGAACACCACCACCAACGACAGGTTCATCGACAGCAGCGTGAAGCCGACCTCGCGGGTGCCGACGTAGGCCGCCTTCATCGGCGACATGCCGTCGTCGATATGTCGTGCGATGTTCTCCAGCACCACGATGGCATCGTCCACCACCAGGCCGGCGGCGAGGATCAGCGCCATCAGCGACAGCACGTTGAGCGAGAAGCCGAACATGTACATCACGGCAAAGGTGCCAACCAACGACACCGGCACGGCCAGCGCCGGAATCAGCGCCGTGCGCAGGCGACCGAGAAACAGGAACACCAGCACGATCACCAGGCCCACCGCAATCAGCAGCGTGCGCTCGGCTTCGTGCAGCGTCGCGCGAATCACTGGCGAGCGGTCCATGGCAACGTTCAGATCGACACTGCCCGGCATGATCGCCTGCAGTGATGGCAGTTCGCGGCGGATGCCTTCGATGGTTTCGATGATGTTGGCGCCGGCCTGACGGTTGACGATCAACAGCACGGCCTGTTCGTTATTGAAGAAGCCACTGTTGTAGCGGTCCTCCACCGAATCGCGCACCTTCGCGACATCTCCCAGGCGCAATGCCGCACCGTCCTGGTAGCGGATGATCAGCGGTGTGTAATCGGCCGCCTGGTGCAGCTGGTCATTGGCGCGAACCTGCCAATGGCGGTCCACGTCCTCGACCATACCCTTGGGCCGGCGCACGTTGCTGTTGGCAATGGTTCGGCGCACCTCATCCAGCGACACACCGTACTGTTCGAGTTGTTGCGGTTGCAATTCGACACGCACCGCCGGCAGCGAACTGCCACCGACCTGGATCTCGCCAACGCCGGAAACCTGCGACAGCTTCTGCGCCAGGATGGTCGAGCCAATGTCGTACAGCTCGGCCTTGTCCAGCACCTCGGAGGTCAGCGAGAGCACCATGATCGGTGCCTGCGACGGGTTGATCTTGCGATAGGTAGGCATGCTGCGCATGCCGCTGGGCAGCAGGTTGCGCGCCGCATTGATGGCAGCCTGCACGTCGCGGGCAGCGCCATTGATGTCGCGTTCAAGGTCGAACTGGATGATGATCCGCGTCGAGCCCTGGCTGCTGCGACTGGTCATCTGGCTGACCCCGGCAATGCTGCCCAGCGATCGTTCCAGCGGTGTCGCTACGCTGGAAGCCATGATTTCCGGACTCGCCCCCGGCAGGCTGGCCTGCACGGTGATCACCGGAAAGTCCATGTTCGGCAACGGCGATACCGGTAGCAGGCCGAAGCTGACACCGCCGAGCAACAGAATGGCCAGGCTCAACAGCATGGTTGCCACGGGGCGGGCGATAAAGGGCGCGGAGAGGTTCATGCCTGCCCCCGCGCGATCTCAGGCCGGCTCACGCTTCGGCCTCCTGCAGCGACTCGCGTCGACGACCGAAGCGCTGTCCGAGGCGATCGAAGAACAGGTAGATCACCGGCGTGGTGAACAGCGTCAGCAGCTGGCTGAGCAGCAGACCGCCGACCAGCACCAGGCCCAGCGGCTGACGCAGTTCGGCGCCGGAGCCGGATGCCAGCATCAGCGGAATCGCACCAAACAGCGCCGCCAGGGTGGTCATCAGGATCGGCCGAAAACGCAGCAGCGCCGCCCGGTAGATCGCATCGTGCGGGCTCATGCCCTGCTGCCGCTCGGCCTCCAGGGCGAAGTCGATCATCATGATCGCGTTCTTCTTGACGATGCCGATCAGCAGAATGATGCCGATGATCGCGATCAGGCCAAGGTCGTTGCCGGTCAGCAGCAAGGCGAGCAGCGCCCCAACCGCTGCGGAGGGCAGCGTGGAAAGAATCGTGATCGGATGGATATAGCTCTCGTAGAGCACGCCGAGCACGATGTACATGGTCACCACTGCCGCCAGGATCAGCAGCAGTGTGCTCGACAATGAGGCGCGGAAGGCCTCGGCGGCGCCCTGGAAACGCGTCTGGATGCCAGCCGGCAGGCCGATTTCCTGCTCGACCGCCTCGATCACCTCGACTGCCTTGCCCAGCGACACGCCGGAAGCCAGGTTGAACGACAGCGTCACCGCCGGAAATTGGCCGATGTGATTGATCAGCAGCGGCGCATTGCGCTGCTCCAGCGTCGCCAGGCTCGACAACCGCACCGGCGTACCGCCTGCACTCTGCACGAACAATTGCTCCAGCGCCTGCGGGCCGAGGCGATTGCCTGCTTCCGCCTCCAGCACCACGCGATACTGACTGGCCTGGGTGAAGATGGTGGATATCTGCCGTTGGCCGAAGGCGTCGTACAGCGCATCGGTGATGTCGGCCACCTGAATGCCCAGTCGCGCCGCGGCATCGCGGTCGATGTCCAGGTAGATTTGCAGGCCATTGCTCTGCAGGTCGCTGGCCACATCGGTCAGTTCCGGGCGCTCGCGCAGCGCTTCGACCAGCAGCGGCGTCCATTCCTGCAGCAATTCGCCGTCCGGTGTCTCCAGGCTGAACTGGAACTGCGTGCGGCTGACCCGATCCTCGATGGACAGGTCCTGCACCGGCTGCAGATACAGCTCGATGCCCGGCACCTTGGCCAGTTCCGGTCGCAGACGATCAATGATCTGGCTCGCGGTCAGATCGCGCTCGCCATGGGGCTTGAGGTTGATCAGCAGACGGCCACTGTTGAGCGTGACGTTATCGCCATCCACACCGATGTAGGACGACAGGCTGTCTACCGACGGATCGGCCAGGATCACCCGCGCCAGTGCCTGCTGGCGTTCGCTCATGGCACGGAAGGAAATCGACTGCGGCGCCTCGCTGATGCCTTGGATTACACCGGTGTCCTGCACCGGGAAGAAGCCCTTGGGCACAGCGAGATAGAGCACGACGGTAAGACCCAGGGTAGCGACCGCTACCAGCAGCGTCAGCGTCTGGTGGCGCAGCACCCAGGTCAGCCAGCGCGAGTAGCCGCCAATCAGCCGCTCGACCCAGTCGGGCTTCGCCTCGGCGGCGATCTGCGGCTTGAGCAGCTTGGCACACATCATCGGCGTCAGTGTCAGCGAGACCACCAGCGAGATCAGAATCGCCACGGCGAGGGTAATGGCGAACTCGCGGAACAGCCGGCCGACGACGTCCTGCATGAACAGCAGCGGGATCAGCACGGCGATCAGCGAGAAGGTCAGCGAGATCAGCGTAAAACCGATCTGCCGTGCGCCCTTGAGCGCCGCATTAAGCGGTGTCTCGCCCTCCTCCAAATGCCGCGCGATGTTTTCCAGCATGACGATGGCGTCATCCACCACGAAGCCGGTGGCGATCGTCAGCGCCATCAATGTCAGGTTGTTCAGGGAAAAGCCGCAGACGTACATCACTGCAAAGGTGCCGACCAGCGACAGCGGCACGGCAATCGATGGAATCACCGTGGCGGAGAGCTTCTTGAGGAAGACGAAGGTCACCATCACCACCAGGAAGGTGGCGAGCATCAGCTCATGCTGTACATCGGTAACCGCGGCACGGATGGTCTGTGTGCGGTCGGTAAGGACGACCACATCGAGCCCGGCCGGCATGCTGGCCGTGACTTCCGGTAGCAGCGCCTGGATGCGTTCGACCACGTCGATGACATTGGCGCCCGGTTGGCGTTGGACGTTCAGCAGCACCGCCTGGCTTTCGTTGGCCCAGGCCGCGAGGCGTTCGTTCTCAGCGCCGTCGACGATATCGGCGACATCCTTCAGCCGTAGGGCTGCGCCATCCTGATAGGTCAGGATCAGCTCGGCATACTCCTCCGGCGTCTTCAGCTGGTCATTGGCGTCGAGCATCGACACCCGGGTCGGGCCGTCGAAGTTGCCCTTGGGCTGGTTGACGTTGGAACTGGTGATCAGCGAGCGCACATCGGCCAGCGACAGGCCGTAGGCGGCAAGTGCTTCGGGATTGGTGCGGATGCGCACTGCCGGGCGTTGCCCACCGGCGATGCTGACCATGCCAACGCCGTTGATTTGCGCCAGTTTCTGCGCCATGCGCGTGTCGACCAGATCATGCAGTTTGGGCAGTGGTAGCGAGTCGGACGTTACCGCCAGGGTCAGCACAGGCGTGTCAGCCGGGTTGACCTTGTTGTACACCGGTGGTGCCGGCAGGTCGTTGGGCAGCAGGTTGTTCGCCGCGTTGATCGCCGCCTGCACTTCCTGCTCGGCGACATCCAGCGCCACGTCCAGCGAGAAGCGCAGGGTGATCACCGAGGCGCCGCCGGAGCTGGTGGATGACAGCTGCGCAAGGCCCGGCATCTGCCCGAACTGTCGCTCCAGCGGTGCGGTGACGGCGCTGGTCATGACCTCAGGGCTGGCGCCAGGGTAAAGCGTCATTACCCGGATGGTCGGGTAGTCCACCTGCGGTAGTGCCGCTACCGGCAGCAGCTTGTAGGCGATCAGACCCGCCAGCAGGATCGCGACCATGCTCAGCGTGGTCGCGACCGGCCGCAGGATGAACAACCGGGAGATGTTCATCGCTCCTCGCGCTCCGCAGCCTCGCCACCACCCAATACCGGATTCTCCGCGGCCTGTTCGGCCATGCGACGGCTGCCGACTACCTCGACATCAGCGCCATCACGCAGACGGTCGGTGCCTTCCATTACTACGCGCTCGCCGACCTCCAGCCCTTCGAGCACTACGGTCGTTTCGCCATTGCTTGGCCCTGCCTTGAGCAGGCGCAGCTGCACCTTGTTGTCCTCACCCACCACGTAGGCAAAGGTGCCGCGTGAGCCGAATTGCAGCGCAGCCGAAGGGATCAGCACGGCATCGCTCAGGGTTTCCACGCGCAAGCGAACATTGACGAACTGATTGGGGATCAGCAGCTCGGCCTCATTATCGAAACGCGCCTTCAGCCGCAACGTACCGGTAGTGGCGTCGATCTGGTTGTCGATGCTTTCCAGCACGCCGTCACCGAACATGACCTTTTCACCACGATCCCAGATCTGTACGGCCAGCTTGTCGCCCTGACGGTAGCGGGTCAGAACGGGCAACAGATCGCCTTCAGGAAGCGTGAAGCTGATCGACATCGGCTGCGTCTGGTTAATCACCACCAACGGCGTGGTGTCGTTTGCTGCGACAAGGTTGCCCACATCGAGCTGCCGCAGGCCGACGCGCCCGTCTATGGGCGAGCGAATCTGGGTGAAGTCCAGGTTCAGCCGTGCCTCGTTGACGGTCGCCTGGTTCGCCGCCAGTGTGCCCTGGTACTGGCTGACCAACGCTTCCTGGGTATCTAGGGTCTGCTTGGCGATGCTGTCGTCAGCGTAAAGCCCGCGATAGCGCTCGAAGTCCACCTGGGCGTTCTTCAGTTGGGCACGGTTCTGCTGCAAGGTCCCCTCAGCCTGCTGCAACGCCACTTTGTACGGGCGCGGATCAATCACAGCGAGCAGGTCGCCCTTCTTGACACGCTGGCCCTCCTCGAAACGCAGCTCAACCAGCTCCCCGCCCACACGGCTGCGCAAACTCACGCTATTGAGCGGCGTTACGCTGCCGAGCGCCTTGTTGAACACCTCGAATTCACCCTGCTCCACTTTGGCAACGCGCACGGGAACCGGCCCGCCGAACGCACCGAAGCCTGGTCGGCCACCCGGGCGCTGAGGGGTTTCCTGAGGCGCTGGCCATAGCCACCAGAGCAACAGGCCGATGGCGGCCACGGCAAGAATAAGGAACAGCCAGCGAAAGCTGAAACGAGCGGATTTAGGATGAGCCTCGGACATGAACGGTGTTCGCTTGAAAAGGAGCGTGAACCATAAGCAGTCGCGAACCGCTCGCAAAGTGCCTTTACGGCATTTTTACGTATCGACATGTATGTCGACCCGGATGAATGCTGTCAGCTCGGAACCATGCCGCAGGTCTTAAGTCTATTTACCGTTCTTCCCGCTGCGCCGGGTTTGTGCAGGCAGGAAGAAAAAGCTGTGAGCAGGCCGCGCGGTTTGCCAGCACGTCGAATCGGACATTGTCGTGTCGTTAACCGGCTATCGCATCGATAGCCGCAAAGGATCAAGGAATGAATGTATCGCTGGTCATTCTGGCGCTCACCGTCGCCAGTTTTCTTCTCGGTTTTCTGCGTGACCTGTTCATAGCGCGCTCTTTCGGCCTCAGCTGGGAAGCGGACCTCATTTTCGTAGCCCTGATCCTGCCGCTGTTCTTCGAAAACTTCCTTGGCCTGGCGTTGCGCGACGCGCTGATCCCATACCTGCAGAAGTTGCGCAGCCAATCGCAATCGCTGTTCGAGGCCGTGGCGCGCTGGCTCTACTGGCGCATCATGCTGCTCGGCGGCGCTGCCTGCCTTGTAATACTGCTGACCAGCTACTGGGTACTGAATGCCCTGGCGCCGGGCTGGACACCCGAACAGGTTGCCAACGGCCAGCTGGTCTTTTGCGTCGGCGCGCTGCTTATCGGGGTGCAGGCCGCGCTGTACTGTCAGGGTGCGTTGTTGAACATGGATAACGTGTTCATCCTGCCCATGACCCGTACCCTGCTGCTGAATGCCGGCGCGATCATCGGCATCCTGCTGTTCGAACCCACCGGCATGGCGATCTTCCTTGGCATGCTGCTACCTCAGATCGCCCTGATCGTCTTGCAGCACCGTCGTATCCGCTACCTGCGAGGGGAAGCACAAGCACTGGAGAAAGGCCACGGCAGCCAATTCGGCCTCGCCTTTGCGCCAGTGCTGATGGCCGCCGGTGCCCAGCAAGCCTGCATACTGGCAGAGCGGATGTTCGCCTCGTATCTCGAGGAGGGCAGCATCACCATGCTCTCGTTCGCCTTCCGCATCGTCACAATACCGCTGACGCTGTATGCAATGTCGGTGCTGTCGGTTCTGTTCCCGCAGTTTTCGGCCAGCTGGAACGACCAGGACCATTCCGCCCACGCAGCGGTAATTCGCAAGGGGCTGCTGGCAACGCTTCTCTTTCTGGTGCCGGCGACCGTGGTGCTCTGTTCCTTTCCGGACGCCGTGGTTTCAGTGCTATTGGAGCGTGGCGAGTTCGGCGCCGCCCAAACCCAGGCCACAGCCTCGCTGATGGTCATCTATGCGCTGGGTCTGCCGGCTATGGGCCTCGCCTTGCTCTGGGGGCGCGCGCTGCTCGCGCAGCATCAGGTCCGCCTGTTCCTGGTGATCACACTGATCAGCTCAGCCATGACGATCGGTCTGGATGCTGCACTTTATCGACATTACGGCGCCTCGGGCCTGGCATTGGCCTTCTCCTGTGGTGCTACGTTGCAGGCGCTGTTTATGGGGCTATTCGTCTATCGCGCCTCTCCCAAGGGGGCAGGCGTCGAGGTGTTGGCTCGCTGGCTGACGACGGCGGCCGTAGTGGCCGTTGCGCTGCATTTCGTGCCCCAGCCCCACGGATTGATCGAGTTGTGCCTGTATGTCGGGCTGGTACTCGCAGCGTTTGCCGCCGGCGTGACATTGCTCGGCGAGCGTGACCTGTTCCGACCTCGTTACTGGTCCATGCGCAAGGCTTGAGTGCCGTTAGCGGCCGCATAGAAATCATGCAGAAACAAAAAGGCCGCTAGTCATCCGACAGCGGCCTTTTTCTCGAAAGGGTGACGCTCAGCCGCCGAAGGCGAGCATTCCCATCGTGTTGATGCTCGGCGCTGTCCAGCGGTCGGACTTGCTCTCGACTTCGGTCAAGCGCGGTTTACGCTGATCCATGACGATATCCAGCGCGCGGCTCGGCAGGATGTCGATGTCGTCGAAGGTGATGATCTGACCGGGCTCGACGGCACGCTTGAGGGCGGTCTTGCGCAGCAAGCCGATCGGTACGTGGTCCGGGTGCTGAGCCAGCTTGATAGCCTCGCCACGGAACTGGAAACCACCGATGCCGCGCTCGATCAGTTCGCCCGGTTTCATCGCGCGTTTGGCGATGGCAGCAACACCCAGGGTCGGTTCGGTGGAGTTGTTGAGCAGCACTCCCCCGCCGTTCAGCACGCGGCGCACCGTCTTGCCGACTTCCAGCGAGCACAGGTGGAACGGACGCACCAGCGTGTAGAAGGGGCCGCGACCGAGCTTGAAGTACTCGATGGCGCGCGCCTGATCCTCGTCATGCTTGCCGACCAGGAACACACCACCCGCCGAATAGCCGGATGGAATGACGTAATCGACGATCGGCTGCCCTACCCGCTCGGCCATCATGCCAAGCAGGCTGGCGCTATCGTCCAAGTTGGTCGAAGCCAACCCTTCCATACCTTGACGGGTAATGGTGCCGCCCAGGCCGTTTCCGATGATCACCTGTTCGATCTGCACCTTGGTGCCGTCGGTAAACGAGGTCGTTTGGTCGACGCTGATTCCCTGGCGGTTGGCCCAATAGACCATGTCCTCGGGCGAGGGGTCATGGTTCAGGTAGCCCTTCATGTTGCCGTAGACCAGCGGCTGGAAGCCCATCTGCAGGGCATCTTCTCGCAACGCAGCGAGGGAACCTGGCTGGTCGCCCTCCGCTTCGGTCAGGAACCCTTTACCGGCCAGATACGACCCGGTGGTTACCTGCAGCTCGGCATTGACGGTGACAACCTTCAGCCCGGCCTCGAAGGCACGTTCTACGACAGCTGTGCCGTGGAACACGTCACCGCTGCACTCGACGATGAGGTCGGAGTGATCGATCAACTCATCCAGCGAGTTGGTGAGCACATCCGCTAGCGGAAAGTCAGCCATCGAAGAAAGCGGGCGGCGGGTAAGGACGCGGGAGATTTCCATGTCCGGATAGTGATTTCTGATCAACCGCACAATACCGTGGGCGATCATACCGGTTCCGGAAACACCGATTCTCTTGATCTCTGAAGTAGGCATAAAATGAATCCATTCAATGGGCATCAGCGCTATGACAGCAGCTGCGCGAAAAGATTTTTGAAAAGCTGCCTATTTGCCACTTTTGCAGACTTCTCCACACCCTGAACTCCTGAGACGGGTGGCTAGGTGAAATTAGTTGCCAGCGCGCATTTGTGCTAATTGACGACGACAAGCGGTTGAACGTTTATTGATGGATTTCTGCCGCCAGAAAACGAAACGGCGAGTGCTCCGTAGAGCGCCTCGCCGTTCGGTACTGGCAGATGGCGGAAATCAGCCGAGCGAAACGATCGCCGCCTCGTAGTTCGGCTCGCTGCCAATCTCGCTGACCAGTTCGCTATGCAGCACGCGATCCTGCTCATCCAGCACGACGACGGCGCGCGCTGCAACGCCCGCCAGAGGGCCGCTGGCGATCGCCACGCCATAGTTCACGAGAAACTCTGCGCCGCGCATGGTCGACAGATTGATCACGTTCTCCAGACCCTCTGCGCCGCAGAAACGCTTCTGTGCAAACGGCAGATCCGCCGAAATGCAAAGCACCACGGTGTTTGCCAGTGCATTGGCCTGAGCATTGAACTTGCGTACCGAGGTGGCGCAGGTTGGCGTATCGACACTGGGGAAAATGTTGAGGATCTTGCGCTTGCCGGCGAAGCTCGAGAGCGCGACGTCGGAAAGATCAGCACCAACCAGGCTGAATGCCTTGGCCTGCTGACCCTTTTGCGGGAATTCACCGGCTACCTGGACGGGCGCGCCTTTCAGGGTGATTTCGGTCATTTGCTTGGCTCCTTGATATACAGAGGCAGAAAAAAGCCGTGGGACAGTCAGCCCCACGGCTCTGGAACTTGAATCGAGCAGCCGGTGATCGCGGGTTGCGCTCGCCGGCCGATATCGGACATCAACTACGCGCGAAATATTCCTTGGTCAGCTTGACGACCACCGGACTCAGCAGCAACAGCGAGAGCAGGTTCGGGATAGCCATCAGACCGTTGAGCGTATCGGCCAGCAGCCATGCGAAGTCGAGCTGCGCAATCGCTCCGAACGGCACCGCCAGAACCCAGATCACTCGGAACGGCCAGATGGCCCGGGTGCCGACCAGAAACTCCCAGCACTTCTCGCCAAAATAACTCCAGCCGAGGATGGTCGTGAAGGCAAAAACCACCAGTGCAATGGTGAGAATGATCCCGCCAACGCCCGGCATTGCCGACTCGAACGCCGCTGCCGAGAGCGCCGCGCCGCTTTCGCCGCTGGTCCAGACGCCGGTGCAGATGATGGCCAGACCGGTCACCGAGCAGACGATGATGGTGTCGATGAACGTACCCAGCATACCGATCATGCCCGAACGCACCGAGCTGGTGGTGGTGCCCGCCGCTTGAGCGATACCAGCCGTACCGAGGCCCGCTTCGTTGGAGAAAATACCGCGGGCGACACCAAAACGGATCGCAGCCATGACGGCTGCACCGGCGAAACCACCGGTAGCGGCAATCGGCGAGAAGGCGTGAGTGAAGATCAGATCGAACGCAGCCGGAATGGCCGATGCATTGACCACTAACACCACTGCAGCGGCAATCAGATAGGCCAGGCACATGAACGGAACCAGCGATGCAGCCACCACGCCGATACGACGAATGCCACCCAGAATCACCAGACCTACGGCCACCATGGTGATCAGACCGGTTGCCCACAACGGCACCGAAAAGGTGGTTTCCAGCGCATGCGCCATGCTGTTGACCTGGACCATGTTACCGATGCCGAAGCCGGCCAAGCCGCCGAAGATCGAGAAAGCGGTACCGAGCCAGAGCCACTTCTTGCCCAGGCCGTTCTTGATCGCATACATCGGGCCGCCGACATGCTCGCCACGGTCGTCCTTCTCGCGATAGTGCACCGCCAGTACGACCTCGCAGTACTTGGTCGCCATGCCGACCAATGCGGTGCACCACATCCAGAACAGCGCACCGGGGCCGCCGAGGAAGATAGCGGTCGCGACACCTGCGATGTTGCCGGTCCCGACAGTTGCCGCCAGGGACGTCATCAGCGCCTGGAACGGACTGATTTCACCGGTCGCTGCATCACCCTTGGCGCGTCCACGCCACATCAGGGCGAAACCTGTGCCGATACGGGTCAGCGGCATGAACTTGAGCATGACCATCAGGAACAGACCGGTACCGAGAATCAGCACCAGCATGGGCGGGCCCCAGACGAGGCCGTTGACGCTATTGACGAGGTTGTTCAGAAATTCCATTCGAGCACCTTATTTCTTATAGGCGAGTTCCCTCGCGTTAGGGTCGCGCTACCGTGGAGCCGTTGAAAAACATGACGCTTGTGGCGGTGGTTTTTCAGCGACCAGGTAACGACGATTCCGATCCGCCTCTGGAGCCATGCGCAGCGCCGAGGTCGCCAGGCGCATTGCAAGACTCGTGCTAGAGCGTTGCGCGGTTATAACCGCGACGGTCGGAAGCGTGGATGCTACCACTGCATTCGCTCGTTGGGCTCAGGGCAATCGCGCCAGATTCAATGATCGAATCGACGAGAAAACAGACCGAACAGTCAAACCCTGGCACTCACGCCCCGCGAATAACGAATGGCACGGAAAGCGAAATCAGCGTAGCCCACTCTGGTGCGCCTGCCAGTCGTGATTGAAGCGCTTTGGTGCGCGCCATCGGCCCCGCGACGAATACGGCGTCGAGATGGTGCAGCCGAGCGCGGCGCACCAACAGGGGTGTGCGGGTCAATCAGAAATCGCGGCGGTAGAACACGTCCAGGGAGCTGGCCAATCCGCTGGCCGCTTCGAGGAATATTCGGCGGGTCAGTTGATAGCGCAGTGCGATGGTATTGGACGGTTCGAATACGCCGACGCCGTAGCGCAATGCAAGTCGCTCGGTCAGCCGCCCGGTGGCCACCACACTGGTACCGGCTCCGGTGCCCTCGGTGTCCAGCTGGAAATCCTGAATGCCCAAACGCTGCGCCAGCCCGCCAGTGATGGATGAGCTGCCGGCCAGACCGAGGCCCAGCGCGGCCTGAGCCAATAAGTTGCTGTCACCGGTGTCGGCGCCCAGCGGCCTGCCCAGTACGAGGTAGGCCAGTGCCTGTTCCTGGCTCATGGCCGGCTCGGAAAACACGTCGATCCGCGGCTGCTCGGCACTGCCGGTAATGCGCAGGCCGGCTACGACGTTCTCTGCCTCGATCCGGCGTATCGCTTCGATATTGAGGAACGGCTGGCTGATCAGGCCGGTGAACAGCAACTCGGCGCGGCGGATGGTCAGCCGTTGGCCATAGGCGCGATAGCGGCCGTTCTTCAACTGCAGCTCGCCCCGTGCATCGAGGTTGTCACCGATGTGCAGGTAGCCGGCAAGATCGGCGGTCAGGCCGAAACCCGTGAAGCGCAGACGATCCTGGCCCACCTCGACATCGATATCCATTTTCACTGCCAGCGGCGTGGCCGGTTCCTCTGCCTCGCGTCCGACGATGACGGTGTCTTCGGAAACCCTGACGGTCGCAGGTGGCAGTTCACGGACCGTGATCGCCCCCCGCGGCACTGCAACCCGACCGCTGACAGTCAGATCCTGGCCTCTCAGCACGATGCGCAGGTCCGGCTCGACTTCGAGATCCGCGTATGGCTCGACCACTACAGGCAAGCGACTGCCCTTTATCGCCAGGTCCAGATCCAGCGCGTCGCGCCAATCCAGAGCGCCGCTGAGGTTGCCGCGTCCCTGTTCCCCGGCTCGCCAATCGCCATCGATGCTCAGCCGCTCACCTTCGATCAGCAGGCGGACCCGCAGATCCTCGAACGTCGTGGGTAGTTCGCTGCCGGCTATTTCGCCACCGCTGAGCAACAATTGGCCGTTGAGCGTGGGCTGCTGGAGGCTGCCGGAGAGCTGACCGCTGCCGTTCAGCTGGCCCCGCAAGCGCTCGACCATCGGCACGAACGGGCGCGCCACGGCCAGATCGAGACCGCTCAGGCGAAACTCGCCATCAATCGGCTTATTCTCCGGGCGCGGATCGATGCGGACCTGCACGTCGAGTTCGCCCAGCTCTCCACCTTGGAAACGCAGCTCGCTATCGATGCGCTCGGGCAACAACCGGCTGTTGAGCGCAAGGGTCTGGTATGGGAAGTCGTGCCACTCATCCGCGTCTCGAATACGCAGGACGCCGGGGCCAGCGTCGACCTGAATCCGGCCATTGGGGCCGCTGGCAGGCAGGTCGAGTTCGATATCGGCGTTCAATTCGCCCTGCCAGCGGAAGTCTTCGGGCAGGTATTCGGCAAGAGACTGCAGCGCGAAGTCACGCAAGCGGTAGCGAATACGTGGGTCAGGCATGATGCGTTGATCTTCGGCGCAAAGGCTCGCGGGGCCAGAGATCCAGCAGTGCGCACCCAGCTCCAGGCGGCCATCGGCGAAACGCTGCAACGCAGCAGGCCGTTGCAGTGCCCAGTTCTGCTGCTCTGCGCTGAGCTCGCCGCGCGTCAGCCGACCAAGCCAATCCTCACCGCGCAGACCGCCGTCGAAGGCCAGCTGGAGATTGATTAACGGGCCCTGCAGCTGCAGGTCAGCCTGATGCTGTTCCGCTGTGCCTTCAGCATTAACCTGCAGCGCGCCCAAATCGGTTTCGCCGGCGCGAATGCGATCGGCATTGAGCACCAAGCGACCGCGCTCGCCATCGGACAACTGGCCCTGAAGGCTGAGGCGGCGTAGTCGATTGTCCTGGTAAGCGAGATTGCGGCCGCTGAGCTCGACCTGCCCACTCGGCGCCGCAGCGGTTCCGCCCAACGTCACCTCACCGTTCAGCTGGCCGCTAAGGTCGGGCCAAAGCTGCGCCAGGCGGCGCAGCTCCAGCTGCAATCGCCCGTCCAGTGTTTGCGCCCATGCACCCTCACCATGCACACGGTTATCGCCCATGCGCAGGTCGATTACCGGCAAGTTCCAACGCTCGCCCTCGCCGCTGGCCTGCAACTGAAGGCTGGTGTCCTGCCCACGCAGCCGACCGGTGATATCGAGGCGCGCCTCGGCCTGCAGGTGTTCATCACGCAAGGCACCCTGGCTTTGCAACGTACCACCGAGGTTGCCCGGCAATTCCGCCAGCCAGTACGCCGGGTCGAGATTGCTCAGGGCCAGGTCGGCTTTCCAGTCGATGCCATTGGCGAACCCGACGCTGACCGAACCAACCGCACTGCCCTGCCCGGCTCGCAGTTCCAGTTGCGGCAGGTGGACGGCTTCCAGATTGCCGCTGACCGGGCTGTTCAGCGTGAAATCTCCGGCAGGACCGGTCATGGCTGATTCGAAGTTGCCGAGGTAGTTGCCGTCCTCGTACTGGATCTGCGCCTTGAGTTCGCGCAGCGTCACCGGGGGCTCCTCGATCTGCGGATACAGTTGCCGCCAGGGAAAATCGCGCCAGAGCAGATCAGCGTTGGCGGCCAACCCCTGTTGCCAATCGACATCGCCGCTCAGCCGCACGTGGCGCTGCTCACCGGCGTCCAGTTCGAGCATGGCGATCTGCGCCCCGCTGGGGATGACGACACCTTCGAGCGCCACCCGCACGGCTCCGCCCTCGCCTGGCAACAGGGTCGTGCCGAGCAGACGATAGCCATCTTGCATGTTGCCGCTCGCAGTCAGTTCCAAATCGTTCAAGCGCAACGTTTCCGGAAGATCGGGCAATGCCTTGAAACCATCGGCGTTCAGTCTGATGGTCGCCGGCAGCTGATCATCCAGCGCATGCAGCTGGCCGCTGAGGGTGCCATCCAGATAGCCCTGGCTCTGCACCTCCAATTGCAGCTGTTCGCGCAAGTCACCTTCGATGGCGATCATCAGCGCCCAAGGCTGTTCGTCCGGTGACTGCAATGCAGCCTGCCCTTGCAACTGCAGCGGCCAGTCGCCGCTGGGTTGCAGTCGACCGGTCATCGACAGATCGAGATCATCCCTCCGCAGATCGAGTCGCTGGATATCCAGGCCCTCAGCGCGCCAGTTCGCCTGTAGCTGCAGATGGCGCAACTGCTCGGCGTCGTTGAGCGTTAGCTGACCGATTTCGATGCGTTCTACCTGTAAAGCCAACGGCAGGTCGATATCCGGCAGGCTGAATGGCTCAGCGTTGGGGTCAGGTTCACTCGGCGGAAAACTGAGACTGATATTCCCTGTCACCAACTCATCGATGCACAGGGTGCGCTTGAGCAGGCAAGCCGGCGACCAGGCGAGTCGGGGCTGCTGCACCTCCACACGGTTACCGTCCTGCTCCCAAATCAGTCGATCAGCCTGCCAGTGTTGGCCGAGTCGACCTTCGAACGCCTCCACCGTCAAGCCGGGAACCTGAGCCAGCAGCCAGCGGCTGCCGGCAGATGTGCCAAGCAGCACGCCAAGCGTGATAGCCAGTAGCAGCACCAGCCCAAGGAGTGTCCAGCCGATGCCGCGCAATACTCGGCTCACAGTTCAGGCCCCATGGAAAAGTGCAGGCGGACGCCGCCTTCGCTGTCCAGCGGATGGGCAACGTCGACGCGAATCGGACCGACCGGTGAAACCCAGCGCACGCCAACGCCAACGGCGCTTTTAAGGGTGGGAATCTCCAGCGAGTTGAAGGCATTGCCTTGGTCGACAAAGGTCGCGATGCGCCATTTCTCGGCGATCGAATACTGGTACTCCGCGCTAACGGCGAATTGGTAGCGGCCACCGATCTTGTCGCCATCGGAGTTGGTCGGCGACAGGCTCTGGTAGTCGTAGCCGCGCACGCTCTGGTCACCACCGGCAAAATAGCGCAGCGAAGGCGGCACGTTGACGTACTCATCGGTCCAGTTACCGCCAAGTTGTACCCGGCCGAGAAAGCGATGCCGCTGGCCAAGCGTGGTCAGCCCGCGCAGCAGCACATTGGCGTGGACCAGGTCGGCATCCGACAGCACGCCGGATTTGGCCCCAGCCACTTCGAACTGCAAGCGGTAGCCGTTGCTGGGATCGATACGATTGTCACTGCGCAGATAGCTATAGGCGATGCCAGGCATCAGTAAGGTGCTGGTCCCCGAGTCATCGCCAAGTTTGTATTCCTCGTGCTGCCACTTCAGCGATACCACGCGCAACCAGCCACTGGGCAATCGACTGTGCCATTCCGGCCCAACCTTCAGCAGGCGGCTCAGCGTGTCGGTGCCGGCAATTTCCTCGTACTGATATCCGCCAACGAAGCGCAGCTTGTCGGTCAGCGGCGGATCAAGGGGAATGTCGTACCACAGCCCGACGTTCTGACGCGGCGCGGACAGCTCGGTTTCGGCGCCATAACTATGACCCTGCGGGTTCACCCAGTGGCGGGTCCAGTTCAGCCGGATGCGCGGACCGACATCGGTGGAATAGCCCAGGCCAAGACCGAAGGTGCGCGGTTTGCGCGTCGTGAGGGCCACCGCTACGGGAATGCGTTGATCGCTGGCGCTGGTCGGGTTGGCATCGACGCGAACACCTTCGAAATAGCCACTCGACTGCAATGCCTGACTGAGTTCGGCGACCAGCTCGGAATCGTAGGGTGTATCAGCGTCGAACGGCACCATGCGCCTGAGCAGATCGTCATCGAACGGCGCATCCCCTTCGAATCGCACATCACCCAGGCGGTAGCGTGGCCCGCTGTCGAATACCAGCTCGATATCGGCGGTGTTTTCACGCGGATCGACCGCCAGGCGCTGGCGAGTGAACCTGCCATCGAAGTAGCCGAAGCGCGACGCCTGATTGAGAAATTGCTGCTTCACGTCCTCGTAACGACCGTGATTGAGTACATCGCCCTGGCGCAAGGTGCGCTGGGCGACGCGAAAGCCGGAAAACGCTGCTGCCGGGCCGTCCAGGCGAACCGTGATATTGCGCAGGCGCACCGGGTCGCCGGTCTGTACGCGGACGACAAGGGTCGGTTCGTCCCCTTCACGCACATCCGTTCGAATCCGGCTGCGGTAGTAGCCCAGCGCTTGCAAGGCTTTCTCTGCCTGACTCTGGGCTACTCGGCTGTAGCGCAGCAACTCATTGGCATCGCGATCACCCAACTCACCGATGTAGTTCTCGATGTTTTCGCGCAGCGCCCGGTTCTGCGGCTCGATACGAACTTCGAGCTCAGCGGCGCTGGCATGGATGCCGTTCAACATCAGGATCGTGGCTACCAGCGGGCCGATTCGGTTCGATTTGCACATGGCGCGCAATGCTAGCACGGGCGTTCTGGCAGGCCCGAGCGCTCGGGCTAGACAGTATGTAAGGCAACTTTGCGGGGGGGCGGGCATCGGCTGATATCGAATGGTTTCCCAGTCAGACTGGTCCGTCCGGATAAAATTCGACCACACCTAGCGCGCGGCTTCCATCCGCCTTGGTGCAGGATGGAAAAAGATGTGTTCCACCACCGGCCCGACGGCGATCTGGCCGATCTCTTCGTAGCCCTGTCGCTGATAGAAGTTCAGGTAACGCGGGTTGCCGGTATCGATAACCAGGCCCTGGGATGTTTCGTCTTCGGCACACCATTCATGTACGGCCTGGAGCAGCTGCTCCCCATAATGCTGCCCCTGAAATTGCGGATGCACGCCGAGCAGCGGCAGCAGATGCACCGCTCCGGCCGGTAGGCAGGCCAGCACCGCTGCGTGGTAATCCAGATAGCGGCGCGTACAACGAAACCCGGCGGTCAGCAGCATTCGCGCGCGCCAGGCCCAACTCTCGGTCACATCCAGCCGGCGCTGAGGCGGCGCAATCAGAGCGACCGCGATCAGGCGATCATCGAGAAGCAGGCCAAGCCCTGGCTGTTGCTGCAGAAAGTGTTGATTCACCAGTTCCCGCACCGTTGCTCGCACCCGTTGCTGATAGCCAGGGCGGTCGGCTTCGAACAGGTGGGCGAAAGTCGGTTCGTGACGGTAGGCGTGATACAGCAGCGAGCGGGTTTCGCGGGCATAACCACTATCGAGCGTGCGAACCTCGGCAGACATCGGCATGGCATCTTCTCGGTTTTTTTTCATGGGAGACTGCTTGCAACTTAGCAGCGCTTGGCCCGCCCTGCCACGCCGATGAACCACTCGCTCGCGGCTGCTCGGCGGCCATCGACGCGGGCGCTTGCGAAGCGCACGGCATCGCCGCAGGCATCTCGACAGTTGGTAAGCCTGGCGCCGGCTCTCTAGAATCAGCACTTTCCGCCCACGACAGATCGGCAGTGAAAGCAGCACCCTGCTTGTCACCGGTAAAAGCCGATAACAGCCATCACGGAATCTCATGAAAATCGTTTCTTTCAATATCAATGGTTTACGTGCAAGACCTCATCAGCTTTCTGCGATTATCGAGAAGCATCAGCCGGACGTCATCGGCCTGCAGGAAACCAAAGTTTCTGACGAGCAGTTTCCGCTGGCCGACATCGAAGCGCTTGGCTATCACGTGCACTATCACGGGCAGAAGGGTCATTACGGCGTCGCCCTGCTCTCGCGGCAGGCGCCGCTGGAGATTCACAAAGGCTTCCCCACCGACGGCGAAGAGTCGCAGAAACGCTTTATCTGGGGCCGCTTCGCTGACGCCAATGGCCAGCCGGTAACCGTGATGAACGGCTACTTCCCGCAGGGTGAAAGTCGCGCTCACCCGCTGAAATTTCCTGCCAAGACCAAGTTCTATGCCGACCTGCAAGCACTGCTCGAACAACAGTTCAAGCCGGACGAGTCGCTGGCCCTGATGGGGGACTTCAATATTTCCCCGCAGGACTGCGACATCGGCATCGGCGAAGTGAATGCCAAGCGCTGGCTGCGCACCGGCAAGTGCAGCTTCCTGCCGGAAGAACGCGAGTGGCTCGAGCGCATAAAGGGCTGGGGCCTGCAGGACAGCTTCCGCACCCTCAACCCGGAAGTCGTTGACCGTTTCAGCTGGTTCGACTATCGCAGCCGCGGCTTCGAGGACGAACCTCGTCGTGGCCTGCGCATCGACTACATCCTCACCACCGCCGCGTTGCACGAGCGGGTTATCGATTGCGGCGTCGACTACGACATCCGTGCGATGGAAAAGCCTTCCGACCACTGCCCGGTCTGGATCGAGCTCCGTTGACTCGCCATCCGGACGCCCTGGCTGTCATCTTTCGGTAACCGAACCGTCTTAATCTCGCGGCCTTCTACAAGGAGGTCGCAAGATGATGCCAGGCTTGATTGGACGGTTCAGGAATCGGGCGTTGCCCCTGCTGTTGCTCGTGCTGGGTGGCATATCAAACAGTAGTCTTGCTGCGTTGCCCACTCCGTCAGACGGATCGGCCGTTTTGCGCATCCATGGCTCCAACACCGTGGGTGCCAAGCTGGCCCCTATGCTGGTCGCCGGGATGTTCGAGGCCAAGGGCTTGCAGTCGATCCGGATCGACCCGGCAGGACAGGAAAACGAGCAACGCGTCACCGCCCTGAACCAGCACGGCCAGTCCGTGCTGGCACTGGTCGCCGCCCACGGTACCGGTACCGGTTTTGCCGGGCTCAAAGGCGGCACGGCAGACCTCGCCGCCGCTTCCCGGCCGATCAAGCAGGCCGAAGCGCAAAGCCTCGCCGCCTTGGGCGACATGCGCAGCGCCAAGAGTGAGCAGGTCATCGCTATCGATGGCCTTGCGGTGATCGTCCACCCCGATAACCCGGTGCAAGCCCTCAGCGTGGAGCAGGTAGCCCGCCTGTTCGCTGGCGAGATCAGCAGCTGGCGTGAGCTGGGCGGTGCGAATGTTGCCGTCGAGCTGCACGCGCGTGATGACCAGTCCGGGACCTACGACACCTTCAAGGAGCTGGTGCTAAGCAGCCAGGGTCAGGCATTGGCCTCGAGCGCCGTGCGCTACGAGTCCAACGATGCCCTATCCCAGGCGGTCAGCCTTCGTACCGGTGCCATTGGATTTGTCGGCCTCGCCTCAGTCGGCAAGTCGAAGGCGCTGGCGATCACCGACGGCGATTCACATCCCATGGCGCCCAGCCAGGCGCTGGTCGCCACCGAGGACTACCCGCTGTCACGCCGGCTATTTTTCTATGCCGATCCTCAGAAGCAGTCCGCCTGGACCCGCGAGTTCCTAAGCTTCGTGCACAGCCCGAAAGGACAGGCCATTGTCGAGAAATCCGGTTATGTCGCCCAGGCGATCGCGCCGATTAGTCTGCCGCTGCAGGCGACGATGCCTGCCGCTTACCAACAGTTGGCCAGGGAGGCACAGCGACTGACCGTCAATTTCCGTTTCGCCGAGGGCAGCGCGCAACTGGACAACAAGGCCCAGCGCGACGTGCAGCGCTTGATCGAACATCTCAAGGCGCACGACAAGCAGATGAACGCTGCCGTGCTGGTCGGCTTTGGCGACGCCCGCAACGACCCCGCACGGACAGCATTGTTGTCCAAGCTGCGCGCCATGGCGGTGCGTCGCGAACTGGCGAGAGGCGGCATTCTAGTCAAGGAAATCAACGGATTGGGTGATCAACTTCCAGTGGCGTCTAATAGCGAATCTGGCCGCATCAAGAATCGCCGCGTGGAAGTCTGGGTGTACTGAAGCGAATGCAAGATCGTATCGGCCAGCGTTCACGGGCGTACTGTCACGGGTGTCGGCGCCGGGTTTAAGCTCGGGCGATTTCCGCCAGCAGGAATCGTCCATGTACCTCGTCTGTGGTGAAGCGCTTTTCGATGTGTTCGCGGCCCCGACTGACAGCCGCAGTCGCCTGAATCTGGAAGCCGTCGCAGGTGGCTCACCGTTCAACGTCGCAGTCGGGCTGGCCCGGTTGGGCGCGCAGGCCGCGCTGCTGGGTGGGCTCTCCCGCGATCATTTCGGTCAACGCCTGCTCCAGCTTCTGCAGGACGATGGCGTCGCCACCGAGTATCTTGCCGTCTTCGATGCGCCGACCACCCTGGCGATGGTCGCCATCGGCGCCGATGGCAGTCCGGTCTACAGCTTTCGCGGCGAAGGCTGTGCCGATCGCCTGCTGCAGCCCGAACACCTGCAAGCACTGCCAGCCGCCATACGCGGCATCCATTTCGGTTCCTATTCGCTGGTGACGCCGCCGATTGCCGATACGCTGCTGGCCCTGCTGCATCGCGAGCACGCGCAACGTCTGATTTCGCTCGACCCGAACATCCGTCTCAACGTCGAGCCCAGCCTCGAACGCTGGCGCGAGCGGGTCGAAGTCTTTGCTGAGCGTGCGCATCTGATCAAGGTCAGCGACGAGGACTTGGCCCTGCTCTATCCGGGCATTGCGCCAGCGAGCATCGCTCAGCGCTGGCTGGACAATCACACCGAGCTGGTGGTGCTCACCCGCGGTGGCGACGGCGCGCAGCTCTTCAGCCGCAAGCATGGGCAGCTGCATGCGCCAGCACAGGCGGTGACGGTGCGTGACACCGTGGGCGCCGGCGACACCTTTCACGCCGCTTTGCTGGCCTACCTGGCCGAACAGCAGCTGGACTCGCCCCACGGGCTCGCGCAGATGAGCCCTACCCAACTGCAGACCATGCTCGCTTTTGCCAGCAGCGCGGCCGCTATCACCTGTTCCAGACGCGGCCCGGAACTGCCCTACCGATACGAAATTGACTGACCGGTTTGGCCATTGCGCCCTCAGCAGCTATAACCCTTCGTGGCCTTTCACGACAACGGACCCTGCATGAGAGCGTTGAAGATTACCGACCCGTCCTACGAGCTGATGGACGATCACCACGGCAATTCGCTGATCTACCGCGAACATGGCTTCCCTTGCCCGTTGGTGCGCTGGCACAACCACAAGGAATACGAGCTGCACCTGATCGTGGCCAGCTCGGGCAAGGTGTTCGTTGGCGATTACGTGGGCAATTTCGGGCCGGACAGCCTGTTCCTCACCGGCCCGCACCTGCCGCACAACTGGATCAGCCAGGTCGAGGACGGCGAGGTCGTGGCCAAACGCGACATGCTGGTCAACTTCACGGACGAGATGCTCGAAGCGGGCCACGCTGTCTTCTCCGAGCTGCGCAGCTTCACGCCGATGCTCGAGCGCTCGCGCTACGGAATCGAGTTTCGCTGCCCGAACACCATCGCCCAGGCACGCCAACTGATGCAGCAGATCGCCGACAGCAGCGCCGCCACCCGCCTCGGCTATTTCCTGATCATGCTGGAGCTGCTTGCCAGGTGCGACGACTACCAGCTGCTCTCCGGCGCCACCTCGGCACAGCTGAGCGACGAGCAGCAGGCCGACCGGACCAATATGGCGGTCAACTACATCTTCGAACACTACATGCGCGAGCTGCCGCTGGAGGAAGTCGCCAGCCATCTCGGCATGAAATCCACCTATTTCTCGCGTTTCTTCAAGCGTGCGACCGGCCGCTGTTACGTCGAGTTCGTCAACAGCCTGCGCATCAGCAAATCCTGCGAACTGCTGCTCGACCAGGACAAACCGGTCACGGATGTCTGCTTCGAATCGGGTTTCAACAACCTGTCCAATTTCAATCGCCGCTTCCAGCAGCTCAAGGGCATGACCCCATCGTGCTATCGACGCCTCGTCGAACAACGCCTGACCGAGCAGAACCTGGCCAGCTGATACGCTTCCGGCCGGCCGGGTCCAGCGCCCTCCTCCTCGCCGAATCCTCAGCTTGCACCTTTAAGGCTGCGTAAAAGCCCCGTACTTGAGCCCCTGCGACAGGCTTTCAGCGCACTGGCGCCGGCGTCGCGCGCCGCCCTACAGAGTGCAAAATAGTATCGAACTGAGTGCAGTCACGGCTTTGTCGCACGGCTACTGCCGGCGTTGTAATGCTGCCAGACGCTCGTAGCGCAGTACGCGGGTAACAACAAAAACAATATGTGCTTCCAGGCTTCGATCTGGAAGAGGAGTCCACGAATGAAAGCATTCAACTTGCTGCTCGCCACCGCCTGCATCGCCACGACTGGTATTGCGCAGGCCGCCGAAACCCTCACCGTCGCCACCGTGAACAACGCGGACATGATCCGCATGCAACGTCTCTCCAAAACCTTCGAACAGCAGAATCCCGATATCAAGCTCAACTGGGTGGTGCTCGAAGAGAACGTGCTGCGCCAGCGCCTGACCACCGATATCGCCACCCAAGGCGGCCAGTT